>NZ_SLXB01000005.1 GCF_004342845.1 Prevotella heparinolytica | reverse complement strand
CCGAGGAAAGGGTTGTCTTGTTTTGCTCGTAAAGGTCACGATAGACCATCTCAAAGAACGTCTCGGAGCGGCGGGCGTTGGCGTCCGAGAGAGTGCTGCGTCTGGGAACTGTTTCCAAACCGATGTGTCCGAGTTTACGCACTTCAGCCTGCATGGAAGCCTCTATCTCACGCAGGGAGTCGAAACGCATAATGACTGCATAAAGCATTGTGAGCAGATGATGCCAACCGTCGAACGATTTTACATAGCGTTCACCACCCTGGGTGCGACTCATTTGAACAATTTTATCACGATCAAGCGATTTTATCAACTGACCATACACCGGCTGTCCGAAGAAATGTGTACTTTTACCCATGGTTATACTTTTTTGTTTTGCAGCTCAAAGATAACCAAAAGGGCTGATACTTCACTCACGAAGTACCAGCCCTAAATCTTATACACTAGAAAATGTTTTAGCGGACAGCAATGGTTCCGATATGTCGAATTCGGAAGGGGCGTTTATTTATACTGCGCCCAGTCCACGTTCCTCATATCTCCGCTTTTGGCCAGTTCGGCATGCATTGCCAGTGCGGCACGCAGGGCATGAGGCGTTTGCGCTTTCCCGTCGGTCAGTTTCAGGTAATCCCAAAGGATGCTCTTGTAGTCGGGGTGAACGCAGTTCTCGATGATGGCTTGTGCACGTTCTTTCGGACTCTTGCCACGGAGGTCGGCCACACCTTGTTCGGTGATGATGATGTTGACGTCGTGCTCCGAGTGGTCGGCATGCGAAACCATTGGCACGATGGCGCTGATTTTGCCTTCCTTGGCTACGGACGGGCAGGTGAAGATGGAGATGTAGGCATTGCGTGTGAAGTCGCCCGAACCTCCGATACCGTTCATCATCTTCGTGCCGCTGATGTGGGTGGAGTTCACGTTTCCGTAAAGGTCGGCTTCGATGGCGGTGTTGATGGAGATAATTCCCAGGCGACGCACCACTTCGGGGCTGTTAGATATCTCCGACGGACGGAGAACCAACTTGTCGCGGAAGAAGTCCATATCATTGTATATGCCTTCCAGGCAGTCGTTGGTCACGGTCAGCGAACAGGCGCTGCCGAACTTCAAACGGCCTTCGCGAATCAGTCCGATAACGGAGTTCTGAATAACCTCCGTGTACATCTCGAAGGCGGGGATGGTCTTGTCCCTTCCCAATGCACCCAGCACGGCGTTGGCAATGTTGCCCACACCCGATTGCAAGGGCAGGAAGGTGGAGGGAATGATTCCGCGTTTCATGTCGGCAGCCAGAAAGTCGGCCACGTTCTGTCCGATTTTATCCGTCAGCGGGTCGGCGTCGGCAAAGCCACGTGCTTCGTCGGGCCAGTTGGTCTCTACCACGCCGACAATCTTTTCGGGGTCAACCTGAATATAAGGCAGTCCGATGCGGTCGCTCGGCTTGTAGATGGGTATTTCGCGGCGATAGGGAGGGTCGAGCGGTTCGTAAACGTCGTGCAGCCCCATGGCATTTTTGCTGTGGGCGGCATTCAGTTCCACGATAATCCGGTCGGCCAACCGGCATACGGTAGGGGCGATGCCGCCGGCGGCTGTCAGGTAGATTTTGCCGTCGGGTGTCACTTCGCAGGCTTCGATGATGGCGATGTCCACTTTGCCCATGAAGCCGTAGCGTACTTCTTGTGCCATTTGCGAGAGGTGTATGTCGTTGTAGGCTATCTCGCCGTTGTTCACGGCTTTGCGGAAGTCGGCATTGGTGGTGTAGGGAGCGCGGTAGCGGATGGCTTTGGCACGTGCCAGAACGCCGTCGCAAGAGTCTCCCGTGGAAGCACCGGTAAAGATGCCTATTTGGAAGGGATTCCCTTTTGCATGTTCTTCTTCTGCTATTTTTGCTAATTCTGCCGTAACGGCTTTGGCTGTTCCTGCGGGTGTGAATCCGCTCAAGCCGATGTTGTAGCCATGTTTGATGAGGCTTGCAGCTTCTGCTGCCGAAATGTAATTAAGTGCCATAATATAACTGTTATTTTTCGTGTAAAGATTTTCAAGGATTTTCCGGCAGGTTTCATGCCGGTCGGTTCTGAGTCACCTCAATAGCCCTTTGTTTGCTGTTCAGTATTTCCGTTGGAGTATTTCTGACCAGACGAATGCTTTTCTGGCTTCTTCTACCGAATGGATGCCGAAGTCGGAAGTGTCGTCGCAGTCCTGTGGGTCTGATATCGGGGGAGGGGAGGCATTGATGGAAGAGGGCGACGAAGCAGAAGTTTTTGATTGGAACGGCTGCTTTTTGTGGCGTGGCTGCTTGTTGGGTTTTGCAGACGGCCGGTGCATGAATTCCGGTTCTGTTTCGGGTTCCTCGGGGATAAAGTCTCTGTCGGTATCTTCGTTCTGATATTCGGGCAACGGGAAGTTTGCCTCGGGCATAGGCATGGCAGGTTTCTTGTCAGCGTTCTTTTGAGCCTCTTTCTTGAACTGCTTGACGATTCCGATTACAATGACAGACATAACTAACAGGAATTTGAAGAAATCTTCCATATTGCTCTTTTATTTTCCCCAAAGATAATGCAAACCGAAAGTAGAACAAACGAATCCGGCTATTTTTTAGCTGTGAAGTGCAATTTATCTTTGCTTTCGGCGGATGTAATCATTAAAAAGAGGCAGTTTGAAAAGTCCGGTTAGCTATTTGGCATTTCCTTGATCGGCCTCCCTTGAGGTGTGGGCTGATGCTTTCTGAAGTGCGGGCTTGTCTTTCCTAAAGTGCGGGCATACGTCTCATCAAGTGTGGGGTTGCGGTTCCTAAAGTGTGGGCATAATCTTGCTAAAGTTGTGGGCTGGGACTACTACCCAAGAGCGGATAAATAAAAAGGAGAGCTTCACAGCTCCCCTTTTTTTAACCTAAACCTTAACTATGAAAAAATCTAATGTTTCTTTCATTCCACAAATTTGTGAATAATATCTTTTAATACCAAATTGAAAGTAGAAAAGTTTGTGTAATTAACACTAATTAAAAACGCTGAATAGATGATGGTTTAATGCCGGTTTGAGGAAAAATGTGTGTGACAAGGAGTAAACTTGTTCTCTGCCTGAATCAATTTCTGTTCGCGCCGTGCGTACGGATATCCGCACGGCTTGAACGGACTTTCGCGAAGCAAAGTGGAGCGAATCGCATAATAAAATGAAAAGCGTTTCTTTATTTTCGGGGAAGGACGTATCTTTGCACACTCTTTTGTGCTTGAAAATCTGTCTGTTCGAGCCACGAAAGAAGCAGTTTGCAAATCAATAACGATAAAGACAAGTATGGAAAAAGTAACGGGAGCAGACTTTAAATCTGCAACTGCCGATGAAAACAAGAAATTGTTTATCGAAACCTATGGCTGCCAGATGAATGTGGCAGACAGTGAAGTAATCGCGTCCATCATGCAGATGGCGGGCTATTCCGTGGCCGAGACGCTGGAAGAGGCCGATGCCGTGTTTATGAACACCTGCTCCATACGCGACAATGCGGAGCAGAAAATCCTGAACCGGCTGGAGTTTTTCCATTCGCTCAGAAAGAAGAGGCGAGGGCTGATAGTCGGCGTGCTGGGTTGTATGGCCGAGCGTGTGAAAGACGACCTCATCACCAACCACCACGTCGATTTGGTGGTAGGCCCCGACGCCTACCTTACCCTGCCGGAGCTGATTGCGGCGGTAGAGGCCGGCGAGAAAGCGATGAACGTGCAGCTTTCTACCACCGAAACCTACCGGGACGTCATTCCTTCGCGCATCTGCGGAAACCATATCTCCGGTTTCGTATCCATTATGCGCGGCTGTAACAACTTCTGCACCTATTGCATTGTGCCCTACACCCGCGGGCGCGAGCGCAGCCGCGACGTGGAGAGCATCCTCAACGAAGTGGCCGATCTCGTGGCGAAAGGATATAAGGAAGTCACCCTGCTGGGGCAGAACGTCAACTCCTACCGTTTTGAAAGACCCGACGGAACGGTGGTGGGCTTCCCTGCGTTGCTTCGCATCGTGGCCGAGGCCGCGCCGGGGGTGCGTGTACGTTTCACCACCTCGCATCCCAAGGACATGAGCGACGAAACCTTGCAGGTCATTGCCGATATGCCCAACGTGTGCAGACACATACACCTGCCGGTGCAAAGCGGTAGCAGCCGCATCCTGAAACTGATGAACCGCAAATATACCCGTGAGTGGTATTCGGAGCGTGTGGCCGCCATCCGTCGCATCATCCCCGATTGCGGTTTGTCTACCGACATCTTCTCTGGTTTCCATTCCGAAACGGAGGAAGACCACCGGCTTTCTCTCTCGCTTATGGAAGAGTGCGGATACGATGCAGCCTTTATGTTCAAATATTCCGAGCGTCCCGGCACGTATGCCAGCAAGCACCTGCCCGACGATGTGCCCGAAGAGGTGAAAGTTCGTCGTCTGAACGAAATCATCGCTCTTCAGAACCGTCTTTCAGCCGAAGCCAATGCCCGTTGTGTGGGTCAGACCTACGAAGTGCTGGCAGAGGGTGTGAGCAAGCGCAGCCGCGACCAACTGTTCGGGCGTACGGAGCAGAACCGTGTAGTGGTCTTCGACCGTGGCAAGCACCGGATAGGAGACTTCGTGATGGTGAAAATCACGGAATCCAGTTCGGCTACGCTGAAGGGGGAAGAGGTTTTTGCCGGGAACGGATGACAGAACCGATTCTTAAGCACTATTTTTTTTTGATGCAGACGACGCATAGGCATCATTTACAGAAAGAACACAGAGGAACGGAATTTCTTGTTTATGACAAGCATAAAATTCCGTGGCTCTGTGTTCAAATCTTATCTCGGAAAGGAATTCCAAGCTTCGTTCCTTCCTGATATCCGGTTCCGCTTCACTCTACCGGCGGTACTTCCGTGATGCTTCCATACCGGTGATACTCAAACGTGATGCTTTGTTCCTTGAGGTAATGAAGCAGTTCCACACGTCCGTTCTTCACCGGAGGAGCTGTGGCGACATACATGTTCATAGCGGAAACTTCTTTATAGAAATCATCCGGAATATCCGAGCTGCAAGTGCGTATGCGGTAATAATTGTCCAACGAATCGTAGAAGCTCTTTAAGTCTTCCTTCTTTAGCGGGCATCCGGTCGAGGCCAGCGCTGCCGTGCGGTCGTCATCCTCACCGAAGCTGATGACGAGCGGAGTATGGCAGGTTTGGGCGGCAAAGGCAATCATCTTTGCCTCTTCATTGCTGTCGCCGGGGAATAGGCGGAGTACCATGCGTTCCACCGGAAGATAGCGGAGCACATTCTGTTCGCCGTAGAGGTTGTTGATGTCGCGGGCATGGGCAAACTCTTTCGCGAAAGCTTCCGCATAGCTCTTCCGGTAGTCGGTATTGCTGTCGGGTTTGTCCGTTATCTTCACGAAACTGCTGCAATAGTTCGGGCCGCCGGCTTTCAGTCCGCCGCCGATGGCAGAGAACTTCATGCCGCCGAAAGGCTGACGGTTCACAATGGCTCCCGTAATGCCTCGGTTGATGTAAAGGTTGCCTGCACACATGGTGTTTTTCCACAATGCCTGCTCGTTCTCGTCGAGGCTTTGCAAACCGGAGGTCAGACCATATTCAAGGTTGTTGATGGACCGAATGGCCTCTTGCAGGTTGTCGAAGCAGACTACGCTCAGCACCGGAGCGAAGATTTCCGTCCCGAACGAGTAACTCTTCGGGGTCACTCCCCATTTCACCGTCGGGGCAAGGATATATTTCTTTTTGTCGATGAAGCGGGGCGGTACGAGCCACGATTCTCCCGGCTCCAGTTCCAAGGCTTTATACAACTTGTCGTTCTCATTGGTAATCATCGGCCCTACCACGTTTCCGGGATTCCATACGCTGCCCACCTTCATGCTGGTGGCGGCGTCTTTCAGTTTGTCTTGGAAATTCTTGTCCTCATACACCGAGCGTTCTACCAGCAACAAGGAGCAGGCGGAACATTTCTGTCCGGCATTGCCGAAGGCGGAAGTGACAATGTTCATAATGGCATGGTCGCGGTCGCCGGAAGCAGTGAGGATGATGGCATTCTTGCCTCCCGTTTCGGCCGAAAGCGGCTTGGCGGGCGCATTCTTGAGAATCTTCTCTGCGGTTTCGAGCCCACCCGTCAGGATGATGTGCTTGATGGCGGGAGCGGTGGTGAGCACATTCAAGGCTTCGCGGTCTGTGATGACAACCTGCAAGGCTTCTTTCGGCACACCGGCATCCCAGAAGGCTTTGGCAAACATCCATGCCACAGGAGCGGCCACGGTGGCGGGTTTCAGTATCACCGTGTTGCCGCCTGCCAGCGCGGCCACGATTCCGCCGATGGGAATGGCGCAGGGGAAGTTCCAAGGCGAAATGACGAGTATGACCCCTTTCGGTGTAATATCTACGTCGGCCAGTGCGGCAAAAGGCTTCATGGAGGTGGTGTAGAAGCGGGCGTAGTCTACGCCTTCGGACACTTCCACGTCTCCTTCGACTACGGTCTTGCCGGTCACGGCACACATGCAGCCTATCAGGTCGCCACGCATCTCGGCCAGACGGTTGGCGGCATCATACATGATGCGGTGCCGTTGCTCCAGTGTGGTGTTGCGCCAGCCTGCCGGGTCTTTCTCGGCTATGTCGATAATCTGCTTTACCTGTTCGCTGTTGGCTTGCGACATTTCGCAAACGCACACCTCGTCATCCTGACAACGGTCCATGTACCGATGGCGCTTTTCGCACACCACCGTCTCGGCACCTATCTGAAGAGGTATGATTTCGGGTGTATCGTCGGGCGACTTCTTCCATTTGGCAAAGATGTTCCGCACCCATTCCTGATTTTGGAGCAGATCGAAATCCGTGTCCGGTTCGTTCTTCATCGTATCGGAAGGCGGAACAGGCGCATAGGCTTTCAGGCGGTTTTGTGTGCGCGTGGGCATGTGGGTGAGGGTATCTTTCATGCGGTATGCGTCTTCAAACTGCTTTTGCAGGAAGTTCCATGTATCGGTTCCCGGTTTCAGGTTGAAGGAATGGGTCAGGAAGTTATCGGGAGCGGTGTTCTCGTCCATACGGCGCACCAGATAGGAGACGGCATTCAGGAAGTGCTCGTCCTTCACCACGGGGGCGTAGAGTATGACATGGTTGCCAAGTATGGACTGTGCCCGCCATACATGGTCGGCCATTCCTTCCAGCATTTCGAATGTCATGTATTCCGAACTTCCCGACTTCCGGCTGAGCAGGTAGGCGTATGCGATGGTGAACAAGTTGTGTGAGGCCACTCCTAAATGGATCGCTTTGGCGTTTTCGGGTTGCAGGGCACGCTCCAGCAGGTGCAGGTAGTTGGCATCCACCTCCGTCTTGCTGGTACGTATCGGGTTGGGCCAGCCGCGCAAAGAGGAGACGACGGTCTCCATTTCGAGGTTGCAGCCCTTCACCAGACGCATCTTCAACGGCGCGCCACCCTCTGCCGCACGTGCTTTGGCAAACTCCAGCAGTTCGGTCTGGAAGTCGTAGGCATCGGGCAGATAAGCTTGTACGACGATACCTGCCGAATAGTTCTTGAATTCGGGTTTGCCGAGTACCTCCTTGAAGAGCCTGAGGGTGAAGTGCGCGTCTTTGTATTCTTCCATGTCGAGGTTGACGAACTTGAAACGCTTCACCCCGTTTTCGTCCGTATAAGGAAATTCCATTGCCTTCCGGTAGAGTGCGGACATACGGTTTACCAGTTCGGGGAAGCTTTCTTCATAGTTCAGCGCATGGGTCTGCGCATAAATGCCGGATATCTTGACGGAAATATAGTTGATGTCGGGTGCTTCCAATGCTTCCAGATAGTGGTTGTAGCGGTGGTCGGCCTCTCCGTTGCCCAATACTACCTCGCCCAGCAGGTTGACGTTCTGCCCTATCTTCTGCTTGAACCGTTCGGCCAGATGTTCCGTCAACTTGGGCCGCGCTTCGTCCAAGATGACTTTGGAAGTATCCATGCGAAGGCGCTTCTTTATAATAGGTATGGCAATGAAGTCGAAATGATGCCCGAAGGTTTGGTACATCTTGAAGAGGAAAGCGTCTCGTTTATTCAGGAATTGAGGGATGCCGTAGCGGTCTATCAACGTTTTGATGCGTGCCGCCAGTTTCTTGCGGTCGCGTATTTGCGACGATTCGTCCAGCATTTTCACCAAAAAGCGTTTGTCTTGCGGACGTTGCACCATGACGGCGTATTTATGCTGTTCCTTACGCTCTTCGTCGGTAATGGTTTGTTCGCACGTGTCATAAAGCTTCAGTACCCATTCTTGTACTTCGGCTATGGTTGGTCTGGTGGTATCCATATTGTTTCCAATGTTTCATGAGGATATGTCAAGACACCGATATTTCTTCTTTTAGGCGCGGGTTTCGCAAGAACCATGTTTATGATACACGTGGCCCATGCCTGATTCATGATGCAAAGGCTTTTAAGTCTGACACATTCTCATTGGTTTTTTTGTTAATGAAGTCATATCTCTTATGGGGTATAGCATAGTGAGGAAATGCCTGGACTCAGATGTCTGTTCTTTTTTTTGGGGGGGGGGGAGAATCCGCCGTGGCATACCTTTAGTAATAGGAGGGAGGGCTGAACATCACCGCACGATACCTGTGCAAGGTCTGGAGGGCCTGCTGGGAAAATCGGTCGAAGAGATGTTCCTGATTCATAAGTATGAATGATAAAAAGTGAACAATGTGATGCAAATATACATTATTTCTTTTATTATCAAAGAAAAACGGCCTTTTTTATTGGAAAATATAAAAATCCCCTTCACTTTTGCCTTTCGGGGCTTGGTGAAGGGGATAAAATAATGAACAAAAAAGTATTATTGTGATGAAGGCTTATTTTACCTCCCATGTATCGTTTGTCATCAGTAGCTCTTCAAAGTTGTGATACTTCTTCTTGGAAGATACTTCTTCTATTTGTTCGTGAACGGCGTCGTTGTAGGTAGGTGCTTCCACATCACGGATTATGCCGAGAGCGACCGGGAAGTCGGGGCCTTCCATCAAGGCAAGTTTCAGTTGCAGGGTGTTGTCCATGCAGTGGGCGTCGTGAACGAGAATGTCCTTTTCCGTGATGCCGTTTTCGCCGAGCTTTACAACTTTCAGGCCGAATCCTTCCTGCATCAGGCCATATTCATTGTTCTCTCCGAAAAGCATCGGTTTGCCGTGTTCCAGATAGATGGCGTTTTTGGCGCGGCCCTCTTTCTTGTAAACATTGTCGTAGGTATTGTCGTTGAAGATGACGCAATGTTGCAGAATCTCGCAGACGGAAGCTCCCTTGTGGGCGATAGCTGCTTTCAGGATTTCTGTGGTTCCGGAGGCGTCGGTGGCTACCGCGCGGGCAAAGAAGCGACCACGGGCACCGAAACAGAGTTCCGCCGGATGGAACGGGTCTTCTACCGTGCCGTAGGGAGATGATTTGCTGACGAAACCGCGTGGAGAAGTCGGCGAGTATTGTCCTTTCGTCAAGCCGTAGATGCGGTTGTTCAGCAGAATCATGTTCAGATCGATGTTACGGCGTACGGCGTGTATGAAGTGGTTGCCACCGATGGCCAATCCGTCGCCGTCACCTGAAATCTGCCATACGGTCAGGTTGGGGTTGGCCACTTTGGCGCCGGTCGAGATGGCGGCGGCACGCCCGTGGATTGTCTGCATCGCATACGTATTCATGTAGTAGGGCAAACGGCTGGAGCAGCCGATGCCTGAGATGACGGCGCTCTCCCAAGGAGCTATGCCGATTTCTGCCATTGCTTTGTGCAGTGAAGCCAGAAAGAAGTGGTCACCGCAACCCGGACACCAACGGGGTTGTCCTTTCTTGAAGTCTTTTGCTGTATATTCGCACATGATGTTTTTCTTTTAGTCGTTATCAATTATCTTATTGAAAGCTTCTACCAACTCGGCCACGACAAACGGTTGTCCTTTGACCTCGTTGAACCGGTACGGCGTGAAGTTGTCTATCTTCATGCGCAGATAGCCTGCGAATTGCCCGAAGTTTTGTTCGGCAACTACCACTTTTTTATACTTCTTCAATACAGCTTCCGTATTCTTGGGCAACGGATTCAGATAGGTGAAGTGGGCGAGGGCTGTCTTTCTGCCTGCCTTGTTCATCTCTTCCATGGCCGAATACAAATGGCCGTATGTGCCGCCGAAGCCAACTATCAGCAGGTCGGCGTCATCGACGCAACCTAACACTTCTACATCGGGTACGGGTATTTTGGCAACCTTCTCTGCACGCAGGCGGCACATCAGGTTGTGGTTGTCCGGGTCGGTGGAGATGGCGCCGGTGTTGCTGTCCTTTTCCAGACCGCCGAGGATGTGCATATACCCCTCTTGTCCGGGAACTGCCCAGTAGCGTACACCCGTTTCCGGATTACGCTTGTATGGAGTATAGTTGTCTTTCATCTCCGGAGTGACGTAAGGCGGATTGATGGCGGGATAGTCTGCCAGCTTGGGCAACTTCCATGCACCGGAGCCGTTGGCAACAAAGCCATCGGTCAGTAATACCACCGGTGTCATGTGTTCCAACGCAATTTTGCAGGCCATGTAAGCGGCGTCGAAGCAACCGGTGGGCGAAGCGGCGGCAATGACGGGCATCGGGCTTTCGCCGTTGCGGCCGAACAGGGCTTGTAACAAGTCGGTCTGTTCCGACTTGGTGGGCAGACCGGTGGAAGGGCCTCCGCGTTGCACGTCGAGCACCACGAGCGGTAATTCCGTGATGACAGCCAGATTCATGGCTTCCGACTTGAGGCAGACGCCGGGACCGGAAGTGGAAGTGACGGCCAACGCACCGGCAAAGGAGGCGCCGATGGCAGTGGCGCAACCCGAGATTTCGTCTTCGCACTGCACGGTCATCACACCCAGCGATTTGTGTTTTGAAAGCTCGTGCAGCACGTCGGTGGCAGGAGTGATGGGGTAAGAACCGAGGAACAGTTTCATGCCTGCTTTTTCGGCAGCGGCAATGAAACCGTAGGCCGTGGCCTTGTTTCCCGTGATGTCCATGTATCGGCCGGGCACGGTGGCCTTGCTTTCTATTTTATAAGTATGGGCTACGGAAGCATGTGTGTTGTGACCGTAGTCATATCCTGCATGAATGACCTTGATGTTTGCTTCGGCAATTTCGGGTTTCTTGCCAAATTTCTCGCGGATGAAGTCTTCGGCAATCTTCAGGTCGCGGTTGAACAGCCAGCATACCAATCCCACCGCGAACATGTTGCGGCATTTCAGTATGGATTTGTTGTCCATCCCGGTGTCGGCCAGACAGTCTTTCACCATCTGCGAGATGGGAGCGGCAATCACGTCTTGCTTGATTCCCATTTCTTCAATGGGATTGTCGGTCTTAAAAGCTGCTTTCTCCAGATCTCCTTTCTGGAAGGCGTCTGTATCTATGATGATGCAGGCTGTGGGCTTAGCAAACTTGTACTGCGTTTTCAGGGCGGCTGCGTTCATTGCCACCAATACATCGCATTTATCTCCCGGAGTATAGACCTTGCCTGCACCGATGTGTACCTGAAAGCCTGAAACACCGGTAAGTGAGCCTTGCGGGGCGCGGATATCTGCCGGATAGTCGGGGAATGTGCTGATGTCATTTCCCACCGTAGCCGAAACTGTTGAAAAGATGTTGCCGGCGAGCTGCATACCGTCGCCGGAGTCTCCGGAGAAGCGGACTACCACTTGCTCCAGTTCTTTGACCATCATGTCGTTTGCCATACTTACGATTTTCTAAAGGTTATTTTTAGAGGTTATTGTTCTTTTACACACTTGGCAAATTTCGTAAAGTTAATTGGATTAACAAAACTTTTTTCGGAAAATCGGCAAAATACATTATCTTTGTACCCGCAATCTTGTTGTTCAAGCTACAACAGAGACAAGCCCTTGTAGTTCAACGGATAGAACAAGCGTTTCCTAAACGTTAAATAGCAGTTCGATTCTGCTCAGGGGTACAAAATCAGGCCTATTCGTAGCGGGATAGGCTTTTTTTGTTCCTGCAAGAACAGCGATGAAGTAGGTCTTTTCCTGCAAAAGTCCTACAATAGTTCTACAATAATGCACGCATCTCTCCCACTATCTGATATGCCGACCTATCCGATGGAGCATCCGAAAGGAAGTCCGGCGTTTTGCATGATGCTTTGATATTCTTTTCTTTTTACAAATGAATCAAGGCTTCGGCACGGCCGTTTTCTCCGACACCGAGTAAGGCACCGTTCCTCGGTGTCGAAGGCATGGTTCCTCGGTGGGGAACGACCCGTTCCTCGGTGCCGAAGAAATACCCCACCCGAAACATCTTCTCGGCGGGGTGCGGCAATCGGTAAGGCTTTTTGATTAAATATTGACATGTGCGGCGTGTGAACAAGCATTCGAGCGCCGTGGGCGAAGTGCCGGAAATAAAAGGGGACGGGCTTCGCAAGTTGGGCATGTGCAGGCAAATCAGCGGGAAGAAGGGGAGTGATGGCGCATCGGCGAGAACAGCCGAAAGCCGGGAAGCCTCTTATTTGAACATCGGCTGTGCAAACCATCGCTTGAACATTCATGTCACCGCTACATAAATTCCGAAAGCGGAGATAAATCCGACGATGGAGTCAATCAGATAATGTGCTTGAATATACACCGTAGCCCCACAGAGTAGCAGGTAGAAAGGCAACAGGTAGGTAAACAGGCGTCTGCTTCCGCGCCAAGCCATAATCATCAGGATGGTAGACATCCCCACATGCGAGCTGGGAAAAGCCGCCGTAGGGCGTTCGCCCACTTGCTGGGACTCCTCGACCAGATTATAGAAGAAGCCGTGCTCATAGCCGGGACCCGGAAGAAGTTCCTGATGATGGTGGAAGTAGTTGCCAATAGAGGGGAAGATGCCTTGAGCCACATTGCTGTTGCCAATGGCAGGAAAGTAGAACTGCGGGCCGGCAACGGGTACGAATATATAAATAAGGTAATAGATGAAGAAAGCGGTTACCACTACGAACGAAACTTTCTCGAACAAGTCGTACCGGTAGAAGAAATACCACATTATCACCACCAATATCATCGGATAATAGAAAAAGTAGCCCATGTTGAATGGCTCACTTACCCACATTTGCGGCAAATAAGCACTGAACCATACGGCAGGTTGTCCGCCGAACAGCCATTGCTCGGTCGAAGCAAACACATGGTCAAGATTGGGAAAGATGCGATTGAACTCGAATGTGTCGGGATACCAATAGGATAGCAGTGACATCTGGATGGCTATGCGCACGAAAGCCGAGAATTTGCAAGGCGCCAATCTGTAAAGATACATCAACAGGAACGTCATGGCTGCAATGACGATACGGTCGATGAGCATTCTGCCCGGATGATCCATTTCCTGAAAAAGAAACAGTATCAGAATAGAAGTCAACAAGTTGTATATCAGTGTTATCTTCTCGACCGCAAACAACCCTTTACGGGTTTCTACCTTTTTAAATAAATCTAAAGCCATCCTTTTTCTTTATACCAGGCGATTGTCTCTTTCACTCCCCGTTCCAAGTCATATTCAGGATTATATCCCAGTTCTTCGATGGCGGGAGTGATGTCGCACTGCCAGTTGCGTTGTTTCATTATTCTATACTTGTCCGGGTTGAGCGTGCTGGTGGTTTTTCGTCGCTTTGCCCAAAAATCGGCCAGCAAAGATACTAACTTTAACACAATTAACGGACACTTGAAGCGAATAACAAACGGGTTACCCAATTCTTTCCGTATCAGGTCCGAAAAAACGCGGCTTCGATATACCTTTCCGTCGGTCAGGAAATACCCCCGGCGCACCACCTTCTTTTCTATGCCGAGAAAGACGGCCTGCACAATATCCTTGACATATACGAACGTCAAATCCTGCCGATGGAAACCTACGGAGAAGTCCATGTGCTGTTTGATGGATTTGGCCATGAGGAAGTAATCTTTCTCGCGCGGACCGTAAACGCCCGTAGGACGATAAATGACGTAAGGGAATCCCGGAATGCTCTGCAAATAAAGCTCTGCTTTCAGTTTGCTGAACCCGTAGTCTGTATTGGGGCAAGGAGTGTCGTGTTCTGAAATGGGGTCGTATGTCTGTTCGCGAACAGGGCCGAATACGCTCAGCGTACTGACGAAGATAAACTGTTTGGGTATCATGTTCAGTTCCCTCAACATATCTACGAAATATTTGGTTTGCAGATAGTTTACGTGGTCGAACTCATTATTGTTAGCGCATTTGGTGACACCGGCACAATGAACGATGTAGTCGAACTTGTTGTAAGTTCCTTTATGCCCCGACAGTTGGGCGCGAAGTTCGTTGGGGTGTGCAAAATCCAGTTCGAGGATATGTATCTTGCGGTCGTGCAGATATTCGCGGCTGCTGGATGAGCGTATGCCCGCCCACACACCGAACTTGCGTCTCAACGCTTCTTCCACGATGAAACTGCCGATAAACCCACTTGCTCCGGTTACTAAGATGCTTTCCATACTACTTCTTTGGTTCAACGTGTATATTTATCAATGTACCTTTGCCAAACAGCTCCTTCAGCTTGTTCTCCACTTTAGTTGCTGTTTTATGAGCTTCCTCCAGCGAAATTTGTCCGTCCATGCGCACATGCACTTCAATGGCACAATAGCTGCCGATACGTCGCGTGCGAAGGTGATGAGGCGAGGTCACGCCGGGGAAAGAAAGGATGGTCTCCAATATCTTCTCCTCCACTTCGGAGGGCAATGACTTCTCCAGTAGTTCGTCCACGCAAGGAATGAGTAATCCTACCGCCACTTTCATGATGAAAAAGCTTACAATCACTGCTGCGGCAGGGTCGAGTATCCGCCATTGGTCGCCCAAGAGGATGGCTCCCCCAATACCCAAAGCCGTGCCTATGGACGAAAACGCATCGCTCCGGTGGTGCCATGCATTGGCTATGACGGCTTGCGAATTCAGCTTTCGTCCTTTGAATGCGGTATATTGATAAAGTATTTCCTTGAATATGATAGAGGCTATGGCGCCCATCAGCGCTATCCTGCCCGGTTCCTGCAAGGTCTCACCTTGAAAGAAACGGTAGATGGACGAGGCTCCGTTCCAAAAAATGCCGAAACCCACGAATACGAGGAAAATACCGATAATGGCCGTTGCCAATGTTTCATACTTGCCATGGCCGTAATCGTGTCCTTCGTCTTCGGGCTTTGCGGATAGGCGTACAAAGAGTATTACGATAATGTCCGTGATAAAATCAGACAGCGAATGGACGGCATCTGCCAGCATGGCAGCACTATGGCCTGCAATGCCGGCAAAGAACTTAAAGACAAGCAGCAGAAAGTTCACGATACTCCCCACTATCGTCACCCGGTAGATTTCTCTTTCGCGCATTGTACTTTCGGTGTCTAAAGTCTGCATTTCCATTTTTCCCATAGGTAAATTATTGCAAAGATAGAATATTATTTATTTAAGAACTTCCGTTCGGGCATTATTTTCAGCATGATACCAAGTTTTTGAAGCATTTTGAACTGTCGAAAACAAAAATTTGTTTACTTTGCAAAAGAACCGGATGCTGAATGTAGGGAACACTTCCCTATTTATACATCCATTAAAAAAATAATTATGGCTAAGCAAAAAGACAAAAAAGCCGGCAAACGCATGAAAAAGAAAGAACTCGCCAAAGTTCTGCTGGACTTCTTTCACTACAAACAAGACGAAGTTTTATCCCTGAAATATATTTTTGACCAACTGCGCCTCACCACACATCCCCTGAAGATGCTGTGCATGGACATCTTGTCCGAACTGGTGATGGACGACTACATCAGCGAAACAGAGAAACATAAATACAAGCTGAACACCCACGGCGTGGAGATGACAGGCATCTTCCAACGCAAGAGCAACGGTAAGAACTCCTTCTTGCCCGAAGATGGCGGAGACCCGATCTTCATTGCCGAACGAAATTCGGCACATGCCATGAACAACGACAAGGTACGCATAGCTTTCTATGCCAAACGTCGAGGGCGGATAGCCGAAGGAGAAGTGGTGGAGATATTGGAACGTGCCAACGATACGTTTGTGGGCACACTGGAAGTTGCCAAGTCGTATGCTTTCCTTGTGACGGAAAACCGTACGCTTGCCAACGACATTTTCATTCCCAAAGAGAAACTGAAAGGTGGAAAGACGGGCGACAAAGCCATCGTGAAGGTGGTGGAATGGCCGGACAAGGCTAAGAACCCCATCGGGCAGGTAATTGACATTTTGGGAAAAGCCGGAGACAATACCACCGAGATGCATGCCATTCTGGCGGAATTCGGCTTGCCGTATGTCTACCCTGCTGCTGTAGAGAAAGCCGCCGACAAGATACCCGCCGAAATCTCTGCCGAAGAAATAGCCAAGCGTGAAGATTTCCGCCAAGTGACTACTTTCACCATCGACCCTAAAGATGCCAAAGACTTCGACGATGCCCTTTCTATCCGCCAACTGAAGGAGGGACTTTGGGAAGTAGGCGTACACATCGCCGACGTGACCCACTACGTAAAAGAGGGAGGCATCATCGACAAGGAGGCTGAGAAACGAGCTACCTCGGTTTATCTCGTAGACCGTACCATCCCGATGCTGCCCGAACGGTTGTGCAACTTCATCTGCTCTCTCCGTCCCGACGAAGAGAAACTGGCCTATTCCGTCATCTTCGAAATGACGGAAAAGGGAGAAGTGAAAAACTCGCGAGTGGTACATACCGTCATCAAAAGCGACCGCCGCTTCACCTACGAGGAGGCGCAGGAGATTATCGAAACCGGAAAAGGCGACTTCAAGGAAGAAATCCTCCAATTGGATAAGTTGGCCAAGATTCTGCGCGACAACCGCTTTAAGGCCGGTGCCATCAACTTCGACCGTTATGAGGTGAAGTTTGAGATAGACGAGAAAGGCAAGCCGGTAAGCGTTTACTTCAAGGTGGCTAAAGATGCCAACAAACTGGTGGAGGAATTCATGTTGCTTGCCAACCGCACCGTGGCCGAGAAGATAGGACGCGTGCCCAAAAGCAAAAAGGCAAAAGTGTTTCCCTACCGCATACACGACCTGCCCGATCCCGAAAAACTGGACAATCTGGCTCAGTTCATCGCCCGCTTTGGTTACAAGCTACGCACGGCAGGCACGAAAACCGACATCTCCAAATCCATCAACCACCTGTTGGACGACATTCAGGGCAAGAAAGAGGAGAACTTGATTGAAACCGTGTCCATTCGTGCCATGCAGAAGGCACGCTACTCCATACACAATGTGGGGCATTACGGTCTGGCATTCGACTATTATACACACTTCACCTCGCCCATCCGCCGCTTCCCCGACATGATGGTGCACCGCTTGCTGACTAAGTACCTCGATATGGGTGGTCGCAGCGTGTCCGAGCAGAAATATGAGGATCTTTGCGAGCACAGCAGCAACATGGAGCAGATAGCTGCCAATGCCGAGCGTGCTTCGGTGAAGTACAAGCAGGTGGAATTCATGTCAGAGCGTCTGGGTCAAGTTTACGATGGTGTCATCTCCGGAGTGACGGAGTGGGGCTTGTACGTGGAACTGAATGAGAATAAGTGCGAAGGGATGATTCCTATCCGCGACCTCGACGACGACTACTACGAGTTCGACGAGAAGAACTACTGCTTGCGCGGACGCCGCAAGAATCGCACGTACAGCTTGGGCGATGCCATCAGCATCAAAGTGGCACGTGCCAATCTGGAAAAGAAACAACTGGATTTTGCACTGATGGAATAAAACGATGAAGACAATCGCTATCACAGACCCCGTACAAATAAAAGAAGTAATAGATAAATGTCCTTATTGCATGGTGGGTATCACCGATGTAGAGGGCAATCCGTATGTGATTCCCATGAACTTCGCCTATCGGAACGGAGTGATATACCTTCATTCCGGCCCTGAAGGGGGCAAAATGGAGATGCTGGCAAAGCGCCCTCAAGTCTGCGTCACCTTCTGCGAGGGGCACGAGCTGGTGTACATGCACCGGCAGGTGGCATGCAGTTACAGCATGAAGTCGCGCAGTGTGATGTGCCGCGGAAAGGTGCGCTTCATAGAAGACATGGGGCAGAAGCGTGAGATTCTGGACTTTTTCATGAACCGATATACCGACAATCCTTGCACTTATTCCGAACCCGCCGTTCGCCATGTCAAGATATGGGAGGTGGCGGTGGAAGAGATGACGTGCAAAGCCTTCGGATTGCGCGTTAGCGAAACCTGATGTTGCTCCATATCCGAAAGAAATGGGCGGAACTTCTTTGCACATGTTATTGCCATGTTCTACATTATGTAAGTGCTTGGTTGGAGCTATCTTTTTAGACAAGGTCTGAAGATGTGCCTGTTGTTGAGCGTTGTATGCCCGGCCTTTGCCTTTACGAATGAGACACTCGTTCAAAAAGTCAAACACCTTGATGAATCATGCTTGTAAACGATGAGATACATATATTGAAGCAGTTGCAAACGGGTGACGAACAAGCCTTTAAGTACTTGTTTGATACCTATTTCGTTCCGTTGTGCCGCTTTATGAAGCTGTATCTCAAAGACGAAGCAGAGATAGAAGAGATTGCCATGGATATCTTTATGCACGTTTGGACGAACCGGGAAGAGTTTCAAATCAAGCTTTCCTTCAAAGCCTATCTTTTTCAGGCAGCCCGAAACCGATGCCTGAATGTGCTGCGCGACAGCAAGCGGACCTGTCCCATAGACGGGCTTGGCGAAACGTTGAGCGACAACTGCTTCATTGACGAGAACATAGAGTTGGAAGAGCTGCATCGCCTGATAGAGGAGGCCGTCTGCGCCTTGCCCGACAGATGCAGGGAGGTGTTCCGCCAAAGCCGTCAGGAGAACCTTACGAACAAAGAGATAGCCGAACGAACGCAAACCTCGGTAAAGACAGTGGAAGCGCAGATTACAAAAGCATTGAAATATATCCGCAAGTATCTGGACGGGAAATACTCTTATCTGTTCTGAAACCGCATGCTCAGCACTCCTTTCCTTTTCCCAAAAGCAATCCGTATGTGTGCAGGAAAAGCATCGGTTTGCCCTGCTGTTCCCTTAAAGTTAGACAAAGAAATATAAAAGCCGGGTAGCATCGTTATGCAATGTGATGAAAAAATCTATTTTTGTGATTGAAGATGTCAGAGAGTTACTGCCTATGTACAGAAACCTGTTTAGCCTGCTAACGTTGGGCGTATTGTTGACTGCCTGTAGCCGTACTGCCCCCCACATTGTTGTGGTATGCGAAGAGAACAATGTGGGAAATTGCATTGTGAAGTGGGAAATGTATCCTTTCGCCAAAGGTAAAGTAAAGGTATATGCTTCTACCAATCCCGATCTCATTCCTGAGGAGGTGCCCATTGCCATGGCCGACGTTACCGACCAGAAACTCACCATCATCACCACTGACCCCGTTCGACGTTATTACTACACCCTTGTCTTCGACGACCGATACAGGGTGAAAGTCGCCACCCGTAACATCAACATTCCCGGTATACAGAATTTCCGCGACTTGGGAGGTTACCCCTCTTATTCCACCAAAAAGTCCGTGCGTTGGGGCATGCTCTATCGTTCGGCCGAGATAGACAGCTTGGAGGACAGCTCGATTGGCGAACTGAAGAATCTTGGTATAAAGACCATCATCGACCTGCGTTCCCTTATCGAAGTGAACAGTCGAACGGACTTGCGGAAAGACTTTGACGTGGTGCACCTCCCTATTGGTATCGGCGAGATAGAGAATCTCCTGAAAGAGGCGAATGATCAGAAGATAAAAAACGATAGCCGCATGGCGGAACGGATGGATCGTGACTTGGTGAACAAGCTCGGCAAGGAATACCGGCAGATTTTCGACATTCTGCTGGATAAAGGAAGTTATCCCGTAGTGATACATTGCTCTTCGGGCAAGGGAAGTACAGGCATTGTCTCTGCACTGCTATTGGCCGCTCTCGGCGTGGACGAAGAGACCATCATGGAGGACTATCGTTTCAGTAACGACTACTTCAACAATCCTCCGGTTTCGGAAAATGCCTATCGCCTGCCCATGCGTTTGCGAGAAGTCTTTGCACCCCGAGGATGCAGTGACGATGGCTTCCTGACTGCCATCAAAAAGGAGGTGGAAAGAAGATACGGAGACGTGGACACTTACCTGCAACAGGGCATCGGCCTGACCAAAGACGAAATCAAGCGTCTGCGAAGCATGCTGCTGGTGGACGGCGGGCGATGAGAGAAAAGGCGCAAGGAGGTTGCACCGTGTCTTCACGGATAATTATAACGCACAAAATATAACCGTAATAACGCGATTCAAAACTGACCCACAACCGTTTCGCCATTTGAGTAGATGAATCTATTCCGCATTGATTTTCAGTAGGTTGAATACTGATTGACAGACACAACTCTCTGTCCTGTCAGACACAACTCTCTGTCCTGTCAGACACAACTCTCTGTCCTGTCAGACACAAGTTCTTGTCGCGACAGACACAAGTGTTTGAGCCGACAGACACAAGCCCCTGTCGGCTCAAAGGCCTGCGTCCTGCAAAAAACAATAACTTTTCTCCATAATCGCATAATAATCAGCCGGCAATAATCGAATATCCATTGGAAAGCACTATCTTTGCAGCCGAAATTTAAGATATACGAAAAAATTAATGAAGACATTTGAAGAGCTCGGTGTGTCGGCGGAGATACGCCGTGCCATTGAAGAGATGGGATATGCGTGTCCCATGCCGGTACAAGAGGAAGTGATTCCTTACCTTTTAGGAGAAAACAATGACGTAGTGGCGCTGGCACAAACCGGAACAGGAAAGACTGCCGCATTCGGCCTGCCGCTTATACAGAAGATTGACGTAAACCAACAGATTCCCCAATCCCTCATCCTTTGCCCCACCCGTGAGCTTTGCCTCCAGATAGCGGGCGACCTGAACGATTACTCCAAATACATCGACGGCCTGCGCGTATTGCCTGTATACGGCGGTTCGTCCATCGAGAGCCAGATACGCGCCCTGAAACGGGGAGTACACATCATCGTTGCCACACCGGGACGACTGCTCGACCTGATGGAGCGCAAAACCGTATCCCTCGCCACTATCCGGAACGTAGTGATGGACGAGGCCGACGAGATGCTGAACATGGGGTTCACCGACAGCATCAACGCCATTCTGGCCGACGTGCCCCAAGAGCGCAACACATTGCTGTTCTCTGCCACCATGAGTCCGGAGATAGCACGCATCTCGAAGAACTACCTGCATAACGCCAAGGAAATCACCATCGGACGTAAGAATGAGGGTACGAGCAACGTGAAGCACGTGGTTTTCTGCGTCCATGCCAAAGACAAATACGCCGCACTGAAGCGCATCGTCGATTATTACCCGCAGATATACGGCATCATCTTCTGCCGCACCCGCAAGGAGACGCAGGAGATTGCCGACAAACTGATGCAGGAGGGCTACAATGCCGACTCCCTGCACGGCGAACTGAGCCAGGCGCAGAGAGACGCCGTGATGCAGAAGTTCCGCATCCGCAACCTGCAACTGCTGGTTGCCACCGATGTGGCTGCCCGTGGTCTGGATGTGGACGACCTGACCCATGTCATCAACTATGGGCTGCCGGACGACACCGAGAGCTACACCCACCGCAGCGGTCGCACCGGACGTGCCGGAAAGACAGGAACCTCCATCGCCATCATCAACTTGCGCGAAAAGGGGAAGATGCGCGAAATAGAGCGCATCATCGCCAAGAAGTTCGAACAGGGAGAAATGCCCACTGCCGACCAAATATGCGAAAAGCAGTTGCTGAAGGTAATCGACGATTTGGAAAAGGTGAAAGTGAACGAAGAAGAAATAGAGGCTTTCATGCCCGACGTATATCGCAAGCTGGACTGGCTGAGCAAGGAAGACCTGATAAAGCGGATGGTTTCGCATGAGTTCAACAAGTTCCTCGATTACTATCGCGACCGCGAAGATATCGCAGCGGCCACCGGCAATGAACGGGGTGCGAAAGGCGGAGAACGCGGTGCACGCGGCGAGCGTCGCGGGGGAAATGGCGGCAACCGTCAGCCCGAAGCAGGCTACAAACGCCTGTTTATCAATTTAGGCAAGATGGACAACTTCTTTCCCGGCGAACTCATCGGCCTGCTGAACAAGAATACTCGCGGACGCATCGAGCTGGGTCGCATCGACCTGATGCAGAAGTTTTCTTTCTTCGAGGTAGAAGAAAAAGAGGCCGCCGGCGTGGTGAAAGCCTTGAACCGTGCCAACTGGAACGGACGCAAGGTGTCGGTCGAGATTGCCGGCGAAGAGAACGGCAACGACGCTCCGAGAAGCGGCAGGCACAAAAACGACGGCGAAAACGGAAGCCGTGGCAAGAAAGAGCGAGGCGGGAAAAAGGAATATGCCGACAAGAAGCAGGGGCATAAGGACGGCAGGCAGGGCGATGCCCCGGCAGTCCGCCGCAAAGAGAAGAACGAAAACGCAGCATCCGCCAAGAAGAACAAGCCCAGCCGCGAAGAACGGGGCTACACCAAAGCCCGTGGCAAGAAGGACGACTGGAAGCAATTCTTCCAAGGCTACGATGACTTCAAAGACCCCGAACCCGATTTTAGCGAGGAGGGATGGGCCAAACGGAGCAAGAAGAAGAAATGAGCTTTGCACAGGCATTGTGAAGGTTGTGTCAAGAACAAAGGCGTTCTTTGACACAACCTTTTTTTATTGAGCCGTTTTCGTAACCTTAACCTCCTTTCCCACCTCGAAGACGGCTTCCCGGGTAGGGTCGGATACCCGCACGTCGGGTGCATCCGTGCCGTTGCGTTTCAGCATAATCACGCAAGGCTTTTCGGCTTTAATCGCATAATCACCGCAATCCAACTCTCCGGGAGCGAAGAATATGGCCTGTGTGATGCCCGATTTCACGTGGGTCACTGCCTGCAATTCCGCCGTGTGGCTTTCTATCCGTACGGCATTGGTGTCATAAGCCTTCAGCGATGCCGGAGATGCTATGCCCGGCAGCAGTATGTAGGCATACCGGCCCTGCTGCGGATTGCTTCCGTGCGACATCCATAGGTTGAATACGGGCAATGTTTCGGTCTCGCCCGACTGATTGAAGTTGATTCTCGACCACTTGCCCGATTGGTTGCCGTGCTTCAAATGCACGGTCGTGCTGTCGGGGAAGTAGTAGCCCACCTTGTTGTGCCATATCCATCCTTGATAAGAGGAGTTTACGGGGCTGCCGGCAGCAATTTTGGAGAGTTGCCCGTTGGCGAGGGCATATACATCGCCCACGAGATGACACTGGTTGACGGAAGTGTTCACCTCGTGCCCGGCACCTCCGGTAATGCCGGAACCGAGGCATACAATTTCATTGTCGAACATAAACCATCCTTTGTTGGCCCGTGTGTCGTAATCGTTCATGGCATAGGCCATGACGCCGTACATGCCGTCGGACACGCCACCCACAAAGTCTGCCACCCCCTTCACGCCCCATTCGTTGCGGTTTTCCGTTTCGCCTGTCGGGGCGGTTGTTCCCGGAATCTTGTCCCACTCCCACACGCCGAAGATGTTGAGGTATTCATCTCCCGTTATGCGGATATTGGTGGCTCCTTCGCTGAGGTAAGTGCCCAGAAGGTTTTCACCGTTACCCCTTTCCGAACGGCAGGTGCGGGTGGAAACCGCACGCACCGAGAAGTCGTAACGCTTGCGGTTGTGCAACATGTAGTCCGAAAGCTCGTAAAGCTTGTTGCGGTTGTTGCGTCCGTAGGAGGCTTCTTTGGCTGCAAAGCGGCGGGCGGCAGCGTCATACTCTTCCGCATGGGCAGGATCCAGTTGCTTCATCTTCTTGAACAAGTCGGCATAGTCGCCGAAGTCGAGTATGTTCTTTCGGCTTACGCTTCGTCCGCATACGCTGAAATCCATGTAGCGCGAGCGGAACACATTCAGGTAAGTGCCACGCACGAACTCGGAGAAGAGGCGTGTCTGCGTTTCGCTCATCGCATAGCGTGTGCCGGCAAAGAGCGGGGCAACGAGGGCGATGTTGTTGACGAACACCGTGCCGTAGCCCCCGATATAGAGCTGATTGCCATGCTGCTGGTAGGAAAGGTCTTCGCGGATGCCTTCGAAGTCGGTGATGCACACCGGTTGGAAGAACTCGCCTACGTTGGTTCTTACGATGCTGTCGTTCTTCAACACACAGCCGCGAATCATGTGGTGCATGGCGATGTCTTGCTTGTTGGCTCCGGTCCATTTGCGCGGGTCGCTTTTCGCCATCATCTCCATCAGCCCCTGTATGATGGCAGGCGACACCTTTACCGGCGCGGCTTCGTGCAAAGCGAGGATGTCGGCCATCATCTTCGGCACGGAGATATCGTTATACCACCAGTTATAGGAAGTAGGCTTGTACTCGTCCCACGTCAGCAACGCCCGGTTGATGGCACGGTAGAGCACTTGGTTGCCATACAGGTCGGATTCGGGGCAGGTATATGCCGTGAGCATGCGCCGCACCCGGTTCAAGTGTTCCTGCGGCTCCCAATTGGTACGGAAGAAGCACTTATAGTCTATCTGCGGCCACTTGCCGTCGGGCGTCATCAGTTTCATCAGGCTGGTGGCGTTCTTGTTCAAAGTTTCTACCGGAGTGCTTTCGTACAGTCTTTGGCGGACGCGCTGCAACACCAGCTCGTAGTCGTCTTTCGGCTGCGTCGGTTTGTAGGCGGCTTTCTTCCCTTTATCGGGGTCGAAGTGGTTGACGTAGGGATGGTGGGCGAGCTTCACCTTGCCGGTGACGGTCAGTGTGACAGGCTCTTTCAGGTTGGTGAACACTTCGGTGGGGATGCTGATGGCTTCGGCTTTCCGTCCTTCGGGATGGTAGGTGATGCGGATAACGCCTTTCTCGCCGGGCTTGTAGGGCTTGTCTTTCCATTTGGCCGAGGTGCATCCGCAACCCGTTATCACTTGCTTGATGACGAGCGGCTCGCTGCCTGTGTTGACAAAACGGAAGTCGTGGTAAACATCGCCTTCCTGCTCGTCTATCCGGCCGAAATCGTGTTCGGTTTCGGCGAAGGTCATCTCCTGCGCGCGGGCATTCGCCGCAAGGAAGAAGAGAAGGACGGCGGCAGTGGCGACGCTGAAGCTGTTCATAGGGCAAATAAAGGTTCTTTTCATACTGTCTTGGTGTGTTCTTGGTTTTCGGGCGTAAAGTTAGTGGTGCGGGCCGGAACAGACGTATCAAATAGTACGGATTATAAGTAATTTTGTTTCAAACGCCGATTACGGCCAATCGAAAGGGAGTGTTTCTTGATTGACCGGAGTTCGACAACAAGAGGAGAAGTTTGCGAGATGCCTTCCGAAAGTTGCTGACTCACGCATGAAAACATCTGCTTCTAATGGAAGTGTTCTTCATCGCAAGCGCTGCGTTGTATATCTTGCGCCTTGCGATGTGTATCTTAGCGTTTGCGATATACAACGCAGCGCTTGCGATAGAGTTTTCTCCCTAATCTCTTCCTACTTTAGATAAGGACGGGACGGATTTTATTCGCAGGCGACAGGATTTTCTTGTACGGACGAAGGCCATCCCCCAAGCCTTGTGTCGAACACGGGCTAATCAGATGGACATTGTTTGCCGCATCTTTATACGTTTCCGGTCGGGCGGAGGGGAGGTTGTATCTCCGGCGTTTCATGAATACATGCGGTGAAAACCTTACTTCTCGCATCCTTTGGTGCTGAACGCCACGAGCATCCACACCAGCTTTTCCTGTTCTTTCAGATAGCCGGTCATCAAGTCGGCCGTTACGTCATCGCCGGCTTCGCCTGCCAGTTCAATCAGTTTACGCTCTTCGCCAATCAGATAGCGGTAAGTCTCGAGGATATGGTCTACGGCCTCGCAACTGCAAGAGATGTCCGAAACTTCCTTTATCTTTGCCGTCTTCAGGTATTCGCTGAATTTGTTTTCGGGCGTACTTCCGAGCATCAGCAGGCGCTCGGCTATTTCGTCCACCTTCTCGGCCGTGTCGTCATACATCTCTTCGAATTTCTCGTGCAACACAAAGAAACCGTGCCCCTTGATGTTCCAGTGCATGCCGCGCAGATTGGTGTAGTGCACCTGAAAATCTGCCAATAACTGATTCAATGCCGATACCACACCGGCCACTTTCGTCTCATTCAAATGTAAGTAATCCAACGTTTTCATAATTCGTTTGTTTTAGAAGTTGATACTATGTTTCGTTTGTTTTTTGATGCAAAGATAAAGGCCGAACCGATACTTGTCAAACAGATAATTTCTATCTTTGCATAGACTGTTTCTATATAACACACAAAAAAGCCCTGTTCATCATGACTTTACAACAACTGGAATACATCCTTGCCGTCGACCGCTTCCGTCACTTTGCCAAAGCGGCCGAGCATTGCCGCGTCACTCAGCCCACGCTGAGCGCCATGATACAGAAACTGGAAGAAGAATTGGATACCAGAATCTTCGACCGCAGCCGGCAGCCCGTATGTCCCACTCCCGTGGGCATCCACATCATCCGGCAGGCGCAACACATCCTGACGCAGACGGGGCGTATCAGGCATATCATAGAAGAAGAGAAACATTCCCTTACGGGCGTTTTCAAGTTGGGCATACTTCCCACCATTGCCCCTTACCTCTTGCCCCGGTTCTTTCCGCAACTGATGAAGAAATACCCCCAACTGGACATAAGGGTGGTAGAGATGCAAACAGACGTCCTCAAGAGGGCGTTGCAAACCGGAGAAATAGATGCGGGCATCGTTGCAAGTCTGGCAGGGATGGAAGAATTCGGGCAGACATCCCTGTTCTATGAAGAGTTTTTTGCATACGTCGCACGCGAAGAACCCTTGTTCGACCGCAAGATTGTTCGCACCTCCGACCTGACCGGCGAACAACTCTGGCTTCTCGACGAGGGGCACTGCTTCCGCGACCAGCTGGTGCGCTTCTGCCAACTGAAAGCCGCCCGTGCCAGTCAGTTGACTTATCGCTTGGGCAGTATGGAGACTTTCATGCGCATGGTGGAGAACGGCAAGGGGGTGACTTTCATACCTGAGCTGTCGGTGCTGCAATTGAACGAAAGCCAAAAAGAACTGGTACGTCCTTTTGCCATCCCCTGTCCCACGCGGCAGATTGTGATGTTGACCGACCGGAACTTCATCCGACACACGTTGTTGGAAACGCTGGTGCGTGAGATACAGAGTTCCGTCCCTCCCCAAATGCTTGCTCTGAAGGCCACTCAGGTTGCTGTATAGATTCTGTCTATCGACCCATAAATTCTTTCAATCGGTTTTTTTGTTCTTCCGGCGGAAAATGCTATATTTTTGCAAACAGAAACAAAAAACGAGATTATAACATTTACTAAAACAAAAAGAATTATGGAACCGATTATCAACTCTCAACTTCCTGAATTCAAGGTTCAGGCTTTCCAGAACGGAACTTTCAAAACTGTATCGAGCGAAGACGTAAAAGGCAAGTGGGCCATTTTCTTCTTCTATCCGGCAGACTTTACCTTCGTGTGCCCCACCGAATTGGTAGACATCGCCGAGAAATACGAGCAATTCCGGGCAATGGGCGTGGAGGTGTACTCAGTGAGTACAGACTCGCACTTCGTACACAAAGCATGGCACGACGCTTCCGAAAGCATACGCAAAATCAAGTACCCGATGCTGGCAGACCCTACGGGCGTACTGAGCCGTGCATTCGGTGTGATGATTGAAGAAGACGGCATGGCCTATCGCGGCACGTTCCTCGTGAACCCCGAAGGCAAAATCAAGATTGCCGAAATACAAGACAACAGCATCGGACGTAATGCCGACGAGTTGTTGCGTAAGGTAGAAGCCGCGCAATTCGTTGCCACACACGACGGTGAGGTATGCCCTGCCAAGTGGAAGAAAGGCGGCGAAACGCTGAAACCCAGCATCGACCTTGTCGGTAAGATTTAAGCCGCAGATAAAGAATACCGTCGGCTTCATCGGGAAGAGCAGATGGAGGCTCGCCGATGAGGCCGACAACTCTTCTGTACGGCACGTTCCATCGCAAGACGGTACATGCGGTTTCTCCACTTCACTTAATAATTTCCCCCTCGTATAATTATGTTAGATACAACTATTTTAGAGCAAGTGCGGAGCGTATTCCGGCATTTGCAAGCCCGTTACGTCTTTCACGCCAGCCACTCGCCGAAGCACGAGAAGAGTCGGGAGCTAATCGACTTTCTGAATGATGTGGCCGGCTGTTCCGATAAACTTTCCTGCCGATTGACCGAGGTCGACAAGCCCGTGCTTGAGTTTTCTCTTATGAAAGAGGAAGCGGAAACGGGCATCAGGTTTCGTGGCATACCGGGCGGGCATGAATTCACCTCACTCCTGCTGGCTGTGCTGAATGCCGACGGGAAAGGCAAAAATCTGCCGGATGAGACCATCATCCGCCGCATCAAGGCCTTGAAAGGCCCCATCGGCCTGAAAACTTACGTATCGCTGACGTGCACCAACTGTCCCGATGTGGTGCAGGCGCTCAACGTCATTGCTTTGCTGAATCCGGATGTGACGCACGAGATGGTGGACGGAGACGTTTATCAAGAGGAAGTGAATGCATTGAAGATACAGGCCGTGCCATCGGTTTATGCCAATGGAAAGCCGTTGCACGTGGGACGCGGCTCGTTAGGCCAATTGTTGCAAAAGTTGGAAGAGGCTTTCGGAAGCCTGCCGCAAGCGGATGCAACTCCTGTCGAAAGGACATTCGATGTGCTCGTTCTCGGGGGAGGTCCTGCCGGGACCTCGGCGGCCATCTACTCTGCCCGCAAGGGGTTGCGTGTGGCGGTCGTTGCCGGACGGATAGGCGGACAGGTGAAAGAGACCGTGGGCATCGAAAACCTGATTTCCGTGCCGCAAACCACGGGTGCGCAACTGGCCGATGCACTCAGGAATCACATCGGACACTATCCGATAGAACTGTTTGAAGACCGGCAGATAGAGAAGGCAGAGCTGCAAGGCAAGACGAAGCGCATCTCCGTGACGGGAGGCGAAACATTCATTGCTCCCGCAGTAATCATTGCCACGGGTGCCGGATGGCGCAAGCTGAATGTAGAGGGCGAGGCCGAATACATCGGTCGTGGCGTGGCTTTCTGTCCGCACTGCGACGGCCCGTTCTATCAGGGAAAGCACGTGGCCGTGATTGGCGGAGGCAACTCCGGCATAGAAGCCGCCATCGACTTGGCAGGTATCTGCCGGAAAGTTACTGTATTCGAGTTTGCCGATACGCTGAAGGCCGACCAAGTGCTTCAAACAAAAGCCCAAAGCCTGCCGAACGTGGAAATCTTCACCTCCTCGCAGACCACGAAAGTTGTGGGTAATGGCGAGAAGGTGACAGCCATCCGCGTTAAAGACCGCCTTACGGGCGAGGAACGTGACTTCCCTCTGGATGGCATCTTCGTGCAGATAGGCCTCTCGGCCAATAGCCTCCCCTTTCGTGATGCGTTGGAGACCACTCCCATCGGAGAAATCAAGATAGACGCCTTTTGCCGCACCTCGCTTCCGGGTGTTTATGCAGCCGGCGATGTGTCGAGTGTGCCCTACAAGCAAATTGTCATTGCCATGGGCGAAGGAGCCAAAGCGGCACTTTCGGCGTTCGACGACCGCATCCGGGGGCTCTGCTGATAAGAACTCATTCTTTATTTACCGTTACCCGCCAACAATGCTTCCAGCAGTTTCTGCCTGCGTCGTTCGCGGGTTTCGGGTTTTCCTACAAAAGCGGCATTCATGCTTTCTTTTTGGCGGATGATGGATGTAAATTCTATCATAAGCCCAAGGTTACTTGGTGTAAATCTATCTGCAAGATATTATCCAGGACTGGGGGCTTTATTATACATTTTACAAGGCCATATGAAACATCGCACTGATAAGCATATCCGTTCTCTTTAAAAGTTTTGGTCTCGGTATAGTAATTGGCCTGTGCCGCTGCATAAACGGCACAGAAAAACAGTAGGAAAGAAATATTCAATGTTTTCATAATCTGTTTCCTCATACAAGACCAAATCTGTAACGATGCTATTCATTAAAACTATGCATCCAAAACCTCATCAAAAAATTCAACTTTTTCCCGTCTTTAGTGGGGGTAAACCATATTTGCTGCTTTAGCTCCACTTCTATCTTGCGATAGACAGAGAGTGGAATTGTGGCAAAAGGACTAGCTGTACTAAAATTAAACTCTACTTCAATAACCTTACCTGTTTCCGGACTTATATACATACATATTCCTACACTTCTGTTTTTCATCCTCAACTTTTGATCGGCAGTAAACGCATTGTTTACAATAGAAAGACTTTTCGGCCTTGTCCAAGTTTCCTCTACCACGTCGTCAAAATCAAATCCGAATCCAGGCACTTCTTTAGTATCCTTAAAGATTTGGTCTACATAAGTCAGTTTATTCTCCCTGTTGTAGAGATGTACATCATTGCCCGGTAATACATCGCACTGATAAGCATATCCGTTCTCTTTAAAAGTTTTGGTCTCGGTATAGTAATTGGCCTGTGCCGCTGCATAAGCGGCACAGAAAAACAGTAGGAAAGAAATATTCAATGTTTTCATAATCTGTTTCCTCATACAAGACCAAAGCTATATCGATGCTATTCGTTAAAGCTATGTCTCCAATATCTCATCAAATGATTCAATCTTTTCCCGTCTTTAGTGGGGGTAAACCATATTTGCTGCTTTAGCTCCACTTCTATCTTGCGATAGACAGAGAGTGGAATTGTGGCAAAAGGGCTAACTGTACTGAGATGAAACTCTACTTCAATAACCTTACCTGTTTCCGGACTTATATACATACATATTCCTACACTCCTGTTTTTCATCCTCAACTTTTGATCGGCAGTAAATGCATTGTTTACAATAGAAAGACTTTTCGGCCTTGTCCAAGTTTCCTCTACCACATCGTCAAAATCAAATCCGAATCCCGGCACTTCTTTAGTATCTTTAAAGATTTGGTCTACATAAGTCAGTTTGTTCTCTTTATTGTAGAGACGTACATCATTGCCCGGTAATACATCGCACTGATAAGTATATCCGTTCTCTTTAAAAGTTTTGGTCTCGGTATAGTAATTGGTCTGTGCCATAATATAAGTAGCACAGAAAATCAGTAAAAAAATCATCGTTGTTTTCATAATTAACTGTTCTATAAAGACTAAAGCTGTGATGGTATGCTATTCGTTAAAGCAATGATCCCAACCTCTTAGCAAGTAATTTAATCTTTTTCCATCCTTAGTAGGGATAAACCATATCTGTTTTCTCAAATCTTTTTCTATTTTACTATAAACAGAAATAGGAATGGTTGCAAAGGGGCTAACTGTAGTAAAAGTAAAAAGGACTTCCATTACTTTTCCCGTTTCTGAATTGATATACATAGTTATTCCTATACATTCATCTCTCATTTGTTGTTTTTGTATCGTAGTAAATGCATTGTTTACAATAGAAAAACTCTTAGGCTTTGTCCAAGTTTCTTCTACTACATCATCAAAATCAAGTTCAAATCCCGGCACCTCTTTAGTGTCTTTAAAGATTTGATCTACATGAATAAGTCTACTCTCTTTATTGTATATTTTTATTAGGAACCCATGTGATACCTCGCACTGGTAAGTATATCCATTCTCTTGAAACGTTTTACTTTCAGTATAATAATTGTTCTGTGCCGTTACATTGACTACACAGAAGATTAACAGAAAAGAAAAAAAGATTGTTTTCATAATTAGCAGCCTTTAGATAATGTTCGTAAATTAGCAAAAGTATCACTTCCCGACTTTTTTTTATCAAATGATAGTTTAGAATAATCGTTAACTTTTTGAATTTGTTTTTTTGCTAGTTCTACTTGAATTGTTAGATTTTCTTCAAAAAGTCCAGATCGTATGTACCCTTTATTATCAATAACCCTTCCTATTTCTCTAATTGCTATTCCAACACTCGTCTTCGTATATTGCTTCTCCCACTTGCTTCCCGAAAATTCCTTTAGCTTCTTCACATATTGATATTGTGCATATCTCGCTTCAATCTCCTTGTTCAGCAGTGAAGCTTTATACGAGCTTTCCGTTTCCTGATAAGCCTGAAAGGCATGCATCATTTCGTGAAACAATTGGTTGCTCTCCATGTCGGTGGTGAGTTTGATGCCTGCCGTATTTCCATCGAAGTTAAAACTTGAACCTTCTTTGGGGGCGACGAACTGAATACTCAGGGTTTTTCCACCTAATGCCTGCTTTAATCCGTTGTAAAGATTACTACCCACACAGTCTTTTTCTATTTTCTCTATCATCCTTTCCAGAGTTTTCCAGTTTGTTTCGGTCATTCTGCTATTTCTGAAAATGGAAGATGCTTTAGGAGCTGCTGTAGATGCGGAAGAGCTGTTGCTTCCACCGCCTCCCTCATACCCCGTTTCTGCACCGCCTCCCGTATTAATACAAGAGCCCTCACCACCACCACTTTCATCTTCCACCTCGTCTATTATTTCAATCCAGATACGTTTATATTTGCAAGTTATTCCCTTAAAACCTTCTGCCCCATCATATCCTGCGTACGCCGCTTTGCAATCATAATAATGATCTGCCCACACTCGTGTTTCGGCAGGCGGGTCTTTAAAGATTAAGCCCGAAGCATTGTCTGCCCCAAAGACGTCGTAACTCTTAAGATCAAATACTCCGACCTGATCGGTACCGGCCATCCCCTTTGTATCGCGACTGATGGGAGCATAGTGTAAGATGCCATTTTCCAAATAAAAGAACCAGATGGTTTCGATAGATCTGTCGCAACGCTCGTGGAGCAACGGCACGAAATAGCACACTTGATTGTCTTCTTCGAGTACGTCTGCGTAGTCCCATAAAGGCTTGCCATACACTTCACGGAATTTCCCCATAAAGGGAGTTTCCTGTTCTACTGCCCATAAGGCCTTGGCTATCGGCTTTAAACGTTCGTCGGAACATCGGAAAAGTTCCGGTGGTTCAGGCTCTTGGTAACTATACTCCTTGATACAAGCCGTTATTGACAAGGCCAATAGCACATACAATAAAAGTTGTTTTCTCATACTATTAAAGATTAAAGTTTATATTTGTGTGTAGAAACGGTAAATGAATCTATCACTCGTATAGAGTAAGTCTGTTGAATCGACTTTTTTACGCTACCAATTTAATAATCTTTTCTTTAATTCTTTTGTGTTTAGATTTAGAAAAGGATTTCAACTTGGTTTTATTAACAGAAAGGGGTGTTGTTCTCCTAATGTAGGAGAATAACCATATTTATTTTAATCAGTTGCAAGAGAGTTTCGTCAGCGAGTTATCTTCAACTCTTTAATCAGATGTTCTGCTTTGCCCTGCTTCTCTATCATGAAGAGGATGTAGCGCACGTCCACGCCGATGGTTCGCTGTGTCTTGGGCTCGTAAATGAGGTCGCTGCTCATGGCCTCCCAGTTGCCGTCGAAGGCCAGTCCTAAGAGTTCGCCCCGGGCATTGAACATGGGGCTGCCCGAGTTTCCGCCCGTGATGTCGTTGTCCGATATGAAGCACACTTTCATTTCGCCTTTTTCGTCGGCATAACGGCCGAAGTGGGCCGACGAGAGGAGGGAGAGGATTTCGGGCTGCACGGCGAAGTCCGGGTCGCCGGCGTGTTCCCTGACTTTCTGCTGAATACCTTTCACGGTGGTATAGTGGGCGTATTCCACCCCGTCCGACGGGGTATAACCGCGCACGGTGCCGAGGCTGAGGCGCATGGTGGCGTTGGCGTCGGGATAGAAGTTTCGCGAGGCGTACATTCGTCGCACGGCGGCATTGAACATACGTTCGCTTCGCTCTATTTCAGCGGAGGGTTGCTGCGTCTGCATGTTCATTTCGAAGACTTTCGCGATTAAGTCCATGCTTAGGACAACGGCCGGGTCTTGGAAGAGCATATAGGTGGTGTCGCACTCCACGAAGCGTTTCAGGCCGCGGGGAGTGGTCAGCTGCGAGCGGGCATAAAGCGTGTCTACGTAGGCCTGTTCATTGCCTCCGTATTCGGCGGAAATGGTGCGGTAGACTTCGGGCAGATAGATGGAGTCCACCCGCGAGCGGTATTCTTTCAGCAGGGCCGTAAAGACTTCCTTGTCGATGTTCAAATCCAGACGGGCATACTTTTCGACAATGGCCCTCATGTTTGCCGTTACGTTTTTCTCTTCTCCCTCGAAGTCGAAATTGAGTATGGACAAGGCCAGCTGCATCAGTTCGGGACCGTTCAGGAAGGTTTCGGCAAAATAGGCCATGGCGCGTATCGTTTCGCGGCGAGCCTTGTAGTTCAGTTCCAAGTCGGAGAGCAGGTGCAGCAGCTTCTCCTTCTCGTGGGGTGTTTGTCGTATCCAGTCGCGCAGCTCTTTTTCCAACATACGTTTTTTGTCCAGCACCCGGAGTTTCTGGATAGCACGGTTCACCCCGATGCTGTTCTTCCAGTAATTGGAACTCTCGTCGTACTTGGCTGCATACTTTATGCGGATGGTGTCGCTGCGGTCCATCTCGCGTTTCCAGATGCCCTGTTTGATGCCGCGGATGTCTATCCGTGCTTGGTTGAGGGTGTTCATCATCTCTTCGATTCCGAACGAGGAAAGGTAGCGTTCGGTGCTGCCCGGATAGCCCATGGTCATGCAGAAAGAGCCCTCTCGGTAGCCATTGAGCGAGATGGGCGCCACGTAGGGAGGATGATAGGGCACATTGTCCGGCGAATAGTCGGCCGGGCGGTTGTCTTTGCCGGCATAGATGCGGAACACGCAGAAGTCGCCCGTGTGCCGTGGCCATATCCAGTTATCGGTATCCCAGCCGAACTTGCCTACCGACGAGGGCGGGGCAAACACCAGACGGACGTCATTATAGTCTTGATAGATTGACAACCAGAACTCATTGCCGCCGTAATAGGCATCTACAATGCCCGTCAAGGTGGAATCTTTGCGAGATACTTCCTCACCGATGCACAGCATGACGGAGTCTACCGCCACGGTGCGCTCGGTTTCGCTCATTGCCTGACTTACTGCGGAGAGCACCCGCTTCGTCACGTCTTCTTGCCTCAGCAGAAAGCGCACGTAGAGCTCGGGGTTGGGCAACTCTTCGCCGAGGCTACGGGCCACAAAGCCATTCTTCAGGTAGTCGTGCTCTACGGACGAGTGCTGCTGCACGCTGCCAAAGCCGCAATGGTGGTTGGTGAACACCAGTCCGTCTGCCGACACCACGACTCCCGAGCAAAATCCGCCGAAACTTACCACCGCATCTTTCAGTGAAGGGCGTTTGGGGCTATACAACCGGTCGGCGGAGAGTTGCAGGCCGAGTTCTTTCATGGCTCGTCGCGTCTGCTTGTTCAGATGTCCCGGCATCCACATGCCTTCGTCGGCCTGCGCCTTGGGGCAGAACAGACAGAACAGGCAACAGGCAAGTATAATCGCTGTTTTCAGTTTCATCCTCGGTTCAACGTATGCCTTGTTGTCATTCTGCAATCAGCCTCAACCGTTTGGCTTTGGTACGTGCCTTGAGCCATTCGGTGATTTTCTCTTTTTCGCGTGCATCGGGCCTTTTGCCGAATTTCAGCACAGCCAGCGTCACGGTGTCGGTACGTGCCGAATCTACTACCGACTCGATGGCATGAGAGATTGAAATGCTTTTCACTGTGGGATAGAGCACTTTCAGTTCGGGTATAATCGTCCGCCCCAGCTCGTCGAAAGCTTTATATCTCTCCAGACTATTCTCTAAAGAAACAATACGTCGCTTCTGCTCTATCAGCCGCTCTTCGCTGTTCTTGTAGAAGTCTTCCATCACCATGGCGCGGATGGAGGAAATATCCACTGCCGCATTGTTCATTCCCTGAAGCACAATCAACTTGGTATCGTCCAACTTATAGTCTTTCATTTTGCCGCGGGCAATGGCGATGGAGGCTTCGGGCACTTCCTGCCCTATCAGCACGACGCGTATCTCGCGCCCTTTACCGTCATGATGAATCTTTTTGTCCACCACTTGCGTGTTCTCAAAAGAGAGCTGCTCGTTGATGAAGCGGTTGGCCGCCCCTTCGAAGAAGGTCTCCTGAACGATGCCTACCGTCAGATAAACGGCCGGACACATGGTGAGCACGGCAATCAGCACGATGTACTTGCGCACTTTCTTCTCACGGTTCTTGTCGACGAACTCCTTGCGCTGGAAGTGCATCACACGCACCCCCAGAAAGGTGGCCAGACTGATGAAGACCGAATTGATGAAGTAGAGGTAGAACGCTCCAAAGAAATAAATCAGATTTCCCGTGGCCAGTCCGTAACCCGCCGTGCAAAGCGGCGGCATCAAAGCCGTGGCGATGGCCACACCGGGAATTACGTTTCCTTTCTCTTTGGTAGACAGTGCCGTGACGCCTGCCAGACCGCCCAACAAGGCGATGAATACGTCGTAAATAGTGGGCGAAGTGCGGGCCAAGAGCTCCGACTGCCCTTCGGCCACGGGACTGATGAGAAAGAAGACCGTAGCGGTGGTGACGCTGAACAGGGTTGTTATCAGGAAACTCTTGAACGAGCGCTTCATCAGTTCGAAATCGTTCAGACCCACCGAGAGCCCCACCCCCATGATAGGCCCCATCAAGGGAGAGATAAGCATGGCACCGATAATCACGGCGGTTGAATTGACATTCAAGCCCAGAGACGCCATGAAGATGGCGAATATCAAAATCCAGAGGTTGGCGCCTTTGAATTCCACTCCTTTGCGAATGGACTCTACTGTGGCAAGTTCGTTGTCCTTGTCTTTACGCAAATCAAGATATTCTTTCAAGAATTTCTTTACGGCAAATGTTTTTCTGTCAGTTGGTTTCATAACGTTTTTATAATTTACGATTTACAAATGATTTATCTCTTCACCAAACGGTTTATCAGTGGAATTTGGCTGAGGGGCATGTCGCGTTTGATGATGTAGGCCATAAAGACCAGCAGCAAGACGGTGCGGTAGGTCAGGCGCAGGTAGAGGTTGTCTATCGGGACGTACTCAGCAGCCACATACAGCACGGCGGCCAACAGCACGTAGCAGCCTATCGACTTCAAATCGTAGCGGATGGGATACTTCTTCTGCCCCACAAGGTAAGACAGAAGCATGGCCGTGCCATAGCTGCAGAAACCTGCCCAAGCGCAGGCCATGTAGCTGTAACGGGGTATCAGCAGTACGTTCATCGTTATCAGTATGGCGCAACCTATCAGCGAGAAGTAAGCGCCCCAGCGCGTCTCGTCGATCAGCTTGTACCAGAAGGAAAGGTTGAAGTAGATGCCCATGAAGATTTCCGCCGCCATGACGATGGGCACCACGCGGAGTCCCTCCCAATAGTCGCGCCCGATGATGAACTTGAGGATATCCAAATAGAACATCACGGCCAGAAAGGCCAGCAGGGTGAAGATGATGAAGAACTTCATGGCGGCGGCATACATCTCTTTATTCCCCTTCTCGCGGCTCTTGCCGAAGACAAACGGCTCGTAGGCAAAGCGGAAAGCCTGTGTAAACATGGCCATCACCATCGCTATCTTGCTGGCGGCTCCGTAGATGCCGAGTTGCACGACGGCTTCTGCCTTGTCCGGATAGATAAAGGGGAAGATGATTTTATCCGCCACCTGATTCAGTATGCCCGCAATGCCCAGCACCAGCAGGGGGAGGCTGTAGTTCAGCATCCGACGGAGCAACTGCTTGTCGATGACGTAGGTAAATCCTCGCAGTTCGGGTATGAGGCAGAGCATCACCACCGAGGTGCATATCAGGTTGAAGAGGAAAGCATAGCCCACGTCAGTGCCTTCCATCCATACGTAGTAGGTAAGGTTCAGCGCTATGTTCAGGAAGATGAACAGGAGTTTGAGCGAAGCGAATTTTATCGGCCGTTTCTTGTAGCGCAGGTAGGCGAAGGGGATGCTCTGGATGGCGTCCATGGCCACCACAATCATCATCATGCCCACGTACCACGGGTGTTCCCCGTAGTCCAGCAGGGCGGCAATGGGGTTGAGGAACAACAGCCCCAGCGCAACGAACGTAAGCGAGCCGATGCCCACGCTGAGCAAGGTGGTGGAGTAGACTCGTGCGGGGTCGTCCTCTCCTTTGTTGGCGAAGCGGAAGAAGCCCGTCTCCATGCCGCACGTCAAGACCACCAGCATCAAGGCCACCCAGGCATAGATGTTTGTCACCACACCATATCCTCCCGACTGTGCCGACAGGGCTATGGTATATACGGGAACCAGCAGGTAGTTCAAGAATCTGCCTATAATGCTGCTTGCCCCATAAATGGCAGTTTCCTTCGCCAAAGACTTCAATCCGTTCACGTCAGTTTGTGTTTAGCGTACTTGATGAATAATAAAGCTATCTTCTCCCACCCCTAATCACTAAATAACGTTGTCTGGCTGTTATAAAGGTTGCGGCCCAAGTGCTTGTAGGCCAGTTCGGTGACTTCGCGTCCGCGTGGAGTGCGCTTCAGAAATCCCTCTTTTATCAAGAACGGCTCGTACACCTCTTCGATGGTTCCCGCATCTTCGCCCAAGGCGGTGGCAATGGTGGTAAGGCCTACCGGCCCGCCTTTGAACTTGTCGATAATGGTGCAGAGTATCTTGTTGTCAATCTCATCCAACCCGTATTTGTCGATGTTCAGCGCTTCCAGCGAGAACTGTGCAATTTCCGTGTCGATGCTGCCCGAACCTTTCACCTGCGCAAAGTCGCGCACACGGCGAAGCAACGCATTGGCGATACGCGGCGTGCCCCGGCTGCGCGAAGCTATCTCCGCCGCCGCCCTTGTGGAGCAGGGCACGTCGAGGATGCCTGCCGAACGGCGGATGATGCCGCCCAGCACGTCGTCGTCATAATACTCCAGATGCAGGTTGATGCCGAAGCGCGCACGCAGGGGAGCCGTCAGCAATCCGCTTCGGGTGGTGGCGCCTACCAGCGTAAAGGGGTTCAGGTCTATCTGTATGCTTCGTGCCGACGGACCTTTGTCTATCATGATGTCGATACGGTAATCCTCCATGGCAGAGTAAAGATACTCCTCCACCAGCGGAGAGAGGCGATGAATCTCGTCGATGAACAAGACATCGTTCGGCTCCAAGCTGGTCAGTATGCCGGCAAGGTCGCCCGGCTTGTCGAGCACCGGGCCGGAAGTTATCTTGAAGCCCACGCCCAATTCGTTGGCAATGATGTTGCTCAGCGTGGTCTTTCCCAGTCCCGGAGGGCCGTGCAGCAGCACGTGGTCCAGTGCTTCGCCTCTCAGTCGGGCTGCCTTTACAAAAATGCGCAGGTTGTCCACCACCTTGTCCTGCCCGCTGAAGTCCTCGAAGTTCAGGGGGCGCAGGGCGTTCTCGAAGTCACGCTCCTTTCCGGTCAGTTGCTGGTTGCGTATATCAAAATCTTCTTGTTCCATGCTATGCTTTTGTTCCTTTTGCCGCCTTGCCCGAAAGCTTTTCTGCTTTTCGGCGCGCAGGCATTCGCTCCGTGCGAGCAAAGATAACCAAAACCGACGAACCTTGCTGTTTTTATATTGAAAAAAAAGAGATACCCACCCCAAGTGCCGCAAGCGAAGATGTCGGCCGATGATTCGACCTTCCTTTCCTCCTTTGTTGTAACATCCTGTTTATCAAGATATTTATAATTCGTTTGTCAGACACTTGTGTTCAAGCTGACAGGCACTTGTGTCTGATGTGATAAACACTTGTGTCTGACACGACAAACGCAAGTGTCTGGGAAGACAAACACAAGTGTCTGTCGGAAAGCCTTCAAAAGACGGGAAAAAGCCCTTGCTTCCTTTCGGTCGTTACGGGTGAAGAACCGTTCTACGGCAAGGCGTTTACGCCTTTTTCAGGTACTCGTAGCCGAACCTGCACCGCAAGCACTCTTTCCTGTCGCAATACTCCTTCCGAAGCTGGAGCAAGGCCTGCGAATCGGCTGCGGTGGAAACAGGCAATCCCGCCTCTGCCCACAACCGGATGATGCGGTTATCCTCGGCCGTTAGCGATTCGAGAAAACGGGTGGCACGGTCGCACAGCGAATCGTCGGCCTTGTGCAGCCCGTAGGCATAAAGAAAGGGGACGACGGTGTTTATCAGAATCAGTTTCAGGGCATTCGCCCCCACGGATTTCGTTCGGCGGGGCGACGGCCTGCCGAAGATGAAATGCTCCTCCCAATAAGCCGATGTGGGGGAGGTGAAAAGCCTCTTCACCTCATCCGCGCTGTCCGCCTCCATGACACGGGAAAAAAGTCCCTGTTCGCGGTGATACAAACCGGCCAACTGCGCCAGCCTGACGTGGGGGAAGTTGCCGGGACGCAGGCGCAGGAAGTGCCATCGGTGGGCATCCATCGGCGCAGGCAGTCCGAACTTGTGTTGCAGATAACGGAACTCATCCCGGAGTTTCAGGTAATACTCATCCGCTTCGGGAGGCACTTCCTCCAACAGGCCGGCCTGCCCGAAGAAAAAAGCCTCTACTTGGAAAAGATTGTCGCGATGCTTGTCCACGGCACGAAACGGAAGGTTGCCTGCCCAACACTCGAAAGCGTCGCCGTTCAGTCCGAAGCCGAAGTTGCGGGCAAGGGTGATGAAAAAGGCGTCTTCCCAATGGCCGGTGTTACGCTCCAACCTTTGGTAGATGGCGTGCGCCTTCTGTTCAAGACGCTCCACTTGCAGGGCCGACAGCCAAGCGTGAACGGTGAGCTTGGGGAGGGCGGGCAGTATGGAATGGCAGGGAGGAAAATACTCGGTGCGGCGCAGCTCCTCGTAGCGCTGCCTGACGATGTCGGGGCAAGGAAGCACAAGCTGCTGAACCGGCTCGCCGTTTGCCCGGCATACCTCGCAGTCGCACTTGCCCACCACGTGCAGTATGACGGTGTCGTAAGCCTTGTCGTGCTGGTGTCCGTGGCGCAGCCAGTCCGAAGCCTGTGTATGCACCTCTACGTTGCCCACCCAAAGCGTACCGTCTATTTTCAGTTTGGCATTGAAGAAGTCAGGGCCTGCATTCGTGTTCGGCAAACCGGCATCTATCACTTCCACCGGCAGTCCGGAGGTGGTCCGAAGCGAAGATAGAGGAAAGATTTTATGCTTCCAGACGTAGTGCAGTAATTGTTCCATTGTTAACAAGACGTTAATGTTGGGCGCAAATGTAAGAAAAAGATTATCTTTGCGACCTATACTTCGCTGATAAACTGAATGAATAATAAAATAAGAAGAATGAAAATCGCACTAATCGGTTACGGAAAAATGGGCAGGGAGATTGAGCGGATTGCCCTCGACCGCGGACACGAAATCGTCTGCATCATCGATGTGGACAATCAGGAAGACTTCGATTCGGCTGCTTTCAAGAGCGCCGATGTCGCCATAGAATTCACCAACCCCATGGTGGCATACACCAACTACATGAAGACCTTCAAGGCGGGCGTAAAGCTCGTTTCGGGCAGCACGGGCTGGATGGCCGAACATGGCGAAGAGGTGAAACGCCTTTGCACCGAGAGCGGCAAAACACTGTTCTGGTCGTCCAACTTCAGCTTGGGGGTGGCCGTCTTCTCGGCCGTGAACAAGTATCTGGCAAAGATCATGAACCGCTTCCCTGCCTACGACGTGACCATGAGCGAGACGCACCACATCCATAAACTGGACGCCCCCAGCGGCACGGCCATCACCCTTGCCGAGGGCATCATCGAGAACCTCGACCGCAAGGACAAATGGGTGAAAGGAACTTTCCGTGCTCCGGACGGAACCGTTTCGGGCACCGGCCGATGTGACGCCCACGAGCTGCCCGTCAGCTCCATCCGCGAGGGCGAAGTGCCGGGCATACACACCATCCGCTACGACTCCGAGGCCGACAGCATCACCATCACCCACGATGCCAAAAACCGCAAAGGCTTTGCGCTGGGCGCCGTACTTGCCGCCGAGTACACGGCGGAACACCACGGCTATCTCGGAATGAGCGACTTGTTCCCTTTCCTGAAAAATCAATAGAATCATCGGACATCATCAATCAAACAACCATATACAATGAGAAAAGCAACACGTGCCCAATGGATTAAATTCGCTATCGCAGCCCTGCTCTATCTGCTCTTCCTCGTCTGGGTAAGAAGCTGGTGGGGACTGATTGTACTGCCTTTCATTTTCGACGTCTATATCAGCAAGAAGATATCGTGGGGATGGTGGAAGAAGGTCAGGAATCCGGCTGTGCGCAGCGTGATGAGCTGGGTAGATGCCATCGTATTTGCCTTGGTGGCCGTCTACTTCGTAAATATTTATGTGTTTCAAAACTACCAGATACCTTCTTCTTCGTTAGAGAAGTCGCTGTTAGTGGGCGATTTCCTCTACGTCAGCAAGATGAGCTATGGGCCGCGCGTGCCCAACACACCGCTCTCCATGCCGTTGGCGCAGCATACGCTGCCCATACTGAACTGCAAGTCGTACATCGAATGGCCGCAATGGAAGTACAAACGCGTGTCGGGATTCGGCCGGGTGCAGCGCAACGACATCGTGGTGTTCAACTTCCCCGCCGGCGACACCGTGGCAACCAACTTCCAGCAGACCGACTTTTACAGCCTTGCCTATGAGGAGGGCAAGCGCATCTATCCCAACAAAGTAAATATGGACAGCCTGACGCAAGACCGCCAACGCACCGTTTACGAGTTGTACTACAACGCCGGACGCAACCTCATCCGTTCCAATCCGCAGATGTACGGCGACATCGTGGTGCGTCCCGTAGACCGCCGCGAGAACTACGTGAAACGTTGTATCGGCTTGCCGGGCGACACGCTGCAAATCAAAGGCGGACAAGTGTATATCAACGGGACACCCGCCGTGAATCCGCAGGAGATGCAGTTCAACTACTTTGTGCAGACCACCGGCCCTTACATTCCGGAAGAGATGTTCATCGAACTGGGCATCAGCAAGGACGACCGGATGCTGATGAGCAGCGATCTCAATTGGGAGGAAGGATTGCTCGATATGAGGCTTGACCGCCGCGACGCGCAAGGCCGACTGACGCCGGTCTATCACCTGCCGCTCACCCGGAAGATGTATGACACGCTGTCGGGGAACAAAAAACTGGTCAGCCGCATCGTGAAAGAGCCCGATTTATATTCCGGACAGATGTATCCGTTGAACCTCCACACCGGCTGGACACGCGACGACTACGGTCCGGTATGGATTCCCGCCAATGGAGCCACCGTCCGCCTCACCGCCAACCTGCCCCTCTACGAGCGCTGCATCACCGCCTACGAAGGCAATCGGCTGGAATTGAAGCCTGACGGTATCTACATCAATGGCCGGAAGACAGACACCTATACCTTTAAGATGGATTACTACTGGATGATGGGCGACAACCGCCACAACTCCGCCGACTCGCGCTACTGGGGCTTCGTGCCCGAAGACCACGTGGTGGGCAAGCCTATCGTGGTTTGGCTCTCGCTCGATAAAGACCGTGGTTGGCTCGACGGCAAGATTCGCTGGAACCGCATATTCAAGTGGGTAGACAACATCAAATAACCGTATCCGAAGTAAGGCCATGAAGAAAGCAGGAAGGGCAGCCTTGACAATCGTCGGAGTGATACTCGCCGTAGTGTTGCTCCGGGGTTGTGTTGCCACGTCCTGCCTCATCCCCTCTTCGGGCATGGAGAACTCGCTCTATCGCGGCGAACGCATCCTCGTGAACAAATGGAGCTATGGTCTGCGCCTGCCTTTCATGGGTTTGTGGGGCTATCATCGTTGGGCAGAAAGACCCGTACAGAAAGAGGATATCGTGGTGTTCAATAATCCGGCCGGCACTTCCACAATGCCCATAGAGCGGCGGCAGGTATTCATCGGCCGTTGCATCGGTATGCCGGGCGACACCTTGCTGATAGATTCGCTCTTCTCCGTGGTTCCTTCCGAGAAGAAAGCCCCTGATCAGAAATTTCTTTATTCCTATCCCAAAGAAAAAGAATATCAGTTAGACTCGCTGCTCCGGTTGCTTTCCATCTCCTCCGACAAACTGATGGGGCAAGATTCGGTGAAAAGCATACGCAGCTTCAGCCGCTACGAATACTACCTGCTGGAGCAGGCCATGAACGGAAAGTGCTGGATAGAACCTATGCTCAGGGAAGATCCCATCGAGGCATTGAAGCCCTTGATTGTCCCCCGCAAGGGGCAGGCCGTGCGTGTCTATCCGTGGAACATGACTTTGCTCTGCAACACCTTGCTCCTGCACGAGAAGAAGCACGCCCGGATAAAGAACGATACCCTCTACGTGGATGGCAAGCCCGCATTGCACTGTTACTTTACCAAAGATTACTACTGGATGAGTGCCAACAACTCCATCAACCTTTCAGATTCCCGCCTTTTCGGCTTTGTTCCCAAAGACCACATCATCGGTAAGGCCGCCTTCGTCTGGTTCTCCAAAGAAGAGGGGACGGGACTTTTCCACGGATATCGGTGGGAGAGGATGTGGAAGAGAGTGAGGTGAGCGGTTAGCGTTGAGTGGTTTTATGGGGTTGTGCCGGGGGCAAAAACAAGCGGGCATGTTTTGTACTGATTGCGGTTTGCACTATCTTTGTGCCCTCAAACTGTTTTGAAACGTCGGAATGAAGAGAATAGCAAAGAGGGAGAAGCGGGTTTTCAACGATTTTACCTTGCCCAACGGACTGCGTATCATTCACGAGCGCACAGCCTCTCAGGTGGCCTACTGCGGGTTTGCCGTAGATGCCGGCACGCGCGATGAGCTTGAACACGAGCAAGGCATGGCGCATTTTGTGGAACATCTCATCTTTAAGGGTACGCGCAAACGCAAAGCGTGGCACATCCTGAACCGCATGGAGAACGTGGGCGGCGACCTCAATGCTTATACCAATAAGGAGGAGACGGTGATCTATTCCGCTTTCCTCACCGAGCACTTCAACCGTGCCACCGAGCTGCTCACCGATATCGTGTTTCACTCCACTTTTCCGCAGCGCGAAATAGAGAAAGAGACCGAGGTCATCATCGACGAGATAGAGTCTTACAAAGACAACCCTTCCGAACTTATCTTCGACGATTTCGAGGATATGATATTCCGTGGTCATCCGTTGGGGCGGAATATTCTGGGTACTCCCGAAAGCCTGAAGCAATTCCGTAGTGAAGATGCTGCCGCATTCACTGCGCGGCTCTACTGCCCTGCCAATATGGTTTTCTTTGTGTCGGCCGATGTGGACTTCAAGAAAGTGCTGAGCCGCATGCAATTCTTGACACAGGATATTCCGGCCTTCAAGTCTGCACACCTCCGCACCCCGCCGCCTCTCTACGTACCCGAACGGCTTGTGCTCCGTAAAGACACCCATCAGGCACACGTCATGATTGGTGCTCGTGGCTATGATGCTTATGACGACAAGCGCACGGCACTCTATCTGCTCAACAATATGTTGGGCGGCCCCGGCATGAACAGCCGGCTGAACGTCTCCCTGCGCGAGCGTAGCGGACTGGTCTATAACGTCGAGTCGAACCTGACTTCGTATACCGATACGGGTGTTTTCTGCATCTACTTCGGGTGCGACCCCCAAGACCTGAACCGTTGCATCCGGCTGGTTCATAAGGAGCTGAAGCGCATGCGCGACACCAAGCTTACCTCTTCTCAGCTTGCCGCCGCTCGCAAACAGTTGATGGGGCAAATCGGCGTAGCCTCGGACAACAACGAGAACAATGCGTTGGGCATGGGAAAAACTTTTCTGCACTACAACAAGTACGAAACGCCCGAAGAGGTGTTCAACCGTATTGAACGGCTCACACCGGAAATCCTGCTGGAAGTGGTCAACGAAATGTTTGCCGAGGAGTATCTCTCCACGCTTATCTATCGTTGAGGCTTTTTTAGCTCTTGTTTATTCTTGTTTGGTTTGCCTTCGGTTTGCTTTTTCTTTGTGTAGGATTCGTGCCGAGCTATTACCGGCTTCATACTTCTTCCGTATGTTCTTCTTATCTATATGCGTGCTTGCTACGGAGCAGGTATGTTTTGTCCTTCCGCAAGCATGTACTTCTTATTCCGTCTTGGTTTCCGCAGGGCGTATGCTGAATTCGCATCCGCAATACTGCTGGTTGTAGAAATCGTATTCTTTCAGCAATTGGTTACGTCGGTCTTGCAGTCCGCCTTTCCGCCAATTCTGTTCCCAGAATACGGTGCCGGGATAGCGGGCGGCGGCTCGGCGTCCTGCCTCGAAGATTTGCTCCAGACTTTTCCACCGGGAGGAGGCAAGGGTGGTGGTAAACACGGAAAAGCCGTGTTCCGAAGCATAGCGTGCCGTCTCCGTCAGCCGCAGGGTGAAGCACTTCAGGCAACGGCCACCACGCTCCGGCTCATTCTCCAGTCCTTGCATGGTGTGCAGCCAGTGCGCATGGTCATAGTCGGCATCGATGAAGTCGAGGTTCAGGGACGTGACGAAACGTATTGCCTCGTTTTTCCTTATCTCATACTCCTCCTGCGGATAGATATTGGGATTGCAGTAGAACACGGTGGGGCGGATGCCGTTCTCCAGCATGCACTCGATGATGGCCGACGAGCAAGGTGCGCAACACGAGTGCAGCAGCACCCGTTTGTCTCCGTTGGGCGTTTCAATGTGTGGCATATCTCTCTTCAAATAAGGCTTCAGCGGTTCGTTATGTATAGAAAACCGGAATCATATACTTATGGTTATTTTCTTTTGTCATTGGCAAATGTACTGATTTTATTTAGAGAATGTCAAGAACGAGCACACCGAATTTGTCGGAAAACTCTATCTGTTTGATATCTGCCGATGAGACATTCTCTCGATGGATAATCTGTTTCTTCATCATTACGGGCAGATATTGCCTGATATGTTGCAGAAGATTTCTGCGGAGTTGCTCGGTTTTTTGTTGCAATGCTTCGTAGAAATGAATCGGGCGCGGGATGATATAAGTCAGTACTATGACTTCGATAGCATTCAGCTTGGAAGAAGATTTGTCGAAATAAAATAGTGCGGCATCTTCAATGCCATATACGTCGGGAGCGAATTCAATCATGTTCAGATAAATTTCCAATATATCCTGTTTGCCGGTGCCGTAGTGATTTTCCATCAGCAATGTCAATATGGCTTCTTCTGTTTTTCTGGTAAAAGTGCGTTCGCCGTTGAGCAAAGCATTTTTTATGAGTTGCATGCTTATGGTACTTCCTCCTCGTTTCAGTGCTTTCTGATCGATGGCCGATTTGAGTGTCATTCCCGTCAGTGTCGGACTGATTCCTCTGTGTAAATTGAAAGACGGGTCTTCGGTACAGATTACCGTCTGCCGAATTATTTCCGGAATCTCTTCCAACTTTTTATAATTCTTCGCGAGATGATTGCGCTTGCTTAATTCATCGGTTAAGTACATTTTTGAAAGCGCGTAATTTTCCGGATGTATCTTTAATGTGTCATACTGAAAAGTTGAGTTAAATTTGGGATATGGAGATGTATGACCATACTTGTAACAGCAAAGAAACGTTATGAGAGTGTCGGAATATACGGTATTCATGAATCGGGATATGATGTGGCCATCGAACAATTGTTTATACCGGTCTATGGATAGAAGAGATGTTTTTATAAAGAGTTCGCCTTCATCGGCATTTCCTGTATGCTTGAGTGAGAGATGGATTGCCTGATTCAAGGTCACGTCTATCGAGGTGCTCTTTCGCCGCTTCTCATATGATATATTCCCCTTTAAATCGGGAAGGTGGAAATCCTTATTCGATAAATATCCCGGCATGACGGTGATATTCTCACTCGTCATATCTATGGCAATCCTTTTCCGGAATAACTCTTTTATTCTGATCTTGAGCAGTAAGTTCTCTATCAGTATCCTTTCGCCACAAGCATCTATATCCGTATTTTTTAAGGATAAGCCTTTTTTGAAAGAGAAATCTTCGATGTAGATATCTATTCCTCTTCGATGTGCGTATCTCGACAAACGCTCTAAAAGAAAAAATTTCAGTGGGTTCATGGCATCATGTTTTGCGTTTTATAAAGTTGTCCTTTTGATATTCTGCTATGCAGTTCCGTATTGAATCCGCTATTCATTCCTCTTGGATGTGACAGATGAAACAATACATTTCTCGTCCTGTAAATTTTCAATCCATGATTCATGAATCGGATGTACCGGTCATAATCATCATCGCCCCAGCCATAGTAGGCTTCGTTCTCTCCTCCTATCTCGATGAACTTCTGCCTGTTCATCATCACGGCCCCGCCCGTCATGACCCGTTCTGACAGCCTTTCCATTTTCCCGATGTTTTGCATCAGCACTTCCTCATCTTGTTTTTTCAGATACAAGGCGCGAAGGATATTCGAAGTGTCCAGACAGACCCCGTTGTAGGGCAAGGCCATATCCGCGTTTTGCTTTCGCAACTGGTCGAGACATTGGCCTATGGCTTCGCTTCCGGCTATGGTGTCGGCATCCCATATCGCCACGAATGGGGTGTCTGCGTGCGTCATCATCCTGTTGAAATGCCATGTCTTATACAGAATCGGGTCGTCATCTTCTATAAACTCATAATCGATGCAGGTATTCAATGCGGATTGTAATATTCCGTTGCAATAGCAATCCGCTTCTCGCAGACAGATTCGGGTGTTCAGACTTCTTTGCAAGTGTTGGATGACGGCTGTTACATTCTCCAATCTTGCGATAGAATCAGTCCTGATGAGAATCATTATTGTCAGGTCGGTTGCTTCTTTTCTCATGACGGTATGTTGTTTTCTTTTTGTCTTTCCATAAATTCATAGGCCGAGGCCACTCCGCATATCCCGCTGTATAGCCCTAAGTGCGAACGAAGATAGGCTTTGTTCTCTGCCAGTAACTGCCATTCGGGAGAGTTATCTATCAGTGTCATTATCCTCTTTTTGTATTCATCTATTTTATCCGCATATCCGTTGATTTGTCTGAGCAGGAAATAGAGACTGCTTGCTCCATTGTTTATGTAAATGCTTTTGCATCCCATCTCTTTTGTCAGAATATGGTCTACGTCGATGCTGTCGAGTAAGATGGAAGCATGTTTTTTCCATTCCTGCGGGCATGCTCCATGCGAAGCCAATGCATTCATTCCGCATAGCAGATACAATCGGTTGGCTTGTATTCTTGGAATGGTAGAAAGAATGACGGGAGCCAATTCTCCCATCATCCTTTCAATGCGTTGCCTGCAGAGAGTTTGTGAAAATAAATAATCCATAATAAAGAGAGTTTGCGGCAACGCATAATCCAATGAATAGTGTAAAGGCTCGCTGATGCTTTGCGCATCGATGCGTGCATACATGCCATTCATGGTTTGGGTGATAAGACTTTTAAAGATGTATTCGGCATCGCTGCCTTTCTCTTGCTCTTTCCATCTGGCAGTCAGGTAATACAACAGGTGAATCAGTGCGGTGAGATTATATTCTTTACTGTGTCGTTCGTATGCTAATTGTCTGAATACACTGTTGTCTATCTCTTGCAGCGCAACATTTACATCTCCGTTCAAGTAACCTTCCCGGATGAGGTGGCCGATTGCCATTCCTACCCCGCAAAGACCTCTCTCCATCGAGATATCGCCTTTCATTTCAGGCAGTTCTTTGCATACGGCTTGCAGCCATTCGTATGCTTTCTCTGTTTCTCCGGTGTGAAAGAGATAGAGGCATATCCCCATCTTGCCGGTGAATAGCCCCGTGGGGATAGCGGTTGTGGGGTCTGATAACGAATTGGTGATGAAATACTTATTCATGAGGTTCTCATAATAAAAGTTTGTTTAATTGATTAGGGGTATTTCGACTCCATTGTTGGAGGTTATTTTGATGATACGTTCTATATAATACAGGAAGAGATCATTTGTGATTCTCCCGGATATATTTTTTTTATTCTTCACTACATCGGATAGGTAGTCGACGTTTTCGTAATAAAAAGCAATAAAATCTTCTTTCTCATGGAGTTTGGTCAAAGCATAATAATACATTTGAATAGCCCTTACATATAACCAGCTTTTTAAAATATCATCATTAGTAAAAGACGCGTTTCGTGAGAATGACAATATGTTTTTTGATAAAGCGATAAGTGAACTACTCTTTTTATAAATAGTTTCTGCTCCATGCATAATTGATCCGTTTCTTTGCCTGTAATAGTAGAAAGGGAAGTCCATAATTTTGATTTTCTCGGCTTGACATACAGTCTGTATAGTCCAAAGTTCGTCTTCATACATTTCCTTTTGGAAGCGGATGTTGTTTCTTTTTAGGAATTCATGCTTATACATATAGCAATAGACCATCGGGATAAAGGAATTGGCATTTGATAAGTTTATATAGCATTCTTTTCCTTGCATCACTTTCCCAAATAACGATGGTGGAGTTTTATATCTTTGTCTTATATCTTTGGAATGGTAATAGAATAGAGCATTTCCCATGACCATATCCAAATCATTGTCTGCTAATTCTTTATACATGATGTCTAAAGAGTTCTTGATAATCCAATCATCGCTGTCTATAAATGTGATGCATTTACCTTTGGCAATGTTTAACCCTAAATTTCTTGCATTTCCCGGGCCACAATTCTTTGTTTGCAACAATACTATTCTTCTATCTTTCAAGGCTAAATCGTTTGCAATTTGATACGAATTATTTTCAGAACCATCGTCAATGACGATAATCTCCACATTCAAGTTTTGGGATGCAATTGAGGAGATACATTCATTTATAAACTTTCCTGTATTATACATTGGTATAATGACTGATATATCTATGTGCATAGCTTTTATGATGTTTGGATTTAGAAACTGTTTTGAATTTATCCGAGCTATTTCCTAAGGATTATTTTTGCGGATTTTTCTCCTTTCTCATGAGTAGCATAGCGGGCTATGTGACGAATGTGAAAGGAGAAAAAGACTAAAAATAATAACGAAAATAAGATTATCTTTCTTTTATGCCAAAGAAAGAGGTATGGCCTTGGTATGATAAATTTTAACCGTATGTCTGCGATTATGATATGTGCTTAGAATTTTTGAATGAATTTATCCCATAAATCCGGAGAGCCTGCTTGATTATGAGTTTTTTCGTATAGTTTTTTACGTGAAGAATTGATAGCCTGCTTGGAGCGTGCGGTCAGATTGGCGATACTTATTGGAGGGATTTCCATCTTCAGCAGCATGCAGATACGTATCTCATGTGTGCTGATATTCGGGTAGAACTGCTCTAATCGCTCTGTAAAATTGTTATAGGTTCCGTTAATGGATTTAGTCAGTTCTTCCCAATCCTCCGGAGTTATTTTTTTCTTATCAGAGATGTTTTCAGAATGAGGCATTTCTGCCACATGATAGAAGTCTTTATATATTTGTGATGCTTTGAATGTCTGTTCTGAAAGAACCCGTATCTTTTGCTTGGTCTCTATTTGTCTGTTAGTAAGTTCCAATAGCTCTTTTTCTGTCTCTTGCAGCATCTTCTCCATCTCATTCTTTTGGTTTTCGATGTTTCGCTGTTTTTCTTTAATTAATTCTATACGTTTTTCATTGGCTATAATGTACTCTTGGCTATTTTGATATTGTTCTTCAACAATGTCTTCCAGTTTCTCTTTCTGCCGCATGGCAAGTATGGCTTTTTGCTTTCTTTGCAACAAGTAGATGATGCAGGCAGATAAAACGAGAGTTAAAATGCAGATGATTCCTGTCGATAGCAATACAATCCGGTTTTCCTGTTTTTGGATAACATCGCTAAGGTGATAGTTTTCTTTTTCGTGAATCTGATAGTTGTACTGCCAGCTGTTTCTTTCGTTCTCAGTAGTAATTTTTGCTATTAGCAGGCTATCTGCATAAAGCAAAGATTTATGCAGATACTCCAATGCTTCGGCCCGGTTTCCTTGCTTATCGGCTATTTGACTCATCATCTTGTAGCCTTTCTTTTGGTCGTTGTAGTAGGCATCCTTGTTATGATACTGATTACTGATAGAAAGCATTCTTTTGCAATAGTGCTGTGCAGAGTCTAATCGTCCTGTTTCGTAAAACAAGCGAGTACAAGTGGAGAAGTAGGTCGGTAAATAATTTATAGAGATATCATGAACAGCTTGCAGTGCGTCATAGGCTTTCTTATATTCTTCTTCTTGAAAATAACACATTCCCCATTCAATATTAATGCTATTATATAAATCCGTATCGCAGATCTTCTGTGCCATATCACTTGCTTTCTTGTAGTAAAGTGACATGCTGTCTATATTTTCTCCCTGATAACCTCTGGCAATAAGAAGCAATCCGTTGGTCATAAGAGTGCTGTCGGCTGTCAGTTCCGCATACCGGTAAGCTTTTCTGAAAGGTTTAACAGACTCGGCATATGTATCAGGATTAAGTTTATATATCAATCCGATATAGCGATGTATTTTATAGAGAATGCGATAGTTTGTGCTTCCTTTAAATGCATCCAACGCTTTCTGTAGATAGATTTGTGCTCGTGGCGAATCTCCTATGATATAGTAAATCATTCCTGCATAATAATATATTTCCGGCAAACGCTCTTGATCTTTCTTCTTTTCATAATAGTTCAGCAAAGGTTTGATGAGATTGTCAGAAGTAAAAATGGAATGAGTATTCTCTTTCGGCTTTATGGTCAGTATCCTATAGTACATCTGTGTGGATTCGGGTTCATTGCCAATACTTCCTTCTAATTGTGCCAACAAGGATAGGGCACTGTCAGGACGGGTATCCATCAACGAATCCGCCATTTGCATGAGACGCGGACAGGGTTTACTGACGCAAGAGCAAACGGTAGAGAGGAATGCTATCATAAATAGTTGTATAATGACTTTCATAGAAGCATTTCATTAATTATATCTGCAAATGTATAAATTATCAGGTTTATGATTCATGATGATGGATTAAAAAGTCAGAAGTTTTTTGTACAGATATTATATTGAGATAAACAATTGACATAAAGTTTTACACATTTATATCCTCCAAAGATTTCTCCCAATTCATCTTCATCCAGAAGATTCGTATTGTCACTCATTCCTGTTTTGAGTAACAGAATTTCTTCGTCTTTCAGTTTTTCTATTTCCATATTATTCTAACTTTTCTGTTTCTAATTAGCCCTTTGTAATACTTTCTGATTTCCGCTTTTACTCTTGAAGTTTGTCTTTACGGTGTTGAAGGTATAGCGCACTGTCAAACTTACACCACGAGTGTCATATCTGTTACGCCTCCAGTATTCGGTATCGGCATAGTTATTGGTCCATGAGGGGGTTACGCTTCTGGCAAATAAGTCTTCACCTTCAAGGGATATGTATAATTTATTCTTGCAGAAACGCCCTGAAACTCCGACATTGGTATTCAAAGAATACCCGTATTTATGTGTGCCGTTTCTATTCGGAGAGTTATAGTACGTATTGGCAAACGCTTCGAAATGTTTAAAGAAGCGATAACTGACATATCCTCCGATGTTTGTATAAACGTCGCGGAAAAAAGTCTGTTTCTCCAAATAGGGGTAGGTTATGTAACTGCATGTCAGGTATCCATAAGCCGAGATATTGAATTGCCCTGATGAAGTGGAGTATTCCAAGCCGAAATCCCATTCCTGTGCGTGACTGATGTTTTGAGGCTTGTTTACCAACACATTGCTTTTCTCTATATCGTGTGCGTATACCGAAATGGTGGGATTTGTGATGTAATTGTAAGAAGCCTGAAGAGTAAGATCTTTCAGGTTGGCAGTGAGTGCAAGGGTGTTCCTAAACGCCGGCTTTAGCAGCGGATTCCCTGTCCAATAGTGCAAAGAGTCTTCATAATTGACAATGGGTGTCAGATCTTTGAATGACGGTCTGCCGATGCTTCTGCGATAACTGAAACTGTAACTGATATCTTCTTTAGGCTTGTAAGTGATACGGGCATTAGGGAAGAGATTAGAATAGGTTTTTCTTACATCTGTAATTTCCCCGTTTTCTAAAGCCTTTGTATCGGTATAGTCATATTCATAGCGCAAGCCCAAAGACAGACTGAATTTACCCCATGTACGCGTAAATGTTGTATAAGCAGCGAGCCATTGATTCTTTCGGTTCATGTTTTGGGGCATTTCGTTGATGGCTGCTTTCGAATTGTTTTTTGTATAACCGGCTTCTGCTCCTATGCTCTCTCTATCTTTCTTTCCTAATCTGAACGAATAGTCACCGTTGAAAGTATAGATTTTATAGTCGGTAGTTGCATCTGTATAGGTCGAGTACAGTTTGCCCGTATTTAAATTCAGTTCTCGTATGTCGTTATTCTCGTTGTTTTTTCTGAAAGCATAATCAGCAATCAGTGTCAATATGGAATGTTCGTTACGAGTCCATGTATAGTTGGCAGAGGCGCTATGTAATCTTCGCTTGGTATATTGATCTAAGTCTTTTTTCTTTGATGTTATTTTGCCATTGTTGTCAAGAGTTATGTCATGGAAATTATATCCACTCACGTTACTGTAGGTTCCTGAATATTGGACACCTAAAGTCGCTTTGGGAGAAAGGGCAAAATTCAATCCACCAAACAAGGTATAGTTATTTAACGTTCTGCCATAGCCGCCTATTGAACTATTCTTGAAAATATCATTTTCGGCATGCTGAATTGTTGTAAGATATTCATCATACGAAAGGCTTTTGGAATGCTGGCAGTTCAATGAAAAATTGCCGGATACGATTCCGCTTTTTCCCGAAAGTGTGATGCGAGGATTTTCTGCATATCGCCTTCTTAGGGTGAATACATTACTTACTGTCGCTCCTAAATAATCTTTCAATTGTTTTTTCAAGTAAATCTTCACCACGGCATTTGTTCCGTTCTTATAGCGTGCATCGGGCTCTTTGATAATCTCTATTTTATTGACGTCGGTCGATGATAGAGCCTCTAATTCCGATTGGTTTGTTACCCTGCGGTCGTTGACGTAGATCAAAGGGGTTCCTGCACCGGCAACAGATATGTTGCTATGGTTGGTGACAATGATCCCCGGTGTCCATCTTAACATATCGACGAGATTTCCGGCATCTCCGATGTGTGTTCCTTGAATATTTCGGATGGTATAGTTTGACCCATCGTGCTTTATCTCACTTTTTGGGGCTTTTATCACGACTTCCTGCAGCTGTATGGACGTCTTATACAAAAAGATTCTGCCCAAATCGTTAGATGCAGGTAACAATGTCTTTTGCAGCCGATATGTCTCATAACCATCAGAACTTACGGATAGCACTACTTCTCCAATGGAATCAAGAGGCATCTCGAAGCGGGATTCATAGAAAGAGCCCGTCGTCACTTTAGTGGAATTGACATATTCTATCTTTACTTGATAGATGATGTCTTCGTTGTCGGCGGCAACGATATTTCCTGTAACCTTATTCTGAGCAGTAGCTTGTAAGGTCATACTTAAAAGAGCTATTAAAAAAAAGATTCGCATATTTTCATGTTTTTTGGGTTCTACTTTTTCCGGTGAAGAACAATTTTCCCTAAATTGATATCCGTAGCATATAACATCTCTACTTTTGCACTATAAGACTTGTGCCCCTTTGAGGAAATAATTATTTTTACATTTCCTTTTAATGCAGGTAGTGTAAAGTTCGGTTGTGAGAAAGTGGCTTTCATGCGGACGGTCCTTGTACGTAGCTTCACTATATAATTGATGATACTATCATTACCCTCTGAAATGACTCTTCCGGTGACTATGCCTGAGGCAAAAAGTGAACAAGACATAAAAAGGCAAAAAGGGATTAATAGTTTTTTCTTCATGATTTTCTTTCCTCTTCTTTTAATACATTTTCAAGGATAGTAGCAAATTCTTTTTTTATGGAAGGACATATAGACTCTCTCTTTCCAAAAGCTTTTAGTTCCCTTTCGTTAGGACAGCCTCCTCCGCATATAGGAAGAATGGAACATTTTTGGCATTCAGGGTCTTCAAAGGGTTCGTATTTTAAAGCATATTTTGCGAGTTTTGAGACAGAGATTGAAAAAGAGTTAATATTTCCAATGCTTTTTGCTTTATTCCCAATAAACTCTAAGCATTTATATATGCTTCCATCTGGCCCAATAACGATATGGCTCTGAACTCTTAATGGACATGGTAGACATAATTGGGGAATAGAAAGTTGATTATGTTCAACTTTGGTATAGAAGTTTAAGTATTCTTCTTCTGTGATGCACTTTTCGCACCCTTCAAAGTTTGTTATATTTCTAATATAATTACTACTAATTTTTAAAGTTCCATTGTTAAGATACTCTTGAATTTTTTCATGTAGAAATTCCATGAGTTCTTTACATGAGACGAGATTTTCTTTATCAACATTTATTTTTAGGAAAAGTGTGATAGATGTATTTTTAAGAATTTTTTCTATGTTTGAGAGGATTAAAGTATATGTTCCTTGTTGATTTTTCCTGAAGAAACGTTTTTTATCATGATTCTCCTGTTCCCCATCAAGAGTTATTTGTATTTGTTGAATATTTAGTTGGTTCAATAGTTTTATTTTATCATCTGTAAAAAGTGTTCCATTGGTTATAATGGATGTTGTAAAAGAAACATTATTTGATATCAATAGATCATTTAGCTTTACAATCTTATCATAACATAATAAAGGTTCTCCCCCAAACCATGTTAGTTCTATTGTTCTCTCTTTTTTCGATATAATGTATTTTGCTATTGCATTAAGCGTTATGTCGTCCATATATTCTTTATGCTTATTACCTTCTTCGAAGCAATAAGGACAACAAAGGTTACAATCTGTTGTTGGGGCTATTGTTATATCTAAACTTTTTTTTGAAAATATTTGATTGTAATAAATGTATTTATAGGAAAGGACTTCATTTTCATTGTCCTCAACTAAAAAACCTTTTTGTATAAGAATGTCTTTCGCATCGTCAATTTTCTTTTTGCTTAGTTTTAGTAATGCTCCACTCAGTGAATTATATAAAATCAGATATTCCCCTTTATCTATGGTAGTATTGAATATAGAATAACGCATAATATATATGATTAGATTATGTTATAGAATCACTAAGAGAGTAAAGAAACTCTCTTAGTGAATAAAAAAGTTTAGGGATACTTAGATAGTAAATCCTTCGCTACATTCCATTTTGAATTTTTTAGGACAGTTAATAGTATATCCTCCAAAAATTTCCCCCAACTCATCTTCATTCAGAAGATTCGCATTGTCACTCATGCCTGTTCTAAGCAATTGGATTTCATCGGTCTGAAGACCTTTTTTTTAAATCTTTCATGATTTTCAGATTAAAAAATTAATAAATAAATGTTCTCGTTAGTTTATGTTGACGTCTCGATAAACTCATTCTCCTGTCATCTGCTTCAATGGGTTGATAAACTTTGAAATCAATGGATGCATGGCTACAATCACTTCAATGCCGGCAGTCATTTCGGCGATAGGCTTGATGGGCTTGCCGTAATTGGTAGTCGTTCCGCAAACGTCGATGTCTATCGGATATGCGTCGTCTTGCAGATGGGTGCCGATTCCGCAGACAGTTCCGGTTAAATGTCCGAACTCTGTTTCCGGATAGCAGTCCGGTTTTATAATCACTTTTTGTCCTATCTCTATCTTTCCAAACCCTTTGCTTGGTATCAGTGCCGTTACTTTAAACTTGTTATCGGCATAATACATAGTGGCGGTTGCCGGCACCTTGTCTTGATAGGTGATGAAGAAACTCATGACAAGCAGGACGGCGAATGTCATGAAAATGACGGTATTGCCCCGACGGAGAATCCAAGGAGGAATTTTGCCTACTATTTCATTGGTTTCGGCACTGTGGTATGTGTTTATTATTATCGGCATGGTCTTAACCTCCTAATTCAAGCTGGTTTTTTATTAATTCAAAGTATGCGCCTTTCCGTGCTATCAGTTCCTCGTGTTTGCCTTGCTCTGCAATGTTGCCTTTATCCAACACGACAATATTATCGGCATTGCGTACCGTGCTCAGCCGATGGGCTACAATAACTACCGTCTTATTACGGAAGAATGCGTGGAGCTGCTCCATGATGAATCGTTCGTTGTTGGCATCGAGTGAGTTGGTGGCTTCGTCGAAGAAGATGTAACCGGCGTCTTTATAGATGGCGCGGGCTATCAGGATGCGCTGTTTCTGTCCGGTGCTCAAGCCGTGCCCCTCTGCACCGATCTTGGTGTTATATCCCATAGGTAAAGATTCGATGAAAGTATCTATGTTGGCACGTCGGGCTGCACTTTTTATCTGTTTCATGTCAGGATTTTCATCTGATATGCTGATGTTGTTGGCAATGGTGTCGAAGAAGATGAAGCCGTCTTGCATCACTACGCCACAATTTCTTCGCCATTCGCGTATGCTGTGGTTGGCTAATGGCTTTCCGCCTAATGAAATATTGCCTTCGCACGGCTCATAGAATCCGAGGAGCATTTTCAGAAGCGTGGTCTTGCCGCTTCCGCTGGCTCCTACGACGGTCGTCACTTGTTTGGCGGGAATTTGCAGCGTGAGATTATTGATGACTTTCGGTGATCGCGGACCGTCATATTGGTAAGAGACATTGCACAAGTCGATGTCTGCATGGCATGGTATCTCCTGTATTTTAGAGTCAAGCATGTTTTCTTCGTTCTCTTTTTCATGGATTTCACTCATGCGTTCCATACTGATTCGTGCATCCTGCAAGGACTGCATGAAGGTGATGAATTGCTGTAGCGGAGCGTTGAGTTGCCCGATGATGTATTGTAGCGCAACCATTGCTCCCAAGGTCATGTGCCCGTTTATCACGGCTTCGGTGGCAAGAAAAGAAATGACGATGTTTTTTGTCTGGTCGATAAGCGTTCCGCCTATATCTTGCGTTTGCCCGAGGCTGAGACTACGGCTACTGATCCGAAACAGCTTGGCCTGAATGTGTTCCCACTCCCAGCGTTTGCGGCGTTCGCAGTTGTTGAGCTTGATGTCTTGCATCCCGTTGACCAATTGGATGAGGTTGCTTTGATTGTTCGATGCTTCCTGAAACTGCATGTAGTCAAGTTTACGCCGGCGTTTCATGAAAACCAGAATCCAGCATATATAGGCCATGCTGCCAACGACGAACACTGTCAGGATGACAGCATCGAAGGCCGACATGATGATGGCATAAATGAAAAAAGTAACTGCCGCCATCGTGGTGCTGATTAATGAACCGGTAAGAAATGATTGGATGCGGCTGTAGTCGCGGATGCGTTGCAAGATGTCTCCCACGTTCTTGCTGTCGAAGAAAGCGATGGGAAGTTGCATCAGCTTGTTCAAGAAATCGGCAATCAGGGATATGCTTATGCGGGTGGTGATGTGCAGCATCAGCCAACTGCGTATCATATTGTTTGCCATCTGCCCGATTACGAGAAACAACTGGGCGATGAGAATCATTACGATGAAACCGATATTGCCCGTCCCGATGCCCGTGTCTACGACAGATTGCGTGAGAAACGGGAAAATCATGCTGATGATACTTGCCGTGAGCATGGCAAATATCACTTGAATGACAAAACTCTTGTAAGGACGCAGGTAACTGATTAGGTTCTTGAATCGTATCCGTTTTTCCGTATCCCCCTCTTCTTGATAGAATTCCGGTTTGGGGGCAAGCAGCAAGGCTATACCTCGTTTTTTGTTCTCGGAACCTTGTTCGGTTATCTGCAACCATGATTGGAGAAACTGACCGGCTGGATATTCCAATAATCCTTTTGCCGGATCGGAAACAAAGACTTTTTGTTTGCCTTGTTTCTTTTTAATGCGATACACAACGATGAAGTGAGACTGGTTCCAATGCACGATGCACGGCAGCATGGCATCGTTTTGCAGTTGCTCCCAAGTGAGTTTTGTGCCGATGGTTCGGTAGCCGATGGTTTCGGCGGCATCGCTGATTCCTCGCAGCGAAACGCCATTGCGTGTGATGTGGCACAGTTCGCGCATGGTTTGCTGTGAGAAGTAGCGTCCGTAGTACTTCGAAATGATTTGCAGGCAGGCAGCGCCGCAATCCATTCCGTCGAGCTGTATGTAACTGGGGAACTTCATGCAGGCAAAAATAGGAGCGTACCCTTTTTCGGCAAAAGAAAGAAGTACGATATGAGTACGATTCGGGGGGGGGGAGGAGGAGCGGTTACTGTACGATAGCTGTACGATGGAGACTTAGAAATTCTGAATGAAGCGATCCCACAGGTCGGGCGTACCGTCTTGACTATGTGTCTTTTTGTATAGCTTTCTGCGCGAAGACGTGATGGCCTGTTTGGAGTGGGCGGTGATGTCGGCAATGCTTGTGGGCGGGATTGCCATTTTCAGTAAGATGCAGATGCGCATCTCGTGTTCGCTGATGGCGGGGTAGAGGTCTTGCAATCGTGCGGTAAAGCCGTTGTAGGTTTTATTGATGGCTTCCGTCAGCTCTTCCCAATCTTTAGAGCTGATTTTTTTCTTTCCGGAGATTGTTTCCGAACCAGGCATTCCTGCCACATGATAGAAGTCCTTGTATATCTGCGATTCTTTGAATGTCTGTTCCGAGATGGCCTGTATCTTTTGTTTGGTTTCCGCCCGTCTGTTGGTGAGTTCGAGCAATTCCTGTTCTGCTTTTTGCAGGGTTTTCTGCATTTCGTCTTTTTGAGATTCGGTGTCTTGCAGCTTTTGCTTTATCTCTATGATACGCTCTTCATTGGCTGCGATGAAGAGTTTGCTGCTTTGATACTGCTCTGTGGCTATGCTTTTCAGCTTTTCCCTCTGCCGTTCGGCCTGCATTGCTTTTTGCTTCTTCCGCAGCAGGTAGATGATGAGGGCGGACAGGATGAAGAGCGACATAAAACCGATGCTCGCCGAGAGAATGATGATTCGGGCTTCTTGCTGTTGGGTGATGTCCTCCAAACGCCGGTTCTCCTTTTCGCGGAATTGGTAGTTGTATCGGGCGTTCAATTGCCGGAGGTCGTTAACCCTCCTTGCTTCTTGCAGGCTGTCGTCATACATCAGGCAGTGCCTCATGTATTCCAATGCTTTTGCCGGGTTTCCCTGCTTGGCTGTTATTGTGCTCAGCAGGCTGTAGGCCTTTTGGCGGTTGCTGTAGTATGCGTCTATGTTGGCATAGGTGTTGCCGGTCGAGAGTACTTTTTCGGCATAGTATCGTGCGGAATCCGGTCTGCCCGTTTCATTAAAGACATTGGCACGGGCGAGATAGTAAACGGACGGAAGCATTAGCGGATTATGCGAGGCTTGTAGGGCGTCGCAGGCTTTTTGATATGCTCGTTCCTGAAAATAGCATTGTCCCAATTCGATATAGACGATGGAACGTAAATTATCATTGTGCATCTGCCGAGCCATGTCGATTGTCTTTTGATAGTAGAACGATAGGCTGTCGATATTTACGTTCTGAAACCCTCTGGCTATATCACGCAGTGCGTTGGCCATGAGGAGGCTGTCGCCGCTTAGCACGGCGTGCCGGCAGGCGTTTTTGAAAGGGGCTATGGATTCGGCGGGCCTTCTTAGGTTGTGGTGGTAGGTCATTGCAAGCTGCCGATGGATTTTATACAGCAGGCGGTGGTCGGCATCTTTTTCGGAAGCTTTCAAGGCTTTTTGCAAGTAGTCCTGCGCTTGAGGCGTATCTCCCAACTCGCGGTAGGTTTTGCCTGCATAGTAGTATACTTCGGGCAGCTGTTTCTTGTCTTTTCGCTTTTCATAGTATTCCAGCAGTGGTTTGACAAGACTGTCCGAGAGGAAGTATTCTTTTCGATCTTCATTTGCTCTGATGGATAATAGCCGATGGTACATGCGAGTGGCTTCGGGCTCTTTCGAGATGCTTTCTTGCAGGACGTCCAACAACGTGGAGGCACTGTCGGGGTATGTGTCGGCTAAAGATTCGGCCGTTTGCATAAGTCGGGGATACGGCTTGCTTTCGCACGAGTGGATTATAATCGGCAATATGGCTGCGAATAACAGTTTTGCGAGCTTCATACAATGATAAGTTAGTCGGCTTGCAAATATAGATAAAAAAGATTGTTTATATCAATCATATCGATGAAAGTTTGTGCTTTTGCCGTATCCTCCCCGGTGTCATTAAGGATTGTGTTACTTTCCTTCGACAGAATGTAGGAGAAAGGGTAAGTGGGTTCTTACACTTTCAGTTTTATTCTGCTTTTCACTAACAGCCCGGTCAGCCATATGATGATGAACGAGAAGAGCAGCGATTTGAGCAATCCCGGCACACCGCTTCCCAATACATCGGGATAGCGCAGATGCAATAATTGCCAGAGGGCGTACCAGACGTAGGGCAGGATGTAGCAGGTCAAGGTGGCCGTACCTGCGGGTTTAATGATGTCGAACCAATGGGTTTTGCCCTTCACGTCCGTCAGCCAATAGCAGAAGCCGAATAGCGGGAACAGCAGGGCGAGGCAGTAGAACAACCACGTGGGGGTGGCCTGTATCTTGGAGATAATCCAATAGGAATGCGACACGAGGGCAAGGATAAGCATGCCCGCACCGAGGGTGCAAAGCATGCCGATGAATCTGCCCGGACGTTGTGTGTCGGCGTGGCGTTGCATCAGCAGGGAAGTCAGCAAGCCCGACATTCCGAAGGCATGCAGCGTCCAGTCGCCGGGAACGAAGGGGAGCAGGATAATACGGCTGCCGTACTCTTCGGGTATCAGGCCCGAATGGCCGGCTACGGCAAGCAATGTCACCGCAAACCATGCAAGGGCATTCCTTTGGAGATTCTCGCGGGTGAACAGATAGATGCCCGCACATACGGCATACGTCCATCCGATGAGTCCGAGAATGCCCCACCAACCTGTTTGGAACGGCTTTCCATGGATATCCTTATAGAGCACGAGGAAAGCGAGCAGAAGCACGCCTGCCACTTTCATGGCGGTGAAAAGGATTTTTTTTGTTTTTTCCGCTTTGGAATAAACTCCCCAGACGAGAAAGAAGCCGATGACCATCAGGATGGAGAACCATTGGTGCGAGATGCCTCCTTCGATGCCTCCGCTGTTGAGCGAAAAGAGTCCCATGGTCACTAAAGCCACTGTCCGCCAAAAGATGTGGGCGATGACTTGCAGTGTGGTGTCGCCTTTCCTGTACCGGTTCTGTATGGCGAAAGACACGGACATGCCCATGCAGAAGAGGAAAGCCGGGAAGATGGTGTCCGAGAATCCCAGCATGTCTTCGTCCGCCTCCGCGTGCATCAGCCAGTGAGGCACGTTTTGCAGTCCTGGAATATCGTTCACGAAAAGCATGAGGAGCATGGTGAGTGCACGGAATACGTCAACGGCGGCTATCCGTCGGAGGGTTACGTTTTTCATAAGTGGGCAATTATGCAGGATTATAATACTGTATTTCTTAACTGTCAGTCTAAGACAATATTCTTTACCGCAACATCGTTGAGGGCTTGTTCGGGCATCTTGCTTGATTTTTCGACGAAAGTAACCAAAAAGGGCTGTAATTCCAAACAGGTCCGTCGTTTTTTTTGTGAATGGGCGTTCTTGGGGTCGGCTTGTCTTTCAAGCCCTTCAAAATGGTTGGTGTTCGCCGGCCTTGGTAGGTGTTTCGCGATTTTTTTTACAAAAAAGTCCAAGGTTGCGGCGCTGTCGTTTTTGGGGCACCGAGCAAGGCGTCGTTCCTCGGTGTCCAAGACATCGTTCCTCGGTGTGGAACGCCTCGTTCCTCGGTGCCTGAGAAATACCCTGTCCAGAACGTCTTCTCGACGGGGTAGGGCAATCGTTCATGGGTTTTGATTAAATCTTGACATACGCACCGGACTTGACGTTTTTTTGCAAAAGTATCTGTAATGCCTGTTCGTAGATGTGGCGAGTGCTGATAAAGAAAGAACGGTTTAGATATAAAAAATCTTCTGTATCACTGTAAGGCTTTGGGCGTCAACCATCAAATAATCCGGCATAATAAATGTTTTCGCTTACTACCTTTGTCATCTAATATCTTTTCTATAAATTGCCACAGTTTATCAGTAAGGTTAGTTGGATATTCCATTGTACTATATACTTTAAATATGGTGTGGCCGTTGTATTCCGAACGTTATCCGTGCCGTAACGGAAGGATTAAGGTCTTGGACAAGTCGCCCATTCTTTAAGGATAATCCTCCGTTGGCTATCAGGCTGATAAGTAAGCACAGGGCGCACGAAAGCGAATATCTTCGGAAATCCGTAGGAAACGCTTTGAGAGATATAAGCAAGAAGCATGCGGAATTAATACGGAATGAGGTTCGGCAATGGGATTTATCCAATCCACGGGTTTTGTTCACTTATAAACTTGCAGCGAAATTGTTGAAATAGAATAAGACCATAGAATTTTGCGCTATTGACAAGTCCGAAAATTGGATAGAGATGGTCGCTGGGCAATTGGGCACATCGGTGACAGAGAGTATGACAAAGTGAATGAAATTGAACTCTAAAATGAATTGATATTATGAATGAGTTTACAACAGCACTATGCAGTAATGTAAGAAGCGAGCGAATTCCCAAAGAATACGATTTCTTTGGGAGACTGGTAGGCGAATGGGATATTATTTGGAACGACCATTTGGAAGATGCCGAACCAAGACGGGTAAAGGGCGAATGGATATTCTCCCGGATATTGGACGGTACGGCAGTGCAAGACCTCTTTATCGTTCCCTCCCGTGCGGAACGTCTGCACGATAAACAACCCGATGCCGAATACGGAACGACACTTCGCATTTTCAATCCCAAGACTATGGCGTGGGATATTTTCTACGGCTGTATGGGTGAAGCCATCCGCCTGACAGCTCGAATGGTCGGCGAAGAGATTATCCTGACCGAAAACACAACAGAGAAGATGCGATATGTGTTCTCCGACATAAGGGCTTCTTCTTTTCTGTGGAGAAAAGAACGAATGGGCGGCAGTAATGAATGGAAAACAGTTGCCAAAGTAACGGCAGAGAAAAGATGACGAAAGTAGAATTGATAATGATGCTTCTCCCTATCGTATTCATGGTTCACGAATACGAGGAAATAATAATGTTCAAATATTGGCTTGGCAATAACGGAAAAGAATTGAAAAGACGCTTTCCGGCATTCGAGCAGTTTCTTGCACGCAGGGGACATTTTGATTATTCCACAGCCACGTTTGCCGTTGGTACGGCTCACGAGTTCATTTTGATTTCTGTCATTTCTTTCTGCGCCGTATGGCTGGATGTTTATCAATGGTGGTTTGCTGCATTTGCAGGGCATTTCATACATCTTGTATTGCATTTTGCACAATGGGCAATATACCGAAAATATATACCTGCCATCATGACCACAATCTTGACATTTCCTTATTGTGTCTATGCCTTTGCTGTATTTGCAGAGGCTTCTATTCTATCTTCTTTGCAGATGTTCTTATGGGCAGTAACCGGCATCGTTCTTGCCATACTTAGTTTAGTTTCCGCATTTTTCTTTATGAACCGCTTTCAACGGTGGCAGGATAATCATTCTTCATGAAAAGGCAACTGATACCGATACTCTTTCTTTTCCTCCCTCCTCTTACGGTGTTGGTGCAAGGGCGGGGTGCTTCGGCCGACACCTTGCAGGTGTTCGCATTGCTCCACTTGCTGGACGAGGCCATTGGTACGCACAAACAGTATACCGACGTACGCGAATCACGTATTGCCCGCCTGAAACAAAGGTTGGCTGATACCGATACGGCGGATGTGGCTTTCTTCAAGTGGAATGGGGAGATTTATAAGGAATACAAGGCGTATGTATGCGATTCGGCCATTCATTACCTCAACGCCAATCTGGTTTGGGCGGAACGCAGGGGCAGCAGTGAGAAGGCTTGCGAAACCCGTCTGGAACTGGCCTACCTGATGGCTGCTACGGGGATGTATGAAGAGGCTTCCGAACTGCTCAGGCAGATAGATAGGACTGCGCTTCCGCCCCGCCTGCTGCCCGACTATTACCACTGCCGGTACAAACTTTACGAGGAATCGGGCTTTTATACTTCGGACGATTCCTTCAGGGAACGTTATCAAACGTTGGCCGCTTGCTACGAAGATTCGCTGATGCAGCTGCTTCCGCCTGCCTCGCCTCTTTTTCTCGAAAGGCAAGAAGAGAGGAAAGCCGCCCAAGGTGATGTGGATGCGGCTTTGGTTATCAACGACGCGCGTCTGAACGGCGTGCGACCCGATACGCCCGAATATGCATTGGTGACTTATCAGCGTTCTCTTCTCTACCGCAGCCTGAAGAATCGCGAAGAAGAGAAACGCTACTTGGCACTCTCCGCACTGACCGACATCCGCCTTTGCATCACCGATCATGCTTCGCTTTGGAATCTGGCGCAACTGCTTTATGAGGAAGGCGATATAGAGCTGCCTACCGCTACATCCGCTTTTCGTGGGATGAGACTAACCGCTACAATGTCCGCAGCCGGAACCTACAGACGGCAGGTATTCTTTCGCTGATAGACCTCACCTATCAAGCCATGCAAGAGAAACAGAACGATCGTCTGCGGTTATATGTCGCATTGGTTTGCGCGCTTGCATTGTTGCTCATTGCGGCTCTCGCCTTTATTTGGAGGCAAATGGAACGCCTCTCTGCCGCCCGCAGTCGGTTGGAGCAAACCAACCGGCAGTTGCTGGTGTCCAATCGCATCAAGGAGGAGTACATAGGCCGTTTCATGAAGCTCTGTTCCGTATATATCGACCGGCTGGATGCTTATCGTCGCATGGTGAAAAAGAAAATATCGGCGGGACAGACGGAAGAGCTTTTGCAAATGGTGCGCTCCCGTGAAGTGGCGGATGCCGGATTAAAAGAATTATACGTTAACTTCGACTCTGCTTTCTTGAGCATTTTCCCCGATTTCATCGAGCAATTCAACGAACTGCTACAACCCGGAGAGCACATTGTGCCCCGTAAAGGGGAATTGCTCACTACCGAACTCCGTATCTTCGCCCTCATCCGTCTGGGCATAGACGACAGTTCGCAGATTGCCGAGTTCCTGCGTTATTCCGTCAACACCATCTATAATTATCGGGCGAAAGTGAAAAACAAAGCCCGTATTTCGCGTGATGATTTTGAAACACGTCTGATGCAAATACGCTGACAATACGCCAAATGCCCGTAAGGTATCCACTTTTCCATCTCCTCTGTTGTTGTGTATGCTGTTGATTATTAGTGTATTATTTTGGCTTTGGCATTCTTCTTGTCCACTTGTTGCCTATTCGTCGGTAGGCGACGTCTTTATCTTCACTAACTTTGGGGAGGTAACGAACCGCCGAAACCGATACGATAACCAAATAAACGACCATGAAACATTTATTAGCGACAAGTATCTCCATTGCCCTGCTTGCTTTGGGCATGACGGGATGTAGTGAGAAACAAAGGGCAGAGAAAGAAACTTCGAAAGCCTTCGTCACCATTCAGGGACAATACCTGCTGAAACCCGATGGTTCCAGACTCTTTATTATGGGCACCAATTTGGGCAACTGGCTGAATCCGGAGGGATATATGTTCAAGTTCAGTAAAACCAATTCCGCCCGTTTCATTAATGAGATGTTCTGCCAACTGGTAGGTCCGGACTTTACGGCCGACTTCTGGAAGGCATTCAAAGACAACTATGTGACGCGTGAGGACATTCGTTTCATCAAAAGTACGGGAGCCAATACCATCCGCCTTCCTTTCCATTATAAGTTGTTCACGGATGAGGATTACATGGGGCTGACTGTTCGTCAGGACGGCTTTGTCAGAGTGGACAGCCTTGTAGAGTGGTGCCGGGAATCTGAACTTTATCTTATTCTGGACATGCACGATGCCCCGGGCGGTCAGACGGGCGATAATATAGACGACAGCTATGGTTATCCGTGGCTGTTCGAGAGCGAGGCGAGCCAACAACTTTATTGCGACATCTGGCGTCGCATTGCCGACCGGTATAAGGACGAACCGGTCATCTTGGGCTACGAACTCTTCAACGAACCCATTGCTCCCTACTTCGAGAATATGGAGGAACTTAACGGCAAGCTGGAAGAGGTATATAAGAAAGGTGTGGCGGCCATACGGGAAGTGGACAAGAATCACATCATCCTCTTGGGCGGCGCGCAGTGGAACGGTAACTTCAAGCCTTTCAAAGATACCGGATTCGACGACAAGATAATGTACACCTGCCACCGCTACGGGGGCGAACCTACCAAAGCCGCCATTCAGGAGATCATAAACTTCCGCGACAGTGTGAACCTGCCCATGTACATGGGCGAGATAGGCCATAACACGGACGAGTGGCAGGCAGCTTTTTGCAGGACCATGCGCGAGAACAACATCGGCTATACTTTTTGGCCCTACAAGAAGATGGACGGCTCGTCGTTCGTGGGCATCACTCCACCGGAGAATTGGGCAAACGTGGTTTACTTTTCCGAAGCGTCGCGCACCACGTATAAAGAAATACGTGACGCCCGTCCCGACCAGAGCATGGCACGCAAAGCGATGACGGATTTCGTCGAAGCCTGCAAACTGAAGAATTGCGTGGTTCAGGAGGGATATATACATTCCTTGGGAATGAAGGACTGAACGTATCGCACTGGCTTGTAATTACGTATTTATAAAGATAAAATAGAGAAAAACCATGAAGAAAGTTTTATTCGGTCTGGTTCTGGCTGTCGCACTGCCTCTCACGGCGCAGCAGAAGCCCGTCTATCTGGATGCGGGCAAACCTGTTGAGGAGAGGGTGGAAGATGCGTTGGCCCGGCTGACGCTGGAAGAGAAAGTAGCGATGGTGCATGCGCAGTCTAAATTCAGCAGTCCGGGTGTACCCCGTCTGGGCATTCCGGAGTTTTGGATGACCGACGGTCCCCACGGTATCCGCCCCGAAGTGCTTTGGGACGAGTGGGATCAGGCTGGATGGACCAACGACTCTTGCGTGGCCTATCCGGCATTGACCTGTCTGGCAGCCACGTGGAATCCTGAAATGTCCTTGCTATACGGAAAAAGTATAGGCGAAGAGGCTCGTTACAGGGGAAAGACCGTTCTGCTGGGCCCCGGTGTAAACATCTACCGCACACCGTTGAACGGGCGCAATTTCGAGTATATGGGCGAAGACCCTTATTTGGCAGCCCGCATGGTAGTGCCCTACGTGCAGGGCGTGCAGCAGAACGGGGTTGCTGCTTGTGTGAAGCACTTTGCACTGAACAACCACGAGGTGAACCGCCATACCACCAACGCGGTTGTGGACGACCGTGCACTGTATGAAATCTATCTGCCGGCCTTCAAAGCGGCTGTCCGGGAAGGCAAGGCATGGAGCATCATGGGTGCTTACAACCTTTACAAAGGACAGCACGCCTGCCACAACCAATATCTGCTGAACGACATCCTGAAAGGCGAATGGGGATTCGATGGCGTGGTGGTGTCTGATTGGGGAGGCGTACATGACACTGATCAAGCCATCGCCAACGGGCTGGATATGGAATTCGGCAGTTGGACAAACGGCTTGTCGAACGGTGCCAGCAATGCTTACGATAATTATTACCTGGCCATGCCTTACCTGCAACGCATCCGTGAAGGGAAAGTCGGCATCCGGGAGTTGGACGACAAGGTGCGGCGTATCCTCCGGTTGGCTTTCCGCACTACGATGAACACCGACCGTCCTTTCGGTTCGCTCAACTCTCCGGCACATTATGAAGCTGCCCGCCGCATAGGTGAAGAGGGCATCGTGTTGTTGCAGAACCGTAACAACGTGCTTCCGATAGATCTGAACAAGACAAGGAAGATTGCCGTAATAGGCGAGAACGCCATCAAGATGATGACCGTGGGTGGCGGCTCTTCTTCGTTGAAGGTGCAACGCGAATGCTCTCCGTTGGACGGCATCGGACAACGCGTAGGGGGCAAGGCCGAGGTGGTTTATGCCCGTGGCTACGTGGGCGATGCGAGCGGTGAATACAACGGTGTGGTGACGGGGCAGAACCTGAAAGACGAGCGCACTCCGGAAGAACTGATTGAGGAAGCGGTGCGGGTGGCGCGCGATGCCGACTATGTGATCTTCATCGGCGGACTGAACAAAAGCGCCGGGCAGGATTGTGAAGACTCCGACCGTAAGGGCTTGGATTTGCCCTACGGACAAGATGCCGTAATCTCTGCCTTGGCAAAGGTGAGCAAAAAACTGGTTGTGGTCAATATCTCCGGCAATGCCGTTGCCATGCCTTGGGTGAACGATGTGCCTGCCATTGTACAAGCCTGGTATCTGGGCTCCGAGGCCGGCAGTGCGCTGGCCGCCGTTCTGATGGGTGATGTAACCCCCAGCGGAAAGTTGCCCTTCACGTTCCCTGCAAAGCTGGAAGACGTACCGGCTCATAGCTTGGGCGAATATACCGGGGCGCAGAGTGAGAGCGTGATAGACATCAGATACAATGAAGGCATCTTCGTAGGCTATCGCTGGGCGGACAAGCAGAAAAAAGTGAAGCCCTTGTTCCCCTTCGGCCACGGACTGAGCTATACGACCTTTGAATATGGCAAACCGACCATCGACAGCAAGACTATGACAGCCGATAGTACGTTGACCGTGAAAGTGACCGTCAAAAACGCCGGTACTTACGAAGGACAAGAGGTGGTGCAACTCTACATCAGCGATAAGAAATCGTCCTTGCCCCGCCCTGTGAAAGAACTGAAAGGTTTCCGAAAAATCAAACTGGCTCCGGGCGAAACGTGTGAAGTGACTTTCTGCATCGACCGCGAGGCCCTCAGCTTCTTCGATGACACCAAACATGCCTGGGTGGCGGAACCGGGACGGTTTGAAGCAGTGATTGCCTCCTCGGCAGCCGATGTCAGGGGAGTAGTTCCCTTTGAGTTGAAATAAGACGGGGGGAAATGCGTTTGTTACATATTTATTACTTGCGTTCGGGATAAGAAGCAGGTCGATAACCTCATCGGAGGCTTGTGTTTTAAAGTCGAAGTGTATTGGTTATCAGACGTTTGTCACTGCCCTGTCAGACACTTGTGTCTGTCACGTCAAACATTTGTGTCTGTCGGCTTGAACACTTGCCTCTGTCACGACAAAGGCTTGCAGCTGTCAAACAGGGAGGGGGAGGGCAGGTCGGAGTAAAAGTTCTCTTCTGCCCGGCCGCTGTAAACCGGTGCATTCAGGAAATATCCGTCCGATAGGATGCAACCCTGATCTTTAGCAAAAGAAACCGCTTGTCCCGAACCCAGGTATTTATTCCTCTTTGCAAGCATAAAAAGTAAACGAAAAGGTGAATTTCTCATCTTTTTGTTTACTTTTGTAGAAGTTGATGTTTAATAACTATTCATGAAAAAGTATTTAGCAGAAATGGTCGGGACAATGGTTCTTTTATGCTTTTGTTTTTTTACACAGATAATGCTGTGGCATCCTGCGTCTGAAAAAACCTTTCGATAGCATATATTCTTTTTCTCGGAAGCCTTAGGTGTACATAATCATTTCACCGCCATCGGCCAATGCGTGTCTTCTTTTCCTGTGACATCTTTTGTCCGTATCAAGTATCCTACTTCCGAATAAAATAGTTGATACTCTGCCTTTCCTTTTTTCAATCTCGATGATAAACCGGAGTGCTTCGAATCAGTCGTCTATGCTGACGAACTTCCCTTTCTTATTGAACTTTAAAGAATAGTCATTACTCAATTCGATTTTCATTCCACTACGTTCACGTTCAATCTTGGTAATGATTTCTCTCGGAAAGTTCGTCTTCACGTATTCTTGTACCGAAGTGGGAATCAATGCGGCAGGTATGGCCGCTTTCTTGCAATCTACTTCCAGCCAATTACCTTGCTTGTCAAAATCGATTTCCGTGAAATCCGCCAGTTGTACTTCGTACTTTTTGTTTTGCAGGATTTCGCTTTCAATCTTGATATAATGAATTTGAGGTTTCGTGAAATGTCGGTTGATAAAGTTGCGTGCAACCAGTGGGAGTTGTTTGGCATCCTGAGTAATGACATCTCCGGCAAAAGAAAACTGAACGGCAAAAATTGCCAGTGCTAAAATAGATAATACTTTCATGATTGTTTTTTTAGTGTTACTAATAAAATTGATTCATATCATTCACACTGCAAATGACGGCAATGAATTAGGAAAGATTTGGGAATAATCTGCGTCAGGAACAATCTTTTGATTATTTAACAAGCCGAAAGCAATGCATACCGTCTTGCCATTCATAAGTGAGCTTTAAGGAAGAGTAAAGGGCGATGGAATGTGCTATGGCAAGTCCCAGGCCTGTGGATTCTTTCTTTTCGTCTATGCCATGATAGAAGCGGTGGAACAATTTTTCCTTGTCTAGAGGGGACTCGCCCGTGTTTTTTATCGTCAATGAAGACGACGTGGTAAGAATATGCAGTTCTCCCTTTTCTTTGTTGTGAAGTAATGCGTTCTTCACCAGATTGGATACCAGAATCCGGGCTAAAGAGTGGTTGCAACGTATGATGAGTGGCTTATCACTCCGTTCCCTTGTCAAATGTATTTGCTTATATTCGTAAATATCCATCAGGTCTGGTAGTGAATCATCTAGTATCTCATCCAGCGAAACATCTTTCATTTCGGTATATTGTCCGTTCTCGATGCGAGAAAGCAGTAACAAGGATTTATTCAGTTTGACGGCACGGTTCACGGTAGAGCAAAGTTCATCCAGTGTTTTCATTTGTTGCTCTGTTATACCCTCGCTTTCGGCCAGCAATTCTACCTTGCCTCGGATAATGGCAAGTGGTGTTTGTAGTTCGTGCGAAGCGTTTTCTATGAATTGTTTTTGTTCTTCGTAGGCTTTGTAACTGCGCTTGCCCATATCGAAGGCTGCATTACTCAACTGCCGAAACTCCTGTATTTCCGTTGGGTTATCCAAGGGAGGAAGAGCTTTGCCGGGTTGAATTTGGATGAGCCAATCCAGTAATTTGTATAGTGGGGTAAATACTTTCTTTAAGACCAACCGTATACCGATGGAGGTACAAAGCAGAAGTAAAAGGAATAATGCTCCTAAATACCACAGTAGCGCTTCTACCATATCGTCGCGCTCTAAAGTAGAAATCATCAAAGTCAGCTCGTAAAACTGTCCGTCGGGCATGCTGAATGCTATACGCATCACACGGACAGGCTCTTCTTCATCTTCCGACTCGATGTAGACGGTAGAATCATAGAATACTTGTTGGTAGCGTAATCCCTCCTCTTCCGATATAGGCCTGAATTTGTAGAATGACATCACTGTCCCGGAGGTTTCGAGAATGAAAGGATCATGAAGTGCGTTTTTTATTAGTATACTCCCGTAATTCTTTAATGTATCGTCTGTTTCATCCATCACCTCGTCGATAATCGCATAATAAAACAGCACACCCCATACTGCCATCAACAAGAAAAATAGCAGCGAAAGTTTGCGGTAGGTGTGGTGTAGCAGTTTCATTCTTCCGAAAGTTTATATCCAAAGCCATATACGGCTTTTAATTCGACGGTGGCTTCAGCTTGTTTCAACTTCTTGCGTAGATTCTTTACTTGTGAGTAGATGAAATCCAATGAGTCGGCCTGGTCAATGTTGTCTCCCCATACAGATTCTGCAAGGCTCATTTTGCTGATAACTCGGTTGGGGTTGATTACAAAATAATAAAGCAAATCAAACTCTTTACGATTAAGTTGCAAGAGCTGCCCGTTTATATCGGCTTGTCGTTTATCGGGATTAAGCGATAAGTTTCCAATGTTGACAGTCATATCCCCCTTAGCCTGCCGACGGCGTATCAGGGATTTGACCCGGGCATTCAGCTCTGCCAGATGAAAAGGTTTTGTGAGATAATCGTCTGCGCCCAACTCCAGCCCCTCTACCTTGTCATCCAAGGAGTCTTTGGCAGAAATAATTAGTATACTGTCATTGCGGCGAAGCTGCTTTAGTTCGCGCAACAAGTCCAGGCCGCTTCCACCGGGCAACATGATGTCGAGCAGAACGCAGTCATAATCGTAGTCGTTTATTTTGTTCAAAGCAGAGGAATAATCGGCTGCGGTTTCCACTACGAATTTTTCTTTTAAGAGCGAAGAGCGGATTGTTTCTCGCAGATCTTGCTCATCTTCTATAATCAAGATTTTCATGCAGACAAAAGTCGTTTAAGAATCTGGAAACAATCGGGAATAACCATCAGTCTGTTGCGACGGCTTCTGTTTCATAGTTACCACAAGCTATTTTCGGTTTATGGGTTCTGTACGACAATAATCACATGGCGAAGGCATTGAATCCTCCGTCTACCACGGCAACCGTTCCGGTGACGAAGCTCGAAGCATCACTGATAAGGTATTGGATGGTTCCGCACAGCTCTTCGGCACGACCCATGCGTCCGAAAGGAGTTTGCCGGATGACATCCTGTCCGCGTTGCGTGTAACTTCCGTCGGGATTGGTCAGTAGGGCACGGTTCTGTTCGGTCAGGAAGAAGCCTGGTGCAATGGCGTTTATGCGGATTCCCTCGCCGAATTTCTTTGCCACTTCGGTGGCCATGAAAGCGGTGAAGTTGGAAATGCCCGCTTTGGCTGCGGCATATCCGGCTACTCGTGTCATGGGGCGGAAAGCCGCCATGGACGAGAAGTTGACGATGGCGCCCGACTTCTGTTCCACCATCGGCTTCAGGAATACTTGCGTAGGCAATACAGTGCCCGTCAGGTTCAGGTCGAGCACTTTTTGAAACTCTTCCACCTTCAAGTCGAAGAAAGTTCCGTCGGGAGCTATGGTGGCGCCCGGCATGTTGCCGCCGGCAGCGTTCAGCAAGGCGTCTATGCGTCCGTATGCTTTCAGGATATCGGCCAGATTCTGTTCCAGCAATTCACGGTTCATCACGTCGGTAGTCAGGAACATAGCCTCTCCGCCGGCAGCTTTTATCTCATCTACGATGGCATTCCCCGTTTCGGCCTTACGCCCTAAGATTACGACTTTGGCTCCTTCTTCGGCCAAGTGCAGTGCGATGGCATGTCCCAATACTCCCGTTCCTCCGGTGATGACCACCACTTTGTCTTTGATGTTGAATAAGTTCTTCATGATTTTGCTATTAAAAGTAATTTTTGTCTGTTTGCAAAATTAAGTATTAATCACATTGATACACTAAAAAGCCGGTTAAAATACTTGCTCTATCTCGTCTTTGATGCGTAGTTTGTCCTTGTGTACCACACTTGACTTTTCTTGCGAGCTTCTTTTCAGCATCGTTTCTTTGCCCAATACATTTCTTTCTCAGAAGCTTTTCTGTCAGAGGAACACTGGTTCTCTACAGCCTTTTCAAAATTTTGGTCGAAAAGATAAGCCTTTATTTACAACTTTGCTGCAGCACGAGCAGGCTTTCAGGCCCCATGTTGAAGAGTAGGTCGATGATGCTGAGGTTGGGCAAGAAGCCGAGCCGGTCTTGAAAGACCTGATAGTAGGGATGTGGGGAGAACTCCGTGTTTTCTTGTGTGAAGTCTTTCTTAGGGTGGATGCCTTCGCGGAAATCTGCTTCATCAAGGGTAAGTTCTGTCCGATACTCGGCGGTGCGTTGCATGTCGGGCTGCATGTCTATCAATGAACATACAAGGTGGCACAGCTCTTCGTTGAAATCGGCAAGAAATTCATATTTCTTTTCGTAGAAAGGGCGGAAGTCGTCTTTGTAATACTCGAAAAAAGGAGTATGGTTGTAGGCGGATGATATGGCGTTCCAATGCAGATGTCTCCAGTTACCATGATCGGAAATGCGTATGTCGCGCATGATGCATTTAGGACTGTCCGGTTTCACGATGGGGATAGAAAGGGATAGTTCGCCATCCGGTGCCGCAATGGTGCATCGGTTGCGATAGGTCTGCTTCATGTAATGGTCATGCTGTTCTATGAGCACCTTGTCGTATGTTAGCAGTTTGGTGTAATATTCCACTGGGGCCAGATAGGCGGATGAAAGAAGTACCGTTCGCATCTGTTTAATTGCTGTTTGACGATTTTCCATTTGTTTCCCATACGGTTTGCAGGTTTGTCCCTTGAACACACACATGCATACTCAACAGGGTTTCGGGGTTGCAGATGATACAAATGGCGCAGATTCTTCATTGAAGCGCGACATCTTATCTGTAACGTTGACGCAAAGTTAGGAAAAAAGGAATGTTTCATCGGCACGGCTTCGGCAAAAAAATGTAGTATGTTCTTATTTATACCTCCTCTGGCAACATTATACTTTTGGAAAAGGAAAGTGAAGGGGGATGAAAAGCCTGTTGGTCGTTTTATCTTTCCTCCCGGGTTGTTGTCCTTGAAGTGTGGGCTGATGCCTCCTGAAGTGTGGGCTGATGCCTCCTGAAGTGTGGGCTGACTCCTCCTGAAGTGTGGGAATATCTCCCCTGAAGTGTGGGCATGCGTTTACTAAAGTGTGGCAATAGGCCTGATAAGGTGTGGCAATAAAAACAAAGGAAACTTATTGTCGTTTATGGAAAATTGCAGATATTTGTAGACTATAACCTAACTATTAAACAATTTCAGGTATAATGATTGAATCCATTCAAGAGCTTTTGCAAAAAGAAGCGCAAGCCGTATTGAACATCCCCGTGACAGACGCATACGAACGTGCCGTGGAGCTTATTGTGGAACAAGTGCACCACAAAAAAGGGAAACTGGTGACTTCGGGTATGGGCAAGGCCGGGCAGATAGCCATGAACATAGCCACTACCTTCTGCTCTACCGGCATCCCTTCCGTATTCCTGCATCCCAGCGAAGCACAGCATGGCGACCTCGGAATCTTGCAGGAAAATGATTTGTTGCTGCTTATATCCAACTCGGGCAAGACTCGCGAGATTGTGGAACTGACGCAGCTGGCGCATAATCTGAATCCGGAATTAAAGTTCATAGTAATCACCGGTAATCCCCATAGCCCGCTGGCAGACGAATCTGATGTATGCCTCAGCACGGGAAGCCCCAAAGAGGTATGTGTGCTGGGCATGACTCCCACCACTTCGACTACTGTAATGACCGTTATCGGTGATATTCTGGTGGTGCAGACCATGAAAAAGACAGGATTTACCATTGAAGATTATTCCAAACGCCATCACGGTGGTTACCTTGGAGAAAAGTCAAGATCGTTATGCGTAAAGTAATAGGTATCGGAGAAACCATATTGGACATCATCTTCCGTAACGGACAGCCCACAGCAGCCGTACCCGGTGGTTCGGTATTCAATGGCATTGTTTCGCTGGGGCGTGTAGGGGTTCCCATTTGTTTCATCAGCGAAACCGGAAACGACCATGTGGGTAACATGATTCTTGGGTTTATGCGCGATAACAATATTCCTACGGAGCATGTCAATGTGTTCCCCGACGGAAAATCGCCCGTATCACTTGCTTTCCTGAACGACCGTAGCGATGCGGAATACATCTTCTACAAAGATTATCCTAAACAGCGTCTTGACATTGTCTACCCTGAAATAGAGGAGGACGACATTGTCGTTATCGGTTCGTACTATGCCCTGAATCCGGTGTTGCGCGATAAAGTGGTGGAACTTCTTGACAGGGCACGCAAGAAAAAGGCGATTGTGTATTACGACCCCAATTTCCGTTCTTCGCATAAGGAGGAGGCTATTAAGCTGACTCCCACCATCATTGAGAATCTGGAGTATGCCGATATCGTGCGAGGCTCGCAAGAGGACTTCTTTTATATGTATAACTTGCGTGAAGCCGACAGGATATATAAGGACAAAATCAAATTCTATTGTTCCAATTTTCTTTGTACGGCAGGAGCGGAGCAGATTTCATTGCGCACCGGAAGTATTTCCAAGGAGTATGCCATTCCACCGCTGGAAGCTGTCAGCACCATCGGTGCTGGAGATAACTTTAATGCCGGTATCATCTACGGACTACTGAAGTACGACGTGCGCCACGAAGATTTGAACACCATGAGCGAAGCTACATGGGACAAAGTCATCGGATGCGGCATTGAGTTCTCGGCAGAAGTTTGCAAGAGTTTCTGCAACTCCGTTTCGAAAGAGTTCGCCGAAGCACATAAATAACGTGAGTTCCAACTTTGCGTCGGGTGTTATGAATACGTATAAGTCCTAAGCTACCGAAGTTTGTTGTTAAAATGGGGCGTGTATCTAATGTCGCAAACGGAATAATCGGGTCGATTTGGTTCGATTAATAGACTAAAGAAGGTGGTGCTGATGTTCTATGAGCAAAACAATATCGCATCATTTAAGCAAATCTTCATCTACCGGTTCCTTTTTGCCGTAGAAACCTATTCTTGGAGTTCATATATGGCAAATTTGCGGGCTGATTTTTCGGGATGTCTTATAAAAAATAAGGGCGTATCAAAACGCCCTTATTTTTTATTTCTCAGAATCTTTTATTTTTCGATTCCCAGCAGTTCCACTTCAAATATCAGAGCAGAGAACGGTTTGATTTGACCACCGGTTTCTCTTGAGCCGTATGCAAGGTTGTAAGGGATATAAAGTTCCCATTTTGAGCCTACCGGCATCATTGTGAGCGCTTCCGTCCATCCTTTGATTACTTGGTTGGCGAGGAAAGTAGCCGGTTCGTTGCGTTTGTAAGAGCTGTCGAACTCTGTGCCGTCAATCAGCGTACCTTTGTAGTTTACTTTCACCTTGCTGGTATCGGCAGGGATGGCGCCGTTACCTTTGTTGATGATTTTGTATTGCAGGCCGCTCGGAGTGGTTACCACACCTTCTTTGCCTTTGTTCTCGGCGAGGAACTTCTCGCCGGCAGCTTTGTTGTCGGCATACTTCTCGGCAGTAGCTTTTTCTTTGATGGCTTCCATCTGAGTGTTCATGTACTCTTGTGCCTTTGCCATATCCATGGCGCCGCCCTTGCCTACGACACCTGCGACGAAACCTGCCAGCAGGTTCTCGCGGCTGATGGTTTTCGTGGAGTCACCGCCGAAAATTTGTTGGTTGAAACCTTCCACCCATTGTTTGCTCACCATCTGTCCTACCTGCAGACCGGCCATGTAGGCTGCGTCTTTCTTGGCGATTTTGGTAGCTCCTTCGTTGAAACCTTTCAGGAAGTCGGCCATCTGAGTAGAGTCAATGCCTTGTTGTGCCAGATATTGATCCAGGCCTTCCGTACGTGCCATACCGATGGCATAAGATAATGAGTCAAGATCCGTTTTTAAATTAGCTTTCGGACTTTGTGCTGTGCAAGAAGCCAAACCTGCGGCTACTGCAAGAGCCATGAGAAATGATACTTTTTTCATTTTGCTTTTTAATTTGTTATTTACTTATGATAGAATTTTCAGGAGTTCCACTTCGAATATCAGTGTACTGTGAGGAGGAATCATCTCGCCCGCTCCTTGTGCGCCATAGGCCAGGTCGCCGGGGATGTAGAGTTTCCATTTGGCGCCTTCGGGCATTAGTTGCAGAGCTTCTACCCAGCCGGGGATGACTTGGTTGACGCCGAATACGGCCGGTTGTCCGCGTTTGATGGAACTGTCGAAGAGGGTTCCGTCAATCAGCGTGCCCTCGTACTGACATTCCACTTTGTCGGTTGCTTTGGCATACCGTCCCACGGTTCCTTCGTTGATTACTTCGTATTGAAGCCCGCTGGGCAATGTGACAACGCCGGGACGTTTCTTGTTCTCTTCCAAGAACAGTTGTCCTTGCTCAATGTTGGCGGCATTCATCTTTTCCTCCATTTCTGCGAAATATTTGTTCACGATGTCGCGAGCTTCTGTATGGCTGATAGCCGTTTGGTTGCCTTCTAATACATCCTTGATTGCTTGTGCAAAGTCATCTACCGCGATGCCTTTGGCACCCATGCTTAAAAGATTCTGGCCTATTCCGAGGCCGATGGCGTAACTGAATTTATCCATAAAAATGATGTTGGAGAGCGGAATGAATGTTTGTTCAATCCTATAACATATTAACGAGGGGCAAAAATACATCTTTTATTTGAAAGACAAGGCTTTTTGCCCGTTTAATTTTTGTTTAGGCTGTTTTTAGAGTCTTGGTCGGGCAATTCAGTGGGGTGGGTGATAAAAATGTAATGATAGCTTACCTGTCGAGCGCTTTCATTGAAAAGGAGTCTAAAGACGAGTATCATGAGGATGTCAGAACTCTCTATTCACGAAGAGAACCTCAGTCACAGATGGCTGTGGCGGGGGTAAGTCTTCCAATTTGGGCGTTATGACACACTTTCTATTCCATTTCTAATAGGCAATGTCTTCTTCCGTATTCTTCTCTGTGTATTTGATGTCGAAGCGTCCTTCCGTAATTTTGTTTCCGCTGAACGTGCCGCTGATGACGATTCCGTCCTTGCGTGTTATGAAGGCTTTGCCGTTTCCCAGATTCTCTCCCTCGAAGATGGCGTCTATGTAGGTGCATTCGGCATTTGCTGTCGGGTTGACGAGCTTGAATTCCAACGTCTTGAATCGGTCCACTTGGGTTCTTATCAGGTAGTAACCGGCTTTCTCATCGCTGATAATGGAGGCTTTGGGTAGCCCGAATCGTCCTCCGGTGTATATCCAGCCATCTATCAGGCAGCCCAATGTGTTCTTGCCGGTTTTGGTGGCTTCCGGCATCAGGGTGGGGTCCACAGAAGTATTCTCCTCGCAGGCGCAGCAAAGGAGTAGCATGAACAGGTATAATAGCTTTTTCATCATGATGGTATGTTTTTTTAGAAGTGATAATTCAAACCGAAAGTCAGGGATAACTGGCCGAAGAACCCTTCGCCGGTGTCGGGGTGTTCTACTTTCCAATGTTCGCCGTGGTAGTCGACGGAGTATCTTTCCGAGTGCGACAACACCCAGTTGCAACGGGCCGAAACGCCCCATTGCTTTGTCAGGAAGTACTCTGCGGCAAGGGCAAAGTTGCAGGCCAATTTGTCCATCGACACCTTGCGCGGCTTATCATAGACCACGCTCTTGTCCGTATAGAACTGGTAGCCTGCGCCGGCTGACAGTTGTATCTGATAGCCGGGTTGGAGGAAGAATACACCGACTTGCGGTGCCAGATAATTGAGGTGGATTTTATCCGAGCCATTCGCCTGTTTTTCCTGAAAGAGACTGCCTTGATAGAGGAATCCCGCTCCGATAACGGCTCTTTTTTCGGACGATGCCTGACCTGTATACCAATAGTTGAGGTCCCAGCCGACTCCTTTTCGCAGGTTGTTGCAGTAGTCGTCGGCACTGCCGGTGACTCCCATAAGCCGGCCTGTGTACCGGGCGGGACCTATGTGTGCGGAGAGTGAGGAGCTTCCCGAAGGTTTGCCTTGTGCGGACGAGGAGACGGAAAGGAACAGCAGTATCCCCGTCAGGCAGAGGGTAAGGCGATTTTGTCTTTTCATAAGTCGTTTTGTTTAATGATGGTTGCTTTAATAAATGCAGCTGTTGCGAAATACTGCGTATGATGGAGCAATATTCGGCGGACGATGTCGACATGCGGCATGGATTGCCGTGTTGCATCTGTTGTATCTATAGAAAAAGTTCCGTATACTCAGGGAATAAAAGTGTTTAGTGTATGCAGAAAACTTGTTCTCGGCCGAGATGAATCTCTGTACGCGGCCTGCGGATACAAATCCGCGCACTGCGGATATATGTTCGCGCCTTGCGGATATATATCTGCGCACTGCGGACAAAGATTCGGGAATAAGGATGAAGCACATTCCGTAAGCAGAAACGTGTAAATACATCAGTCGCGGAGACAAGTTTTGGCAGGCACACCGAGAACCGGTCGATTTTTGAGCAGGCTGACAGCTGCTCTTAAAGTTTTATCCTGCGTTCCGGTTAAATATCTTTGTGAAAGTGGCGGCGTGTCACTAAAAAACCTAAATTTGTAAAGGCTTAGTAAAGAGAGGAGTAAAACTATGAGAAAAATGGTCGTTTTATCCGGCGCAGGAATGAGCGCCGAAAGCGGTATCAGCACGTTTCGCGATGCGGGCGGACTGTGGGATAAATATCCGGTGGAACAAGTGGCCACTCCCGAAGGATATGCACGTAATCCGGAGTTGGTGACAAGCTTCTACAACGAACGCCGTAAACAACTGCTGGAGGTGGAGCCGAATGCGGGGCACAGACTGCTTGCAGAGTTGGAGAAGAGTTTCGATGTGACTGTCGTGACGCAGAATGTCGACAATCTGCACGAGCGCGCAGGCAGCACTCACGTCATTCATCTGCATGGTGAGTTGACAAAAGTCTGTTCCGGCCGTGACCCTTACGACCCTCGGTATGTGAAGACCCTGAAACCCGAAGAGTATGAGGTGAAGCCGGGCGACAAGGCCGGAGACGGTTCGCCGCTTCGTCCGTTCATCGTATGGTTCGGTGAGGCGGTGCCGGAGATAGAAACAGCCATCGGCTATGTGGAGAAAGCCGATGTGTTTGTCATCATCGGAACCTCCATGAATGTATACCCGGCCGCAGGATTGCTGCATTACGTGCCCCGTGAAGCGGACGTTTACTTGATCGACCCCAAGCCGGTGGACACGCACTCCGCGCGGCAGATACACGTCATCCGGAAAGGAGCGTCGGAAGGGGTGAGGGAACTGATTGCCTTGCTGAACGGATAAGGGCAGGGGGCGGTTTACTTCTTCAATAGAGCACGCAGCACGAACCATGCGTGGTGGGCCGCCGTGCTTATCATCCCATAGTGTTTCGCCATGATACGGAAGCGTTCGATGAGAGATGCCCTGCGGTTCTTAGTGGTCATCCCTTCCTCTAAATAATCTATGAGGGTGAGGTGCGTGTTGTGCAACGTCTTGGCTTTCTTCATTATTCTGATGCACCAGTCGAAGTCTGCCGAGTAGCGATATTGCAGGTCGTATGGCTCGGCCAAAGCAGTTCTGGCGAAGAAAGCCTGATGGCATACCAACATCCCTTGTTTGAAACTGCGCCATGTGAGCGTCTCCGGGGCAGAGAGGCGGCGCATGCGGACAAAATGCCTTTCCTTGTCCACCAATGCCGTTTCGCCATACAGCACGTCGGGGAGTTCGGCCTTGGTAAGGCTATCTGCCATCTGCTGCAAAGTGCTGTCTTCGTGAAAGCAGTCTCCGGCATTGAGGAAGCACACATAGTCGCCCGTGGCCAGACGCAGGCCTTTGTTCATGGCGTCGTACAATCCCTTGTCCGGTTCGCTCACCACACGGGCGATGCGCCCTTTATACCGTTCTATGATGGCGAGCGTGCCGTCCTTCGAAGCGCCGTCCACGATGATATACTCCACGTGGCGGTAGGTTTGCGCAATGACGCTCTGAATGGTGTCTTCCAGTTCCGCTTCGGCATTGAAGCACACGGTGACGATGCTGAACGTCGGTGTAAGGTGGTTATTGTGCATGGTTTCCGGTGGCTTTATTGTAGAGGTCGATGTATTTCTTGGCGATGATATTCTCGGAATAACTGGACACCGCCTTGCGCGAGGCTTGTTCCGCGAGGCTTGCATGGTCGGGTTCATTCAGCGTCCAGTAAATGCCGTTGGCAAAGTCTTCCGACGATTTGTATTGCGCCACGTATCCGTTGTGCAGATGGTCTATCATCTCCGGAATGCCGCCTACGTTGAAGCCGACACAAGGAATGCCGCATGCCATGGCTTCCATGATGGTATTAGGCAGATTCTCTTCCAAAGAAGGGGTCACGAAGATGTCTACGGCATTGTAGATGTCCACCAGCCGGTGCTCGTTGCTGACAAAATCCAACGGATAGACCTTGAAAGGCAGGAGGTTCTCCAGCTGTTGCGATTGGCTGCCGAAGACCACAACTCCCAGTTCGTCTTTCAGTTCGGGATGCTTTTCCGCCAGCAGCCTGCACGATTCCACCATATAGTCTATGCCCTTCCGTTTGTCCGTTATCTTCACCGAACCGAAGAGCATGAGCTTCATGTCCTGCGGGAGCATGCACTTGGCGCGGGCTTCCTTCTTGTCGCGCGGTTTAAAGAGGTTCACGTTGATGGGGTTGGCGATGCACGTCACGCTCTGTCCGCTCAGCAAGGCGCTTTTCTTGGCCTGCTCTTCCAGCCAGTGGCTGCACGTCACGAAGTGGATGCGACGGTTCTTGTAGAGTTTCATCTTCTTCTTGTAGGTGCGGTATGACAGGTCTCGCTTGCTTCCGCCTCCATAGATGAAAGGACAGTGGTGGCATTCCTGATGATAGTTCGTGCACTCGCGGGCATGATGGCAGATGCCGGTGCAAGGCCACATGTCGTGCATGGTCCAGACCAAAGGTTTGCCCGAAGCCAGTATTTTATCGATATTCTTCAATGAGAGCATCCCTTGGTTGATCCAATGCAGATGGATGATGTCTGCCTGCTGAAATTCGGGCAGCGAGGTGATGTCCGTCCCCGTATTGGCTATATCTATGGCAAAAAGGTTGGCTTTTTTGAAGCGGTTGGCCTTCCAGATGACGATGCGTTCCCAAACAAACTTCCACACAGTGCGCCGGCTATGTCCCAATGATACGACGGAAATCCGGTCGGTCTGCTTGTCACGTACCAGCAGTTTTGCCTTGATGCCATGATTCTTGAGCGACTCCATCAGTCGGCAGGCAGCAATGGCAGCTCCGCCTATGCGTTCGGATGTATTGATAAGTAATACTCTCATGAAGTAGTTTTTTATCTTCTATATGCGTGCAAAAGTAGTGCTTTCTGTTGAGAAAGATCTGTTTTTACCCGTTAAAATAATCTGAGTTAGGGATAAGAAGCAGGTCGGTAACCTCACCCGTAGGCTTGTGTTTTAAAGTTGAATCCTATTGTTTATCAGATGTATATCTCTGTCTTGTCAGACGCTTGTGTCTGACGGCTCAAACACTTGCCTCTGTCACGGCAAAGGATTGCAGCTGTCAAAACAGGAGGAGGGCGGCCGGCTTGAAAGGCTCTCTTCTGCCTAATCTCGCTGTAAACCGGTGCATTCAAGGAATATCTTGCCGACAGGATGCAGCCTCTCATCTTTAGCAAAAGCAACCGCCTATGCCGAATTCAGGTTAAAATAGGAGGGTAAGGCGAATGTTGCCTTCAGGCTCCGAAATCACCTTTCAGCGTGCGCTTGATTCGTCGCAGTGCCTTTGCCCAAAAACAGTTGGTACGATGGTAATAACGGGCAAAGCTCTGTCGTGCTTCCTCACATTCTTTTATAGGGCTGATTTTTACTACCGGAAGCGGTTCTGCCCTGAGCAACGAACTGTACAACCCGCCGCCTCCGCAGTTGGTGCCGCTGCCGTCGAATCCGTTGTTTTGTACGAGTGACCGGCCGACGTTCAGCGAGAGGATGTCCGCAAGAAACAGACTTGCGTTCCAACGAATGGCCCATGAATTGTTCTTCCCCTCGGTCTGTCGGCGCAGCATGCGGGTAAAGCCATACGTGCCGTCGAAATCGAAAATGCGGGTCAGCTTTCTGTCTTCAAGTTGTTGCAACAAGGCTTTGCCGTCGGGGTTGAAGTACTGCCATGCACGCTTCCACGTGGCCCACCCCCAGCTTCCTGTCCATTTGATGAGGAAAGTAGAGGGAAGAGAAGGGTCTTGCGTGAAATCGCACGCTTGGATATGCCCCACGTGCGGTTCGTCTTCGTAGACATTGAGTGCGTCGTTCATGAAGCGCAGAAAGTAGGGCGACACTATCAGGTCGTCTTCCAGTACGATGACCCGTCCGTAGCGGTTCACCTGTTCGGTGACGCCGGCTATGACGTTGGTTGCCAGTCCTTGATTTTCCGTGCGCTCTATCACTTCGACAGAGAGAAAGCCGGTGAGGGTGTGCAGGTAGCGACGCACCTCTGCTACGGTTTCTTGATCGGTGGAGTTGCGGGCGGCGTCCGAATAGACGAACAGACGGCTTTCGGCCGCTTCCTCATTGGTCAGCAGGCTTTCTATCAACTGCCGGGTATGCGTGGGGCGGTTGTAGGTGAAGAGCAGGATGGGTGCGTATTCTTTCATTGCTTCTGTTTTATGGATAGTCGATGCGGCGGCTTATGATGATTTGAGCAGCGATTTCTTCAAACTCTTTTTCAGGACGGCCGGAATAAGCCTTCCTATTTTCCGCTTGCTTTCCAAAGAGAATTGTCTTTCGATGGCTTTGCTCGCCAATAAATAGCATTTGTGCAGTTTGTTCTTTAGGTTTTCGTCTTTGGGACGGTAATGGGCGAAAGGGGTTTTCTTTAAGGTCTTCCACCATTTTTTCCTTTGAGGATGTACGGAAAGAACGGACCACGGCTTGACGGGGCCGATGAAATGGATGATGGCCGGCGATGCCTTTGCTTCCTTGACCTGCTCTCTGCCCCACACCCGCCTTGCAACGTCTTTTTCAACAGAATAATTCATGTTGTAGCGAGGATGAATATAGAGGGTTTTTCCTTGGCATATATGGTTCAAGGAATCTTGGTCGGGAGCAGCAATGACATTGTAGTGCGCACGTGTAAAGACGGCGACTTTTTCAAGCAGATCGATGGCTCTCAGTTCTTTCAGGTTCAAGAGGGTCACACCGGCATTGAAATACCAGTGTTCATCGTTTATATCCAGCGCCCGAATGAAATCGGGATGATAGATGCAGGCCGTATCTCTGGCCGCCGCAACACAGCAGGAAGAAATATCTGTATGAAACAACTCTGCCAGATTGTCCTGAACGATGGTGTCTCCGTCAATGTACAGAATCTTGTCCAATTGGGGCAGCAGGGTGGGCAGAAAAAGCCGTAGAAGTGTTGCTTTTCCGTGCCTGCTATCGGGAAATCCCTCGATTTGTTCACGCTTCACTTCCAAGGGGATGAACTTCTGCCTGTGCTTTTCGGTATAATCCGCAAGAAAGTTCAGGTCCTTCTCCTGTAGCGTCTTTTCTATGAAAAGCAGGTAGATGCAGACTGTTGCATCGGCATGATGGTCGAATATCGATTGAAGCAGCACCGTGATAGGTACGATATAATTTGAGTCGGCGGCTAAAGCTATGTGGATTTTGGCATCTTCTTTCATTTGTCTATATCTCGGTTTATGGCTTTATACGTTTTCAGAACTGTTTCGGGCGGAGGACCGACGGTTGGTTTCGATGGCTTCTACGAGGGTGTCCGACTCGCCGCTCACCACTTTCCGGCAGAACATCTTACCTGATTGCATCAGCATGGGCAGGTCTTTCAATGTCATGGTCTTTATGAACTCTCTATATACGATATAGTGCAGGGGAGTGAGTTTGGCAAGTCCGAGATACATTCCTTTGTATAACAGCGCATGTGAGGCAAAGGGCGAATTGAACGCGATTGTCTGTATACACAGCTCGCTGGGCACGAAGCTTGTCTTGAAGTAGCGGGCCATCTCCTTCTCAGTGCAAAGCTTTTCGTACACATAACAGGCGCAGGGCAGAGTGATGGCCCAATAATCGGAACCGAAAAAGACGTCAGCCTTTTTGCCGCCTATCTTTGTGAAAGGCAGTTTCCTGAAAGGGAGCAGTTTCATCAGGTTGCGCGAAGCTACGATGAATTTGTTCTTCAACCAAAGGCTTGGACACCGCAGATCGCGAAAGAAGTGGTAGTATATCACTTTGGCTATCTGCTGTCTGTCGGAAGATTCTGTCAGGTTCATTGCCATGATGAACTCCGCATCTTTGTGTGCATCAAAGTAGTTGTGAATCTCTTCGTTAGACCAAAGGGGATAGTCTTGCCCGCTTAGGCAGACGATGCGGCTGTAAGATATGCCGCTATGCAGCACGGCAGCCAGCAGCTCTTTTTGATATTTCACCTGTCCCCAGCCGCCCCAGCTCACCCGATGTCCGGGCACAAAGCTTGCTTTGTCTTTCAGCAGTTCCTTGAAAGGGCGGCTGTCTGCATTCCGGTCGATGTGTATGTAGAAATCGGCATCACCGGCTAACGCATCTACAAGGCGTGCCAGATGCGGCGCATCTTTATAGGCGGATATGATATAGGCAATGCGGCTCATAATTTTTTCTTTTTTAATAGGAATTCAATGCTTTCTCTGAAGATGACGGATTGCAGCTTCCATAAGGCCAGTGCATAAAGACCGGCTACGAACGTCACTTTCGTAATCATACTCAGATAAAGATTCCCGATGGGGCGGGTGATATAATAGGCTGCTGTAACGAGTACGACAGATAATAGCAAATAAGGAGAGATATCTTTCAGCATATCGCCTGACTTCAATCCGATTTCTCTTCTCACAAACCCGAACCATACGAACAGCCAGCCGATGTTGATTGCCACGAAGATGCGCAACATCCATTCCAGTCCATAAGGATACATGGCACATACGGCAGCCAATTGCAGTACGCTCAGGCCGATGGTGCTCCACATGTAGACTGACGAGTGGCCGCGACTGATAATCAGGTTGGAGAATAAGTTTATGATAGGGATGAAGGCACCCCAAATGCAGAGAATCTGCATGATGTAAGCACTGTCTATCCACTTCTCGGTGATGGCGATGATGATAAGCTCTTTTGCCACGAGGCTTAGCCCGAACATGGCGGGAAAGGAGATGAAGGCCGTGAAGCGAAGCAATTTCCTGAACACGGCCAGCTGACGAACCTTGTCATCGGACACGCGCGTAAAGACGGGTTGTGCAATGCCGTTTATCATGCCGGTAATCGTGGTATGCCCCATCCCGTTCCATTTGTTGGCTTGCGTGAAGTTGCCCACCTCCCTTTCGGTATAGAACTTACCCAGCAAGACGGAGAAAAGGTTATTGTTGATTATCGTAAAGATGTTCGTTATGATCATCTTACTACTGAAACCTATCATTTCCCTGATGGGAGTGAAATCGAATTGAAGCTTGGGCCGCCAATGAGAGAAGTAGAAGTTGAGTATCGTCACCATCGTGACGAAAGAAATGGTCTGCAAGGCAATACCCCAATAGGCAAAGCCGTTGGCTGCCAATATGATTCCGATACTTCCTGACACACATAAGCTGGAAATTGAGATAATGGTGGTTTCCTTTATCTTCAAGTTCCTGAAAAGATAAGCGCGCGGTGCAATGCTTAAGCTGGAAATGACAAAACTCAGGAACAAGAGCCGGGAAAGGGGAATCAGTTCGGGAGTCTTGTAAAAGTCCGCTATCAGCGGAGCAGCGAAGAAAAGCAGGATGTAAAGCGTGATGCTGCACAAAGTACTGAACCAGAATACTGCATTATAGTCTTTGTGCAAAGCATCTTTTCTGTTGGTCAGTGCGGAGATGAAACCGCCTTCTTGCAGGGCAGCGGCAATGGCGGAGAAAATGGTGAGCATGCCTACCATGCCATAATCCGAAACATCCAGCAGGCGGGCAAGCACTATTCCGAAGCCCAGATTCAGCAACTGCTGCATACCGTTGCTGAATCCTCCCCAGAATAGTCCTTTTGCTGTTTTTTCTTTCAGTGATGTTTCGTTCATAATTGTTTTTCTTACTTCACCTCGCTGCCCGGCTTCACCTCTTTCAGCAACGAAGTCACTGCCAATGTGCCGTCATGGTTCTCGGCAGAGAGGATCATGCCTTCGCTCACCAAGCCGTTCTTGAATTGGCGCGGGGCAAGATTGGCGATGAACAAGACCTGCTTGCCCACCAGTTCTTCCGGTGCATAGTGCTGTGCAATGCCGCTTACGATGGTGCGGTTTTCCAGTCCGTCGGCAATCTTGAACTTCAGCAGTTTCTTCATCTTGGGCACTACTTCACATTCCAGCACCGTGCCTACGCGGATGTCCAGCTTCTCAAAGTCTTCGAAAGCGATGGTCGGCTTGATGGGATTGGCCTTGTAGTCCGACTCTTCGTTGGCTTTCTTGGTAGCCAGCAACTTGTCTACCTGTACTTGGATGAGGTCGTCCTCTATCTTCTCGAACAGTAGTTCGGGAGTGCCCAACCGGTGTCCTGCCGGCAGCAGGTCGGTGTGCCCCAGTTCGCTCCAGTCAAAGTTCTCTATGTTCAGCATGCTGCGCAGCTTTTCGCTGCTGAAAGGCAGGAACGGTTCGAAGGCAATGGCGAGGTTGGCCACTAATTGCAGGGAGATATTCAAGATGGTGCCTACACGTTCCATATCTGTTTTGGCAAGTTTCCACGGTTCGGTATCTGCCAGATATTTATTGCCGATGCGGGCAAGGTTCATGGCTTCTTTCTGTGCGTCGCGGAACTTGAATACATCGAGCAGCTGTTCCACTTGGGTCTTTACGTCGGCAAACTCTTTCAGCGTCTCGCGGTCGTAATCGTTCAGTATGCCCGCAGCAGGTACTTTGCCGTCGAAATATTTCTTGGTGAGTTGCAGGGCACGGTTCACGAAGTTGCCATACACGGCCACCAGCTCGTTGTTGTTGCGTGCCTGGAAGTCTTTCCACGTAAAGTCGTTGTCTTTCGTTTCGGGCGCATTGGCAGTGAGCACGTAGCGGAGCACATCCTGCTTGCCGGGGAAGTCGGCCAGATATTCGTGCAACCATACTGCCCAGTTGCGTGAGGTGGAAATCTTATCGCCCTCCAGATTCAGGAACTCGTTGCTCGGCACATTGTCGGGCAAGATGTAGTTCCCTTCGGCTTTCAGCATAGCGGGGAAGACGATGCAGTGGAACACGATGTTGTCTTTGCCGATGAAATGCACCAATCGGGTTTCGTGGTCTTTCCACCATTTCTCCCAAGAGTCGGGCAGCAACTCCTTGGTGTTGCTGATGTAGCCGATGGGGGCATCGAACCATACATACAGAACTTTGCCTTCGGCACCTTCCACGGGCACGGGGATGCCCCAGTCGAGGTCGCGGCTCACGGCACGGGGTTGCAAGCCCATGTCGAGCCAACTCTTGCACTGGCCGTAGACGTTGGGGCGCCATTCTTTATGTTCTTCCAGAATCCATTGGCGCAACCAAGCCTCGTGCTTGTCCAACGGCAGATACCAGTGCTTGGTTTCGCGCATCACGGGCTTGCTGCCGCTGATAGAGCTCTTCGGGTTTATCAGGTCCGTGGGGCTCAGGCTGGTGCCGCATTTTTCGCATTGGTCGCCATAGGCTCCTTCGGAGTGGCAGTGAGGACATTCGCCGGTGATGTAGCGGTCGGCAAGGAACTGCTTGGCTTCCTCGTCGTAATATTGCATGCTGCTTTTCTCGATGAACTCGCCTTTGTCGTACAGTTTACGGAAGAATTCGGAAGCCGTTTCGTGGTGTGTTTTCGAGGTGGTGCGGCTATACACGTCGAACGAAATGCCGAACTCCTCGAACGATTTCTTGATGAGCGCATGGTAGCGGTCTACCACATCTTGCGGGCCGATGCCCTCTTTCTTGGCACGTATGGTGATGGGCACTCCGTGCTCGTCGCTTCCTCCAATGAAGACTACATCTTCTTTCTTCAGTCTCAGGTAGCGAACATAGATGTCGGCAGGTACATATACACCTGCAAGGTGTCCGATATGAACAGGGCCGTTGGCATACGGCAGAGCCGACGTCACGGTGGTACGTTTGAATTTCTTTTCCATATAATAGTGTATCTCTTTTGTTATGAACGCTTTTAGTGGTGCAAAGATAGCTATTTTCTAATAAAGTATGAATGTTCGTGTACAATCGTTTTTAGATTCTTATATATATAATGTGTATAGCGAAATTTGTTACGGTTTATCGTAAGGGGCTTTATGGGCTGTTGGCTGAAAACTACTCCGGAGTTCAAAAGCAAAGCTTGGGGATGAAAGGAGGAGTCTAAAAGTTGATTATTCTGGACTTTCTTCAGGGGCATCAGCCATTTAAAGTAAAATCGGAAAGTAAAAAATATAGCGAAACAGGACATCTATATGTCGACACGCTCTTTTTATCATTCAGATTGCGGTAAAATGGTCGTATTGGCTCCTATGTGCCTTTTATGGCTTTCTTTACGAGGAATTTAAGGCAGATATGTGTTAAATATACGGAAAAAAAGACGTTGTATTGAATAAACCTCTATATTTGTAGAAAAAATCTAGAGAGTTGTATTATTCGTTCTTTTTTAATCTATATCCGAGTATGAAAAAAATGAAATTTGGATTGATTGTGTTGATTGGCACCATGATGGTGGCGGCATGTAGTACAGACAATGATGTCTATAATCCAAAGGCTGATGCCCAGAAAAAAAATCCTTTGAAGCTTACCACGACGGATGACTTTACGTGGGAAAACTTGCAGAAAGTAGGCATTACGGTGAAAGTTGCCGACCAATATAGCGCAACTTATACCTATGGTGTGGAAGTGTTTGACAAGAACCCGATTACGGCCAAAGATGCGACATTGTTGGCACAAGGCACGGCTACGGGCAAGAAAGATTTCTTTGTATCCCTTGAAATAGGTAAAGGGACGAGTACTTTATTCGTAAGACAAACTTCTCCGACAGGTGTTAAATTGGTGAAATCGGCTGTGGTTGAAAGCACAACGGCGATCGTTGACTTCAATGAGAAATATACGGCTTCTGCCACTAAAGTGACACGTGCTAAATCGGACTGGACACTGCCGGCAACTCCTGCCGACAGCAACTTCCCTACCAGCGCACCTGCCGATGCACAGACCCCGAGCGGCAGCACCATTTCTGCCGCAGGAAACTATATTCTGACAAGCAGCGTAAGAAGCGTATCGGGCAGCAATGTCAATCTCTATGTAAATGGTAATGTGACTTTGTCATTCGGCAACAATGAAAAATCTTTCATTACCGGCAGCAACGTGAACATATACATCCTTCCGGGTGCCAAGTTGACCGTGGATGCACGCTATCGCTGGATTCTTGAAGCAGAAAAGACCACAATATACGTAAGCGAAGGCGGACAACTGGTGAAAACAGGCGAATTCCCCGAAATAGGGCTGAAGAAAAACAGCGCCATCTACAACCGTGGTAAGGTAGAACTCCGCCTCATCGAGGCATCGGACAATGCCGTATTATACAATCTGGCAACAGGAGAACTTAGATGCACCGGAAGCAACAACGGAAAGTTGACTTTCTTCGGCAACAGCTTCTTCGTCAACGATGGTACAACTACTACCGACGAGTTCAATGAAGTGAGAGACGACCGTGCTGGTAATGTCTACAACTTCGGTACGATGAATGTTACGGGTACCACTCACATCAGTGCCATCAATCCGGTGTGGGTGAACGAAGGAAAATGGACTACCGAGAACTTTGACTATGCGGAAAAAGCCCAGCCTGTACATGTTATTAACAAATGCTATCTCACAGTAAAGAATAAGATGCAGGTATATGCCCTATTTACGGTAGATGCGCATGGGAGTGTAGTGACCAAAGACTTGTTGATGACCAAAGGCGGTGTAGATTTACGTAGTGGTGCCTTGTTCCGCGTAAACGGTACGGCTGAATATAAACATGACGATGGTGTGTTCACCGGTGTGGGCGCGGAAAAAGCTCTTCTCATCATGAATTGTGCCACTGTGCAGGGTGCGGCGACAGTATCATCCGGTCAGCATGCCCATTATAAAGGAAATCTCGTGGTAGCATGCGATAATTATGTCGGTACTATGAATGTGACAACTGCCGGTGGCGCATTGCTGACAAGCGATGTTAACAACACGGGCGTAAACATTCCTGTTACTGAATGTAATCCCGGACATGTGGAAACACCTCCGGCACCGACTCCTGTTGATTATCAATATGCGGTTTCTTTCTCTGGCATCTATGCGATAGAGGACGAATGGCCTGATTTCGGCGACTATGACATGAATGATGTTGTAGTGAAATTGGTTCTCACCGCTTCCGGTAATGGTACGGCAGCGTCAGAAGCTGAAGCAAAAAATATTCCGCTGACAAAGGTAGATGTTACTGCTACATTTATGGCAGTGGGTGCGGAGAGAGATTTGGGCGCTTACGTACAGTTGGATAATGTTGCAAGCAGTGCCGCTACTTTGACGGGTGCTAACGGCATTGGGTTGGAAGGCGGTCAGAGCAAAGTTGTGTTGAAGCTCAACGAAAATATTGCCCGATTGTTGGGTGGTAAGTATGTAAACGTCACCGGAGAACGCTCCACCACACGTTACAAAACCGTGACCGGCACGCTTTCCATTCCCGCCGGTATTCATGCTGCCGACATCAGTTTTGACAAGGTGAACTTCTTCATCACGGTGGGCGATGCCGGTACAGGTAAACGCAAAGAGGTGCATCTCAAGAATTTTGTTATGACGGATAAAGGAGCCTCCAGCGGTGATAGTTTCGCAGATAAGTATCAGACGGCCGATAATTTCGTATGGGGTGTATGTGTTCCGGGTGAAAGCTATCATTGGCCTGACGAACGAGTATCCATCAAGGATGTCAATACCGATTTCGTTAATTGGGTGACATCCGGTGGTACAACAGGCCTACAATGGTATAAGGCAAATGTCAACGAGAATGTGACAACTCCATAAGTATAGATTATAAAGAGATGTAAAGAGAGTGTGGCAAGAGGTGAAGAAGTTCATGTCTTGCCACACTCTCTTTTTGGGTATCTCGTTTGTTTTTACGCATGGAAAATGTATATTTGTGCACGAATCGTGAACTTAATCCAAGCAAACTATGATAACAAACCAATTACTCAACCCCGGCAGCATTGTGGTGGTGGGAGCGTCCAACAACGCGCATAAGCCCGGAGGAGCCATCCTGAGAAACCTGATCAACGGCGGATATGCCGGCGAACTCCGTGCCGTGAACCCCAAAGAGGCAGAAGTGCAGGGCGTTGCCGCCTTTGCCGATGTGAAAGATATTCCCGATACCGATTTGGCCATCCTTGCCATTCCCGCCCCGCTCTGTCCCGATGCCGTGGAGGTGCTCGCCGCCGAAAAGCAGGTGCGTGCTTTCATCATCCTGTCGGCAGGCTTCGGCGAAGAAACCCGCGAAGGGGCGTTGCTCGAAAACCGCATACTGGATACGGTGAATAAGTACGGCGCATCGCTCATCGGCCCCAACTGCATCGGGTTGATGAACACTTGGCACCACAGCGTCTTCAGCCAGCCCATCCCGCAACTGCATTCGCAGGGAGTGGATCTGATCTCCAGTTCGGGAGCCACGGCGGTATTCATATTGGAGAGCGCGGTCACCAAAGGATTGCAGTTCAATTCCGTATGGTCGGTGGGCAATGCCAAGCAAATCGGCGTGGAAGACGTGCTGCAATACATGGACGAGCATTTCAATCCTGAAACGGACTCCAAGATAAAACTCCTTTATATAGAAAGCATCGGCGACCCTGATCGCATGCTGTTTCATGCCTCCTCGCTCATTCGCAAAGGATGCCGCATTGCGGCCATCAAGGCAGGCAGCAGCGAGAGCGGAAGCAGGGCTGCCGGTTCGCATACGGGTGCCATTGCCAGCAGCGATTCGGCCGTAGAGGCATTGTTCCGCAAGGCGGGGGTGGTGCGTTGCTACTCGCGCGAGGAGCTGACTACGGTGGGCTGTATCTTTACCCTGCCCGAACTGAAAGGGAAGAACTTTGCCATCATCACCCATGCCGGAGGGCCGGGCGTGATGCTGACCGATGCTTTGAGTAAAGGCGGACTGAATGTTCCTAAGTTGCAAGGCCCGGTGGCCGAGGAGTTGAAGAGCAAGCTTTATCCCGGTGCGTCCGTAGGCAACCCCATCGACATTCTGGCCACGGGCACTCCGGAGCATCTGCGCTTGTGTCTGGATTATTGCGAGGAGAAGTTCGACGAGATTGATGCCGTGATGGCTATTTTCGGTACGCCGGGATTAGTGACGATGTTCGAGATGTACGATGTGCTGCACGAAAAGATGCAGACCTGCCGTAAACCGATTTTCCCCATCCTGCCTTCCATCAATACGGCGGGAGCCGAGGTGGATGCTTTTCTTGCCAAAGGGCATGTGAACTTTGCCGACGAGGTGACGCTGGGCACGGCACTTTCGCGCATCGTGAATGCTCCCCGTCCTGCCAATAATGAAATAGAATTGTTCGGAGTGGACGTTCCTCGCATACGCCGTATTATCGACTCCATTGCCGAAGACGGTTATATCGCTCCCCATTTGGTGCAGGCGTTGCTCCACTCGGCAGGCATTCCGGTGGTAGAGGAGTTCGTTTCGGACAAGAAAGAAGAAGTGCTTGCTTTTGCCCGTCGCACAGGTTTCCCGGTGGTGGCAAAGGTCGTAGGGCCGGTGCATAAGTCGGACGTGGGAGGCGTGGTGCTGAACATCAAGAGCGAGCAGCATCTGGCGTTGGAGTTCGACCGCATGATGCAGATTCCCGAAGCCCGCTCCGTCATGGCGCAACCCATGCTGAAGGGTACGGAACTGTTCATCGGCGCGAAGTATGAGGAGAAATTCGGCCACGTGGTGCTTTGCGGTTTGGGAGGTATTTTCGTGGAGGTGTTGAAGGATGTCTCTTCCGGTCTGGCACCGTTGTCATACGAAGAGGCCTACTCCATGATCCGTTCACTCCGTGCCTATAAAATCATCAAAGGTACACGCGGACAAAAGGGACTGAACGAGGATAAGTTTGCCGAGATCATCGTGCGCCTCTCCACCTTGTTGCGCTTTGCCACCGAAATCAAGGAGATGGACATCAATCCGCTACTTGCCACAGACAAACAGGTGGTGGCGGTGGATGCGCGCATACGGGTAGAGAAAAAGCGGGAGTGACAAAAAGTGCGGCCATCATGCAGTATTTGTTACCTTTGTACGTTTCATCGATATAATAGAAAAAAAGAAATTGTCTATGAAAAACAGGAAAAGGCAATGGCTGACTGCTTGTAATCAAGTGTTGTCCGGGGTATTGGCTCTATTGGGCTTCGCATCGTGCGTAGGAGGTGAAGCTCCGGATGAGTACGGTACGCCGTATGCAAAGTATGAAATCAAGGGAAAAGTACAGAACGAGGCGAAACAGCCGCTGAAAGGCATGCGCATGGTTGTGAAAGAAAACCCGCCGGCAGCGAGCAGCTACTATTCCGGCCGGAAAGATACGCTTTATACGAAAGATACGGGCGAATATGCCTTCAAAGATGGGTATGCGTGGCCCCGTATGGGCTATCGGATTGTCTGCGAAGACCCTGCCGGCGTATATAAAGCCGATTCCGTGGATGTGGAAATGAAGCCGGAGGGGGGCGAAGGCAATTGGTATGAAGGCAGCGACAGTAAGACAGTAGATTTCGAACTGAAGAAAAAAGAAAAATAATCCCGTGACTGCCCTTTCTATCCGTAAACGTCTGGCGTTGGAGGTGGCGCGTAAAATCCGCAACAACAGGAAAGAGATGCATCCGTTGAAGCAACTCTTCTGGGAGTGCACGCAGCGTTGCAACCTTCATTGCAAGCATTGCGGCAGCGATTGCAAGCGTACTTCCGAAGTGAAAGACATGCCTGCCGCAGACTTCCTGCGGGTGATTGATTCCATCACGCCCCACATCGACCCGAATGAAGTGAATATCATCATCACCGGTGGCGAACCGCTGATGCGCGACGATTTGGAAGAAGTGGGCCTTGCCCTCTACCGTCGCGGCTATCCGTGGGGCCTGGTCTCCAACGGCCTTTATCTCACCGCCGAGCGTTTGCAAGGGCTGATGGCGGCCGGACTGCATACCATTACCATCAGTCTGGACGGTTTTGCCGGTGAGCACAACTGGCTGCGAGGGCATCCGGACAGTTATGACAGGGCGATGGATGCCATCAAACGATTGGTGCACGAGCCTGAGCTGACGTGGGATGTGGTGACTTGCGTCAATCGCCGCAACTATCCTTATCTTGAAGAAATCAAGTCATCGCTATATAATATCGGTGTACGCCATTGGCGGCTGTTCACCATCTTTCCCGTAGGCCGTGCGGCACAGCATCCGGAGTTCCAATTGACGGATGAAGAGTTTACGGGGCTCATGGAGTTCATCAAAGCTGTACGTAAGGAGAAGAAGATGCACTTGAGCTATGGCTGCGAAGGGTTCTTGGGTAATTACGAGGGCGATGTGCGGGATAACTTCTATTCCTGCAATGCCGGCATCAGCGTGGGCTCTGTATTGATAGACGGTTCCATATCGGCTTGTCCCAGCATTCGCAGCAATTTCCATCAGGGCAATATCTATCGGGATGATTTCATGGAAGTGTGGGAAAATCGCTTCCACGCTTTCCGCAACCGCGAGTGGATGAAGAAAGGCGCATGTGCCGATTGCAGTTTCTTTCGCTACTGCGAGGGAAACGGGATGCACTTGCGTGACGAGGCGGGGGAGTTGTTGCTCTGCCATCTCAAGCGATTGTCCTGAAACTGCGCCCGTCTTCGTTTGCCGGGGCTATCCGGAAAGTCCGCGGGTGTCCCCCTCCCCCCCTCCGCTTATGCCATTCAGCCTCTTACTGCCGATGAATCGTGCCCCCGCACTTTAGCGGTTCCATGCCCACACTTAGTGAGCCGTAAGCCCGCACTTTATCAGGCATAAGCCCACACTTGGCGGACCGTATGCCCACACTTTAGGAGTCATATGCCCACACCTTAGGAGTCGTATGCCCGCACTTCGGGGAAGACGAACTGTGGGGAGACAAAAGCCAACCCACGCGAACTTTCCGGATGGCCTTTCCCGTGTCTACCAGTTGTCCGTGCGGAACGGAATGGTGGGAAGTTCATTCCCGCCAATCATCGTGCCGGGCAGGAAATCGCGGAAGCAATAGCGCACGGCAACGGGAACGGCAACTTCCTCCGAAGAGACCACCACCTCGTTGGTTTGCCAATGCAGCCACACTTTGTCTGCCGGATGGAACACACGGTCTTGGCCCGCCACCTCGAAACCGCGAAGGTCGTAGTTGCGGCAGATACCCATCTCGAGATGGTCGAAAGACACCCATGCTTCTTTTCCTTTCGCTTTCCACGACTTGTATTGCGGGCCGAAGCAATGTATCTGTTTCTGTCCGTACGTGAGGTTCAGTGCCAGATAGCTGAGGCGGCGTCCCACTGCCGTCTTGTTGCGGGGATGGATATTATACACTTCATACGGCTCCACAAGGTCGTTGGTAGAAACCATGCCGCTGTTCGGAATCAGGCTTTGGGCTTTGAACTGGGCTTCGCGCAGATAGGCGGCCGCTTGTCCCTGTTCTCCTCCGTAGGCATAAGGGGCAATCTCCACGAAATAGAAAGGAATGTCGCCCAGCCCCCACTCCGTGCGCCAGAGGTTCACCATATCGGCAAGGCGTCCGGCATAGGTGTCGTGGCGTCCCACGTTCGATTCGCCCTGATACCAGATAATCCCTTTGATGGTATAGTTCTGAAGCGGTTTCAGCATGGCGTTGTACATCAACATGGGGCGGTGCATGGGATGCCGTTTCTCAATGGAGTCACGATGCAGAGAAACGTCCGGATAAGTCTCCAGCAACTCGCGGTTTATCCATCCCTCCACCGTGGAGCCCCCATAGGAAGAGTTGATGATGCCCACGGGAATGCGGAGCGCACGGCTCAGCGAAGTGGCGAAGTGGTAGGCCGTGGCGCCGAAATCGGGTGCAGTCTCTATTGAGGATACTTTCCAACTGCTGTTGCAGTCGGCCTGCGGTTCGTACGTCTGATGCTTGGGCACGGTGAACATGCGCACGCCTTTGTTTTCGCCGGCGGCGATGATGTCGTCCACTCCGTTCAGGGTGCAGCAACCGGCAAAGCCTTTCAGGGGCATCTCCATGTTGCTCTGTCCGGAGGCAAGCCATACTTCGCCGATGAGGATGTTTTTCAAAGTGGTTTTCTCTCCGTCGTCGAAACAGATTTCATACGGTGTAAATCCTGCCGCCGGAGTTTTCACGGTGAGCAGCCAACGGCCCTCTTTGTCGGCACGGCACGTCCGTGTCTGTCCGTCCCACGAAGGAGTGACACGTACTTCGGCTTTCGGTGCGGCCGTCCCCAAAAGTTTAACTTCGGCTTGTTGTTGCAGTATCATGTTGTCGCCCATCAAGGCCGGCAGTTTCACTTTTGCGCCTATCGAGGCGGCACAACAAAGCAGGATGAATGCAAGAACTTTACTTTTCATGGTATATCTTCTATTGTTTTTTTATTTGCTTTCAATCGTCAGCACACCTTTCGCCAATCCTTTGGCGGTGGCTTCCAGCGTAATCTTTCCCGGAGTTTCGGAGGAAGCGACAATGGCGGTCATCATTCCACTGAAAACCTTCATCTTGGGAAGTTGGAAAGATTCGAGCGAAACGGGGTTGCCGTTGGCTCCTGCACGGTAGCTGCCAGCGCCTTTCACCTTGAATCTTATCTCGTTCTCGGCCATCGGGCAGAGATTGCCCTGTTCGTCCACCACACGGACGGTGACAAAAGACAAATCCTTTCCGTCGGCTTTAATCTGCGGGCGGTCGGGCGTCAATTCGATGTGATGGGGCTTTCCGGCGGTGTGTATCTCTTTCTCGGCCACAGCTTTGCCGTTTTCATCATAGGCAACCACCTTCACCGTGCCCGGCTCGTACTTCGTGTCCATCCACATCAACCGGTAGCGCTGTTGGCGTTTGAGGTTGGACATGGAAAGAGAATCCGCACTGTTATCAACCGTGACGGACAAGTCTTTCGCGCGCCTGCCCTGACTCTTGCCGTTGATGAAGAGTTCGGCCGACGGATAGTTGGTATATACGAACACCGGCGTCACTTTGCCTTCGCGTCCTTCCCAATTCCAGTGGGGCAGGATGTGGAGGGTCTCCTCTTTCTTGTTCCAATGGCTGCGATAAAGGTAGTAGCGGTCTTTGGGCAAGCCGGCAAGGTCTACGATGCCGAACAAGGAAGAGTGGCTGGGCCAATCGGTATAATAAGGAGTAGGCTCTCCCAGATAATCGAAACCGGTCCATACAAACTCGCCGATGCAATAAGGCAGGTCTTCGTGCTGTATGAAATCGTCTTCGGGCAGGTTCGACCATGAACAATGCTCCACATCGTAGGAAGAAGCCTGATGGTCGGGGTACTTCTGCATGGAGCGGCGAACCACCGGGAACTTATACACGCCTCGCGAACTGACCGTCGAGGCGGTCTCGCTGCCCAGAATAATCTGTTGCGGCAGCTTCTTGTAGTTCGTCTGATATTTGTGAGGACGGTAGTTGAATCCGGCCACATCCATCACGGCGGCCATATTGTTGTTTACCACGGCATCGGGCGCATCCATGCCTTGCGTCACCGGTCGCGAAGGATCTTCCCGGTGGCAGATGTCCTGCAAGAAACGGGATAACTTCGGCCCCCGGTCGCCGTTCCATTGGTCGGGCACTTCGTTGCCTATGCACCACATCACAATGCTCGGATTGTTGCGATACTGATGCAACAGATTCACCAAATCCTTCTCCGCCCACCGGTCGAATATTTTATGATAACCATTCTGCACCTTTGCCGCCTTCCATTCGTCAAACGACTCGGCCATTACCATCATGCCCATCTCGTCGCAAGCGCGAATCAGTTCCGGCGCGGGCATGTTGTGCGAAGTGCGGATGGCATTGCACCCCATGTCCTTCAATATGCGAATCTGGCGGCGGATGCCGGCCTCGTTGGCAACAGCTCCCAAAGGCCCTAAGTCGTGATGGTTGCACACGCCTTTGAACGGGGTGCGCTCTCCATTCAGATAAAAGCCTTTGTCCGGAATGATCTCGATGGAACGGATGCCGAACGGTGTGGTATATTCATCCTTCAGCACACTGCCCTCATAAATCTTTGAAACAGCCGAATAAAGCGTCGGCGAGTCGGGCGACCACAATGCAGGAGCATTCACCACAAACGCTTGCTCGAATACATTGCCGTCATGCGCTGTTCCTTGTCTCTCACCGGAGGTTACTACTTTCCCGTTCCCGTCTTTCAGCTCGGTGACGATGCGGTAGTCCGAAAAAGCCTTGTGTCCGGGAATGTTCAGGCGGGTTTTCAACACAATCTTGGCATATTCTTTCTTCACCACAGGAGTGGTGAGTTGCGTTCCCCACGTCGGGATAAAAGCATCCTCGTTGATAACCAAATGGACGTTGCGGTAAAGTCCCGCTCCCGGATACCAGCGCGAAGATTCCGTTTCGTTTTCCAGGCGTACAGCCAGCGTGTTTTCTTCACCGGCTTTCAGATAGGGAGTGGCGTCTATGTGGAAAGAGTTATAGCCGTAGGGCCAATAACCGGCTTCCTCTCCGTTGATGTATATGCGGGCATGGCTCATGGCGCCGTCAAAGACGAAAGCAGCCTTCCTGCCCGAAGCAAACTCCGGCGCTTTGAACTTCAGGCGATACCATCCCACTCCTACAAAGGGGAGTCCTCCCGTGCGTCCGGCATGTTCCATCGCTTCTTTCTGCCCGTCCTGAGCGATGGCCACGTGCTGCTTGTCGTTATTGATGCTGAAAGGACCGTAGATGGCCCAGTCGTGGGGCACAACAACCGACTGCCACTTGGCGTCGTCATATTCTTTGCGGCTGAAGTCCTTGTTGTCTTCACGGCAGAACTTCCATCCTTTCTCAAAAGTATGCCGAACACGTACTTGTGCGTGGGCAAACAGCGGGAAAACCATCAGAAAGGCCATGATGATTCCGCTTGCTCTATGCTTCTTCATTCTCTGCAAATTCTTAGTGTCATCTATGTTCTTTTATCGAACGACAACGTGGAGAGACAAGTGCTTAACGCCCGTTTCTCCACGCCGTTCGATACAGGTTTCTTCTATATGCTTATTCGATTATAATCTCATCGACAAACAAGAAAGCGGGTTTTCCCTTGCCACCGTGCCAAGCGGGTATGCTCTTCTCGGAAGAGGCCACCACGTGTACATAGCGGGCTGTCGTGGGATTGAAGGTGGATTTATGTTCGTGAAGTCCGTTGGGGGCGCTTTCTTTCATGGCGGGAAACTCTTCGGCGGACAGTCGGGTGAAGTTGGTTCCGTCGTCCGATACTTCTACGATGAAGCTACGGGCATCGAATATCCAATCGCCTTTTTCCACACATGTGGTGAGAGATACGGTTGAGATTTCCGTAGGCCGTTGCAAGTCGATGACCACGTCCATATCGTTGTTGTGGAATGCAATCCATTTGCCGGTTTTGTAGTTGCCGTTACCTCGCAGTCCGTCCACCAAAGTGGTGATGCCGTTGAAGCGATATTGGTCATTTACGGGCTGTTTGGCTACAATGGGCTTGGCTGTAGACTTGCTGAAGGTAAGTTCTTCGGTCAGCATGCGGCTGTTGCCTGTTTCGCGGATGGCAAGCGCCTTGAATACGCAGCTCTGCTTGATTGCAAGTACGGAATCGGCCACGGGCGAGGCTGCCGTAGGTTCTGTTCCGTCCAATGTATAATGTATGGGAGCTTTGTCGATGGTGAGCATGCTCACGTTTATGGCTTCTCCTTCGGGATCGATGTTGAAATCAGCCTTCACGTCGAAAACATGTGTGGCGTAGTTGTAACCTTCGGCTTTATACATCTTAACGAGTCTTGTCAGGCGGTCGAGGAAGCACTCATAGTTTTTCTTTTCTGGATTTGTCCACTGCACTTCGGCCAAGGCTGCCCAGCGCGGCAAGGCCATGTATTCCAGCTGGGAAAACGTGGGAATGTATTCCGTCCAAAGATTGGCCTGCACGCCGACGATATGCTTCTGCTCATCGGCGGTCAACGCGGCAGGCATCGGCTCGTAGCCATACACTCGCTCGACGGGGAGGTAGCCGCCGATGGCCAACGGTTCGTTGTCAGTGTCTTTGGTCTGATAATAATCAAAGTAAAGGTAGGTGTTGGGCGTCATGATGACATCGTGCTTCTGACGGGCAGCTTCGATACCTCCTGCTTCACCCCTCCATGACATCACGGTGGCGTTCGGTGCCAATCCGCCTTCCAATATCTCGTCCCAACCGATGATTTGGCGGCCGTGGTCGTTCAGGAATTTCTCGGCATGGTTGATGATGAAGCTCTGTAGATATTCTTCTTTGCTATGTTTGGAGTCGCTCTTGATGCCCAATGCCTTGATGCGTGCCTGGCACTTGGGGCAAGACTGCCATCTCACTTTCGGGCATTCGTCACCGCCTATGTGAATGTATTCCGACGGGAAGATTTCCATTACTTCCGCCAGAACATCGTCGATGAATGTCAGCACGCTGTCGTTTCCGGCGCACAGCACATCCTCCGATACGCCCCATTGCGTCCATACTTCATACGGGCCGCCGGTACATCCCAGATGCGGATATGCGGCCAATGCGGCCTGCATGTGTCCGGGAAGGTCTATTTCGGGAATGACGGTGATGTATCTTTCGGCGGCATAGGCAACGATTTCCTTCGCTTCTTCTTGGGTGTAGAAGCCATCGTAGGGCTTGCCGTCATACTTGCCGGAGTTTCGTCCGATGACGGTTTCCTTGCGTTTGGAGCCTATCTCGGTGAGCAACGGATACTTTTTGATTTCCAGTCGCCAGCCCTGATCTTCGGTGAGGTGCCAATGTAGGCGGTTCATGTTGTGGAGAGCCATCATGTCGATAAAGGTCTTCATTTCATCCACCGTAAAGAAATGGCGGGCTACGTCAATGTGCGCTCCGCGGTAGCCGAAGCGCGGGTAATCGTTGATTTCTACGGCAGACAGTACCGGGACACTGTTCTTTTCCATAGGGATGGACTTACGCAACGTCTGGATGCCATAAAACACGCCGGCCTCGCTTGCTCCGGTGATGGTCACGCCATCCGGCGTTACCTGCAACTTATAAGCTTCCGGATTTTCGGAGGTCAACCCCGACATGAGCAATATGTTGCCTTTTCCTTCCGTACCGGCTTCAACGGCGTAATCCGTTCCGGTAGCTTTTTTCAGATAATCGGCAAGGTAACCGGCATTGCGGCGCATTGCTTCGTTGTCTTCGGGATAGATGATTTTTACACTGCGGTTAAGTTCAAAACTTCCGTCGGTACTTTGGGTAATCTCTTGTGGCAAAGGGATAATACGGTAATCGGCTACCGTCTTCTTCGCATTACTACAAGAAGCCAATACTCCGGCCATAGCCAATACTCCTGCCAATTTAAATAATGTTTTCATGGGGTGGTTATTTGGTTAAAAGTTCTACTTATTACTATACAAATAAAGCCGTTACATCACTAATTTGCGAGTTTTATTATAAGTTTTTTTAAGATTATATAGACTGTACTTCAAAAACAACACGGGAAACAATTTTTTGTTTGTCAATACATTCCTCTTTCGTCTGATTATATGATGACAAACAACATGTGCAAAAATAAGGCTTTTTTGCTCATGTTGTTCTTTTCATGTGCAAAAAAGGGGTGTTTTTGCACATGTTTATATTGTGACCGATTCAATGATTTCTTCCGGCGACAATCCGATATGCTCCTTTTGGTTGGCAAGCAATGCGATGAGTGCATTGTTCAGAAAGTAGTTACTTTTGCCCCTTTTGGCTTTCTCCAGCAGTCCTTCTTTCACTATCTTGTCCAAAATGCGAGAAGCTGTAAAACGGCTCACTTCCAATTCTCGTTCTATAAATTCGATTTTTGTATAGGGATGGCGGAAAAGATTGTTCAGCAGTTCGTGCCGATAGCTTTTTCCTAACACGTTTTTCAGTCTTACTTTATAATCTTTCATCAAAATAGAAATCTCATTCACCAACCGGATGGTATCGATGGCGGTTTCTTCCACTCCTTTCAGCATAAACAATATCCACGGTTCCCAATCGCCGCTCTCGCGGACGTCTTGTATCTGCTTGTAGTATTCCGCTTTATTGTCAATGATGTATCTGCTCAGGTAGAGAATAGGCAAGTCGAGCAAATCTTTCACCACCAGAAAAAGGATATTGATGATGCGTCCGGTTCTTCCGTTACCATCATAGAAAGGATGGATGCTCTCGAACTGATGGTGAATGATGGCCATTTTGATTAGAGGATCTAAGTTGCTCAAGGCGTCGTCGTTCAAGAATTGTTCCAGATTCCCCATCAGTTGCTCTATGGTCTGTTTGTCTTGGGGCGGCTCGTAGACCACTTCTCCCCGTTGGTTTCGCAGCGATGTGCCCGGCACGGCTCTAAAACCCGCATTGTTCTGTTCCAGCCGTCTCTGTATCTCTTTTATCATAGAGAGGGACAGCAGTTTGTTTTTGCGCACCAGTGAGAAACCGTATTTCATGGCTTCACAATAATGCAGCACTTCCTTTGTCTGAAGGCTGACTACCAGATGCTCTGCATTGGCATCTGCCTGATAAAGTTCGTCGTGCGTAGTCACAATGTTTTCCACTTCCGAACTCTCTTTGGCTTCTTGCAGCACCAAGGTATCTATCAGGATATTCTCGTTGGGGATGGTTAAGGCAAGGCCTTTCAGCTCGGCCAGTTTGCGGTTGGCCCTGTTCAGTTGCTTCAGAATGGCAATCGTATCAAGGTCTTGTTGCAATGGAAGAGACGGAATCTTGTACATGGCTTTATATGTTTATATGAATAAGAACAACATGTGCAAAAATAAGGCTTTTTTGCTCATGTTGTTCTTTTCATGTGCAAAAAAGGGGTGTTTTTGCACATGTTCTCAAATAGCAACGATATTATAGCATGAAAAGTAGTGTCTGAAGAAAATCAACTTTAAAGAAAGTGGACTTTTAGTCAGAAAGTATTCCATCCACAGAATAGGCATCGAAGAGAAAGGCATGAAGACGGATGCAAGGGTGAAGAATTACAGCACGGAAATACTGAACGACGGCAACAAGGTGGCCGGACGGTGGACAGGACGGGTGGAGACGAACTATAACAGTACGTTCCTCACCTTGCCGGTGATGGCCAATTATCGGTTCAACGGCAGTTGGAAGGTGCGCGCCGGCATGTATGTGTCCTATCGTATGGATGGCGACTTCTCCGGCTCGGTGAGCGACGGCTATCTGAGGGAAGGTACGCCTACGGGCGAGAAGGTGGAGTTTACGGACGGCAAGTCGTCGACCTATGATTTCAGCTCCGACCTCCGCCGTTTTCAGTACGGGGCACAGATAGGCGGCACGTGGCAGGCATTCCGCCATTTCTCGGTCAATGCCGATTTTACTTGGGCTTTCAGCAATGTATTCAAGAAGGATTTCCAGACCGTTACGTTCAACATGTATCCCATCTACCTGAATCTGGGCTTCGGATATAAGTTTTAGTGAATGATTTTTTTTCGGATGCGGATGACGCGGATGACTCCGGTTTTGTCTTTTCAGACTCGGTGGCATCGGCGTCATCTTTTTTTGTGTCCCATGCTTCGGCCGCTCCTTTCTCCCTCTCTCAACACATACGATAGTAAGGGCGCGAAGCAGGCTTATTCTATTTTATACGCCACAATCTACAAAGTCGTTCGCATGCTTTTTTAAACCAACTTTTCTTTTTTTGATTTTTCGCTCTAGTACTCCTTAAAGGCTTCACACCAAATATAGCTTCAAAGATATCTGCTTGATTCCGTTTTTTCATACCCTTCTTATCATTGTAAAAATGGGTGTTGTCTATTTCACTTTCATCCACAATGACTCCGGATTCAACCGTTAAAAAGAGTTCTTTTTCATATAATGAGGCATATCCTTGATGTACATATTGCATCATTTCACCATACGGGATGCGTATTTCACCGGAATACCAATCTGCAAAAACTTTATTCTGTCCGGGAAATAAATAATCAATTCCGACTGTTCTACCATCAAAAAGAAACTTGCCGCTGTTGGCTTTTAAATCTATAAGATATAATTTATTGTTTTCAATAAGCCACTTTCCGCAATATCCTCTCCAACATGCTGTCGTAGTAGAAGGGAACTCTATCTTATGCTTTGCAAGATAGGGGGATAACGGTTCTGTTGCAAGAGAATACTCTTCATTGTTATAAATTAATCTTTCTCTAACCTGTGCTGTCATATCATACTTTATTTTGAAGGTTTATTTTTCTTTTTTATTAGAATACAAGATAATCATAAACAAGATTATTGCTACCAAAACGTCTATAATATTCCATATTGTCTTTCCTAAAGATATTTTTATAATAGGTTGAAACAATATTGCCAAAGTACCCCATACTAAAGCTAGATTTTCTTTTTTCTCTAAATAATATTGATATGCCATTGTTCCAAATAAAATGGCGCTGCCATATCGTACTAAAATATAGTACCCATAGGGCATGGGGGCTAAACATAATAATAGAGCAATGGCTAATATAAATTGTAATTTAGTCATAGCTCAATCCTCTTGCGTTTATTAAAAATATCCAATACCATGCTATGTCGAAAATAAAACATTCAGGTATCACTGCTAGAATAACCCCGCTGACTTTAGGTATCAGGTCAAGTAGAGGAGATGACATATAGGCAGGCGAGCTTATAGGTGGCTGCGCTTTTAGCATCATGTGACACTCAAATTTTCCTAGGTTTTCAAGAACAAGAATGAAGCACAACGCTTCTTACAATATCATTTCACAAAATATTGAAGCTAAAGACGCTTCTTAACTTCGGTTACAAAACTATTAAAAAAAGTTTGAATAACAAAAGTTTTTGCTAATCTTTATTTTGACAATTAAGTTTGGCAAAATTGAATAAATCTCTATTTTGAGAAAGAGAATTATTCCTCGAAATCAAGTTCTATCTTTTAAAATTTATCCTTAATACTTGAATTCGATATAACTCAATCAATGCTTTTTTGATTATTAGAAATATAGCGATAAAAGAGTTAAACTTATACTACCCAATTGTAACTTTCAAACGCTTGCCGCTATGCTCGTAAGTCCAAGCGAAATTTATTTTATGGCAGATTCCTTTTGCTGAAGGATTTTTTTTACCTCTTACAAGGGGATTATCCCCACTTCGGCTCGCTATATAGATTCCCCGTGCTGGAACTATAGATGCAGTGCGCTCCGCATATACATCCAGCACGGTGGAGATATATCTCCACCGAAGCCCACCTACAGGTATCTCTCGCAAGGGGAATCACTTGATGGCAGATTGGTGTTAATTCTTTACAAAGCAGTGCTCTGGTGGAACATGATTCTGAAAAGTCAAGCGTCATAAATGTAACATTTAAGGCTTAAAATGTAACATTTGGTACACATAGCACAGCATAGCATAGCATAACCCCTCCTCAAGAGTTCCCCCGAAATCGGGGGCACTGAGGGCGCGGCCGTTCCGTCCGCGGAGGAGGGATATGGCTGAAAGATAAATGGCGGCATGCTGTTTCTTTGAAAAGCCTCCGCCACTGCAAAATCAGTCCCTGTTTTTTTTAACCTATCCTAATAATGCGTCTCTTTGTCACTGATTTAGGATGAAATCATTATCTTTGCAGCCGTGTCTGTCGAGACGGTTGCATCTGCCGCGACAGGCACAAGCCTCTGAAAAGTCAAACACAAGTGTCTGACAAACGGAATACAAACAGTTGATTATTAAGAAATAACAAATAACGAATTTCATCCGAATGAAACAGTACAGAACAGTGAACAACCTGATGGGTTGGATTACATTCCTCATTGCGGCAACGGTTTATTGCCTGACCATTGAACCGACTGCCAGTTTTTGGGACTGCCCGGAGTTTATCACTACCGGCTATAAACTGGAAGTGGGACATCCGCCCGGCGCACCGTTCTTCATGCTTGTGGCCAATTTGTTCTCGCAATTCGCCGGCGACGCTTCCACCGTTGCCCGCATGGTGAACTACATGAGTGCTTTGATGAGCGGCGCATGCATCCTGTTCCTCTTCTGGAGCATCACGCACTTGGTGCGCAAATTGGTGGTGACGGACGAGAACAACATCACACGCGGACAGCTTGTCACCATCATGGGTAGCGGACTGGTAGGCGCACTGGCCTATACGTTCAGCGACACTTTCTGGTTCAGTGCCGTGGAGGGCGAAGTGTATGCCTTCTCGTCGCTGTTCACCGCCGTGGTGTTCTGGCTGATACTGAAGTGGGAAGATGTGGCGGACGAGCCTCACAGCGACCGTTGGCTGATTTTGATTGCTTACCTCACGGGGCTTTCTATCGGCGTGCATTTGCTCAACCTGCTCTGTCTGCCTGCCATCGTGCTGGTGTATTACTACAAGAAAACGCCCGATGCCGATGCCAAGGGTTCGTTACTGGCCCTCGCAGCCTCGATGGTGCTGGTGGCTGCCGTGCTCTACGGCATTGTGCCCGGCATCGTGAAGGTGGGCGGATGGTTCGAGTTGCTTTTTGTCAACACGCTGGGCATGCCTTTCAACAGCGGTGTCATCGTGTACATCGTCTTGCTGGCGGCCGCCCTCGTCTGGGGAATATATGAGAGCTACGCCGAGGCGAACAAGACGCGTATGGCGCTTTCGTTCGTCCTCACCATCGGCATGCTGGGCATCCCGTTCTACGGACACGGAGGCAGTGCGGTGGCTATCGGTGTGCTGGTCATCGCCGCCCTTTGGCTTTACCTCAACCCGAAGACGCAGGCGCGCCTCAAGGAGAGGTTCCGTGTTTCGGCACGCACGCTCAACACGTCGCTGCTGTGCACCATGCTCATTGTCATCGGCTATTCCTCGTATGCGCTGATTGTGATTCGTTCCACAGCCAATACGCCGATGGACCAGAACTCTCCGGAAGATATCTTCACGCTGGGCGAGTACTTGGGGCGCGAGCAGTACGGCACGCGTCCGCTGTTCTACGGCCCCGCCTTCTCGTCGCAGGTGGCGCTCGACGTGAACCCTAAAGACGGCTATTGCGAGCCACGCATCCAGACGCAAGGCACGAAGTTCATCCGTAAGGAGAAGGCCACGCCCGACGAGAAAGACGCATATATCGAAATTCCGGGACGCATCGAGTACGAATATGCGCAGAACATGTTCTTCCCCCGTATGTACAGCAGCACACACGCGCAGCAGTACCGTGCATGGCAAGACATCAAGGGATACGACGTGCCCTACGACAAGTGCGGCAACATGGTGATGGTGAACATGCCCACGCAGTGGGAAAACATCAAGTTCTTCTTCTCCTACCAGCTCAACTGGATGTACTGGCGATACTTCATGTGGAACTTTGCGGGCCGGCAGAACGACTTGCAGGGTAGCGGAGAGATTGAGCACGGCAACTGGATTACGGGCATCCCCTTTATCGATAACTTGCTGGTGGGCGACCAGAGTCTGCTGCCGCAGGAGTTGCAGCAGAACAAAGGGCGTAACGTCTTCTTCTGTCTGCCTTTGCTGCTGGGCATCATCGGTCTGCTGTGGCAAGCCTATCGGGGAGAGAAAGGCATCCGGCAGTTCTGGGTGGTGTTCTTCCTCTTCTTCATGACCGGCATCGCCATTGTGCTCTATCTGAACCAGACACCAAGCCAGCCGCGCGAACGCGACTACGCCTATGCCGCCTCGTTCTACGCCTTTGCCATCTGGATAGGTATGGGTGTGGCGGGACTTGTGCGCTTGCTGCGCCACTACACCAAGATGAAGGAGCTTCCGGCCGGCATCCTTGCTTCCGCAGTCTGCCTCCTCGTGCCCATACAGATGGCAAGCCAGACGTGGGACGACCACGACCGCAGCGACCGCTACATGGCGCGCGACTTCGGACAGAACTACCTGATGTCTCTTCAAGAGTCGGGCAACCCCGTCATCTATACCAACGGCGACAACGACACCTTCCCCCTGTGGTACAATCAGGAGGTGGAAGGCTTCCGCACCGATGCCCGCACGTGCAACCTCTCTTACTTGCAGACCGACTGGTACATCGACCAGATGAAACGACCGGCCTATAACAGTCCGTCGCTGCCCATCACTTGGGACCGTATGGAGTATGTGGAGGGTACCAACGAGTATATCCCCATCCATCCGGAATACAAGAAAAGCATCAACCAACTCTATGCCGAGGCCGAGAAGCAGGCATTGGGAGGTAACCCGGAAGCCTTGATAAACGTGAAGAAAGAGTTCGGAGAGAATCCTTACGAGCTTAAGAATATCCTGAAGCACTGGATACGCTCGCCCAAAGACAACGAGTTGAAGGTAATTCCGACAGACAGCATCGTCGTCAAGGTGGATAAGGAGGCGGTGCGCCGCAGCGGGATGATGATTCCGGGAGACAGCATCCCTGACTACATGCACATCTCCTTGAAAGGCAAACGCGCCCTCTACAAGAGCGAGCTGATGATGCTCGAGATGCTGAGCGAAGCCAACTGGGAACGCCCCATCTACATTGCGGTCAGCGTTGGTCAAGAGAACCAGTTGAACATGGGCAACCACTTCATCCAAGAGGGACTTACCTACCGTTTCACACCGTTCGATACGGACAAGACGGGGGTGAAGATAGATTCGGAAAAGATGTACGACAACCTGATGAATAAGTTCAAGTTCGGCGGCATCGACAAGCCGGGCATCTACATCGACGAGAACGCCATGCGCATGTGCTACTCGCACCGACGCATCTTCTCCCAGCTCATCCAGCAGTTGATGCGCGAGGGGAAAAAAGACAAGGCAAAGGCTGCACTGGACTATGTCGAGAAAATGATTCCTGCCTGCAACGTGCCATACGACTGGCAGAACGGCGCCATGCAGATGGCCGAAGCCTATTACCAACTGGGCGAAACCGCCAAGGCGGACGAAATAGCGAAAGCCCTTGCCGACAAGTCGGTGGAATACATGACGTGGTACATGAGTCTGGACGACAACCGCTTTGCCATCTCAGTCCGCGAGTTTGAATACCATTGGGCGGTGCTCGATGCCGAGGTCAAGACCATGAAGCAGTATAACTCCAAACAGGCCGACATCTACACCCCCAAAGTGGAAAGGCTGTATAATATGTATGTAGAAAGAATGAAATGAGCGGTTAGCGGTGAGTGATTGGTAACTACTACTAACCGCTAACCGCTAATCACTACTAACTAACCGCTAATCATTAACCGCTATCCCACGTGTTTATAGAGCAACCTCCCGAATTTATCCGCAAGCTATATTCCGGCGCCATCTGGCGGATGGACCCTAACGAAAGAGCCGTTTACCTGACTTTCGATGACGGTCCTATTCCCGGAGTGACTCCTTGGGTACTCGATTTGCTGGATAAGGATGATATCAAAGCCACCTTCTTCATGGTGGGCGACAACATACGGAAGCATCCTGAAGAGTTCCGCATGGTGGTGGAACGCGGACACCGCATCGGCAATCACACGTTCAACCATATTCGGGGATTTGAATACACGGCCGAGAAGTATCTGGGCAACACGGAGCAGGCACGCATCTTTATGGAGATGGGCGGAGACATCAACTGCAACGTGGAGAAAGTGCTCTTCCCGTTGCTGTTCCGTCCCCCTCACGGACATATGTTCGCCGCGCAATACCTGAAGCTGAAACGCTCTTACAAGATAGTGATGTGGGACTTGGTGACTCGCGATTACAGTAAGAAGCTGCGCGGCCCTCAAGTGCTGGCCAACGTGATGAGATATGCCCGAAACGGCTCCATCATCACTTTCCACGATTCATTGAAGTCGTGGTGTAACGGAAACCTGCAATACGCCTTGCCTCGTGCCATCGACTTCTTGAAAGAAGAGGGCTACGAGTTCAAGGCGCTGTAATGCGGAGACTCTTTTATTTCACCTCAACTGTTAGAGGGTTGCGTACTTTCTGCGCAAAGTCCGCCATGTAGCGGTTCCATGCATCGGCAGTCTTGATGTCTGCCCTGCTCCATGCAAAGCCCCAATAATACACATAGTCTGTACCCGGCTCATAGTGGCTGACGGCCAGTACATGCCCGTCGGCGCCATTGCGTCGCTTCTTCTCCTCGGCGGAGAAGAGCACGGTCTTGGCTTCTTTTACAAGAGCGGGGAAAGCGGCTCCCATGAATATCTTGCCGTTATCGGGGCCCGTAGTGGGGTCTACGTAAGTGATGTAACCGTTTGGCGCATCTGCCACCACGGCACCGTCTGGTTCGTGCAGCACAATGCCTGTAACCACCGGCAGAGCCTTTTTCAGGTTGGTGTAAGAGATGACGGTCTTATTCAGATGCGAACCGGCATCCAATGTAATCAGACGTGTCTCTATCACCGTGGTGTCGCCTTCGATGTTCAGCGGAGTGAACTCCATCTTCACCGTGAAGCGCAACGGCCCGTTGTCCAGCACCTCATGCGTCTTGTAGCACCACGGATAAACGATGGTGTCGTTCACCATCAACGCCGCCACACCGGCTCCCAGCGTGGGGCCTACTGCATAGCAGTCCATACCGAAGCCGTGGTCGACGTGATAAGAGATGGAACGGCTCAACTCGTCGGCAGCCTTGGGGTCGGTTTTCTTCAGTTCGGCGATGTTGGCACGTACCTCTTTATTTACCTCTTTCTCGTAGAGACTTTCCAAAATAGGCTCTGTGGTATTGCGTTTCGTGAACAGGTCGTAGCCGAAGCCGCGCTCGCCCCTTGCCTGCAAAGCCGGACCGTATGCGCGGAAAGCCACCAAGTCGTTTTCCCAAGCCATGTCGTCCATGCGCTCCGGGTATTGCCGTCCGCAAGCCCTTACCTGCACATCGGCGGGAACACCTGTACGGATGGTATAGACAGCCGAGGCGTTGGCTTTCACCGCAACGGGGAAGATAAGTGTTCCGTCGTAAGTCACTTGATAGGGCACTTGTTCGCCTTCGGCGTTCAACACCACGATTTGTGCCGTATCTGACAAATTCAGCCGGGAAGATATTTCGGCCATAGACACCTCTGCCATCTCGCCGGAACGTTCCATTTCCAGCGGGTTGGTCACCGTGACGGTGACGGTCTTGTTTTCGCTGCATGCCGAGCAGCACCAAACTGCCAGACATAATAAAAGAAGTTTCTTCATGGATTGAATTGTTTATCTTAAAAAAGCACGGATGACCCGGAAAAACACGGTCTCTTTATAAATAAAACCCGTGAAGTCCGTGTAATCCGTGCCTGAAAGAATATCAAAGAGGTGTGTGTTTACACACCCCGTTCTTGTTGTTATTTCGGTTGTTTGCCTATATATGCCAGAATGCCGCCGTCTACATAGAGGATATGTCCGTTCACGGCGTTCGACGCTTCCGATGCGAGGAACACGGCAGGACCTGTAAGCTCTTCCGGATCCAACCAACGGCCTGCCGGAGTTTTGGCGCAAATGAAAGAGTCGAATGGATGGCGGCTTCCGTCGGCCTGCTTTTCGCGCAGCGGAGCCGTCTGCGGAGTGGCGATGTAGCCCGGCCCGATGCCGTTGCATTGGATGTTGTATTCGCCATACTCGGAGCAGATGTTGCGGGTGAGCATCTTCAAGCCGCCCTTGGCTGCAGCGTATGCCGACACGGTTTCGCGTCCCAGCTCGGACATCATGGAGCAGATGTTGATGATTTTGCCGTGCCCTTTCTTCATCATAGCCGGCAGTACGGCCTTGGATACGATGAACGGAGCGTTCAGGTCGATGTCGATGACACGACGGAAATCGGCAGCTTCCATCTCGTGCATGGGCACACGGCGGATGATGCCGGCATTGTTCACGAGGATGTCTACCGAGCCTACCTCTTTCTCGATGCGGGCTATCATGGCCTGAACGGCCGGTTCATCGGTCACGTCGCATACGTAGCCGTGTACTTTGATGCCCTTCTCGGCATAAGCGGCCAGACCCTTGTCTACCAAATCCTGATTGATGTCGTTGAAACAGATTGTCGCACCTTGCTCCGCAAAAGCCGAAGCGATGGCAAAACCGATACCGTAAGAAGCACCTGTGACAAGGGCTACTTTACCTTCTAAAGAAAAATTCAAATACGGATTCATAACGTTAAATTATTAAGTTTAAGAATATAAGTTCAAAACGGTTCTGATGCTTTATTTCAGATCTGTAATCAGTGAGAAGTCCTGATCGGCATAGTCCAGATTCTCTCCTCCCATGCCCCAGATGAAGGTGTAGCTGTGCGTGGCAGCGGCCGAGTGGATAGACCATTCGGGAGAGAGCACCGCCTGCTCGTTTTTCATCCAGATGTGGCGTGTTTCGTCCACTTCGCCCATAAAGTGACAGATGGCATGTTCTTGGGGCAACTCGAAATAGAAATAAGCCTCCATGCGCCGGCTGTGCACGTGCGGCGGCATGGTGTTCCACACGCTGCCCGCTGCCAGTTCGGTCATACCCATTTGCAATTGACAGGTGGGCAGTACCTGATTGACCAGCATCTTGTTGACGCAACGGTGGTTGGAGCTCTCTAAAGCTCCCATCTCGGCAATGATGGCGTCTTTCTTCGTCACTTTCTTGTCCGGATAGTTGCGATGTGCCGGCAGGGAATTGAAATAGAATTTGGCCGGAAGGGCGGCATCCTTGCTCTCGAAGCTCACTTCACGGTTGCCCGAACCCAGATAGAGCGCCTCCTTGTAGTCCAGATTGAATACGGCATCGCCCGCTTTCACCACTCCCGGTCCGCCCACGTTGAAGATTCCCATCTCGCGACGAGTCAGGAAGTAAGGTGCTTTAAGCGGGTCGATGGCTTCCAGATTCAACACCTCGCCCACAGGCATGGCACCTCCCACTATCATACGGTCGTACATGGAATATACCATATTGACTTCGTTCGGAGAAAACACCTTTTCTATAAGGAAATCGCGTCGGATTCTTTTCGTATCATAGCCTTTAACATCATCGGGATGCGCGGCATAGCGGATTTCATAGTTTGTTTTCATGATTCTGCGACATTTTATATGTTATGGATTCGACCATCAATAGTTCTTCGTTTGCGTACACGGTACAAATGTAGCAAAAGAAAACGGAGAAGTACCATAAATTTGTACCAATTATATAGCATTATCGTTCAAAGGGCTATTTCAGAAGAACGAGGACACCTATAAATGGGTATTTGCGGGAGGCTGCACACAAATTCATGTATAGTGCCGGGTAAAACCGGCATCCTTAGAATGCTATTGAATAAAGTTTAATAAACAGGCTCTAAATTACATTCTTCGATTCTCAGCACGATTACATGCTTTATAATTTCATGAAACACCTTAAGCTACGATAATAGCCCCAAGAAGAGGGACGTTGTAACAAAATTTCCAAACCAATCCGTCTTTCTTAGCCAATCATCAGGATACAATCTCCTACCCTCGCCAGAACCCCTTCTGGCGAGGGGGTAGATCAGTATAGGACTGATGCCACATCAGTATAGGAGTGAGAAAAGACAACGCTGTTTTCGTTCTCAAAAGGAAAAGAAAAAGGACTTTTTTTGTAAATATATTATCCTGTTTCTTTATCAACACATCAGCAGGAATCAGGGTCAGTTTGTTCAATTGCTTCATTCTTCGAGATCGGCTGATAATAATTTCATGAAGAGATCGGGTATGCGTTATAATTATTCCGCCGACGGATACTTTTGCTAATTTTCAACTTGAATGATTCATTTTTTCATCAAGAAAAGTTTGCGGGAATATTTATAGTATTTAACTTTGCACCCCCAAAAAAAGCACGTATACTATACTCGTGCTTAAAAACAATAAAAATATTATCAATATGAGATTATTTAATTTAATTGTATTCTTTTGTTTGGCAACACTTTCTCTGCATGCGGAAGACTCCAATAAGAAAGTGAGGACAGATGCCAACATTGTAGGACATATCATCGAATCGGTTACGGGCGAACATGTTCCCGGAGTGAGTATTTTCATTAAAGGAACCACGATCGGGACCGTTTCCGATCATATACGGGACACTATCGGTTAATGGTTCTTCCGGTGGGAACCAAGACTATTGTGATGAAAGCCGTAGGTTATAAGACACAAGAACGAGATGTGGTTTTGGAGAGAACCGTTACAAAGGAAGTCAACTTTATTCTCGAAGAAGATGTTGCTGTTTTGGATGCCGTGGTCGTTTCGGCCAACCGTACGGAGACAACCCGTCGTCTGGCGCCCACGTTGGTGAACGTCATTGACGGCAAGCTATTCAGCTCTTCCAACGCTAACAACCTCTCGCAGGGACTTGCTTTCCAGCCGGGTGTACGCGTGGAGAACAACTGCCAGAACTGCGGCTTCAATCAGGTGCGCATCAACGGTATGGACGGACGTTACACTCAGATTCTGATAGATTCCCGCCCCATTTTCAGTGCGTTGGCGGGCGTATATGGTCTGGAGCAGATTCCGGTCAACATGATAGACCGTGTAGAAGTGGTGCGTGGAGGAGGTTCCGCCCTCTTCGGTTCTTCGGCCATTGCCGGTGTGCTGAACATCATCACCAAAGAGCCCACGCAGAACTCGTTTAGTCTGAATGAGTCATTGGGCTTCACCGGTATGAAGAGAATGGACAACAACCTTGCATTCAACGGTTCCATCGTGAGCGATGACCAGCGGACGGGCGCCATGTTCTTCGGACAGATGCGTACACGTAATCCGTGGGATAAAGACGGTGACGGCTTCTCTGAAATAGGTAAGATAGATTCCCGTTCGGCCGGTATTCATACATTCCTGCGTACGTCGGACTACAGCCGGTTGACAGCTGAGATACACGGTATTCAAGAGTTCCGTCGCGGTGGCGATCATCTGGATTGGCCGGAGCATGTGGCATCCGTGGCCGAACAGACCGACCACTCGATTTATAGCGGAAACCTGAAATACGACCTCCGTTCGGCCGACTCGAAACATCACTTTCAGGGCTATGTGTCGGGACAGATTGTGAATCGCAAGAGTTACTATGGCGGTATCGGTGCTTTGGATGGACTGGACGATACGGGCAATGAATATGGCAAGTTGGGATATCCCATTCCTAAAGAGTATTACGGTGAGAATGACGGTGTGACGAAAGGTCGTACTTACATGGGCGGTGTGCAATATTCATACGACTTCGACAAATTCCTTTTCATGCCGGCACAGGTATTGTTCGGGGCCGAATACACGCGGGACATGCTGAAAGATAAAATGCCCATTCGTAGCTGGACACCGGCAAAGAACGAAGACGGCACGCCGGTGAAAGACAAGAACGGAAATCTTATTCCTCTCTATCCCGAAACAGACCAGCGCATCAACAACTGGAGCCAGTTTGCTCAAGTGGAATGGAAGAATGCGAAATGGAGCCTCTTGTTGGGTGCTCGTTTGGACGAACACTCTGAGGTGGATAATCCTATTGTGAGCCCTCGTGCCACCCTGCGCTTCAATCCTACTAAAGACATCAACCTGCGTGCTACTTATGCCAAGGGCTTCCGTGCCCCGCAAGTATTCGACGAAGATTTGCACGTGGCCGTAATCGGCGGTGAAGCCAAGAAAATCACCAATATCGACGGACTGAAGCCGGAGGTGAGCCACTCGTTCAGTGTCAGTGCGGATACATATCACAGCTTCGGGGAGTTTCATATCAACCTGCTTGCCGAAGGATTCTATACTCGACTGAAAGACGTTTTCGGTGAAGAGGTGCAGGCCGACCAGCATGACGGCATCAAGCGTTACAACCGTGTCAATGGTGAAGGTGCAAAGATATTCGGTGTGAACCTTGAAACCAGAATGGCCTATCGCCGCGTGCAGTTGCAGGCCGGATTTACGTTGGCTTCAAGCAAATACGACTCTCCTCAAGAGTGGGGCGAGCGTACGACGCTGACGTCGGGAGACCAACCCGAAGTGAACGGCTCGAACTTCCAAAAAGACGCAAAAGGAGAATTCGTGAACGAGGGACAGACCGACAGAGCCATGACCCGCACACCCAATGCTTACGGTTACTTCACCTTTGGGTGGAATCCCGTCAATCCGTTGAACATTGCGCTGACCGGTACTTTCACAGGACAGATGAAAGTGCCTCATGTCATCGAGTGGGGAGCCGGATCTGCCTTGTCGGACATTGCCGCCCTCGATGCCAAGAAACGTACAGCCGTGGCAGATGCTTCGGGCGCTGCTCCTCATTGGGACGAACTGGAGACTACGCCTTCCTTCTTCGATTTGGGCGCAAAGATTTCTTATGATTTCCGGTTGTTCACTGCTACCAAGTTGCAACTGTATGCCGGATTGACGAATATCTTCAACTCTTTCCAGAAAGATTTCGATCGCGGCGCCGGACGCGACAGTGGATATATCTACGGACCTACTCAGCCGCGCTCCATTTATGTAGGGTGCAAATATAGCTTCTGATAGATTGCGAAGCTACGGATGTTTGAACAGAACTGCACACCCCAAAAGTTAGACAAAAACTTTTGGGGTGTGCTTTTATGAAGTACAGTTATGAACAACGACTTGTAATAGATGATATGTCAAGTAAAGCAGGGTGAAGCCATCGCCCATTTATCTAAGGAGTATCATATCAATACCTGAGTACACGGTATAGACGGTTGCTTTTGCTAAAGATGAGGGGCAGTATCCTATCGGGCGGATATTTCCTGAATACATCGGTTTACAGCGATTAGTCAGAAGAGAGCCTTTTACGCCGAGCACCCTCCCCCCTGTTTTGACAGCCGCAAGCCTTTGTCGTGACAGCCACAAGTGTTTGAGCCGTCAGACACAAGCCTCTGGCAGGATAGGGTTAAATATTTGATAACCAATAAACTTTGACTTTAAAATACAACTCTCCGGGTGAGGCTATCGACCAACTTCTTATCCCGGACTCAGGTATATCAATGAAACAGAGATATTGGCATGGGTGAGGGAATGTGGGACAAATATGGACGTTCCGGATTGGAATAACAACCACATTGCCGTCCTACGATTAAATTAAAGGAGGAAGTAATACGTATAATTCTGGAAAAGACGTTCCTTTGGCTCATGGAGAGACGAACTAAGGTCCGGTTATCCTCTCGACTTATTATTGGGGTTAAAAAAGATGGCTTGTTCCATGTTCTGCTGCCTTTTAAGCGTCTAAAAACCGCAGGCAAGTATGCTGATGAAAAAAAGGCTGTTAAATTGATTCTTATGAGCATAAAGGTGGACATGGTTATCGTTGTGTGATTGCCGAAATGCACAATCGCTGTTTACGTTAAAGCATAAGACCGTGCAGCAACTTATGGATGAGGCTTAAAAGCGAAATCCGTAAAGTCCGCTACCGCCCATACAAAGGCGAGGTCGGCAGGATAGCGCCAAATATCATCAATCGGGATTTTATTGTGGAAGCTCCAAGCCGCAAATGATGGGCGTCACACAGATAAATATCGGTTCTGTCAAACTCTATTTTTCGCCGGTCTTGGATATGTTCAATGATGAGATAATATCCCAAAATCTCTTAACTTCGAACAGATTTACGATATGCTTGACAAGGCTTTCTCACGGTTTGACTCTCTTGATGGGATTATACAGCATTCTGGTCACGGTTAAAAGGAAAGAGTCCGGTGCAATACCGAACTCTTTCAATAAACGGATGATGTCTAACTCGTTTCACTTTTGGGGTGCACTTCAAAACTCTGGCACAACCTCATTTTTATTTATAACCTTATCGGTAGTGTGAGTCACTTCATTTCTTCTGCTACAGTTTCTCCGGCTTTCTTATTCTTCATCAGCAGGTAAGCAACGGGAGATGCCACGAATAAAGAAGAGAGTGTGCCGAACACAACACCCAGAATCATGGCGAATGCAAAGCTGCGGATAGAATCACCACCGAGGATGAAGATACACAGCAATACGATCAATGTACTGAATGAAGTGTTGATGGTACGTGCCAACGTGGTGTTCAACGAATCGTTGAAGAGTTGGAACTTGCCGCGTTTCGGATAGAGACCGAAGAACTCGCGTACACGGTCGAAGATTACCACCTTGTCATTGATGGAGTAACCGATAGCTGTCAGGATGGCACCGATGAACGTCTGGTCGATTTCCAGAGAGAACGGCATCCAGCCCCAGCAGATGGAGTAAGCACCCAGAATAACGATAGTGTCGCAAGCTAATGCGGCAACAGAGCCGATACTGTATGCTATGTTGCGGAAACGGATCAGGATATAGATGCCGATGGCAATCAGTGCAAGTACAACCGACCAAATGGCGGATACCTTGATATCGTCTGCTATGCTCGGACCCACTTTCTGCGAACTGATGATACTACCACCGGTGTGGTTCTCACGGTCGATGAATGTTTCCAGCGTGATATTCTGAGTCAATACGGGCTTCAGAGTCTCGTACAGATATGCTTCAATTTCAGAGTCAACGTTGTTGCCTTCTTCCTCGATACGGTAGTTGGTGCTGATGCGCACTGTCTTGCCGTCTGTACCGATGGCGATAACACTTACATTGGCATCACCGAACTTGCTGGAAATCAATTCACGGATTTGTTCGGGTTCTACCTTGTTTTCAAACTGTACCTTGAAGTTACGTCCGCCGGTGAAGTCAATGCTTTGGCTCAATCCGCGAGTCATGAGGAAAGCAAGGCATACCACCACGGCCGTTCCAGTGATCGTCAGCCACAATTTGTTTCTTCCCATGAAGTTGAAACGTACATTCGCCATCAGGTTTTTGGAGATGCTTGAAGAGAATGTCAGGTTCAGCAACTTGTCTTTGCCCATGAAGTGATCATAGAACAGACGAGTCATGAATACTGCTGTGAAGAATGAAATCAAGATACCGATGATCAGTGTGGTGGCAAAACCACGAATAGGACCGGTACCGAAGTTGAACAAGATGATACCTGTGATGATAGATGTCAAGTTCGAGTCGAAGATGGCAGAGAAAGCGTTGGAATAACCGTCGGCCAATGCTTTCTTCACGCCCTTGCCGGAGCGAAGCTCCTCTTTGGTACGCTCGTAGATCAAAACGTTGGCATCCACAGCCATACCGAGCGCCAAAACCATACCGGCAATACCGGACATGGTCAATGCGGCTTGGAAAGATGAAAGAATGCCCAGCGTGAAGAACATGTTCAGTACCAATGCTCCGTTGGCAACCATACCCGGAATGAAACCGTACATTGTGCACATGTATATCATCAGCAGGATCAATGCTACTACAAACGACATGATACCGGCGTTGATAGAGGCTTGTCCCAACGACGGGCCCACGATGTCTTCTTGTACGATGTGGGCGGGAGCCGGCATCTTACCTGATTTCAATACGTTGGCCAAGTCTTTTGCCTGTTCGGGAGTGAAGTGGCCGGTGATCTGTGAGTTGCCGCCGGTGATTTCATTGTTTACATTGGGTGCGGAATATACATAATCGTCCAATACGATGGCGATGCTCTTTCCAATGTTCTGCTTGGTGAGCTGCGCCCAGCGACGTGCACCGTCCGTATTCATGGACATGCTTACGGCAGGTTTGCCATAGTGGTCGTATTCGTCTTTGGCATTCACCACTACATCACCTTCCAGCGGAGCTTTACCGTTGCGCTCGGTAGAGCGGATGGCATACAACTCGAAGGTCTGTGCTTTCGGGTCATATTCATAAGCCGATACTCCCCATTTCAAACGCAAGTCTTTCGGCATCTCGGCCATCACTTCCGGCATGGAGAGGTATTTGTTTATTTCAGCCGTATCTTTGGCATTGGCATAACCTGCTACGGGACCGTTGTTTGGGTTCACCTGCAAGATGGCCAACAAAGGATGCTCTTTCTTGATTTGTTCCAGGTTAGCGGTCTGTGCTTTGCTTTCGCCTTTCAGGGCTGCGGCAAGGCTATCGGCTGTAGTGGCTTGTGCCATGGCCGGTGCAACGCCTGCACTGTCAGAAGCAGTGCTGTCTGCTTCCGCCTGATCGCCGGTTTCTCTTGCCAAAATAGTGCGTAGTTTGGCGTCTGCCGACTGCAAGTAAGGAGCCACGTCTTTGGCTGTGTATGTTTCCCAGAATTCCAGATTGGCAGAACCTTGCAGTAGTTTTCTTACACGTTCAGGTTCTTTGATACCCGGAAGTTCCACCATGATGCGTCCCATCTTGTCTTCCAAGCTTTGGATGTTGGGCTGTACAACGCCGAAACGGTCGATACGGGTACGGAGCACGTTGTATGAATTCTCAACCGCTGCTTTTACTTCTTCGCGCAATACTTTTTCAACTTCAGCATCGGACGACTTCTGGTTTACTTTGTCTTTCAACTGTTGGGTTGCGAACAACTCGGAGAGCTTGCCTGCCGGAGCCAACTTGTGGTACTCCTTGATGAAGAGTGTGATAACGTCTTCCTGGCTTGTAGTAGCCAGTTTGGTGGCATTGGCCAAAGCTTGATTGAATGCTTCGTCCGTTTTGTTGTCTGCCAATACTTTGATGACGTCAGGCACAGATACTTCGAGGATGACGTTCATACCACCCTTCAGGTCCAAGCCCAAACCGATTTCCATCTCACGACAATCTTTCAGAGTCCAATTGCCAAAATACACTTTCTCATTAGCCAGAGAATCGAGGTAAGCTTGTTCCGCTCTCGCATCGCCTTTTGCGAACTCTTTTGCCTTATTGGTGTAATGGCGAGTTACAAAAGAGAAAGAGAGGTAGAATACGCACACCAGTGTGAGCAATATTGCAAAAACCCTTACAAATCCTTTGTTTTGCATGTTACTTTTAGTTTTTTATTATTGTTTTTAATTTAATTCTGCTGTATACAAGGCTGCAAATATAGTTTTTTTTTCACAATTCTTACTTCATACCGCGATTTTTTAACATCGGGTCTAATTGAGGCTCAGCGCCTCTGAAGTTCTTGTAGAGCACCATCGGGTCTTCACTGTCTCCTTTTTCCAATACATTTTGGCGGAAGAGAGCGGCGGTCTGTTTGTCAAAGATGCCGTGTTCTTTGAATGCTTCGAAAGCATCGTTGTCCAGAACATTTGCCCAAAGATAGCTGTAGTAACCTGCGGCATAACCTCCGATGATGTGGTTGAAGTAGGTGGTACGATAACGCGGTGCGATTTGGGGTATCAGGCCGAGTCGTTCCATTGCTTCTTTCTCATAAGCAACTACGTCGATTCCTTCGGTATTTTTCAGGTTGTGCAGGTTCATGTCGAGAATGGCTGCCGCCAATAGTTCGGTCGTTATGAAGCCTTGGTTGAAAGTCTGCTGGTTGAGGATCTTTCCAATCAGGGTGTCGGGAATTACCTCGCCGGTCTGGTAGTGCTTGGCGTATATTTTCAAAACTTCGGGTTCGGTGGCCCAATGTTCGTTGATTTGGGAAGGAAGTTCCACAAAGTCGCGTGCCACATTGGTGCCGGAGGTTCCTTTGTATTGGCATTGGGTCAGCAATCCGTGCAAGGCATGGCCGAATTCGTGGAACAAGGTTTCCACTTCGTCGATGGTGAGCAGAGAAGGGGTATCGCCTACGGGTTTGGTGAAGCTGCACACATTGCATATCAATGGACGTATGTTTCCTTGTTGTTCGCGATAGTTGTTCATCCAAGCACCGCCTCTCTTTCCGGAGCGCGGAAAGTAGTCTGCATAGAAGATGCCCAATTGTGAGCCGTCCTGGGCTTTTACTTCGAAAACTTCCACGTCAGGATGATAAACCGGAATATTGTCGAGTTTGGTCAGCGTGATGCCATACAGCTTGTTGGCTACATAGAAAGCGCCGTCGCGCACGTTGTCAAGTTTGAAGTAAGGCTTGATTTCGGACTCTTCCAGATTGTATTTCTCTTTGCGCAGTTTTTCGGTGTAGTACCACCAGTCCCATGCTTCCAGTTTTTCGCCTTTGCCCTCTTTGTCCATCAAATTTTGCAGTTCGGATGCTTCAGCTTTTGCTTTGGGCAGTGCGTAACCCCATAAATTGTTGAGGAAATCCATTACTGTGGTGGCGTTCTTTGCCATTTTGTTCTCCAGAACGAAGTTGGAGTAGCAGTCGAAGCCCAGCAGTTGTGCTTTTTCAAGTCTCAGGCTTATGATTTCGCTGATGATTTTCTTATTATCGTTTTTATCATTATTGTTGCCGCGGTTGATATAAGCTTTGTAAATCTTCTCGCGCAACAGGCGGTTGGCGGCGTATTGCAGGAAAGGCAGGCGGCTGGCGTTGTGCAGGGTGAACAACCATTTGCCTTCTTGTCCGGCGGCCTTTGCCTCTTCGGCGGCACTTTGGCAGAACCATTCGGGCAGACCGGCCAGATCTTCTTTCTTGTCGACAAACAATTTAAAGTCGTTATTCTCATTCAGGATATTATTGCTGAAGGTAATGCCGAGCGTGGAAAGCTGTTTGTTGATTTCGCGCAAGCGATTTTGCTTGTCGGCCGGGAGATTGGCTCCGGAACGGACAAAACCTTTGTACGTTTTTTCTAAGAGCCTCTCTTGTTCGCGGCTCAGGCCGAGCGACTCTTTCTGTCGGTAAACTGCATCTATTTTCTTAAAAAGTTCCTGGTTGAGCGAAATGTTATCCTCATGCTCGGCCAGCTCCGGAGCCAGTTTAATAGAGAGGGCCGTCAATTTGTCTGTGGTTTCGGCCTCTGTCAGGTTGTGGAATACACCACCCACACGATCCAGTATTGGTGAACTATTGTCGAGAGCAGCAATGACATTTTCGAAAGAAGGGGTCTCCGTATTGTCAATAATAGCTTGGATGTTGGCATTCTGTTCCTCCATTCCTTTCCGGAATGCGGGTTCATAATGTTCCAACTTGATTTTATCGAAAGGCGGTACGCCATTCGGGGTTTGAAACTCGGAAAGGAACGGATTGCTATCCGTCTTAGTGGCACAGGAGTACATCATACAACTTGTTGCTAAAATTAGAATACTCTTCTTTAACATTGTTTTCTTGGTATTAAATCGTTATTATTCTTTTGTTTTTTACTTTTCTTTGCTGATATAGCACCATATAGGGTAATGGTCGGAGACTTTGATAGAACGGTCTACGGTGCAATTATAAGCTTTCAGGTTCTTGCTTGTCAAGATATTGTCTATCCGGAAATAGAACTTATTTTGATTATAGGATATGCCTAACCCTCGCCCTGATTGGATGAACGCATCATCCAACCCTTGACTGATGACGCGGTGTGTGTAGGAGATGGGAGTATCATTGAAATCGCCGCAGACAATGATGGACGCATGCGGTGAGGAGGCTATTTCCTTTGCAATGGTGTCGGCTTGTGGGGCACGGATGGCAGATGCTTCTGCCAGCTTGCGTATCAATAGGCGTATGCCATGTTTCACTTTTTCCTTCTCGGGTGCCTTGAGCATGTCTTCATAGACGACCTTATCGGCTTGGGTCAGTTTGTTGGACTCCAGATGATTGTTGATAAGGGTAATGGTGTCTTCGCCGATCTTCACTTCGTACAATACCGAACCATTGTATCCGCTGACATAGTCTAATACCCGTGAAGAGAGAATGGGATATTTGGAATAGCAGGCTATTTTATTGGTAAATCCTTTCCCGCTGCCTATCGGGTGAATGGCATGGTATGGATATGCCTTGAGTGCCTTCTCCACATCCTTTTGTGAAAGATGGCGAGCCGATTCCATCGTGGCGTATTCTTGCAGACAAAGTATATCGGCATTGCTCTCTTTCAGGTAAGTCAGTATCGGATTCTTGCCATCTTGTTTGGTGGTACCATCGAATCCCATGATGTTGTAAGACAAAAGTTTTATGCTCCCTTCGGGTAGTTGGTTTGTGTGGAAATTGATGGGCAGGTAGGCGCGTATTTGCGAATAGCACAACAGGAAGCCCAGCAAAGGCAGCAATGCCGACTTGTAATGCTGTATGATCAGCCAGAAGACGAGGAATCCTCCGTTTATCACTACGAAGACGGGGAATATAAGCCCCAGACACGATTCTGCCGGATGAGCCACCGGCTGAATGTGCGGACTGTAGGCGGTAAGGAGCAACAGACCTGTGAATAAGGCATTGACCGCCAGAATCAGAAGGGCTACGAGATTTCCTAAATGCTTCACTTCTTTTTTTCTTGGCTTTAAACTTAGCGTTTACTGGCATCGAACAGACTTTTCTTTTCCTCTGCGGTCAGACTTTCATAGCCCGACTTTTTCAGTTTATCGAGAATGCGGTCCAGTTCATCGGATTGAGCCTTCTTTCGAGCGTTATAATCGTAATCTTTTTCTCTGCCGGTGCCATAATGTACTTTCATCTTCGGTTTTCGAGGCTTAAAGCTGAGTAATGAAAATAGTATGTCCAATGATTTATTTATCCATAGAACGATGTCTATTCCTTTGTTGAGGGAGGCTGCAAACCACAAGCCGGCTAATGCGCCTCCCACATGTGCAATGTGTCCGCCTGCATTGGCGGAAGTGATAAAAAATAAATCCATACCTATGACGATGAGTGCCAGATATTTCAGCCGAACGGTGCCGAACAGTAACAATTGTATCGGATAATTTGGCTCGCGGTATGCAGTGGCGGCCACAATGGCCAGTACGGAAGCGGAGGCTCCGAGCATGAAGCTGCCGTTTATCATAGGAGCGAAGTACGGGAATATGTTGTAGGCAGCCATGTATAGCAATCCGCCTCCGATTCCTCCAAGCACATATACTCCGCGTAGGTGCTTGGCCGAGAAAAGATTCTGGAACAGTGCGCCAAACCAATAGAGCCATAGCATGTTGAAAAGGATATGTACCAGGCCGGCGTGCATGAACATGTATGTCAGCAGTGACCAAGGTTGTAGGGCAAAGCGCTGAAACGACGCCGGTAGTTCCAGCCATTGGAATACTCCTGCCAGACTCCGGTTGAAAAGCTGGAGCATTACCTCCGTCAATGTGGTAAGGATAAACACGCCCACATTGATGTATATCAGCCGGATATAAATACTCCCCTTGCGAAAGTTTTCTTTCAGATCAGTTATAATAGTAGCCATTTCCTTTATTCTTATTTCTCCAGTACATAATCAGGATAAAACCGAATATCATGCCGCCCAAATGCGCAAAATGAGCGACATTGTCTCCGGCATTGTTGGCAAATCCGGCATATAACTCAATCAGTGCGTAACCGATGACAAAAAATTTTGCCTTGATAGGAAAAGGGAGTGGGAAGATGAACATTTGCTGGTTGGGGAATAGCATGCCGAATGCCAGCAAAATGGCGTATACCGCCCCCGAGGCACCTACGGTTGTCAGCATGTTGAGGTATTCTTTCATCGGGATGACAGATATCCCGGTGTTTACGCTGTCGTAGGCAGAAAGTACTGTCTCATAATGGATGTATTGCACCAGCTCCTGAATGATTCCTGCCCCTATACCGCATGCCAAATAATAAAACAAGAAGCGTTTCGGCCCCCATACCTGTTCCAGAATCCGCCCGAACATCCATACGGCAAACATATTGAAGAATACGTGCGAGAAACCGGCATGCATGAACATGTAGGTTATCAACTGTGCGGCGTTGAAGTCTTCGGCAAGAAAAAAGTGCAATCCCAAATATCGGGCAAGGTCCACACCGTAGCTTTGGGCTACAATGGTACCCAAAAACATCAGTGCGTTAATAATCAAAAGGTTTTTAGTTATAGTAGGTATTGTATTCATACAGTTTCCATTCCAAAATTTGCGGTAAGGATAAAACAGTCCCGCTTCTTTGCTTTTTCTGGCAAAAATACGAATAATTTCTGTTCTATAGCAGAAAAAGTATATTCTATTCTTTTTTTTCGTCGTTTTCCAATGTTTTTTTAAAGTTTTTGTTTGATATTCAGAAATATTACTCTATTTTTGTGGAACTTTGTGAAAGAAAGCAGAATGATTTTTTTTAAAACATAATTAATTAAATTGAAGTATTATGAATAAGGCGGAACTTATCAGCGCTATGGCAGCGGAGTCTGGTTTGTCAAAAGTAGACTCTAAAAAAGCATTGGATGCATTTGTTGCATCAGTAAGCAAGGCAATGAAAGCCGGTGATAAAGTATCATTGGTTGGTTTTGGAACTTTTTCTGTGGCAGAGAGAGCTGCACGTACCGGTATTAACCCTTCTACGAAGCAAACTATCAAAATCCCTGCAAAGAAAGTTGTAAAGTTCAAAGCGGGTACAGAGTTGACTGCTGAATAAGCGAGAGTTCATCATAAGGTATAATAAAAAGGGCGTTTCCGTGAGGCGGTGCGCCCTTTTTTGTTTGCAAAATTTTATTCTGCTTTTGTTTTGCATTATCTTTGTCCCCCGGAAAATACATTAAAATCATGGATATAGAACAGAAACTGGTAGCGTCCGTCATTGGCGGACTGAAATCGCTGTACGGGCAGGAAGTGCCTGCTGCACAAGTGCAGTTGCAGAAAACCAAGAAAGAATTTGAAGGGCATCTCACACTGGTGGTCTTTTCTTTCCTCCGTATTTCAAAGAAAGGACCGGAGCAAACGGCACAGGAAATTGGAGAGTACTTGCAGGCGAACGAATCTATGGTGGCCTCGTTCAATGTTATCAAAGGTTTTTTGAACCTGACCGTCGCATCTTCTGCGTGGATTGAACTTCTGAATGGTATTCAGGCAGACGAACTGTATGGCATTATATCTGCCACCGATGCGTCTCCGCTTGTGATGATTGAATATTCCTCTCCCAATACGAACAAACCTCTCCATCTGGGACATGTCCGCAACAACTTGTTGGGTAATGCTTTGGCCAACATCATGGCTGCAAACGGAAATAAGGTGGTAAAGACCAATATCGTCAACGACCGTGGCATTCATATCTGCAAATCAATGCTGGCGTGGCAGAAGTTTGGCAACGGCGAAACTCCTGAATCGTCCGGCAAGAAGGGCGATCACCTGATCGGTGATTACTATGTGGCCTTTGATAAGCATTACAAGGCCGAGGTGAAAGAACTGATGGCCAAATACCAAGCCGAGGGACTGGACGAAGAAGAAGCCAAGGCAAAGGCCGAAGCCGAATCGCCTTTGATGAAAGAAGCGCGGGAGATGTTGGTGAAGTGGGAAGCCAACGACCCCGAAGTCCGCTCTTTGTGGAAAAAGATGAACGACTGGGTGTATGCCGGCTTTGATGAAACATACCGTATGATGGGCGTTACTTTCGATAAGATTTACTATGAGTCCGACACCTATCTTGAAGGAAAGGAAAAAGTGCTTGAGGGTTTGGAGAAAGGATTTTTTTATAGGAAAGAAGACGGCTCCGTATGGGCAGACCTTACCGGCGAAGGTCTGGATCATAAACTGCTTCTCCGTTCCGACGGGACTTCCGTTTATATGACGCAGGACATCGGTACTGCCAAACTGCGCTTTGCCGATTATCCCATCGACAAGATGATTTACGTAGTGGGCAACGAGCAGAACTATCACTTTCAAGTTCTTTCCATTCTGCTCGACAAGCTGGGCTTTGAATGGGGCAAGGGTTTGGTACACTTCTCCTACGGAATGGTAGAACTCCCCGAAGGTAAGATGAAGAGCCGCGAAGGTACGGTGGTGGATGCCGATGACTTGATGGCCGAGATGATAGCGACAGCCAAGGAAACTTCCGGTGAGTTGGGCAAGCTGGATGGCTTGACACAGGAAGAAGCGGATAACATAGCCCGTATTGTCGGCTTGGGAGCTTTGAAGTATTTCATCTTGAAAGTAGATGCCCGCAAGAACATGACGTTCAACCCGAAAGAGTCTATCGACTTCAACGGTAATACCGGGCCATTCATCCAATATACGTACGCGCGTATCCAGTCCGTGCTGCGCAAGGCGAAAGAGGCAAACCTTGTGATACCTTCCCAATTGCCCGAAGGCATCGAGTTGAGCGAAAAAGAAGAGGGTTTGATACAGATGCTGGCCGATTTTGCAACCGTGGTGAAGCAGGCAGGCGAAGATTACAGTCCGTCTGTCATAGCCAATTATGTCTACGACCTTGTAAAAGAATATAACCAGTTCTACCATGACTTCAGCATTCTGCGCGAAGAGAACGAAGCGGTAAAGGTGTTCCGTCTTGCCCTTTCTGCCAATGTGGCTAAAGTGGTGCGCCTGGGCATGGGGCTGCTTGGCATCGAGGTTCCGGATAGAATGTAAGAACGAAACGGCTTGAAGGGCATTGTCACTCCTGCCCTGTTATAGATGGATGACGCTGAATGCGCAGAACTTACATGAAGAAAAGTCTGCGTGTTCAGCGTCATTTGCGTTTGAAAAAGAATCTTCTTGAGGTGCGAGTAAACTTATGCCTACATCTTGGCATTCCTATGCCCACACTTTAGCATTCCTATGCCCACACTTTAAGACCCGTAAGCCCACACCTTAAAGACAATATCCCCACACTTTGGGAGAGGTGCGCCCACACTTCGGGAGACATTAGCCCACACCTTGTGGAAAGTATAGCCGGGATGGATGATACCGGCTATTTCTTTTTAGTCGTTTTAGCAGCTTTTGCTGTACTTTTCACTGCTTTAGCCGTTCTTCTGGGCTTGCTCGCTTTTTCGCTTTGCAGCCTTACAAGCTCCAGGCAAGCGTGCAGGTTCAAGTCTTGCGGAACAATGTCCTTAGGGATTTTGTAGTTATTGCCTTTATAAGCAATGTAGGGGCCGTAGCGACCGTTCAGGATTTCGAGTTCCGGCTCCTCATCGAATTTCTTGATGTGCCTTTGGGCTTCTTCTTCCTGTTTCTTTTTCAGTAATTCGATGGCTTCTTCCAGCGCGATGGTCATCGGGTCCATAGTCTTGGGCAGTGAAGTGTACGTACCGTTGTACTGAATGTACGGGCCGAAACGTCCTGCCCCGATAACTACCTCCTTGCCTTCGTATTCGCCCAATGTGCGTGGAAGTTTGAATAGCTCCAACGCTTCTTCCAGAGTGACGGTTTCGAGAGACATTTCTTTCTTCAGTTGGGCAAAGCGAGGCTTTTCATTGTCTTCCGCAGTGCCTATTTGCACCACCGGACCAAAACGGCCTATCTTTACAGATACTTGTCTGCCGCTGACGGGGTCGTTGCCGAGAATGCGTTCGCCGGCTTTGTGCGCGCTCTTGGCTGCAAGTGTTTTCTCCACGGAGGGATGGAAGTCTTTGTAGAATGTTTTCAGAATGGCGGTCCATTGCTTGTCGCCTTCGGCTATCTCGTCGAACTGTTTCTCTACATTGGCGGTGAAGTTGTAGTCGAGAATGTTGGGGAAGTACTCGATCAGGAAGTCGTTCACCACGATACCAGTATCGGTAGGCATCAGCTTCGATTTTTCCGCTCCGGTGATTTCGGTGCGCTTGGTGTCCGTTACCTGATTGTTTTTCAGGGCAAGTACATTGTAGGCACGTTCTTCACCCGCTTTCTCGCCCTTCACCACATATTCGCGTTGCTGAATGGTGGAGATGGTGGGTGCGTAGGTAGACGGACGGCCGATACCCAGTTCCTCCAGCTTGTGCACAAGGCTGGCCTCGGTGTAGCGGGGCGGATGCTGTGTGAAGCGTTCGATGGCGGTGATATTATCGAATTGCAGTTGCTGTGCTTTCTTCAGGGGAGGGAGCAGGTGGGCTTCATTCTCCTGCGCTTCCGTATCATCGTCATACGATTCTCTGTACACACGGAGGAAACCGTCGAAGGTAATCACTTCTCCCACAGCCATAAAGGTGTCGGATGCGTTGCTGATGCCGATGGTCACGGTGGTCTTCTCCACTTCGGCATCGGTCATTTGCGAAGCGATGGTGCGCTTCCATATCAGGTCATATAGCTTTCTTTCCTGAGGTGTGCCCTCTATACGGGCGTTCTCCATATAAGTGGGACGGATGGCTTCGTGCGCCTCTTGTGCTCCTTTGGTCTTGTTGGCAAAGTGTCGAGGGTGTACGTAGCGTTCGCCCATTAGGTTGGCAATGGTTTCCTTGCAGCCGTTCACAGCCAGTCCGGAGAGGTTCACCGAGTCGGTACGCATGTAAGTGATGAGTCCCGATTCGTAGAGACGTTGCGCCACCATCATGGTCTGTGCCACGGTGAAACCCAATTTGCGGGCAGCCTCCTGTTGCAGGGTGGAGGTGGTAAAGGGGGCGGCAGGCGTCTTTTTCAGTGGGCGGGTGGTGATGTCGTTGATGGCAAAGGTGGCCGACTTGCAACTTTCCAGAAACGCCAAGGCTTCTTCTTTTGTCTTGATGCGGCGAGCCAGTTCGGCTTTCATTTCCACTGTCTTTCCGTTATTGTCGGGCACGAGGAAGATGGCAGTCACCCGATAGGCAGCTTCGGTTTGGAAAGCCTGTATTTCGCGTTCGCGCTCCACGATGAGACGGACAGCGACCGATTGCACGCGGCCTGCAGAAAGAGCCGGTTTCACTTTCCGCCACAATATCGGCGAGAGTTCAAAGCCTACGATGCGATCCAAGATACGCCGTGCTTGTTGGGCGTCTACCAGATTGATGTCGATGTTGCGGGGATTCTCTATGGCTTTCAGGATGGCATCTTTGGTGATTTCATGAAAGACGATGCGCTTAGTCTGTTCCGGCTTGAGTTTCAGAACTTCATACAGATGCCAAGCAATGGCTTCTCCTTCGCGGTCCTCATCGGAAGCCAGCCAGACGGTTTCGGCTTGATCGGCTTCTTCTTTCAGTTGGGCTACTACTTTCTTTTTGTCTGAGGGAATCTCATAGTGCGGCTCAAAGTCTTTTTCGACATTAATGCTGAACGCTTTCTTTTTCAAGTCGCGTATATGGCCGTAACTGGAAAGTACTTTATAATCTTTCCCCAAGAACTTTTCGATTGTTTTCGCTTTTGCCGGAGACTCGACAATTACAAGGTTTTTCTGCATAATTTTCTGTTTTTTAATGACTCCCACCACTGAATTCGGGCGCAAAAGTAGAAAAAAAATTAGAAATGGAAGCTTACTCCACCTACAAAGTTGACCCCTTGGGCAGGATACATCCAATAATATTGATAATTCTTGTTCAATAAATTATTGGCACGGGCATATACGGAGATTTCTTTGAACAACTCGTAACTGCCGCTTAAGTAGAGGTTGCCGACGGGGGCTGCTTTCGTGCCGTCCACCTTTTCGCGCGAGGTGTGCCGGTAGCCGATACCTACGAGGACAGACGATACGGGACGTACGTCCATGCGAAGGTCGGCTTCGAAAGCCGGTTTGAAGGAGAGCACTCTTGCTTGGAGCACTTCTTCTCCGTCGGCCCTCCAATTGCGATAAACGCCCGATGCCGTGAAGTGGATGAGGTCTTTGTAGTTGTAGCCTACTTCTGCTCCGGCATAGATGTTCTTCGTGTAGGTTTGCACCGCACGGAGCAAGAGGGCCGTGTTGTTGAAGTCGGGGAAGAACATGAGGTCATCCTTCAAACTTTGGTAGCCGCCGTAAAGGTGCAGCCAGACTCCGGGAGCGGGGTTTGCCTTGAAACCGAGGGCTCCATTCAGCTGTTCGTAGGTGGCGTCGGTCTGTTCCGTTATCAGCCCGTACGGATGGAAGGTTTCCAGACGGCGGAAGTCGTTCTGTATCTTACCGCCTTTGGCCTGTGCGTAGAGGGTATAACTGTCGGAAAAGGTATATTGGGCTGTCACGTCGGGAGCGAAGCGTACTTTCTTGCCAAATCCGAATGCCAAGTCGGTATGTGCGCCGATGCGCACTTTCCAATCCTCGTTCTGAATCTGATAATACGGATTGAAGTTCAGGGTGTGATGGTTTTGGAGCAGGCTGCTGTTATAAAATGTGTTGTCCATATGGAACGCCACGCCTACAAATTGGTTTTCAGATATATTTCCGGTCGTTTCCGCTTGAGTGCGGACGATGGTTTCGTTGATGCCGTTGCAGCCAAAGTCTTGTTGGCGCTCGTAGAACAGCAGGTTGGTTTCGGCCCGAAACCTGAGTATGAAATCGTCAGTGGTAGACTTTACGCCGAAGTGGATGTCGCCCGAAGTGAATTTCTGCTTGTTCCTTGCAGAGAAGGGCATGAAGTTGAAATTGCTCAACCCGAATTTTCCGGCAATGTCCATATCGACTTTGTCGAAGGCATGGGTGTAGCCCACCGAGGCGTTGGTGCGGTAGTAGTAAGAACCCCACTTCTCCTCACTTTCGGGCAGCTTCAGTTTGCCGTTCATGCCATCCATCTTGAACATCAGGTTGAGGCGATTCTTGTCGGACAAGGCGAACAGATAGTTGGCATGTACATCAAGATTTCCATAGTTGCCATGTCCCAGACGTACATAGCCGGGGTGCGGCTTTGCCTGCGTCTCCTTTCCGCCATACACTTGCATGATGCCTGTGGGGATGTTTCCGGCGAGAGCGAGCGAGGCGTCATATTCCACTTCTTTTTTGCTTGCGGCAGGCTGCTCTACTTTGGGCAGTACGTTTATCTTCGAGGCATCCATGATGTCCGGATTATACTCCTGTTCCACAATGACCGTACGGTTCACGGTAGTGTCTTTGGCCTGCGTTTGCGCCACGGCTGCTGAAGAGGCGGTTGTCAGTGCCATCACGGCGAGGATATATCTTTGCTTTCTCATATTCTTTTCTTTTACGACGATGCGTAAGCGTCTTTTTATTTCAGTTTTTCCAGTCTCTCGTTAATCATTCTCTCAATGTCGTCATCGGCACGATAGTTCTGCTGCAAGCTCAACAGATATTGGCGGGCATCTATCTTCTTGTTCATGGCCACATACACATCCGAGAGCAGGATGAAGCTGCGTGCCAGCCAGTAGGCGTGAGGCGTGCTCTGGTCGATGAAGTCGAGTATCTCCTTTTCGGCGGCGGCATACTCATGCCCTGCATAGAGTTGCTGCGCCACCAAGTATTTGGCTTCCGCACCATAAAGGGTGCGGGTGTCTTTGGCCAGCGATCGGAGGTCGTCTGTGGCTTTCTTGTCGGCCTTCTGGTTCAGATAGGCCTTGGCACGGTAGTAGAGTGCTTCGTTGCGCAGTTCCGGAGTGAGTTTGGCCTCGGCCAGCAGAGCTGTGGCGGCATGAATCACTTCGGCATCGTTGCCGGTCAGTGCTCCGCAGCGCAGTATGCCGATGGTGCCCAGCCGGCGGTGTTCGGCGGTGGAGGCTTTGGCCTGCAGCTTCTTGTAGTCGGCAAGTGCCTCGGCATATTGCCGGCGGTTGAAGAGGACTTCGCCGTGCATCAGTAAGGCTTCTTCGGAATAGGGGTTATCCGGATATTCCAGCAACTTCCCCGCATGTGTCAGCACGGCCTCTTCGTCTTTCTGCTCTTTTCCCGTGAGGCAGAGGTAGTAGTGCGCGTTGAGGCTGAAAGCACCGTTGGGATAACTTTGCAGATAGCGGACAAAGCTGTTCTTGGCTGCGGAGACTTCGCCCCTCATATATATCTTTTCGGCGGCGATGTAGGTCAGCGAATCTTGTTCACCGGCCTCGAAGCGCACGGCTTCGGGCATCTGCGCGGCAAGGGCTGCAAACTCGTCCACACGGTCGGCATCCACATAGATGGATTTCAGGTCGCGCATGGCAAGGCGGGCCTCTTCGCTTCCCGGATAACGGATGACCACGTGTTTGTAGGCTTCGATGGCACGGGTGTAGTCGTCGTTCTGATAGTAGAGCAAGCCGATTTCTGCGGCAGCTTTGCGGCTGAGCGGACTTTCGGGATACTTGTCCAGCAGTTCGCGAAAAGCGGAGATGGCCTGACGGTTGTTGCTGCTCTGCACATAAGAGCGTCCTTTCTCGTAGAGGGCATTGACGGCGTAGGGAGAGTCGGGATATTTGCTTGCCAGACGTTCCAGCAGGGCTATCTTGCCTGCATAGTCTTTCTGCAGGCCGGTCACTAACGCCATTTGATAGTAGGAATAATCTCCGGCGGGAGTACCCAGACTCTCGGCTTTCGTGTAGCTTTGCTTGGCCTCATCGAAGCGGCGTGCGTACATGCTGCAATCGCCCATGCGGTTGTAGGCATCGGCCAGCACGAGGGGATGCTCTCCTTTATCCGAACGGACAAAGTTGCGGAAGTTGTTTTCTGCCGTTGCATACTCTTTACGGTGGAAGGCGATGTAGGCAAGGTTGTAGTAGGCAAGGGCGAACATCTGCGTATTCCTCTGTCGGGTGAGCGATAGATATTCGTTGAAGTTGCGCGAGGCCTCACGCATCCGGTTCAGGCGGTAGTAAGCCTCGCCGAGCCAGTAGGCCGCGTCGGCTTTGGTCTGGACGTTGTATTGCCCCAGAGCCACACTGCGGTCGAAGTAGCCGATGGCCTGTTCGAATTGTGTATTGGCGAAAGACTGCGTGCCGAGTTGGAACAGAATCTTCTGCTTGGCTTCCAGAATGGATCTACCGGGTTGTGCAATACGTTCTATGGAGCGGAGGGCGGCATCATAGCTACGTGTATTCATATAAACCTCCACAAGGTAGCCGCTGACCTTGTCGGCATAGGGTGAGGAGGGGAATTCGTTCAGGAAATTCTCGAAGACGGTCACCGATTCGCCGAAAGCGGAATAGGACGTCTCGTGGATGCACAAGGCATGATTGTAGGCTGCCTGCTCCTTTATCTTGCGGTCGGCGTTGCCGGCGGCTGCCTGCTCAAAGGCCATGCGTGCGTTGGTCTTGTCTGCCAGTTGCAGATAGGCCAGGCCCATGTGCAGCCACGCATTCTGCGAGAGGGCGTCCGGTTCGGTGGTCACCCGACTGAGGACAGGGGGCACCTGCGAATACACGCCGCATTGGTAGCGGGACATCCCCAGCATGTAGAGGGCGTCTCTTCGGGGCGTGGCTTCGCTGTTGTGCTCCATGTACGTGTCAAGAGACTTCATGGCTTCGTGATACTTTCCGGAATGGTATTCGGCTGTTCCCAGCACACGGTTCATCTCGGCCGTACGCGTGTATGACAGTCCGTCGGGGTGAGCGGCCAAAGCGTTCTTGGCCACCGTTTCCGCTTGGTCGTACCGCTTCTTTATCAGATAGATTTCGGCGATGTAGTAGGGGGCGAGGCTTCTGTATTTCTCGTTTTGCTGCAAGGTCAGGAAGCCGTTGAGTGCTTCGTCATACCTGCCTTGCGTATATCGGATGTAGGATATATAATAGGTGCAGTCATCGGCATACCGCTTGCTTGTGCTGCGCAACGTCTCGAACCATACGGCAGCTTCTTTGACGTTGTCGGTCTTCAAGTAAGAGGTGGCCAGACGGTAGGTCATATCGTCTCGTTCCTCAGACGCCAGCAGGTCAAGGCGGGCGGAGTTGAACATGGCAAGTGCCTCGTCGTATTTCTCTTCAAAGAAGTAGGTCGAAGCAATGAGCGCGTAGATGCGGTTGGCATGGGGCGTGTCGGGATAATCGTCCAGAAAGGCTCGCAGCAGCTCCGTGCTCTTAGGGTCTCTCAGCTCGTAGGCGGCACATGCCAGCATGTATTCCGCTTCCTGCCGTTGTCCGGTGTCAGGCAGCGGTTGTCCGTCCGCCCGCATTTGGCGTACATACATCTGTAGCGGATAGACGGCAGCGGCGTAGGCTTTCTGCCGGAACAAAGTGCTGCCTTCCTGATAAAGTCTTTGGGGAGATGTGCTTTTCTCGCCGGTCTGCGCTGTTGCGAGTAAAGGTGCACAGCAAAGTGCCGCGCAAAGTATTCGAGATATTCTATTTTTCATCCTTCGTTTTGGAATAGGTGTTCTACAAACATACGGGTTTTAAACTGTATTTGTTCCATCCGTTTGTTTTTTTTAGGATATTCGGGGTGTCACTGTCAAGAAGTAACAGCCTCTTTTTCGCGAAGATACAGTTGCTTTGCTGGATATATAGATCCACCGAGCTGGAGATATACATCCACCGAGCTGGAGATATATGTGCACCAAACGGGAAATATAGTCCCATCAAACGGGAACGACAGAGGGGGGGGAGTTCCTCTCCGTATCACGCCATGAAACGGGCTTATTTTGAGATATATTCGTCGATGAACATCTGCACCCCTTTGCGGATGGAATGCAACCCGAACTCTTCCGGACGTACGTCTTTCAATGGAAGAAAGAATGCTTCCGCCGCATCGTCCATCGCCTTGAAATGCAGCATGTCGGCCACTTTGCACAGGAAAAACATGTCAAGCGTGTGTACGGAAAAGCCGGAATAGACGTAAATGTTGGGCAGCGAGAAGAGGTATTTCGCATTTGTCACCTCCATGCCCGTCTCTTCTTTTACTTCGCGGCTCACACCTTCCTCACCCGTCTCTGCCATGTCGATGAAGCCGCCGGGCAAATCCAGCGTGCCCTTTGCGGGCTCTTTGGCACGGCGGCATACAAGAAGCTCGTCCCGTTCGTTCAGAATGAAAGCCACCGTGGCTGCCGAGGAGTTGAAGTAGTAGACAAAACCGCAATCGGCACATTGCTTTGACTTGCTGTTATGGGGCTCGAAACGGGCGGAACCGCACTTCGGGCAGTACTTGAATTGAGAGAGAGGATGTTCCATTATGCTCTGGCTTAATCTGATGGAAGGCAAAGATATTGCAAACCGAGGGGATAAAAAAGCGCTTGTTCTTTTTTATTTTTTTTGAGATTCATTTTGCTGTTCGGCCGGATTTTTCTGACTATTTTTGGCATGATATTTTTAAGGAATGGAAAATTTTGCAGCGATTGATTTTGAAACGGCCAACGAACAGCGTTGCAGTGTGTGCAGCGTGGGAGTAGTGGTGGTGCGGGATGGAGAAATAACGGACAGTTATTATAGCCTCATTCGTCCCGAACCGGAATATTATACATGTTGGAACAGCCGCGTGCATGGCCTGACGCAGGCCGATACGGAGCGTGCGCCGGTTTTTCCCTTGGTTTGGCAGGAGATAGCTCCACGCATCGAAGGATTGCCGTTAGTGGCGTACAACAAGGCCTTTGACGAGAGTTGCCTGAAGGCTGTGTTCCGGGTATATGGCATGGATTATCCCGATTATGATTTCCATTGTACCTTGCAGGCGGCACGCCGTGTCATCAAAGGTTTGCCTAATTATCAACTGCACACGGTGGCAGCCTGTTGCGGCTATCAGTTGGAACAGCATCATCACGCTTTGGCCGATGCCGAGGCGTGCGCATGGATTGCGAGGAACGTATTCGGTGGCTTGTTTTAAGCTCGCTCCTCCCCCTTCTTTAAAGTTTTTTGTTTGTATATTCGGGATGCTTTGCCAACCGGCTTTTTGCATAAGAACAAGTTGCCATTGGGCGTAATCCATTGCTCAAAGCGTAGTTGTAAGCCACATTTACAAGGGCTGAGGCAATACCTTTCCCTTCCAGTTCTTTAGGTACGATGGTGTGTTTGATGTCCAACGTGCCACTGTGTATTTTGTAACTTACGTGGGCTGTCGCTCCATCTGTCTCGGTAACGAACTGTCTCTGTTCTTGATTATGCAGAATTTCCATTTGATAAAATCTTTTGTTTTTAAAAGCATCAGGTTGCACCGGAACAAGGTTTAAAAAAGAACCGAGTTTTGCTACAACCTCATGAAACTGCTTCTGTCAATCCTCCAAATAGCCGAATTTTCCATGGTTAAACATTACGTAAGAATGTTGTTGTTTAAAACATCCACAGCACAGAAAAAGAACATAATGTGTCATTTAAGCTTGCCGGCATAGTTTCTTCAGAAAGAGAGAAAAAATGGGTGCAGACGGTTCTTTTCATCCTGTTGCTGTTTTCCGCTTCCGGCGGTAGGATGTGCTAAAATGCGCTTTTATATACATGCGGATAAGGGATGACGTGTTGGTAATAAATTGCAACAAGAAGAATTTCTGTAATCGTCTGATAATCAAGGTGGAGAAATTTTACTAAAAACTCCCCGGATTTTTACTAATTTTTCCCGGAATTTTTAGTAAAAATCCGGCGAGTTTTTAGTAAAAACAGAACGGGTAATTAGTGTAAAAGTTATGTTTTTTCTTTTTTCTATACAAATCCCCTGTTTAGAACTGTCCTTTGCGTTTGTCTTCTGCCAACTTTATTTTCGCTTGTCTTGGATAAACTTCCGAGTCGGGCAAGCGACAAATCACCGATTTGTTTCTACCTTTGCAGGTGGATACGATTAGAATGGAAATATGGAGAACTTGAAAACACTGACAGAATCTGTATGCCGAATAGCACGTGAAGCGGGGCATTTCCTGAAAGAAGAGCGGAAAAGCTTCCGTAGAGAGGCGGTGGTGGAGAAACATGCGCACGACTATGTTTCTTATGTAGATAAAGAGTCGGAAAGGCGGGTTGTGACCGCACTCAGACAGCTTCTTCCCGAAGCGGGATTTATCACGGAAGAAGGCTCGGCCGTTTATCAAGACGAGCCTTATTGTTGGGTGGTAGACCCCTTGGATGGAACCACGAACTACATACACGACAATGCTCCTTATTGTGTCAGCATTGCTTTGCGCGATAAACATTCCCTCCTTTTGGGAGTGGTTTATGAGCCGTGCCGGGACGAGTGCTTCTATGCTTGGAAGGGAGGAGGAGCCTATGTGGATGGGGAGAAAATGTGTGTTTCTGCCGTTCGGAATGCAGAAGAGGCTTTTGTGGTCACGGAACTGCCTTATAATTTTAAGCAATACGCCCGTACGGGTGAGCATTTGATACATGAACTGTATGGAAAGGTAGCGGGTATTCGCATGAACGGTTCGGCTGCTCTTGCCCTTTGCTACGTGGCTGCCGGGCGTTTTGACGCTTGGCTGGAGGCATTTATCGGCAAGTGGGATTTCTCGGCGGCGGCCCTCATGGTATTGGAAGCTGGCGGCAAAGTAACCGACTTTTATGGTAATGAGAATTTTATGGACGGGCATCACATCATAGCCACCAACGGACCTCTGCATCCCCTGCTCTTACAGTTGGTAAAAGAAGTTCCACCGCATAATATGTAGGCATGTCCGTTTGCGACATACCGGCCGATTGGATTTCAAGGAAATGGAAAATATGCTTAAAACTTGGCTTGTGTCTTTTGTCCGATTGTTTTTCCCATGCCGGTGCGCGGTATGCGGAAACGCCTTGCAGGAGGGAGAAGAAGGCATCTGTATGAAGTGCAATATGGATATGCCCCGGACGAACTTCCATCTCCACGCCGACAATATCGTGGAACGCATGTTTTGGGGAAAAATTCCTTTGGTACGTGCTTCCTCCTTCTTTTATTACCGCAAAGGCAGTGATTTTCGTAACATCCCGCATCTGCTAAAGTATGGCGGACGGCAGGATTTAGGCAAAACAATGGGACGTTTTATGACGGCAGAGTTGCTGCCTGTCGACTTTTTTCGGGATATAGACGTCATACTTCCTGTGCCTTTGCATCCTCGTAAGCAAAAGTCGCGCGGATATAATCAGAGCGAGTGCATCGCCCGTGGCATATCCGATGTGACAGGCATCTCGGTCGATACCTCTTCCTTATCGCGCAAGAAGCATACCGGAACACAGACACGGAAGTCAGCCTATGAGCGTTGGGTAAATGTGGACGGTATCTTCTGCCTGCATTGTCCGGAGCGTTTCGCCGGAAAGCATGTGTTGATTGTGGACGATGTGCTGACTACCGGCGCCACTATCACGGCTTGTGCCGATGCTTTCAAGGATGTGGAAGGTGTTCGATTCAGCATTTTGACGCTGGCTGTGGCAGATTCGTAAGTGGAATAAAAAAGGCTCGCCGCAATGACGAACCTTACTGCTCTTCCTCTTGGACTTGAACCAAGGACCCTCTGATTAACAGTCAGATGCTCTAACCGACTGAGCTAAGGAAGAATGTGCATTCAAGGAGTTTTTCGCTCTTCCTCTTGGACTTGAACCAAGGACCCTCTGATTAACAGTCAGATGCTCTAACCGACTGAGCTAAGGAAGAATGTTGCATTTCCTTAAATGCGGTGCAAAAGTAATAGGATATTTTGAAATATGCAATATCTTTGCGAAAAAAATATCGCTGATGGACAAAATAATAGGATTAGGCAACGCTCTGGTAGATGTGTTGGTGACCCTTGAGAATGATGAAATATTGACGGAAATGCAACTTCCTAAAGGAAGCATGACTCTTATAGATGAGGTAGGATTGTTGAAAATCAATGAATACTTCAGCCGGATGAAGACACATCTTTCCACCGGAGGTTCTGCCGGCAATGCTATTCGAGGCATGGCGCATCTTGGGGCAGCGACAGGATTTATCGGAAAGGTGGGAAACGACTTTTACGGAGACTTTTTTCGCAATAGCCTGTTGGAGCGTGGCACAGAGGCTAATTTGCTGCTCTCATCCTTTCTCCCTTCAGGTGTAGCCTCTACTTTTGTTTCGCCCGACGGAGAGCGCACCTTCGGTACTTATTTGGGAGCGGCTTCAACTTTGAGAGCGGAAGAACTTACGCTGGACATGTTCAAAGGATATACTTATTTATTTATAGAGGGCTATCTGGTACAGGATCATGACATGATTCTCCGTGCCATCGAATTGGCTAAAGAGGCCGGACTACAAGTATGTTTGGATATGGCAAGCTATAACATCGTGGAAGACGATCATGTATTTTTCTCTTTGCTTATGAATAAATACGTGGATATCGTGTTTGCGAATGAAGAGGAAGCCAGAGCCTTCACCGGCAAGGAACCGGAGAAGGCGCTGGACATCATTGCCGGAATGTGCAGCATAGCCATCGTGAAGATGGGAGGACGCGGTTCTTTAATCCGCAAAGGCACGGAAGAGGTGCATGCGCCGGCAGAATCCGTCGATAGGGTGGTTGATACCACAGGTGCGGGAGACTATTTTGCTGCGGGCTTCTTGTACGGACTTACGTGCGGTTACTCGCTGGAGAAATGTGCAAAGATTGGCTCCATGCTCTCCAAAAATGTGATACAAGTGCTGGGAACGGAGCTGTCGGCGGCTCAATGGGAAAAGATTAGAGAAGAAATATTAATAATCAACGATTAGAGAATATGAGGAGATTTTTACAAATACGCTGGGTGGCTGCCTTGCTCGTTGTGGCAGGTGTTGTCTGTTTTTTCGGTTTCAGAAGTGGCGACAGCCGTAATTTCAGGATAGCTAAGAACTTGGATGTGTTTAACTCGATAGTGAAAGAACTGGATATGTTCTACGTCGATACCATTAATCCCGATAAGACCATTCGCGAGGGCATTGATGCCATGCTTTATTCCTTAGATCCTTACACAGCCTACTATCCGGAAGACGATCAAAGTGAATTGGAGCAAATGTTGAAGAACTCTTATGGCGGTATCGGTTCCATCATCACATGGAATGCAAAATTGAAACGCTCCATGATTGCCGAGCCGTATGAGAACATGCCGGCAGCCAAGGTGGGGCTGAAGGCCGGAGACGTCTTGATGGAGATTGACGGTAAGGACCTTGCGGGGAAAAACAATCAAGAAGTCAGCGAGATGCTTCGCGGTCAGGTTGGCACGAGCTTCAAACTGAAAGTGCAGCGCCCGGGCACGGAGAAGTTGTTGGAGTTCGATATTGTCCGCCGTTCCATTCAGTTGCCGTTTATCCCTTATTACACGGTATTGGATAACAACATTGGCTACATCAACCTGAGTACTTTCTCAGGAAATCCTTCCAGAGAATTCAAGCAGGCTTTTCTGGATTTGAAGAAAAAAGGCATTACCTCTTTGGTGATTGACTTGCGGAATAACGGAGGCGGATTGCTGGAAGAATCTATCGAGATTGCCAATTTTTTCCTGCCTCGCGGCAAGACACTCGTGACAACAAAAGGTAAAACAAAGCAAGCCGGCAATACTTATAAAACTTTACGTGAACCATTGGACTTGGAAATGCCTTTGGCGGTTCTTGTCAACGGAGGTACGGCTTCTTCTTCAGAGATTCTCGCAGGTTCTTTGCAAGATCTTGACCGTGCCGTTATCATCGGTAATCGTACTTTCGGCAAAGGCTTGGTGCAAACTCCCCGTCCGTTGCCATATGGCGGTACGATAAAACTGACCACTTCCAAATATTACATCCCCAGCGGGCGTTGCGTACAGGCCATAGACTACAAGCACCGGAACGAAGATGGCAGTGTGGGACGTATTCCCGACAGTCTGACAACCGTGTTTCATACGGCTGCCGGACGTGAAGTGCGCGATGGCGGCGGGATTACTCCGGATATTACGGTGAAACAGGAGAAATTGCCTAATATTCTGTTCTACCTTGTCAATGACAACCTGATTTTCAACTATGCTACGGACTATTGTCTGAAGCACCCTGCCATTCCTTCTGCCGAGAAGTTTAAGGTCACGGATGCTGATTATGCGGATTTCAAAGCAATGGTAAAGAAGGCCGATTTCAAATATGACCAGCAGACTGAGAAGATACTGAAGAACTTGAAAGAGATGGCGGAGTTTGAAGGTTATCTGGCCGATGCCTCGGAAGAGTTCAAGGCACTGGAGCGAAAACTGCGCCACAACCTCGACCGTGACCTCGACCATTTCTCCAAGGAGATAAAGGCGATGATTGCCATAGAAATCGTCAAGCGTTATTATTATCAGCGCGGCAGCATCATTGAACAGTTGAAAGACGATGACGATTTGAAGGAAGCGGTGAAGATATTGACTGCCCCGGCAAAGTATAAAGAAATGTTGAGTTTGCCGATAACTTCTGTGGCTAAGTAAAAAAAAGATAGCTTAATATTTTGCGACACGGATTGCACAGATTAGGTTCATGGAAGTCATGTTCATCTGTGCGATCTGTGTCTGAAAGAAAATCATAAGGTGTTTGGATGCGCCTTGCAAAGCCTTATTTATAATCTCCGTTCTTCTTTATCAACTCTATCAGTTTTTCCACAGCCTCTTCTTCGGGAATGTTCTTCTCAATGCATTCTTTCTTTTTATAAAGACTGATTTTGCCTCGTCCGGCACCTACATAGCCGTAGTCGGCATCTGCCATCTCGCCGGGGCCGTTGACAATACATCCCATAATACCTATTTTGAACCCTTTCAGATGGCCGGTGGCGGCTTTGATTCGGGCAATGGTGCTTTCCAAATCATAGAGTGTGCGTCCGCAGCCGGGGCAAGAGATGTATTCGGTCTTGCTGGTGCGTACACGTCCGGCTTGCAGGATGCCGAAAGCGGTGGCATCTACCATTTTATCGCTTATCCTGCCATCGCTTCCTTGATTGAGTAGGAAAATACCGTCGCACAAACCGTCGAAAATGAGTGCTCCCATGTCGGCGGCCGATTTGATTTGAAGATTTTCCACTTCATTTTCTGCATAGTGTTCGAAAAACACGACCGGGTTCTTCAACCCTTCTTGCATCATCTGATGCACCAGTGCACGCTGTTCGCCCAAGCGGTTGGGGTGGTTGCTTTGCGAAATGAGCACGACTTCCGGATGATATTTCAGACAGGCAATGGCCTCGTCATTCAGTCCCATATAGGTAATGAAAAGGAATTTCAAGGAAGCGTTGCAACTGCTCAGGAAAGGAAGCTGGTCTCCTTTGAAGGCAGGCCAAGCGTTACTCTGCTCTATGCCGTTGTTGTGTTGTTCCATCCATACATCGGCGTCTATGATGCATTGCATGCCTGCCGGACATTGAACGGGTATGGCGCGTCCTGTATAGACATAGTCAGGTATGAACTGTGGGTTGAAATCCATGTTGCCATCCAGACGTGCGGTAATGACTACGGGTAAGTTTGTTCCGCCTATGTTGCGCACGGCTGACGTTTCGCGGCGGGTTGGAGACAGATAGTTAAATTGCGGAGTCTCTGTTCCGGGAATATAGGGATGGTCGTGGCGTTGTACGATGTAGTCCACCAATTTTCGTGCAACAGGAATTTCCGCTTCAGGGGCTTCGCTCAGCGAGACCCGAATGGTATCTCCCAATCCGTCGACCAATAAGGCGCCAATGCCTAAAGCCGACTTGATGCGTCCGTCTTCTCCGTCTCCGGCTTCCGTCACACCGAGATGCAATGGGAAGCGCATGTTTTCCCGCTCCATCACGGCGGCCAACAGGCGTACGGTCTTCACCATCACCACCGTGTTGGAGGCTTTGATGGAGATGGCAACGTTCATGAAGTTCTCTTGTACGCAGATGCGCAAGAATTCCATGCACGACTCAACCATGCCTTCCGGCGTATCGCCGTAGCGAGACATGATACGATCGGACAGCGAGCCGTGGTTCACGCCGATGCGGATGGCCGTATGGTTTTCCTTGCAGATATTAAGGAAAGGCACGAAGCGGTCGTGTATCTTCTTGAGCTCTTGCGCATACTCCTCATCGGTGTATTCCAGATGTTTGAAGGTGCGTGCCGCATCCACATAGTTTCCGGGATTGATGCGTACTTTCTCCACATACAATGCCGCCACATCCGCCACTTTCGGGTTGAAGTGAATGTCGGCAACAAGCGGTGTCATATAGCCGTCTTGTCGCAAAGCGGCATTGATGTTCATCAGGTTTTCGGCTTCCTTGATGCCTTGTGCCGTAAGGCGTACGTATTCACCGCCGGCATCGACGATGCGCTTTATTTGTGCCACGCTGGCTTCCGTGTCCTGCGTAGCCGTATTCGTCATACTCTGTATGCGGATGGGGTTGGAGCCGCCCATGGGCGTGGCTCCGACATTTACTTCGGATGTTTCCCGTCGGGAGTAGTTGAATAGATTCACGTTGGTTAGTGTTTAGTGGGTTAGCGATTAGTGGTTAGTGAGTGCTAATCGTTAATCGGCTAACCGCTAACCGCTGATTTCAGTTTGTTTTGTATTCGTACTTCACTTCTTTCAGATCCTCGTTTGCCTTGACGATTTTTTTCTTCAGTCCCTCTTTGTAAGAGGCAAAAGTTTCGGCCAGTGAGGTGTCGTTCAATGCCAGCATCTGTACGGCAAGGATGGCGGCATTCATGGCGCCGTTGATGGCAACGGTGGCTACCGGAATGCCCGGAGGCATTTGTATGATGGAATAAAGGGCATCTACGCCATCGAGTACGGAACCTTTTATGGGGACGCCGATAACCGGCAAGGTGGTGTTGGCAGCAATGACACCGGGCAGGGCGGCCGCCATGCCGGCTGCGGCAATTATCACCTTGATACCGCGTTGGCGGGCATTCTTGGCGAATTCCTCCACAGCTTCCGGGGTACGGTGTGCAGACAAAGCATTCATTTCGAACGGGACATGCAGGTCGTTGAGCAACTGTGCGGCCTTTTCCATGACAGGAAGGTCGGAAGTACTGCCCATGATAATGCTGACAATTGGTGACATGTTATTAGGGTTTAGTGGTGAGTGATAAGCGGTGAGCGGGCGAGGGCGGGGATGTTGCCGGGCACTCGTCGCCCACTGCTTAAGTTTATTATTTGTTATTCATATTGATCGTTTAGGTTATCGGCTTTGCTAATCGTTAGTGAGCGGTCGTAAACAACTAATCACTCATCGTTAACAATTAACCGCTAACAACTATCCGTTAATCAACGCTTTGTATGCTTCCGCATCCAGCAGGCTGTCGAAATCTGCGTCGGCATCAGGCTTAATCTTGATGAGCCAGCCTTCTCCGTATGGGTCTTTGTTCACCAATTCGGGCTGGTCGGCAAGGGCTTCGTTCTGTTCCAGCACTTCCCCGCCCACGGGCAAGAACAGGTCTGAGATGGTTTTTACTACTTCGATGGTGCCGAATACTTCATCTGCGGCCAGTGTCTCGCCTTCTGTCGGGATGTCGACAAACACGATGTCGCCCAGTTGCTCCTGTGCATAATCGGTAATACCTACATAAGCCACGTCGCCTTCTTGGCGAATCCATTCATGCTCTTTGGTGTACTTCACATTAGTCGGAAAGTTCATAATCATTAGTTTTTAAAGGTTGATACTATATCTTAATTTAAAAAAGAAAAATTCGGAATAATATATTGCTCACCGGATGGAGCACCAGCAAGGAACAGACGAGCCCTACGGCAAATCCGCCCATCACTTCGCCCGGCGTGTGGTGTTGCAAGATGATGCGTGCCGTGCCCAATACGCCTGCCACCAGAATAAAAAGACAGAGCCACCATACGGGATTATAGCCGAATAGTGCACTGAAGGCCACCAGCCCGCCTACCACCGCTCCGGCACCTGCCATGTGTTCGCTGAGTTTCCATTTCAGGTTGACGACGACACAGATTACCATCGTTATCAGTGCGGCAAGGATGATGCCCGTCATGTACCAAGGGATATTCAGCCGGTGCATCATCAGCAGGCAGAAAATGTAGGAAGTGATGGTCAGGATAAAGGGAACGTACCTTTTCTTTCTGTCCACCAAATCTTCCTGACTGAAGCCGTTGATTTTGCGGAAGATGAAAATCGTCAGTGTGGGCATCAGGATGGTGAAGCAGTAGACCACGCCTAATACAATCAGCTTGTATTGCAACGGCATAATGCGCAGGTACGAAAAGATGAACAGTATCAGAAAAGCGGCGAAAGGAATAGAGAACGGCGTGAATATGGCCGAAATGACTTTCGCGGTTCTAATCAGAGTTCTATCTGCTATGATATGTTCTTCCATTTGTTGCGGGTTACAAATATTACAAATTTATCGTCTCAACCTTGCCACCGGTATGTTCATTTGCTGGCGATATTTCGCTACCGTCCGGCGGGCTATCGGATAACCTTTCTCTTTCAATATTTCGGTGAGTTCGTCATCCGTATAAGGCTTCTTCTTGTCCTCGTTGTCGACGCACTCTTTCAATATCTTGCGAATTTCGCGCACGGACATTTCCTCGCCGTCTTCGGTGGTATAGCCATCGTTGAAGAAGAACTTCAACGGATATATCCCGTAGTTGGTCTGCACGTATTTGCTGTTGCTTACGCGGGAAATGGTCGAGATGTCCAACCCGGTGCGTTCGGCCACATCTTTCAGTATCATGGGGCGGAGCAAGGACTCGTCTCCTTCGAGGAAGAACGGGCGTTGCAGGTCGATGATGGCCTGCATACTGGTCATCAGCGTATTTTGCCGTTGCTTTACGGCATTGATGAAGCCCTGTGCGGCGTCCATCTTTTGCTTGAGGAACATCATGGCCTCCTTGGATTCTTTGGACTGGTTCGCCTTGTTCTTGGTGTGTTCTTCCACCATTTCAGTGAAGTCGCGGCTCATACGCAGTTCCGGCACGTTGCGGTTGTTCAGGGTCAGGTTGATGGTGCCGTCGTCATAAGTATCTACGATGAAGTCGGGCACAATCTGCTGCATGTTCTTGCCGATGGCTTCGCCCAAAGAAGCTCCCGGACGAGGGTTCAGTTTGCAGACCTCCTTGATGGCCCGGTCGAAGACAGCTTCTTCCAGATTCAATCTTTGCCGGATTTTGTCCCAATGCTTGCGGGTGAATTCCTCGTAGCATTCGGATACGATGTCCTCTTCAATGCGCAGCAACGGATTCGGAGCGGAGTGTTGCTGTTCTATCTTGCGGCGAATCTGGATGAGAAGGCACTCCTGCAAGTTGCGGGCACCCAGGCCGGCGGGGTCGAAGTCTTGAACAATCTCCAGCACCTCTTCCAATTCCTGCGGAGAAGCGTCGATGCCCGCATAGATGGCCAGTTCGTCGCTGATGCTTTCCAGCGACTTGCGCAACAGGCCGTCGTCGTCGAGCGAACCGATGAGGTATTCGGCCAGTTCGCGTTGCCGTTCGTCAAGGTTTCGTTCGCCCAACTGCTCTTTCAGGGTTTCGTAGAACGAAGTCGTGTCCGAGAAAGGGATTTCTTCGGCCTGTTCACCTTTGCTCCGGTTGTTTTCCTGCAATTTGTAGTCGGGGATATCGTCTTCGGTCAGATAGTCGCTCAGAGAGTCGTAGTCGGTGTCTCCTCCGTCGTCCAAACCGGTTTCCGATTCGGAAACGTCGGGGTACTCATCTCCCGCGGTCTCTTCTTTACCTTCTTCCAATGCCGGATTTTCCAAAAGTTCGGCACGTACGCGGTCTTCCAGCTCCATGGCGGGAAGTTCCAGCAGTTTTACCACCAGAATCTGTTGCGGCGACAGCGTCTGTATCTGCTGTTGCGCTTGCGTCTGTACCTGTCGGGAACCTTGTGCCATGCTTTTTCTGTTTAAGAACTACGAAACAACGTAGTTGGGCAATTTTTACTGCAAAGATAATGTAAACCGCGTGAGAATAAAATGAACGAGGGTATTTTTTTAGTCAACATGCACTTATCTTTCCTATACTTATAAAACATCGTCCTCTTTTGCCTTTACTGATTGTGTCGTTTCTTAATCGCGCGACCATTGCTTTTGTTGGGAGAAGAGTATGAAGCCAACAAACGATTCTGCTGTTGCCTGCCATCTTTTTTAACGGATGCTGACCGCTTCTGCACGCCACCGCAAAGACGCGGAGCATCTGTCTTGTTGAAGCACTTCTTGTGTCTTCGTCCATGATCGTTTCGGCTTAGGTCGGCAGTAGCGAGGATAATGGTGTCAGGAACCTGCTTTCCTGCATGTCGGATGTATGGTATAAACTTCGTGAATTCAAAGAAAAAAAATGTATGTGACAAAGAGTAAACCTGTTACCTGCCCGGATAAATCTCTGTTCGCGCCGTGCGAACGGATATCCGCACGGTGCGAACAAACTGTTGGGAAGGGCAGACGGAGCGATGCCTCTATGATTTGCAGAGAAAGAAAATTGACAAGATGGCCTGTCATTTCATTGGCGTGGAATGAATTGATAGTTGTCATCACTACTCTGTTCGAGGTTGATTCCGATGATGTGGCTTCTGCAGGGTTTTATCTTATATTCAATATCAAATTCATTGTTTTTTTATCAAAGCCTTTCCAAAAGCGAGGTTTTATGATGACAATCAAATGCAATGAAAAGTTCTGTTCCCTTATAAGAAACAAACCGGGCCATGTTGACGGGATATCTTTTATTCTGCCTTTAGTGGAGACAAGCAGTCCGGCGAACGGAATAGCTGCTTGCATCCGTCTTTTTCTTTACATCGTCTTGTTGTTGGGTGGCTAAAAAAGAAAAGAATGGATTCGTGCTTGGCTTTTTGTAACAGTTAGCTTCCGACCTTTTCAAATTTCTGTTTATCTTTGCATAAAGTCAATTTAAAAATAACAGCGTTATGTTTGCTAAAGAAACGTATGTGCAGCGCCGGGCCCTGCTGAAGAAAACTATCGGCTCCGGAGTGTTATTGTTCTTGGGTAATGACGAACAAGGGTTGAACTACGAAGACAACACCTTCCGTTATCGTCAGGATTCCACCTTCCTCTACTTTTTCGGTTTGTCGTTTGCCGGACTATCGGCCGTTATAGACATAGACGAGGATAAGGAAATCATCTTCGGCGATGAACTGAGCATCGACCATGTCGTCTGGATGGGAACCCAGCCCACGCTTCACGAGAAAGCTGCGGCAGTGGGCATCCGGGAAATACGTCCCTCGGGCGATATTGTGGCCTATCTGCATAAGGTTGTCCGGAAAGGGCAAGCCATAAACTACCTTCCTCCTTATCGTGCCGAACACAAACTGAAGCTGATGGATTGGCTGGGTGTTCCTCCTTCCCGTCAGGAAGGTTCCGTCCCGTTCATCCGTGCGGTGGTGGCGCAACGCAACCATAAGTCAGCCGAAGAGATTGCCGAGATAGAGAAAGCCTGCGATGTGACTGCCGACATGCACATCACGGCCATTCAAACAGTCCGTCCGGGAATGTACGAATACGAGGTGGTGGCCGAGATGAACCGCATAGCCGGGCTGAACAATTGCGAACATTCTTTCGCGACGATTGCCACCATCAACGGGCAGACCTTGCACAACCACTATCACGGCAACAAGGTGAAGCTGGGCGACCTGTTCCTGATTGATGCCGGCGCCGAGTTGCCGTCGGGCTATTGCGGCGACATGTCTTCCACCGTTCCTGCCGACAAGACTTTTACTCCCCGCCAGCGTGCCGTTTACGAAATACAGAATGCCATGCACTTGGCTTCTGTCGACGCGCTCCGTCCGGGCATTCCCTACATGAAGGTATATGAACAATCTGCCCAAGTGATGGTAGAAGGCCTGAAGAGCCTCGGCCTGATGAAAGGCAATGCCGAAGACGCCGTGCGCGAAGGCGCCCATGCTCTGTTCTACCCCCACGGTCTGGGGCACATGATGGGACTGGACGTGCACGATATGGAGAACTTCGGCGAGGTGTGGGTAGGCTACGATGGCCAGCCCAAGAGCACGCAGTTCGGGCGCAAGAGCCAACGGCTCGCCATGCCTCTGCAACCCGGTTTTGTGCTCACCGTGGAGCCGGGCATCTACTTCATCCCCGAACTGATAGACCTTTGGGAAGGGCAAAAGAAGTTCACGGATTTCATCGACTATGATAAAGTGGAAGAATACCGGAATTTCGGCGGCATCCGTAACGAAGAGGACTATCTGATTACCGAAACCGGGGCACGCCGTCTGGGCAAGAAGATCCCGTTGACGCCGGAAGAGGTGGAGACGCTGAGATAAAGGCATATATGTATTTTCTCCCTTGAGGCTGTCCGAAATGAATAGTATGCTTTCAACATAATAAGAGGCATACTGCTTTTCGGAGAGCCTTCTTTGTATCGGGGGCAGCGTTGCTCAAACTTAAAATCTTTTAGTTGCTCATGGTTCGTGATGTACGGAAAGTTATTTATTCTCAAACACCGAATTGTCTTTTGCCCATGCGGCTGTAAAGATGATAGGGGATATAAAATCACTGCCGGTAATCTTCTGGTTAAAATATAGAAGTAGCTCAGTCAGGGCATTACCGCTTTGTACGTTCATTTGGGCATTTCCGCCTACAATCATTACCCGGATATTGGAGTTTGACAATATAGCGTGAGATGTATCGGCTATTTTCTCCGGGTTGTTATAGTTTTGCATCACGTTGTCTATCGCAGCCTTCAATTTGCTCAAAGGTTGTTCCGATTCAATTAAGGCAACTGCTTTCCTGCCGAATGTGACTGAGTTTAAATAAATCTGCTTGTTCGTGTCATACTCCAGTTTCTTTCCTTGCAGAACCGGCGTATCGGGGAGGTCCATATAGATGGAAAGGAGCTTTTGTTCCAAACTGACGACAAGCAGGTTTTGCTTGGAGGCCTTATCGGTAGGGACATCGAAAAGTAATGTCGGATTAATCTTCTGTCCAAACAAAGCATTCAATTCGTTATAGGATTTGATTTCTTTGATTGCATGCGAAAGGCCTACATTTTGCATTGGTATTTTGCCGTTTTCAATGAGGTTTTGCACAACTTTAGTCATCTCAATATAAGAGGGAGTTATTGTCTGTGACTTGATGGAGTGGCTGAAGCTGATGGTTATTGGGGCAAGTGCAACGTCAATAAACCGATGAGTGTCCTCGTTTATGCTTTCGGCCTGCATAATGGCTCCGATAAATGTTTTATCGGGATTTTTTGCCATGAAACTGTCAAATCCTTGGGCGTACAGGGATGCGCCTAAAAGGAGGAATAAAAGGTAAAAAACTGTCTTTTTCATTGCTTATATCTCATTAGTGTCCCGTTAAAATGGGACGAGTTAAACAATTAATCAAATAGCCCCGGAATCAGGGGTTCATTTAGATCTTTGACATCATTGAAATTAGTCTTGTCGAACAGGTCACGCAAGTGGGTTTTGTCAGTCAATGATATGCTGAGAATCTGCAAAACTTCATAGGTTGAGCGTTTCAACTTCATATCATGTTGGACAATAGCCACAAGACAGTATGTGATAATAGCCACACTGATTTGTATGCGAACAGCGTTCTCTGTTGTGCCCCAGAATTTCTTTATCTTGAGATGCTGCTTGAGCCATTTGAAGAACAGCTCGATCAACCATCTTTTCTTATAAAGATTGGCGACATCCAGTGCAGAAAGTTGTTTCGCATTCGTCAAAAAAGTGAACTCACAGTCATCTTCTTCATCGTGATATCGGACGAGTCTGAATGACTCAGGATATTTTTTCTCGGAGAGATATCCGGTCAGTTTCACTTCCGCATTTGTCATTATGTGCTTTGGTATTCTTCGCTTCCATTTGACTGTCTTATACTTTAAGTTCGTCTTGGCTCTGACAACAAAGAAAGAGTCTGTAAGATGTATCCTATAGAGTTCTTTAAAGGAGTCATAAGCCCTGTCGAATATATAATAAGCATTTGGCTCATAATGGATTGAAGACATTGCTGTAGAATCGTGCTTTGATGCAGTGGTTACAGTATAGAAGGCAGGAACTTGTGCT
>NZ_SLXB01000004.1 GCF_004342845.1 Prevotella heparinolytica | reverse complement strand
ATTTGAAATAAGGGGGCTTGTCCGAAAAAAGAAATACTCCCAACACGTAATAGTTAACGAGTTGGGAGTAGATAATTATGGTTTAGCGGACAGTAATATATCGGAACAGGAAAAAGGTCTGTCAAAAAAACGGAAAGCCCCGATAGCTTCGTGATGCTATCGGGGCTTTCTTTTCATAAAACCGCTCTTCGATTCTCCTTTCTTATTCGGCCAAGATACCTATTTCCGCTCCCGACGCATAATCCTGCCCGTGTTGCTCGCTCAAAGCCATGAAACGGATGTAGCGTGCTTTCACCGGTTTGTCAAAGCGTACGGTCTTTTCTTTCCGGTCGTTCTCGAAGCTGCCTTTAGCCACGGGATCGCTCCAAGTTTTGCCGTCGGTACTGATCAGGATGCTGTAATCCTTCACGTTTCCGTTGTCGCTGTCCTGCCGGGGCAGATAAGTGACGCCTTTGATTATCTTCGCATCCTTGGCATCCAAATCTATCCAATGCGGATATTTGGCAAGGGTCACGGAGTACATGGTATGCCAAATGGTTCCGGCATCTCCGTCGGTCAGGTTCGTGGCTTCTCCGCCATCGGTTTCCTGACTGCTGGCGTTTATCACTTCAGCCTGCACTTTCTCTATCTTGCCGAATGTTTGCGATGCCTTGATGCCGGGAGTCGACTTGAACCATGCCGTCACGTTGCCGCCTTCGCGCATCGGGATAGGAGCGTTGTAGATTCTCGCTTTCTTTTCTTTCCCCACAGTGTAGCATATCTCGGCTTCGGGGCGTGTGGATACGAATGTCACATCGCCTGCTTCGTTGCGCACGATGTTCAGCGGAATCTCTCCGCCGGCAGCCACTTGTGCGGCTGCACTCAGGTCGTGCGCTGCCGGACGGATGATGAAACCGAACGAATGCTGGCCTGCCAATATTCTGTCGTGTTTCAACGGGCCGCCTTGCCCGCAACTGTTTCCGCCCAATCCGGTAACTCCCAAGTCGAGATGCAGATAAGTGCCCGTCACCTCCGGAAGCTGATAAGGATGCCCCGCCAGAATCATCTCTGTGGCTGTATATTGCAAGGGTGCCACAGACATCTTGCCGCCGGTGGCGATGAATTGCGCTCCTGCACCTGCCTCATCGGTCAACGCACACCAACGCACGTCTTCATGGTTTGCCATGTCTTGCGGCTTGGGGAAATTGGCAAATTCATCCGCCACCTTGTTGCGGTGTATCTCGATGAACTGCCCCGTCTTACGGTCGGGATAGTTCTCGACAGGGCCGCAACCGTAGTACGTAAAGTTCTCGTATTTCTGCGGAAGTTTCATCACATAGCCCAAGCGTGGAAGTATCAGCGTAGGACGGTTGGACGTAATGCCTGCCTGAAGTTCTATCGAACCGTCGCGATAGACCGTCCATACCTGATTGGTGGTAAATTTAAAGTCGTTCTCGCCGAACTTCCGGTCGGTCAGTTCCTCTATCTTGTTCTTACCGCTGGATGTTCCGCCCAGAATGCGTGCGGCATTGGGAGCCTGGGATTCCACGGTGAAGGCCAATACCACAGCCCCGTCGGCACGTTGCATGGTGGTGGCGCGCACCACCTTGTGTTGCAGGTTGTGCAACCCGTTTTCAAACCAACCGGCATACACCCAGTTGTCGTTGTTGACGAAAGCACGGAAAGCATCCAACTTCGGCCCGTTTCCGTCGGCAATGATAGTCTCGCCTTTGTATTTCAAGCGATGAATGCTTCCGGTTTGCGTGTCGAAACAAGCTTCGAAATCCTTACCTTGTACGTCAGTGAAACGTCCGTCCGTCTTGCCGGTAATGAGCTCTCCGGCATTTGCGGTCAACGTACCCATGCCAGGCAGATTGCCTGCCGGCTTCAAGGGGAGTTGCTCCTCCGCCATCACATAGCCCTTTTCCGCCCAAGGCTGCGCCTCTTTCAAGAGGAACTGTACTTTCACGAAATATTCGGCGGCGGGTTTCAACGTTTCATATTTATAAGGAATCCGCACGAGAGCGCGGCTGCGTGGAGCAACTGCAACGTGAGGCAGCATGCCGTTCTGCACCTCCACACCGTTTTCGTAAAGCGACCAACGCACTTCATAGTCGCCGAGGTCTTTGAAATAGTATTTATTGAAGATTTCAAAACTGCCCTGCTGCACATCTTTGGCTTGCACACCGATATGCTGATATACTTTCTTCACCTCATAGTATTGCGGTTTGGGCTCGAGGTCGGCAAAGACGATGCCGTTCATCACGAACTGTCCGTCGTTGGGCGTGTCGCCGAAGTCGCCGCCGTAAGCCATGTATCGCTTGCCGTCGGGGGTATAGTTGTACAAGGCTTGATCCACCCAGTCCCAGATGGCTCCACCGCAGATATAGTTGGAGCTTTCGATGGCTTCCCAATAATCCACCAGATTACCCACGGCATTACCCATGGAGTGTGCGTATTCAGAGATGTGGAACGGGAACTTCTCGTCCGTAAGGCCCTTGGCGCGCAAGCGGGTTTTGCTGATGGAGGGGTATTGATCGGAACCCATATCCACAATGTCGTTGTTACGCTCGTATTGCACCGGTCGGGAAAGGTCGAAAGCCTTCAGGGCATTATAAGCGGTTACGAAATTCTTTCCCGGCCCGGCCTCGTTGCCCAGCGACCAGATGACGATAGAGGGGTGATTGACATTGCTGTGCACCATCTCCATCACGCGTGCCACGTGCGCCTTTTCCCATTCCACGGGGTGAGAAAGGGATGCTTTGCCGTAATAATACTGATGCGATTCCAAATTGGCTTCATCTTCCAGATAAATGCCGTATTTATCGCAAAGATAGTACCAATAAGGGTCGTCGGGATAGTGCGAATTGCGCACGTGGTTGATGTTGGCACGTTTCATCAGCATCACTTCCTTCTCCATCTGTTCGCGTGTGATGGCATGTCCTAATGCGGGATTCGTCTCATGGCGGTTCACACCTTTCAGTTTCACCGTTTTCCCGTTGATGTAGTAATAGCGTCCGGCCAGTCCGAATTCATCTTCAGAAGCCGGCGTGTCCTTGATTTCCACTTTGCGGAATCCCACATAGGCAGAAACGGTTTCCATGGTGCGCCCTTTCTTGTCTTTCAGTTCGCCCACCAATGTGTAGCGGTGAGGCGTCTCTGCCGACCACAGCAGAGGTTTCGGCAGTGCCAGTGTGGTTTCACAGGTGACGACGCCCTCTTTGCCCACGGGCACGATGGAAGCAACGGCCGCAACATTTGCCAACGGCGTGTTCTCGTCCGAATAAAGCTTGTTGGCATAAAGCGAATAGACCATGCTGTAGCCTTTTGCCTCTTTCTTGTCCAGATTGCGAATATCGGCCTTGATGGAGAGTGTACCCTCGTCGAAGGCGGAATTCAGGTCGGGGATAACCACCAAGTCGCGCACATGCAGCTTCGGAACGGAGGTGAGTGCCACCGTACGGAAAATTCCCGGCAGGCGGAACATATCTTGCGCTTCGAGGAAAGAAGCGTCGGAACTACGATAAACAGCCACGGCCACCGTGTTTTTTCCGGCTGTGAGGTAAGGAGTGATGTTGAAGCTCGCCGTGTTTCGCGAGTTTTTGGAGAAGCCCACGTATTGCCCGTTTATCCAAAGATAAAAGAAAGAATCCACCCCGTCGAAGTTAATGAATACTTTGCGGCCGTTCCAGCCGGCAGGCAACGTAAAATCACGGCGGTAAGACCCCACTTCGTTGCGATGCTTGTAGGTGGTCCAGTGGGCAGGCGGTGTGCGCATCACTCCTCCGCGCCAGTCGTCCACCGCCACTTTATGCTGGAAAATGACAGGCTGGTTCACGTAGATGGGCGTGCCGTACTTCTGCGTGCCGTCTTTCTGTATGCCGTAAATGTTCCAGCTCGAGGGCACGTGGATGTCGTCCCAAGCCGACACATCATAGTCCGTGCGTTGGAAGTCTTTCGGACGCTCATCGGGATTGGGCACCCACTTGAATTTCCAGTCACCGTTGAGACTCATCCAATAAGCGCTATGCTCCGGCAAAACTTTCCGGGCGGAGACAACGTCGGCAAAGGAAAAGAAAGTGGCGCGAGGTTGCTCTTTGTTCAGGGCCAATCGCTCGGGCGACTCCCATTCCTTCCCGTCGGGTGCTTGGACTAACGCGTATTGAAATCCGCCCAGACTGTCTCGAACCGCGAATGCTGCCGAAACAAACGACTCAAACAACAAAATGATGACAAGTAGCTTTTTCATAAAATTAAAAGATTGTTTCTGTATCAAAATAGTTAGAATTTATTTTAAAGGTTCTCACTCGTTATATACTTTCAAGTTCCAGATTATGCTGTTGAATGTCCCGGCTTCCTTGAGCGGGAACAGAAGCGTACGTACATAATACATCTTCTTTATCTTCTGACTATCGTTTTGCACGAAATCGCGGCGCAGGATGTTGAGTTCTTCCCGCAACTTGCCGTCTACATAAAGCCGTGTCGATTTATTGTCCCCTTCGATGGAAATGGAGACTTTCTCACCCGGCATCACCCGGTAGTTGAAGGTATTGAGATAACCATCGCGCGCAAAGCCCATCATTCCACTTATTGGGTCGGCAAGGTAGAATTCGGCATCGGGCGAGCGGAACAGCACGGCTCCTTTCGACTCTTCGCGTCCTTCCACATCAAAGGAAACACGATAACCGTATCCTATTTCGCGATAAGGGGTGGTAAAGCCCGGTTTCAGTTCGGAGAGTTCGTACACCAATCCTTTCGTCGAACCGATACGCCCCAGCCGGTTTACTCCCGGAGCTTCGCTCAACGCCAGCCTCTTTTCTTCAAAATCATCGTAAGACCAAGAAATGTTTTCGCCCGTCCACATCTTGACAGCCAATGTTTGCAAAGCCGGATACGTGCGATGGTGAATATCTTGCACCGAAATACCGTTCCCCACATGGTCGTTCCATACGGCGAACATGCCCCCAAGCAAATTCGGATGACGTTCCTCTATCTTTACGGAATTGATTTGCGCCGGTGTCCAGCTCTCATACAAGCGCTTCGTATTCAAGTAGTCGTAATAGTATCCGGCAGCAGGTACGATATACGTCAGTCCGTCGGGAATACTGACTAATTTGTAGCCCAAGTCGAGCATCTCAAGCGGATTGGCATAATCATTAGACCAAGCATCCATAACAACATTGTCTACTTTCACCGGGGTGCTGCCTTTGGCATGCGTCAGCGATCCCCAAATAACGGCCTGCTTGCCGAAGCTCTCCACATATCTGATGTAGCGGTCGGTAAAAGCCCTGAACCGTTCCACCACAGCTTTGTCTTTGTTGGAATACTCGTCCGTGCCGATGTGCACCTGCGATCCTCTGAATACGGGTTGCTCTCCTTCCAGATATTCCTTAAACAGCGCATCCACAAAGGTATAAGTTTCCGGGTTGAACAGGTCGAGATGATCCATGCCATACTCTTTACTGCCGATGGACGGTTTGTACCGGGTAAACGCCAACGCATGCGCGGGCACGTCTATCTCGGGGATGATATTGATGCCCATCTTTCCGGCCTCTTCCTGCAAGGCTATAAATTCCTTTTTGGTGTAGTGCCCGTCTCTTGCGGTCAGCCCCGGATAAGTGTCGCACTCCAAACGGAAAGCGGCATACGTCTTGTTCCAATCGTTTTCAAAGTATTCTTTGAAACCATTATCGTTGAGATGCACCTGCAAAGTGTTCATCTTGTAGTAGGCCATCACTTTGAGGAGGTCTTTCAGATAGGCCATCGGTATGAACTTCCGTCCGCAGTCTATCATGAATCCGCGCACGTCGTAGTCGGGTGAGTCGGTTATGGTGCCTTTGGGCAGCCGATGCTGTCCGTCTTGTTCAGCTATTTGAAGCAGGGTGCGGGTAGCCATATAAAGCCCTGTGGCATTTGAAGCGGACACTTCGATGCGGTCGGCTATGCGGACACGATACCCCTCCCTACCCCGGTCGGGTTTGGACTCCAAGCGGAAACGGATGCTTCCTTTCGTTTTGGCACCGGGCTGTATGCGAGGAGAGAAACCGAACATCAGCCTACAATCATCGGCAAACATCTTCGCCACTTCGGCCACATCAGGATTACTCGCATCGAAAGCAAGCAAGGTTTGAGCGTTTAAGTCGAAGTGCCCTTCAGCCCCTTTCCACCCTTTCAGTTCGGGGATGGTGAAAGGCTTGGGATTAACTTCCGCTCGCACAGAGGAAACAGAGGAAACAGAGAAAAGCAAGGCTGCAACAGCCATCAACAATCGGATGTTTTTAAGGATAATCATGGTATTTTTTATAGCAGTTATAAATATTTTTTTACTAAAGATTTACTTATAAGGTTATAGTACGTAAAGATGATAAATCTACACAATAAATTATGCGTATGGCGTTTTTGTTTATATAGTATTAACTCTTTTATACGAATCTCATACTGACAACTTTACGAAAAGTATCTCTTTCGGTGGGCATAGCGAAAGACCAAGGCGTGCTTTCTAAAGAGAAAAGGGCGTGTGCGACATCGGACGACGCACACGCCCTACGTTTGTCTGCTAAAAAACGTCGGTAGGAACAGCTATTCGTTATACACTTTCAGATTCCGGACGATGCTGTTGAATGTTCCGGCCTGCTCCAACGGGAAGACAAGCGTGCGCACATGGTACATCTTCTTCGATTTCTGCGGATCGTCCTGCACAAAGTCCAACCGGCGTATATGCAGTTCCTCCTGCAATTTACCGTTCACATACAGACGGGTCGATTTATTATCTCCCTCAATGGCGATGGATGCCTTTTCACCCGGCATCACCCGGTAGTTGAAGGTATTGAGATAACCGTCACGGGCAAAACCCATCATCCCCGATATAGGGTCGCAGAGGTAGAACTCCGCATTGGGCGAGCGGAACAGTACCGTCCCTTTGCTCTCGTTACGCCCTTCCACGTCGAAAGATACCTTATAATTATAGCCTATTTCCCGGTGAGGAGTTACAGAACCGGACGCCAAGAGAGTCTGTTCATACACCAATCCTTTCACCTTGCCGATACGTCCCAGTTGATTGACGCCGGGTGCTTCGCTCAAAGCCATTCGCTTTTCCTCGAAAGCCTCGTAAAGGCAGGCCGTGCCGACTCCCGTCCACATCTTCACGGCCAGCGTCTGCAAGGCCGGGTACGTGCGGTGATGAATGTCTTTCACCGAAATGCCGTTGCCCACGTGGTCGTTCCATACGGCAAACATGCCGCCAAGCAAACTCGGATGACGCTCCTCAAGTTTCACATCGCCAATTTGCGCAGGCGTCCAGCTGTCATACAGACTCTTTGTGCTCAGGTAATCGTAATAGTATCCGGCAGCAGGTACAATATATGTCAGACCGTCGGGGACGCTTATCAGTTTGTAACCTTGCTCAATCATATCTATCGGATTTGCATAGCCGTTGTACCAAGCATTCATGACGACGTTGTCCGCTTTCACCGGAGTTTCGCCTTTGGCATGCGTCAGCGCTCCCCAAACTACGGCTTGCTTCCCGAAGCTCTCTACATACCTTATGTAATGGTCGGTGAAAGCTCTGAACTTCTCCACCACCTGTTGGTCTTTATTGGAATACTCGTCCGTACCTATGTGTACACGCGGCCCTCTGAACACAGGCTTTTCTCCTTCCAAGTATTCTTTAAACAGCGCGTCGACAAACGTATAGGTTTCCGAATTGAACAGATCCAGATGATCCATTCCATACTCCTTGCTTCCAATGGACGGTTTGTAATGAGTAAACGCCAGCGCATGTGCCGGCACATCTATTTCGGGTATGATTTCGACACCCAGTTTCTGTGCCTCTTCCTGAAAAGCGATAAACTCTTCTTTGCTGTAGTGCCCGTCTCTTGAGGTCAGACCGGGATATGTGTCGCTCTCCAAACGGAAAGCGGCGTAAGTCTTGTTCCAATCGTTGTCGAAGTACTCTTTGAAGCCGTTGTCGTTAAGGTGCACTTGCAGCACGTTCATCTTGTAATAGGCCATCACTTTGACCAAGTCTTGGAGGTAAGAGAGTGGTATGAACTTACGCCCGCAGTCCATCATGAATCCTCGAACCGAATAATCGGGCGAATCCGTTATTGTACCTTTAGGCAGCCGGCGCTGTTCGTCCTGTTCGGCTATTTGAAGTAGGGTGCGAGTAGCCCAATACAGCCCTTTCGCATGCGAAGCCGACACTTCTATGCCTTGGCCTATCCGTATGCGATAACCCTCTTCGCCCAAATCGGATTTCGATGACAGGCTGAAGCGTATACCGCTTTTTTTCCCACCATCGGCATTCACCTTCGGGGCGAATCCGAACATCAGCCGGCAGTCCTCGGCAAACAGCTTCGCCACTTTCTCGGCTTCAGGCTGTTTTCTATCGAAGATTATCGAGGTTTCTCCGTTCAACTCAAAATGTCCTTTGCCTCCCTTCCACTCTTTCAGTTCGGGAATGGTGAAAGGCTTGGGATTGTTTTCCGCCCGTAAAGCGGAAAAGGAAATGCACAAGATTGCTACAGCCAGCAATAATCGGGTATTTTTTAAGGTAAGCATGGTTAATAAATTGTTATGTTAGTTATTGACTGTTTTCGCTCTCTTTTGCGTACCGTCCAACAATTGCCGCTGAGTGTTTATGGGAGCAGTAATCAGTTCGGGAACATTGAATGTATAGGTACATGTGTTGTAAAATTCAGGATCTTCTTGCGGCAGGAGAAAAGGTTTGCCTGCCCGTCCTGTTTCAGGGTCGAAAGCCGCGAAGAAAAGGCGTGCCCATAGTGTGTCCAACCGCTTGCTGCTGAAGACAAACCAATATCCTGACGAAGACCAAGTATGATAACTGTCCACGTCGTTGCTGTTCACTTCGTCCAATGCCCGGACTTGCTTGGTTTCCAGCTCCAACAAAAACAAGTCGCTTTCCGCATGCCAGATGGAGAAATTGCCGTAATCGGATTGAGTAAACATCAGGTATTTGCCGTTCGGAGAGATACGCGGATGAGATACCGACTTGCCTATCGAAGAGGCTTCATACACACATTCCAAATCATACAGCCTTTCTTGTTTCTTGTCAAATCGGATGCGATACAAGTCGTAGCGGATGCTGTCTAAAGAAGTATTTTTCCGATAAGCCTTCGCTCTGCAAAAGTAAAGGTTCTCCCCATCAGGACTCCAAGTCGGGAATGTTTCCATATACGCTTTCGTGTATACCAGCGAATCGGTGAATATCCGATTCGTTTCGGTGTCATAGATGACAATATCGGATTCCAAGTCGGAGACTTCTACCATTTTCTTTCCGGCGGAGTGGAAAAACTGTTGTACCTCATTCATGGAAAAAGCCAAATAGCGACCGTCGGGATTCCACGAGGGATAAGTCGCTCCGTTCTTGAATCCCTCCGGTTTCAGGTTTGTTTTTTCAACCTTACCGTTCTTGTAAATCAGTGTTCCTCCGTCTTTACCCCGAATATGCATCATCATGTTGTCGGGCGAATGCCGAGAGAAAGAGTGGCAGTTGACGCATTGTCTCCCGAAATCGCGATTCTCCACAACGGGAGTTTGCTCATGAGAAGTCAGGTCGCGTTGATAAATTCCCATTTCATTCCATAATTCATAGCCGGGGTAGAGAAGCCGGTAAACCAGACAGGGGTCGATAGGGTGAGTTGAAATCCGGTTGACGATGTCTGCATAGCCCGTCCATTTCTCACCTTGCAGCACACTGATACGGAAAAATATATCCTCCCCTTTGGCTTCTTGTAATAATTGTTTCCATTGCTTTGCCGGAATCCTGATGGTAGGCTCATCATTGCTTATAATCATCTTAACGGCCGCACCGTATCCTATTTCCGCCTGATAAGCCGTTCCGTCTTCTTTTATGACAAAGTTCGGAGGAGCGATATTGCATGGAAACACAACATTCGTATAGTCGGGATATATCTGAGGAACAGCCTCGCGATAAGCGTCGGGCTTATGATGGCGTGCGCATCCTCCGAGCAGGAAGAGAGAACCTATGATATAGATATGTAGGAAAAAGTTTTTCATGGATAAACCTGTATTACTGCATTATCAATTTGTGAGAACCTTATTGCCGTAGGGACTGATGTAATTCAGGTAAAACCAATACGTATTACCGAATTCCCGTTGCAGTTCATTCATCTGATTCTTTTCGGCCAAGTGATAGTAGCGTTCAAATCGACGCTTTGTTTCTTCGCTTACGCGAAAGCCTACTTTAGCGAACTCCTCTTCGGGAACTCCCAATTCATATACATACAGAGCTTCTTCATAAATCCGGGGCAGTTCAGGGTAAGAGAAGTTGCATATGTATTTCAGCGACTTGGCAAATTTTTCTACATGGTTGCTCAACAGCAAGTGACTCATCAGATACTCGAAAGCCATCCGGTTGGCCGTATCTTTCTCACACAGATAGTTCAGTTCCGGACCTATGTTGACGACATTCGAGAAGCGTGCCGGAACATCGTTCACTCCGATCAATGCGTTGTAGGGTAATTCATCGGATGCCTCCTTTGACTGCTGCTCCAATGAGCAGGCGGCATCACTGTAAAACAAGGATTGCTTAAGCACATTGATGAAACGTTGCGCCACCTGGGGACGCTGAACCGCAAGGTTGTAGCGTGCCAAGTTGAGCAGATGCGGAGCAGTCTCGCCCCATACCACCATTGCCTCGAACTCCCATCGGTGAGCTTCGTTCAGGTGGCCCAGTTCTTCGTAAAGCACGTGTCCGTATTCACTCTCCCTGCTGTTGGCATTCCACGGGAAGTACAGGCCTTTTACTCCCAAGGCCTGCGGATAATCGAACAATCGGTAAGGCATTTGCCCGGCGTGATATAAGGCCATGTTGTGGTAATAAGAGATTAATTGGTTGCTTCTGCCTCTGCGCAGATAGTTTTCGGTATACTCCATCACCTTGTCCCATTGTTTTGCCTTTGCAAACTGGTCGGTACGGAGCATGATACGTTCGCTAACGTTATACTGTTTTATGAAATAATAGTAACCGCCTGCCGTATAAAGCGCCAAAAAGAGGCACACAATGCCGATGCTTATGGCCTTGCGCTTGGGCAGAAAACGAACAATCGCCGGATTAATGTTTACGAACCGCCCGGCAACGGATAGCAGCATGTTGGCCAGCAATAAGGCGAAGAAACTTCCTGTTACGATGTTCAAAGTGTGGTCTACAGACATGGTATGAAGGAAGAGGGCAAGCGAAGGAATCACCGCCAAGTTCATCAGGTCTTCAGATTTGAAGACAATTCGGTACAAACGGTCGGTGAGATAGTAAACTCCTGCCAAAAGAAAGGCCAAAAGGGCGCTTCCCCATGTGGGATGAAAGAAAAACTGTATGAAGAAATTAGTGGCATACGACAAGAAACCCTCCGACAGAACGGTACGGTGGAAATATGCCGAAGAGAAAAGAAAAAGATGATGTTGCTCATGATAGATAATCACATGCGACAATGCTCCTTGATAACACAAAAAATAGGCTATGAAAAGTGTGGCAAATACGATATACTTTAAAAACCTCATCATCGGGAATATTGAATTATAGGGGTGTCCCGAGTGTTTCCGGACACCCCAGTTGTTACATTCACGGTTTTCTTAGTTCGGATAACCGAGGTTTTGAGTCAGATTGGAGTTCAAGTCACGTTCGGATTGCGGAATGGGATACAGATAATTGTGATCCTCGTATTTGCTACCCGTAAGTTTGATATTTTCTCCTTCATAAAGGATGCAAATCTTTCCCCCGTCTCCATCCACGGCACTCGAAGAATCTACCAACTTATATTTCAGTCCCAAGAACGGAGCGTTCAACACCTCTTTGGCAATTCCCCAACGACGGATGTCCCATTGGCGTTTGCCTCCTTCGAGGGCAAACTCTACACGCCACTCGTTGCGGATGCGCTGACGTAGGGCATCTTGTGTGCCGCAATACGTTGGTTTACTTGCATCCTTATTCTGTAAATCCGGCATGCCCACACGCTTTCTTACTTGGTTCACAGCATCAAATGCAGTGGGGTCAAGTGGAGACAACTCATTCTGTGCCTCGGCATACGTAAGCAACATCTCTGCATAACGGATCAAGACAGCGTCTTTGCCCATATCCCATCCCTGTGAAGAGGGTTCGATAGAAGGATCAAGCCATTTCTGTTGATAGTAGCCCGTGGCAGTAGCGTCACCGTGCTGGCCAATACCCGTCACTCCCGAAGATTTCAAGGGAGCTACCTTTATATTTACGCCATACATTGATTCACCATCGTGCAACACATTTACCTCCAAACGCGGGTCTCTGTTTTCGAAAGGCTTCTTCTCGTTATAGATTTTTGACTTTGCTATCGGTGCCCCTTCTATATCTTCAAAAGCATCTACAAGACTCTGCGTTGGGTCAATACCTCCCCATCCTTTGGTGGGGAAAGCTTCCCAGCCAATCAGAAACCAACTGTTTTCCGACTCCTTGAACTGTCTTACCAAAATGAATTCTTCGCAGCCGTCGGCTTTCTCCCAGAACAGTTCCTGATATTTTCCGGTATTCTCTTTGTCGTATAACGCATACTCGCCCAAATCCATAACTTTCTTGGCATATTCTGCCGCTACGTTCCATTGGCTGTAATAGAGAGCCGCTCTCGCTTTCATGGCCATGGCCGCTCCTTTGGTGATGCGGCCGTAGTCTGCCGCAGGCCAGCTTTTGGGCAGATATTCTATGGCCTTGTCGAAGTCGGCCATCATCTTGGTATACACTTCATCACGAGGCATACGCTTCACATCGGCTTGGTCGGCTAAAGCAAGCGGCGAGTCGGTGTAGGGTACATCTCCAAACTGCTGTATCAAGGTGAAGTATTGGAATGCTCTGAAGAAGTGGGCTTGTCCCAGCACCTTGTTCTTCTCGGCAGTGTCATAGTTGACTATATTGTCTATCTTGGCAAAGACTGTATTGGCCTTACGTATGGCAGCATAGTTATCCGACCAACTGAAGTCCGACGGGTCATAGATACCTATAGAGACGTTTCCTGCAGCCCATTTAATACCATGCACCGCATCATCCGAGTTGATGGCGTCGTCCACGTCCCAGTAAGGCAATGACCTATAGAGGTCAGATACCGCCATTTCAGCATCTTTAGGCGCTTTCCAATAACTGTTGTCTGAAAGTTCCTCTAATGGATAACGTTCCAAGTCGACGCAGGACGTCAGTACCGGCATCGTAAATGCTATTGCATATAATATGTTTCTTATTTTCATAATTTCAAGAATGATTTTAAGGATTTAGAATGTCATTTTCAGTCCGACGGTCACTTTCTTCACATTGGAGTAGAAATTACCGCGCGTATCTGATGGTGATTCGGGATCTAAGCCTTCCAAACCGGAGAACGTAAGCAGGTTCTCACCGGCCACATATAGCTTTACGCGCTCGAACCCAATCTTGTCCAAGAAGCGTTTGGGCAGGTTATATCCCAACGAGATGTTCTTCAGGCGCACGTACGATGCGTCTTGCAGCCAGAATGACGACGTGGAGTAGTTTATCTTCGAGCCGAGAGTCAAACGCGGGTACGTAGCATTGTGGTTTTGGGGCGTCCAACGATCCAAATGTCTTTTCAACACCTTTCCGCTGTTGAAGAACGAGTAGGCGGCTTCCATCGTATAGTAGGCGTCTACATCGAACGCTCCCTGCCACAGCATGGAGAAGTCGAAATCCTTGTAGGTAGCGGCAAGGTTAAGTCCCGCCGTCCAGCTGGGGAAGTTCTGTCCGATTACTTGACGGTCGGCCGAATCAATCTTCTTGTTGCCATCCAAATCCTTGTATTTGATGTCGCCAAGTTTTTCAGATCCCGTGCGTTTGGGATAGTTCTTCAAATCATCTTCCGTGTTGAAGTATCCGTTTGCCACGTAGCCGTAGAACGAACCGATGGGATGGCCTTCCAGACGCCAGTATTTGTCGTTGTCGGGATCAACTCCTTCTGTGCCACTCATGTCAGTAATTTCATTCTTCACGTATGCCACATTGAAGTTTACGCTGTATCTGAAGTCCTTGTTCACTTGGTTATTGTGGAAGATGCTCAAGTCGAACCCCTTGTTTTCAACGCTGCCGGCATTCTGTGCGGGGGCATTCATCCCTATCACCCCCAATATGGGCAGGTAGAGCAGCATGTCGTTGGTGCGCTTCTTGTAGAGCGACAGCTCGAAACCCAGCATGTTGTTCAGGAATCCGGCTTCCAGACCCAACTCGTAGTTGGTCACGGTAGCCCACTTCAGGTTAGGATTGACGTAACGCGACTCGTAGGTAGTGGCATAGAGCGTATGGTCGAACATGGTTTTGTTGTAGGCATACGTGCCCACAGAGGGATAGATGTCGGTGTTCTTCAGCTCTTCGTTACCGGTCTTACCCCAACCAAGACGCAACTTCAGGTTGTTTATCCACTCCGCGTTGTCCTTGATGAAGGCTTCTTCCGACAAACGCCATCCGGCGGAGAAAGCAGGGAACACGCCCCAGCGGTTTTCTTTGGGGAAGCGTGACGAGGCATCGGAACGGATGTTGGCTTCAAACAGATATTTGTTCTCGTAGTCGTATTGCAGACGGCCGAAGTATGACAGACGGGCAATTTCGTGACCGCCATCGCTATTCTTTTGCGAGGAAGCGTCCAGCGTGTTTAACGATTCGGGCAAGGCATCGTTTCCGCCGCCCGTACGGCTGGTTTCCGTATATCTGTAAGTATATTCCACTTGCTCCACACCGCCCAGTAAGCCCAACGAGTGCTTACCGAAGCTCTTGTTGTAGTTTACGAGCAGTTGAGAGGTATACCAGTTCCAATTGTAGTAATGGTGATAACCTTCGCGCTTGCCTGAACTCTGGCCGCCATAGCTGTAGTCTTTCTTAAAGCGGCGACGGTCGCGGTAGTCGTGTCTGAGAGAGTAGACGCCCTTGATGCTAAGCCCCTTCAAGGGTGTAAGCGTCAGGTATGCGGTGGCATTCAGTTGCTGGTTCAATGTGCGGTCTATACCGGTTCTACCTTGTTCGGCCACCGGATTGTCTTTTCCGGGATGAACGAAATTACCATCTTTGTCCCGTATAGGATCAGTGGGCGGTATGCGGATTACATGGTGCATCAGTTGGTTAAACGTCACGAATCCATCGTTGTCAATGCCACGGTAGGCCGAAGTATTCAGCCCCCATGCCAACCAGTTGGTAATCTGTGAGTCGAGATTGATACGTCCGTTATATCGTTCATAGTTTTTATCTTGCGACAAACCGTCTTGATACAGATAGGCCAACGAGGCCATGTACGATGTTTTGTCCGTTCCGCCCGATACGGAGATACTGTGCTGCGTTTCAAGTGCGCTTTTTTTCATCACCTCGTTGTACCAGTCGGTGTCGGGGTGTCCGATGGGGTCGGAGCCGTCGCGGAACTTCCGGATATCTTCTTCCGAGAAGGGGTAAGGGTCATTGGGGTTTTCGTTCTTCACCGCCTCATTATATAACGTGGCATAATCGGCCGCTCCCAAGAACTGAAGACGTGCCGTGGGGCTTGCCCAAGACACCGTGCCCGAGTAATTTACGCGTGCTCTTTGTCCTACCTTACCTTTTTTTGTAGTAATCAAGATTACACCATTGGCTGCCTGCACACCGTAGATGGCTGATGAGGCAGCATCTTTCAGAACGGATACCGATTCAATGTCACTGGGATCGATGTTGTTCATGCTTCCCGGCACTCCGTCTACTATCACCAGCGGACTGGCGGCATTAATCGAGTTCTTTCCGCGAATGGTGATGCTACCCGATTGTGCACCGGGAGCACCGGAGTTCTGTATAGTTGTCACACCGGGCATTGTGCCGGCCAATGCCGCAGATACGCTTGCCACCGCACGACTTTCCAAAGCATCTGCGTTGATAGATGCTACAGAGCCTGTCAGGTTGGATTTCTTCTGCGTGCCATAGCCTACAACCACCACCTCGTGCAGCATCTCGGTGTCTTCTTTCAGGCGGATGTCATAGTTGCCGGCCGCATTCACCTTGACTTGGCTGTTGGTGTAGCCTATGTAGGAGATAATCAGCGTGGAGCCTGCGGGCACATTCAGCATGTAGCGTCCGTCAAGGTCGGTGATGGCACCGATGGTAGTGCCTTGCACCAACACGTTGGCACCGATGACCGGTTCGCCGGTATCGTCCGAGACGACACCCGTCACCCGCACCTCTTTCTTCTGTTGCCGGGCGGGCTCTTTTTTATTGAAAAGAGTGATTTGCAGGTTGGAAATCTCGAAACCGAGACCTGTGTTCTTCAGCAATTCTGTCACAGCTTTGCTGACGGTGGCCTGCTTCACGTTCATACTGACGGTTTGCTGCAAGTTCACTTGTTCGGCGTCATAGAAAAACGTATAGCCCGACGCTTGTTCAAATCTGTTCAGGGCTGTTTGTAGAGATAGGTTAGAGAATTGAATGGAAATCGTTTTTTCGGCTTTTCCCGTCTGTGAAAAGACATTGAGAAAGCTCAATAATAATAGAGAAATTAATAAACACAGTTTTTTATTCATATCTTTGTTAATTAGAAGTTAACTGTTGGGGCCTCTATGCTGGATAAGGAAAAGTTGCGGTTTTCCTTCCTCTCCGGCCCGGGTTAATTTTAAGGTTTTCGTGATGAAGGTACTGTCTGATAAGGATGGTACCTTCTGTTTTTCTTTTTCCGTGTCAACTCATAGGCATCTTGTATTTTTTAAGGTTAAACATTATTGGTCGATAATATCGTTTATTTTGCTTTACCGGCGGTTATCAGCAGTTTGTTATTCTCGTCAAACTGATAGTGGACGGGATTGATGCGCGCTATCAGCCTCATGATTTCTTCCAGCGGCTCGTCGCGCAGAGTAAAGGTGTACAGATACTTGTCCGTCAGTTCGGGCGCCAGCTCTATCTCTACGTTGTACCACTTGGACAGGTATCTGGAGATATATCCCAATGTTTTTTGGTTGAACACAATCTGTTTCTGTGCCCAAAGGCAATCGAAGTTCACATCTCCGCTTTCTATTTGCAGGGTGTTTGTCTGCCTGTCGAAAAGGGCTGTCTCACCCGGGTGCATCTTGCGGTTTTCGCGCGAGGTTTCCAGTCCCACAGAACCCTCGATGAGGCTTATCTGCACTTTGCTTTGCTCCTCCATGTTGCGGATGTTGAACTTTGTTCCGTAAACGGTCAGTTTCACCCCGTCCATCTGCACCACAAAGGGATGCCGGGCATCGTGAGACACATCAAAGAAGGCCTCTCCGTCCAGACTCACTTCACGATTGCCACCGAAAGACCGGCGACGGTAGTTCAGCGAAGTGTTGTTGTGAAGCCATACTTTAGTGCCGTCGGCAAGCAACACTTGCGACTTTCCGTTCAAATTGACGAACTTTACTTCCTGTGCCGTCATGTTCCGGGCTTCCCGCATTGTATAATAAGCAATGCCTCCCGTTATCACTGCCAATACAATGGAAGCTGCCGCCACGTAGCGCAGAAAGAAAGACATTCCCGACTGCTTCCGACTTTTACGGTTCTCTGCCGTTGTTTTCGTATTATATGCGGAAAGAGCCTCTGCCTTGCGTGCACGCCCCTGCATTTTCCTAACGTCTAACCTCTCCCCTCTAACGTCTAACGCCTTCTCCTCGTGCATGCGTGCCTGCAACTTCCGCCAATAATACTCTTTGTCGGGGGTATATGTCCCGGTTTCTTTTTGGATGCCGGCCCATAATCGAGACAGTTGTTGGTAGAGGGCCCGATTCTCCGGCAGAGCAGTCCACTGCTCCAGCTCCCGTGCCTGCTCCTCATTTTCTTTGCGGCTCAGGCAGGCTATTATCAAGTCCCAAGGTATATGTTGCTTCATGTTTTCGTCTTGCTTTTGTTATATATGACACATGAAACGGGAAGAACCCTTACTGCAAGCAGAAAAAATCTCTATAACCTCATTCATGTTCTTCAATCCCCACACTTCATCATCCGTAACTCCACACTTCACCGTCTGCAATCCCACACCTCGTACTCGCCGTACCCTCACGTTGCGACGCATACGGTGCGGAACCTCAAAGAGGAAGAGGTATTTTCTATTCTTCTCTTTTCTGTTCTTTTCTTCTCTTCTCTATTACGCGCGCGAGGGAGAGTATATAGGATAACTCACTAAACTACTGCCTATTATCCCTCTTTTTCGCACTTCCCGAACTGCTTGCCGACTGCAATCCGGCAGACAGTCGGCTGCAAGTCCGTTCGGAAACACTGCCATTCGCTTAACGAAGAAACCAAACAAAAACAGAGTCAATATTTAAGCGCATATCGTTTTAAGAATAGCGCAATTCCTTTTTCAAAAGAAATAAAGAATAGTATCCTTATTCCCACAAATATTAGTATTTTTGCATAACATTGAGATTGTTATGCTTTTTACTGAAACAAAATATTTGGATTACAAGTTCCCAGAGCCGCAATATTTAGAGGCCAAATTTATTCATCGAGGATGGATTGCACAATTTATTCCTGAAAATAAAAAGAGCATTTTCTCTAATTGAACCTAAAATCAATAATTATTTGAATCAATTTAAAGAGAAATCATTGAAAGAAATTAACTTTACATTCAAAAAGAATAGCTATAAAACTCTTGCTGATGTAATTTTTATTGTAAAATAATGCAAAAATTATTTCTATGTATATAACTAAATAGTTATCAAAGAGTAGCTCATCGCCTCACCAGACAAATGGAGTTCTCCCCCTTTTCCTCTATCTACGTGCTTATTGGGCAACATTATGCAATAAATACTTCTTCCGGCACTCTAAACCGTCGACACCCTTTGATAGGCGCATCTGATGTATAGATAAATTGATAAAAAAAGGATGTTTGAGCAGATTTTCGCCGACATTCGTTTTCTTCCTCACCGAGGAACGATGCCTTCGACACCGAGGAAGATGTCGTTCCTCGGTGAGGAACCCCTCGTTTCTCGGTGTGGGAGGAGCACCCTCGTCAGAACATGTTTTGAGCAAGGTTCGGAAGCAATGGAGAGAGTGCCGAATGATGTCAAGAATAAATACTTCAGTAAGAGCAGAAAAACAAATCTCGGACAGAAACGGAAACACTTCAAAACAGACAAAAAAATCAGGCGTGGGCTTCGCGAAACAACACAGTGCCTGTCAAACGGCATCCGTGAGATCTGCGAAATCCGCGCCTGAAAATAATCATAAAGAGGTGTTCCGGCAGCGCCGAAACATCCTCCGAATTCCCTTTAAAGTATGTGCATGCCCTCAAGCACCAGCTTGAGCAGCAACAACGCGAAGATAACCCACATCGTGACCGATATGTGTTTGAACTTCCCGCTAAACGTCTTGATGATGACATAAGACAGCATACCGAACACGATGCCGTGGGCAATGCTGAACGTAAACGGCATCATCGTGATGGTGAGGAAAGCAGGGAGCGCCTCGCCCATGTCGTCGAAATTGATTTTCACGACGGAAGAAATCATGAACAAGCCCACGATGATGAGCGCCGGAGAAGTGGCCGCCGCAGGCACCATCAGGAAGAGCGGAGCCAAGAACAGAGCCAAAGCGAACATCACCGCCGTAGACACGGCTGTCAGTCCGGTGCGTCCACCCGCAGCCACGCCCGATGCACTCTCCACGTAAGAAGTCACCGTACTCGTTCCGGTGATGGCGCCGAAAGTAGTTCCCAACGCATCGGCAAAGAGAGCCTTCTTTATCTGGGGGAAATTACCGTTCTTGTCAATCAGGCCTGCCTTGCTGGCCACGCCCAGCAGCGTGCCGATGGTATCGAACAGGTTGACGAAAAGGAACGTAAAGACGATAATCAGCATATCGAGCGAGAAAATCTTGTCAAAGCTGAATTGCAGGAAGATGGGCGAAATGTCGGGAGGAAGTGAGAAGATGCTTCCTTCGGGCAGGTGCACCAATCCGAAAAGTGCCGCACACGCCGTAGCCACCACGATACCGATGAAGAAAGAACCGTATACATTTCTTATATACAGCACGGCGGTCACCACCAGACCGATAAGCGCCACCCATACATTCTTGTCGGCCATATCGCCCAAAGAAACCATCGTATTCGGGTTGGCAACCACCAATCCCCCGTTTTTCAGGCCAATCAGCGTGATGAACAGCCCGATGCCCACCGGAATAGCCTCTTTGATGGTCTGCGGAATGGTCTGCACAATCAGCTCGCGCACGTTGAACAGGGTCAGCACCAAGAAGATGATACCCTCTATGAAGACGGCCGTCAGTGCCATCTGCCAAGAATATCCCAATCCCAACACCACGGAGAAAGCAAAGAAACTGTTCAACCCCATACCCGGAGCCTGAGCGATGGGAAGATTGGGGATGAAAGCCATGAACAGCGTGCCCAACACACTGGCCACCGCCGTTGCCGTGAAAAGTGCGGCTTTGTCCATGCCCGTCTCGCCCAAGATATTGGGATTCACCACCAGAATGTAGGACATGGTGAGGAATGTGATGACGCCCGCAATCAACTCGGTGCGGACAGTGGTATGATTTTCTTTCAGTTTAAAAAGTTTTTCCAACATAGTCATTCGTTTTAAACAATGGATATTCGATGAGAATTTCGTTTAGAAGTTCCACTTGGCAGCCAGTGTGGGAATGGCATAGAAACGTTTGTGTTGGGAGGCGTTTACGAAGTTATAACTCAACTCCACCTCGCTTCCGACGCTGAAGTTCGGTGTCACGTTATACCATATCTGCGGCTCGGAAAGCAAGATAAGCCTCTTTCCCGATTTTCCGCTCTCGCCCGTGGTGTCCTTATTCTCGCTCCAAAGGTCGAGAAAGCCCGAGAGCGTCAGCTTGTTGTTCGCCAGATTGGCATTCCATGTCACCGTCCACTGAATATCATGGCTGTTCTTCTTGAAGGCGTTGAGTTTATAGGCCAGATACGTGCCCATATAGAATTGTCCTAATTGGAAAGGATAAGAAAGACCGGCAAGGTAAGCATTGGGAATGGAGAACCCGAAGTCGGTGTTCCGTACCAGACCGAGACCACCGTTATACTCGATGTGCGGCATCAACGGAAAACCCTTTATCTTAAAGTCGCGGGCTATCTCCATGTAGGCCAGCCCCATATTTCCATCTTTGGCACTGAAATCGAAATCGACAAACATGAAGGTAGAACCCCACTTGTCGGGCTTGAACATCTCGAAAGTGGCAGTCATGAAGTTTACCGGTCCGGCATCATTTCCATACAGGCTGTGACGTGAATCGAAGTGTAACTGCACATTTTGTGCAACAGAGCCGGCTCCTCCGCATACGAGGAACAGACAGGCAAGAAGCATGTTTTTGTAATTCATAAGGCTAAAAAATAAAAAAAAGTAAAATTAAGTGGCGAAGATACAAAAAAAACGTTTCATGAAAGCATTCCCGTGCATCAATTTAGAGCTTTATACCATAAGAATCTGTCAAAACATCAATTCATCTTCCACAGCTTCAGGTCATACGTCGCTTCCACTTCTTTTTCCATCTTGTCCGGCAGTGCAGGAAAGAAGTCGATGCCCGTAATCCGTTCCACTTGGTCTATCGTATTGACATAGCTGTCCATCGGACGGTTGCCCGACGTGTTTTTGTAAATGAAGCCGATGGCTTTGGGAGGGTTGCTTTCAATGCAGAGTATCACCTTGAAGAATGCTTCGGGCACGGTGATAAGGTGTCGCTTCCCTATGGTGCGGTGCTTTTTTTTATAAAGGACAGGCCCACAGACAATGTATATCCTGCCCTCCTCCTGCGCCCAACGACGACAAGCCTCTTCCAGTTCCTTCCAGTCGCCCCGGTTCAGGTTATGGTCTTGCGGACAGATATTGGTCATGTAGAAACTTTCCTGCATGGCTCGCCAATGCCAACGATTGTCGCCGGCAGGACACATGTGTCCGCGATCCAGTCCGGCGCCTTTGTAGTCGTCGGTCGTCACCGCCTCGTCGGCAGGCAGGTCGGGGTCGGGCAGGAACTTGCTGCTGCGGCTTTCGCGTTCTATCAGTTTTGCCGGAGTAAGTTCCCAAGCCACCCAATTAGGAATCTTCAAGTCTCTGTTGTAGGACACGGCATATCCCCTCCGGTACAGAATCAGCTCGTCGGCATGTGCCATTTTGCCCGGTATCTCAAGGCGGGGTTCGGATGGGAGTGCCGCCCCCGTATCGGTTGAAGCAAATGCTTTCTTCTTTGCAGGCTCTTCCGTCTTGGAAACAGGAAGTTCCTTTTCTTTCTGTTCTCTCTCTGCAATCAGTCCGGCAACAGGCTCATAGAGCAGACAGACCGCACATATAAAAGCGATGAGGCAGTAGATGCTTTTGGATTGTTTCTTTTTCTTCTTTCGGGCCACGTGGATTAGTATTTTGCGATGAGGAATGAGCGATTAACGTCAGTTGGTTGCTAATAACTAATCGCTATTTAATTTCTCTTCCGCTCTTTCCAGCGCCACATTGATATTCGGACAGATATTCTCTTCGCCCAGCAGTTCGTAGAAACCGGACTTTTCAAGCACCTTGTGCACTTTCTCGTTTACGCCGGACAGAATAATCGTTATCTTCTCTTTCTGAGACATCCGGCAGAGGCTTGTCAGGTTATGCACACCTGTAGAGTCGATGAAAGGAACTTTGCGCATACGGATGATGCGCACTTTGGGACGGTCGCCCAACTGTGCCATCGTCTCTTCGAACTTGGTGGCGATGCCGAAAAAGTAAGGGCCGTTTATCTCGTACACTTCCACACCTTCGGGGATAATCAGATGTTCTTCGTGAGTACTGATGTCCGATTCCGCGTTCGGGTCGATCTCATCTTTTATAACGGATATCTCGGTAGTTTCCATCACACGGCGCATGAAGAGCACGCAGGCAATAACCAGCCCTATCTCGATGGCAATCGTCAGATCGAAGATAACCGTCAGGAAAAAGGTTATCAGCAGCACGGTGATGTCCGACTTGGGGCTCTTCATCAATGCCTTGAAAGTGCGCCAGCCGCTCATGTTGTAGGATACGATGACCAATACGCCTGCCAGGCAAGCCATCGGGATATATTGTGCCAACGGCATGAGGAACAACAGGATAAGCAGCAGCACTACGGCATGCACCATGCCGGCAACGGGCGATTTACCTCCGTTATTGATGTTTGCCATGGTGCGTGCAATGGCGCCCGTGGCAGGAATGCCGCCGAACAAGGGAGTGGCCATGTTGGCTATGCCTTGCGCAATCAGTTCCGTGTTAGAGTCGTGCTTGTCGCCTATCATACCGTCGGCCACGGTAGCGGAAAGCAGTGATTCGATTGCCCCCAGCACGGCAATGGTCACGGCCACCGGAAACAATTCGCGTACCGCCTCCCAATCCAAAGCGGGCAACACGGCATCGGGCAATTCGGCACGGATGCTGAAACGGTCGCCGATGGTATCTATGCTGTCGATGCCTCCATACACCTTCATCAGCCAGACCGCCACCGTCACCACGATGATGGCAATGAGCGAACCCGGAATTTTCTTCGAGAACCGGGGCGTAACGGCAATGATAAAGATGCTTACGATACTTACAAGTGTGTTCCACCAATTGATGCTATCGAGGTGGCGGAAGTAAATCATCCATTTTCCCACGAAATCGCCCGGCACTTTCTCGCCACCGAACGTCAGTCCGAAGATATCGGCAATCTGCGTGGTGAAGATGGTGACGGCAATACCGCTCGTAAACCCCACGATAATGGGATAGGGGATGAACTTGATGACCGCTCCGAGCTTGAACACTCCCAGCAGGACGAGCATGACGCCTGCCATGAGCGTGGCCACAATCAGTCCCGACTCGCCGTACTGCTGAATGATGCCGTAGATGATGACGATGAATGCGCCTGTGGGCCCGCCTATCTGCACATTGCTTCCACCTAACAGAGAGATGAGGAAGCCTGCGATGATGGCCGTGACGATGCCCTTCTCCGGCGACACGCCGGAGGCGATGCCGAATGCGATGGCAAGCGGAAGGGCTACGATGCCGACGATGATACCCGCCATCAGATCGGCCACGAAAAGTTCTTTCGAGTAATTTTTAAGCGTTGCGTACAGCTTTGGCTTGAATTCGAGTACTTTCATTTGTAATCTGAAAATCTTTATTTTACCTGTTCTTGTTGTCTTTATGAATAGAGGATGCAAAATTAATTAAAATAGTGCAAACAGTTGCAATTATCCGGCTGATTTGTTTTGTCTGTGGATGGACAAATAACCTGAGCTCGGGATAAGAAGCAGGTCGAGAGCCTCACCCGGCGGCTTGTGTTCCGAAGTAAAATACCATTGGTTATCAAGCATCTACCCCTGACTTGTCAGACACTTGCGTCTGACGGCTGAAACAGTTGTGTCTGACGTGTAAAACGCTTGTGTCTGTCGGCTTGAACACTTGCCTCTGTCACGGCAAAAGATTATAGCTGTCAAAACAGGGGGAGAGCGGCCGGCCTGAAAGGTTCTCTTCTGCCTAATCACTGTAAACCGGTGCATTCAGGAAATATCCGTCCGACAGGATGCAGGCCCTCATCTTCAGCAAAAGGAACCGCCTGCTTCGGCCTCAGGTAAAATACGATGCAACAAAAGATAGGTTTTCTCAAACTAAATGCTTAGATTTGCATCATTCCGTTCGATGAGCAGCAATACCATTACGTAATTATATTAACCAATTCAAACAAAAGAGATTATGGCTAAAAGTATCAAAGGAACTCGTACAGAGAAGAATCTGTTGACATCATTCGCGGGCGAATCGCAGGCAAGAATGCGTTATACTTATTTTGCAAGTGTGGCAAAGAAAGAAGGTTACGAACAAATCGCCGCTATCTTCACGGAGACGGCCGAGCAGGAAAAGGAACACGCCAAGCGTATGTTCAAATGGCTGGAGGGCGGCATGGTGGAAATCACTGCATCCTATCCCGCCGGCATCATCGGCACTACTTTGCAGAATCTTGAGGCAGCAGCAGCCGGCGAAAATGAGGAATGGACGCTGGATTATCCCAAGTTTGCCGACATTGCCGATGAGGAAGGTTTTCCTGCCATCGCATTGATGTATCGCAACATTGCCGTTGCCGAAAAAGCGCACGAGGAACGCTATCGCGCTTTCATCCGGAACATCGAAGCGGCCACCGTATTTGCCAAAGAGGGTGAAGTGGTGTGGCAGTGCCGCAACTGCGGTTTCGTCTACACCGGCAAGGAAGCTCCGCAGGCTTGTCCGGCTTGCTTGCATCCGCAGGCCTACTTCGAAGTGAAGAAAGAGAATTATTGATAAGATCGCCTTAGCATTACAGGCAGGCGGTGTGTCGGGAAACGGTTATTCGGGTTTCGGACACACCGCCGTTCTTTTTCCGCGAAAGCGGATATTTTTCAGGAGCACAACTCTTTTTATCTCCCCGCATGCGGATAATCTATCGTGTAGTGCAATCCGCGGCTTTCCTTGCGCTCCATGGCCTGCTTCGTTATCAGGTAACCCACGTTTATCATGTTGCGCAGTTCGCACAGTTCGCGCGTGGCTTTGGTGCGCTTGAAGAGGGCTTCGGTCTCCTCGTAAAGGATATCCAGACGGTTCCAAGCGCGTGTCAGACGGAGGTTGCTACGCACGATGCCCACGTAGGCTTCCATAATCTGGTTCACCTCTTTCATGCTCTGCGTGATGAGTACACGCTCTTCGGTGGAGATGGTTCCTTCGTCGTTCCATTCGGGGATGTCTTCGTTGAAGTCGTAACGCTCCAGCACGCTCAGTGCATGTTTGGCAGCCGCGTCGGCATAGACCACGGCTTCAATCAGCGAGTTGCTGGCCAGACGGTTTCCGCCGTGCAGGCCGGTGCACGAGCACTCGCCGATGGCATAGAGGCGGCGGATGCTCGACTGCCCGTCCAAATCCACCTTGATGCCTCCGCAAAGATAGTGGGCGGCAGGAGCCACCGGAATGTAGTCTTTGGTGATGTCGATGCCGATGCCAAGGCATTTCTTGTAGATGTTGGGGAAGTGCCGTTTGGTTTCTTCGGGGTCTTTGTGCGTCACGTCCAGATAGACATGCTCGTCGCCCCGTTGCTTCATTTCGTTGTCGATGGCGCGTGCCACGATGTCGCGTGGAGCCAGCGAGAGTCGCGGGTCGTACTTCTGCATGAACTCCTTCCCGTCCATGGTGCGGAGCACGCCGCCATATCCGCGCATGGCTTCGGTGATGAGGAAAGCGGGACGGTCGCCCGGATGGTAAAGGGCGGTGGGGTGGAACTGGATGAACTCCATATCTTTTACGATGCCTTTGGCACGGTAGACCATGGCAATGCCGTCGCCCGTGGCTACCAACGGGTTGGTAGTGTTGCGGTAGACGGCTTCGCAACCGCCCGTGGCCATGACGGTGACTTTCGACAGGAAAGTGTCTACTTCGCCGCTCCGCTCGTTCAGCACATATGCGCCGTAGCACTTGATGCCGGGGGTATGGCGGGTGACGATGATTCCCTGATGGTGCTGGGTGATGATTTCCACGGCATAGTGGTCGGTGAAGACGGTGATGTCGGGATGCCGTTTCACTGCTTCAATCAGGCTGGTCTGTATCTCTGCGCCCGTATTATCCTTATGGTGGAGGATGCGGAATTCGGAGTGGCCGCCCTCTTTGTGCAGGTCGAACTCTCCGTTCTCTTTCTTGTCGAAGTTCACGCCCCATTTGATGAGTTCGCCGATTTGTTCGGGAGCATTGCGCACTACTTTTTCCACGGCTTCGCGGTCGCTTATCCAGTCGCCTGCAATCAGGGTGTCTTCGATGTGCTTCTCGAAATTGTCTACGGCCAGATTGGTGACAGAGGCGATGCCTCCTTGCGCATAATAGGTGTTTGCCTCTTCCAGACCGGCTTTGCAGACGAGGGCTACCGTTCCTTTATGTGCCACTTTCAGCGCAAAACTCATACCGGCAATCCCGGAACCGATAACGAGGAAATCGTACTTTCTTACCATACGTTTTATGTCTTTTGATATGGCAAAGATAGTGCAAAGCTCTTAAAAACATTCATCTTAGCCGCAAAAAACAGAGAAAATGAGGAGAAGAACCGTCGGCAGCCTATCATATCCAGACCTCATACAAGCTCACTTTAAAAATTTATTACCATGACAATTTTATGCCACAAGCCGCCCATACCCCATCGAGAAGGTATTCTGAGAGGGGTACAATCAGTCGGCGACTGAAAGGGTTTCACTCAGGGACTGAAATGGTTTCAGTCGCCGACTGAATCTCATTCAGTCAGGGAGTGAATAAAAAAGCGTCGGGAAGGAATGTTATTTTTCTCGGGAATGTAAAATAAAATCAAGAAAAATATTTGTCCTGCCAAACAGTTTCAAGGCAGCATCGGACTGATGGCGTCGAAGATGCGATACAGTTCTTCTTTCGTTTCGGCACGCAGCATGGCTATCCGCGTATCGCGGAAGTTGGGAATGCCTTTGAACAAGGGGCTGGCAGCCAAATGGCGACGCACGTGCAGAATGCCCCGGCGCTCGTCAAGCAGCCGGATGCTGTCTTCCACTTCTTGGCGCAACACGTTCAGTTGCCACTCGGAACTGAGCGGGGGCAACTCTTCGCCGCTTTCCAGGTAGTGCTTCACTTCTTTGAAGAACCACGGACGGCCGAAGCTGGCACGCCCTATCATGACGGCATCCACCCCGTAAAGGTCGAAACACTCTTTGGCCCGCCGGGGGGTGGTGACGTCGCCGTTGCCGATGATGGGGATGTGCATGCGCGGATTCCTCTTTACCTCGCCGATGAGTGTCCAGTCGGCCTCGCCGGTGTACATCTGCGCACGGGTGCGCCCGTGTATGGTGAGGGCGGCGATGCCACAATCTTGCAGTTGCTCGGCCAAGGTGACGATGATTTTGTGGTCGGCATCCCATCCGAGGCGCGTCTTCACGGTGACAGGTATCTTCACGGCATCTACCACCGCGCGAGTGATTTCGAGCATGAGCGGGACGTTTTGCAGCATGCCGGCACCGGCGCCCTTGCCGGCCACGCGCTTCACGGGGCAACCGAAGTTGATGTCGAGAATGTCGGGGCGGGCCTGCTCCACGATGCGGGCGGCTTCCACCATCGTAGGCGTGTCTCGGCCGTATATCTGTATGGCTACGGGACGCTCACGGTCGCTGATGTTCAGCTTCTGTTCGGTTTTGCTCACCGAACGTATCAGAGCGTCGGCAGAGACGAACTCGGTATATACCATATCTGCACCGAACTGCTTGCACATCAGGCGGAAAGCTGGGTCGGTGACGTCTTCCATCGGAGCGAGCAACAGGGGGCGGGCGCCCAAATCCATATCGGCTATCTTCATGCGTAATCAGGTTTTTCGGGCAAAGTTAATCATTCGTAAGATAAAAAGAACTACCTTTGCCGTGTTAAATGAAAGAGTATTCACCCAGAACGACAGTCCAAATGAAAAAGTTTTTCTTCATGGCAACAATGTGCATCGCCATGTTGTCGCTTCAACCGACCGGCACTTATGCGCAAGAAACAAACAATCAGTACAAGGAAACCCTCTACAAAATGCTGGATAAATCCGGAGGCTTGGAATCCGTGAAGCTGATGGTTCCGCAACTTGTAAACATGATGAAGCAGCAGACTGCATCGCAACCCGACTCTTTCTGGGAAGACTTCACCAAACGTTGGACGAAGCAGCTCATCGACAAGATGGTGGAGGGCATCACCCCTATTTACCAAAAACACCTTACACTGAAAGATCTGGAAGATATTCTGGCTTTCTACAACACGCCTGCCGGAAAGAAGTTGTCTGCCAGTACGCCCGCCGTGGCCAAGGAAGTCATGCCGATAGGACAGCAACTCGGCACGGAAATCGGCCGGCAGATGCAGAATGAGATTGCCAACATGGTAAGTAAATAACCCCTTTCCCTTTCGGCTTTATGAATTCACCCCGCCTTTCCGATTTTGAGATAATGGCCCCCGTAGGTTCGCGCGAGTCGCTCGCGGCAGCCATACAGGCAGGTGCCGACTCCATATACTTCGGCATCGAGAACCTGAATATGCGTGCCCGCTCGGCGAATACCTTCACGATAGACGACCTGCGGGAGATAGCCCGCACGTGCGACGAGCACGGCATGAAGAGCTACCTGACGGTAAACACCATCATATACGACCACGACATCGCCCTGATGCGCACCATTGTGGATGCCGCCAAAGCGGCGGGCATCTCTGCCGTGATTGCGGCCGATGTGGCCGTGATGGAGTATGCCTACCGCATAGGGCAGGAAGTACACCTCAGCACGCAGCTCAACATCTCCAACGTAGAGGCGCTCCGTTTCTATGCCCGCTTTGCCGATGTGGTGGTGCTGGCACGCGAGTTGAATCTGGAGCAGGTGGCCGAAATCTACCGCCACATCAGGGAGGAGAACATCTGCGGACCGGGCGGCCGGCCGGTACGCATCGAAATGTTCTGCCACGGCGCGCTCTGCATGGCCGTGAGCGGAAAGTGCTACCTCTCGCTGCACGAGATGAACCACTCGGCCAACCGGGGCGCCTGCATGCAGGTGTGCCGACGCAGCTACACGGTGCGCGACAAGGAGACGGACGTGGAACTGGAGGTAGACAACCAGTACATCATGTCGCCCAAAGACCTGAAGACCATCCACTTCATGAACAAGATGCTGGATGCCGGCGTGCGCGTGTTCAAGATTGAAGGGCGTGCCCGCGGGCCTGAGTACGTGCGCACGGTGGTGGAATGCTACAAAGAGGCCATCCGCGCTTATGTGGACGGCTCCTTCACCGACGAGAAGATTGCTGTGTGGGACGAGCGACTGAAGACGGTCTTCAACCGTGGCTTCTGGGACGGGTATTACTTGGGACAACGCCTGGGCGAGTGGACCAAGAACTACGGCTCGGCCGCCACGGAGCGCAAGATTTATGTGGGCAAGGGCATACGCTACTTCAGCAACATCGGGGTGGCCGAGTTTCTGGTGGAAGCCGCCGAAGTCAGCGTGGGCGACAAGCTGCTGATAACAGGCCCCACGACGGGAGCGGAATTCCTCACGCTGGACGAAGCCCGTGTAGACCTGAAGCCGGTGCACACGGTGAAGAAAGGAGAACACTTCTCGATGAAATCGCCCAAAATACGCCCCAGCGACAAACTCTACAAGCTGGTCAGCGTGGAAGAGCTGAAGAAGTTCAAAGGACTGGATGTGGAGAAGCAACGGGGATGACCGACCGGAAACCTGTAAATCAGTGAAATCGGTGCAATCCCGCCGAGAAACCAATGATAAAGAAGGTTCGACAGAACCTCGACAAAAAAGCATTTATGGAAAAGTATATTTATGAACTGAAAATGAAGGTGCGCGACTATGAGTGCGACCTGCAAGGCATCGTAAACAATGCCAACTACCAACATTATCTGGAACATACGCGTCATGAATTTCTGATTTCGGCAGGCGCCGACTTCGCCAAACTGCACACAGAGGGCATCGACCCTGTGGTGGCGCGCATCAGCATGGCATTCAAGACACCGTTGAAGAGCGGAGACGAGTTCGTCTGCAAGCTCTATATGCGGAAAGAGGGCATCAAGTACGTCTTCTATCAGGACATCTTCCGGGCAAGCGACGGAAAAGTCTCCCTGAAAGGCGTGGTGGAAACCGTCTGTGTGGTGAACGGCCGCCTGACGGACAGCAGCCTCTTCGACACCCTCTTCGTGCCTTACTTGAAAGAAGAGTAACCCCGTTGTATAACAAACGTTTAAACCTCGGCCGACAGACACAAGCCTTTGTCATGACAGACACAAGTCCTTGTCGGCACAAACACCGGACTCTGTCACGACAGACACAAGTGTCTGTTGCGACAAACACAAGTGTCTGTCGGACGGGGTCTTTTTGTTGCAGAAAAGACTACCGATGAACAGCGAAGAACAGCTTTGCAGCATAGCCCTTACGCTCTGTCCCGGCATCGGGCATGTAGGGGCGAAACGCCTGATAGAGGGTACAGGCAGCGCCGCCGAAGTATTCAGCCGGCGAAAGGAACTTCCTGAAATCATACCCGAAGTGACCGGCGGCGTGGTGGCCGCACTCGATTGTCCCGCCGCCTTCGAGCGTGCCGGGCAAGAGATGAAGTTTGTGGAAAAGAACCGACTGACATGTCTGACCCTGAAAGACGAGGCTTATCCCGGTCGTCTGCGCGAGTGCGACGACGCCCCTGCGGTACTTTTCTTCAAGGGGAACGTCGACTTCAACCGGCTGCACGTCATCAATATGGTAGGAACCCGGCAGGCCACGGACTACGGCAAGCAGTTCTGTGCCGACTTCCTGCACGACCTCGCGGCCCTCTGTCCCGATGTGCTCGTGGTGAGCGGACTGGCCTACGGCATCGACATCCACGCCCACCGCGCAGCGTTGGCAAACGGGCTCTCCACAGTTGCCGTCCTTGCCCACGGTCTGGACCGCCTCTATCCATACGTACATCGCAAAACGGCGGTGGATATGCTGGCCGACGGCGGTTTGCTGACCGAATTCCTCACCGGAACCAACCCCGACCGATACAACTTCGTCAGCCGCAACCGCATCGTGGCAGGCATGTGCGACGCCACCATCGTGGTAGAGTCGGCAGCCAAAGGCGGCTCTCTCATCACGGCCGAGCTGGCCGAAAGCTATCACAGAGATTGTTTTGCCGTGCCCGGACGCATCACCGATACCGCTTCCATCGGCTGCAACCGGCTGATACGCGACAACAAGGCGGCTCTTATTCAGAGCGCCGAAGAGTTTATGCAAGCCATGGGCTGGGATACTGCACGCAAAGAAGTTCGTCCGGAAGGCATTCAGCGCAACCTCTTCCTTGAGCTCTCGGAAGAGGAAGAACGGGTGGTACATATCCTTTCACAGAAAGGAGACCTGCACATCAATACACTGGTAGTGGAGAGCAACATCCCCGTGAACCGCATGAGCGTTCTGCTGTTCGAGCTGGAGATGAAAGGAGCGGTAAAGGCAATGCCGGGCGATGTCTATCATTTGCCGGCAAGAAACTGAAGGATTCCCTTTCTCATCTTTCCCTGCCATATTCCTTGACGAAAGCATCGGGACGGTCGGTGGCTACAATGTCTACGCCCAGCTCTACGGCTTTCCGGTTTTCGGCCGTCTTGTCTTCCAAACCTAACACAAGAGCTACCACTTGCAAATTATATCCGCGACACTTCTTCATGAAGTCCGGTGTCAGCGAGTCAATGTGCACCACAACGACATTGGGTTTAAACTCATTGACCACATATTCCAGCTCGTCCCGACTTCTGACGTAGGCCTGTAAGGTCTTCACATCCGGTTCAAGGCTTCTGAACAGCCTCATGTCTTTTTCTTTATAGAAAGAGAAGTTGCAACTTTCCAGCATCCCCTCCTCCTTTATCAGTTCCAGCAACTTCCGCATGTCTCCGTTCCAAAAATCCACAGCGAGTCTCATGCCGGCTTGTCTGGCTCTGCGCAGCAAGTCCACAAAGCGCGGCACACGCTGCCCGGCAAATTCGGGTCCGAACCACGAACCGGCATCCAGCGTATCAATGTCGGCAGACATCCATTCACAGATTTTGCCCGTTCCATTGGTAGTGCGGTCCAGCGTAGAATCGTGCATAAGGTAGAACACACTGTCCTTGCTGATGCAGATATCACATTCTATATTGCCTATGCCATACTTGATGCAAGAGTCCGCCGACGCCATGGTATTCTCCGGCGCAATGGTATTGGCACCTCGATGCCCGCTTGCAGCAGGCACCTTGGCATATCTCACCGTCTGGCGGCCGCCATATACAACGGTGAACAAAGCAACAATAGAAAATATATACAGAATGACTCTCATTTTCTTGAATCAATAGGTTAAATATTTGTCAAAGATAGAATAATTCCATTATTCAACGAAAAATTGACACCCTTCTTTTATCAATCAATATCTTTATAAACATTTATTGTCTTCAGCTTGTTTCATAAGAACTCCCGTTTTCCTCCGATAAACGGTCGGCATAGTATTAATAATGATGTATGTACGGACATTTTTCCTTATCTTTGTCCACGATATGCATACTATCTGTAAAAGAATACTCTATTATACCCAAATTCTTCTGCAAGAATTCCTAAAGGCAGGTAAAAGAGAGCAACTGTTTGCCGGGTATATTCTGCAAGGAATCGCATCTGTCGATGCGACAGTGAACAACAACCGGCAAACCCCTTTAACAATGGCATTGCGAGGCTTTCCGGTCGTGTGTTGGATGATGCTTTTCTGCACCGCTCCGTTGCAGGCACAATCTGTCGGCTCTGCCCGATTATCTCTTCCTGACACCATGACTGCACAACGCTTCCCTACCCCCCGCACGAAACACACTTTCCGCTCCGACGTGTCGTGGGTGGGCCTGCCGTGGATTGTTGCAGGCTTCCTCCTTCGCAACGACAAGGCAAACTTCCGCGAAGTGCGCAACAAATTCCTCTATAACTTCCACCATACGGCCGACAACTATTCGCAGTACGTGCCGCTTGCCGTTACCACAGGCCTCAAGCTTGCCGGCTACGAAGGGCGCAGCCGTTGGGATCGTTACGGCGTAAGCGCAGGAGCCTCATATGCCATCATGGCCGCATTGGTCAACGGAGTGAAATACAGCATGAAGGAGTTGCGCCCCGACGGCTCCACACGCAACTCCTTCCCATCGGGACACACCGCTACGGCTTTTGTTGCCGCAACCATTCTGCACAAGGAATACGGCATGACGCGCAGCCCGTGGATAAGTATCGCCGGATATGCGCTGGCCACCGCCACAGGGTGCATGCGGGTGCTCAACAACCGCCATTGGATAAGCGACACCTTTGCAGGGGCAGGCATCGGCATCCTATCCACGGAATTGGGGTATGCCATCGGAGACCTCCTATTCAAGGACAAAGGATTGCAACGCCCCGACATCGAACGCCCCAACAACCTGTACCGGTATCCTTCGTTCTTCAATGTGCATCTGGGTGTGGGACTGGGCGCACAGTCGCTCGACCTGATAGCAGGCAATCCCGACCTTGCCGACTTCTACGAAGGATATTCCGTCCGAAATCTCAAATTCAGCCGGGCCACTGTGGTAGGTGCAGAAGGGGCTTACTTCTTCAATCCTTACTTCGGCATCGGAGGACGGCTAAGGGTAAATTCGAGGCTGGTAAAGAACTGGAGCGATTTCGCCCGAAGCCCAATCGGCGACTTGTCTCAACTGGATCCCTATCTGGAGAGCTTCATCAACAAGTATGAACTGAACGTAAAATCCGATCGTCTCTCCGAATTCTCCTTATCTGCCGGAGCCTATTTCAGCCTGCCCCTTACACCGAGGCTGGCACTCGGCACAAAACTGCTCGTAGGCAGGAACTATACTCAGGGCATCGACATCAACGCCCACGTCGAGGGGCAAAAGCGCGATGTCGACATGTCGTATGACGAGGAAGACGGAAGACGCTTTCTCGTCTACGAAATAAAAGGAGAGAATAGTCCGGAAGGAGAAAAATACGAGACCGACTGGGATTATCTCAGCGTGAAAGCAGGCAGGTCGATGGAGGTGGGCACAGGAGTATCGCTTACTTATGCTTACAAATCACGCATGGCATTCAGGCTTTTTCTCGACTACGATTTCACGCGCAAACGCTACGAAATCGACTACGCACCGATGCTCTTTATGAAGGCTGCAGCCCGAGATCTTACTTTCAACGGCCGTCCGGCCAATGCCGACGATTATATCACCTCATACACCATGCATACAACCAAGAGCATGTCGAAATTCGTCTTGGGAGGAGCTTTTTGTGTCACCTTCTAAAAACCGGCTTTCAGGACTAAAAAAACTCCCCTGCCGGCTTGCCCGGCAGAGGAGTCGTCTGTGCTATTAATCAAATATAGAAAGGCTGATTAGTCTTTCAGTTTCGCAATGATAAAGTCGCGGTTCAAGCGAGCGATGTTGCTGATGGAAATGTTCTTCGGGCATTCGGCCTCGCACGCACGGGTGTTTGTACAGTTACCGAAACCCAGTTCGTCCATCTTGCTCAACATGGCTTTTGCGCGGCGCAATGCTTCCGGTTTGCCTTGAGGCAACAGATTCAACTGGCTTACTTTGGCAGATACGAACAACATGGCCGAACCGTTCTTGCAGGCAGCCACACAAGCACCGCAACCGATGCAGGAAGCAGCATCCATCGCTTCGTCGGCAACAGGCTTCGGAATAAGGATAGCGTTGGCATCCTGAGGAGCGCCGGTACGCACGCTGACGTATCCGCCGGCCTGCATAATCTTGTCGTACGCCGTACGGTCCACCATCAAGTCCTTGATTACCGGGAAACCGGCCGAACGCCACGGTTCTACGGTGATGGTATCGCCATCCTTGAAGCGGCGCATGTAAATCTGGCAGGTGGTGGCACTCGTTGCCGGACCGTGCGGATGTCCGTTGATGTAGAGCGAACACATTCCGCAAATACCCTCGCGGCAGTCATGGTCAAACACTACCGGTTCCTCGCCTTTGGCAATCAGCATTTCGTTCAAGATATCCAGCATCTCCAGAAAAGAGGTGTCGCCCGGAATATCTTTCATTTCATATTCTTTAAAAGCGCCCTTTGCCTTCGGACCGGCCTGACGCCAAACTCTCAGTTTGAATGATATATTTTTATCCATTTCTTTTAGTCTTTAAAGGTTGAACATCTGTTAGCTCTTGTAGTTGCGAGTCTGCACTTTGATAGCTTCGTAAACCAGCGGTTCTTTCAGCAATACCGGAGCTTTTTCGTCCGAACCCTGATACTCCCAGCAAGCTACGTAGAAGAAGTTTTCATCGTCACGTTTGGCTTCACCTTCCTCCGTCTGATACTCTTCGCGGAAGTGTCCACCGCAACTTTCGTCACGGTTCAAGGCGTCATAAGCCACCAACTCACCCATGATGATGAAGTCGTACAGACGAATGGCTTTATCAAGTTCCACGTTCATACCTTCCTTACTGCCCGGAATGAAGAGGTTAGTCTCAAATTCCTTGCGGATTTCTTTCATCTTGGCCAGACCTTCTTTCAGACCTTCAGCCGTACGTCCCATACCTACGTATTCCCACATTACGTGGCCCAGTTCCTTGTGGATGGAATCCACCGATTTCTTTCCCTTGATGTTCATCATCCAGTCGATTTTTTCCTGAACGGCTTTCTCTGCGGCTACAAATTCGGGCAAGTCGGTAGAGAAACGGGGAACGGTAATCTGGTCGGCCAGATAGTTTTGGATGGTATAAGGCAATACGAAGTAACCGTCGGCCAAGCCTTGCATCAATGCGGAAGCACCGAGGCGGTTGGCACCGTGATCGGAGAAGTTACATTCACCGATGGCGAACAGCCCCTTGATGGAAGTCATCAGTTCGTAGTCTACCCAGATACCGCCCATTGTGTAGTGGATGGCCGGATAAATCATCATCGGGTTCTCGTATGGGCTGACGTCGGTGATTTCTTCGTACATGTCGAAAAGGTTACCGTAGCGCTGGGCCACGACATCCTTGCCCAAGCGGTTGATGGCGTCGCTGAAGTCGAGGAATACGGCCAAACCTGTGTTGTTCACGCCGAAGCCTTTGTCGCAGCGTTCTTTGGCTGCACGGCTGGCCACGTCACGCGGCACGAGGTTACCGAATGCCGGATAGCGACGTTCCAGATAGTAATCGCGATCTTCTTCGGGGATATCTTTTCCTTGCAGCGTGCCTTCCTGTAGTTTCTTGGCGTCTTCTATCTTTTTCGGCACCCAGATGCGCCCGTCGTTACGCAAAGACTCTGACATCAACGTCAATTTAGACTGCTTGTCACCGTGAACGGGGATACAAGTGGGGTGAATCTGCACATATGCCGGGTTGGCAAACCAAGCTCCCTTGCGGTAGCAAGCCACAGCTGCCGTACAGTTACAAGTCATAGCGTTGGTAGAGAGGAAGTAAGCGTTGCCATATCCGCCGGTGGCGATAACCACAGCATGGGCGGCAAAGCGTTCCAGCTTACCGGTCACGAGGTTCTTGGCGATGATACCACGTGCACGTCCGTCCACAAGGACAACATCTTCCATTTCATAGCGAGTGTAAAGCTTCACAGTACCTACATTCACCTGACGGCTCAGTGCCGAATATGCACCCAGCAGCAACTGCTGTCCGGTCTGACCTTTGGCGTAGAATGTACGCGAAACCTGCGCGCCACCGAAAGAGCGGTTGTCCAGCAAGCCTCCGTATTCGCGAGCGAAAGGCACACCTTGTGCCACGCACTGGTCGATGATACTGTTAGAAACTTCGGCCAAGCGGTAAACGTTGGCTTCGCGGGCACGGTAGTCGCCACCCTTTACTGTATCGTAGAACAGACGGTAAACGGAGTCACCGTCATTTTGATAATTCTTTGCAGCGTTGATACCACCTTGTGCAGCGATGGAGTGCGCACGCCGTGGAGAGTCCTGAATGCAGAAGTTGAATACTCTGAAACCCATTTCGCCAAGCGAAGCGGCAGCAGATGCACCGGCAAGTCCGGTTCCTACTACGATGATGTCCAAACGACGTTTGTTGGCAGGGTTTACAAGTTTTTGGTGAGCTTTATAGTTGGTCCATTTCTCAGCTACCGGCCCTTCGGGTATTTTAGAATCGATCTTAGTCATAATGCAATTTCAATTTAGTCATTTACAATTTAATTTTAGCAAGTGCCGCACAGAGATTTTACAAAGAATACGACAACTACCAGAGCGAAGCCTGCAACAATGATGGTAGAGTATATGTTGGAGATACATTTCCAACGCTCGATCCATACTTTGTTGTTCCAGCCCAACGACTGCATGGAACTCCAGAACCCGTGTGTCAGGTGGAACCACAATGCCGCCAACCAGATGAGATAAAGCACTACGAATACCGGATTGCTGAATGTGTTCTGAATGTGATAAATGCCATTGGCAGCATACGCCAGCGTCATTGTGTCAGCGTGCATGCCCATGTTGTGCATCAGCTCGGGCAACTGCATCTTAGACCAGAAGTTCACCATGTGCAAAGCCAGACCGACAATAACGATGATACCCAATACGAGCATGTTCTGCGAAGCCCATTCCACGTTTTTCGGTTTATCCACCACTGCGTAGCGTTCGTTACCGCGGGCTTTGCGGTTCTGCATAGTCAGCCAGAATGCATAGATGATGTGGATGATGAACAAGGCGGCCAAACCTGCTGTGGCTGCCAGCGCGTACCAGTTTGCTCCCAGGAACTCACAAACCATGTTGTATCCATCGGCCGAAACCAATGCAACAAGGTTCATCGCCATGTGAAACGTTAGAAACAGGACAAGGGCGATGCCGGTAACGCTCATCACCACTTTCCTTCCTACAGATGAATTACTTAACCACATAAATGATTGAATTTAAGTTATTTAATAGTTAGAAATATTATTTATTGAAGACACTTTCACTATTTTCTCGCAAAAATAGAGGAAAAACCTTGATTAAGCAAGGAATTAAAGAAATTATTCCATAATAGAGGAAAGGACATGGAAGACCCGTGAAACAAGCCTCCAAATTACTACCTGAGTTAGGGATAGGTAGTTCCTTTTGCTAAAGATGAGGGGCAGCATCCTATCGGACGGATATTTCCCAGATGTACCGGTTTACGGAGATCAACCGGAAGAGAAGAGAGCCTTTTACGCCGACCGCCCTCCCTCTGTTTGACAGCTGCAAGCCTTTGTCGTGACAGAGGCAAGTGTTCAAGCCGACAGACACTTGTGCCTGACGTGACAGACACAAGTGTTTGAGCCGTCAGATGCAAGCGTCTGACAAGTCAGGAGTAAGCAACTGATAATCAATAAACATTTACTTTGAAATACAGGTCGCCGGGTGGGTTATCGACCTGCTTCTTATCCCGAATTCAGGTAAATTACTCGTCGTCCGAATCTTTATCTTGTCTTTTATAAACGATTGTAATTTTCTCTCCGCTTACCAACCGCTTCCTAAGGTTACGAGGAGTATCACCAAAAGAATCTTTACAAAAATGCGCAAAATGAGATAGAGAATCGAAGCCGTATCGGGAACTGATGACCGAGATACGTTGCTTGGTATATTGCAAATCATTCAAGATGCCTTCCCGTTTCTTGTCCAGAATCCATTCGTACACCGGCACTCCATACATGTTTTTAAAGAGACGGCGGAAAGTAGTGGTGGTATATCCTCCCAAATGTGCGAACTCTTCCACATTCTTCACCTTGTCGTAATTCTGCATCACAAAATACTGGAAGCTTTCCGTGTACGTACTGATGGGGTAGAAGAAAGAACTGATTTGAGGCAACGGATAATAGCATGTCAGGATGTACACCAGTTCCTTACATTTTATTTCCAGATACCTGCCGCAGGCATAAGGTTGATCCTTGAGATAGGCCACCAGGAAGTCCAGTTGATTTTGCAGTGCGGCGATTGCTGTCAGCGGGGTATAGGTCAGCGGAGTTTGCGAACGTTCCAATATCTCTTTGTAACGCTCTTCGCATAGCACCGGAAGCTCGGTGAACCAATACACGATATATTCTACTTCTGTCAAAGCCAGCAACTCCACTTTGGAGCCGATGGCTTGCAAAATGATTTGGCGGCTTTGGAGGGTGGTTCCGGGATATTCTTCACTGTTTACAAGCAATTCGCCCTGCAACATAAAGAGCATGCAGTTCTGGGTAAACTTTTCGGCAGAGAAATGTTGCCCCTTGGAATAATGGTGATAAACCAATACTCCTTCCGATTTTTGGGGACATTCATTACAGTTAATCTGTCGCTTGCAATAAGTTTCCAATCCCATGAAATAATTAGCGAATTATAATAAACTAATTGACAAAGATAGAGCTTTTTTATGAAAACTCTATCAGTTTATTCTATCTTTGCACCAAACCAATAAGTTAATTGATGAAAAGAAATGTTTTTTGTGCATATTTCGCCCTACTTATCGCGTTCAACCTCCCGGCTCAAAACTGTGATATTGATATTTTGCACAAAGTGAACAGCTGGAATGGGCAGTTCATACGCAACTACAACAAGATTGTTTCGGTAACGGAACCGTACATCGCTGTCGGTGTCCCCGTAGCCATGGCTGCCGTGGCTTGGATCAGGCACGATAAAGAGTTGTTAAAAGATGCGGCCTACATAGGTACCAGTGTGGCCGGAGCGTTCGCCGTGACCTATGGCATGAAATATCTGGTAGGCCGTGAGCGTCCTTACGACAAATATCCCGATAGGGTGCATGCCTACAGTCATGAAAACAGCCCGTCTTTTCCATCCGGACATACGGCAACGGCCTTTGCCCTTGCCACCTCACTCTCTCTGAAGTATCCCAAATGGTATGTGATAGCCCCCTCGGCTTTATGGGCCTGCTCTGTCAGCATCTCGCGCATGAACGAAGGGGTACACTACCCGTCGGATGTACTGGCAGGCGCGGTAGTGGGTGCAGGGTGTGCCGTGGCCAACGCCTACATTAACCGTTGGCTGAACCGCTGGTTGTTCGGAAACTGAAATTCTGTTTATTCAGCTTTTATCGTCTCCTCATACTTCCCCTCATTCAATATCTTCAGAGCTTGATCCACGCTGCTATTGGTAGCATTCATCACTTGGAAATACTCGTTCATATCCCATAGGTCACGGGCAATCAGGGCTTTGAGTTGGGTCTTGATCAGCGGTAACGAGCGGCTGTACTGTTCTTCGTTGAAAGCGATTTTCTCGTTGTCGGCCAACGTGCGCAGCCCTGCAAGCATTTCGTCGTCTATCTCGAACTTTTCATTGAATGCCTCAAACTTCTTATAGAGGTTCTGCAACTCTTTCCTGCACTTCTCGATATATTTTGCAACTCCTTTGATGACCACACCTTTGGCCACGAGATTGCGGTGATAATCCGTATATCGGGTGGTGTCAATCGGAACAAAGAAATCCGGCATGATGCCTCCGCCCCCGTAGACAATACGCTCCATGCGCTTTGTCCGGACTTTCAGCGAGTCCGCAAAATGTATGCTGTCTGCATGAATCATTTCCCCATGATTGAAACGGTCTGTCAGTTCCTGATTGTATTTTTCCTGACTGCCTTCTCCGCCCGTCCGACCGTCAAGGTTGGCAGTGTTGTCATAGGGCTTCTGAATACAGCGGCCCGAAGGGGTGTAATAGCGGGCCACGGTGAGACGTATCATCGAACCGTCGGGCAGGTCGAGAGGCCGTTGTACCAGCCCTTTGCCGAAGGTGCGGCGACCTACCACCACTCCTCTGTCCCAGTCTTGCACGGCACCGGTCACGATTTCACTGGCCGAAGCAGAATACTCGTCAACCAACACGACAAGACGTCCCTGCTTGAAATTGCCCGTTCCTTTGGCAAAGAAATCGCTGCGGCGCGCAGCTCTTCCTTCGGTATAGACTATCAACTCTTTTTGTTGCAGGAATTCATTGGCAAGGTCGATAGCGGCATTCAAATAGCCTCCCCCGTTTCCTTGCAGGTCGAGAATCAAATCTTTCATACCTTTCTTCTGCAAGGCTTTCAATGCTTTTACAAACTCCTCGGCGGTGGTCGCCCCGAAACGATTGACGCGTATGTAGCCGGTCTGCGGCTGTATCATGTACGAGGCGTCCAGACTGAGAATGGGTATTTTGTCGCGCTTCACCGTAAAAAACAAGGAGTCGTCCACGCCACGGCGCACGACAGTCAGCTTCACTTCCGAATCCTTCGGGCCGCGCAAACGGGCCATGATGTCTTCCGTGCTCATCTTTACCCCTGCGATGGCACTGTCGTTGACAGCCACAATACGGTCGCCGGCAAGAATGCCCACCTTCTCCGAAGGGCCGTTGCTCACGGGTTGTATGACGAGCAGCGTGTCTTCTATCATCTGAAACTGCACGCCGATGCCCTCGAAATTTCCTTGCAAAGGCTCGTTCATTTTCTTCACCTCTTCGGCATTGTTGTAGGTGGAATGCGGGTCAAGTTGCGCCAGTATCCTGATGATGGCCTCTTCTACCAGCTTGTTTTCATCCACCTTGTCTACATAAAGGTTGGTAATGGCAAACTCGGCCATTTGCAATTTGCGCAAGGCTTCGTTGTTCGAATTCTGCGCCTGCACCGTCGCAAGGCACAGGCATGCTATGATAAACAGTATTTTCTTCATATCGTTTCTTCTATTTCCGGTCAGCCGGCGGAATTTCCATTCCTTCCGGCAGGAACATGCTGATATCTTTGCCGAATTGCAGCAATTCGCGAACGATGGTAGAGCTGACACACGTCAGTTCCGGCTCGGTGAAGAGCAGGATTGTCTCGATTCCCGTCAGTTTGCGGTTGATGTCGGCAATGGTTTCTTCGTATTCAAAGTCCTTCACGGTGCGGATACCGCGTATTATCAAGTTAGCGTCCACCTGTTTGGCAAAGTCGATGGTCAGGCTGTCGTAAGCCTGTACCATGACGCGAGGCTCATTCCGATAGTAGTCGCGTATCATCTGTTCGCGCTTGTCAAGGGGGAAATACGTGTTCTTGTTTTCGTTGATGCCGATGCCGATGACAATCTCGTCTATGAATGTCAACGCGCGGTTCACCACCGAAGCATGCCCGATGGTAAAGGGGTCGAATGTTCCCGGAAAGATGGCTCTTCTCATGACGCTAAATCTTCTTCTATAACCAGATTGTTGATGATAAAGGTTTGCCGCTCCATGGTGTTCTTTCCCATGTAGAACTCCAGCAACTCCTTCACGAGGTCTGTCTTGCGCAGGGACACCTGCTCCAAGCGCATATCCTTACCAATGAAATACTTGAACTCATCGGGCGATATTTCGCCCAATCCCTTGAACCGCGTGATTTCGGGGTTGGGGCCTAACTCCTCGATGGCTTTTACGCGCTCCTCTTCCGTGTAGCAGTAGTTGGTCTTCTTCTTATTACGCACACGGAACAAGGGAGTTTGCAAGATATATACATGCCCTTTCTTTATCAGGTCGGGGAAGAATTGCAGGAAGAACGTGATGATGAGCAGGCGGATGTGCATGCCGTCCACATCGGCATCGGTGGCTACGATCACTTTGTTATAGCGCAGCCCCTCTATGCCCTCTTCTATGTTCAGGGCGGCTTGCAGCAGGTTGAACTCTTCGTTTTCGTACACCACTTTCTTGGTCAGTCCGTAAGAGTTGAGGGGCTTGCCCCGCAGACTGAATACGGCCTGTGTGTTCACATCTCGGCTTTTGGTGATGGAGCCGCTGGCAGAGTCGCCCTCGGTGATGAATATGCACGACTCTTCTTCCTGCGCTTTTCCTTTCCCGTCGCTCAGGTGGTAGCGGCAGTCGCGCAGCTTGCGGTTGTGCAGGTTGGCTTTCTTGGCACGTTCGCGTGCCAGTTTGGTGACTCCGGCAATGGCTTTGCGCTCTTTCTCGGAGTCTTGTATCTTTTGCAGTATCACCTCGCTGACCAACGGATGCTTGTGCAGGTAGTTATCCACCTCGGTCTTGATGAAGTCGCCCACATATTTGTTCACCGTGGGTCCTGCGGCTTTCTGTTCCTGGAGCACGGCGGGCCACATGTTGTTGCTGCCCAGCTTCGTCTTGGTCTGGCTCTCGAACATCGGCTCCTCCACGTCAATGGCGATGGCCGCCACCAGTCCGTTGCGGATATCGGCATACTCCTGATTCTTATTGAAGAACTCCTTGATGGTTCGGGCGATGTGTTCCTTCAGTGCCGTCTGGTGTGTTCCGCCCTGAGTGGTGTGCTGCCCGTTGACGAAAGAGTAATACTCCTCGCCGTACTGATTGGTGTGCGTAAAGGCTATTTCGATGTCCTCGCCTTTCAGGTGGACGATGTCGTAGAGGCCTTCGCTGGTCATGTTGTCCTTCAGCAGGTCTTCCAACCCATGACGGGAGACGATGCGCTGACCGTTATATATAAAGGTAAGACCGGTATTGAGATAAGTGTAGTTGCGCAGCAACCCTTCGACAAACTGGTTCTGGAAAGAATAGTTCAGGAACAGTCCGCCGTCCGGTTCGAAGAAGATGTAGGTTCCGTTCTCTTCGGTGGTGTCTTCGGTGGTGTCGGCTTGCAGCATGCCCCGCTCGAAGGTAGCGGAGCGCACTTTGCCGTCGCGATAGCTGCGCACCTCGAAGCGGGCGCTCAGCGCATTGACGGCTTTGATGCCCACACCGTTCAGCCCCACGCTCTTTTTGAAGGCTTTCGAGTCGTACTTGCCGCCGGTGTTCAGTTTGCTGACGGCTTCTATCAGCTTGCCTTGCGGGATGCCCCGTCCGTAGTCGCGCACGCTGACGCGCAGGTTGTCTTCGATGGCAACTTCAATTTTCCGCCCCGCTCCCATCTTGAATTCGTCGATGCTGTTGTCCATCACTTCCTTCAGCAGCACATAGATGCCGTCGTCGCTTTGCGAGCCGTCGCCCAGCCGGCCTATGTACATGCCCGAACGTACACGGATGTGCTCCATGTCGTCGAGGTGGCGGATATTGTCGTCGGTATATTCTACGGTAGAAGTGGCGGAGTTGTCCGGCAGGGTGTTTTCGCCGTCCGGAGATAAGAGCAGGTTGTTGTTTTCTTCCATTATTCTATTTTACGATGCTTCCGGTTGATACTTTATGAGGAGAACGCAGAAAAAACACTTTGTGATTTTCCGGGCACGGGTTGCACCGATTAAGACGGATTCTATGCATCGAACCCATGCCGTCCGTGCCCGGAACATCATAAAACAGCGTTGCCATGCGCTCGCTATTGCGCAAAAATAATCAGAAAATCGGAGCTTCGCAAAGAAACGGACGTTTTTTGGGACGATTTTACATCTTACTTTATTTCCTTCACGAAACAGCGTCTGCGTTTATGCTGCTCCGTCTTGAAGTACTCCCACTGTGCCTGCACCTTGCCGTTCATCTCCAGTTCGGGATTGCTTTCGGCATATTCGAAGCCGAGTTTCCGATAGACGGGAATGAGGTCGGAGAAGAGCAGCGCATTGACGCCTTTGTTCTGATATTCGGGCTTCACGGCCACAAGCAGCAGGTCCAGTATCTTGGGATATCGTTTCAGGAAGATGGTCTTGCCCAGATAGTACCAGCCGAGGGGCAGCAAGCGCCCGTTGCTCTTTTGCAACGCTTTAGAAAGCGACGGCATGGATAGGCCTACGGCTATCAGGCGGTCGTCGACATCGGTGATAAGCGTCACCATGCGCAGGTCGATGATGGGCAGGTACATCCTGATGTATTGGTCTATCTGCCGTTGCGAAAGGGCGGAATAGCCATAGAGCGGCCGGTAGGCCTCGTTCATCAGTTCGAAGATGGCCTGTCCGTATTTCTTGGCAAGCGTCCGGGCCGAGGTGCATTTCACCACGTTCAGGTTGTATTTGCGCTGAATCAGCTCGGAGATGCGTTTGTGCTTGTCGGGGATGTCGTTGGGGATGTAGATTTTGTACTCCACCCAGTCGGCATCTTTCTCGAATCCCATGCGCTCTATGTGCGTGCTATAATAAGGATAGTTGTAGGTAGTGGACATGGTGCTGAGCTGGTCGAAGCCTTCAATGAGCATGCCCTCGGCATCGAAGTCGGTGAAGCCCAACGGCCCTTGTATGTGCGTCATGCCTCGTTCCTTGCCCCATTGCTCCACGGTGCGCATCAGGGCTTCGGACACTTCGGCATCGTCTATGAAGTCTATCCATCCGAAGCGGACGTCTTTCTTGTTCCACGTCCGGTTGGCTTTATGGTTGATGATGGCTGCCACGCGGCCCACGATTTCGCCGTCGCGAAGAGCCAGAAAATAATCGGCTTCGCAGAACTCGAAAGCTGCGTTTTTCTTCTTGTTGAAGGTGTTCAGCATGTCGTCGAAGAGGTCGGGCACGGAATAGGGGTTCTCTTTGTATAACCGGTAGTTGAACCGGATGAACTTTTCCAACTCTCTTCTTGTAGAAACTTTTTTGATTGTAATAGCCATATCTGTATATTGTTATGCGGCGCAAAGATACTTTATTCTCCTTAAAAAGAGATATATCTGTCCGAAAAATGGATGCAGGCACATTCTTCTCGCTTCAGACGAAGTGCGTGTTCAGGCGTTATAGACGAGCACAGCCGTGTAGGCGATGTAGCACAGTACCATCAGGCTGCCCTCTACGCGCGTGATGGTGCGCTTGCCGAAGAACACGCCGACGAGCCAGAGCAATATACTTGCCCCGATGAGCACCAGCAAATCCATGTTGTTGATGCCTCCTAAATGCAACGGAGTGATGGAAGCCGCGCAGCCCAACACGAAGAAGACGTTGAAGAGGTTGCTGCCTATGACGTTTCCGATGGCTATCTCGGGATTCTTCTTCAGGGCGGCTACCACACTGGTGGCAAGTTCGGGCAGCGAAGTACCGCCTGCCACCAGCGTAAGGCCGATGACGGATTCGCTGACACCCAGACTGCGGGCTATGCCGCCGGCACCCTCCACAAAGAAATTACCGCCGAGGATGAGTCCTGCCAGTCCGCCGAGAATATAGAGCACCGACCTCCACAAGGGAAGTTGTTTTATCTCTTCCTCCTCTCCGCCCTCGTTTCCGCCTCGCGCAATGGCGAGCGTATAGCTCAAGAAAATAATAAAGAAGCAGAGCAGCACAAGCCCGTCGGTGACGCTGATGACGTTATCTGTGCTGCCATCGAGCAAAATGTCGTTGGCACAGAATAAGAGCACCACGGACGAAAGGATGCAAAGCGGGATTTCTTTGACCAGTGTGTTACGCGTCACCACGATTGGGGCAACGAGTGCCGTGCAGCCCACAATCATCAGTACGTTGAAGATATTGCTGCCCACCACGTTACCTATGGCCAGGTCGGCACTGCCTTTCAGGGCAGACGACACGCTGACCGTCAGTTCGGGAGTGGAAGTACCGAAAGCCACGATGGTGAGTCCGATGACAATGTTCGGGATGCGGAAACGTTTGGCCAAAGAAGCGGCACCGTCTGTCAGGCCGTTGGCTCCCAAAAGGATAAGGAGGAGGCCTCCGATGAGAAGAAGTATGTTCATAACGATTGGTTTTGGGTGCAAAGATAGCAAGAGTATCATTTTATACGCTCATTCTCTTGTGAAAATAAAGCCATGGAAGTTTCAACCGCCGCTTATATAGCTACGGTTCCTTCCCCCGGCCACCACCCCGAGGGTTCATTTCTTTTTACAAACTTCCATAGGATGCGGAATGCCCGCTTCCCGGACACCGAGCAAAGCCTCGTTCCTCGGTGAGGAAGAGGGTGTTCCTCGGTGAGAAACGACCCGTTTCTCGGTGTCGGAAGAATACCCCCATCCAGAGCACCTTCTCGGCGGGGTACGACAATCCTCAAGGAGCTTCGGATAAATATTGACATTTGCACCATCCGCCTCTCATGCCGCGAAGGAACGGGCATGGAGCTTTGGCTGATTCTTCGTGCCGCTATTCCCCTTTATAATCTTGGGTAGTGTGCCTCACCGGTGAGCAGTCGTAAGAATATCTATACATCATCTTTCCTCTGAGCACCAGCTCCCCGTCTCTACCGGGACGGGCAAGGGTCAGGCGGAAAGTAAGCTGCAACCGCTTGCAATAGATGTCGGCCGTATACACGTTCCATTTAGAAGGTATCATCTCCACCTTAAAGCCTTTCTCTTTCAATGCTTTGTCCTTGATGTATCTGAATTCCTTATGGAGGAAAAAAGACTCTTCGTCTATGATGACCTTCCCGTCTTCTATGCGGACGGGCAGCTTTACAAAGCGCTTTTGAGGTTCTATCCAAGATAAATAGTCCTCGGTGCTATCATCAAAAACAAATTGGTAGGTGGCCAATTCGTTGAAGAAAGGATAAACGGTGAACGGCTCCACCTCATCGCCTCCTCCTTCTACCCGATACTTCAGACCGTAGGGCACGATTTCGCGTTCCGACATCCCGTCACCCTCTTCCAGACTGTACTTAAGGGATTCTATTTCGTAGAGGTTGCGGCAGTAGTTTTGTTTGATAACGACTTGCTCCTTGTAAAGGCCTTCTTTCATCTCGAGGTTGAGGATGAGACTACGCTGTGCCGCCACGTCGAAATTATCTTTCAACCGCAGGGTGATGCGAGTGTCGGTGTTCCGCTGCAAGTCCCACCAACGATGGTGCAGGCTTCCCATGCCCTCCAGTTGCAGGGGTCTGCCATACCCGTCTTTCATGGCCTCTCCCTCCGGAGTGGTGACGGAAGCGATGCGCCATCCGCCGCGTGTCATGTCTATTTGCAGGGTGCCGGCTTCACCTTCTACGGTGATTTCCCTAAAAGGGGCAAGGGCGGCTTCCTCATCCTTGTCGCAAGCAACCAACAAACAGGATAAAAAAACTAACTTCAAAGCAAACAACCGGAACAAACCATCTGTCTTCATCTGTATCTTCAGTTTTATCTTCGTCCGGACGGACGGAGCAGGTTAATGAATGTATCGGCAAAGGTATGCGTTTTCTGCAAAAAGAGTGCCGCAGAGCGAGTTTTTCTGAAATAGATGTCGTATCTTGCAGGCAGAAATCTATAATACGGAAAACCATGAAATATCAACTTGCCATTATCGGCGGAGGCCCTGCGGGATATACGGCCGCCGAAGCTGCCGGAAAAGCCGGCCTGAGTGTAGTCCTGTTCGAGAAACAAAACCTTGGCGGAGTATGCCTGAACGAGGGCTGCATCCCCACCAAAACCCTGCTCTACTCGGCAAAGACCTACGACGGGGCGCGCCATGCCTCCAAATATGCGGTCAACGTGGCGGAAGCGTCGTTCGACCTGCCCAAGATAATAGCCCGCAAACAGAAGGTGGTGCGCAAACTGGTATTGGGCGTAAAAGGCAAACTCACCGCCCACGGGGTGAACATCGTAAGCGGCGAGGCCGTGATTGTGGATAACCACCACGTGCAGTGCGGCGAAGAGACCTACGAATGCGACAACCTGCTGCTGTGCACCGGCTCGGAGACATTCATCCCTCCCATTCCCGGCGTAGACCGAGTGCCTTACTGGACACACCGCGACGCGCTGGACAACAAAGAGCTTCTCGACTCGCTCGTCGTCATCGGCGGCGGCGTCATCGGCATGGAGTTCGCCTCTTTCTTCAACAGCTTGGGCGTGCAGGTCACGGTCGTCGAGATGCTCGACGAAATCCTCGGCGGCATGGACAAGGAACTCTCCACCCTGCTCCGTGCGGAATATGCCAAGCGGGGCATCCGCTTCCTGACGAGCACGAAAGTGACCGCCCTGTCCGAAGCCTCATCGGCAGAAGGCCTCCCGCAAGTGCAGGTGAACTATGAGGACGCCCAAGGTGCAGGTTCCGTGGTGGCCCACAAGCTGCTGATGAGCGTAGGCCGCCGCCCCGTGACGAAAGGCTTCGGACTGGAGAACCTGAATCTTGAAAAGACCGAGCGCGGCAGCATCCGTGTGGACGGGCACATGCAGACCTCCATCCCCGGCGTCTACGTCTGCGGCGACCTCACCGGTTTCTCGCTGCTGGCACACACCGCCGTGCGCGAAGCCGAAGTAGCCGTACATCATATCATAGGCAAGGAAGACGTCATGAGCTATCGCGCCATCCCCGGCGTGGTATATACCAACCCCGAAATAGCCGGTGTGGGAGAAACCGAAGAATCCCTGCAAAAGAAAGGCATCGCCTATCGTGCCCTCAAACTCCCGATGGCTTATAGCGGCCGCTTCGTAGCCGAAAACGAGGGAGTGAACGGCGTATGCAAGCTACTGCTTGCCGACGACGACACCGTGCTGGGAGCACACGTGCTGGGCAACCCCGCCTCCGAAATCATCACGCTGGCAGGCATGGCCATCGAACTAAGACTCACCATCGGCCAATGGAAGAAGATTGTTTTCCCGCATCCCACGGTGGGGGAGATATTCAGGGAGATGGTGTAAAAGGCAATAATTCCAATCAGAAATAATGAAAAAGTTTTTATTCTTTTTTATTTTATTTGTGTGCCACACATACGATAGCCGGTCGCAAGATACCGCACCTGTTACCGCTAACCGTTTTTCCATTACCGGAAAAGTCCCCTCTCTTCCTGATGGAATAGTTATCGGCTTGTACCAATCGGATGGACAACTCCTTATACCGATGACTCTCGACACTGTTGCGGATGGAAAATTTGCTTTCAGCGACACCGTCTCTTGTACAAAGTCGCTGATGCTTATCTCTTCGGATGAGGGATTTCCCTCGCAGTGGCTGGACGTGTGGGTGGCTCCGGGCAAACAGATAACCGTCACCGGAGAAGACAGGCTGCTTCCCCTTTGGCGGGCAGAAAGCGATATTGCTGAACAGCATGAGCAAAATCTTTTTCAAGATGCTTCGCGTGAGTTGAACAGGAAGCATCTGATTTATAATGCGGCCGAGTGCGGTTGGCTTCGGAAAATGCAATTGGAGCATGCAGGTGATAAGGAATTTGCCCGGCTGGCATGGGCAAAGGTGGACTCTCTGCGCCAGTATTCGTTCCCCCTGATGCGTGCAGTCTACAAAAAAGAGCTGGATTATATGGCGACGTCTCCAATAGGCAAAGTCTTTATGACAAAGTTGCTGACTTATGCACAGATGAGTTCTTCAAAAGAGTTCATGCCCTACTCCGACGAGCTGAAAGCCCTGTACGCCCGGCTGCCCGATTCCGTGAAACATACGCCCGAAGCGGAGTTGGCGTATCAATACCTCTATCCTGCCGCTACGGTCGGGGTGGGCGATGAAATGGTTGATGGCGAATTGTACGATGTTCAGGGGGGAAGTCATCATCTTTCCCAATTTAAAGGACGCTACATTCTATTCGATTTTTGGAGCTCCGGGTGCGGCCCTTGCATCGAGTCTCTTCCCGAACTGGAAGAAATTGCAGAACTGTATAGGGATACATTGGCTATTGTCAGTATCAGCATCGACCCCCAAAAGAGCTGGAAAGCTTTTGTAGAGAAAAGACAGATGAAGGGTAATCAATGGAACGAACTTCGCAAAGCAGGCACAGGCCTTGCCATGTCTTATGGAGTGAAAGGATATCCTCACTATGTCTTGATTGCTCCCGATGGGAAGATACAGAGTATATGGGGAGGTTATGGCAAAGGCTCCTTGCTCAAAAAGTTGAAAGAAGAAATCAACATCGGGATAAATTAAAAAAACAATAACGACACATGAAAACCATCAAACTCATCACATGCAAAGATGCCTTTCAGGCATATGTCATTCAGGGGGCTTTGCAGAACGAAGGGATTGCTTCCATCCTGCATAATGAAAGCATGTCCGGCATAATGCAAAGGTATACGTGCGACACCCGTTTTGAAAATCCCGTAGCAAGGAAAGAGGAGGACAAGCAATAATCATGTGTATGGAGGTCAGTCAAAACAGAAAGGATATATTTACGAGGAGAAAGTGGCTGCCGGTGCTGCTCTGCTTCTATTTATTGCCTATTGCCGCTCAAAAGGGTATAGATAGGCCGAACAGCCTCTCTTCCCGCCTTGACACGCTCATCAAACAGATGCTTCCTGCCGGTTCCAACGTGGGCATCTCGGTGTATGACCTGACGGACGGCAGGCCGTTGTACGAGTATCAGGCCGATATGCTTTCCCGTCCCGCCTCTACCATGAAGCTGCTTACCACCATCACCGCCCTTGCCCGCCCCGAAGCCGACGAACCGTTTCGCACCGAAGTGTGGTACAAGGGAACGGTTGCACGCGACACCCTGCAAGGCGACCTATATATAATAGGTGGATATGACCCGGAATTTGACGACTCCGCATTGGACTCATTGGTAAACGCCGTGGCACGGTTGCCGTTCAGCGTGATTCACGGAAGAGTGTACGGCGACATCTCCATGAAAGACTCCTTGTATTGGGGAAACGGATGGGCATGGGACGACACCCCCGAAGCCTACCAACCCTACCTTTCGCCGTTGATGCTGAACAAAGGCACGGTCACGGTCACCGCCACGCCCGGCGGACGGGGAGAGGCCGCACGACTATCGTGCATCCCCGCCTCTTCATACTACACTCTGACCAACCAAACAAAGTCTCAAACCCCTTCTGCCAGCCGTTTCCATGTGTCGCGCAACTGGCTGGAAAACGGAAACCGCATCATCGTGACCGGAAACGTGGACAGGCGCCGGGAGGCAACCGTGAATATCTACTCTTCGCAAGACTTCTTCATGCACACCTTTATGGAACGCCTGCAAGCACGGGGCATCCGGTGCATTATGCCCGAAGAGCACATCCCCTCTTCCGGCTATGTCTTCGGCGAATTATCGAGAGACAGCCTTTCCGTGCAGGTAACAGTATATGAGACGCCCGTGCAGCATGTGGTGAATGAGATTATGAAAGAGAGCGACAACCTCAATGCCGAAGCCCTGCTTTGCCGCCTCGGAGCGCAATATACCGGCAAAAAGCATGTTTCGGCGGACGACGGACTTTCCGCCATCCGCATGCTGATAAAACAGCTGGGACACAACCCCGACGGCTACAAGCTGGCAGACGGTTGCGGATTGTCCAACTACAATTACATCTCTCCGGCATTGCTGGTAGGTTTCTTGAAGTACGCCTATTCACAAACCGACATCTTCGCGAAACTGTATAAGGCATTGCCCATTAGCGGAGTGGACGGCACATTGAAAAACCGGATGAAGAAGGGCACGCCGGCCTACAAGAAAGTCCATGCCAAGACCGGCTCTTTTACAGCCATCAATTGCCTTGCCGGATATGCGAAAGCGGCAAACGGACACGAAACAGCTTTCGCCATCATGAACCAGAATGTGCTTTCGGGCAGAGCAGCACGGGCATTTCAGGATGCCGTGTGCGAGGAAATAATTAAATAACAGAAGATATAGGCTCTGAAACAGACAAATTCAAAGATTTATACGATTTGTTAGTGTTTTCGTATGATTTGTTAGTCCCGCCAACGCATATATTCCATTAATTTGTAAGAAAGAAACAGCCCCGGCGGCTTGACGTTCAAAGAGAATATCATTTCTTATAAATAATCAGACGAATATGAAAAAAAGAAAATTCAAAATCAAGTGGTTGCTTCTTCTGCTATGTGGCATGTTGGCAATGGTTGCTTGCGAGAAAGAAGAAGAAGGCGGAAGCATTACCTTAAAAGGCGACACCAACCTTGAAGAAAACAAGGTGGGCACGGTGTTGAACAGTATGGTCAGGCTGATTATCGGTGACAAGCGTTTGATAGGGTCCGGTAAATCGAAAGTTACCGCCAATGACGACGGCGTTATCGAAGTAGAGCTTTCGATGCAGACAGAATCCGAACCGTTGAAGAACGTGCTAAGCCGCCTTGCCGGTTATGCGGAAGAGTTCAATATCGATGATTCTTTCAGCACTTCCGGCGGGAACATCAAAGCAAAAGGCAAACTGTTTAATTCCACGGATGGAGTGGCAATCGTCAACTCGTCCGGCAGGCAGGCGGTTGTCATGAAATACGATGTCAATGTGGGAGATACTTGGACGTATAAGACCAAAAAGGGAACCGTGGAGACTTTCAAAGTCACGAAGAAATCGACAGACAATGATTACAACATGGGGTTCACAAAGATTAAGGTGGTACAAGTGGAGCAGATTCCTGCCGAACCGGGAGTAACGAAAGTGGTCTACACCGGAAACCATAAATTCGGATTGGTGGAAGTGGCCGTTCATCTTGAGGACGGTTCTGTCATAAGCCTCTTTAAATAAACGGAAGGAGTATCCATTTCTCTCTCTTGTCGTGCCTTTGACGATGTTTGCAGCAGAAAGATGAGAAAAGACAATGAAACTACAAGAAACGGAGATATGCTCCTGACAGCCGGTGGAATAGTTTTTATCCTCTTGGGACTGTCGGGGGTATATTTCTTTGTGATGCAAGGCATAAAACCCGCTTGGCTGCAATGGAACGTATTTACGCTTTGTTCCTGCTACATAGATACGAAGACGTTTGCTTTTATTCCGAATAATCAGGGAGACGAGTTGGCCGTTGCGTTCTACTGCTTGGGATGGCTGTTGCTCATATACAGGTCGAAACGCTCGCTGCTAAACAAGCAAGCGTTGGTGGTCGGCATGTTCATGCTAGGCTATTTGCTACTGCATGGCTTGGCCGTGGTCTATTTCATAGGAGCATGCCTGATATCGACACCGCCTATTTTAGCCTTCGGAGATACATTCAAGAAACAATACATCAAGAACTGGCTGAGATTGAAATAAATTCGGTATCATTATCCTCGTTTGTGCCATTCTTTCTACCACCCTATACGCCTTATCCCTCCGGTTCTCTCCTGTACTGCGCAGGCGACATGCCCAAATGTGCCTTCACATACTTGCCGAAGAATGACTGGTTGGAGAAATTGAACTCATCGGCAATCTCTTTGATGGATTTGTCCGAGTGCTTCAGTCGCAGCTTTATCTGCTCGATGGCATATTCGTTGATCCATTCCATGGCGGTGCGTCCGCTCACCTGCTTGATGACGGCCGACACGTATTTGGGCGAGTAGCACAAGCGATCGGCAAAGTAATTCACCGTACGGTGCATACCGTTGGCTTTGGAAAGTTCCATCAGGAATTGCTTGAACACATAGCTTCCACGCTTGATGCCACCTCCCTGCTGTTGCTCCTCTTTACCCGCCTGCTCATAAAGTACCGACATCACCTCGCAGAAAAAGGCAGAGAAAAGATGTTGCAAGATATCCTTATGGAAACGCCCGGGCACACTGTTTATCTTCCCTTTGATGAGCTGTTCATAGTAATGAGCCAAAGGCGGCTTTCCGCTTTCGCAAGGACGCTGTATGGGGTGTTTGTTGAGGTAAAAGAACATGTTATCCATCCCCTCTTCTTTTTTGACTGCACGGTTCAGGAACTGAATAGAAAAGCCTGTCATTCTTATCCGGGTGCCGGGCGAGAACATGATGCGGCTCAACACCATGGTGGGCAGACAAATGAGAACGTCATACGCGTTCAATTGATAATTCTTCCAATTGACGTCCAGCTGTACATACCCTTCCTGGCACAGTACGATGAGGAGAAACTGCATCCTTACGGCTTCTTCGGGATGAAGAGAAGGTATCTGGAACTGATCGGTCATCATCACATAATCATCCATATACATGAACTGACTGCTGTAGGGCTTGAGGTCTTCAAAAGAGAGTTCTTTGATTGTTCTATTTTCCATTGTTCTATTATTCCTTATTGAATAGTGCAAAGATGGCCAATAATCCCTTAATTAAAATGTCCTATTTACTCTCAGCATTGTTCTATATTACTTATTTCCTGTACCATAGATTGAAAAAAGAAAAAGAATAGGAAAAAAAGAACATTACTGTGGAATAATATGTTACGTCAATGATATTCTATAATCCTATTTTTGCCGCAGTTTTTAATATAATATTAGGAATATGATAAAGGTAAATGGAAAATGGATACGGCTGATGATGTTCATCAGTGGTACAATGTGGTTGACATCGTGCAAACAAGCACCGGACGCTCAGGTAAAATCTTCGTATGCCACCATGAAGGTGACTACTACCGACAAGGAATTTTCAACTTCTTACTCTGCCACCATCCGCGGACGACAGGACATCGACATCTATCCGCAGGTATCGGGAACGATAGAACGGCTCTGTGTGACGGAAGGACAGAAAGTACGTCGCGGGCAATTGTTGTTCGTTATAGACCAAGTGCCCTATAGGGCGGCCCTCAAGACAGCGGCGGCCAATGTGGAGGCGGCACGCGCTTCGCTGGCCACCGCACAACTGGCTTATGACAGTAATAAGGAGTTGCATACACAAAAGGTGGTTTCACAATACACACTGCAAATGTCGGAGAACTCCTATCTTTCTGCCAAAGCACAACTCTCGCAGGCAGAGGCTCAGGAGGTAATTGCCCGCAACAACCTCTCTTACACCGAAGTGAAGAGTCCTTCCGACGGAGTGGTGGGAGCATTACCCTACCGGGTGGGCGCTTTGGTGAGTGCCGCCATACCGCAGCCGCTCACCACGGTAAGCGACAACAGCGACATGTACGTCTACTTCTCCATGACGGAGAATCAACTGCTGGCTCTCACTCGCGAACACGGCACGATGGATGAGGCGCTGAAAGCCATGCCCAAAGTTCAGCTTCAACTGAACGACGGCTCCATGTATGAGCAAAAGGGAAAGATAGAATCTATCAGCGGCGTGATAGACCGCAAGACGGGAACCGTGTCGGTGCGCGCCATATTTCCCAATGCCTCGCGTCTGTTGCATAGCGGTGCGTCGGGCAATGTAGTGATACCAAGTACATATAAACAATGTATCGTTATTCCGCAAGGTGCCACAGTGCAGCTTCAGGACAAGATCATAGTATATAAGGTAGTAGATGGCAAAGCTGCCTCCACCTTGATCAGTGTGGCATCGGTAAGCGACGGACGCGAGTATGTGGTGCTGGACGGATTGAAGCAGGATGATGAGATTATCTCCGATGGTGCCGGACTGGTGAGAGAAGGAACGCAAGTGAAGTAAGGAGGAAAAGATTTTATGAAAGGAAATATATTCATTAAGCGGCCGGTGATGGCTATTTCCATCTCGCTGCTGATATTGATAGTCGGGTTCATCTCGCTCCTCACCCTCCCGGTGGAGCAGTATCCTGACATAGCACCGCCTACGGTGCAGGTCAACGCCACCTATATAGGCGCCGATGCGGAAGCAGTGATGAACAGTGTCATCATGCCCCTGGAAGAGAGTATCAATGGTGTGGAGAACATGATGTATATCACTTCTACCGCCACCAACGCCGGTACGGCTACGATAAACGTTTACTTCAAACAAGGCACTGATCCCGACATGGCTGCGGTGAATGTGCAGAACCGTGTAGCGAAAGCACAAGGCTTGCTGCCTGCCGAAGTAACGAGAATCGGTGTCACCACGCAAAAACGGCAAACCAGCTTCTTGCAGGTCAACACGCTGGTCAGCACCGATGGAACCTACGACGCACGCTTTTTGGCCAATTACCTCGACATCAACATCATCCCTGCCGTGAAACGTGTGGAAGGCGTGGGCGACGTGATGGCACTGGGCGATACGTACAGTATGCGCATTTGGCTGAACCCCGAACGCATGGCACAATACGGACTGGTACCTTCGGACGTGACCGCCGTGCTGGGCGAGCAGAACATCGAAGCACCTACCGGTTCGCTGGGTGCCAACTCGAACAACGTGTTCCAGTTTACAATGAAATACAGCGGACGGTTGAAGAGTACGGAAGAGTTTCAGAATATCGTGATTCGTTCGTTGGAAGACGGCTCCGTACTGCGCCTGAAGGACGTGGCCGATGTGGAACTGGGTGCGCTTTCTTACAGTTTCCAAGCCGAAACCGACGGGCATCCGGGTGTCACTTTCATAGCCTTCCAAGTGGCGGGTGCCAATGCCACGGAGGTGAATGCCAACATCGCCGAACTGCTGAAAGATATGAGCAAGGATTTGCCCAAAGGCACGGAGTTTATCACTCTGATGAGTTCCAACAACTTCCTCTTCGCTTCTATCCACAATGTGGTAGAGACGCTGGTCATTGCCATCATTCTGGTGATTCTTGTGGTTTATTTCTTCCTTCAGGATTTAAAGAGTACGCTCATTCCTTCTATCTCCATCATCGTGTCATTGGTAGGAACGTTTGCCTGTATGACAGCAGCGGGATTCAGCATCAACATTCTGACGCTGTTTGCCCTCGTGCTTGCCATCGGTACGGTAGTGGACGATGCCATTGTGGTGGTGGAGGCGGTGCAGGCTAAGTTCGATGCCGGCTATACCTCGCCCTATAAAGCCACGAAAGACGCCATGGGCGATGTGACGATGGCTGTTATCTCTTGTACTTGTGTGTTCATGGCCGTGTTCATCCCTGTGACGTTCATGGGTGGAACATCCGGTATCTTCTATACACAGTTCGGTGTGACGATGGCTACCGCCGTAGGCATCTCCATGGTTTCCGCCTTGACGCTATGTCCGGCACTGTGTGCCATCATGATGCGCCCCTCGGACGGGAAAAAGAGCCCCAAAAGCATCAACGGACGGGTACGGGCCGCTTATAATGCTTCGTACAACGCCCTCTTAGGCAAATATAAGAAAGGAGTGATGTTCGCCATCCACCATCGCTGGATGACATGGACTTCACTGGGCATTGCCACCGTACTGCTCGTATGGCTTATGGCTACTACGAAGACAGGGCTTGTGCCGCAGGAAGACCAAGGATTCATCATGATTAACGTCAGCACGGCTCCGGGCAATACGCTCGAAGAGACTTCCAAGGTATTGAATAAGGCAGAAGCCTTGTTAAAGGATGTGCCCGAAGTGCAACACTACTCCAAAGTGGCCGGCTATGGATTGTTGTCCGGACAAGGCACTTCTTACGGTATGATTATGGTACGCCTTAAAGATTGGAGCGAGCGCAAAGGCAAGGAGCATTCGTCCGATGCCGTAATGGCACGCCTCAACGCACGGTTCCAAAGCATCAAGGAGGCACAGATATTCAGTTTCCAAATGGGTATGATACCGGGCTACGGTATGGGTAACTCGGTGGAACTGAACATGCAGGACAAGACGGGTGGAGAGAAATCTGTGTTTTATCAGAATGTGATGCAATTTCTCGGCGCATTGAACCAGCGTCCGGAAGTAGCGGTGGCCTATACCTCGTATGCCATGAATTTCCCGCAACTGTCGGTAGAGGTGGATGCCGCCAAATGCAAGCGTGCAGGTATATCGCCCGCCACGGTGCTCGATGTGCTGAACAGCTACTGCGGTGGCGGATATATATCGAACTACAACAAGTATGGCAAGGTTTATCGGGTGATGATGCAAGCTTCTCCGGAGTTCCGGCTCGACGAGCATGCACTGAACAATATGTTCGTGCGCAATGGGACGGAGATGGCTCCCGTAAGCCAGTTCGTCACGCTGAAGAAGGTGCTCGGCCCGGAAACGGCAGACCGATTCAACCTTTACAGTTCTATTTCGGTGAACGTCAATCCGGCTGCCGGATACTCTACCGGTGAGGTGCAAAAGGCCATCGAAGAAGTCGCCGCCCAAGCATTGCCCTCCGGATATGGTTACGAATACGGCGGCATGGCTCGCGAAGAAGCCGGCAGCGGCGGCATGCAAACAGTGCTGATTTACGGTATCTGCGTGGTGCTTATCTTCTTGATTCTGTCATGTCTTTATGAAAGTTTCCTCATACCGTTTGCCGTCATCTTCTCCGTACCCTTCGGACTGATGGGTTCATTCCTCTTTGCGAAGTTCTTCGGCTTAGAGAACAACATCTATTTGCAGACGGGTGTCATCATGCTCATCGGTTTGCTGGCCAAGACGGCCATCCTGATTACGGAGTATGCCGTGGAACGTCGCCGCAAGGGCATGGGCATTGTAGAGAGCGCTTATGCTGCCGCACAAGCTCGTTTACGCCCCATCCTGATGACGGTGCTCACGATGATATTCGGCATGCTTCCGTTGATGTTCTCCTCCGGCGCGGGTGCCAATGGCAACTCATCTCTCGGGACGGGTGTCGTGGGCGGCATGATGATAGGTACGTTGGCATTGCTTTTCGTGGTGCCCGTGTTCTACATTATCTTCGAGTTCCTGCAAGAGAAAGTACGCACGCCGAAACACGAGGATGCCGATGTGCAGGTGTTGCTGGAGAAACAACGGAGTGAGAAAGAGAAGGAAAACAAATAAGAAGAGGAGATATGGCAAATGTACGAAGAGTGTTATTCATTTCTGACGGAACAAGCAGTAGCATTTGTCATTGCGTTCCTCGTGGTGTACATCTTAGATAAGATAGATACCGGAAAGAACTTTTTCCATTCAAAACATAAATAAAAAAACGAAAGCATGAAGAAGAAAAATACATTTCTGTTAGTCGCCCTCGGTTCATTGTTGAGCAGTTGTGGCGTCTACACCAAATATAAGCCGGCCACCTCCGTACCCGACAATCTGTATGGCGAATATTCCGCAACGGAAGACGACTCTGCCAGTTTAAGAAACATGGAGTGGCGCGAACTTTTCACCGACCCACAGTTGCAGGCTCTCATCGAACAGGCTTTGGAGAACAACACCGACTATCAAACGGCACAGCTCCGTGTGGAAGAGGCCGAAGCTACTCTGCTGTCTGCAAAGCTCGCCTTTCTGCCCTCCTTTGCTTTGGCACGGCAAGGAACAGTGAGCAGCTTCGACGGAGGCAAGGCCACACAAACCTATTCCCTGCCGGTTACTGCCGGTTGGGAACTGGATGTGTTCGGCCGTATGCGCAATGCCAAAAAACAGTCTAAGGCGCTCTATGCACAAAGTCTGGACTATCGTCAGGCAGTACGTACGCGCCTCATATCCGGGGTTGCCAATACGTACTACACCTTGCTGATGCTGGACGAACAGCTTGTTATCTCCCAACAAATGGAAGAAGCATGGAAAGAAACTTTAGCTTCTACCCGTGCCCTGATGAAGGCGGGCATGAGAAACGAAGCGGCAGTTTCGCAAATAGAAGGCACTTACTATCAGGTACAGACTTCCGTCCTCGACTTGAAAAAGCAGATAAGCCAAGTAGAGAACAGCCTTGCCTTATTGCTGGCAGAAACACCTCGCCACTACGAGCGCGGTGTGCTGGCAGGGCAGCAATTCCCGACAGGCTTTTCCGTTGGTGTTCCCGTGCGGATGCTTTCCGCCCGGCCCGATGTCCGTTCGGCCGAACGGACACTGGAAGCGGCATTCTACGGAACCAACGCGGCCCGCTCTGCATTCTACCCCTCCATCACCTTGAGCGGAAGTGCAGGCTGGACCAATGCGGCGGGTTCGATGATTGTGAATCCCGGTAAGTTCCTTGCCTCGGCAGTGGGCTCGTTGACGCAACCCCTCTTTGCACGTGGGCAGGTCATCGCGCAGTATCGCATTGCCCGTGCCCGACAGGAAGAAGCAGCCCTTGCCTTCCGGCAGACATTGTTGAAAGCCGGCAGCGAGGTGAACGACGCTTTGACTGCATGGCAGACAAGCATAGCCAAAAGCGAATTGCTGGACAAGCAGGTGACTGCTCTGCAAACAGCCGCAAAAAGTACTTCCCTGTTGATGGAGCATGGCAACACCACTTATCTGGAGGTGCTCACCGCCCGGCAGACATTACTCAATGCGCAACTGTCGCAAACAGCCAACCGCTTTGCCGAGATACAAAGTCTGATAAACCTTTATCAGGCATTGGGAGGCGGCGAGGAATAGATGCCCCCGTAAGAAAGGCTCATTCCTCCGACCCCGCCCATCAACGGCATTGAAAATATTCACCCCGAAAGCCTTTAAAAAGGCCTTCGGGAACCAATCAAAAAAAACAAGGCAGATTGGGTTCTATACCGATCCTACATGAGTCGCAGACTGATGTAGGATCAGTCGTATACAGAGAGGACATCGGTGAAGTGCACCCCAAAAGTCGGACGGGTTAAATATTGCCTGAATTCGGCATAAGAAGCAAGTAGATAACCTCACCCGGCGGCTTGTGTCTTAAAGTCAAATCTCATTGCTTATCAGACGTTTACCACTGCCCCGTCAGGCACTTGCGTCTGACGGCTCAAACACCTGTGCCTGTCACGTCAGAGACTTGTGTCTATCGGCTTGGACACTTGCCTCTGTCAAGACAAAGGCTTGCAGCTGTCAAAACAGGGGGGAGGGCGGTGGGCGTACTCAGGTAAATATTATCCGTTTATTGAAAGAGTTTACGGTTTCATTCTCAAAATGTCTATCCGCACCGTACGGACATCTGTTCGCACGGTGCGAACAGAGTTTCATCCGAGGAGCAAACAACTTTATTTCATACCGCTTACAAGTTTGTTCCACGATTTTCAAGAGTTTTCTGTATAGAGAGAAGCCGCCTTGCATTCGGAGACGGAGAAACGTTTAATTGTTTTAGTGATAAACAGTTATTTATAACTCCGCTGTTCATTCCCCGGAAAACAGATTACTGAATTCTTATCATACGACGATTTCTTTTAAAACTTGATGCGAGAGTTTATTGAGGTTTATTCATATACTCTTTGGGCGACATGCCGTACTTCTCCTTGAAGGAGTTGGAGAAATGCGACAGATTGCTATATCCCACGGCATAGGCCACTTCGGATATGGTCATCTTCTTGTCTTGCGCCAACAACGAGGCAGCTTGCTGCAAACGGATGTTCTTGATGAAGTCGCGCGTGGACAGGTTGGTCAGTTCCTTCAGCTTGCGATGCACATGCACCCTGCTCAGCCCCACCTCCGAAGCAAGCATCTCCACATTCAGTTCAGGGTCGTCCAGATGTTTGTTCACCACCTTCATGATGCGTTCCATCAATACTTCGTCATTCGATTTCATTGAGAGTTTGTCCACCTTATCTTCCTGCTGCTGTGCACCGCTGAACTTATTGCGCAGCAGCCGCCGGTTCGTAAGCAGGTTGGCGATGGTGCTTTTCAGAAGTTCCGTATTGAAAGGTTTCACGATGTAGGCATCGGCACCGGTCTCCATGCCTTCCAAAGTATCTTCCATCCTCGATTTGGCAGTCAGCAATATCACAGGGATATGGTTGATGTTCGTATTTTGCTTCAGTTTGTGGCACAACATCAGACCGTCCATTTCCGGCATCATGATATCGCAGATCACCAAGTCTGGCATTTCCTTAAGGATGCTGTCGTATGCTTCCTTACCATTGCAACGAGTCCATACCCTGTATTCATCGGATAGTTCTTTTTGCAAATAGGTTCTGATTTCTTCTTCATCCTCGACCACCAGAACCTTCTGCCGACTCTTGGGCCTGGCAAGCTGCTTTTCATCTCCTTCATCCGCATACTCTCCGTCGGAAGCCGCCATTTGCAGAGGAAGGGCAAACGAAACGCCTTCTTCCATCTCGTCGGCCCTCAAGTGTTCGGCACCCAATGGAATGCGGATAACGAAACGGCTGCCCGGGGCGTCTGTCCTGCTTTCGGCATGAATCTCGCCATGATGCAGCTGCACCAGTAAGCGGGACAAGTGCAGGCCGATGCCCGTTCCGAAATTGGATTTCGTCACATCATTGTCTATCTGATAGAAACGCTCGAAGATTCGTTCTATCTTATCCTTATCAATACCGATGCCGCTATCCGTAATCACAATCTCGAAATAGTCTCGCAAGGCGTCGTTGCGAGAAGCATCTTGGCCGGTGGAGAGACTGACGCGTATTTCGCCGCCTTCGGGCGTGTACTTGAAGGCATTGGAAAGCACGTTCATCAGCACTTTATCGAAATTGTTCAAGTCCACCCACGCCTTCAACCCAGGCATATCATGCTGAAAAACAAAATCAATGTTCTTCTTATGCGCCATGTAATCAAACGGCTGCATCACATCGCCGATAAATCCCACCATATCCGTTTCGCGGAATTTCATGAACATCTGTCCCTTGTCCAGCTTTCGTATATCCATCAGTTGGTTAATCAGGCGGAGGATGCGCTGGGCATTGCGGTAAATCATCAGATACGTCTTATGCAGTTCCCCTTTGCTCTCTTCGGCCAACAGTTTCTCCAACGGATTGATGATAAGTGTCATCGGGGTGCGTATTTCATGAGAGATGTTGATGAAGAACTGCAACTTCGCTTCATTCAGCTGTTCGGCATGCTCGCGTTTCATGATTTCACGACGATGCTTCACGCGCGACATCACATTGCTCACGATTCCCCATACAAGCAATATCGCCAGTCCGAAATAAAGGCAGTATGCCCACCACGTCTGATACCAGGGGGCGGCAATCAGAATCTTCACGGTGCGTATCTCCGAGAAATTGCCATGATTAAGAGCACGCACCCGGAAAGTATATTTGCCCGGAAACAGATTGTTGTATGTCACACGGTTCATTCCCGGCTCCGTCACAGACCATTGGGTGCTCAATTCATCTATCCGGTATTGATAGACTATCTGTTCGGGATTATTATACTGCAAAGTGGAAAACGCTATGCTGAACGTATTATCCTGATGCGAGAGCTGAAAGATATTGGCATCCTGCACAGAGGAATACACCACAGGCTCACCCCCCGAAAACGTATTCTTATGTACCGGCTGATTATATATATAGAAATCCGTAATAAAAATGCCCAACTCCTTGGAACCTGCATTAATCTTCTTCGGATTGAAATGGGTGATGCCGTTCACACCGCCGAAATAAATTCTGCCATTGGCATCCTTGTAATATGCCCCATGCGTAAATTCATTCCCTTGCAGACCGTCGCCCGAATAATAGTTCACAAAAGTCTTCTTCTTCACATCATACCTGCTGACACCCTTATAGGTACTTACCCAGATATTTCCCGCCTCATCTTCACAAATACCACAAATCACATTGTTCGGCAATCCGTCGGCCGTGGTGTATTGTTTCAGTTCCGAAGTTTTCTTATTGAAGCAATAAAGACCGTTCGTTGTGCCTACCCAGATATTACCGTCGCCATCTTCTGCAAAGGCATAACCGATACAACCGGTTATCAAAGTGTTCGTCTGCCGGTAGTTGACGAAATTCTTGGTCTTCGGGTTGAAGCAGCTCACCCCTTTGTAATGTCCCAGCCACAACAGCCCCTCACTGTCACAAAAGATGTAGTTTATCCAGTCGTTCGCCAGTTCGTTACGCTTCAGGTCGCCTTTTTCATCTTTCGATGACACATAGTGCTCCATCTTTCCGGATAGCAGATTGTAGCGGTAAAAACCGGAGCCGAATACAGCGAAATAGAGATTCTTCTCTTTATCCTCGGTTATGGTATAGACCACAGAACCGTCTATCTGAGAGAAAGGTTCGCTTCTGCCCGTAGTCTTGTTCAGCTTCTCTACCCCTTGCCCATAAGAGCCTATCCATAAATTATGGTCGCTATCCTCATACATACATATTATGGTGTTTGGCACCGAATACGCCCCGCCATCGGGAGCAAAGTGACGCAACCGCCTGCCATCCACTCCCAACTCATAAAGTCCTTCATTATCCGCACCTGCCCACAGATGTCCATCACCGTCAGCAAACACAGACATCACACAGCCTTGTCCGATAGGATTATAATAAATAGACTTGCTTCCATAGTACTCGAATGGATTTTCTTGTCTCCTGACCAAGACAATACCCTTCTGAAACAACCCGATCCACAGATTTCCGTCTCTGTCTTGCATGATGGAATGCACCTTCCCCTTGGAGAAGTCCACAGGAGCGGAATTGATCTTATAATCTTCCAGCCGGTTCTTCCGGGGGTTATAGACTTTCACCCCTTGTCCGTCAGTTCCCACCCAAATTTGCCCGTTCACCATTGCCATGCAATACACAGAGACACTTTTGTCATCGCCCTCGTAGTGCACCGGCACCATTTGTCCTTTCACTTCATCATAGCGCGACACACCCTGCTTTTGTGTGCCGACAAAGATATTTCCCGACCGGTCTTCCAAGATAGACGTCACATTATTGTCGCCGAACGTGGGATACTTAAAGTATTGCAGCGTCTTCGTGCCGGAAACGTAGCGGGCCAGACCATTCCCATCCGTCCCTATCCAGATGTCCGAACGAGAATCGATACAGAATTTGGATTGATAGGTGCAATTCACTTGCTGAAACATGCTGTCGACAGACACCGCTTTGGTGAGCCGATCGTCCAACCGGAATAATCCTTGTCCACTGGTACTCAGCCAGATTTCTCCTTGGTTCACTTCCTGAAAGTGCGTGACGTGCGGAGTAACCTTCTTGCCTGCACGTATCATGGGGATTGTGCAAAAAGTGTCAGTCTCCCTGTCATATCTCATCAGACCGTTGATACAACCTATCAGCAGATTATGACGGCTATCCTCAAATATAGTACGCACGTAGTCACTCGTCAGCGAAGCAGCATCGTCGAGCACATGTCTATAAGTAAAGAAGTTGAGTCCGTCGAAACGGTTCAGTCCATATTCGGTAGCTACCCAAATGAAACCTTTGCTGTCTTGAAAGAGCTGATTTATCAGACTGCTGGACAATCCGTTTTCCGTAGAATAAAATTTTCCGGTCTGCGCCTTTGAGAAGTGACAAGGCATGGACATCGCAATCATTGCAAGCCACACATATATATACCGGAGCAGTGTCTTCATAGTCGCATTCGATATTTATTAAACTAAGCAAAGATAAAAAAACTTCTTCATTCTTTTCGAGAAGAACCTGCCCTAAAGAGGTTCTAAAGCCAAAATGTACGCTATACGAAAGTTTATGTAACGTAGACAAAAACGGATGTTACCTGAATAAAGTTTTGTGCAACATATTTGTGGTTTCCTTTATTTACAGGACATTATCTTTGCATCCGGAAGAAATTATTTCTTAAATCAATGCAATGAATTCATGCAGACTATACGAATGAGTTATTCTGCGATGAGCAACATTCAATATTCATTTAAATTTAAAAGCATAGCCTGCGGCAAACGGAATCAAAATCAATCCAGAATCAAAAAAAAATTAAGAGATGATGTTTAGTGGTTATAATAAAGTTAGGTTAGGAATGGCAGTGCTGCTTTATTTTTGTAGCGCCGTGATGGCGGAAGCAAAAGTGAAGCTGCCTGCCTTAATTTCAGACGGAATGGTGTTGCAACGCGAACAGCCCGTCAAGATATGGGGAAAAGCCGATGCCGGAGAGAGCGTCCGAGTAAACTTCGGCAAAACCGCACTTCCGCTCTCCATGAAAGGAAAGAAACTGAAAGACACCTACACCGCCACAACAAACACCGACGGACAATGGAGCATCGAACTCCCCCCCCTGAAAGCCGGAGGCCCCTACACCTTGCATATCAATGACACGGAAATAAAAGACATCCTGATAGGAGACGTATGGTTGTGCTCCGGACAATCGAATATGGAATTGCCTGTCAGAAGGGTTACGGACATGTTTGCTGACGAGATAGCAAGCTACGACAATGAAAAGATACGCCACCTCATTGTACCGAAAGTGTACGATTTCCATGCTCCGCAAGACGAGATGCCGCATGCCGCTTGGAAGAAGCTGAACCAAGAGAATGTGATGGAGTTCTCCGCATTGGCCTATTTCTTTGCCAAAGCCTTGTACGAAAAGACGGGCACTCCCATAGGACTTATCAATGCCAGTTGGGGCGGGACACCTGTGGAAGCTTGGGTCAGCGAAGAGGGCTTGAAAGAATTTCCTTTATACATCAATGATAAACGGCGTTATGAGGACGACAGCTACTGCGCGCACATCAAACAGCTGGAAAGTGAAAACTTCCGTCGCTGGAACGAGGCATTGTATCGCGGAGACGCCGGACTGCACGAAGCCACACCGTGGTATGCCAAAGACTACGACGACAGCGCATGGCGAGAAGTCGACATGTTCGCTTCCGATTGGGGAAACAACGGTTTGAATCCGATTGGCGGTTCGCACTGGTTCCGCCAGGAGGTCAGCTTCCCCGACATCATGCCAAACAGCGAAGCCACCCTGCGATTGGGCTGCATGGTAGATGCCGACTCGGTATATGTGAACGGAGTTTTTGTGGGCAATACCACCTATCAATATCCGCCGCGTATCTACAAAGTGCCGGCAGGCGTGCTCAAAGCCGGAAAAAACAACATCACGGTTCGCCTCATCAGCAATGGCGGACAACCAAGCTTTGTCAAAGAAAAACCCTATAAGATTATTTACCGGACCGCAAACGGCCAACCTGCCAAAGAGCTTAACCTCCAAACAACCTGGAAGTACCACCTCGGCGCTCCCATGACTAACGCTCCGGATATGATGTTCTTCTGTTACAAGCCCGTATGCTTGTACAACGCCATGATTGCACCGCTCAAGAACTACGGCATACGGGGCGTGGTGTGGTATCAGGGAGAATCCAATGTGTCACGACGCAACGAATATCAATCCCTGCTGACTGCCATGATAGCCGACTGGCGAAGCGCTTTCCAATCGGAGAAGCTACCTTTTTATATCGTGGAACTGGCAGACTTCCTTGCCAAAGAAAACATGAACGGACGCAAAGCATGGGCGGAAATGCGGCAGGTACAGGCCGAGACAGCCCGAACCAACTCGAATGCCTACTTGATAAAGAACAGTGACCTCGGAGAGTGGAACGACATCCATCCGTTAGACAAAAAGACACTGGGACAACGTGTGGCGGATGCCGTATCGCAATCGGCCGTGCCCAAATCACCAAGTAAAAGCAGAAATAAAAACAAGAACAATTAACCCCCAACAGATTAAGATACCATGAATAACATGAACCAAAAAGTATTGATGGCCGAGAAAATAGGTTACAGTCTCGGCGATTGCTCCGCGAACTTAGTGTTCCAGATGATGATGATTTATCAAACCAAGTTCTACACGGACGTATTCGGTCTGGAAGGTGCAGTTGCCGGCAGCGTCATGCTGATAGCCCGCATAGTAGATGCTTTTGTAGACCCTACCGTGGGACTTCTGTCCGATAGGACCCAAACCCGTTGGGGTAAATATCGCCCGTGGGTGTTATGGACAGCCTTGCCCTTCATGGTATTCTATGTACTGGCTTTCTACAATCCCGGCATTGAAGACAAAGGATTGGTCGCCGTGTACGCCACCATCTCATACACCCTGCTGATGACGCTTTATTCGTTCAACAACACACCTTACGCCTCATTGGGCGGTGTGATGACCAGCGACATCAAAGAGCGCAACAGCATCACCAGCATTCGTTTTGTGGCCGCCACCATCGCGCAGTTTGTGGTACAAGGACTTACGTTGCCTCTCGTCAGCAAGTTTGCCGGTCCGGAAGGCGACAAGGGTCATGGTTGGCTGTGCACCATTTCGCTGTTTGCCATCATAGGCTTCGTATTTTTTATCATCACCTTCTTCTCCGCACGCGAACGCATCACACCACCCTCCGGACAGAAGACAGATACCGTGAAAGATATCAAGGATGTATTCCGCAGCATTCCCTGGCGTGCCATGTTCATCCTCACTCTGTTCCTCTTCACCACGTTGGCCATGTGGGGAAGTGCCATGAACTACTATTTTGAGAATTATGTGGATGCCGATGCCCTGTACTCTTTCCTCGACAAACTGGGATTGGTCACCACACAGGCCGGCACAGGTCTTGGATATAGCCTGCTCAACGCATTCGGTCTGATAGTGAGCAGTCCGGACAAGGCATACGAAGTAGGCTTCGGTGTATTCAACATGCTGGGCGCATTGGTTCAGTTCTTCGGCGTGATCCTGCTCTCTGAATTCCTTGCCAACCGCTACGGAAAGAAGCGTGTATTCATCATCTGTCTGGCTTTGACGGCCGCCTTCACCGCCATGTTCTACTTCCCCAACGAAACGGATATAGAAACGATGTTCTTCCTGAACTTCCTGAAGAGCCTTGCCTACGCCCCGACAGTGCCATTGCTATGGGCCATGATTGCCGATGTGGCAGACCACTCGGAATACGTGAACTACCGTCGTGCCACGGGATTTGTCTTTGCCGGAGTGGTATTTGCCCTGAAAGCGGGCCTTGGCATCGGCGGGGCTATTCTGGGATTCCTGCTCTCCGGTTTCGGATATGTCAGCGGAGCCGGAACGGCACAGACAGAGTCGGCCATTCATGGCATCGTGCTTTCGTCAAGTCTGATACCGGCAGCCACATTTGCCGTCGGAGTCATTACCCTCTGCTTCTACCCCATCACCAAAACCTATAATGAGCGGATGCAGGCCGAACTGACGGAGCGAAGAATGAGAAACGATTATTAAAAAGAAAAGAACAGAGCACTGCAAACAATTCGTGCTTACCATAAAACAACGCTAAAAAATAACAATATGAAGAAAGAAATGAGATACTTAGTACCCGGAGACTACATGGCAGACCCGGCAGTGCATGTCTTCAACGGCAGAGTGTACATCTACCCCAGCCACGATTGGGAGAGCGGCATCCCCGAAAACGACAACGGCGACCACTTCAATATGAAGGACTACCACGTCTTTTCTACCGACGACGTGATGCACGGCGAAATCAAAGACCACGGAGTGGTGCTTGCCACTGAAGACATCCCTTGGGCAGGGCGTCAGCTATGGGACAGCGACGTGGCCTTTAAGAACGGTAAATACTACATGTACTTCCCGTTGAAAGACAAGAACGATATTTTCCGTATCGGTGTGGCCATCAGCGACTCGCCCGAAGGGCCTTTCATCCCGCAGCCCGATCCGATAAAAGGAAGTTACAGCATAGACCCCGCCATTCTGGACGACGGCGACGGTTGCTACTACATGTACTTTGGCGGATTGTGGGGCGGGCAACTGCAACGCTACCGCGACAACAAAGCACTGGAAAGTGCCGTACTGCCAACGGGCGATGAGCCTGCCCTGCCGGGACGGGTGGTGAAGCTGAGCGACGACATGTTGCAATTTGCCGAAGAGCCGAGACCCGTGGTGATTCTGGATGAGAACGGTACACCGCTGACAGCCGGCGACAACGAACGCCGCTTCTTCGAGGCCAGCTGGGTGCACAAATACAACGGCAAGTATTATTTCTCCTACTCCACCGGCGACACGCACCGCCTGTGCTATGCCATAGGCGACAATCCTTACGGGCCTTTCACCTACCAAGGAGTCATCCTCACCCCCGTGGTGGGCTGGACCACACACCACGCCATTGCCGAATACAAAGGGAAGTGGTACCTCTTCCACCACGACTGCGTGCCGTCCAACGGCCGGACATGGCTCCGCAGCCTGAAGGTATGCGAACTGGAATATGATTCGGAAGGAAAAATCATAACCATCGACGGAGGAGGAGAATAAACCACAAGTTATATATATCGTATGAAACATCGATTCTATCTGCTGATTTGTATCGCTCTGTTCTTCATTAACCAAATGGCTGCCGAGAATGGCAGCCGTTTGTGGTTACGGCAGAGCGGAAGAGCCGGTGCATCGGTCGAAGTATTGTCCCGGCATGCATCCGCCACACTGAACATAGCCGCCGAGGAGTTGCGGCAATCGTGGAGAGGGAACCCTGTCATCCTCGCCATCGAGAAAGACAAGGCACTGGCCGCCGATGGCTTCAAAATCGTGTGCAGCGAAGGCAATATACGGGTCATCTCGCCTACCGGAACCGGCCTGCTCTATGCCGCCTATCACCTGCTGCGCCTGCAAGAAAGCGGGCAAGCCATCGCCTCCACCACAGAGAACCCCGCCTACACGCTCCGCATCCTCAACCATTGGGACAACACAGACCGCACCGTAGAACGGGGATATGCCGGAGAATCGCTTTGGGATTGGGAAAAGCTTCCCCACACGCTTTCCGAGAGCTATAAGGACTACGCCCGTGCCAACGCCTCCATAGGCATCAACGGCACGGTGCTGAACAACGTAAACGCCTCGCCCGAAATTCTCTCTGCCGAATACCTGAGCAAGGTAAAGACGTTGGCCGATGTTTTTCGTCCTTACGGCATACGTGTTTATCTCTCGGTCAACTTCGCCAGCCCGATGGTTCTCGACAGCCTGCCTACTGCCGATCCGCTGGACAAGCGTGTGATTCGTTGGTGGAAAAAGAAAGCCGGCGAAATCTACGGCCTCATCCCCGACTTCGGAGGTTTTCTGGTGAAAGCCAACAGCGAAGGACAGCCCGGCCCATGCGACTTCGGACGCACGCATGCCGATGGCGCCAACATGCTGGCCGATGCGCTGAAGCCTCATAAAGGCATCGTCATGTGGCGCGCTTTCGTCTACAGCCCCTCGGATGCCGACCGTGCCAAGCAAGCCTATCTTGAATTCAAGCCTTTAGACGGACAGTTTCGCCCGAACGTCATCGTACAGGTAAAGAACGGCCCGGTGGACTTTCAGCCTCGCGAACCTTACAGCCCTCTGTTCGGCACCATGCGGCATACTCCGCTGATGGTAGAGTTCCAAATCACCCAAGAGTATCTGGGGCATTCCAACCACCTCGTCTATCTGGCACCCATGTGGAAAGAGTTCTTCGGCCTTGTGCCGCCCTCTACGCTGAAAGCCGTTGCCGGCGTTTCCAACATCGGCAGCGATGCCAACTGGTGCGGCCATCCCTTTGCGCAAGCCAACTGGTACGCCTTCGGGCGTCTTGCATGGAACCCGTCGCTCTCGTCCGAGGCCATAGCCGACGAGTGGCTGCGACAGACTTTCAGCAAGGAAAAAGAGTTCGTGGAACCCATCGGCCGGCTTATGCTCCGCAGCCATGAAGCGGCAGTGGACTATATGATGCCGCTGGGTCTGCACCACATTTTCGCTTGGGGACATCATTACGGCCCTGAACCGTGGTGCGACGTGCCCGGCGCACGCCCCGACTGGATGCCCTCTTATTATCACAGAGCCGACGGCAACGGCATTGGTTTCGACCGTAGCCGCACAGGCAGTGACGCCACCGCCCAATATCCCGACTCGCTTTGCCGACTGTACGACGACCCTGCCACCTGTCCCGAACCCTATCTGCTTTGGTTCCATCACCTCCCGTGGAACCACCGCATGAAGAGCGGTCGCACCCTGTGGGACGAGCTTTGCCACCGCTACGACAGCGGCGTGCAGCAAGTCAGGGAGTTCCAGAAGACGTGGGACAGAGTTGAGAGTTTGATAGATGCCGAACGTTTTCGGGACGTGCAGTCGCGACTGAAAACGCAGCTCCGCGATGCCGTTTGGTGGAAAGACGCCTGCCTGCTCTATTTTCAGGAATTCTCAAAGCTTCCCATTCCCTACGGCATAGAACGCCCCATACACGAGTTGGACGAGCTGAAGAAGGTTGCACTGCCCATCAGCAACTTCGAGTGCCCCGACAGCGAACTGCTGAATCGCAACCGATAAGGGCACAAGCACAGTCCGGCACAAGTCTGCCGTTTTTCACATTTTCTCCATCGGGCGGCTGTTCTCCCACAGCTGCCCGATGGAGAATTTATTTTTACATCAAACCGAAAGAACATTCTCAGCCTTTTCTTCCACACCGAGAAAGACCTCGTTCCTCGGTGAGGAAGAGGGTGTTCCTCGGTGAGGAACGCATCGTTTCTCGGTGAGGAACAAGCACCCATGCAGGAAGGTGTTCTGAGAGAGATAAAAAGGTAAAAAGGAATGATTAGAATAATCTTAACAAAGAAGGATTTATCCATACAGCAATCACACAGTCCCACAAACTTATATTGCTGCCCATGGTGCACCGGTTTGCACGAGCATTCCGGTATACTTTCACTGGCTTGGAGTCAATACTAAATGCCTCTTCTACCGTGACGAAAAATCCCACTACCTCCAAGTCGGAGAAAGTCGGAACAACATCGCAGTAAGGGATATTTCCCTTTCCGTTTACTTGATTTTCTGTATTCCATCTGCAGATTTCGATGATTCTTCAGAAACCTTGATACGTAGGTTGAGAAAATCAAACAATCTGCCCGCCGTTAAGGATTGAAATGTCAACGGCGGGCAAAAAAGATTTGATGGAATAATCCTTTTTTAATTCCATCCCGGGTTTTGTACCAATAGATTACTAATGCTTGTCTGATTGAAAGGAATAGGGTAAAGATACATGTTGGTACTAAACTTTCTCGGCAATATATTATAAGGAATAAGAGTGTAGAATGAGCCGTCTTGCTCGTTTCCATTCATATTCATGCCATGAAATTCACCTCCTTGTCTACCTTCATTTTTGTCGGCAATCATCCAGCGGCGCACATCGAAATAACGATACCCCTCAGCAAACAATTCTACCTGTCTTTCATCTCGGATAGCCTGACGCATAGCCTCCTGATTGCCGATAATACCGATTTTCTTCCCTTCCTCTTGCAATTTCTGATAGCCGGGAATGCCTGCCCGTTCGCGCACAAGATCAAGGTATTCCGCTATTTTCGGATGCTTGGGGTCTATTTCGTTCAACACTTCGGCATATAGTAGATAAAAATCGGCCAATCTGAAAATAATGGAGGGTCTATACACGAATCTTCTACCATTGGGTAAAGTGGGATGTACATTGCGGTTACAAAATTTATAGCACAGATATCCGGTAGAAGGATAGTTGCCGGCCTGATTATGGCAACCAGCTATCCCACCATATCCGGGAAGCGGATTGGAAGACGATTCAATGTCTTTAGAGAAATATACCCGTGTGGCTTTGGAACTTTCGGGGGTATTTCCTTGCAGTTTGGTGTTCGATACCACATCGTGCCAGCTCTTTCCCTGATAAGTTATTGCAGCATAAAAACGCGGTTCACGATGCGCGTACATATTAGAAATATCTTTATCGGTCAGTACGATAGTTTTGCCTTTTTTCTTAAAAGTGGTAGCTGGATTTTTCACCTCGGTTTTACCATCTGTTCTATAACCGGAGTCTTTATCGCTTATTTTCAGACCATTGTCCATAAAAAAGGCATCTACCATCTCTTGTGTCACTCCCATGTATCCCCCATTACTGTTACCACCGGTAACTTGTATATCCCTAGGTGTTTGCGCTATCTCCACATCTTTCCATGATTGGTTAGGATTGGCCCAAATAATCTCTTTGTTGTAGTGTTGAAAGAGTTCGTACACATTCAAATGCGGATCATTGTTCTCACTTTTGTATAATGTGTAATTCCCTTGTTCTGCATAATGCAGTAACTCCTCAAGAGCTTCCTTAGCCTTCTCCCATTTTTTTGCATCATATGCAGGGAATAATTTTTTGCCGTCTTTATTGGTAAGAGTCAATGCCTCAGTGTATTTCCCATTTAATAATGGAGAGGCGGCTAAAACCCGTACTTTGGCTTTCAGTGCCAACGCCACACCCTTGGTCGGGATAGCCAACCGATTCTCTTCGAATCCACTGGGATAGGCATCTGAAAGGCGAGTATCATCTAACCCCTCCATAGACAATTTGATATCTTCTTCGATGGCATCAACCACCTCATCAACTGTATTTCGGGCATAATCAGCATCAGGGTCTGACGGGTCAGCTTCCGTTTTCATTATTGGAATAGGGCCGTATTGTTCTAAAAGTAGATAATGTGAATAGGCACGAAAAAAGTAAGCCTCGGCTTTGAGTTGCTTCATTTCGGTTTCGCTGATAAAATCAGCTTCTCCCAACCGACCCACTACCCGTGCGGAGTCTATGTAAATAGTGGCTTGCCGGATTACTTGATACAATGCTTTCCAACGGTGGAAGTTACCGGATGCCGAGGTATATCCCGAAACGGGAGTCGTTTTTAGATTACCGTTCAGGTTGGTGCACATTTCATCAGATAATGCCACCCAAGGATTTTGCATACCATTGGGACTGGCAGAGGTATAGGCTGAATAGTCAGGCATGGCTTTATAAATATTACGCTGAAAGCGGCGTATCTGTCCGGGATTATCGGTCAATACAAAGGCTTTGGTGTCCGACGATGAGAAATCGTCTTGTATATCCAAGTAGCTGCATGATAGCAGGTTACAAATAAGTAGAATGGATAATATAAATGATAAATGAATATGCTTTTTCATCTTGTTTTTCTATTATTTATTAAACGTGAGCTTCTAAAAAGTGATGTCCACCCCGAGATTGAATGAACGTTGTATGGGATATCCCATTCCAGAAGAAGAATTACCCATTTCGGGATCCCAATATTTGATATGATCCCAAGTGCAGATATTTTGACACAAAAGATATATACGCAATGCCCTCATTCCAATACGCTCAAGAAAACTTCGGTTGAAACGATATCCCACTTCCAGATTCTTAAATCTTAGGAAACTACCATCTCTTAGCCACCAAGTGCTTCTTCGATTGTCGTTTTCACTCATATTGCCCAACATCAGGCGAGGTAATACGACTTGCTGGCTCGGATTGTCGCTTTGCCATCGGCTGAGCGCAAATTGTTTTACAGAGGTTGTGAGTGGCTCCTGCCCTAAGAACGGCAACATCTCAGATGGTTGCAGATACACACTTCTGTTTGCCATACCTTGGAAAAAGGTGCTTAAGTACACTCCGCCATAGCTGGCCGAAAATCCGAAACCATAAACAATTTCAGGTTTCTCAGGAAATGTGCCTTTGGGGGTTCTGACCCAGTCGAATTCGTCGATTATACCATCATTATTCATATCAACATACTTGATGTTACCGGGATATACAGCTCCATATTTGGATACGGGAATTCCATCCTTAAGGGTGTAGGTCTTTACGCCGGTAACAGGATTTTCGGTGATGTCAAAATCATTGTCGATATATAATCGTTCGGCAACCCATGCATCTATCTGACCAATTTTACTTCCTGTAGTCATCTGGTAGGCATATTTCCTTGGCACTTCATCCATCTCTATTATCTTGTTGCGTGCGAAAGTAAAAGTACCCATAGCCCCGATTTGCCATTTCTGCCATGTTTTCGAGAAGTTAAGACTGCTTTCAAATCCATAGTTTCTCACTTTTCCAAAATTCTGGAATGGATTATTTATTAACCCTGAAACCTGACTTACGGTATTGCGTTGCAGTAAAATGTCGTGTCTAAGATTATTAAAGTATTCAAGTGTCAAGCTGAATGCATCGTCTAAAAGTCCAATATCCAGACCAATATTTCGCTTCTCCTCTATTTCCCAACGAATCTGTGGATTGTAGGCCTGTTTCTCGTAAATCAGACGTTCGGACTGATTGAGACCACCAGCAGAAGACATACCCAGAAAAACTCTCTCATTAGACCACGTGAGGCTCTCTTTGTAAGGGAAACGACTGGATGCCACTTGATCATTACCCGTTAGACCATACGATAGTCTGAGTTTCAGGTTGCTGACTCCTTGTTTTCTGAGCCAAGGTCCGATCTTTCTTTCGTTAGTAAGTTGATAACCTAGCCCCATGGCGGGAAAGAAACCATACCGGTGATTAGGAGCAAAATTCTCGCTACCCGTAAAGCCGAAGCTCAGGTTAATATAGTACTTGTTGTCAAAAGCGTAGCCGGCACGTCCCACAAAACTTTGTTTCTTGTACGGATAAGGGTTACCTTGTATCTGGCTTTCTTTTTGCATATAAAGCAATAGAGCGTTCACGGCGTGGCGTTTGGCGAAAGTTCGATTATAGTTCAAAGAGGCCTCCAAATAAATGCGCTTGTTTCCTCCGTTAAAGCTACCGTCTTTAGCTTCTGTGGCTGTACTCTGTCCATTTACCACTTTTTTCAGCAGCAGATTACCATCATCGTCTCGACCGGATTGATAGAATTCGTTGGGCTTACGGGCACGGCTTATTCGGGCAATGAAGTCGGCATCAAAACTTACATTCCCCTTTATATAAAGTCCCGGCGTAATGAAATTAAGACGCTGTTCTATACCTACATTGGTTTGCAGTCCTACCCGATATTCGCGTGTATAGCCTTTGAAGTTCAGCAGTGTGTAAGGATTTTCAAAACCTCCCGTTGCGCTATATCTGGACGGATAACCATTGGAGTATAACATCGGAATAAGGTGAGGAGCACTACGCATCATGGCATTGAAAATGTCTTTTGTCGAGGTTCCGGGATAGTTGGTGGTAAGGTACTGTCCGCTCAAATCCACACGCAACTTAGTCCATTTGGCTATATCGAAGTCTATATTAGTACGCAGATTGTATCGCTGCAATCCGATATTCACGTTGTATTGGTCTTTTTTCTCAAACTCGGTTACGTCACTCGTAGGCTTCGATTTGAATAACCCTTCTTCGTTGAAGAAAGAAGCTGCTACGAAAAAACGTACTTTTTCGCCCCCTCCTCTGAAGTTCAGTGCCAACCGCTGATTCAGTGCCACAGGTTTCAACAAATCCATCCATCGTGTATTTGGGTAGATATCGGGATCGGCATTGGTGATGTAACGGTTGATTATCTCATCCGAGTAAGGAGGAGCATAATTACCTGCTATATTCCAAAATCTCTTATCGGGATTTCCGGCTGTGTTCCATGCCGCTTCGTTGTATAAAGTAAGCCAGTCTTTAGAGTCAACAAATTCCACTACACGAGTAGGCTGATTTACGAAACAATCGGCTCGAAGTTCGATATTTGTCTTTTGTATTTTTCCACGTTTAGAGGTTATCAGAATTACGCCATTAGCTCCTTCCGCACCATATACAGCAGTAGCCGAAGCATCTTTGAGAATAGTGAATGATTCTATTTCTTCAGGACTGATGTCCTGAATGTGGCGAGGTACACCGTCGACTAAAACTAAGGCTCCGGTACCTCCCGAAAATGAACTGATTCCACGAATCCATATTTCGGCATTGTCATACCCAGGCTCACCCGAACGTTGGATGGCCAATAGACCCGGAATACGTCCTGCTATATTGTTGGTCAGGTTTCGTGCTGGTAACTCTAATCTTTTTCCTTCAATGGCTGAGATAGAGCTTACCACTTGATCACGCTTTTGTTCTCCATAACCTATCACTACCACATTCTCAAGCATTTCACTATCTTCTTTCAAGATCACGTTAATCACGGAGTTACGATTTACCTCAACAGATTGCATCCGCATACCTACGTAAGAGAAATCCAAGATACTGTTTATCGGAACATTCTGTATAGTATAATGCCCATCGGCATTGGTTACAGTCCCATTTTGGGTACCTTGCACCAAGACGGTTACACCGATCAGTATTTCACCTTGTGCGTCGGTTACTGTTCCTTTTACGGTGATGAGGGTTTGTCCTAATAGGGAAGATGCTGTAAGCAGAAGAAAAACCCACAAACTCATTCTTTTAAAGCTACATTCTGTTGCATTTTTCATACTTCTTGTCTTTTGTGTTAAGATTAAAATGTTTGTAATATAGGTAAGAATCCTATTCGCTAATAGAATTGTATTATAGCTAAAATATGCAAGAAAATTTGCGAGTAGTTTAATATTGTTCGCACAAATAAAGAAAATATTTTTATATAAAGCAATATTTTAAATAAATATTTGGTTATATATGCTGAAAAACATATCTATTTTCTATATATATCCTATAAGTAATAAATATTACGGAATAAATAATAAAACCGAAAGGATTTTCCTACATTGTATAAAATATAAGGTTGTTCTGTCGTAAATAATCACCTTTAATAAATATCCTTCTATCAATCTAACAGTTTGATAAGTATCAGATACTTTATTTATTTTCTCTTCCAAATCTACTAAATACCTGAATTTGTGATAGGCTGTTCCTTTTGCTGAAGATGAGGGGTTGCGTCCTTTCGGACGGATATTTCCTGAATACACCGGTTTACGGCGGTCAGGCAAAAGAGAGCCTTTCAGGTCGGCCGCCCTCGCCCTGTTTGACAGTTGCAATCCTTTGTCGTGACAGAGGCAAGTGTCCAAGCCGACAGACATAAGTCTCCGACATGACAGACACAAGTGTTTGAGCCGTCAGACGCAAGTGTCCGACAAGGCAGGAGTAAACACCTGATAACCAATGCAGTTTGGCTTTAAAACACAAGTCTCCGTGCGAGGTTGTCGACCTGCTTCTTATCCCAAACTCAGGTACTAAATAGATATTATCTAACAGTTTCGATTAGCAGTCTCCTCCATAGAATAGGGAAAAACATCCTGCATCCGATAAGGTGAAATAAGAATAATGACCATATCCGAGAATGAAATTTCTATATCTGAATAAGTACCGAATTATCCACTTATATAAGATTTAGGCTGTGGAGGTTGTGCCAAAACTCTGCACAACCTCAAAGGTAAATATACACTTTGCCGATGAGGATGTGTGGCTCACACAGAGACAGTTGGCGGAGATTTACGATACTACCCAACAGAATACCTCATGGAAAAGAACAGTAACGGCTCAACCTTCTCGTATCGTAATTCCTCGACTTTGTTGAGTTCCAAGCTCTGGAGGAACGTCCGACGAAGATGACGGATGGATAGCCGCCTTCGACAATCAAATCATAGCTCTGCAACGCAAACTATTTGGAGGGGAAAGGCTGTGTATTCCACAAAGGAGCTATAGAGAAAACCGAATGAGAGTTCGCCATCTACCATCTCTACCGCTAAAGAAAAATGGCTCAACTTGAAAGCGACTTCGATAAAATGGTGAAACGACTTTCCAAGCGAGAGCAAAATCCGTTGAAGAAAGAATAAGTTTTTTCGATTTACTTTTTACTCCCAACCAAAACAGCACAGGATGTAACTTTCTTAATAATGAAGTCTTAATAGCCGCTTTAAGTGTTTTTTCACCAATACAAATACCAAAAAGCGGTTCTTTTTCTTATTTTTGCGACATATATAATGCGCCATGAGAAACAAAGTCACCATCCTATTTCTGCTTCTGTATATATCAACCTTGTGCCACGGACAAAAAGGGAAACTTTTCACCGTAGACCGGGAGCTGTCGAGCAGCATGATAAACAGCATCTACCAAGACCGGAAAGGCATTGTATGGATGGCCACTGAAGACGGACTGAACCGCTACGACGGAAGCAAGTTCACGGCATACAAGCATCAGGAAAAGAACCCTTTCTCTTTGCAGAACAACTATACCCGCGTGCTTTTTGAAGACAGAAAGCAGCACTTCTTCGTGGGAACATTGACGGGAGTGCAAACCTACGACCGCAGTACGGAACGTTTCACCAACGTACCCATGGACTTCAACAGCAGTCCCACCGTGAGTGCCAACATATCCAGCATCATCGAACGCAAGAACGGCGACGTACTTATCGGCACATCGGGGCACGGCGTTTTCTTGCTGAACCCCGAAGCAAAGAAGATAGAAGCCCGCCAAATGCCCGACCTGCTACCCACTTTCTTCGTCAACGGACTCTACGAAGACCGCACCGAAACCTTGTGGGTAATCACCGACGACAAGGGCGTGTTCCGCATAAAGAAAGGTGGGCAGACCGCGAACTATCCAAGCGGCAAGGACTTCATGTGGCCCTCGTGCATCTGCGAAGACAACCGGGGAAACATCTACATAGGATGCCTCAAAAGAGGCTTGTTCAGATACGATTCACAGGCGGACAAGTTCGTACACATCACCCACGGAGTACACTCTTCCCTTCCCGTCAAGACCCTCACGCGCATGGGCGACAATGAGATTTATATCGGTACGGACGGAAACGGCATGAAGGTTTACAACATAAGCAGGCAGGTCGTCGAAGACAGCCGCATCATTACCTCCGCCTTCGATTCGGACAAGGCCAAAGTGCACTCCATCCTGAAAGACAAGCAAGGGAACATCTGGTTAGGATTCTTCCAGAAAGGCGTGATGGTGCTGCCTACCATCACGAACGGCTTCAAGTATATAGGCTATAAATCGTCCACGCACAACTCCATCGGTTCGGGCTGCATCATGTCCATTTGCCAAAGCCGCGACGGGACAATTTGGGTGGGGACGGACAATGACGGCATATACGGCATTCATCCCGACGGAAACCCAAAAGTACACTTTGTGCAGACGGCAGATACCGCCTACTCCGTATCGCCCACCATCATGAGCGTATACGAAGACTCCAACCAGAATCTATGGATAGGTTCCTACCGCGACGGCCTCGCCCGCCTCAATCCGCTGACCGGCCGATGCGACTACATGCACCTGCCCGACAAGAACGGGCAAAATGCCCAAAGCATCTACTGCATGGTAGAAGACAACCGCAAACAGTTGTGGATAGGTTCCATGGGAGCCGGACTCTTCCGCATGCAACTCGACACGAAAAAGGTATTCTGCTATCCTACTCCCAAAAGCGGACTGGAATACCGCACCGATGCCAACATGCTGCACAATGCTTGGATAAACTGCCTGCTGCACACCCGGAATGACAAACTCTACATAGGCACATACGATGGCTTGGGTTGCCTCGACATCGCCACCGGACACTTTGCCTCTACCCACAAGACCAACCGTTTGCTGCCGGGAATTGTCGTTTCCGCCCTATTTGAAGACGCAGACGGAGGAATATGGATAGGCACCACGCAGGGACTGAAATTCCTCGACCCAAGACAGGGAAACATTCAAGAATTTACAATGGAAGACGGGCTTCCGAGCAACTCCATATCGGCCATCAAGGCAGACAGCAACGGCAACCTGTGGATAAGCACCAACTTCGGCATCTCGCGCTTCAACCCCAAAACCAAGGTCTTTGTCAACTTCTATGCGGGCGACGGATTGCAGGGGAACGAATTCAGCAAAGGTGCTGTCTGCACCAGCGCACGCAAGGAACTGTTCTTCGGAGGAACGAACGGCATCACCTACTTCACCCCCAATAAAATAAACGACATCAACAAGAAGCCCGAAATACGCATTGTCGACTTCTACATACACGACAAAGCCGTGAGAGCCGGCATGCAATCGGGCAACCGGGACATCGTGACCACCTCCGTAACCGATGCGGAAGAGTTCCGGCTTTCATACAAAGACAACTCGTTCAGTATCGAGTTTTCGGCCATGGAATTCTACAACCCCGAACGAATCAGCTATACCTACACGCTGAACAACGGCGCTTGGGTCAGTCTGCAACCGGGCATCAACCGGGTGTCTTTCAGCGACTTGGTGCCTGGCACATACCTCTTCCGTGTGAAGGCCAAAGACTATAACAACTATTCCGAGACAAAAGAAATCAAAATCACCATCTCGCCCCCTTGGTACGAGTCACGGTGGGCCAAGATGCTCTATTTCCTCATCACGGCGGGCATTATCGCACTGATTGCCCTGCAAATCCGCCAACGCTACCGCACACGCCAAGCCATGCAGAAACATCGGCACGCTGAGCAGCTGAATGAAGCCAAACTTCAGTTCTTCATCAACATTTCTCACGAGATACGTACGCCGATGTCGCTCATCATCAGTCCCCTGCAAAAGCTGATTGAAACAGACACGGACAAAGAGCGGCAGCGGAACTACGGACTGATATACCGTAACGCCAAACGGATTCTACGGCTTGTGAACCAACTGATGGACGTGCGGAAAATAGACAAGGGACAGATGCAGCTCCGCTTCAGAGAAACGGAGATTGTGAGTTTCGTGCAAGACCTTTATCACACGTTCGAGCACCTTGCCACGGCCAAACACATTAAACTGAACTTCCGCCCCGAAGTAGAGGAGCTGATGGCGTTCATCGACTCGAATAACTTCGACAAGGTCATCATGAACATCCTCTCCAACGCCTTTAAGTACACACCCGAAGGAGGGAACATAGACATTGACCTGCACACGGGCGAAGATCTCGAAGCACCCTCCGCCGCCATGCGCCACTACTTTGAGATCGTTGTAAAGGACAGCGGAATCGGCATCAAGGAGAATGAAGAGAAGCATATCTTCGATCGCTTCTACCAGATACAGAACAACCAGAATGAATCGAACATGGGCACGGGTATCGGCCTGCACCTGACACGCTCGTTAGTGGAACTGCATCACGGCACAATAGAGGTGCGGAACAACAGCGATACACCGGGATGTAGCTTCATCATACGCCTGCCACTGGGGAAAGCGCACCTTAGCGAGTCGGAAATAGAAGACACCATTGCCGAACCCACCCACCACGCAGATGCGCTGGCTGCCCCTCTCGCACCTGCCGAGCCGGAAGAGAACGACGGTAAACCGACCAAGACCAAACACCGCATATTAGTGGCAGAGGACGACGAGGAGATACGCCGTTACATCCGCCGTGAACTGGGTTCTGACTTCCACGTGCAGGAATGTACCAACGGGAAAGAGGCACTTGCCCTTGTGCACGACCGAATGCCCGACTTGATAATCAGCGATGTGATGATGCCCGAAATGGACGGCATGACGCTTTGCCGGAAAGTGAAGAGCAACATCCACCTCAACCACATCCCCGTCATCCTGCTTACCGCCAAGAATAGGGAAGAGGATAATATAGAAGGGCTCAGCATAGGGGCGGATGCTTATATCACAAAGCCATTCAACATTGAAATCGTGCGGCAAACCGCCTTTAACCTTATCAAGAACCGGGAAGTACTGAAGAATAACTTCCAAGGCAACCAAGAGCAGGAGAAGCACATCCGGACACCCGAATTGGAGTCGCCTGACGAACGTCTGCTGAACAGAATCATGAAAGTCATCAACGAGCAACTAAGCAACCCGGAGCTGAACGTGGAAATGATTGCCGAAACCGTCGGTATCAGCCGCGTGCATCTGCACAGAAAGCTGAAGGAGCTGACCAACCAGACTACCCGCGACCTGATACGGAACGTGCGACTGAAACAGGCGGCAACTCTGTTGGCCGGCAAGAAGCACAGCATCAACGAAGTTGCCACACTGACGGGATTTACGAATGTCGCCTACTTCTCTACGGTTTTCAAGGAGCTTTACGGTGTGTCGCCCAGCTCCTATATGGAAAAGACACGGGAGTGAGGCCCTTTAATCCGAAATCTCATCTTCTAACCTGAAATAATCGAAATCGACGTGTCCGCCTGCCTTTCGGGTGGCGTAATTGAATAGGGCGAAGCGATAGCCCATAAAGTGAGGCATGGTGTACGACATCTGCAAGGTGTTTCCTATCAGTGTCCATGTGCTGCCGTCCGTGCTATAATAGAAACGTCCTTTATCCGTCCGGTTTCTGAAGTCGCATTCGGCCTTGAGGTAAACCGCCTTTCCGTTTAAGGGCAGGCTTTCCACTTCCACCGGTTCGTCCGCCTCCCCGTTCACCATCACGATGCGTTTCTTGCCGCCTACCACCTTCACACCCACTTGTCCGTACTTGCGCTGGAAGAGTGAGAGTCCGGCAAAGTCGCCTTCCTTCATGCCGGTGACATCCATGCGCACGAAGCCGGAGCAAACCGGACCGATGGTGCGCTGCGTCAATGTGTTCTTGGCTTGCATGAAAGAAGTCTCCACACGTCCGGTGGTCAGGCGCAGGTAGCCTTTGCGGGCAGTGACCGACCACAGTGCATTGTCGGGATTATGATTCCACTGCCACACAAGCGGCAACGCAGCCTCGCCGGGTTTCCGTGCGAAGTCGTCGGAACAGACAATGCCCGGCATCAGGCCTTTGCTTGCCGGAAGTTCCAGTTCGTCGGGAGCTACGCCGTTGACGCCAAACACCGGCCAGCCGTCTTCCCACCTAACAGGCACCAAATAAGGAATGCGTCCCACGGCACCGCAGTCCTGAAACAGGTAGGCAAACCAGCGCCCGTCGGGCGTATCTATCAGTCCACCCTGCGCAATGCCGCGATCCCGAAAGGCGACCTTCCCCTCATACGGGCCGTTGATACTATCGGCACGATGCACCAACACAGTGCGCATGCCGCCGCGAGGCCAGACGATGTTGATCAGATAGTACTTGCCGTTCACCTTGAAGAGTTGCGAACCTTCGGCGCCCAGCATAATCCGGTCGCCTGCCGGAGCGCTGGCATTCTCCAGCAATACGCGTTCGGTGCCCGGCTTCAGACCCGATAGGTCTGCTTCCAACTCGGCAATGAACAGCTTGCCGTTGCCGTATATCAGGTAGATGCGCCCGTCATCGTCAAAGAAAAAGGTATGGTCGTGGCAGGAGGGCGAGAACTCGATGCGCTTCCACGGACCTTTCTCTATATCTGCGGTGACAAAGAAATAGGTCTTGCCGGTGGTCTGCGCAAAAGTGGATACGTAATACATTCCTTTATGGTGGCGGATGCAGCTTGCCCACGACCCGCGTCCGTAGGTGTTCTGTCCGCCGTCCAGATTCATGGTCGGCAATTCGCCGGTCAGGACGTCGCAGGCATAGTTCACCAACTCCCAGTTGGCAAGGTCTTTCGATTTCATGATAGGTACACCCGGCACCATGTGCATCGTAGTGCTGCTCATATAATAAGTGTCGCCCACACGCACCATCGACATGTCGGGCACATCGGCATAAATCAACGGGTTCGTTGCCCTTTGTTGTGCATGCAGCAGTGTGCCGCCCGATAGTACGCATAAGAGTAAAAGTATTCTGAATATGTTCATCGCAATAAAGGTAATGGTCTATTTAAACAGATTCGGCAGGAACTCATTCAGGCATCTGCGCCAAGTAAGCCATTCGTGCGCTGTGCCTTGCGACTCATACGAAGCTACGCGAATGCCCATGTCGCGGAGCGATTTCACCAATTGTGCGGTTCCCATGTTTTCTTCGGTTCCGCATCCGAGGAACAAGCAGTGCACCTTCTTGTTGAAAGCGGCGGCATCGGTAAATACCCCGTTAAAAGCGTCTTCTACATTCAAGCCGAAGATGGCGCCGCTGAAACCTCCGATATAGGAGAACTTATCCAGATTGGTCAGCGTGATGTCGAACGTCTGCTTACCTCCCCAAGACAATCCCGCCATGGCGCGATGCTCGCGGTCGGTATAGGTGCGGAACGTTTTGTCTATCATAGGGATGAGGTCGTTTATCATCAGCTTGGCAAAAGAAGCGCCATACAGGTTGCGTTCTTCGTTCACATCCTTGCCGGGACGGGGACGGAAGCCCACTTCCACATCGCCGCTCTCCATCACCACGATCATCGGCACGCACTTTCCTTCGGCAATCTGGTTGTCCATAATGTTGTACATCAGTCCTTGTGTGCTCCAGCCGGTCTCGTCTTCGCCCATGCCGTGTTGCAGGTAGAGCACCGGATAGCGCTTCTTGGGCTTCGTTTCGTATTCGGCAGGCGTATATACCACACAACGGCGGAAACGCTGCTGCGTCTCAGAGTAGTACGTGCATGTGCGCACCTGTCCGTGGGGCACGTGCTGCGTGCGATAGTAATTACCCTCTTCTCCTTCGGGCACTTCGATGCCACCTGCCATGCGGCTGCACCCAAAGAAAGTAGTGGTCATGGGGTCGATGACGGAAAAACCGTCCACCAACAGGAAGTAGTAGTGGAAACCTACCACCAACGGCTCGGTCTTGACTGTCCACCAGCCGTTTTCATCCTTGCTCATATCGTACTTCTTGCCGCATATATCCACCTGAAGACGCTTCACGTGAGGCGAATGAATGCGGAAATAAGCACGGTTTTCTTTATCTAACCGGGGAAAGTCGCACCCGTGCATGTTGGTAGAAGCAGGCGTCGTGCTCTTCATTATCTCTTCCGCCGTAATCAGCTCCTTGCCCATCAGCTTCAACATTTGCTCGGCATAGCGACGTCCCAACACCCGATAGCCGGCAGCATCGAAATGCAGGTGGTCGGCGGCACAGCTCAAGCCTTTGGAAGAGACAACGGCAGCATTCTTAATTACTTGCGGTAGGGTGGCGATAATCGGGTTCATGCTTGCACACACGCCTCCGTGGTCGGCATTGACCACTTCGCCTGCGAGCAAAGGCACCTCTTCGGCCTTCAGGTTCAAATCGGCCAACAAACTCTCATAAACGCTCTTTACTTTCTGCGGCCAATCCTGCTCACCGGTGTTCGATTCGCCTTGATGCAGCAGGATGCCCTTTATCACGCCGTCTTTCTGGGCAATCTTGGCCATCTCCACCAAGCGGCCGTACGGGTCGTTGTCATACGCCTTCAATATACCGGCCATCCAGTCGGGAGCTGTCTTGACGTACGCCTCACGCTTGTCTTTCTGGAAAAGTTCTATCCTGCAACCTCCAACGGCCACGTGCACCACACCTATCCGCACGTTTTCCGGAAGATTCTCCACCATTGTCCGCCCGAAGTAATCGGCAGGCGTCAACCCCGTATTAGGGCGGCACAGCGGGGCACGGGCGGGATACCAGTTGCCCTTCACTCTGCCCAATTCTTTGTTGTCTACCGCCGACAGTATCTGAAAACGCGGATTGACCAATGTGTCTTGTGCTTCATAATGTGCACTACCTTCCATGTTCGATTGTCCGAGACACAGATAAACGTAAAAATTCTCGTCTTGCGCAAAAGCCTCGGCTCCTGCCAAGAATAACCCCACCCACAAAAGGACGGAAAATAAAACCTTTTTCATGTCATATAGATTATTGATTCGCCATCACGACCTCTCCGTTGCCGGAAATCGTTTGTTGTATATCTCTGTATCATGCTCTTGTTCTGCGTTCTGCCTCTCAAGGAGGAGGTTCCTTTTTCAGGCAATCGCAGCCCTTTTGTCAAACACCGGTGTTTGAGCCGACAGGCACTTGTGTTTGAGCTGACAGACACAAGTGTTTTGAAGGCAGACACCGATGCCCTGCAAAACGGCCTCTTGCCGGCCTTTTTTCTGCACCTCATCTTTCGGGAAAGATAATCCGGTATTGCCCGCTCAGGTGCATGAAAGCAAACAGCCGGAGCAGTCCGTCGTAATAGGCATCGAAATAGCCGTCTTCATAAGGCACATGTCTTGCATTCCAAAGGCGGTCTACGAACTCACGGCTCTTGCAATGAGTGACGGTCAGCGACACGGCTGCGGCAGTGGCCACCAGCCCCAAGGAGTGGCGTAACTTTTTATATCCCCCGGCATCCAAAATCTCCTTTACCTGCGTGCCGTCCACATTATACTGATCTACAAAAGTGTCTATGCCCTCGTTGTAGAAGAAGTTCTGTATCTTGTTCCCGTACTGTTGCTGCCATTTGGCATCTTCGCATGCCCAAGAATAATCCAACGCAATGTTCATGGGTACACGCCAAGAGTCGAAACGGAAAGCATCGCCGATGATGCGGTTGCCGCCCAGCAATGTACCGTCGTAATTGTTATAGTCGGGGTTGAGTCCCGTCACGGGGTGAATGCTGCGGTGCAGATACTCCCTGCTCTGCCGGGCGCACTCGCGCCAGAAGCCTGCCCGTCCGTCGTCCGCCCATCTTGCCCATACCTCGTAGAAGGCAGGCAGGTGATAGGAGGGGTCGGTGAAGCTCCCGCCCCACGGATCGGGCGTAAAGGTTATCAGCTTACGCTCCGTATGGATGAAAGGCACCACACGATCCATTCCGGTCTTCTGCATGGAGCAGTCCAGTATGTGCCGGGCTTCAGCCAGATAGTCGATGCCTGTATCGTTTCCCCAACGGTTGGAGGCGAAGATGAGCGACGTGACGTAATAGAACTCGCCATCCGAGGCCGGACCTTGTGCGTTGCGCGTACCGTCGGTCTTGCAGCTCCATGCAAAGTATCCTTTCATCGGGCCTGACTGATGCTGCATGTATTTCTTTCCCCAACGCCAGAGGCGGTCGAAGATATCCTTGCGGTCGAACTGCACGGCAATCATCAGTCCGTAGGACATGCCCTCCGTGCGCACGTCGTGGTTCTTGACATCGCTGATGTAGGCCATCGAATCGCCCACTTCAAAATAGACTTTGTCAGGTCCGTAGAAGATGCCGTCGAATGCCTCTTTCAGTTTGGCGTCGATGTCGGCCTGCTTGTATCCCATCTCGGCGAACAGGTTGCGGTACTGCCTCGTCTCGAACGCGCCGGCTTCCCACGGAAGGGCATCGAAACCTATCCAATCCACTTCCACCTTTCCGCCTTTCTGAAGCGAGATGTGCAGATCATGTATTCCCTGCGGAGCCGAGGCCACAGCCACACAGCTCTCTGTCCACTCCTTGCTGCGCGGGATGGGCACAGACGCTATCAACTTTCCGTCCTTTCCGCCTGCCCGCACTTGCAGCACATTGGCAGAGAACGAACGGGCGCGTACCGTCAGCCTCTCCACCTTTTCATTGCCGAAGTCCACCCGGTCGTATTGCAGCCACGCATTCTTTCTGCTGAAGACCGCTTTCCACCCCCGGAATTTATCGGCCTCGTCCAAGAATGCGATGGAGACTCCGGCGGGAGCCGTACGGCTGTAACGGTCTATCTGGATTCTGGTACGGGCATCCGTGATTCCTACCCCACGCAGAGTGGGAATTACTTTGCGTATCGTTCCGTCCTCATTGAAAGAGAGCGAATCTACCCGCACCGAACGGTTTTTATCGAACTGCGGCGAATAGTCGTTATGATGATAAAATAGATACCATTGTCCCTGATACTCCACGATGGAGTGGTGGTTTGTCCAGCATCCGGTAGGGGATTGGTCCATGATGATTCCTTTAAACTCGAAAGGTCCCATCGGATGGTCGCCCATGGCATAGGCCAATGTTTCGGTCTTGTCCTGCACCCACGGGAAAGTGTAATAATACTTGCCGCCGCGCTCAAAGACGAAAGGGCCTTCCTTGAACCCATCGGGCAACTTCTGCACTTGCACGGGTTCGGAAGCCAGTTCCAGCATATTGTCTTTCAGCTTTGCCATCCACATGCCACCGCCTGCCCAATAGATGTAGCTCTGCCCGTCCTTGTCGGTCAGCACACAAGGGTCGATGCCCCTCACGCCTTCTATGGCACGCATCTGTGGAATAAAAGGACCGTATGGTTTATCGCTCACAGCCACTCCCACGGCAAAGCCCCTCTCTCCGCCACGTGGCGTGGATGGGAAATAGAAGTAGTACTTGCCATCCTTAAAGACGCAGTCGGGCGCCCACATGGAATACGATTCGGGCTGCACCCACGGGACACGCTCCTGACTGACGATGACGCCGTGGTCTTTCCAGTCGGTCAGGTTTTCGGAGGAAAACACATGATAGTCGGCCATGCAGAACCACTCCTTCAGCCGCTCTATGGGACTTGGTATGTCATGAGAAGGGTAGACGTACATCTTTCCCTCAAACACTCTGGCCGTGGGATCGGCCGAAAACTGGTCGCGGATAATGGGGTTCTGTGCCTGCGTCGCAACGAACGTCAGGCACAGAAAGGCAAATGCCGATATGATTGATTTGTTTTTCATTAGCAAAAGGGCAATGTTCGTTTTCTATTCTCAATCCATCACTATCATCTTCAGGTCTTCATCCTTGGAACTGTTGCCGTAGAACACCTCATACCGGGCACCCGGCGTCACGCGCATGGTGTTCGTGCTGTGGTCGAAGAATTCAAACGCCTCGTCCGAGAGTTGCAGCACCACGTCCTTGCTTTCGCCCGGCTTCAGGGAGACACGCTGATAAGCTTTCAGGCTCTTCAACGGTCCGTCGGTGTCGCCCACTTTACGCACGTACACCTGCACTACCTCCGTACCGGCACGCTTACCGGTGTTGCTCACGGGCACGATCAGTGTGCGTTTCGCCTTGTCCGCCCGTGCCTCGCCGAAGCTGAAGTCGGTGTAACTCAATCCGTAGCCGAAAGGAAACAACGCATCGGACATATAACGATAGGTACGCCCTTTCATTGAATAATCTTCGTAATCGGGCAGTTGGTCGCTCGATTTGTAGAATGTCACCGGCAGCTTGCCCGAAGGGTTATAGTCGCCAAACAGCACGTCGGCCACCGCTTCGCCGCCCAGTTCGCCACCATACCAAGCCTGAAGGATGGCATCGCAGCTCTCCGTTTCGGGCAGCAGGGCAATGGCCGAGCCCGAGCAGTTGACCAGAATCACTTTTTTACCCGCCTCTTTCAAAGCCTTCAGAAAATTGCGCTGCACGGCAGGCAGTTCGATGTCGGTGCGGTCACCGCCCTTGAATCCGGGCAGTTCCACGGGCATCTCCTCACCCTCCAGTTGCGGAGAGATTCCTCCTACGAACACCACCGTCTCAATGCCTTTCAGCTTGACTATGCTCTGCCCGTAGTCGATATCAATCTCTTTTCCCAGATTGAACTTGAGGTTGGCCGCCCAATTCTCTACCTGTGCATACAATATCTCTATCTTATATTCTTTTCCTTTTTCCACTTGCAGCAGGGTGCGTGTATCGGTGGTACGCCACGTGCGTTCCTTGCGCATGGACTCGCCGTTGACGAACAGTTCGAAATAGCTGCATCCTTCCATGCTGAGAAGTACCTCGCCCGATTCTTTCGGTCTGAACACCGTCTCATATTTGGCAGAGAACTTTTCGAGGTTGACGCCCGGACCGAACGTATGTTGTCCGTAGGTGGTCACGTTGATGGGGCGGGTGGTGCGAAGCGAGGAAACCGGTTCGCCTGCGCGGTCGGGGTTATTCCAAAAAGTGGCCTTGATGCCGGGTCTACCGTCTATCTCGCATTGGTCGAGATAGGATTCCAGAATGCGGTTGTTCACCAAGTCGCAACCTCTCAGGTAGGTCACTTTGTTCTTGCTGAGTTTACCGCGTATGCCATCCAGAATGGTGACGGTTCGATTGGGCGTCCCGTTGTAGTTTCCCCAAAGCATGGCCTTCTCGTCGGCATTCGGACCGATAACGGCAATCTTGCCGGCAGACTTGCTCAGCGGCAGCACATTATTCTTATTCTGCAACAAAGTCATGGTTTGTCTTGACATCTCAAGAGCAAGTTTTTTGTGCGCGTCGCAATTGATGACCGATGCCGGAATCTTAGACCACGACACCAACGAGGGGTCGTCCATCTCGCCCAGCTCAAAACGGCCTTCGAGCAGGCGGAGCACATGCTTGTCTATCTCCTCTTCCGAAATCAGTCCCTGCTTCACGGCTTTGGGCAGTTCGGTGTAAGCATAGCCGAAGCCGCACTCCACATCCGTACCGGCCAACACACCTTTGGCGGCGGCATGCATGGCGGTGGACGAAGACTTGTGCGAAGTCCAGAAATCGGAGATGGCACCGCAATCCGAAACCACCATGTACTTGAAGCCCCATTCGTCGCGCAGGATTTGTTGGAGCAGACGGCTGTTGCCACAGCATGGGTCATCGTCCAGACGCTGGTAGGCACACATCACCTCGCGCACATCGGCTTTCTGCACCAATGCCTTGAAAGCAGGCAGGTAGGTCTCCCACAAGTCGCGTGGGTCTACGTTGTTCAAGTTGGCCGAGTGGCGGCTCCACTCCGGGCCGCTGTGTACGGCATAGTGCTTGGCGCAGGCCAGCAGCTTGCGGTATTTCTCGTTTTCAGGGCCTTGCAATCCCTTCACCACGGCTATTCCCATCTGCGATGTCAGGTAAGGGTCTTCGCCGTAGGTTTCCTGTCCGCGTCCCCAGCGCGGGTCGCGGAAGATGTTTACGTTGGGTGTCCATACCGAGAGGCTGTGGAAGCGTTCATCTTCCTGCCCGTTGCGCATACGCTCGTTGTACTTGGCACGCATCTCGTCGGATGTGGCGGTGAAGATGCGGAACAACAGGTCTTCGTTGAACGAGGCCGCCATTCCTATCGGTTCGGGAAACACGGTGACGTTTCTCTGATTGGCCACGCCGTGCAGCGCCTCGCTCCACCAGTTGAACTTCTTGATTCCCAGCCGGGGAATGGCTTCGGACACGTCGCACATCAGCTGCGCTTTTTCTTCCAATGTAAGACGCGAGAGCAAGTCCTTCGCTCTTTCCGTCGAACTTAAATCAGGATTCCGGTAAGGCTCTTTTTCTGCTTTCACCAGCAGGGCGCAGAGGACGCAGACAACAAATAAAAGAACTTTTTTCATGATATTTCAATTAAAGATTTTAAAACAAGGTATATCCGACCGGGGATTCCCCCGATGTTTTTCGTTCCAACGCTACGGCTCGCGCCTGCAAGGAGACTCGTTCATGAACAGATAGCTTTCTTTATAGCCTCCGTAGTCCACAACGATTTTCTCGAAGACGATGCCGGGCTCCAGAGGTTTCAGCACCAGCATATGCAATCCGGAGTCTGTTTCCGGAAGGCGCATCCGTATCTTCTTCTCCACCACCCGGCGTGCCACCGTGGGATAGAACTTGGTGTAGATGTTGGCAGGCTCTTCGTTCAGGTCGCCATTGAAGTTCACTACCTCTTCGGCGCCTCCCTCGAAAGCCACGGAATAGCGGTGCCCCTGCACATTGCTGAAAGCCAAGGTGGACTTCACCACAACGTGTACGTCGACCCATTCCTGTTCTGCCGGAAGCTGCATCCGGTAGCTCAACGACGCATTGTCCACCGCAGCGGTATAAGGCATCAAGGCTACGCCGCTCAACGTGCGCCCCATGTGCGGAATCACTTTCCATGCGGCATCGGCGGCATCTACGGCACGGTGGAAGTGCTCGGCTTCGATAGACACCACCCCGTTCTCTCCGGTGAAGGTGTATCCACCCGTAAGGCGTCCGGCGTCTGCCACACGGAACACTTCCGGCTGCACGTCGGCCGGGAAGTCATCGTTCCACGAGGTGTATCCGATGTGCTTCTGCGTCATGATGCCCTTCCACTTGCCGCCCGACATCACCTCATTGTAGTCGCGGCACAGTTCGGCGTCGCGTTTAAAAGCACGCTCCACCCGCTCCGCCCACTCGTTGGCCTGCGGATTGTTCTCCTTATAACCTGAGTTCGATGTAAAAAGAGACTCCGCCTATACAAAAAACGCTCCCGGAGGGGTCAATCAGTGGTGCCAAGTCTCGTATATGCGACGTGTGTGGTCTCGTATATGCGACGTGTGTAGTCTCGTATATGCGACGTGCATGGTCTCGTATATGCGACGTTCAGCACCTCATATATGCGAGGAAAACGGCAAGATATATACAAGTATTTAACAGGCATATAACATCTTGTTTTATACCGAATTCAGGTTCCTTATAGAGTTTATGGTTCATGGCTTGGGCATAGTACATCTCATAAAGGTTTGCCATGGCCTGCACGGGGAAGAGGATGAGCTGTTTGTAAGCATCCTTGTAGGCCGGTTTCAGCGAGATGTATTGCCTCAAGGCTTCGGCTTCCAGCTTCAGGAACTCGTCCGACACTTGTTTCCATTCGCCCGTTTCAAGGTTGTAGGTGTTGCGGTCCAGCATCTCGGGCGTGACACGTCCGCTGTATTTGCAGTAAAGGTTGAGGATGCGCGCTGCCTCTTCGGCCTGCTCTTGGCCGAACTGGGCGGCGCAGAACCGCTCGGTATGCTCCAGCAGGTTGTCGGCGTTGTAGCTTCGTGGGTTCCATGCCATATCCAAGAACAATGTGATGGGATATTCCATCGGCTTGATGTCGCCCACGTTCAGCACCCAGAGTTTGTCCACGCCATAGTCGTAGGTCAGGCGCATCTGTTCCCACAGGTTCTGAATGGGGGTCACGTTGAGCCACTTGGTGTTGCGGGGCGCACCCACATAGTCCACGTGGTAGTACATGCCCCATCCTCCCGGATGCTTCCGCCCTTCGGCATCAGGCAGACGGCGCACATTCCCCCAGTTGTCGTCGCACACCAGCATGATGACATCTTTGGGCGGACGCAGACCCATGTCGTAGTATTTCTGCACCTCCTTATAGATGGCCCATACCTGCGGACGCTTCTCGGCCGGCTTTCCCGTCACCTCCTTGATGATGCGGCGCTGGTTCTTGAATATCTGCTCCATGAGGCGCATGTTCTCCTTGTAGCGTGCCACGTATTCGTGGTCTTTACCCTCTTCGCCACCCATCGGGGCATCGCCGTCGCCACGCATCCCTATGGTGATGAGGTCTTCGGTAGAGGCTGCTCTTTCCATCCCCTCACGGAAGAAGCGGTCTATCACCTCCCGGTTGGAGGCGTAATCCCATGCCCCGTATTCCTTGCGTTTCCTTACCCACTCCTGATGGTTGCGTGCCATCGGTTCGTGGTGAGAGGTGCCTACGATGATTCCCATTTCATCGGCCAGCACGCTGTTCATCGGGTCGTCGGCATAGAAGGCCGATGCCCACATGGCAGGCCACAGGAAATTGGCTTTGAGCCGTAGCAGCAGCTCGTAGACATGTTCGTACATCTTGCTGTTGAACCCGCCGAACTTCCCGGTGGCCCAGCTGCCCAGACAGGGCCATTCGTCGTTGATGAACAGGCCCCGGTACTTCACGGCCGGTTCGCCATCGGTGTACACACCTCTTTTTATATGGATTGCATCGTGTTGTTCTGCAGGGACATCCATCCACCAATACCAAGGCGAAACTCCTATACGGGCAGAGAGTTCGTAGATGCCGTAGATGGTGCCGCGCTTGTCGCTTCCGGCAATGAGCAGTATTTCTTCCTCCGATTCAGGAAGCGGCGCACGAAGGGTGGTGATGAGAAATTTCTCGTTTTTGCCTTCCAACACGCCGGCTTCTATCCCGGCGGCTTTCATCAGCCGACGAACGAGCGGACTCTTGTCCCACGAGCCCACTACAATGCGTACGTCTTTTCCGGCCTCTGTCACCAAACGGGGCTTTGCCGCCGTCACCCTCTCGAAGTCGGCCTGCAAATTGCCCACTGCCCTCAACACGCCCTTATGTTCCGCCCCGTCGCACCAAATGGCGAACGATTTGCTTTGCGGAGTGACCAGCGCGAAACTTCCGCCATCGGGTTGGAAAGAGACCCATCTATCGGTTGCCCTCAAAAAAGTGGCCTGCGCGGAAAGCATCCACAGCAGCATCAGCGTAATCATTTTCTTCATACTCAATATCTTGTTCTTTCAGACGGAGGCAAAGAAAAGCATTCTTTGCCAATCTGCCCCATAAACATGTTTCAAAAACTTTTGCTGATGTTACATATCGCACTTAATGACCTGTGAAGCAAGCTGTAGGCTGTTTTTTTTCGGCAGACAGGCCTGCTTCAATAAGCCAATCCGCACCGCCGCACCGAACGGGGAAAACGAGTATGCTTTCGGAGCGCATTTTTGGGGGGAAAATGACGTTTTGCAAACTTCTGTATCTCAAGCCCTTGCAAACTCCATTTTTCTTGTTCGGTGCGCATATATCCGCAGCGTGGTGCGGATATATCTCCAGCACGGTGCGGATATATGCGCACCGAACGGGATAAATATAGGTAGTTTTCCGTCCCCATAGAACACCGCTGCGCAAGACCTCCAAAAACCCGGACGGAGAGAAACAGAAAGGCGCAGACCGCACAGCCCTTCAAGGTTTCCTCCTCTGCTCGGAGGGTCTTGAAGCCGAAGCGCTCTGCGCCTCTAAAAAAAGTATGAGGGTGGCGAGGCTGTTTTATTTCGCTGCGCCGTCGATGAGTTTCCGCACGAAAGGTTTCGGACGATATTCGCGGTCGAAGAACAGCGGATAGTCCGTACGTCCACGCATCGGGAAGTTGTTCTTCCATGAGTCGCGGTCGCTCACGCCCCATGCCGTCACACGGGTCACGTAGTCGGCGTGCTTGATGAAGAGGTTCATGAACGTCTCCATGCGTGCGTTCCATTCCACCGAAACGCTGTCGGGCAAGCCATTGGGATAGGGATTCAACGTCTTCTTCTCAAAATCCACCCTGTCTGCCACGTTGGCCGAGCGGCTGATGGTGGGCAGTGCGCTCATGTCGAACTCCGTAATCATCACCTTCGCACCGGTTGCCGTATAAGCTTCCATGCTTGCCTCAAACTCCGACAGGTCGGGATAGTCCATGCCTACGTGCCCCTGCATGCCCACGGCATCGATGCGCAGGCCGCGCTTCTTCAGGTCGTTCACCAATTTCACCACCGTGGCGCGCTTGCCGGGTTCGTGCATGTTGTAGTCGTTGTAGTAGAGCTCCGCATCGGGGTCGGCCTCGTGGGCATATTGGAAAGCAAGCGGAATGAACTCCTCGCCCAATATCTCGTAGAACTTGCTCTTGCGGTACGAACCGTCTTCCATAATTGCCTCGTTCACCACGTCCCAACCGAAGATGCGGCCTTTGTAGCGGCTCACAACGGTTGTGATGTGTTCTTTCATGCGTTGCTTCAGCACTTCGGCCGAAACGTTCTTCCCGTCTTTGTCCACCAAGAACCAACGGGGGCACTGCGAGTGCCAGATAAGGCAATGTCCCGTCACCGTCATGCCGTTGTCTTCGCCGAACTTCACGAACTCGTCGGCCTGACGGAAGTCATAACGCCCCTCTTCGGGCTGAAGCACTTCGCTCTTCATGCAGTTTTCGGCCACAATGGCATTGAAATGTTTTTTCACCACCTTCACGGCATTCGTGTCTTGTCCGGACGACTGCCGCGTGTTCAACGCCGTGCCGATAAGGAACTTATCGCCTAACGCATCTTTCAACGTCGCCTCTTTCTTTACGGCTGTCTGCGCACCGCAAGCCGTCACCACGATGGCAAGCAGGCCGGCCAATACTGTTTTCTTGTTTCTCATTTTTCGTTCTTTTTTGCTTGTCGATTATTTAACCCAAACCGGTCATCAGACCGCTAAGTATTATTTATTCTTATTCTTTATATGCTCCCCGGCTGCTTTGGGGCTAATTGTTGTTCTTTGCCTCGGCATATTCCTTAAACCAATGGTATATGGGCCATGCGCATGCTTCGGGGTCGTTGAGGAAAGTGTAGTTGCCCGGCGTACCTTCCACGTCCTTGAAAGCCGCCAACTCGTGCGACTTCGTGGTGAAGAACAGCCAAGACACGTTCCCCTCGTCGTCGGCAATGCGCTTGAAGTTAGCCCCGAAGCCCTTTCCTCCCGCCACGCCGGTAATGCTCTTTCCCCAAGTGGCGTTGTACTTCTTCGGCGCCCAGTCTATCTCCGTCACCATGATGGGGGCGAAAGCCGATACCGGCCCTACCTGTGCCTTCCATCCGCGCAGGAAGCTCTCGTAACCTCCACCCACAGATGCTCCTATGCCCTCGGCACTGTCTTCTTCGGCGTCGCTGCCATACCATCCGGGATAGCAATGCACTGCAAAGCCGATGTTCTCTCCTTCGATGCGATGCTTGGCATAGCCGGCATACAAAGACTGGTAGCCCAATCCCGGCACCCAGATGACGTTGCGGCAATGCTTGCGAACCTTATTCACTATCTCCTGAAAGTACAGCTTGAGGTTCTTGAAGTACCCATCGCCCCAACTGCCGTAAGTGCCGTCAGTCCCTTTGATGTTGACAGGCTCGTTGGCCAGCTCGAACATCACGCCCGTGTTGTTCTTCAGCTTGGTATGCTGCGCCACGATGTCCCACACTTTGAGGAGGAAGAACTGATAACTGTCGCCCAACTCGATGCCCTTGTAAGGATCAGCATGCGGACATACGCCCGGCGGACGCATCACCACATACAGGCCTTTGGAGATGAAATACTCCGCCATCGGCACAAACAGCGCATCAAGGTATTTCCTGAAACGGGCTTCGGAGAAGCGTTCGTGTCCTTCGTAGCGCACGGACTTCATATCGGGGTCGTCGCTCCAGTAAGGGTCGAGGTGCATCCGCACGAAGTCGAACTTCCAGCCTACCGCCAGTATCTCGTCCACCATGCGTTTGTTGTATGCAAGGCAGGCTTGCACATCATAGTTGTTCCATGCGTTGTTGTTGAAGAAAGGGCTGTAAGTCTGCGTAAATCCATGCAGGTTGACGATTTCTCCCTTTTCGTTCTTCAAGTAACGCCCCACCACATTCAAGGCAGGCAACACGTTGGTCACTACCTCTTCCGGTTCAGGCTTCGGCTGCGGCTCTTCCACTTCCGGCTGTGGCTTGGGTTTCGGCTCAGGTGGCAGAGACTCCTCGGAACAAGCAGAAAAAAACAGGCAGAAAAAGAGGAAAAAAAAGGGAATATGCTTCATGTCTCTAAAGATAATACTTCGGTTTTCTTTGTTTAATTGATGAGGTATAGATGGTAGAAAGCGTAATGCCTTCTACCATCAAGGTTATTGATTTAAATGGTTATTTTCCAGCCAAGCCATCGGCAAAGCCTGCGTAAGTGTGTTTACGGTTGTAGTTGGCATCCCACAAACCTACGGGTTCGCCACCGCGCCAACCCGAATCGGCAGGACTGTCGGTGGCACACCACTGGGTGATGCCATATCGCTGTGCAGCAGGAATAATCTCGAAGTACTTCTTCACGATGAACTTATAGTACTCGGCCATCGCTTTGTGCTGCGCTTCGGTCATGTCTGCCGTCTTCACGCTCTTGCCGTCTTCGTTCACATAGCCCATGTCGAGTTCGGAAATCTTCACTAACTTGCCGCTTTTGGCCAGAATCTCGAACATCTTCACCACGTGCTCTTCCTTGCTCTTCTGCATGGCAGCATTGGCATGGCAGCTTACGTGCATCTGTGTGCCGATACCGTCAATCTTCGTCACGCCGTCGGATTCCCACTTCTCAATCCAGTGTACCAAACTCTTGGCTTTCTTATTGTCGTCCCAGTCGGATTCCAGATTGTAGTCGTTGATGAAGAGCTTCAACGGAGCCGTACCACCGTTTTCGGCATAATACTTGCGGGCAGCAGCTATCACGATACGTACATAGTCTTCGCTTCCCAAGTAGTCTTGCCAATAGAAGTTGTTCTTGGCATCTTCTGCCGATACGTTCTTGGCGGATTGCAAAGGATAGAAGCCTTCGCCGTCATCGCCACCGCCTGCGATGGCTTCGTTCACCACATCCCAAGTAGTGACATAACCACCCGTTGCTTTCATCATACCTTCCACCCAGTTGTTCATAGCCCATGTAAGGGTGTCTTTCTTCTCGGCAGGAGTGAGGGGGATAGTATTTCCCTTTTCCTCCGATTCCCAAACAATATTGGCAAAATAATATGTTACGGCATTTTTGTCTACGTTGAGATTAAAGGCGATAGATTTCATACCGGCACCCTCTGCCGGAATACTTCCCGTCGCTTCATAGTACTGCCACTCTTGTGTGAAATGAGGATTTTGAGGAAGCATAGCCCAATGCTTATAAGCTCCCGGTTCGCCATGACATTGTGTTGAACAATCTGCTTCAGCAGAAGCTTTATACCAAAAAGAAATTTTATATTTCTGCCCACTTGCCCATTCTTTATTAGGGGTATAAATAAAGAATTGAGTATCCCAATCTTGACTAGGATTTGCAACAGAAGTTATCTTCGTGCAATTCATACCTTCCGGACCTTGTCCTTCAATAATAGTACCGGGAACATCACTTTTCCCTTTTTCACGAACAACAAAGTTAGCCATACTTCCTCCAACCTCCATTTTACTATTCTCTACCTGATTAAGGTAATAAATGGCAGAAGCTGTACCTTCCTTACCAATTTCAAAGGAAGGCCCTTGCCAGTTATTTCCCCAACCGGTTGTAGCAGCCTCTGCAAAATCACCGTTTTTAATGAGGTTGGCGTCCGTACCATCTTTTACAAGCACAAGGTTATCAAAACAGATTGTACCGCCATGCTTTCCAAACACAAACTGCAATTTATCGTGAGTAAATGCAGCATTGAACTTCCATGTATAAGTAGCCCATTGGGTACCGATAGTATTTTCATTCAAGTATTGCACATCATTACTTCCACCCCATTGGTTCTTATTAGGACTCGCATCCCAGATGGGCCAAAGGCCGCATTGGCAAGCATCAGAAGCTTTAATGTCAACAGTCAGTGTATAGTCAGCACCGGCTTCCAATGCCACCGGAAGCGAGTAAATTGCTTGCTTATCCCAAGGATTTGCACCGGCAGTACCCGTATTGTAGACAATAAAATTATTCGCCGCATTTGGATCTACCTTAAGTTCCTTATCCTTGATCAGCGAATTCAGATACTTATTGTTCTGTTGCGAATGCCAAGCCAACGTATGCCCGTAGATAGTGAGATTTGCAGCTTTTGCCAGATTCACAAAATTGGTGACAGTAGAAAAATCCATTGCACCATTATCTCTAACCACAGAGCTATACTTCATGGCATTGCCCGCTGTCAGCTCATCGAAATTGGAACATGCCAGGGCATAAACTCCACCTTTCTCCAGAAACTGATTGACAGAAATGGCCAATCCCAGCTTAAAGTTCGGATTGCTTGCGCGGTCTACATAATTTTTCAATGCCTCGTAAGCGTTGAGGTATTCGTACTGTTCCAAAGATGCCGGTTTGTCTATTTTGTAGTCCATAATCACATCATCGGCGCAAGAGAACAATGTAGCCACAAATAATAATGATAGTAACTTTCTCATAATTCCATGTTTTTCATAACTTAATTAGCTTTATATGTAGGAGTAAACCACTCTGCCACCACGCCACGTGTTTGTACCACCAGTGTATCCTTTGTAGCATACTTCTGTGCTCCAAAATCAATGTTATACTCCAAATACATCACATCTCTGTCTTTGTTTCCAAAGCTCTTTTTCTCGCCTGCTTCCACAAACTTTCCGGAACCGGATGCTGTGTATCCGGCAGTGGCAGAGGTAATCACACATTCATTCTTATCATTGAAGGTAAGCAATAAGTCGCAAGCCAGTTTTGCCTGAGTAGATGCCACGGTGGTGGTAACGGGATAAAGCGTTTGCTTCAGACCCGACGTGGTCATTTTACATACCTCATTTTTCTCTACATCGCCGGTATGTCTTACTACCGTTGTTGTTTTTCCATTCTCGGTAATAACATCCACTCCCCTACGCAAATAAGTAGCATGCCAAGGGTTGATGAACTTTACGCAATAGAGCACATAATCTTTGGGTTGTACACTCCAATACTCCGAATTTGTGTGTGCAGGCTTATCGCCTTCAATCAGGGGAGTGCCGGCCAGTATTCTATCAGCCCCTTTTACCCCCGTCATCATCAGAGGAATTACATACGTGTTCTTCAAGGCCTTGGGATCGGCAAAGAAAGCATCAGTGAACTGTACTTCCACACCTCCCATATAGTCTCCACCATAAATAAGTTTATCACTTCCTAAGGTATAATATTCGGCAGGCATGGGCTGCACAACCGAACCATCGGGAAAATAAAGATTATCCGTCAAGGTGTTGTCCACTTTAATGTCTACCGTGATATCCTTTCCCTTATAAGCTCCACCCATTGCACCATAGATGATGCACTTACGGTCATTATCCACAGGGGTGGTTGTACTGTTTCCCAAGATCAGTGTGCGTACCGGATATTGATAGGCGAAATACACGGAAGTACCTCCCTCATAATCAGGAAACGTAACTGTTAGATTTTCGCAAGAAGCCATCAATGCCCCCACTGCCAATACTGATAATATATTAATTAGTTTCATTTCGTTCTACTTTTTTTATTACACACAATAGATTACCAACCTGCATTTTGTTCCAGGTTTCCCCATTTCATCGTTTCGTCATAAGGTATAGGACCATAGTACATATAATCCTTATATACTCTGTCTTCTACTTTAATCTCCGTATAGGTCAGTTCATCGCCTGCTTTGCTCACCTGCATGCCTTGAGCCGGCTCGGTCAAAGGAGCTTTCCAACGACGCAAGTCCCAGAAACGCTTATTCTCGAAACAAAGCTCTATGCGACGTTCATTGCGAATAAGCTGACGCATCTTGTCTTTGTCGTTCTTAATGCTCTCCAAGTAGGCATCCCCGTTATCCGCACCTACCCCTGCGCGAGCACGGATGGCTTTGATAACATCATACGCACTGTATGCGTGATTTCCTTTACCGGTAGGTCCCCATACTTCGTTGGCAGACTCAGCATAAGCCAGAAAAATCTCTGTGTAACGGATTCGTGCCGTATAGTGCTTCTGCGCATTCAGTGCACTGGGATTGGCACTACAATCTTCACGCAAGAGCTTACGCATGTAATATCCGGTACGAGTAGAAGTAGCTTGCTTGTTCAGCCCATCATTGTCGGAAGTATAGGTACCTGTAGTAATTGTTTTTCCTTTGAAGTTTGCACCATCATAGATGATGTACTGTGCCAAACGCGGGTCACGACCAACATAAGGAGATTTTTTTGAATAACCGCTCAACGCATCATCAATGGGATATCCATTGGCCATAGGGAAAGCATCTACCAAATTCTGAGTAGGATTGATACGTCCGTTGCCATAGAGCGAAGGAGGGAAATTGTCTTTTTCGGTCTGAAGCCCGATATCCCAATCAGCATCTCCATTGGATATATTTCCGCGCCAGATAATTTCGGCCGGCACAGCTCCCGAACCTAAATTATCAATCTCTGCCGTATTCATAAACCACGTATGTCCCTTAAGAGCAATACCTGAAACACCGCCTATGCGATCCAACACTATTGCAGCATAATCGGCAGCTGTTGCTTGATTGATCGTGGTACCCTCTATGAAAGCGGGACTGGTGGCCAACAAAGCTACTTGTGCCCGAATGGCTTCTGCAATGCGCGCACTCATACGGCCACGCATGTAAGTACCAAACACCCGGTTGTAATCACCGGCATTTGTTACACCATTTGCTTTATACTTTGCAGGGATATCAGCATCTTTCACATTCACATAATCCAAAGGAAGCAATTGCAAAGCAGCATCAATATCTTCAAAGATCATGTCCAAGCACTCTTGAAACGTGTTTCTTGGCAGATTGAAATCCGAAGAAGCTCCTTCAGAGCTTGTCAATTTAGGAACACCCAACATCCGCCCATCCGATGTTTTTCCTGCATGAGCCATCAGCAAATAATACATGTTCAAGGCACGAAGCGCATAAGCTTCACCTTTCAAGTGGTCGCAATACATCGCATTGACTTTCTCGTCTTTGGCCCACACCACCTTATCTACATTTTCAAGAAAAATATTGAGATATTGAATGGTGGCCTTACGAGCCTGCCATTGAGACACCGGATTGTTAGCAGAGTTCCAAGCCCCTTGAGCCATTTTCTGCAGATTATTCGACCGGTCGTTCGTTACGGCATCATCTGTGGCCACATCGCTCACACTTCGGGTGTCATAAGGGAGCATGGCATAGGCATATCCCAGAAGTCCTTGGGCATAGGCCGGTTCGTTATACATCTCCTGTATACCTCTATTGTTTTCGATAGCAGGCGAAAACATATCATCACATGCCGTAAATGTGGCGAGCAACGCCACGCATCCTATGATGTTTTTTATTTTCATATTGTTCATTGTTATATTTTTTAGAATACCGCTTTCACGCCAATATTATAGAATCGGGTTTGTGGCGCACTTCCCACGCTCATCTCCATATGCTTGCGCTCCTTGGCTATGGTAAGCAGATTTCCTCCGCTCACATAAGCAGAAACTTCGTGCAGGAACGAGTTGCGGAGCCACTGTTTGGGCAAGTCATAAGTAACCTGCACTTTGACCAGATTAAAACGGTTGTTTTTATACATCCAGAAATCCGAAGAGACGAAATTGTTGCTTCCACTCTCCGTGGTAAGACGAGGATAAGTGGCAGTTTCGGCCGTTTCAGGTGTCCAACGGTTGCGTACTATTGCTGAATATTTGTTTTCTCCCGAAATCCAATAGTAAGAACTGTTCTTCATGCCATAAGCTCCGAAACCTCCCGTACCCAAAGCAAAGAACGTAAACCCGTTCCATTTTGCCGTCAGGTTCACACCGAGGGTAAAAGGCGCTCCATACCATCCGCCTTTGCCTAAGTAGGTCTGGTCTTTCTCGTCAATCACGTTATCGTTATTCAAATCAATGTACTTGATGTCACCGGGTTTTACCGTACCTCCCAATTTCTGCTCCGGAGAAGCGGCAATATCCGCGTCGTTCTTAAAGAAGCCTGCACTCTTATATCCCCAGATGCCATCCACCGGACGTCCTTCGCGCTTACGGGTATCTGTGAAGATTTCGTCACGCTTTGTAGCCTTGGTGTCGTAATAAGTTCCCGACAGTCCCAAAGAAAAGTCCACCTTACCTAAACGTTTATTCATATTTACGTTGAAGTCAAACCCAACGCGACGGTTGTTGTTATAGTTCATCACAGGAACAAACGATGCCGCCGGATATCCGGTAACCAAATGTCCCGGATAAGAAGTGGGGTTAACCAAGTAGCCCTCCATAGAATTGATAAAGAACGAAGCATCGGCAGTTAACAGTTTCTTCCATAATGACGTGCGCAGATTGGCAGACAGTTCTTTACGTTTAATGAAAGTGAGATCTGTATTTTCGCCACGGGTGGAGATAGTATATCTTCCGCTTGAACCATCGTACCAGCCATAACCATCGTTCTGAGTCCATACCGATTTATACAGATAATACTCGTTTCCTCCCAACGCTACATCTATGTCTTGATGCAACACACTTCCGGATATACTGAACATCAAATCGTCTACTACCGGAGAATCGGCCAAGAAACCCTCTTTGCTCATTCTCCATCCCAATGTCAAAGAAGGAGAGAGAGCGTTGCGGTGTCCTTCGGCCAGCTTAGCCGAATGAATCAATGCCATTCCAAAGTCTGCATAATATTTATTGCGGAAATTGTATCCGGCCTGCAAAGCCAAGTTAGCATTACTGATGCGATGATATCTGGCCGACAATGTTTGTTGATAACCCGAAGCTATCAGCATGGCCGAAATGTTATGGTCTTTCTTGAAAGTCCTCTCATAATTGAACCGACCGGAAAACGCGATGGTCTGTGTATCGGCACTTGAACCTACATTCTGTGTAGCCGTCCGCTCATCATTACCTTCTTTCACTAATCCCACAATAACGTCTTTCCCACCGTAGTTAGACCACGTCGGAGTGTAAACGGCATATTTATTGTCGAATGAGGTTGTATAAGCGGTGGCATAGTCCACTGCAAATTGCGTATGAAAAGAAAGTCCCTTCAAAACTTTATTCAGGTTTATATCCACTCCTGCATCAAATTGGAACTGACGGCTTGTTAGTTTTAAGCTTCCGGCTGCATAGCTGTCGGCAAAAACGTTGGTAGGAGCAAGACTGGAACCGCCAAGGAAGTACTTACCATCAATGATGTTGTTAGAAGTATTGATCAACTCCCATGCAGCAGCCGCATTAGGGTCGATATAATCCAACGGAATAAATGGAGCTACATAGTTGTGGGAGTTAGGACGAACGGTAGCCGCATCAGACCAATAATTGCCTTTTGCACTCTTTGCATCATGAAACACAGCATTGGCATTGATGTAGGCATTGATAAAATCGTTAATGGTAACATCTACATTACCACGCACATTCAAACGGTTGGTACCATTGTTCTTGGCTTCACCAAGCTTCAGCAGGCTACCCCCATGCGCATACCCTACTTGAGTGTAGAAACGAGCACGTTTTCCACCTCCTGTAATCTCGGCAGACACATCTGAATAGTTAGAAACCTTCCGAATATAATCGGACGAATAGAAATTCATATCCGGATAGCGATACGGATTCAATCCGGAACCATGGTTATAGATTTGCTCTTGCGTATACGAGATGCCCTTACCATCGTTCAAGGAAGCCTCGTTATAAAGCGTCATGTATTCGGCAGCGCCCAAGTATTCCGGAAAGCTTTTTGCTACATCCAACCGAGTATTGGCACGTACATTCACTCTCAAATCTCCTTCGCCACCTCGTTTCGTGGTTATCAAGATAGCTCCTTTGGCCGCACGGCTTCCATAGAGAACTACGGCCTGTGCCCCTTTCAGGAATGTTATCTGAGAAATTTCAGAGGGTAATACATTGTCTGTGCTGCGAGGTACTCCATCCACCAACACCAAGTATCCGGCATTGTCGGCATCCATTCCCCACATTGAGTTACCGGTCCAGCCACCGATATATCCTTGCATATTATCCAAGCTATAAGTGTTGTAATTCTTGTCGGTCAGCTCTTCAACATTCACTACGGAGACACCTCCCAACAAGTCATTTTGTGCCACTTTGCGATATGCGACTTGTACAAGCGGCTGTTTGTCAGTCGCCAAAGAATCCATTTCATTTTCGACCATTGTCTGTGCATTGACAGCAAAGGATGAAAAGACCGACATCGCACATAAAATGAATTTCGTTTGTATATATTTCATTGTTTACTCTTTTAGTATTAAACATGCATTCTCCACGATCGGCATTACCATCCGGGATTCTGTTTGAACTCTACATAGAGGTACACATCATCGTCCGGCAATGGAAACCAATAATGTTTAGTACCGAAGATGCGTTTCAAGATAACCTCTTCTCTGAAGTTTGCCACCTTAGCCTCTCTCGGGTCGTTTTCTTTAAAGAAATCTGCGCTTTCCAGACGTTCGAATTCTTGAGAAGTTTTAATGGTATAAGGAGCTTCGGTCAACAACAGCCAACGTTGCAAATCGCAGAACCGGAATCCTTCAAAAGCCAGTTCAACAGCACGCTCGCGGCGCAACTCGTCCATAAACTTCCGGTTGTCGGTTAAGAAAGATTCAGCCACGTGTCCGGCCCCACAGCGTTCGCGGATTCTATTTACCGCATCGACTGCCGTCAACGAACAGTTAGAGGACCTCACCCCGGCGCCACCTTGGGCTGCACATGCCTCTGCATACATCAAATAAATGTCTGCCAAGCGCATGTAAGGCAGGTAGCAGTGCAAGTTCGAACCCCAATCGTATTCTCTATCGCCTACATTACAAGTATGCGGCACCAATTTTTGAATGAAATATCCTGTACGACTGCCATTGGCCACCGGACGCATATTACCACCGGTAAACAGTTCACAATAGCGGTATTGCTCACGCTCTGCACTCAATGTTCCGTTTACGTATTTAAATCCATCAAAAACGATGTCGTGATAGAAACGAGGATCTCTGTCCTTAAACGGATATTCGGGATCGAAACCCGAATTAGGGTCAGTCAGCGGCAATCCGTTTGCCATACCATACATGTTCACCAAATTGGCAGTGGGCTGGTGAATAATGTTGTCGTGTTCAACCATACCTCCCACCTTGGGGCCAAACAGTTTAGAAACGTTCCAGTTCGAACCATTGGCGTCAGGCGAAGGACCACGGAAGATAGCCTCTACGCTACCCGGCATCAACCAGTTTTGGCGTCGGGTGTAGAAGATATCAGAAAAACAAGTAGATGCGGAAGAAGCCTTTTCGTGATTGTAGATGTCCGAATACTCATACTGCGCCAAGGCATATTGCGTTTGTCCGCTCTCTACCAAAGCAAGCAGTTCGCCGAAAGCCTCGGCAGCCTTCTTTGCATAGTCCGTATTGTAGCTATAAGTTTTAGCTCCGCCCATTTGAGCACCATGCTCCATCAACGGACTTGCAGCCCACAGGTAGTTCTTTCCCAAATAACCTAAAGCCATGATCTTATTGATACGCAGCTGGTTTTTCCCTTCGGTGAGCTTGCCCGTTGTGGTATTATCCCAATTGATGGGCAGCAAATCGGCAGCTTTACGAAAATCGGCAGCTGCTTTGTCGGCACACTCCTGATAACTCAGTCTGGGCAGTTTCAGTTTAGTAGAAGCATCCAGTGTTTGATCCACATAGGCCAATCCACCGAAATACTGCATCAGTTCAAAATGCCACCATGCACGGAAGAAATACAATTGTCCTTCGATAAGTTTTTTTTCCTCTTCCGTTCCGGTAAACTTATCCAGATTATCTATACCCAGATTGCACTTACGAATGCAATACCAAGCATGCGGCCACAAAGAGTGGTTAAATTTATTGGTAGAAGCGGGATTGCTACCGGTGCGATACAACCAGCTTTGGTTGTTTGACTGCCAAGCTCTGAAGTTTCCTAAATCAGCCTGATGTGTCATGTGTGCATTTCCCTCAGGATTAAACACTTCATCGTCTCCCCAGTTCCACGATGTACAATAGTTATTCTTTTCCTTATCGGGAATACAGTTATAAATCTCTTCGATGAAACCCTGAAAGTTCCTGAAGTTTTTATACGCATCCGTCTCAGACAATGTAGATTCCGGTTCTTTGTCCAGATAATCCTCGCACGAGGGAAAAGTTATCCCCAAAGCAAGAGACAGAACGCCGGTCCACAGATATGTTGTATATCTTTTATTCATAAGATTCTCCTTTTATAATGTGAATTTTATACCTAAATTAAAACGCTTCACCGTAGGATATGCTCCCAAATAGCCCGCTCCGGAGAGGTTTGCCTCACGGTCGTCCGGCATTCTGGTCCACAGCCACAGATTATTTCCATTCAGATAAACTTTCAGATTCTGCACTCCGAACTTCTTTACAAATCCTTTTGTAAAGGTATAAGCCACCTCCACATTCTTCAAGCGGATATAAGAACCGTCGTAAAGGAACTGAGTTCCGGTGTTATAGCTTGGAGTAGAGTTCCAACGCGGCACCACCACATCAGCATTGGGATTGTCTACCGACCACCAAGTACCGATATTGTAAACCGTATTGAGTTTACTGCCAAAGCTATTCAGAGATACGTCACGCGTTACATTGGTCACTCCATAGAACTGGGCGAAACAGCTGAATCCTTTCCATTCAAAACCGATGGTCGCATTGAAGGTGTTCTGCGGGGTTCCTGTGTATCCATAAGGAGCCTGGTCTTTATTGTCTATCACACCGTCGCCATTGAAGTCCACGATGTAATAGTCACCCGGCAACTTGTGTGCGTCATTCGTATCATGAGCCGGACTACCATAGAGTTCATCGAAATTCTGAATAAATCCACCATCTATATATGAAATATATTGCCCGATGCTATAACCCGCAGCTTTCTGATATCCGGGACGCAATTCCTGATCGTCTTTCTGCAGAATTTTATTCTTGGCATGCGTCATGCTGAAGTTACCCCATACGCGCATATCATTGGCAAATGTTTTGTTAACGCGCAATTCCAATTCGTATCCATTGGTTCTAACCTTACCGATGTTGGCAGTGGGCGGTGTACTTCCAAAATAAGAAGGAACCGAACGATCGGCACCAAACACCAAGATGTCCGTACGCTCGTCACGGAAAAACTCCAAGCTACCGGCCAGCAAACCACCCAGAACAGAGTAGTCGATACCCAGGTTTATCTTCTTCACCGTTTCCCATTTCACATCTTTATTACCTATGGCAGCTTCTCTGTACCACGTATAGATGCTTTCTTTCTGATTCAAATCGATGGTGGTATGTCCTCCATAGGCCCACTGGCTCATATAGAGCCATCGTCTGCTTGGGTCAAAAGGATTGGGTCCCAGATTGTCATCACCAATCTCACCATAAGAAGCCCTTAGCTTCAACATATCAACATACTTCTTGAGAGGCTTGAAAAGCGGTTCTTCGCTCACCATCCAGCCCAAAGCTCCTGAATTAAAGAAAGCAAAACGATTCTCCTTGCTGAATTTCTCCGAACCGTTGTAGGCGCCATTGTATTCAATGAAATAACGGTCGGCAAAATTATATGTGGTACGGAAAGCCCAGTCCTCACGGTAGGTAGGCATCACACTGCCTCGGGCATTTTCCTGCCGGCTGAACAGTCCCATAGCCGTAATATTATGCTTACCGAAACTACGTGCCCAATTTAATTGCGCCTGATAATACAGATTACGCACCGTAGCACCATTATCTACCGTTCCGGCTTGTGTGGTCCAGTTCACACCTTGTTGCCAGTCGAAGCCATTTGCACTATCGAAGTCGTTTTTAAGTACGACCTGGCCAGTTTCAGGATTTATCCACTTCTGTTGGGCTTGATTATAAAGGTCGTTGATACCTCGCCGATTCTCTACAAACATATTATCCCAAGACACCATGGCGCGGGCACTCAATCCCTTCGTCACAAAACCCAGATCCTGTTCTAATGTAAAGTCCGTATTGATGCGGGTACTGGTGGTTTGCATATAACCACCCAATGCCATGTTCGAAGCCGAGTTAGACACATTGGATATTTGAGGATAGTATCCCCAAGAACCATCGCTGTATTGCGGCAAAAACACATCGGGGGCAATGTTATAGGCACCTGCCCATTGTTGTCCTATCTGCCACTCGTCTCCACTGACATTATTCCAAGGAGACTTGCGTACGCCATTCGAACCGGCCAAGTTGATCTTGAGCAACGTGGTTTTGGTTATACTAAAGTCTAAGTTACTGCGCACATTGAGACGATCGTATCCATAACCGGAGTTATAATTCCGATTATTGTCGTATACGCGGAAGAGGTCACCCTCGTGAACATAATCGGCCGAAGCAAAATATTTCACAAACTTTGTACCACCGCTTACGTTCACATTGGCATTGTAGGACACGGCCGTTTCTTTGAACAGTGCTTTTTGCCAATCCACGTTGGGATAGCGTTCCATCTGTTCGACGGAGGTCTGATTGCGGTAGTTATTGATAAACGATTGCGGCCTAATATAAGCCCAAGAGTCGGGCGTTAAGCCTAATTCATGCTCTATGGCCACGTTGCGGGCCATCAAAGCATCGTATGCATCGAGCTTATTCGGCAATTTGGAAGGAGCCTTGAGTGTGGCATTAAAACCCACATCTATTTTCGCACTGCCTTCGGTTCCTCGTTTAGTTGTAATCAAGATGACACCATTGGCTCCCTTCACACCATAAACGGCCGTAGCAGAGGCATCTTTCAGGACGGACAATGACTGTACAGAACTGATATCCACGCTATTCATCGGTCGCTCTATACCGTCGACCAACACCAAAGGCTCGCTGTTATTCCAAGAACTTGCACCACGAATCACAATTTTAGGATCTTCCTCACCGGGCATTCCCGTGCCTTGCGTGGTGATTACGCCCGGCAGGTTTCCGGTGAGCGCTCCACCAATGTTGCTTACACCGGCAGCTCTTTCCAGCACTTTACCGGTGGTTTGGGTAATGGCACCTACCACTGAGGCTTTCTTCTGTTGGCCGTAACCCACTACCACCACTTCTTCCAATTGCTGGCTGTCGTCTTCGAGCATCACTCTCATAATAGCTTTGGAAGTCGCTCTCACTTCTTTCGGCTTCATTCCCACAAATGAAACAACAAGAGTGGCGTTCTCATTGGGTACGTTTAAGACGAAGTTACCATCTATGTCGGATATCGTACCTACCGAGCTGTTACTTTTTAATACGACCGAAGCACCAATGATAGTTTCTCCGTTGCCGTCTACAACAACTCCCTTCACCGTCACTCCTTTTTGCGCCGACACCGTCAAACAACAGAGCAGCATCACCAAGATCAGGCCGGGAATCTTCTGAATCTTTTTTGTTACATTTTTCATTACCATTAGTTTAAGAATTAATCACTACATTTTCTCTCTAATTATTAATTGTTACAGATAACAGTTTCAACTATCGTCATACATATTCATAGTGTTCATAATAGTATTTATAAGGTGTAATCATTTCCGGGTGGCATACAGGCCTATCATGCTGCCGGTGAAGCCTCCGGCCGTAGCCGTAGAGAGATAGCCGGCATCTACGTCCTTGCACAGCAGTGTCCACGCTTTGCCTTTGGAGGTGGCGTAGTAGAAATCGTAGTGCGTGCCGCGCGACACGACTTTCAGACGGATGTCGGTTTGCTTGGCAGGAAGTTTCCGTGTGACAAGCACCTCTTCGGCGGAAGCACCGATTTTCTTCAAGGAGATGCTGCGCACTCCTCCGGGTTGAGACACGCAGAAGAAGTATTGATGGTGTTCGTCCTTGAACAGCAGCAGGCCGGCAGCCTCTTTGTCGTCGGAGGGATTGAACAGCATACGGGTGGCAGCCTCAAAATTGTGGTGCTGCATGCGGCGGGAAACAAACGCGGGGGTATCGCGCTCGGTGGCACTGATATCGGCACACTTCAGCGTCAGATAGCCGGGGGCCGAAGACAAGGAGTACAGACCGGTGGCGGGAGCACGGAGCGTAGTCCATTGCATACCCAACGTTTTACCGTCGAATTCTTCGATTTCCTCAAAATTGCCGAAGGTCACTGTTTCGTTGCGCTTCACGCCGGGACGTTTCAAGACCAGAGGTACGGTCTCGTCGCCCTGCGTCATGTAGGGGAATCCGTCCTCGCTCCAGCGCACGGGCATCAGGAAGGTTTCGCGGCCCAAGTTCTCGAACTTGTTGTCGATGGGGCGGCAAGCCAGAAAGACGGCCCACCAATCACCTTCTTTGGTTTGTATCAGGTCGGCATGGCCGGCGCAAGTCACAGGATTGGGGCGCGAACCTGACAGGTGTCTTTGCGTGAGGATAGGGTTTTTGTCCCACGGCGTAAAGGGACCCATCGGAGAGTCGCCACGGAATATCACCTCGGAGTGCCAGTTGCTGGTACCGCCTTCGGCATCCATCAGGAAGTACTTTCCATTTATTTTGTACATGTGAGGGCCTTCAATCCAGATGGGTTTTTCTTCGGGATGCACACCTTTATTTATTAATATCTTGCGAGGGCCGATGGTGCGGTCGGTCGCCACATCGAACTCTTGCACGCGTATGGTGCGGTGCCCGCTGTATTCGGGTTTGTTGTCCGGTGCGTCATCGTTGTTCACAATATAAGCCCTGCCATCTTCATCGAAGAAGAAAGAGGGGTCGATGCCTCCCACTTCGGGCAACATGATGGGGTCGGACCATTCACCGAAAGGGTTCCGGGTCTTTACGAAGAAGTTGCCCGCCCCCACGTTGGTGGTGACCATGTAGTAGGTTTTGTTGTGCGGGTTGTAAGAGATGGCCGGTGCGAAGATACCGCCACTGACGTGCTGGCCTTTCATGTTGACCAACTGCGAGGGACGAGTGAGCACATGGCCTACCTGCCGCCAGTTCACCAAATCCGTACTGTGAAAGATGGGCACTCCGGGGAAGAAGGTGAAAGTGGAAGTAACAAGGAAGTAATCCCCCTCGCCATTGGTGCAGATACTGGGATCGGAATACCAACCCGGAAGGATGGGATTGTAGAACGACTCGGCATCGGGCAGCGGATGCTCTTTATAAAAGGTATCTTCTCCTTTGTAGGTGAAGCGGTCGAACATAGCCGTCGACTTTGCCACAACCGGAGTTCTGCCTACCCCCGCAGTGGAAGAAGCGCAAGAAAATCCCGACATACAGGAAAGGACGAACAAGGCCGCCAGAAGTTTGGAGTTTTGTCTCTTTTTCATCAAAAGCAGATTTTAAAGATTAACGTTTCAGTTTTATAACCCGGAGTTTTCCGGTGAGACAAAGATAGAGCATACGCGCATACGACTGACAGCATTATGATACACGTTTTTTTGATTGTGCTACATGTTTCTTTTTTATGTTACATTTCTTTTTCCCTATATTACATCAAAACAAATTAATCATCTGTAATTTAACAAGATAACACGCTAAAGATAAAAGCGGCATACGAAAAAACAAGCATGCGCCACCTCAAATCTCGGCAAGGCCGGACGAGGCATGCACTTGCTTTGCGCCGCTTTGCACAAACTGCACAGCAGGCGGCAACAGGGATGTTTCGTTATGCTTTATTGATGCAAAAGAGCAACCTCAAAGCACCGTTTTTCTTTCTTTACGCGTTAAGAAAAACATAAACAAAAAAGCATTTTGTAACCCTTTGTAAATCAAGGAGATGAAATTTTACTAAAAATCGAGGCAGTTTTTACTAATTTTCCGGGGAATTTTTACTAAAAATCGGGGGAGATTTTACTAAAAATCCACTCGGCTTTTAGTGCATATTTCTAAATCTTTACAAACAAGGGGAAAATCGACCTAAAAACATCAGTCACTCCGGTTTCAAAAAAAACGGATGAGACAAATGCTGCAAAGCTTCTTTTTTGCTTGAACATAAAATAGAGCCCCGAAAAACAACCGTTACCGGATTTTCTTGTTACTTTTGCCACCGGACAAATGCCCCGCGCATTTTTTGTTTCCTGAAACGATATGCTAATGAATACACTCACACTCCGCAACAGCAAATTGGCGTACCTCCTCATCGGCATCATCCTGTTCGTGTCGTTCGCCTTTGTCCTGTCCGCCATAGGATACTACAACTTTTGCTATATAGAACAAGGAAGGACTTTCCTGTATCACTCCGCTTACATCGGCTCCACAGCGTCGCAGCCGGGTGGATGCATACAATTGCTTTCCGACTTTCTGATTCAGTTTTTCGTTTATCCATCGGCCGGCATAGTAATAACAGCCCTGCTCCTCACGCTCATCGCGGTGCTTACGGCGCACACGTTGCATCGCCACACGGAAAGCCGATGGCTGCTTCCGCTCGCCCTTTTGCCCGTCATCCCCTTGGCATGCCTGCACTACAACACCAATTACCAATATGCCGGAACCATGGCTTTTCTGCTGATGACGGCCTTTCTTTCCATACAGACACGCTTCCGCAGGTTTGCCGTGCGCTTGGGCTACTCGGTTATCAGCACCCTGCTGCTGTTTGTCATGGCCGGGCCTGTCGCTTTGCTGTATGGCTGCTGCCTGCTGATTCTCGAACTTTTCCGCAACTACAAACAAGCCGTTTGGTTCGTTGCCCTCCCCCTGCTGGCGTATCTATGCGGGAAAGCCTGCCTGTGGATGGGACTGGCAGGCGAATTGAAACACGTGCTCTTGCCCGACGGGTATTTCACGCTCAGGCTTCAGGCCGGCTCCATCGTCTGCCAACCGTGGATTATGATGGCAGGCGTATGTCTGGCAACCGGTGTTTCGTACAAGTCGGTACGCATCAAGAGCAAGAGGTGGCAAAGCATCCTTATCATCCTCCAGCTGGCGGGCATCGGACTGTTTGCGGCAAACGAAGCCAAGCAGTACGTGAGCCGCAGCAACGAAGCCTTTAAAGAATTAGACTACCATGCCCGAAACGAGCAGTGGGACACGGTGATAGAGAAGTGCAAACACCTATCCATGAGCAACCTGCTTTTTCAGAACTACCTGCACATGGCACTGGCCGAAAAAGGAAGACTGGCAGACGAACTGTTCCGGCAACCTTGCATAGACATCCGCAGCATCTACGTCAGCGGAAACAAGACCCCTTACGTCTCGACATTGCTCAGCGACATTTATTTCTCGATGGGGCACATCGCTTTCGCGCAACGGTGCGCCTTCGAGGGCAACGAAGGTTGGGGGAATTTTTCGCCGCGCATGCTGCAACGCCTCATCCAGACCAACCTCATTTACGGCCAATACGAAGTGGCCCGAAAATACATCGAAGTGCTCGAAGCAACGTTCTTCTATAAAGACCTTGCAACCTCCTATCGCCGTTTCCTACACAACGATGCGGCCGTGGAAGCAGATTCTCTGCTGGGCTCCAAACGGAACTGCCTCTTCCCCGACAATCGGTTTGCCGGCAGCAAGGGGCTGGACGACGACCTGAAAGAAATCGTCCTCCACAACCCCTCACACAAAGCCACCATCTTGTATTTAGGCTCGCTCTACCTGCTGTCTAAAGACATTCCGCGTTTCCAAAGCACGCTCGAAACCTTCTACGGCACTCCCGCCCTGCCCGCCGTGCTGCCCGTCTGCTTTCAGGAAGGGGTGGCTGTGTTTGCTGCAGGAAACCCCGATATTTTGCAACGATATAACATACAGGCCGGCATCCTGCAACGTTTCAATGCTTTTAATCAAGGTTCATCGCGGGAGCAAGGCAGCCTGTGGCATTTTCTGAAGTACAGGAACTAAAAAAACCACATACGAATGAAGACTTTAAGACGCTTACTGACAGCAATCGGGTGCAGCCTGCTCGCATCCTGCTCGCAAGATATACGGATAGACCTTCGTCATGATTGTCTGCCACCCATATCACCCGATTACACCGAGGTCACACTGCCTCCCAACATAGCTCCTTTGTGTTTCGGCATACCGGACAGTTGCGGGTTTTCCGACATTCGCGCCCTCTTTGAGTCGGGCAGTGAAAAGGTGGAGGTTTCCGCCCGAAACGGACAAATAGCCGTCAGCCCCTCGAAATGGAGAAGGCTGCTGAAAGCATCGTCTTCCGTCAGCGTGCGCCTGCAAGGGAAGAGAGAGGGCAAATGGGAAGAATACGCCCCTTTCCACCTCTACATCGCCAAGGAAGAGACAGACCCTTACATTGCTTATCGCCTGATAGAACCGGGATATGAGATTTGGAACGAAATGGGCATCTATCAGCGCTGCTTGGAAAACTATGAGGAAACGGCCATCATCACCAACAAGATGACCGGCTACGGCTGCATGAACTGCCACTCCTTCTGCCGGCAAAATCCGAAAAAGATGCTGTTCCATCTTCGCGCCGACCATGCAGGCACTTATATGATAGAAGAAGAAGGAAAAATCAAGAAACTGAATACGAAAACACCGCAAACCATCTCTGCGTTGGTCTATCCTTCATGGCATCCTTCGGGAGACTTTGTTGCGTTCTCCGTAAACACCACCAAGCAGATGTTTCATACCACCGACCGCAACCGGGTGGAAGTAATGGACTACGCCTCGGACGTGGTGGTGTACGACGTGAAGCGGGAACAGATTGTGAGTTCTCTCCTCCTTTCTTCGGCAACGGCATTTGAAACATTCCCCACTTTCTCGCCCGACGGGAAGAGACTCTATTTCTGTTCGGCCGACAGCCTGAGCATCCCCGACCGATACGACCAAGTGAGATACAGCTTGTGTTCCATCGGCTACGATGCAAACACACGTTCGTTCGGCAATAGGGTAGACACCTTATATAATGCGCGCAAAGAGGGAAAGAGCGTCTCCTTTCCCCGCATATCGCCCGACGGGAAATACCTCATGTTCACCCTTTCCGCCTATGGCAACTTCTCCATCTGGCACAAGGATGCCGACCTATACCTTGCCGACCTTCGGACGGAAGAGATTCGGCCTTTGTCGGAACTGAACAGCAACGATGTGGAGAGCTACCATTCATGGAGCAGCAACAGCCGTTGGGTAGTATTCAGCAGCCGCCGTATGGATGGATTGTACACCCGCCCCTTCATAGCCCACATAGACGAAACGGGAAAGGCAAGCAAGCCTTTCTTGCTGCCGCAAAAAGAAAAAGACCATTATACGTTCCTGATGAAATCGTATAATGTCCCTGAATTCATTTCAGGAAAAGTCGAGACAAGCGCATACGCCATCAGCCAAGTGGCAAAAAGAGAAAAAGGAACAGACATCACCTATTCCGGCCGATAAGTGGACCTGCACCTAAAGTTCTTTTCAGGTGCCAACACTCTGCCGGTGCATTCTCAAGGTATATTATATCTGGGGGCGGGATAAGAAGCAGGTCGATAACCTCACACGGAAGCTTGTGTCTCAAAATCAAGAAGCATCAATTATCACATATTTAATATTGATTTGTCAGACACTTGCGTCTGACGGCTCAAACACCTGTGCCTGTCACATCAGAGACTTGTGTCTGTCGGCTTGGACACTTGCATCTGTCACGACAAAGGCTTGCGGCTGTCAAAACAGGGGGAGGGCGGTGGGTCTGAAAGGCTTTCTTCTCTTCTGCCCCGCCGCCGTGAACCGGTGCATTCAGAAGATATCTGCCTGACAGGATGCACCCCCTCATCTTTAGAAAAAGCAACCGCCTATCCCGAATTCAGGTATATTATGTAACGTGCAGGACAGTTTGTGTAACATTTCCAAGGAGGAATGTAACGACGATTAAAGAAGATGTTTCAAGAATTTCACGTTACTTAACACTAAAGCACTATTTTTGTCATCAGTGAAAACCAACGCAGATGTTCAACTTAAAAAATCAAAAAGCCACAATGAAAACCTAAAGAGCAATTTACCCTCATTGAGAATGATAGAGAAGATTCTTTTTCACTCCTCTATCACGTCCCGCACAAAACAAAGTAGAATTCTTTATTTCTAATTACTTTAATATTTTAATATGAAAAACATTTATCTAAAAAGATGCATCGGGCTATTATCACTTTTGCTGATAATACCTGTTTGGGTATATGCCCAGAATGTAACAGTAAAAGGAACCGTCAAGGACTCCAACGGCGAAAGCATGCCGGGTGTAAACGTCCTGCAAGCAGGAACCACGAACGGCATCATCACAGATGTAGAAGGAAACTATCAGCTCAACGTTCCCTCTAATGCAAAACTTATATTCTCTTTCATCGGCTACGTCACTCAAACCGTTCCTGTGGCCGGCAAGACTACACTGAACATTGTAATGAAAGAAGATGCACAAGCCTTGGAAGAAGTGGTGGTAGTGGGTTATGGCACGATGAAGAAAAGCGACATCGCCGGTTCTGTAGCTTCTGTAGACCGCGAAAGCATGATGCGTAAAGCCCCGACAAACATTGCCCAAGGATTGCAAGGCGCAGCTCCCGGTGTGATGGTTACCATGCAAGACGGTGCCCCCGACGCCAATGCCGCCGTTCGCATTCGTGGTGTGGCCACCATCAACGGAAAAGCCGACCCGCTCTATGTGGTAGACGGCATACAAGTGGGCACCAACGCCAACTTCGTCAATCCCTCGGACATCGAGTCCATCGAAGTTCTGAAAGATGCCTCCGCCACCGCCATCTATGGTTCGGCAGGTGCCAACGGTGTCATCATGATTACCACCAAGCACGGAACAAAAGGTCACTCTTCCGTCACCATCACCGCAGACTTCGGTCTTCAAACCTTGCCCAACAAACTGGATGTTTGCAGTGTGGACCAATATGCCTCCAACATCCGCACAGCCCGTGCCAACGATGGTGTAGGACTTTGGAATGAGGTCTGGAGCGAAAAATACGATGGCAAGCGTAAGTTCACCGACTGGCAGGATGTAATGACCCGCTCGTCATGGAAACAGAACTACAACATTTCCACTTCAGGCGGTTCTGACAAGACACAATACAACGCTTCCGTGGGCTTCTTGCGCAACGATGGTGTGGTCATCAATACACAATACCAGCGCATCACGGCTCGTGCCAACGTAAAATCGCAAATCAACAAATATCTGGAGTTTGGTGCCGACGTAAGCTATGTACATACTGACTCTCACGGTTCCAACAACTCCATCGGTAACTTCGGTAACTTGTCTTCTTTGCGCGACTTCGCTTTCATGTGTCCCTCCATGGACTTCGTGACTCGCGGTGATGCCACTTACGACGGTGTTCCCGCCGGAGCACATATTTCTCCAAACGTAGTGAACCCCGACGGTACTTTCGGTGAAGTGTTGGGCGGTAAAGATACCAACGACGGCTTCTGGGGCACTATTATAGGAAACATGTATGCCAAACAGATGGAATTGCAAGGACGCAACCGGAACAACCGTGCTTTGGCCAGTGCTTACCTCACCATCACTCCCCTGAAAGGATTAAGCTGGAAAACATTGGTTTCTTACAGCTATTACAGTGGCTCCAGCAATAATTTCTCCGGCGGCATCAAGCGCTTCAACTACTACAATGGCCAGGCCATTGACGTGACAAAAGGCACAAATGCCTACGTAAACCCCTCTAACGACAACGATTACAGCTTCAGCATAGGTAACAACGACGGTCAAACACTCTCTATACAGAACACCCTGACCTATGGCTGGAAAAACGACATTCACGACCTGACCCTGATGCTGGGTAACGAGGTTTCACGCTACTACGGACAATGGACTTCTGCAGGCTCAAGAGGCTTCTGGAGCAAAGACAACCGTGATGTAGGATTGACTACCAAACCCGAAACATTGAGCGGCAGCGGTGCCCTGAACCTCGAAAGTCGTGGTATCTCTTACTTCGGCCGTGCAAGCTACAGCCTATTAAACCGCTACATCCTGACGGCAACCATCCGTCGTGACGGTTCTTCAAATTTTGGTGCCGGCAACCGCTGGGGTACTTTCCCATCCGCAGCCTTGGCATGGCGTATATCCGAAGAAGGTTTCATGAAGAATCAAGATGTTGTTTCCAACTTGAAACTACGCCTCGGATGGGGTCAGACCGGTAACTCAGGCGGTGCCACCGACCTTTCTGTAGTAGGATTGACCACACAGAATGTGAAGTATTCTTTCTACAATTCCGGACAAGGAATGGGTAAGTACAATGGCATGACATTCGATACCGGTTACTATGCCAAGTTGGTAGACACCAACCTGAAATGGGAGACCAACGAACAGATGAACATCGGTTTGGATGCCAGCTTCCTGCAAGGTGACCTGAACCTGACAATGGACTACTTCATACGTACATCCAAAGACTTGCTGCTCTACCGCCAAGTACGTCCTTCCACAGGTTTCTCTGATGTTTATACCAACTACGGCGAAATCGAAAACAAAGGATTCGAGTTCAGCCTCGCCTATAACAAACGCCTGAACAAAGACTGGAGCATCAACGCCACACTCACGGGCTCTACCTTAAAGAATAAGGTGAAGAAGATGGGCGAACCGCTTTACAACACCAACTCCGATTCATCGGGCAGAGGAACAGAAGACGGTTCTAACACAGGTGCCGTAGGAGCAGCCGATGGCTACCATTGGGGCAACCACTCCATCTGTAAGGAAGGCTATGCGGTAGGTTCGTTCTACGGATACCGTGTCATCGGAATCTATAAGTCAAAAGAAGATCTTGAAAAATACCCGCGCTACAGCGCAGACACTCAAATCGGTGACTATATTTTTGCAGACCTCAACGACGATAAGGTGATCGACGCCAAAGATATGGATATCTTGGGTGATGGCTTCCCGGCACTGAACTATGGTTTGAACCTCGGAGCCAACTACAAGAACTGGGATTTCTCCGTGTACCTCTACGGCGTGAGCGGCCAGAAGATTTTCTCTTATTCGGCCATGCGTCTGTCCAACATGTTCGCATCTGACGACGGTTGCGCACCGAATATCCTAAAAGAATCTGCCGCAGCAGCATACCACCCGGAAAACAACCCCAACGGTACGCTCTCTCGCCTCTCCTTCTTGGACAAGAACAACAACATGCGCGCTTCCGATATGTGGATAAAGAACGGTGATTTCCTGCGTGTCTCCAACATCCAGATTGGCTACACGCTTCCGAAGAACCTCGTAAAGAAAGCTTCTATCCAGAGCGCACGCGTTTACCTCTCCATCCAGAACTTGGCAACCATCTCCGGTTACAACAAATATGGCGACCCCGAATGCGGTCAGGGCAGTGTACTCTACACAGGTCTGGATACCGGTCGCTATCCGATGCCGCGTACCTATACGCTTGGTTTCAACGTACAATTTTAATCACGCTTAAAAACAAGATTAACGATTATGAAAAACAAATTATTATATGGTTTGATTGCCGGAGTCACGGTTATGGCCGGCCTAAGCTCTTGCAACAACGAGGAGTTCCTCAACGTGACTCACTACTCCATATTGGGAATGAGCACAATGTATGAAAGCGATGCCAATGCGAAAGCAGCCTTGAACGGATGCTACGACCTGGTTTTGCCGAGCAACACCTCCGGACACAACGGAGACCCTTATAAGCCTTACTTGTTTACCGGTTGCCACCCGACGATGGACACGCAAGCCACCGGATGGGATAAAGACTTCATGACACAAAAGTGGACAGCCGACGAAGAAAATCTGGGTAAAGCATGGAACCATGCATATGCCGCCATTACACGCAGTAATGACTTCTTAGCCGGTCTGGGCAATGCGGACAAGGTGTCTGCCCCCGTCAAGAAATCGCTCGAAGGCGAAGGACGCGCACTCCGCGCCTACCAATATTTCTGGTTGGCAACCACCTTCGGCCGTGTGCCCATGCTGGCTACCGGCGAGAACTACACCAACACACCTCAAAAGGCTCGTGCCCAATCGTACGAAGAGATGTGGGACTTCATTATTGATGACTTAAAGAACGCTGCCGAACTACTGGATTGGAAACCTATGGACGGTCAGTACGGACGTTGCACGAAAGGAATGGCACTTGCATATTTGGGCGACGCCTACATGTGGAAGGCCTATCGTTGTCCCGAAAAAGCCAATGAATGCTACAAGCTGGCTCAAGCTGCTTTCAAGCAGATATTAGACAGTGGAGAATATGAGTTGAACCCATCATACACCACGTTATGGGACGCCGATGAAGTTTGGGGCAAAGAAGCCATCTGGCAACAAGTGCTCAACGAAGGCGACCAATGGGGTGGATGGGACGGAGCCAAGTGGTCCGAAGCTCACGGATGGGTAGGATTCTACTGCGGTGCTCCCGCCAACGGTGCATGGGGAACCATGGCCATCTCTTGGGAACTCTATGACGCTTTTGAAGATGGCGACAAACGTCGCGACGGCTCTTTGGTGACAGCTACCATGACTCAAGACGAACTGAAACGCATCGGCAAACTGCGCTGGAGACAAAGCTTCAAACCCACAGCATGGCTGGCAGACCCCGCCAATGCCAAATACATAGGCAAAGGCTCTGTCAAAATCGAAAAGAACGAAGAAGGAAAAGATGCAGTAGTCAGTGTCATCAAGTACGACCCCGACTGCCCGATAGGTTTCAATCCCTTCGCTCAAGAAGTAGTGTGGTATAATACGTTCCACCGCGAACCGGCAGAGCCCGCACCGACGGTTTATTCTACCAAGCATTGGCGTAACGGTCGCGGCACACACTGGTCGGGCGATCAATGGCTTCCGGCTCACATCTATCAGAAGCGTTTGGCCAACGTGATGCTGGACTATGCGGAATGCTGTTTCATTCTGGGTCAAGAGACCGAAGGCTGGGCACAAATCAACGCACTGCGCAACCGTGCATTCGGAAACCTGGAAGTAGGCAAGAAAGCGCAACTCACCGCCAAATTCAACGGTTACTTCAAGAATCTGGCTTCGGACTATGGAGACAACGGTTTCGGAAAGTATGTATCATCTGAAGAGTATCCCATCCCGTTCAATGAGAAGACTGTTACGGTGCCCGATGCACAAGCTTACTACACTCAGTTGAAAGCCGACAAGGGCTTTACTTCCGATGTATGGAAGGTAGCTGTCAACGAAGAGCGTCGTAAAGAGTTCAGTGCCGAATGGTGCCTACGTTGCGACATGCAGAAATCCGGCTACTTGGTAGACCATATCGAGCACAACTATCCGAAAGGTGTAGGTTTCCTCAACGGTCTGGAGTCTTGCTTCGAGTATCGCACCTACCGCGACTTTGATTTCGACCTCCGGAAGATGGATATGCCTATTCCTACCAACGAAATTATCAAGAACCCGTTGTGTGACCAAAACGAAGCCTATAGAGGCGAATCAAAATAGGAAAAACAAATTCATACTTGTTTTGATAGGGATTAGTTTTAAAGCCATGTCAGAAAGTATATCTTTCGGCATGGCTTTTTCTTAATACGGTTATCTCTCTATAAAAGGAAATTAATCTATGAACTTAATTTTTGCCGCATTACGTGGTTTGGCAGCCGGCGTCTCGTCCGGATAGCCGAAAGCAATGCAATAGAGCAACTGGTAACCTTCCGGGATATCCAGTTTCTTCAGATATTCGGCAGCGGCAGGGCTGGAGGTCATGAAACGAGTAGGGCCGCCTAAGCAGCATGAACCTATTCCCATAGACCAAGCCGAAAGAATCATGTTCTCGCCCAGCAAACCGCAGTCAATCTGCGAAAGTCCGTACGAGGTATCGTTGGCAATGAAAACCACTGTGGGAGCGTTGCGGAACATGTTTTTGAAGTTTGGATCTTCGGCAACTTTGGGGTTTTCTTTCTTATAAACTTCGCTAATTCCATTGATGAACTCCGGATTATCCACTACACGTATTTCCCACGATTGCCTATTCTGCCCGTTGGGAGCGTTGATGCCGCAATCCAGAATAATCTGCATGGTATCGCGGTTCACCGCTTGCGGTTGGTACTTGCGGATGCTGCGACGAGACATAATAGTTTCTATCACGGCATTCTTCTCTGTCACATCGGCAACAGTGGCGTTTTCTTGTTGTTTCGACGAAGGGGTGCAACCGCAAAGATACAACAGAGCGGTAACCATAAGAGCTGATTTTAAATTCTTCATAGTCAATAAGTTTTTATATTCACACAAAACTAATAAAAAAGAAATTCCTTTCGTCTACGGAAGCAGATTAAATAATGTGAAATATCAGCAGTGTAAGTGTAACGGCATTCTTGAAACACAACTTCTCATGGAAGCTTCTTCACCTTTATCTTACAGTCAATATCAACGAATTGCCGCCTCATCTTTTCCATAATCAAAAGCTTTTCATTCTCCCTATCCAATCGGTTGCCTTTAATCACCACATCTTTGCACCCTACCATGTGAAATAACGACTTTTCTCCAGAGAAGATAAGGGTATCTCCTTTCTCCACGGTGTTCTCCTTGAACACCAGCCCTTGCGTGCTTTTGGCGTAGAGCACCGGATTTCCCAAGGTCTTGAATATATTGTTCTCAATACGTATGTTCCGATGCACCGGACGATTAGCGTCGATTTCACTATTGGAGGGATGGATGGCAATAACAGCTTTTTCCGGTCCGCCACTATGTGCGCATTCTATAAACGTATTCCCTTTAATCAGTACATCTTTCACCGGTCCCGATTCGTACCAGTCCTTAGCATCTCCCTCTATCAAGATGGCGCTCATTCCCGTTTTGTAATAAATGTTGTCGGCTATGACCACTTTCCGAGGAGTAGTAACCAACGTGCCTCGCGTACTGGTTCGCGTAAAGTAGCAGTTGCGAATTTCCACTTCGGGCGTACGGCTGATATTCTCCACACAGTCGCTGTTCAACGTCAATGTTCGTGGAACCTTGCGGTCGAAACTCACCTCCACAGTATAGTCTGTCAGCCGTTTGACTGACGTCACCTTGGCGCAAGCGAACCGTTCCATGGTAGAGGCATTGACGAAGGCCACCGTGTCTCCCTCGAAATAAGCATCGAATCCATAGCTTTGCCCGTGCATGAATCGCAACACCAGCGTGTGCCCGTTTACCTGCCGCACGGCGCATAGATTGGTGCCGTGCACGTTGATGGGGTCGTCTTGCGCTCCGGCGTATCGGCAACCGATGATGCTGATCTTCCCGCTACAACCTGAAAAGTGCATAAAATCGGCCGATGAGGCCAAGATGCGTCCACTCTCTTTACGCGGTTCGCATCTCACGTTGTTCATCGTGATGTTTTCGGTGTACTGACTTACGATGCCCAACCCGTGCATGTAGTGCACATCTATATTTTCCAAGGTTATGTCCCGACTTTGATAGATGAACATGCCAACTTGATCGCGGATGATGTCGCGCACGGTCAGTGTGTTGCCTGTTTGGGGGCGGAATCCCTCAGGCGTGGTAAAGCGGACAATGCCCGGTGCTTTTTCGACGGCTTTGGATGCCGCCAGAACCCTCCATCCATTACTATAGAAGAAGAACTTGTTTTGCGGATTATATTCGATGCAGTGATTCCGATTGGAACGCCATCCCTCACCGTATAGATGTATCTGCCCGTCGGCAATTTCGTAACGGCTGTCTTTGTGAATTGTCACTTCCACTCCTTTCTCGTCTACTTTAGTATACATCATTTCCGAACCTCCCGGACGCTCAAAGTCGAGATGAATATTTTGCAGCCTCATCCGTTTGCAGTGTGCAAAAGTAATCATGGTCATTTTGCCGTGAAACATGAGGATAGCACCATTTCCTTCAATAGTCAGCCCATCCATCTCCTCGAAAAACAGTCCGATGGTTTTCACTTTCGACGGACATTCCTCCGCTGTCGAAGTGTTGGTGATGAAATATTCTTTTCGTATAGCGCCTTCCGGCCAGAAATCGTAACGTCCCTTTTCAAAGACCAACCAGCGGGCCTTCTGTTCCTTGCAAGCCTTGATGGCGAGCTGAAGTTTCTCAACGCTGTTCTCGTAAGAGTATGGCCTGATGCCGAAGTCTGATATGTACACGGTGTCTTTTCGTTGCGCCGACAAAGGCAATACGAAAAGCAACATGATGGAGAGAAAGAGTGTTCTCATATAAACTAATACCTATTTGTTTTTATATTCAATAAGAGGATATGCCATAAAAACGTTTCATTCCACATCTTCCATGCCGGCTCTTTTAAAAAGATAACGGCGGTCGATTCGTTATGAAGCACCTGAGCCGGGATAAGAAGCAGGTCGACAACCTCACTCGGCGGCTTATCTTTTAAAGCCGAAATACATTGGTTATCAAACATTTACCTCTATCACATCAGAGGCTTGTGTCTGACGGCTCAAACACTTGTGTCTGTCACATCAGGCACAAGTGTCTGTCGGATTGAACACTTGCGTCTGACACGACAAATGATTGCAACTGTCAAACAGAGGGAGAGAAGGCGGCGTAAAAGAATCTCTCCTTTTCTGCCCGATCGCTATAAACCGGTGCATTCAAGAAATATCAGTCTGATATGACCGTCCCTCATCTTTAGCAAAAGAAACCGTCTATCCCGGACTCAGGTAAGTATGGCTTTCGCAACATATCCTCAAGGACCCTCAACCTTTCTTACTCATTATTGAATTGAGTGATTCTGATGGTCCAAACTTTCTTTTTCCCATTGGCAGCCATCACCTCGAACTTACGTTCTTTACTCCAATCATCAGGCGTACCTAAAGCGGCACTTCCGTCGATAGGGGTAATGAGGGCAGCCGTCGATACGGAAACCTGTCCCCACAGTTTACCGGTGGAAACTTGTTTACGTATGGCTTCCGTAAAGTCTCCCCCGGCATCGGGAACCGTTACGGTTGCTTCGATTATTCCATTTTCGGATTTCACGTTGTTGGTCGTGTTCAGACGTTGCTCTTTCACCACAGGCTCACCGGTGATGGGATCTTTCTTATCGCTTGCCCAACGGAAATAGAACTGCACAGCACTGATTTCGGCATCTTCATAGGCAGGAAGCTCTTCCCAGTTGCATGCGGTCATAAACGGTATGCACAGCAGCATCACCAACCATTTGTAATTTATATGTTTCATCTTTTTCTGTTTTTTTATAGTTAATAATCAGACAAATCATTCCCACCCCTTATTCTGGTCCGCATCTGAAATAGCCGAATTGGCTTGAATGACAGATTTGGTTATAGGGAACAAATAAGAACGAATATCGAATTTGCGTTGATCATTCTGCTGTTGCACGATGCCCACAAATGCCGCCGTACGGTCTTTGTTGATTTCGATGAACGTGGCGGGTTCACACAACTCGTCGATTACGCTTCCCGGTTCTTTACCGTCATTGGCTTCTTTGCCATATTTTCCCCAACGCAACAAGCTGAAGTAGAAATCGCCTTCCCAGAACAATTCCACACGTCGCTCTATTTTATAGTCATTCCATGCCTCCTCTGCCGTAGAAGCCGTAGACTCGGGCAAGCCGCCGTGCGTGGTTCTGGTTTTGTTCAGCGTGGTGACTGCCTCCTTTATCTGTCCCAGTTTCAACAAAGCCTCCGCTTTATTCAGCAAAGCCCTTCCATAGCGGAACAGAATTTTGTGATAGTCAGTATATACGTTATAGAATGGGCGAGGCGCCATGTCGGTATAGATATACTTGCGTGTACTGTAATTGGTCAGAGGCACATGGTCGGCAGCATAACGTTTTGTAGCCCAACGGCTCATGTTGCCATGGTTACAGGTAGTGATGTCTTCGTTCAAGAACCCGGAACCATCGTGAATGATGGAAGCATCGAAACGTTTGTCGCGGCGGTTATACATCAAGTCGCTGATACTCTTTCCGGGAGTTGTCGTCTCGAAAGCCTTGAATCTGTCTCCTTTCAATTCCGCTTCATCTTTATACTCGATTTTTTTCATTGCTTCATCGGCACCAATGGGTTTGGTATTGTTCTTGAATTGTGAAGACTCATACCAGCGTACGGCCTTTTGGCTCTCTTCATCAATAACCAAATAAGCGTCCACCAAGTTCTGGCTGGGTGTATGATCCAACCAACACTCAAAGATGTCGGGTTTGTTGAACAGCGGACCGCAACCATTGATTTCCAGATTGCTGTTCGTCAGGTTCGGCACCAGATTAATCATGTCGGTATGCATCATTTGCGTATTGTCAGCACTCCAATATCGGGCAAGAATGATTTCAGGGGAGGAGTAAGCACCGTTCTGATTGAACATACTCTCATAGTCCTTGTCTAACGAAACATCCTCAATGGCATCCACGGCATCGACAGCCTCTTGATACAAGCTCTTGCTTCCTGTTTGCAAGACCTTTGCGTCGTCGGTATAAGCGGCTGCCGTCAGGCACACCTCGGACAAGAGAGCCAACCCGGCATTTTTATTCAAGCGCCCTGCCACTTTCTCAACGGGTAGGTTGACGATGGCTTCGCGCAGATCTTTCAGCACATAGCTGTAACTTTCTACTATATCTTTGGTGAGCGGCAGATTGAATTCATCTTCCGTGTTCAGCACTTTGTCCACCCAAATATAACGGCCTCCTTTGCGTGCAAGGTCATAATATATCATGGCACGCATCATTTTAGCTTCTGCCGTATAGCGTTTTTTGAAAACTTCGTTCAGAACTTCCGATTTGTCCACCTTTTCAAGGATAAGGTTACAATTGCGAATGGCTGCGAAGCGGTCGTTCAATCCCCATCCATATGTGTTTTCCATCAAGCCCCTCGCTTCATTGGGACAGGAATGTCGGCAATTCACCATGTTATTGGTAAAAGTCTTGTCCCATGTGGAGAAATTCAAGTAGGGGTCATATGCAGAACCGTAGCAATTGACAACAAACGCGTCGACAGTTCCTTGGCTTGCCCATACCGTATTGTCACTGTAACTTTCTTTGGGATACGTATCCAAGAAGTCTTCACATCCTTGCAATCCGATTGTGCAAACGAGACAAAGGGATAAAATGTATTTATTGATTTTCATGTCTTTAGTCTTTATTGGTTTAGAAGCCGATGGTTAAACTTACAGTATAAACTCGCGATATGGGATAGGTATACCCGTCTCCTCTTCCGGCTTCGGGGTCAAAGCCATAATTGTTGGCCGGGCTGAACGTTAACAGGTTATATCCGGAAAGCGACAAGGCAAACTTGGAGAGCCATGTGGCACTTTTCAAAAGTTTGTGTTTGAAGTCGTAGCCTATACTCATATTCTTCAGGCGGAGGTAATGAGCGTCAACCAGCCAGAAGTCGCTGCTTACAAAGTTATTGTTTCCGTTATAACCTGCCGAAGCATGCTGGCGAGGATATAAAGAGCCGGTATTGTCCGGTGCCCAAATGTCAGTTTGGAACTCATAGATTACGGGCAGATAATTACTGTTTCCTCCCTGCAAGATGGCGTCTACATAAAAGTTGTAGTTGGTAGCCCCTTGCCACAGCATGTTAAAGAACCAGCCTTTATAGTTCAAGTCGAAAGCGAAACCGTAGTTGGCTCTGGGTTTTCCGCCTGCACCCATGCGTATCTGGTCGTCACTGTCAATCTTGCCGTCACCATTGAAATCATAATATTTCAAGTCGCCTGCCATCAGATTGGCAGAACCGTTGCGCTTAGGAGAATTCAGAATGTCCTCGTAGTTCTGGTAATAACCCAAATTCTTATAATAATTACCGGAATACGGGCTCACTTGCGTTCCTCTTTTATACGGATTTTTAAGTTGGGTTTCGGCTTCATTCGGGTTTATGTTCCATCGGTTATCGTATAGAGTCATATTGGCCGATACACCGTATGCCCAGTCGCCGATTCTATCTTTCCATTGCAATACGAATTCAACTCCCCGGCGGATACTTTCTCCGTTAGATTTGACCACCGGTAAGTTCTTTCCTAACGGAGCGGTATAACCAACGTTCGATGGAGTAGCCAGATAACCGGTGGTTGCTTTTGCGAAATAATCGATAGAACCAGACAAACGACTATTGAATGATGCGAAATCGATGCCGACATTGAAGTCCTTGGTAGTGTACCAAGTCATGTCCGGGCTGACCAACGCCCCCTCACTGAATCCGGGCACCCATTCTCTGCCGATGTATGCGCTACGTTGATTTAAATTATAAGAAGTGAAGTAAGTGTAGCGGTCGGCCACATTGTCTCCGTTTTGGTCGAGGAAGTCTTGACCTATTTCACCATAAGACATACGGAACTTAAACTGGTCGAAAATCTTATCAGCACCCAGATTATGCCAGAAGTTCTCATCGGATATTGTCCATGCCAGCGAACCGGAGAAGAATGTGCCCCAACGGTTGCCTTTCGGGAAATAATCGCTGCCATCATGGCGGAAATTGAGCTCTGCCATGTACTTGGCATTGTAGTCGTATTTCACACGCCCGATGAAAGCTGCACGGCGTTCGCCCACTCCTTCACCCGAACTGTTTTCCATGGTGCTGCTCGGCCCCGCTCCCATCTGGTCGACATCGAAGATGAAGTTTTTGCGCGCCGCCCATAAGTTGTTGTAATCGCTACCGCTGGCTTCCAAGCCGAACAGAGCGCCTACAGTATGCACATTTGCGAAAGTCCGCGAGTAGTCCGCCAAGAATTGCGTATTGAAATTGGTGTGGTGATTGACCCATTTATTCAGATTGGGCTTGCCTGTGGTAGACGGGCTGCCTTCCCAATCGTACGAAGTTGCCGTCTTAGCCCATTGTTTGTATTGATCGTTGGCTAATGTATAACTTCCGATGACTTTCAGTTTCAGTCCTTCTACCCAAGGAACACTCCATTCCATATTCAGGTTTCCTCTCACCGAATTCTCTTTTGCGGTGTAGTAGCCCCCTTCGTTGCTGATGTCTAACAACGGATTGTCGTTGGTGCCGCTGTATATTTGTCCGGCAGGATTGTAGGCTGCCTCCATAGGACGCTTGTTTTGGATATGCGACCATACGTAATAATATCCGCGTCCGTTTGTCGTTGCCGGTTCTTTGGTGTTGAGCAGGTAAGCATCTACACTTGCCGCCACTCTTAATCCGATGGCTTTCAGATATGTCTCCACGTTGGTGCGGAAATTATATCGTTGCATGTTATGGGCATTTGTACGATAAATGGATTCTTGGTCGTAATACCCCAATCCTGTATATATTTTCATGGTTTCCGAACCTCCGGTGAAACTCAGATTGTGGCGCGTTTCAGGGGCAAAGTTACGCATGGTCACTTTTTGCCAGTCGGTGTTGGGATGCCCTTTCGGGTCAGTACCGTTTTTGAATAGATTCAGGTCTTCATCAGTATATTGAGGCGTGCGTCCGTCGTACTGCAAACCACGGTTTAGGTAGAAAGCCGCCGTGTGGGAGTCGACCTTATCCGCCAGATTGGCAGGCTGGCTCAACGTATAGTTAAAATTGTATTCCACGTTGATTTTGCCTGTTTGTCCGTTCTTTGTCCGCACCATGATGATGCCATTGGCTGCACGCGCTCCATAGACAGCGGTTGCCGAAGCGTCTTTCAGAACAGACATCTGCTCGATATCTTCCGGATTCAGGTTTTGGAAATCGCGTTCTTCGCAAATAACGTCATTGATGACATAAAGCGGTGTTCCGCCACCACGGATTGAAATGGAAGCCTTGGAATTGATTCCGCCTCCGGACTGCTGTACGATTAGTCCCGGTGCACGGCCTGCAAGACTTTGCGTGATATTTGGAACGGGTACTTTGCCCAATTCGTCTGCTTTTACTTGCGATATGGCGGAAGTTGTTTTCTTTTTAGAAGTTGTGCCATAGCCAACCACCACCACTTCGTCCAGAAGTTGCGTATCTACCACCAGCCGGATTTGCAGCATCTCGTCTGTCGACACCGTCACCGTTTGCGTTTTATATCCGATGTAGGATATTTCAAGTTGCGATTTCGAGGTAGCGGAAAGAGTGAACTTACCATCCATGTCCGTAATCGTTCCCACAGACCCGCCTTTTACTTTGACAGTGGCTCCTATAATAGGTTCGCCGTTTTCATCGGTAATAATGCCCGTCACTTTTTTCTCTTCTCCTTTTTGCTGTGCCACAGCCTGAGAAGCGGTATCTGTCTGGGTTAAAACAATGTGTGTACCCTCCAATGTGAAAGTTACGTTTCCTTCGGGAAACAGCCGTGATAATACGCTTTCTACTTTTTTGTTACTCACATTGACAGAAACCGGACGTTTCACATTAATGTTATTGGAGTATATAAACAGAAAATTTGTTTGGTTCTCAATTTCATTCAACACCTCAAGGAGAGATACATTTGACTTCTTAATGGTTACCTTTGCCGTTTGAGAGTTGACCGTCGAAGCTGCTGCGCAAAAAGTGCAGAATAATAATAATGTAGTGATTTTCATTACTCTATAAAATAGGTTAAAAGGATGTACTTTCCCTAAAGTTCTATCTTCAGTTGAATCTTTTTTCATACATTTACGTTTGAGTTTAATAAAGGTTTCTTTTCCATTTAAGTGAAAGAGCTTTTCCACTTGCGGCAAGTATTGCAGTACTTGCCGCTCTTTAATTAAGAGGCATTAATTGAGGGTATTTGGCATAGGCTTTCGGATTTAAAGTTTAACAAAATATTATCTAAGGTTATTATTCATTTTTTTCATTTCAGATATATAACATTGCTTTCATGATCTCTGCTAAAAGAGAACCGCACTTCTTTTTGCAATACCCGGAGCGCATAATCAACGCCGTCTACCAACCGGAACTTACCGTTCATTCTTATGTTGGGTATCTTTTCATTCTCCTTGACAAAAGAGACGTCATAGTAAGTCTCAAACAACTTTAATACTTCGTCGAAAGGCAAATCCTTAAAACAAAAAAGCCCGTCGCGCCAGCGGAAAGCATCCGTGTCTTCTATATTCCTGCAATGAAGTTTTTTGTTTTGCAAAACAGCTTTATGATTGGGAGATAAAATCATATTATCATTGGCTGTCAACACCTTAACACTTCCTTCGATTAACGAGATTTCAAAGTCGTCGGTATGTTCATAAGCATTGACATAGAATTTGGTTCCTAATACTTCGACTTTTCCTTTGGATGTTTCTACGATAAAAGGCCGATTTGCGTTTTTACTGACTTCGAAGTAGGCTTCCCCATTCACCCTTACGATTCTCTTGTCTGCTCCTTTGAAACTTTGCGGATACTCCATTCGAGTTTTGGTATTCAACCATACGTTTGTTCCGTCGGAAAGGGTTAAATTCACCCGTTGCCCTTGCGGCACCGTAATCTTATTCAGCGGAGCCTCTCGGAGGCCTTGTTCCAAATTCAAAGTAGTAAGGGCAATGGTGAGTGCTACCACGGCAGCTATACCGGCAACTCTCAATGCTATTTTTCGTAAAGGGATTCTGCTATATTGCTTTTTATACGAAACATCCCCATGCAGAAGTACGGCATCGAAGAATTTGCGTTCTTCGAGCAATAATCGGTAATTTTCATCCGCTTCTTCAACCCATTCACGAATTTTGTTTTCTTCTTCGTTGGTGGCGGTGCGGTTGAAGAATCGAAATAATATTTCTCGGTCTATATTTGTATACATCGGGGCATTTTTTTGAATGTTTCTTTATATAAAGCACATCAGCATCGCTTTCCCCCATTTAAAAAACATTAAAAGAAATGTTCGTATGATTCAATTCATTCATCTCCCTCACCCCCTCCACACTTCATCGTCCGCAACTCCGCACTTCAGCTTCCGTAAGCCCGCACTTCACCGTCTGCAATCTCACACCTCGCACCCGTTGCGCCCTCACGTTACGACGCATACGGTGTGGCGTTCCTCCACCTCCTCCACCTTAAGAGGAGGAATTATATAGAGGAGGTATTTTCTTTTCTCTTCTTCTCTATTCTTCTCTTCTCTCGTGCGGCGAGGGAGGTCCGTTCGATAACTCCCTAAGACACTGCGTGTTATCCTGCTTTTTACCGCTTTCCGGACTGCTTGCCGACTGCGAGCCGGCAGGCAGTCGGCTACAAGTTCGTCCGGAGTCTCCGCGCAAGCTTCGGACACTTCCACAGCAGCGGCAAGAGAAGTTGCCGCCCGAAAATCCCCGTCCTCTTCTACAAGCGGGCTTGCTTCTTCGACAACTGGCGCTGTCTCTTCGGGCATCGGTTCTGTTTCTTCGGCAATCTTCATCCTATCCGCCATCGCCTCCTCTTCTTCCGCTCCTCTCTCGGTAGTATTTTTCTTTGACACTTCCGCTTTCTTCCGCGAAGTGCCCAAATAGTCGATGGCCGATGAAAACATATCGTCCTCGATGACGAACAGACCGTAGTTCCGGACTATTTTTTCGAGATAAGCCTGCGGGAATCCTTTCTGCTGTATCAGTTTCAGTTGCCCGATGAAAAGCCTACCGGACTCCTGACTGTAAAGCCGTTCGAGAATGAAGAGGTAGCTGCCGTAGCCCCGTGCACCCTCTTCGTCGATGAGTTTGTAGAGCCTGCTGTCGCGGCTCAGGTTGAAGCGGTGTTTAAACCAGAAAAAATTTTCCATACTGTATCGTGTTTGATTTGCAACCGCAAAGTTAATACATGAAAGCCCGAAATGCAAATGCACCAAATGCCCGGTTCACGGCATTTTATCCCCCTCAGAACATACTGTAGGGGCGATAAAACACCGCGAACCGGGCATTTCATAAAAAACGTCAGTTCGGGATGGTGCCGCGGCTTCAAGTTGCACAAAGCGGTTGCGGGGTACTGCGGTTGGGAAATAACTCCTCAAATATCCTTTGATAAAAAAACAGATAATAATGCTTGGTATTGCAGAAAGTCCCGAAATGACGGCACAGCAGGATCGTCATAATCTCGCTATCGGACATACGTCCCTTACGGTGCCGAATATGTTTATACCCCTCGGCGGTAGAGGCTAAAAGTTACGATAAATAAACGGGATACCAACTTTTATTACCATTCTCTTATCCCGAACTGACGTAATTGTTTGGTCCGACAAGGCTGAACGGAGGCTGAAAATAAAAAAAGAAACAACCATTTGGCTTTTCCTGAAAAAAACTTTAATATTGTAGTTTCTATCTTAAAAGCAGAGAAAAAACTATTATCTTTTTGAGGGACAATAACCGAACCAAATTTTCCCCCATGCGAATGCTTAAAATAAAAAAGATGAAAATACAAAATGATAGAAACAAATTCCGACATAGCCTTATTCAATAAGATATTTAACGAATATCAGTCTAAATTCATCCATTTCGCTTCTACGTATGTCGACGATCAAATGGCGGCTGAAGATATCGTAATGGAATCGATGATGTATTATTGGGAAAACCGGGCAAGAATAAACGGCGAGAAAGAATCGCTGTCTCTACCATACGTATATATTTTTACTGCTATCAGAAACAAATGCCTCAACTATCTGCGCAACCGTCGCTATGACCAAATGCTTTCGGAGCAGATGCAAAAACATGAAGAATGGAAATTGTCCATACAGATAGCCACGCTGGAAGCCTGCAATCCCCAAGAACTGTTGTCTAAGGAGATTCAGGAACAAGTGCAACGGGCATTGGCAAAGCTGCCTGAGGTGACGCGGAGAATTTTTATCATGCACCATTTCGAAGAAAAGACTCATCGTGAAATAGCGATGATAATGAACATGTCGGTCAAGGGTGTCGAATATCATATGGCAAAAGCCATACGGTTGCTTAAAAAATCACTGAAACACATGCTCTTCATACTATTCTTCATGTAATAAATTATTGTTTAATTTATTACATGCAAGACGGTTGAATATTCGCTTACTCCTCCCTCTTCTATAAATCCGAATTTGAAATTATCCCCTCTTGGAGCAGAATGTATTAAGTGTACGGCCAATCTCCAATCGTGTTTCCTCCTATTTTTCAGAACTGTTGTTTAAAAATAATATATGTAATATTTTTTGTCATAATACTTAAACTCGGGACAGGCAGTTCTTTTTTCGCTAAAGATGGGGCGTTTGACCGCTACCGAGCCTTTGTGGCGGCAGGCACCCACGTACTTCTTATCCCGAACTCAGATATCATAATGGCAGGTTGGGTAGGTTTAACGAACAACTGTTTTCAAAAGAAAAAAAGGCGACTCCCGATACCGGAAGTCGCCTAAAAATATATAATCCGCTTCTATCAGAGTTTCGGACCGGCAGCAACCAAAGCCTTACCGGCTGCGTTGCCCGTAAACTTGGCGAAGTTCTTGATGAAGCGACCGGCCAAGTCTTTTGCTTTTTCTTCCCACTTGCAAGCACAGTCGTACGTGTCGCGAGGATCGAGAATCTTCGGATCGACACCCGGCAACGCAGTAGGAACTACGAAATCGAAGAAAGGAATAGTCTTTGTCGGAGCCTTGTCGATAGAACCATTGAGGATGGCGTCGATGATGCCGCGGGTATCTTTGATGGAGATACGCTTGCCGCTACCGTTCCAACCGGTGTTTACCAAGTATGCCTTGGCGCCTACTTTGTTCATCTTCTTCACTAATTCTTCCGCATATTTAGTGGGGTGCAAGCTCAAGAAAGCGGCACCGAAGCAAGCGGAGAATGTAGGAGTGGGTTCGGTGATGCCACGTTCCGTTCCGGCCAGTTTGGCGGTGAAGCCTGACAGGAAGTAGTACTGAGCCTGTTCGGGGTTCAGAATAGATACCGGAGGCAATACGCCGAATGCGTCAGCCGACAGGAAGATTACTTGATGGGCATGAGGACCTTTGGATACGGGCTTAACGATGTTCTCGATGTGATTGATGGGATAAGAGACACGGGTATTCTCTGTCACGCTCTTGTCCGCGAAGTCAATCTTGCCTTTGGCGTCGACAGTTACGTTCTCCAACAGGGCGTCGCGCTTGATGGCGTTATAGATATCGGGTTCGCTTTCTTTATCCAGGTTGATGACCTTGGCATAGCATCCGCCTTCGTAGTTGAATACGCCTTCGTCGTCCCATCCGTGCTCGTCGTCGCCGATGAGCAGACGTTTCGGGTCGGTAGACAGGGTTGTCTTGCCCGTACCGGAGAGGCCGAAGAAGATGGCAGAGTCGGTGCCTTCCTTGTTGGTATTGGCAGAGCAGTGCATGGAAGCGATGCCGCGAAGCGGGTTCTTGTAGTTCATGATGGAGAACATGCCTTTCTTCATCTCGCCGCCGTACCAAGTGTTCAGGATAACCTGTTCATTGGTCTTCAAGTTGAATACGGTAGCTGTTTCGGAGTTCAGCCCCAGTTCCTTGTAGTTGTCTACTTTTGCTTTGGAGGCGTTGAACGATACGAAATCGGGTTCTCCGTAATTAGCCAGCTCTTCTGCTGTGGGACGGATGAACATGTTGGTCACGAAATGAGCCTGCCATGCCACTTCCATGATGAAGCGCACTTTCATGCGAGTGCCCTCGTTGGCTCCGCAGAAAGTATCGACCACAAACAGACGTTTGCCGCTCAATTGCTTTACGGCTTTAGCCTTCAGGTCGGCCCAAGCTGCCTCGGAGCAAGGTTTGTTGTCGTTTTTGTATTCTTCTGACGTCCACCATACAGAATCCTTGCTGGCCTCATTCATCACGAAGAATTTATCTTTAGGAGAACGTCCGGTATAGATACCCGTCATTACGTTCACAGCACCCAGTTCAGTTACTTGGCCTTTTTCGAAGCCTTCCAGACCCGGCTTGGTCTCTTCAGCGAACAATACATCATAAGACGGGTTGTGGATAATCTCCTTCACGTCTTTGATACCGTACTTGCTTAAATCTAAATTTGCCATTTCTTTTTAAGATTTTAAAATTTGGTATTTTGGTTTATAATCTCTTTTTACCTTATGATTTGCAAGGGAAAAATTGCATGAAAAGTTCGCTACTTTGACTGCTTTTTGATAAGCCCCTTGTTTTTCGCTTACAAAAGTAATACTTTCTTTTAAAAGAAACATTCTATTAGAGAAATTTTTCTGTAATAAGAAGTCTTTTATAGAACAGTAACAATATCTGCTAACTGAATGTTGCAAATTGGATGAAATTCATTTACTTTTGCACCCGCATTTCGTCGAAGAGATACAACCCAAAACATATTAACCCAATAATAACAATGAAAATTGTCAACTTTGCCGAGACAGATTCTGTCTTGAACCAATACGTAGCGGAGATTCGCGATGTGGCAATCCAAAGCGACCGCATGCGTTTCCGGCGTAATATCGAACGTATCGGAGAAATTATGGCTTATGAAATGAGTAAAGAACTGACTTATTCCGTCAAGCAAGTACAAACCCCATTGGGAGTGGCATCGGTCAGCACCCCTGACGATGACGTGGTGATTGCCACTGTCTTCCGTGCCGGACTGCCTTTGCATACGGGCTTTCTGAACGTGTTCGACTGTGCCGGCAACGCCTTCGTTTCTGCTTACCGTTATTATAAGGACAAAGAGTGCCGCACGGTAGATGTACACATCGAATACATCGCCACTCCAGACTTGTCAAAGAAAACCTTGTTGCTGGTAGACCCCATGCTTGCCACGGGCGAAAGCATGGAACTTGCATGGAAGGCTTTCCTTACCAAAGGCACTCCTTCCAAATTGCAGATAGCTTGCGTCATAGCCAGCAGGCAGGGAGTAGAACACTTGGAGAAGCTCTTCCCCGGAGATGAAGTGACTTTATGGTGTGCCGCCATCGACCCCGATATGAACGAACATTCTTACATCGTGCCCGGCTTGGGCGATGCGGGAGATTTGGCGTTCGGCGATAAGATTTAAGAGAAGTCTCTTCTCTGCCTCGGATCATGAAGAAGCGGAGATGGATATTAGCAATAACAATTGGTAAAATCTAATTATATGCAGTGCATTATTATCACATTCGTCATCTTCTTCGCCCTCCGGCTGGTTTCTCTCTCTTATTCCATCCGCAACGAGAAACGCATCCTGAAAAAGGGAGCAGTACAATACGGCAAGTTGAACTCGCTTTTACTGACTTTGGCGCATATAGCATACTATTTTTCCTCCCTGTACGAAGCTTATGCTTCGGGTAGCGGATTCAATTATTTCTCAGTATGGGGTGTTGCCGTTATGGGGTTTGCCTATGCAATGCTGTTTTACGTCATCTATAAGTTGAGAGATGTTTGGACGGTAAAACTATATATCGTTCCCAATCAGCGCATAGAGAGAAGTTTCCTTTTCAGGACGGTGCGTCATCCTAACTATTACCTGAATATCTTGCCCGAGCTGATCGGGGTGGCTCTGCTCTGTAATGCGTGGCATACCTTGGCAATCGGACTGCCGGTTTATATCTGTTTTCTTGCCATACGCATCCGGCAGGAAGAGAAAGCCATGACCGATTTGTGGAAAAACAGATAAAAAACGGTCTATTGTCAGCTATGCGCTCATCATCTTGGGCGCATTGCTGATTTACGGAATGCCGTTTCTGACCTTTATGTTCATAGCTCCCTTCATCTTGCTGCTCTTGTTTATGATAAAATACCGTATTGAAATTTATAAATTCAGGAGAAACAGCAATGACTAATACACTAAGAGTAGAAAGAGCCATCAAGCAGATGACGCAGCAACAACTGGCAGATGCCATAGGAGTGAGCCGGCAGACAATCAATGCCATAGAGTCGGGAAAATACATCCCTTCCACGCTGTTGGCACTGAAAATATCCCGGATATTCGGGAAGCCGGTAAACGAGATTTTCCTTTTGGAAGAAAAAGACGAATAGGCAGCCGGCAGACGTCAGCCCATAGGGCGGCAGCGTATCAGCACTTTCTTCTCGTCGGCCAGCGTGGTGGCGAAGAAGTAAACATCACCGCCCTCTGTCAGCTTCAACCGTTTGCGCAGCTCGGCAACAGAAGAGGGGAAATTGCGCACTGTGAGATTTCCCCTCTTTGCTACGCCCAACAGTTCTTTTATCTCTTTCTTGCCGAAACCGCAACTGCCGAGAACCTGAAACTTACGGCCGGGAAAGTCGGATATATATTCGTCGGAAGTGTAAAGGTGGCTGTTGGGGTGTAACTTCTCTACCTTATATATATGAGAAACGCAACGGAAAGCTCCACCTTTCAGGATGGAGGCGTTCGACTCGTAAAGATAGGTCTGCGGCACAGAGGCAAACCGGCACGTGCTCTCCTTCTCCTGCCGACGGCAGAAGGTAAGAGTTTGGGCTAAGCCTGCACCGGTGAGGTTGGTGCAATGAATGGGAATAACATCCGTCGGCAAGGTTTCGCTGCGCCCCAATACGAGCAACAACTCCTTGCACTCGTTGTTTACCGAAATGATATGAGCCTCCTGCACATGCTTCAAATTGTTCAAAGCAAGTGCCAGGTCCAACATGGGCGACAGTTTAATCAATACATGCTCCGCTTTTTCGAGCAGCAGTTCTTCCAAAGCAGCGACATCCGGTTCGCAGTCGCTGATAGCCACGACCTTTCCTCCTTGTCCGTCACGACGGGCAGGGTCGATGAAAATCCAGTCGGCAGGCTGCATCTGTTGCAGATGCCGGATACAGTCATCGTGACAGACAGTTATGTGCTTCAAACCTAAAAGCGGAAAGTTATGCACGGCTATGTCGCAAAGAGCTTCTTGCCTCTCCACGTAGGTGGCCTCCCGGAAACAGGCAGAAAGAAAAGCGCAGTCTATTCCGAAACCTCCCGTCAAATCGGTAAACGTACCCTCTACTTCATCCGGAATCTTATTCTCCGAGGCAGAGGCATGCCTTATCCGGCGGATGATGTCTGCCTTATGACGCGCCGTCGATTCCGACGAACATTGTTCCAAAGAGAGGTGGACGGGATAGAGAATGCCTTCTTGCTCCGCCCATGCAGGCACTTTCTCTCTGACCGTCTGTCGCCCGGCTATTTGCGTGATGGCGGCAGGCATATCTACGGTAGGATACTTGCCGGTTTTCAGGGCAAGCGTTCGCACATCGTCGTTGCGGTGTTCATGGATAAACGCGAGGGTTTCAGGATTGAATGCAGACATAGGAGGTATCTGTTATGAATTCAGCACAAAACGGTTTCTCCACCAATATCCGATGAAGCGCAACCCTGTGCCGAGAAGCGCCAAAGAAAGTCCGGTGTAGAACACGGCGATGAAAGTTTCGGGCAAAAGGCTGTAGACGCGTATCACGACTCCCATCGTAATCATGCACGCCATCACAATCCACCCTTTTACATCGAAGAAAGAGAAAGGGCAGCGCTTCCCCTTTTTCTGCGAAATGCGCAAAGTATATTTCTTGTACAGTCTATGAAAGATAACGCCGAAGAACAAAAAGAATATCAAGCAGGCTTCACCAACCTTAAACAACCAATAGTGCCCGTCATCCATCCAACATATCAGCCCGATGCGCAGGATATTGGCCCCGGCCAGTATCCATATCGTCCCGGCAGTAATGAGAAGGATATTTGGAAATACTCCGTATTTCATATATACAATGATCTTAATGGCTTATAAGAGCCTGTTGAAAATTTTCCAAAAAGGGATATGCCCTAAAAAGAACAAAGAAAAAGAAATCATAAAGAAATAACAAGAAAAAGAGGCAGAAAATGGCAGTGTAAATTGTTTCATCATAGAAAAACAGGCGGGAAAATAAGTCTCACCAAGCATCCACCCTGCGGCTTTACTCTTAAATCTCCTTAACGAAAGCCTTGTAAATCAGTTTTTATTTGTTATTTTGCACCAAATTCGGGGTTGGTGTGCCTTGTCATGATGCGGGGTGCACACTTCCTTGTTGGCAGAACGTTCGATGAATAAACTCACTATAAAAACTTGTCCGTTGTGTGGCGGAACGCATTTGGAGCGTGCCCTGACTTGTGTAGACCATTACGTATCAGGCGAGATGTTCCATCTGTGCCGCTGTCGGGACTGCGGATTTCTCCTTACGCAAGACGCTCCCGAAGAGAGCGAAATCGGACGATATTATGAGGCTTCCGATTATATTTCGCACACGGATACGAAAAAAGGAGCGATGAACTCCGTATATCATTGGGTGCGCAACTACATGCTGAAGCGCAAAGCGGCCCTCGTGATGCGCGAAGCCCACCGCAAGACGGGGAGTCTGCTGGATATAGGTACGGGAACGGGCTACTTTGCCGATGCCATGCAGCGCCGCGGCTGGCGGGTGGAGGCAGTGGAAAAAAGTCCGCAAGCACGCGCATTCGCCAAGGAGCACTTCAATATGGACGTAAAGCCCCATACCGCTTTAAAAGATTTCACTCCGGAGAGTTTCGATGTCATCACCCTGTGGCACGTCATGGAGCATCTGGAACCGCTCAATGAAACATGGGAAACGTTGCATTCCCTGTTGACGGAAAAAGGCGTACTGATTGTGGCAGTGCCCAACAGTTCCTCTTTCGACGCCAAGAAGTACGGCGCCTATTGGGCCGCCTACGATGTGCCCCGCCATTTGTGGCATTTCACCCCCGCCACCATACAGCAATTCGGAGCCAAACACGGATTCATATTGGCCGAGAGGCATCCCATGCCGTTCGACGCTTTCTATGTGTCCATGCTGACGGAACGGCACATGAGGCACTCGTGCACTTTCCTCAAAGGGATGATTGTGGGCACGCTGGCATGGTTCAGTGCGCTGGTGAAGAAAGAGCGCAGCAGTTCGATGATTTACGTGTTCAGAAAAAAATGACGAATGCCTGCCGACGGAAAAGACCGGGAAGCAGGGCGATAACAGATATAAGACAGTGACCGATGAAAGCTAAAAACAACTCGATATCCTATTTTGACATGCAGTTCATCACGTCCAGCATCAGCACGACGTTGGTGTTGCTGCTGTTGGGACTGGTCGTGTTTTTTGTACTGGCAGCCCACAACCTGTCCGTGTACGTCAAAGAAAACATCAGCTTCTCCGTACTCATCAGCGACGACATGAAGGAGGGCGACATCCTGAAACTTCAAAAGAAGCTGGATAAGGAAGCCTTCGTGAAGCAGACGGAATACATCTCCAAGAAGCAGGCCCTGCGCGAGCAGACCGAAGCGATGGGCACCGACCCGCAAGAGTTTCTCGGCTACAACCCTTTCACCGCCTCCATCGAGATAAAGCTGCACTCCGACTACGCCAATTCCGACAGCATCGCCAAAATAGAGAAACTGATCAAGAAGAATACCAATATTCAGGAAGTGCTCTATCAGAAAGACCTGATAGATGCCGTGAACGACAACATACGAAACATCAGCCTGTTGTTGCTGGGACTGGCCGTGATACTGACCTTTATCTCCTTTGCACTGATAAACAACACCATCCGGCTGGCGATATATTCCAAGCGTTTCCTCATCCACACCATGAAGTTGGTGGGGGCAAGCTGGGCATTTATCCGCCGCCCGTTCCTGCGCCGTAACTTCTGGATCGGGGTGCTGGCCGCCTTCATTGCCGACGGCATCTTGTGGGGGGCAGCCTTGTGGCTGGTGTCATACGAACCCGATTTGGTGAAAGTCATCACCCCCGACGTCATGCTGTCGGTATCTCTTGCCGTACTGGTGTTCGGGGTACTCATCACTTGGCTGTGCGCATTGCTTTCCATCAATAAATATCTCAGGATGAAAGCAAGCACGCTGTATTATATATAGGTGCTCCGGGGGCATCGGCGTTTACAACCGGCCTCAACACCCGAAGGACTTTTAAAGGCAAGAGGCAACTTGCACGAAACAATGAACCGTAAAACCGTATAATAGTAAAGACATAAAATGAGTAAAGAGAAATTCGCTTTTGATAAGACCAACTTTATCCTGCTTGCCGTGGGCATGGCGGTGGTAATCATCGGTTTTCTTCTGATGACCGGCCCTGCATCTACGCAGGCTGCTTTCGAGCCGGACATTTTCAGCGCAAGACGCATCAAAGTGGCTCCGGTGGTTTGCCTTTTGGGGTTTGTATTCATGATATACGCCGTGCTGCGCAAGCCTAAGACCAAGAAAGAGGAGGCTGAGGACTGATGGGAGACTTGAGCATATTCGAGGTGATTGTCATCGCCATCGTCGAGGGGCTGACGGAATTCTTGCCGGTATCTTCCACCGGACACATGATAATTGCGCAAAACCTCTTGGGAGTGGAGAGCACGGAATTTGTCAAGGCCTTTACGGTCATCATTCAGTTCGGCGCCATTCTTTCGGTGGTGTGGCTGTACCGGAAACGTTTTTTCCGGCTCAATCCCGTCAAGGTGTTCGATGCTGAAGCAACCGCCGGGAAAGGAACATCCGCAAAACTTGCTATATGGGCCAAGCGTTCCTTGCAGAAGTTCGATTTCTACTGGAAGCTGCTGGTGGCATTTATCCCTGCGGTAGTTCTGGGCTTTTTGTTCAGCGACAAGATAGACCAACTGCTCGAAAGCGTGACGGTGGTTGCCGTTATGCTGGTCGTGGGAGGCGTGTTCATGCAGTTCTGCGACAAGATATTCGATAAAGGCAGCGAAAACACGGTGCTGACCGAGAAGCGTGCTTTCAACATCGGCCTCTTTCAGTGCATTGCCATGATACCGGGTGTATCCCGTTCCATGGCTACCATTGTGGGCGGCATGGCACAGAGGCTGACCCGCAAGCAGGCGGCCGAGTTCTCGTTCTTTCTGGCTGTTCCCACCATGTTTGCCGCCACCGCCTACAAGATGCTGAAACTGTTTCTTGACGGCGGAACGGAAATCATCGTCAACAACATGCCGGCCTTGATAATAGGCAATGTGGTGGCCTTCGTGGTGGCCTTGCTTGCCATCAAGTTCTTCATCAGCTTCGTCACCAAATACGGCTTCAAGGCATTCGGCTGGTATCGCATCGCAGTGGGCGGACTGATATTGATTATGTTGCTGACCGGGCATACACTGGAAATAATGTAAGCATGGATTTCAAAGAAGGAGAAGTATTGTATTTCAATAAGCCGTTGGGATGGACATCGTTCAAGGTTGTGGGACATGCACGCTACCACATCTGCCGGCGGATGAAAGTGAAGAAGCTGAAGGTAGGACATGCCGGTACGCTCGACCCGCTTGCCACGGGTGTGATGATTGTCTGCACGGGCAAGGCCACAAAAAGAATCGAAGAGTTCCAATATCATACCAAGGAGTATGTAGCCACCATACAATTGGGTGCCACCACTCCCTCATACGATTTGGAACATGAGATAGACGCCCGCTACCCCACGGAACACATCACCCGCCGGCTGGTGGAGGAAACCTTGAAGAAATTTATCGGCGAGATAGAGCAAGTGCCTCCCGCATTCTCGGCCTGCATGGTGAATGGCAAACGCGCCTACGACCTTGCCCGCAAAGGCAAGGAGGTGGAGCTGAAGCCCAAACTGCTGGTCATCGACGAGATAGAGTTGCTGGAATGCAACCTGCCCGAAATCAAGGTGCGGGTAGTGTGCAGCAAAGGAACCTATATCCGCGCCTTGGCCCGCGACATCGGCCAAGCATTGGAGAGCGGGGCGCACCTCACGGCTCTTCAACGTACCCGTGTGGGCGATGTACGCATAGAAGACTGCCTCGACCCGCTGGAGTTCAAGGAATGGATAGACGCACAAGAAATAGAAACAGAAGAAAAGAACCAATAGAATTATTAACATCGTGCCGTTGCTTCACGCTTCACCGCCACACAAGCATATCGGCACATTAGCACATATATATAATATGAAACTGTCGCAATTTAAATTCAAGCTTCCCGAAGAGAAGATAGCTTTGCATCCCACGAAGTACAGAGATGAATCGCGCCTGATGGTATTGCACCGCAAGACAGGTAAAATCGAACACAAGACATTCAAGGATATCCTGAATTATTTCGACGACAAGGATGTATTTGTCTTCAACGACACCAAAGTGTTTCCCGCCCGTCTGTACGGCAACAAGGAAAAGACCGGCGCACGCATCGAAGTGTTTCTGTTGCGCGAGCTGAACGAAGAGCTCCGGTTATGGGATGTGCTGGTAGACCCCGCCCGCAAAATCCGTATCGGCAACAAACTTTATTTCGGCGAAGACGATTCGATGGTGGCCGAAGTGATTGACAACACCACTTCGCGCGGACGTACGCTCCGTTTCCTCTACGACGGCCCGCACGATGAATTTAAGAAAGCCCTCTATGCGCTGGGCGAGACACCGTTGCCGCACAGCATCATCAACCGCCCCGTGGAAGCGGAGGATGCCGAGCGTTTCCAATCCATCTTTGCCCGCAACGAAGGAGCGGTAACGGCACCTACCGCCAGTCTGCACTTCAGCCGCGAACTGATGAAACGCATGGAGATAAAAGGTATCGATTTTGCCTACATCACCCTGCACGCAGGATTAGGGAACTTCCGCGACATCGACGTGGAGGACCTCACCAAGCACAAGACCGACTCCGAACAGATGATTGTAAGCGAAGAAGCCGTAAAGAAGGTCAACCATGCCAAAGACATGGGAAAGCAGGTATGCGCCGTAGGAACCACCGTGATGCGCGCCATCGAGAGTACCGTCAGCACGGACGGACATCTGAAGACATACGACGGCTGGACAAACAAATTCATCTTCCCCCCTTACGACTTCACCGTAGCCAACGCCATGGTGTCCAACTTCCACATGCCGCTTTCCACCCTGCTGATGATTGTGGCCGCTTTCGGCGGATACGACCAAGTGATGGAGGCCTACGACGTAGCATTGAAAGAAGGCTACCGCTTCGGCACCTACGGCGACGCGATGCTGATAACCGATAGGTGAAAGTAGCGGCTAATCACTAATGTACTTTTTTTTCAGTCTCGGCACTAATCTCGGCGATAAGGAACAGAACCTGCTTCTTGCCGTACAGAAGATAAAGGAGAAGATAGGGAAAATTCTTTCCTTGTCTTCTTTCTATGCTACTGCCCCGTGGGGATTCACTTCGGAGAACACCTTCCTCAATGCCGCCCTTTGTACGAAAACAGCCTTCCATCCGTTAGAAGTATTGAGAATCACGCAAGAGATAGAGCGTGAGATGGGTCGTGCCCGCAAATCGGTGAATGGCGCGTACAGCGACAGAGTGATAGACATCGACCTGCTGCTCTGCTTCGAATCCGACGGTACGCCCGTCGTGCTCGATACCCCCGAACTGACGCTCCCCCATCCGCTCATGCAGGAACGCGACTTTGTGATGAAGCCGCTGATGGAGATTGCGCCTGAAGTGACCCTCCCCCGCAGTCGGAACAGTCGGTTGACAAGGTCGTTTTAAGATAATTTTCGGAGTGCGCAGGTGGCATGTGCCGCTCCCGGATATGGCCGAAAAGCGGGAAGCCGCATATCGAAAATGCCGCTTCCCGCTTCAAAGTCCGGCTTTCAGGCCGGATTGGGAGAAATGCCCGTTCCGTGTTTATCCGAGCGGGTTCTCGCCTCCTCCCGGTTCGCTGCCCGACTCTCCACCGCCGCCGCTTTCAGCGTCGTTTTTCAGGCAAGTGCTGTTGGCCACGCTTCGGCCATCTTCACTTCGGAAACCGAGGTACACAGCCAAGGCATCACCGCTCCATGCCGCAGGCAGGTCCAGTTGAGCCTTGCCGGCCGAGCGTACGGCAGCATCAATGTCATACATGGCTTCACTCCTTTTCTTGTTGTAGACCAGTAGCATGGCGCAATCCGTGGCTTGCGCATCACCTGTTCCGCTGTTGTCCGTCCAAGTGTACATCACCTTGTTTCCGGTTATGGAAGCTGTGGGATTCACCGCTGTCGTCAGGCTGCCCCGTGTCAGCAATACCTTGTCATAATCTATGGCTAAAGTATCTTTACTGCCGGTCATCGCATTTTTCATGATGTATGACATCGCTGCATTGTATTCCGATTGTGTTTTTGCATACCCCTTGTAGCCGAAGCGTATGAAAGGCGTCATCGTTTTCAGGAAATTATTCGCTATGATGAATTTGGCTCGCTGGTGCCGCTGCTTTTCCGTGTTCGCGTCTTTTATCTTCAAGGCCAATGCCCTCATGTAGCTGGTGCCTTTCCAGTTACTGCCTATCACGGTGCCTACTTTTCCCGAAAATCCTCCGAGAATTCCTCTTGTAATTGTTCCCATTATTAAAAAGTTTTTTGTGTTAATAAAAAGTTTGTGTTGCCGAGGTGGGGATGCCCGAGAAACTTCTGCAGCAATTTCCTTACCTCCTCCGTCCGGCGTGTATCGGTGTTTGTGTTTCCGTTACGCCGGCAAAGATATGGCGCATATTTTTCTCCCGCAAATGAAAAAAGGCAAAAGCGTTCAACAAAATGTTTTTTTGGATTCCATGCACAGCAAATAAAAGCCTCTCCCACCTTCGAAAAAGTGGATATGCACTTTTATCATCTCCGTGTTTACTTCTTGTCCATGGCGAGCATATCAACACGAACATGACAAGAACATGATAAGAACATGATAAGAACATGGTAAGAACATGGTAGGACGAAGAGATGGCATTATAACCCTCCGAATATTTTTACAGATTTTAAATGAAAGAGTAGCGCACTTCAGGATGACGCAGGGGATATATGGCTTAAATTTAGAAGGCAAAAGACAAACACCCTTTGTCGGGTAAAACTTCTACCTCAAGTCGTTGCTCTGCTTGATACATATAGCTCAGATGAGCGGGACACGCTTTTGCCGAATATCAGCTACGAGACCTATCGTTTCCTCCTGAAAACCCTGCAACTGAGAGCAGTAATTGCCATACCCTTGACCACACATGTAGGCCGGCATTCTTTCGGTACGCCGGTATTAGAAGCCGGTGTTCCGATAGAGAATATTGCCAAAATGACGAGACATGCATCGATTGCCAGCACACAAATCTATGCTCAAATCACAGACCGGAAGATTTCAAGGGATATGGACAGACCTATAGAAAAAAGTGCAAGACCAAATGAAAATAAAAGCAATTCCCTGCATGATACCCAATAGAGTTGTGTAATTTTGCACTCGAAAAAGATGGTCTCACATGTGCTATATGAACAAGATAAAGGAAGCATTGAAAGAAGAATGAGCCAAACGGAACTGTCAATTCGTTTGGGGAAAAACTTTAATATGGTCAATCTTTATGTTATCAACAAGCATCAGCCCTCATTGCCAACTCTCTACCAAATAGCAGACATATTGAATATGGACGTAAGAGACCTGTTAGTCCCGAACAAGAAACAAAACATATAATGAAGCTGATAGATATAACTAAAGGGGCGGAGCACGACCTCTGTCTTTTCTCCGAAGAAAAGATTGCAGAATTGGAGTCTCGCATCGTTATCAAAGAGGAGAAAAAGGGTTCCGTTCCCCCTCTCTCTCCGAAAACAAGGGTGTAAATCAATGAGTTACGTGATTTACACCCTTTATTACACCCAAAAAACTTACGGGAAATAAAAAATTGTCCCAAAAATGGTTGCCCCCATACCCAAGCACATAATTTCATAAGTATTCATGCCCTTTACTCCATGAAGACATTTCAACTATTGCATTATATCTTTCCGGAGGTATTTGCAATTATTTTGATGTGATAGATAGGCTCATTCAAAATTTATTTTCCCTTTAATCCTTAATTGAAAATAGGCGTAATGAGACCTCTACAAAAGCCCCACGGTAGAGAACTTTGAAAGATATAACTTGATGATAACCAGGCATGTTTCTTTTGAGCAAACGGAGTTTTGCAGAGGTCTCGTAATTTATTGTTTAGAGAATTACTTAGCTATAATGGTGGAGTCGTACTACAAATCTATTTTACAGTCCTCAGCAATCAGTAATACCTGTTTACTGAGGGCAAGTTGATGTTTTATACTTGTTTATCAAAATTCTTGTCAATGCAAGCAAATTCTTTGACAACATCGTATATTAGTACTTCATTTGCATCGATATCCTCGTCAATACTGATCATCTTTGCCATTAGATCAGCAAAGTGCTCCTTTTGCTCTTTGTCAAACAATTTAATTTGTGCAAGTGCCATCAAGGAATTTTTTTCTTCTATATCTTTATAAGAATCTTCTGATATCTCAAATATCTCTTTAAGCTGATTGAAATAGAAAACTTCACGAGCATCAATGCGTCCGTCAGCATGGATAATATCTAATAAGATACGCATCATGGCAACTTTCTGCTGATAATTAAAAACATTCATATCACTTTATAATTAATAATATTATTTATTTTTGCTTTTCTTCAAGCGTGCTTTTTCGACATCTGGATTATAGCCATATGATATTATCACATTTTTTACGGTCGTATCAAATCGTGTTACAGGTTTGTATCCCAATTTTTCTAACTCTGAACGTTTTTCTTCGTCAAAAACAGGACATACGTCTGCTTTTGTTTTGTTTTGCTTTCTCTTCAGCCATAAAATAGGCCTATTCTGACCTTCGTTGGCATCATTATCCGTAGGGAATAGTTCTTCTTGTTTATATGTATTCTTTGGATTTTGAGTATCAGTAGATGATATTATTCTTGCCTTACTGTCTTTCTGAGATTTATCATCATTTTCTGTACTGCTTGAAGCATCCTGTCCTGTCTCTTCTGAAGGTTCAGGGAATCGAGATAAGGCATTCTCCAAACCCTCATTGATTTTAGACGGAACTTCCTTAACAACAGGTTTCTTAAAGAAAGGCAATTGTTCTGATTCGTAGAAGGCATCATATGTCTTATCATAACCTAATGCAATACCAAGAAGGTAAATTGCGATAGAACATTCAAAGCCCCCAATTTCTTTTGAATAATTGATAAACTCCTCTCTTGGCTTGTGTACCATTCCATCTGCATATTCAGCTTTCAAGTATAAGAACAGAGGAGCTGCGATTGCGAATCTACAGCCAGCTGCTTGTTCCGTCTTCTGATATACTGGCGAGGACTTCACTATCTTTAGTAATAGCTCAAATCGTGGTTTCTGACATGCTTTGAGTTGAGGATATAACTGTGTTGATTCTGCCACTTCACCGCTAAGTTCTTGCTTTTCTAAAAAATTACAGAACACATGAATAAAGTCACAGAAGAAACCAATCATTCCCTTTGGATAATAACTATGTCTTTCATACCTTAGTAGATATGTCCAAATTGATTTTTCGCCAAAAGGTCTTTCATAAGCATACAGCTCACGAAAGACTTCTTGCACTATATCTTGGGTTATTATAGCTTTACATTTTGGCAAATCAGACTTTGGCAAATTAAAAATAGCCCAAAGATTTTTGACTCCTCGCATACTTTGTTTGATACTAAGTTTTTGCTGAAGCTTTAAGAATTTATCTGCCCATGGTGATACACATAGTTGTATGCGAGAATCAAAAGAAATAGACATTTCTTTTTTTGCCTCTTCATCAAAAGTGTAAAGATTACGAACGTTCTCTATATCAATAGAAAAATATTGACTATTATAACTATCTGACACAAAATGAATTATAATATATTCAAATGAATATTCATACATATTCATTTTGGAAGTTAAGGCATCAAAAAGTTCATTGTCATCACTATGTGATGCTATATCTCCATTAAATGAGATGGCATTATTTATAATAAAATGCCCATATTTGAACAAGTCAACAAAGTCTAACTTGCGTACAATTGCTAAATAATCTGTCATAATTAGAAGCCCCAAGTGTTATTACCGCCAAATTGTGGAGTTTGTATTGTTGATGTTATATCAATCTGCGAACAGTTCGACTTAAATGCGTCAAGATAATCGCTTGGATAACCATTATAAGTAATGTATAAATTTTTTCTTGTACGAGTCATTGCTACCATGAATAAAGTTTTTGCAAGAGAATCGTTAGGACAGATATACATACTTGCATTTGCATAAGGAATGAACACATTTTCAAAGTCAAGACCTTTTGCGCTGTGGAATGTCATAATAATTATACGATGATCATTTTCGTCAAAACGGCCATATCCATTTCCAACGTATTGCATTTTAAGCCCCTGTATGCGTAAATGAGAATTCATGGAACCATAATCAATTTTTCCCCAATTATTTGTAGCCTCAACCCATTCTGGTTTACCTGCATCTCTAAGTGCTTGATTGACAAATTGTATTATTTTTGGTGCTGTAGGAATCAAAATGGCTGTAGAATCGCCAACATTAACTGCCTTTGTTGCTTGTTCCATGATGTATTTTACCTCCTTTGCCTCAGAAGGAGCTTCGCAAAGACGAATTTGTGTATCTTCCTTTGTCATATCTCTCTTTGAAGAGAATATGTTCATTCTAGGCAAAAAGCGTTGAACTGCATCTATTATTGAACAAGAAAGTCTATGTATAACCCCCAATTCGTATTGATCTCCATTTATGAGTCTGCCAATTTCTGATGGTGTAACAGTTGCTTCTCTCCAACGTGGATCACTTTCGAATATAGATTGGTTGGAATCTCCAGCTACAATTATATTTGAACTTCTGGCATTCATTTCACGAATAACACGTGGAGTCAAATCTTGAACTTCATCGCAAAGAATGTAATCATAATGGGAGCTGCCCTTCATAAATCCATAAAACGTATCAATAGTTACTTTGTTTGCTAAGCCAATTTCTCTGAAGTCTGCCTTGAACATTTCTACGAGTGACTGGGTAAATACGACAACTAATATGCGGGAATTAGGCTTTTTTGCAAGAATTGTCTTGGCAGAATACGCAAGCAATACAGATTTACCCGAGCCAGCAAACCCTTGAATCCACTGGTTACGAAAACTTAAACTAGAATTGTCAACAAAGGTGCTAACTTTATCAAGAAAGGCTTGCTGCTGAGGGTCCAACTTGTTAATAGGAGGAATGTGCATAATTAACTATTTTGTTGTTAACTTATTTGTTTTTGTCTTTGAAAGATTTTCTGGATCATAATAGGATTCACCTTGTGCCCCTGGAGTAGAAAGACGAATTTCACGCGCAAAATCTTTCTCACCTAATTCTTCTGCAACAGACGCGAACCATCCATATGCATACGACGGTAAAGAATTTGTTTTCCATTGATGTAGATATCTATCGTATACTCTGCGAAATTTTTCCTTTGCCCCATCAATATCTCCTTCAGACTTCTGAATGCGCCCAAGTTCTATGAGTGCTATATCATGATCTGGATCTACGTTAATAGCTCTTTGTAAGCATTCTTTAGCCCGCTTGGGGTCTAGATAACGAAGCGTTGAGCCTAAATTGGCATTAGCATATTTATGATTAGGATTCTCTTCCAATGCTTTTTCGTAGAATTCAATTGCTTTATAAGTAGCTCTGGCATTGTTATAAAGTACAGCTATGCCGTTATACATGTCTGCTTCTGGATATAATTCGTTTTGAAGTTCAAATGTTTCTGCAGCCTTGAATGTATGTCCGGCTTTGTTATAAGCCATTCTCAAGGCTATCAAAGTTTGCTTTGAAGGTACTCCTCCGTTAAGCTCTGCTTCTAAATTAGCTTGTCGTTCTGCTTTTAAAGCTGCACGATCTTCTGTGCTGAGTTCTTTGTTTGCGAATGGATTTAATGGCTCTACATGACATACAACCCCCATACAAGTGGCTCTTGCTATAAGCATCTTATCCGTATTTACTTCGATTGCAAGCTGAATTGGGCTGTTAATAGGAAATCCTGAAGGGAGTGGAGATTCGATTTTAAGATTGAAAAGAAGTTTTCTAACATCTCCAACGCATATTGGCAATTCAACAATTTTCTGGCCTTCTCGACTTGTAACAAGGTCGTCAATTATGATTGTATCACATGGAATTTGGGTTCCTGCGGGAAGAATAACTTTTGAAATCTCATCTTTTGTAATGATAAGAATTGGCTCGCTAGAAATTGGCTGTATAAGACATTTATTCATGCCATTGAATAAAAGGTTATGTATTGCAGTTCCTTGTGATACATGTGTTTGTAGATTCGAAGGTACCAACATTTCGGAATCTTCAAAATAATTCTTTAATGTCTCTTGAATGTAAGGGCTTTGGGCACTTCCTCCAATAAAGAGAATATAATCAATTTCCTCTTTACGAATCTTTGACTTTTTAATTGCACTCTCTATTGGAGAATAAATACTATTATACTCATCCTCCCCTTTAATTCTAGTAGTTTTTCCATAATCATTTTTTAAGAAAACGGTCATAGCTTCGGTCATTTCTTTATTAGTCAAGTAAAAACTACTTTGTTTAAGTTCTCCCTTGTTGGTAAATACCGTCACTTCTGATTCCAATGATGTCTTGGTTCCGTTATACTTTAGTTTTGGTATAACATAATCGTCTGTTAGAGTCGAAAGTGATTTATTTATCATTATTTTTAAGCGCTCTGCTACCTTATACAAAGCAGAAGCAATCTGCTTTTTTTCATTTGTGCGGAATTGATCCATTTTCTTGCCATTTGCTTCTAAGAATCTTGGCATTAGATAATGATAAGTAAGATACCTGTCTATGTCATCCCCTCCTAATTTGGTGAACTTTGAAATAGCAATATTTTTTGAGAAGAATCCGTTTGCACTTTGTCCTATTTCCAATATAGAAATATCACATGTACCACCTCCAAAGTCAAATACCAATACTTTAGAATTATAATTAGGATTTACAAACATTGGTTGCCCTTCAGTTGCGCGAGTAACAGCATAACTAATAAATGCTGCATTAGGCTCATCGATCAGAGCTTGCTTTGAAACTTTCATTTCATTTGACATCAACGCATCAAGAAGATCTTTACGCTGGTTAGCCTCAAATGAAGCAGGAATGCTAACCGCATATGATATGTCTTCGGCTAAATTGTTTTCTTGGCAATATCCTGTAATCAAATATTTAAGATAGGCAAAAAAGACGCGAGCAGCATCCTTGGGATTCCTTATATTGAATGGTGGGATATCACGAAGTTCACTTTCGTAATATTTAGCTCCTAAATCTTCGCCCAATTCCATTTTGAACGAATACCAAATGTTTTTCCCTCTTTTCAATTGGTATTTAAGTTGAGATGCTCCTTCTCCTACAATAATTTGTTTGTTTAACCATGCTATTACAGATGGGATAATCTCTGATGAATAGATAGTTCCATCAGGAAGTTTTTGTTTCAAACGCAGAGACTCTGTATGAATCAAATTGCTATTTTCATCGTATGAAGCAATTGAGACAACTGTAGTTGATGTACCAAAGTCTATGCCTACATATGTTTTGCCTTTCATCAAATCCGTGTTTCTGACAGCAGGCAAAAATGACGATGTTGTTATTATATTCATAATTTCTTATTTCACTAAATCTTTTGGTGACATACTAAGTAAATCCGCCACTTTGAAGATGGTAGCAAGATTAGGTTGTTTGCGATTGCAAACGTAGGCGTTAGTGATGCTGAAGCTCATGCCCAATTCTTTGGCGAGCCACGTTTGGGTAATGCCTCGCTTCTTCAAATGCTCCTTGATGAGGTTGCTATGCTCTTTTTTCTGTCCAATTGAATTTTTTCTATATCCGTTACAGATGCAAATATATGAACTTATACAGAATACAATGAATATAAATTCAGCTTTAACACTGTGGAGAAACGTTTTTCATTTTGACGAAGACATTGTCGACCTACAAGAATATTGGAAATCCCAGCAGGACATATTTAGGCGTAACCTCATCTATGCGCTCATTACCTTTGTAATAAGTTTGGCACACAGGTTCATCAATCCCTGCCATTTCTGCCAATTCTTTAAGATAATCGTTCATCTTCTGATTGGTAATCACTGCCAGTACCTTATCATTTTCAAACACCACATCCTTATACTTATCAAGAATTGCCTTACTGTGATTGTTCAGTTCGATAATCAAACTATCGGAGGTCTTAACCGTTGTAACTTCAATATGGTCGCCTTTAATATCACTTCTGCGGAGATTGAATACATCCGAATAGCGCAAATCTGTGAAGCATTGGAAGAGAAAGACATCACGCAGATAACTAACATAATCATTCAAACCTTGCTCGTCAAAGAACTCAAAGGTAAGTGCTTTACGAAAGTTGGTCAAATGATTCTTCACTGCTGCAAATTTCTCATACGTGGAATCCGTCCAGTTGTTCTGTCGCCCACAATCTTCTACGAAATCACCAAACACCATTTCGCCTGACATAACTCTCCTCCAAAATTCGTTGCTGGTCAGACAATCGATAAAGTATCTTCCCAGCAATCTGCGTGTAGGGGAAAATGCCTTTATCCCGATAGTCCTGCAAGGTGCGGGAAGAGAAGAACAGCCTTTCGCAGGCTGTAATAACCAAATTTTCGTCCAAAGGCAATGCCGAAAACGGAGTAATAAAATATATGCTTGAAGCGCAATTTCCCGTGCCGAAAGAAAATGCCTATAATCAGATCCGGCTATTCGGCTACGGGTAATATCGTTATCAAAGACAAAAAGAACGTACTTTCTATTGAAAACAGATACATCGTATACCAAAACGATTGGCTGTTTATGAAAGATGGCAACCCCCTTCTTTGTTTATAGAATGTTAATACCGCTTGCAGAAAGAGGAGTTTGAGAAGAAAGCATTATCTTTGCGCCCGTAAAATGATATGTGGAAAGATTTGAGTAGCTTGCAACCACAGAAAAAAATGCTAAAAACACATCCTTTTCTGACGGCTTCCTGCCCGGCGCATCTGCTCATTGTCCACTTCCACCTCTCATTCAACCATCAATTATCAACCATTAATTATCATTGAAGAAATGGGCTATTTATTCACATCCGAATCGGTGTCTGAAGGGCACCCCGACAAAGTGGCCGATCAAATATCGGACGCTGTGCTTGACAAACTGTTGGCTTATGACCCCAGTTCGAAAGTAGCTTGCGAAACTCTGGTCACTACCGGACAGGTGGTGCTGGCGGGCGAAGTGAAAACAAAGGCGTACGTCGACCTGCAACTCATCGCACGCGAAGTAATCAAGAAAATCGGCTATACAAAAGGCGAGTATATGTTCGAGAGTAACTCGTGCGGCGTGCTGAGCGCCATTCACGAGCAAAGTCCCGACATCAACCGGGGCGTGGAACGGCAAGACCCCATGGAACAGGGAGCCGGAGACCAAGGCATGATGTTCGGCTATGCCACCAACGAAACGGAAAACTACATGCCGCTCTCGCTCGACCTTGCGCACCGCATCTTGCAGGTGTTGGCCGACATCCGTCGCGAGGGCAAGACGATGACCTACCTCCGCCCCGACGCCAAGAGCCAAGTAACCATAGAGTACGACGACAACGGAACCCCCGTCCGCATAGACACCATCGTGGTTTCTACGCAGCACGACGACTTTGTGCAACCTGCCGACGAGAGCGAAGCCGCACAACTGAAGGCCGACGAGGAGATGCTGGCCGTCATCCGCAAGGACGTCATCGAAGTGCTGATGCCGCGCGTCATCGCCTCCATCCATGCCGAAAAGGTGCTGGCATTGTTCAACGACCGCATCACGTATCACGTCAACCCCACCGGAAAATTCGTCATCGGCGGACCTCACGGAGATACCGGACTGACGGGACGCAAGATTATCGTAGACACGTATGGCGGCAAGGGTGCTCACGGCGGCGGCGCTTTCTCCGGGAAAGACCCTTCGAAGGTAGACCGCAGCGCGGCGTATGCGGCACGCCACATTGCCAAGAATCTGGTGGCCGCCGGCGTGGCGGACGAGATGCTGGTGCAGGTGTCGTATGCCATCGGCGTGGCACGCCCCATCAACATCTTTGTAGATACTTACGGCCGCAGCCACGTAGGCATGAGCGACGGTGAGATTGCCCGGAAAATAGACGAACTGTTCGACCTCCGTCCGAAAGCCATCGAAGAGCGCCTCAAGCTACGCAATCCCATCTATCAGGAGACGGCTGCCTACGGACACATGGGACGCGAACCGCAAACCGTGGTGAAGCACTTCCGCAGCCGCTACGAGGGCGACAAGGAAGTAGAGGTGGAACTCTTCACTTGGGAGAAACTGGACTATGTAGACAAGGTGAAGGCGGCATTCGGCCTTTGATAGGCGTTAGAGATTAGACGTCTACCATCTACCGTCTGCTCACCGCTGATTACTGCTGCCGTTGCCTCCACCAGCCGGTACTTGCGGCACACTTTGAAAAAGATTGCCAAGCACTTGTAGGGATAAATTTTATCCCTACTTTTGTTGTGTGTAACTAAAGAGATGAAACATGCCTACTATCTTTGAGATATTTGGACTTCGGTTCTTTTTCTTTTCAGAAGACCACACTCCAATTCACGTACACGTGGTAAAAGGAGATGACGATGCAAAGATTCAAATCGAACCTGAGATCACACGGGCTGAAAGCAAAAGACTTAAAGCGAGCTTTGGAACTTACTGAGATGTATAGAGACGATATCATAGGAAAGTGGAACGAATATCACTAAAACAAGGAAAATATGGAAACAATTAAGGGTGTTTGGTTTGAGAATGAGAGGATTTACATGCTTTCAAGCGACGATAAGGTATACAGTCGTCCTTTAGAGGCTTTCCCTTTATTAAAGGACGCTACCGAAAGCCAACGTAAACGCTACACCTTAAAGATGAGGGGCGAAGCGCTCCGCTGGGCTGAATTGGATGAGGATATACACATATCGAGCTTTTATGACACGGAAGAACCTATGTACGACAATGAGGTGGCAAAGATATTCAATCATTTTCCGCAACTGAATGTGTCCGAGGTGGCACGCAATTTGGGTATAAACAAGAGCCTGCTCTCTAAATATATTTACGGTATAAAGAAGCCGAGTGAGGAACGGATTAACCAAATCAAGGAAGCTTTGCATGCATTGGGTAAAGAACTGGCTGCTGTATAGTCTCCAAAAACCGTGCCGATCATCCACATAACTTTTCGTCAAAGTTAAGTCTTTACCTCTCTCTACCCTTTCATGCTTAATCACTTACCGCAAATTACTGCTGCCGTCGCCTCCACTAACCGGTACTTGCGGCACACCTCGCGGATGATTTTCTGCGGGATGTCCGTCACCATCGGATGCTTCTGTCCATCTCCGCAAACCACGTGCCGGAGGGGCAGTTGCGGATATATGGCGTGCAATATCAGGGCCGAGCGGTCATAGGCTGTGGGCGATGCGCCCGTCATGTCGATGTTTATCAGGCAGCTCTTGCGGAATTTCGCCGCACGTATTCTTTTGATAGTTCGATAGGGGGCCATGGTAGTAGTGTTTAACGGTTAGTCGATGAGCGGTTAACGATGGGTGATGAACGGTTAACGATGAGTGGTGAACGGTGAGTGATAAGTGGTGAGCGCTGTTCGTGTGGCTTTGAACCTTTCTGTTTTTCACTCACCACTCACTAATCGCTCACCACTGACAACTAACCACTAACCGCTAACCGCTAACAATCGCTAACCAAGCGGATTCTCTCCCTGGCCGCCCGAGCCGCTGCCGCCGCCTGTACCGCCGCCCGGTGCAGGCGTCGGCAGTCCTTTGGCCTTGCGGTAGTCGGCCAGCGAGGCGTAGTTGATTTTGTTTTCCAGTACGCCGCTATTCTCATAGCTGATGCCTTGCAAAGTTCTCTCACGCAGTTCTTTGGCGGGGGTGAAGACGATGCGGGGCGATTTTATCATCTGCCCGGCGTTGAACTTGTCGATGTCTTCCACGCCCTCACTCTTGAAGGTGAGGCGGAATGTACCCATGCCGGGCACGTTCACCGTGTGACCCTGCTGAAGCTGTTGCGGAATGAAGGCTGCCAGCAGCTCCATGGCGGCCTCCATCTCGATGGGTGCCGTGGTGGTGTTCTCCGTGGCGGCACGGGTCAGGGCTTTCTGTGCCAACGGCTTTGCACTGTTGGGCGTGGCATACCATTTGGCGGGTTCGCTTTTCTTTTGCGGATTTTTCTTCCGCACTAATTTGTAATTTACACTCATAGTTTGATCTCCTATTTGTTAAATGGTTAATAAAAATATATTACATCCTTGCGAATGACTCTCTTTCTTCGGTTCATACCCCGCGATGACATACGTATCTCAGTGGTGATGACATACGTATGTCGTGCGTGACGAGACACGTATGTCTTGCCTCATGAGATACGTATGTCGTGACCACTGAGATACGTATGTCACGAGCAGGTAGATACGCATACCGCAACCGGGTTTGTATATGTTTCATTGTCAGCATAATACGCACATACAAAGTCGTTATTTCCGTATCATCGGAGCATCCTGTTTATGAGATAACTCTCTTCTTCGGACGGCATACACCGATAAATTTGCTTGTTACCTCAGATTGCACGATAACAAAATAATCCTTACAAATAATAATTGATGCGGTCGCTTCGCTCCTTTTATTCTTGGCATGGCCTCACCCCGAAGCCGGCGCTGCGGCACTGGTAGCCGTACAGCGGGCGCACGTAGAACGAACGGAAGGTCAGGTAGCACCCGTAGTACGTGCCGTTCGGCCCCGCCAGCCAATAGTAGACGTGGCTCCCCACGTTGATGGGCACTGCGGAATTGTAGTACCGAAAGCCCGACGCGGGGAAAAACACGGTATCGCCGGTGAAGTTCAGGCCGCAATGGAAGTTCCAACCATTGTTCCAAGACCCCTGCACATTGAACTCAGAAGAGCTGTCCGCGTATTGTCCCGTTGTGGTGAAGCCGGTGTAGACATTGTTCGGAGGCATTTTGTATCCTGCGGGGCAAGGGTCGTAGATGGTCTTTACAACAGGGTTGTCGTTGGCGGTGTAGGCGGTGTAGACGGTGTTGTCCGCACTCCAAAGGTTGGCGTATTCATAATCCATATTACTATTCGTACAGAACGTGTTAGGCCGGGTGATACCGGAGGTGATGCAGGCATTATAGTATAAGAAACTGCTTGTTGGGGGAGTCTGGTTGGTCTTGACATTCCCACCGGCATCGTACCAAGTCTTATTGATTTCCTGCACAAGCACTCCCACGAACGGGTCTTTACGACCCCACTGGTAATAAGTGTTGTTCCCAAATTCCGTAATGGTATGCGCTTTCTGCTTCACGGTGATGGTCTGTGTCGCACCTGTTCCGGTCTGCCTGAAGCGCACCTGCACCGTGCGTTCGGCGTAGATTTCCTCCTTCTCGTCGCACCAGCCGAGGTTCACGGCCATAATCTTGTACCTATGGCCCTGATAGTTGGTGATTTCCTTGTCGGGTGTGGTGGTTGTCCCCGTTGTGCCGGGCCTGTAGTCAGTCACCCAGATGTGCCAGCTCCAAAGCACGGTGTTCGATGCGTCACGCACTGCCACCACGGCGTTGCCCTGGTGGATGGTGGCCTGATTGACGGTGAACGTGAGGAAATGACCGTCGGAAGAGAGAGCCACATCCGTCACGAGGTTCGCCTCGTCCTGCCAGACCAGCGTGCAGCTATTGGGAGTGCAGTTTGCATTGTTGTAAATATAAGGATTGGTAATTCCTGCACCGAGGTGGTTGATAAACGGATTCAGCACATTGCTTCCGCTTGCCGTCGAGGTATATGCCGACGTATTCCATCCCGGATTCGGGCCTCCGGGCACCTTGACGTAATCCACCGCGTTGCCGTAAACCAAGGGCAGGCGGTACGTTCCCGGAGCGTTCACAATGTAGCAGTTGGCGGTGCGCATCGGGGCGGTGTTGCCCTGATAGTCGTGCGTGGAGAGGTCGTGGTTGCTAACGGGTGCGGCGTTCCGCAACGCCTCGGTGTGCGGGTCGGCAGGGGCACTGTTCACCTGCGGGGCCACGCCTGCCGTATGGTTCGTCGGCCCGGTGTCTCCCGCCCCGCTCTCGGTGAACGTCGTCAGCCACGCCGGTTTGGTGCTGCTCCAGTTCAGCCCGTTGTCCGTGGAGTACTCCACCGTCCACGCCATGGGCAGCGTCTTCGTTGCGTCTCCCGGACGTGTCACCTCCAGATAGCTGGATACGGTGTAGTTCTGCGTGCCTCCCGTATGCTCAAAGTCACCCGGGGCGATGACGTTCAGCTTCGCCTCCACCGAGATGCTCGACGTGCTGATGCGGTAGGTCACCGTCTTGCCCATAGGCCATGCCTTACCCGCTATGCTTGCCGTGAGCGTGCGCTGCGTG
>NZ_SLXB01000003.1 GCF_004342845.1 Prevotella heparinolytica | reverse complement strand
ATTTGAAATAAGGGGGCTTGTCCGAAAAAAGAAATACTCCCAACACGTAATAGTTAACGAGTTGGGAGTAGATAATTATGGTTTAGCGGACAGTAGTAATTTTTATTTACACTGACTCTTGGAGTGGGTACGCCTTCCTGTTTTTATGTTGTCAGGGGCGAAAGGACACGAGTATGAACCTTGCCGTTCAGGGCAATGAATTAAGAGGGGACGAGACAGGTTATCTGACGTCTGCCCCCCACATCATTTTGTTGCGCAACGTATCGAAGAAGATGTGATTGAACCGTTTCACCACCTTGATGCTGTAGTCCGCCCGCGAGATATGCAGGCGGGTAGTCTCCTTGCAAGATTCGCTGCGTCCGTCGATGGCAACCAGGAAATTGTGGCTGCGGCTTTCTACATCGAGTGTAACCTCCCAATCGTCGCAGATGACGATGGGGCGGATGTTAAGGCTGTGAGGGGCAACAGGCGTAATGGCGATTGTCTTGCTGTGAGGAACGATAAGCGGACCACCTACGCTAAGTGAATAGGCCGTAGAGCCGGTAGGGGTGGCAATTATCAATCCGTCGGCCTGATAGGTGGTAAGCGGTGCGCCGTTGATGGCGGTATGGATGGTAATCATGGAGGAGCTGTCTCGCTTCAGTACCGCTATCTCGTTGAGCGCATAGGGCGACTTCATCAAATGATCGTCGTTGCACCTTAGTTGCAGGACGCTTCGTTCTTCCACTTTATAGTGATTATTGTAAATCTCGTCGAAAGTAACCTCCATCTCTTCCGGTGAGATGTCTGCCAGAAAACCCAGACGGCCGGTGTTGATGCCGAGAATAGGAATATCTTTTTTCCCCACACGGCTTGCGGCTTTCAGAAAAGTGCCGTCACCGCCGAGGCTTATTACCATGTCGGCAAAAAAGTTGTCACCGTCAAACAATTCTGCCGCCGGAATGTTTAGATTTAAGTCGGCGGTCAGGAAATGATGAAACTCACGGCAAATGCAAAGTTGTGCATCGTGCTGCTTGAGCAACTGGAAGAGATTTTCCGCGTAAAACGATTTTTTGGCCTGATAGGTATTTCCGAATATGGCAAACTTCATAACAAACATGGTTGGATTAGGATGCAAATATGCTATTTTTTTCTTGGAATGCAGCCGAAGTATCGCGATTATTTGTACTTTTGCCCAAAACAATGAAGCGAATTATGACAAGGTTGAGTGTAAATATAAACAAAATTGCAACGCTGCGCAATGCTCGCGGAGGAGATATCCCGAATGTCGTAAAAGTGGCGTTGGATTGCGAGAGCTTTGGAGCCGACGGGATTACCGTGCATCCTCGCCCCGATGAGAGGCATATACGCCATAAGGACGTATATGATTTGCGTCCGCTGTTGCATACGGAATTTAACATAGAAGGATATCCCGCTCCCGAATTTATAGACTTGGTTTTGAAGGTGAAACCGCATCAGGTCACTTTGGTGCCCGACAGCCCCGGACAAATAACCTCGAATGCCGGCTGGGATACTAAAAGTAATTACGATTTCTTGAACGAAGTATTGGATAAATTCAACAATGCCGGCATCCGTACTTCCGTTTTTGTTTCTACTGAAACCGAAATGATAGAATATGCGGCCAAAGCGGGTGCCGATCGCGTGGAGCTCTATACGGAACCTTATGCGAAGGCATATCCTCAGAATCGGGAAGCGGCGGTAGCCCCTTTTGTCGAGGCCGCCAAGGTAGTCCGCAGTTTGGGCTTGGGCCTGAATGCCGGGCATGATTTGAGTTTGGTCAATCTGAATTATTTTTATCAAAACATTCCGTGGTTGGACGAAGTGTCTATCGGCCATGCGCTGATTAGCGATGCGCTGTATCTGGGACTGGAACGTACTATTCAGGAATATAAAAACTGTCTTCGCTGATGAATATAATGTTGTTATTGGCCCAAGCGGCCCCGGCACTGACCGATTCCATCGCAGGTGCCAATCCGGTATTGACCCAAGTAAGCGCTTCCGATGAGATGAACTTATGGAGCATGGCCATCAAGGGCGGCTGGATTATGATTGTGTTAGGCCTGATGTCTTTGCTCTGTTTCTATATCTTGTTCGAACGTAATTATGTTATCCGGAAGGCGGGAAAAGAAGACCCCTTGTTCATGGATAAGATAAAGGATTATATTCTGGGTGGAGAGCTGAAAGCGGCCATTGCCTATTGCCGCAGTGTGAATACACCCTCTGCCCGTATGATTGAAAAAGGAATCAGTCGTCTGGGGCGTCCGGTGAACGATGTGCAGGCCGCCATTGAAAATGTGGGAAACATTGAAGTCGCCAAATTGGAGAAAGGAATGACCATCATGGCAACCATCTCCGGAGGTGCGCCCATGATAGGTTTTCTTGGCACGGTGACCGGTATGGTGAGAGCTTTTTGGCAGATGGCAAACGCCGGAAACAACATCGACATCACAATGCTTTCGGGCGGCATCTATGAAGCGATGATTACCACCGTGGGCGGTTTGATTGTCGGTATCATAGCTATGTTCTCCTACAACTATCTGGTGACGCTGGTAGATGGCGTGGTCAATAAGATGGAAGCCAAGACAATGGCGTTCATGGATTTGCTGAACGAACCGGCGCATTGATGATTCGTAGTTGAAAATTTTATAATTAGCAATTCATAAAGTGTTAAAACGTAGAGCTAAAATATCACCCTCTTTCAGCATGGCGTCCATGACGGACTTGATTTTCCTGCTGTTGATTTTCTTTATGATAACATCTACCATGGTGTCGCCCAATGCCATCAAGGTGTTGTTGCCGCAAGGAAAGCAACAGACATCCGCCAAGCCTCTGACAAGGGTCATCATCGATGCCGGCCTGAACTATTATGCCGCTTTCGGCAATGACAGGGAGCAACAGTTGACATTGGAGGAATTGACGCCTTTTCTGCAATCGTGCGCAGAGAGAGAGCCTGAAATGTACATTGCTTTGTATGCCGATGAAACAGTACCTTATAGGGAAATAGTGAAAGTGCTGAACATCGCAAACGAGAACAAATTCAAGATGGTGCTGGCAACGCGTCCACCCGAAGGAAAATAGTTTTTAGTCGTTTACTTCAAACGCAGATACCGTATGTTGAATCAGAAGAAAAAAGGAAAATATATTGGTGTGACGGGTGCGCTTTTGGTGCATGCGGCCATCATTGCCCTTTTGATACTGGTGGGATTTGCGTTGCCTGAACCGATGGAAGAGGGAGGAGTGCCTGTCATGTTGGGAGAGGTGTCCGATGCGCTTGGAGTTGCCGACCCCTCTTTGGTGAAAGTAGACGTTATGCCGGAAGAACCTGCCGCACAAGTGCAGGAAACGGAGGAACAGGACATCATTACGCAGGAAGCGGAAGAAACCGTTGCGCTGAAGCCCAAAGCAGAAGTGAAGAAACCGAAAGAAGTGAAAAAGCCTGAAAAGACAGAAGCCGAAAAAGCGGAAGACACTCGCAAAATGGCGGAGGCCAAAGCCGAAAGAGAGCGTAAGGAAGCGGAAGAGGCTGCACGCCGGCGTGTGGCCGGTGCTTTCGGTAAAGGAGCCCGGATGGACAGTAAAGGAGATACAAAAGGTGAGGGGCTTCAGGGTAGCCTTGAAGGAAATGCTCCTACCGGTGCAACTTCCGGTACGGGAGGTTACGGAACATTCAGCCTCGGCGGACGTTCCATCGGTGAAGGAGGATTGCCTCGGCCGGTATATAACGTGCAAGACGAGGGTAGGGTGGTTGTAACAATTACCGTGAATCCCGCCGGATATGTAATAGCTACCGGCATCAATCGCCAGACAAATACCGTGAATCCCGCGTTGCGTAAGGCGGCGGAAGATGCGGCCAAAAAGGCTCGTTTCAATGCAGTGAGCGGGTTGAACAATCAAGTAGGGACGATAACGTATTATTTTAACCTGAAATAGATAAGGAGAAACAATTATGGGTACAGTGTATGTTTTTTTTGCCGACGGATTTGAGGAGACCGAAGCTTTTACATCTGTGGATGTGATGAGGCGTGCCGGACTGAATGTGGAAATGGTGACCGTTACCCCCGACGAAATAGTGACGGGAGCACATGATATTCCTGTCTTATGCGATAAGAATGTGGTGAATTGCGACTTTTTCGATGCGGAACTTGTATTGCTGCCGGGTGGTATGCCGGGTGCGGCAACGTTGGAGAAATGCGACGAACTGCGTAAGCTTATTTTGCGTTTTGCCGAGGAGCAAAAACCGATAGCCGCCATTTGTGCTGCTCCTATGGTGCTGGGCAAGCTGGGATTGTTGAAAGGTAAAAAGGCTACTTGTTATCCCGGATTCGAACAGTATCTTGAAGGGGCTGATTGCACCGGCGCCCTGGTGGAAAGAGACGGCAACATCATCACGGGAAAAGGGCCGGGAGCCGCTATGGAATTTGCATTGGCCATCGTGGAACTGCTGAAAGGAAAAGAGAAGGTAGAGGAATTGAAAGAAGCAATGTGCGTTCGGTGATTTATGACACGGTATGCTCTGATAGTAGCCGGCGGCAAAGGCTTGCGTATGGGAGGCGAACTCCCCAAACAGTTTATCCCGGTAGGGGGTAAACCGGTTTTGATGCGCACAATGGAAGCCTTTTATGACAGTGATTCGGAGATACAAATAATATTGGTGCTTCCTCACAGTCAGCAAGACTATTGGAGACAGTTGTGCAGGGAGTGCCGCTTTTCATTGCCCCATGTCATTGCGGATGGTGGAGAAACCCGCTTCCATTCTGTGAAGAACGGGTTGGCTTTGGTGAAAACACCGGCTTTGGTCGGAGTGCACGATGGAGTGCGTCCGTTTGTTTCGCCGGAGGTTATTGCCCGTTGCTATAAACTGGCTGCGGAAAAAAAAGCAGTCGTGCCGGTGATAGAGGTAGTGGAAACAGTACGCCGCCTGACCGGAGATGGCAGTGTAACGGTCAATCGGGATGATTATAGACTTGTCCAGACACCTCAGGTGTTTGATGCGGAATTGCTGAAAAAAGCATACGGGCAAGCATATACTTCCCTCTTCACAGATGATGCTTCTGTGGTGGAAGCGTTGGGGGAATCTGTTTTCTTGACCGAAGGTAACAAGGAAAATATCAAGATAACCACTCCATTTGATTTGAAAATAGCCACAGTCCTTACGGAATCATGTTCGATTTAGTCACGCGTGACATAAAATATTTGCCGGGTGTAGGGCCGCAACGTGCTGCGGTGCTCAATAAAGAATTGGGCATTTATTCACTGCACGACCTCTTGTATTATTTCCCTTATAAATATGTAGACCGCAGTCGCATTTACTCCATCCGGGAAATTGACGGGGCAATGCCTTATATTCAGTTGAAAGGAGAAATCTTGAGTTTTGAGACAGTGGGTGAAGGCCGTCAGCGCAGACTGATTGCTCACTTCTCGGATGATACGGGAGTGGTGGATTTGGTCTGGTTTCAAGGCATCAAATACTTGATTGGAAAATATAAGGTACATCAGGAGTATATCGTGTTCGGTAAGCCGACCTTATTCAATGGCAGAATAAACATTGCGCATCCTGACATAGATCCGGCCTCGGATTTAAAATTATCCTCCATGGGGTTGCAACCTTATTATAATACGACAGAAAAAATGAAACGGAGTTTTCTCAATTCGCATGCCATTGAGAAAATGATGAACGCCGTGGTGCAGCAGTTACAAGACCCGTTGCCGGAGACGCTTTCGCCTTCTATCCTTGCCCGACATCATCTGATGCCACTGACGGAAGCCTTGATTAACATTCATTTCCCCTCTAATCCGGAATTGTTGCGTAAGGCACAATATCGCCTGAAATTTGAAGAACTGTTTTATGTACAGTTGAATATACTGCGATATGCAAAAGACCGGCAACGAAAGTATCGCGGTTATGTTTTTGAAAAGGTGGGAGAGATTTTCAACACATTCTATTCCCGGAATCTGCCTTTCGAACTGACCAATGCGCAAAAAAGAGTTCTGAAAGAAATCCGCAGAGACGTGGGGTCCGGCAAGCAGATGAACCGGCTGCTGCAAGGAGATGTGGGCAGTGGAAAAACATTGGTTGCTCTGATGAGCATGCTGATAGCACTTGATAACGGCTATCAGGCATGTATGATGGCTCCTACCGAAATCTTGGCGAACCAACACTATGAAACCATCCGTGAGTTGCTGTACGGGATGGGTATTCGTGTGGAGCTATTAACCGGTTCCATTAAAGGGAAACGACGTGAAGCAATCCTTTCCGGTTTGTTGACGAGAGACATACACATACTGGTAGGTACGCATGCCGTCATTGAGGATACGGTAAATTTTGCCTCTCTCGGTTTGGTGGTGATTGATGAGCAGCATCGCTTCGGTGTTGTCCAGCGTGCACGACTGTGGACTAAAAACGTACAACCTCCTCATGTGTTGGTTATGACGGCAACCCCGATTCCTCGTACATTGGCCATGACATTGTATGGCGATTTGGATGTGTCTGTCATAGACGAGTTGCCTCCGGGACGCAAACCCATCGTCACCCTCCATCAGTTTGACAATCGCAGAATGAGCTTGTATCAGTCCATACACAAGCAGATAGCCGAGGGGCGGCAGGTCTATATTGTTTATCCATTGATAGAGGAAAGCGAGAAAATCGATTTGAAGAATCTCGAAGAAGGCTATCTGCATATTCGGGAAGAATTTTCTGAGTGTAAAGTCTGCAAGGTGCATGGTAAGATGAAAGCATCCGAGAAAGATGCGCAGATGCAACTGTTTGTTTCCGGTGCAGCACAGATAATGGTGGCTACTACGGTGATAGAAGTAGGTGTAAACGTACCGAATGCTTCGGTGATGATTATCGAAAATGCCGAGCGTTTCGGATTGTCTCAGCTTCATCAGCTTCGGGGGCGTGTAGGGCGGGGAGCCGAGCAGTCTTATTGTATTTTGGTGACAGGATATAAATTGGCCGAAGACACGCGGAAACGTTTGGAAATCATGGTACGCACCAATGATGGTTTTGAGATAGCGGAGGCGGACTTGAAGTTGCGCGGGCCGGGCGATTTGGAAGGTACTCAGCAAAGTGGTGTCGCATTTGATCTGAAAATTGCCGATATAGTCCGTGACGGACAATTGTTGCAATATGTTCGCGAAGTGGCGCAGAGTGTGGTGGATACCGACCCTAATGGAGTGCTTCCTGAGAATGAAATATTGTGGCAGCAGTTGAAAGCCTTGAGAAAAACGAATGTTAATTGGGCGGCTATCAGTTGAGAAATGACTAAATATTCGTTTTGCTTGCGTTCTTATGCTGTAAAACATGTTTTCTTCTAACTTTCCTATTTATAAAGGTTTAAGACAAGTTTTGGTTTCCCTTTACTACCTTCTTCTGAAAAAAATACTTAATGTCTCAGCTCGTTTTTCGGAGAAAATCTTACCTTTGGGAGAATTTTTTAATCAATCTGGATATTTACGTAAAGCTACTGACCTTTGGTTAGCCGAAAAACGTGTGTAGTAAATATCAAAAAGAATGACGGAACGAATGGATTTTAATTGGATTAAAACGACATTATTAGCAGCGGCAGCAATGGTCAGTCTGAACTCTTTCTCTCAGGACCTCATTGCACGTCAGGCTCCCATCGACAGAAAATTAAAAAGTGTAGATTCATTGTCCCTGCAAAAACAGATACGTGCAGAACAATCACTATATCCCGGTTTGGATTTATATTCCGACTGGAACAATGAACGTGTGCAGGCCTATGGTGACGCTATCGTGCCGGAAAGCTATACGTTTGATTTGACCGGTTTTTGTATGCCTACCACCAATACCCGCATAACGGACATATTCGGTTATCGTCCCAGAAGGCGGAGAATGCACTATGGCTTGGATATCAAGGTTTACGTGGGAGATACCATTCGGGCTGCTTTTGATGGCAAGGTGCGTATCGTCAAGAATCAAGGTCGTCGTGGCTATGGCAAATATATTGTGCTTCGTCATGATAATGGGTTGGAAACCGTTTACGGTCATTTATTCAAACAAATGGTAGATGAGAATCAATTGGTAAAGGCCGGAGAGCCGATAGCTTTGGGTGGTAATACCGGTCGTTCCACCGGTTCGCATCTTCACTTCGAGACCCGTTTCCTCGGAATTCCTATCGACCCTGCTCTGCTGTTTGATTTTGAAAAACAAGATATCGTTGCGGATTCATATACATTCCACAAGACAAAGGGCACTCCGAGCACTGCACGCCAAATGGCTGTCGGTGAAGGTTTGTTCTATAAAGTGAAGAAGGGCGATACTTTGGGACGAATTGCGGCCCGTCAGGGTACAACCATTGATAAGTTGTGCAAACTGAATAGAATTACGCGTAGAACCGTTTTGCGTCCGGGACAGGTTTTGCGCTGCTCATAAAACGTAAACAATCTCCATAAAAATGAGGTGAGGGGGTGTTGAGGCATTTCCTCACTTTTTTTAAGCACGGGTTATACGAATTTCACGGTTTTTGGATCATAGAAGCCGTGTCAATTCGTGAAATCCGTGCTTCCTTTTTAATGCGAGCTCTCCTACTTTTGATATGCCTTTCTTTCTTTTTTCTTTAATTATTCCTACCTTTGCCACAAAATGCGAAGATTAGAAAATGAAAGAAACCAAGCAACAATTTGAACATGTCATAGCGGTGTGTCGTGATTTGTTCTCTAAGAAACTTCATGATTATGGTCCGGCGTGGCGCATTCTCCGTCCCTCTTCTGTGACAGATCAGATATTCATTAAAGCCAATCGCATTAGAAGCATTGAAACAAAAGGGGTCACTCTGATTGACGAAGATATCCGTGCAGAGTTCATTGCCATCGTCAATTATGGAATAATCGGCTTGATACAATTGGAATTGGGCTATGCCGAAAAGGCTGACATAACCAATGAAGAGGCTTTGGTGTTGTATGATAAATATGCCGGGAGTTCATTGGAACTGATGCTTGCCAAAAATCATGATTATGATGAGGCGTGGCGTAGTATGCGTATTAGCTCATACACCGATTTGATTTTAATGAAGATTGGACGAACAAAGCAAATTGAGAGCCTTTCCGGGCAAACTTTGGTTTCAGAAGGGATTGACGCCAACTATATGGATATGATTAACTATTCCGTCTTCGGCTTAATTAAGATTGAATTTGGAGATTGACAAGACACATATTGTCGAGAAGATATGGGTTAACTTCTGCCGTTTGCTGCTTGGAGCCTTGTTTGTTTTTTCCGGTTTTGTAAAAGCGGTCGACCCATTAGGTTTCTACTATAAGATTGAGGACTATCTGGCTGCTTTCGGCATGACTTCTTGGATTTCGCCCGGATTCTCCTTGCTGACGGGAATAGTATTGCCTGCTATGGAATTCGGCATAGGCGTTTTCTTACTTTTGGGCATACGGCGTAAGATGGCAGCTGCCTTGGTATTGCTGTTCATGGTTGTAGCTACCCCCTTGACATTCTATCTGGCCTTGACTAATCCGGTTTCTGATTGCGGATGTTTCGGTGATGCTTGGGTTTTGACCAATTGGCAGACTTTCGGTAAGAATGCAGTGCTATTGATGGCGGCAATCTCAGTATTCAAATGGCAGGAGCTGCAGGTACGTTTTATCACTCCCAAGATAGAGTGGATGATTTCCATGTATACGTTTCTGTTTGTGTTTTTCTTATCTTTTTATTGTTTGCAGAACTTGCCGATACTGGATTTTCGTCCTTATAAGATCGGAAAGAATATCAGGACAGGCATGGAGATTCCGGAAGGAGCCAAACCAAGTGTCTTTGAGAGTCGGTTCGTTTTAGAAAAGAATGGCGAACGTCGGGAGTTTACATTGGAGGATTATCCTGATAGTACATGGACTTTTATAAAGGCGCGCACCATACTGAAAGAGAAAGGATATGAGCCTTCCATTCATGACTTTTCGATGACAAGTCTGGATACATGGGAAGATATAACAGACAGTGTCTTGTCCGATAAAGGATATACGTTCTTGCTGATTGCACATCGCATAGAAGAAGCTGACGATAGCAATATCGACCTTATCAACGAGATATATGATTACAGTGTGGAGCATGGTTACGGCTTCTATGCCCTGACTTCTTCGCCGGCGGATGAGATAGATGTGTGGCGTGATAAAACCGGAGCGGAATACCCGTTCTGTCAGATGGACGACATTACATTGAAAACCATTATCCGTTCCAATCCGGGGTTGTTGCTGATAAAAGATGGAACGGTATTGAACAAATGGGCCGACGATTATCTGCCGGATGAATATGTTCTGACCGACCGTTTGGAGAACCTCCCTTTAGGGGAACAGAAACAGGAAAGCGATGTACGCACCATAGGCTATGTGTTGTTGTGGTTCATCATCCCTCTGCTGATGGTGATCGGTCTTGATATCTTGGTCGTGAAGCGACGGGAAAGAAAAAGAATGAGAAAAGGTAATATAAATGCCGATTCATCCGTCAACTCTTTAAATCATAAATAGTAATTCAAACAAGAAATATATTAACCCTTTTAATAAATAAACAAGATGAGAAAAAACATTGTTGCAGGAAACTGGAAAATGAACAAAACCCTTCAAGAGGGTGTTGCTCTTGCAAAAGAACTGAATGAAGCATTGGCTAATGAAAAGCCCAATTGTGATGTAATCATTTGTACTCCATTTATTCATTTGGCGTCTGTTACTCCTTTGGTAGACGCCGCCAAAATCAGTGTAGGTGCAGAAAACTGTGCCGACAAGGCATCGGGTGCATATACGGGTGAGGTTTCTGCCTCTATGGTTGCTTCTACCGGAGCAAAGTATGTGATTTTGGGACACTCGGAACGTCGTGCATACTATGGCGAAACTGTTGCCATCCTCGAAGAAAAGGTAAAACTGGCTTTGGCCAACGGCTTGACTCCGATATTCTGTATCGGCGAGGTGTTGGAAGAGCGCGAAGCCGACAAACAGAATGAGGTTGTGGCTTCGCAATTGACTTCCGTTTTCTCTCTGCCTGCCGAAGATTTTTCTAAGATTGTTTTGGCATACGAACCGGTTTGGGCTATCGGTACCGGTAAGACTGCCACTCCGGCTCAGGCTCAGGAAATCCATGCTTTCATCCGTTCGGCAGTGACTGCGAAGTACGGCAAGGAAATAGCGGAAAATTGTTCTATTCTTTATGGCGGCAGTTGCAAGCCTTCTAATGCGAAGGAGTTGTTTGCCAATCCGGATGTAGACGGCGGTTTGATTGGCGGTGCTGCCTTGAGTGTTGCTGACTTCAAGGGCATTATCGATGCTTTCAAGTAAAAAAACTTTTGCATTATGATATAATGTTCTGGTGCGGATTTCACGGGTTATCTGAGTTCTTATTCAATCCGTGAAATCCGCCCAATTCGAGCCAACGATAGGCCATTGGCTGCGTTATTTATAAATATCATTTAATCGACTGTTATGAAGAAGTCTGGTTTGCTTTTGATTGTATGTTTTGTTTTTGCAACCTTTTCTATTGCGCAGAATAATATTGTGAAAAGCTTGGAGCGCAATGTGCCGGGACAAGGCAAGGTGACCATTCATCAAGATGCCCGTATTGCGGCTTTGATAGGTGTGGAGGCTGTTCCCACTGTCAGTACGGACGAACAGAGAATGATTAAGAGTTCGGGCTATCGCATACAAGTTTATGCCGGTAACAATACCCGTCAGGCCAAGAACGAGGCTTATGCGGTAGCTGCCCGCATCAAAGAATATTTCCCGGACCTTACGGTATATACTTCTTTCAATCCTCCCCGTTGGTTGTGCCGTGCAGGAGACTATCGCAGCATTGAAGAGGCAGATGCCATGATGCGTCGGTTGCGTGCTACCGGTGTGTTTAAAGAAGTATCGATTGTAAGAGAGCAGATAAACATTCCTCTATAAAAAAAGAATCATGTTAGGAAAAGAAGAAATCGTATCTCCTTCATTGGACGAGCTGAAGGAACATTATCATCGCATCCTCACCTTGTTGGGCGAAGATGCCGAGCGTGAAGGTTTGCAGAAAACACCCGAACGTGTGGCAAAGGCCATGCTGTCGTTGACAAAAGGGTATTATATGGATCCGCATGAAGTACTCCGTTCGGCCAAGTTTCAGGAAGAGTACAGTCAGATGGTTATTGTGAAAGACATTGATTTCTTCTCGCTTTGCGAGCATCACATGCTTCCATTTTATGGCAGGGCGCATGTGGCATATATTCCTAACGGCTACATTACGGGGCTGAGCAAGATAGCCCGTGTGGTAGACATCTTTTCTCATCGCTTGCAGGTGCAGGAACGCATGACGCTGCAAATCAAGGAATGCATTCAGGATACTCTTAATCCACTGGGCGTAATGGTAGTAGTAGAGGCCAAGCATATGTGTATGCAGATGCGTGGTGTTGAGAAGCAGAATTCCATTACCACCACTTCCGATTTTACCGGAGCCTTCAATCAGGCCAAAACCCGTGAAGAGTTTATGAATTTAATTCGGAATAACTCGTAAAAGGACTCTTTTATTCTCGGTCTTATCTCTTTTACTTGTCTATTCTGCTTGAATTTCTTGGAATCAGAAACTTATCACGACTCTGTCTCCCAATCGTTTGGCCATGAGGCTTTTCACTTCGCGCAATTCGTTGTAGCGCTTCATGGTGCTGTCGCAACGTGCTTCGTCCTTGATGACGGCAGGGTCTTGCAACGCAAGCATGATGTGCTTCAGTTCCTCGCTGACGATGGCATATTTGAAGTTTACCATCAGCAAAGGAACCAATTCGTAGAGGCGTTCTTCGTCCGTTACAATCTTCTGGCTTTTCGAGTGGTATTTGCTTAGCTGATAGCGATTGCTGATAAGCTCCACGCTCAGTTTGCTGATGGTGGGGTCGGGATGCGACATGAAGTACCGTTCGGCAATGAATCCTTCGCTGTGGATGTGGGCGGCCGCTTCGGCCAGCAGCTGCCGATGAAGCGGATTGTGAAAGGCAAGGTCGTCTTCTTTCAGGTCGTCGACGATGTATTCGATTACGGTGATGGGGACTTCCTGCCCCTCTTCATTGCTGACATTGCACATCACTCTCTCTCCGTAGCGCACCACCATTTGGAGAATCAACCGTTCGTACTTATAAAACTCCTGTCCTTCTTTTCCTTCCTGCGGAATGAAAGATACGTACGCTTCTTCCTGCTGCGAAAAAGGAGGTGGGGCCGCATCGGGAAAATCGGAAGGCGGAACGTTTTCGGGAGGATAATCACTTCCCTGCTGCGAAGCCGATTCGGAAGGAGGCATATCGGCATTATTGCCGTTGCTGCCTGCCTCTGCATTTTCTCTTGCGGCATTGGCTGCCCGCCGTTCGCGTTCGGCACGCTCCGCTTGTTGTTCGGCCTGCTTCTCGCGCCGTTTGGCAACTTCAGAAACCAAGAGTTTGTCCTCCACATGCAGCAGTTGGGCGCACTCCTTGATGTAGACATCGCGCACAATGGCCTCGGGGATGATGGAGATGCTTTGCACAAGGCTTCCTATGAGTTCGGCGCGCTTGATGGGGTCTGTCCCTGCGCTTCCCAGCAGCAGATTGGTCTTGAAGCGGATAAAGTCCGTTTCGTTTTCTTGTATGAAAGCCTGAAACTCCGTAGCATTGTGCTTGCGGGCAAACGAGTCGGGGTCATCGCCGTCGGGCAGCAGGCAGACTTTGATGTTCATGCCTTCTTCGAGCAGCATGTCTATGCCTCGCAGGGAGGCATGTATGCCCGCTTCGTCGCCATCGTAAAGGATGGTCATGTTGTTGGTGAAGCGATGAATCATGCGGATTTGTCCGGGAGTAAGCGCGGTTCCCGAAGAGGCCACCACATTCTCTACTCCCGACTGGTGCATGGAGATGACGTCCGTATAGCCCTCGACCAGAAAACAGCGGTCTTGCTTCACGATGGCTTGCTTGGCGAAGTAGATGCCATAAAGCTCATTGCTTTTGTGATAGATTTCCGATTCGGGAGAGTTGACGTACTTCACTTTTACGCCTTTCGTGGCACCGGCCAGCACACGCCCGCCGAAGGCCACCACTTTGCCCGAGAGTGTGTGTACGGGAAAAATGACCCGTCCCCAGAAGCGGTCGCGCAGACGGTGGTCGTCCGTTTCGTAGCAAAGGCCGGTCTTGACGAGGAAGTCTTTCTTATATCCTTTCTTCAGTGCCTCTTGCGCAAGGGCATCGTGGCTTTCGGTGGAGTAGCCTAATTGGAATTTCTCGATGATGTCGTCGCGGAAGCCGCGGCTGCGGAAATAGGCCATGCCGATGCTCCGTCCGTCCGCGTGGTTTTTCAGGATGTTCTGAAAATAGTCGCGGGCAAAGTTGTTGACGATGAACAGGCTTTCGCGCTCGCTCTGCGCCTGCTTCTCTTCGTTGGTGAGTTCCCGTTCCTTAATCTCGATGCCGTATTTCCTGGCAAGATACCTCAATGCTTCAGGGTAGGACATCTGTTCGTGCTCCATGATGAAGTGCACGGCGTTTCCGCCCTTGCCGCAACTGAAGCATTTGCACAGTCCTTTGGAAGGAGACACGCTGAAAGAGGGCGTCTTCTCGTTGTGGAAAGGACAGAGGCCTACATAGTTCACACCGCGTTTGCGCAGGGTGACGAAGTCCGATACGACATCTACAATCTGAGCCGCATCCAAAATCCGGTCTATGGTGGCTTGGTCTATCATGCCTGCAAAGGTACATATAAAATCGACCCTTGCAAAGAAAAAAATGCAAGGGCCGGAGTACGGGCAGGATTTCAGAGCCTGTCTGCTTTTGAATTTCTTGAATAAGGGCCTGCCTGGGGGGCTTGTCTGAATGCGGGTTCGACAGTCGGAGAAGAAGTTTGCGGGATGCCTTCCGAAAGTCGACGGCTCCTGCACGAAAACATCCGCTTCTAACGGAAGTGTTCTCCATCGCAGGGCTTGCGTTGTACATCTTGCGCCCTGCGATGTACATCTTAGCGCTTGCGATGTACAACGCAAGCCTTGCGATGGAGTTTTCTCCCCGTTCTCTTCCTGTTTTAGATAAGGGCGTGCCGGACTTTACTTGCAGGCGACAGGATTTTCTTGTACATACGACGCCCACCCCTCAAGCCTTGTGCCGGGACTCAGGTTCTTTCGGCTTTCTTTCGCGTTTCAGCAACGGCTGATGCAGCAGGTTCCCGCCGCTTACTTGATGTTCGCCCTGATTTTTGTCAGAAACTTCTTCATGCCTTCGGCATCTTTGTTGCTGATGATGGTGAGCAGATTCTTCAGCTCCAGACGGATGTTCTCCACTTGCGAGGGGGTGCGGGGGTTGAAGAGTATCTCCTGCAACAGGTAGTCGTCTTCGTTCAGCAGGCCTTTGGCAATGGCCATGTGCTTCTTGAAGGTGGTGCCCGGCGCTTCCTGATGCTTCATCACTGCCGCAAACACGAAGGTGGAGACGAACGGGATGGACAGGGAGTATGCCACAGTTTCGTCGTGCCCGTCGAAGGTATATTCGAAGATGTTCAGCTTCATGGTCTGATACAGGTCTTTGAAGAAGATTTTGCCCAAGTGGTCGCCTTCGCTGATGATGATGGCATTTTCGGTATTCAGGTTGTTGAGGCTGGCAAACGTGGGGCCGAACATGGGGTGGGTAGACACGTAGCGGAACCCGCTCTCTTCGTAGAATTTCTTCAGTCCGGTCTTCACCGAGGCAATGTCGCTGATGATGCAGTCTTTGGGCAGCACGGGCAGCACTTGGCGGAAGGCGTCGAGTGTGTACTTCACCGTGACGGCATTGATGACCAGCTCCGGCTCGAAGTCTTTTATCTCCTCCGGCGTGGTGAAGCGGTAGGTGTTGTAGACGAAGCGCAGCTGATGCGGGTTGACGTCGAACACGGCCGTCTCGTGCTGAAAGCTCAGGATGTCTGTGAAGAAAGAGCCCATTTTTCCGGCTCCAAGTATAAGTATTCGCATAACTTCTTCTATAGGGGGTGGATGCGGTTGGCCGCCTTGCGGCGGCAACCGGCCTTTATTTGTTGATGATTTCCATTTGCTGTCTCACGCTCTCTTCGTGTATGGCCTCGAATACTTTCTTTATGAATTCGGAGTCCATGCCGCAGAGCGCACCTTGCGAACCGCGCTTTTCGAGAATCTCGTTATAGCGTCCGGTTTGCAGGATGGTCATGTCATGCTCTTTCTTGTAAGTACCTATTTCGCGGGCGATGCGCATGCGTTTGGCCAGCTCCTGTATGAGGTTGTTGTCGCATTCGTCGATCTGCTTGCGCAGCTCGCTGAGGTTTTCCGTGCTCTGCGTCTCTTTGCGTATGACGAGCAGGTTCAGGATATAGTCCAGCACGTCCGGTGTCACCTGCTGGGCGGCATCGCTCCATGCGCAGTCGGGGTTGCAGTGGGTTTCCACAATCAGACCGTTGAACCCCAAGTCCATGGCTTGCTGGCAAAGGGGAGCTATCAGCTCGCGTTTCCCGCCGATATGGCTGGGGTCGCAGATGATGGGCAGGTTGGGGATGCGGCGGCGCAACTCGATGGGGATGTGCCATTGCGGCAGGTTGCGGTATATTTTCTTGTCGTAGCTGCTGAATCCGCGGTGAATGGCGCCCAGCCGCTTCAGACCGGAATTGTTGATGCGCTCCATGGCTCCGATCCATAACTCAAGGTCGGGGTTTACGGGGTTTTTCACCAGTACGGGGATGTCTACGCCTTTCAATGCGTCTGCTATTTCCTGCACGGCAAAGGGGTTGGCAGTGGTGCGCGCACCCACCCAAAGGATGTCTATGCCTGCTTTCAGGCACTCGTACACATGCTTGGCGGTGGCCACCTCGGTGGATACGTACATGCCTGTCTCTTTCTTTACCTCTTTCAGCCAAGGCAGACCTTCCACGCCGATGCCTTCGAATCCGCCCGGTTTGGTGCGCGGCTTCCATATTCCGGCACGGAATATCTTAACGCCTTTGTCGGCCAACTGCTTGGCGGTGGTCATTACTTGCTCTTCGGTTTCGGCACTGCACGGGCCGGCTATTACCAGCGGCCGTTTGTTTTCTACGCCGGACAGTGTGATGGGTTCTAATTCAAGTTCCATATCTTTCTTTATAAATATTATTCGTTTATTTTCCTGATTCTTTCCAATGCCTCGGCCAGTTTATCGTCTTTGCAGCAAAGCGAAATGCGGATAAACCTTTTCCCGTTGCTTCCGAAGATAAAACCGGGTGTGATGAATACCCGGGCTTTGTGAAGCACGCGCTCCGTCAGTTCTTCCACATCCGTGCAACTCTCCGGAATCTTTCCCCAGAGAAACATTCCCGTCTGGTCGGGGTTGTAGGTGCATCCCAAGGCATGCATGATTTCTCCTGCCAGCCGGCGGCGGTTGCGATAGTTGGCGTTGTTGCCGTCATACCACTCTTTTTCTGCTTCCAGCGCGGTGGCCGCAGCCAGTTGCATGGCGCGGAACATGCCGCTGTCTATGTTGCTCTTCACCTTCAGTATCCATTGCACGAAGTCGGCGTTCGAGGCCAGCATGCCGATGCGCCATCCCGGCATGTTGTGGCTTTTGCTCATGGAGTTGAGCTCGATGCAGCAGCCCTTGGCTCCCGGCACGCTGAGTATGCTGATGGGGTGTTCGTTCAGGATGAAGCTGTACGGATTGTCGTTTACGATGACGATGTCCTTTCGGCGGGCAAAGTCTACCAGCCTTTCATAAAGTTCGGGCGTGGCGTTGGCCCCCGTCGGCATGTTGGGATAGTTGGTCCACATCAGTTTCACGCGGCTCATATCCATCTTTTCCAGCTCATCGAAGTCGGGCATCCAGCCGTTCTCCTCCTTCAGGTCGTAGTTCACCACCTCGGCGCCGAGTATCTTGCTGAGCGACGTGTAAGTGGGGTAGCCGGGATTAGGAATCAATACCTGTTCGCCCGGATTGACAAAGGCCAGCGTGACGTGCAGGATACCTTCTTTTGAACCGATGAGCGGCTGTATCTCGGTGTCAGGATTCAGTTCCACGCCGTACCACTTCTTATACCAGCCGGCAAATGCGCGGCGCAGCTCCGGAATGCCTGCGTAGGGCATGTAGCCGTGCCCGTCAGGATTCTTGGCCGCTTCGCAAAGGGCTTGCACGGTTCTTTCGGCAGGCGGCATGTCGGGACTTCCTATGCCCAGACTGATGACATCCTTTCCTTCGGCATTCATCTGCGCCACTTCTTTCAGCTTCTTCGAGAAGTAGTATTCGCTTACGCTTGCCAGACGGTGGGCCGGCTTTATTTTAGATGCTTGATTTTCCATCTTCATATTCTCCTAATATTTTGAGTTCTTTCGTCAGGGGGGTGATAGCCGTAATGGACTGTTTGTATCTGAGTACATTGTCGAAAACGATATCCACATAGAATTGATATTCCCATTCGCGCCCGATGATGGGCAGAGACTGTATCTTGGTCAGGTTGATGTTGTAGAAAGAGAGGATGGACAATACCTGCGAGAGGCTTCCTTCCGTATGCGGCAAGGTGAATACCATGCTTGCTTTGTCGATTTCTTTTTGTCGATGTCGCTTCAGCTCATCCACCTGCCAAGGGTCGGCCACCACCAGAAAGCGGGTGAAGTTGTGCTTGTTTGTCTCTATTCCCTCTTGCAGGATTTTCATTCCGTAACGCTCGGCAGCCATTTTGGAACAGATGGCGGCATGTCCTTTCAGGTTCTTTTCTTTGATGATTTCAGCGCTCAGCGCGGTGTCTTCGGCTTCCACCACTTTGATTTCGGGATGTTTGCTCAGAAATTCGCGGCACTGCATCAGGGCAATGGGGTGGGAGTTGACTTCCGTGATGTCTCTCCAGTCTTCTTCGGGCAGGCATACGAAACTGTGCGAGATGCGCAGTTTATGCTCTCCCACGATTTGCGCTCCGCTTTGTCGCAGCAGTTCGTTGTTGTACAGCAGACTTCCTGCGATGGTATTCTCTATGGCCAGCATGCCTATCACTTTGCTGTCTTTCTTGACGGCGGCAAACACCTCTTCGAAGCTTGCGCAACAAATCAGCTCTATTTCTTCTCCTTCGAAGTACTTGTGGGCAGCTATGTCGTGAAAAGAGCCTGCTGTTCCTTGAATGGCAACCTTTTTCATTCTTTCTTGTTTTCCGGGTTTTTATTATAAAAAATCCCGCTTCCATACGGATGGAGCGGGATTCAGTATTTTTACTTGTTCTCTCTGTTCAGTTCTTAAGCATCACTGTCACTTGACACATACAAACTCCCGCTCTACTTTCCGACCAAAGTAAAAGTAAAAAAAGAAGTAATATGCGTAAGCAAATGATTTCATACTTATTATTCTCTGTTTTTTCTGAATTATGCGGCAAAAGTAATGCTTTTCTTTTACATACAAATAAAAAAGGATGTTTTTTATTTCAGATCGGTATCTTTTTTAGAAGGCAGCATGTTTTTGCAAACCTTGCAGGTTTGCTTTCCGGCATCTCTCTCATCCTCTTTTCTATAATCCCAATATGTCCGTCTGTTGTCCGCCCGGCTGCCCGTTATATTGCCCGGTGATGTTCTTTACCTCTTTGGGATTAAGCTCCAAACCTTTCTTCATATCTTCCGTAGCGCCTTCCTTATCTCCGTTCAACAGCTTGGCACGTCCGCGTTCGTGATAGGCTGTCGAGAAATCCGGATTCAGCTCAATGGCTTCGGTGAAGAGTTCAATGGCTTCTGTCAGCCTCTTGCGGTTGATGTAAAGCTGGCCCAGATACAAGAATGCTTGTTCGTTGAAGGGGTTCAGCTCTGTCACGAGGCGATAATCGGCTTCCGCCGCATCTTCGTCTTCGGTGGCTTCTCTGATTTTTCCGCGCAGCAACAGCGCAGCTTCTTCTTCGGGGTCTTGTGCCAGAATGGCGTCGATATCCTCCATCGCCTCCTTGTATTGTTTCATCCTGGTCAATGCTTCGGCACGCAGCAAGCGGGCTTCCGTGAAATCCTCTTTCAACACGATGGCTTTTGTGAGGTGGGCAACGCACATTATCCCGTCTCCCCGGCTGTCGTCGGCCTTGCCAAGCAGGTAATGGGCCATGGCATTGCCTTCTTCTATCTCGATGGCTTTTGTTGCCGCTTCGGCCATGGCTGTATAATCTTCCAGCATGTAGCACACGTTGGCAAGGCTGATGTAGGTAGCTGTATGTTCCGGTTCTATCCGGGTCATCTGCTCCAGCAATTTGCGCGCATTGTCCGCTTCTCCGGTCTGAATATAGACTTGTGCCAGATAGCCCATTGTCTCGAAGTCTTCATAAATGGCAAGGGCTTCCGTGAAACATTTCACGGCATAGTCTGCGCGGCCCATGCGCTGTGCACGCATACCGTCGTACTTGAATATTTCAAAATTCTTCCGGTCGCTTTTCTGTTTCTCATCTGCCGGGCTTTCTGTTTTGCCTGAGAAGAAAGATGTAAAGAATCCCATATTTTAAAGTCTTAAAAGGATAAAATATAATAGAGTGAGAAGGAGGGATACCTCCTTTTTGCGGCAAAAGTAATGATTTATTTCTTAACTTCCAGCATCCCGTTGACGGCAATTACTCGTCCTTCGTCCAATAGTCCGTGCAGAACACGGGTTAGTGTTTCCTTGTCCGTGGATAACCGTTCGGACAAAGCAGCGGGTGTCATGGTTTGTTCGGAAAGTGCCCGGAGTACATCCTCGACGAGTTCCTTTGCAAGGTCGTCATTATGTGCCCCTTCTTTTTTCAGGCTGATGCAGGTGTCGCATTGTCCGCAGTTATGCTCGTTCTTCTCACCGAAGTAGCGCAACAACATGCGGCTACGGCATGCCGTAGCGTTGCCGGCGTAATCGAGCATGGCGGAGATGCGCTTTTCGTAGCGTGCCTTTCGCTCTTCATATACCGAAGGAGGAATTTGCAGATGATGTTTCTCTACTCGTTCGCGCGCGTATATTATATAAGGTGTCTTTTTTCGAGGAATATAACTGACGATACGGAGCTTGGCAAGATGGATTAGCAGCTCGTACACTTGCCGCCTCATGAGTCCGCTACGTGTGGCAAGCGAATCTTCATTAATGAAAGCATAATCGGTGAATATACCGGTGTAGGAGCGCAATATGATTTGAATGAGCTTGTCCGTCTCCTCGTCCATCTCTTTCAGTTTGTAGAGTTCGTCTCTTCGGATGGTGAACAGCAGTCTGGAAGCGTTGTCCTGTTCGTCCGTGTATTCCAAGTAGCCGGCCTGTGTCAGTATCTTCAAGGCACTGTCTACGGGGACGGGGAAATATTTGAATTTCCTGCAAAAATCCTCTATGTTGAACTCGCGTACGCAACCTTGCCCGTCTCCCATTGCCATTTGATAATAGTATTGGAGGTGCTCGTACACGTCCTTGATGTATTCTTTCTCCGGAAAGGTGTCGGGAATGCGTTTATGGAGAGTTGCATGATCTGATTTGGCATACAGGATGACGGCATAGGCTTTTTCCCCATCCCTTCCTGCCCGACCGGCTTCTTGAAAATAGGCTTCTATGGAGTCGGGCAGATCCATGTGGACAACAATGCGCACGTCGGGTTTGTCGATGCCCATGCCGAAAGCATTGGTGGCAACCATGACTCGACTCTCACCTGTTTGCCAGCGTTGTTGGCGGATGTCTTTGGTGGCATCGTCCAGTCCGGCATGATAGAAGTCGGCAGTGATGTGTTCGTTATGCAGCAGTTCGGTGATTTCCTTTGTGCGGCGGCGGTTTCGCACATAGATGATGGCGCTGCCTGACATGCGGCGCAGTATATGCAACAACTCTCCTGTCTTGTTTTCCGTTTTCCGGACGATGTAGGCAAGGTTTTGGCGCTCGAAGCTCATGCGGAACACGTTTTCTTCGCGGAAGTTCAGGCGCTTTTGAATGTCCTTGATTACCTCAGGGGTGGCGGTGGCTGTCAGTGCAAGTACCGGTATGCCGGGCAGTAACTTCCGTATTTCGGCTATTTTCAGGTAGGCGGGACGGAAGTCATACCCCCATTGCGAGATGCAGTGGCTCTCGTCTACCGTAATCATGCTGATTTTCATCTTCTGCACCTTGCTACGGAAAATATCGGTATCCAGTCGTTCGGGTGAGATGTAGAGAAACTTGAAATTGCCGAAGATGCAGTTCTCCAATGCGACGATGATTTCCTGCCGACTCATGCCGGAATAAATGGCAAGTGCTTTAATTCCTCGCTTTTTCAGGTTTTGCACCTGATCCTTCATTAAGGCAATCAAGGGAGTGATGACCAAGCACAGCCCTTCTTGGGCGAGTGCCGGAACTTGAAATGTGATGGATTTGCCTCCGCCCGTAGGCATCAGTCCCAAGGTGTCCTTACCGGCAAGAATGCTGTTGATGATGTCTTCCTGAATGCCACGGAAAGAGGTGTAGCCCCAATATTGCCGGAGGAGAAACCTCGGCTCTGAAGCCTCTTCCCTCTGTTCCCCTCCCCCGCAGGGAGGGGGAGAAGATACCTCCTCTTGTCTTTTTTCCCATAGGGAGCGGGAAGCAAAGTTACTTTTATTCATAGCAATCGGTCTGTCTGCTCCCCTCCCTACGGAGGAAAGGGTAGGGGGAGAGGCTTTCAGTCTATTGGATGGAATCGGGAGAAGAGGCTTCCGGCCTTATATCCTCAATCTGCAACTGTATTTCTCCTCGTTTATGGGTATTCTCCTCGATGGTATAACAGATGTCGAACGACCGCTTGGTTTTGATGAAACGCACGTGCGAACTTTGTCCGAAAGCAATGCCGTTCATCACGTTGTTCGATTTGTTGTCCACCAATTCTAATTTGATGTGCTCCTGATCGCGACCCACTACTTTGCTGGTGCCGTAGTCGTAGACATTGTGCGTGCAGAATACGGGTTTGGTATTGTCCGGTCCGAAGGGATTGAACTTCTTCAAATCGTTGCAGAATTTGGGAGTGATGTCTTTGAAGTCGATTTCTGCATTGATGTCGATGACGGCACAAGTCTGTTCGGGCAGGATGTTCTGCGACACAAATTCCTCGAAGCGTTCCATAAAAGCCGGCACGTTTTCCACTTTCATGGAGAGGCCGGCCGCGTAGGTATGTCCACCGAAGTTTTCCAACAGGTCTCGACAATATTCGATGGCTTTATATACGTCGAAGCCCGATACGGAGCGGGCCGACCCGGTGGCCATGTCGTCCGTGCGTGTCAACACTACGGCCGGGCGATAATAAATCTCCGTCAGGCGGGAAGCCACAATGCCTATGACACCTTTGTGCCAGTCTTCGTTATACAGCACGATGGAACGGCGGTCGGCCAGTCCGTCCAGACCAGCCACGATTTGGTTGGCCTCTTCGGTCATGGTCTTGTCCAGGTCTTTGCGGGTTTCGTTGTACTGGTTGATTTGGCCGGCTTTCTCCAGAGCCACGGAGAAATCTTTCTCCGTGAGCAGGTCGACAGCCTCTTTCCCGTTCTGAATGCGTCCGGAAGCATTGATTCGGGGACCTATCTTGAATACGATGTCGCCCACGGTGATGTCCTTATCCGTCAGTCCGCAAACGTCGATGATTGCTTTCAGTCCTACGCTGGGGTTGCTGTTCAACTGCTTCAGCCCGTGGTAGGCCAAGATGCGGTTTTCGCCCATGATGGGCACGATGTCCGATGCGATGCTGACGGCACAGAGATCCAGCAAAGGTATCAGGTGGTGAAATTCGATGCCGTTGCTGATGGCGAATGCCTGCATGAACTTAAACCCTACGCCGCATCCCGATAGGTGCTCGTAGGGATAGGTGTTGTCTTCCCGTTTGGCATTCAGGATGGCTACGGCGGGGGGCAACACTTCGTCGGGTACGTGGTGGTCGCAAATGATGAAATCGATGCCTTTCGCCTTGGCGTATGTGATTTCCTCTACGGCCTTGATGCCGCAATCCAGAACGATAATCAGGCCTACGCCACTTTCTGCGGCATAATCCACCCCTTTGAACGAAACTCCGTATCCCTCGTTGTAGCGGTCGGGAATGTAATAGTCGATGTTCGAATAGAATTGTTGAATAAACTTGTAGACCAGCGCCACGGCCGTAGTGCCGTCTACGTCATAATCTCCATAAATCAGAATGCGCTCTTTTTTCCCCATTGCCTTGTTCAGACGTTCCACGGCCACATCCATGTCCTTCATCAGGAACGGGTCGTATAGGTCGGGCAGTTGCGGGCGGAAAAACTTCCGGGCATCCGATGCCGTTGTTATTCCCCGCTCCACCAACAATCGTCCGAGTATCGGGCTAATTCCCAATTCTTGGGCCAACTGCCGGCTTGCTTCTGTCTGTTCGGGTGTAATGGGTTGATAATTCCATTTGTGAGTCATTTTATATATTATTTTTTCTTTTTCTTGTCTCAGGCACATAGCTTTCCGGCCATGTGGGGAATAACGGGCTTTTCCGCCCTGAATGGGCACGCTATACTCCTGCAAGCTGTAAAGGTATGAAAAACTCTTGAAACTAAGACTAATTCTAAAGAAAATATTGAGAGCTTTTGTATTCTTTGTTGAAAAGGCTTTATTTTGCACGAAAAACCAAAGAGGCTTCCTTATGCTTAGTTTTATATCTTGTGCAAAGACCATGACACCATCGTGCGGTTCCATAGCCGTGCCCCGTGTCACTGTTCCCCGGTTTGAGGCGGAGGCTGTGCTACATGCGCTGGAGATGTCGCAGTATTCGGCATCGGAGTTGGCGAAACTTTTGCGGGTGAATGCCAAGATTGCCGCTGAGAACAGCCTGCGCTTCCATGATTTCTGTTCGGCGGACAACCTTCCTGTTCCCGCCATTTGTGCTTATACGGGCGCTGTGTTCAAGCGTATCTTGCCGGAAGATTTTACGGAAGACGATTTTTGTTACGCCCAAGACCATCTGCTTATCACCTCTTTTCTCTACGGATTGCTTCGCCCTTTGGATGGCATCAGGCTCTATCGTATGGAAGGCGATGTACGGCTGCCGGAAAAGGGAGGCATCTCTATGTTCGACTACTGGAAGCCTTTGCTGACGGATTATTTCATTGCCGAAATCAAGCATCGGGGCGGAGTGCTCGTCAATCTGGCAAGCGGCGAGATGAAGGACTTGTTCGACTGGAAACGGGTGGAGCAAGAGGTGCGTGTGGTTACGCCCGATTTTCAGGTGATGAAAGGCGGCAAGCGGAAGACGGTGGTCGTCTATGCCAAGATGTGCCGTGGCGAGATGGTGCGCCATATCATCAAGAACCGTATCGATTGCCCGGAAGAACTGAGGACTTTCGCATGGGAAGGCTTTGCTTTGGACGAGGAGCAGAGCACGGATAATCATTTGCAGTTTGTTTTGGGATGAGGCTCCGTTGGAGCCACCGAACCCGCTATGAAGCCTTTTCCGCCCGTTTTTTTTTGACCGATTGTTTGGTGGCCAATAAAGCGCCACTCGCAGGGTTTCACCCCGTCAGAAGTGTTTCCTGACGATTGAAACCTTATTTCCCACCTGTATGTGTATGATAGGGAAGCGATTTCCCAATACAACTTAGGATACCTCCCAATACGACTTAGGGGTACTTCAGTCGTATTGGGAGGTATCTTAAGTTGTATTGGGAGGTGAGTTCCATCCCGAAGACGGAGGGTGAAACTTTTAGTTTCAGGGCGGGAAGAACAGTGGCACTCATCCCAAATCCGGATAAGAGACATCGCATTGATTTGCGCAAAATGAGGATTTATATGCGTTTTTCGGACCGAAATCGATGAATGGATTTTCTATATTTGTGAAAGTAAAGCATTTATAAGAAACACCATGAGACAGAACTGGAAGCGAATCTTTGCTATATGGATGCTGGCTGTATGGATGGCTGTTCCTTGCATCTGTGCCGTAAGTGCAGGCTTTTTGACCGAAACCGGAAAGGAGGAATGGATGAAAGCACTCCATGACACATTGCCGATGTGCAAACTGTCTGTCCCCGGCACGCACGACAGTGGGAGTACAAGAGGGGGACGTACGTTGAGAACGCAAACCCTGAGCATCGCCGGACAGTTGCAACAAGGCATACGTGCTTTTGATATTCGTCTGCGGAAAAGGAAGAATAAGCTGGGCATATTCCACAGCCATGCCTTTCAGGGCATCTATTGGGAAGAAGACGTGCTGCCCGCTTTCATCGCCTTTTTGCAGGCACATCCTTCTGAAACGCTGGTTGTGTCGCTGAAGAAAGAAGGGGGTGCGTCGGAAGACTACGCATCTCTTTTATCCTCCTCTTTGCTTATCCCTGCCCATCAACGCTATTTCGTGACGGATTTCCATCCGGGGCTGACGCTCGGAGAGTGTCGCGGCAAAATCCTCTTTTTGCATAGAGACTTTGTCATGGAACGCTATCCGGGAGCTGCCTGCATCGGGTGGGCTGACAATGCGTCCTGCCTGCTTACGCTTCGCGGTAAAAATGGGGTGGAGGGTAAAGTCCTGTTTCAGGATAAATATCAATACGAATCGGATAAGGAAGCGGATAAAAAAATTGCGTCCTGCATCCGCCACTTCGATAAGGTGGTTGCCGAGCCGGCCGCCTCGCGTCGTTGGGCAATCTCTTTCACCAGTGCCACCGGTCTGCCTTCGGGCACGCCTTTGGCCTTTGCCAACCGCATAAACCAACCGGTGGCGGCTTGTCTGGCGAAAGGCCGTAAGCGGAAATGCGGCATCGTCTTCATCGACTTTACAGACTTGCAAGGCGGGAAAGCGTTGGCAGATTATTTGATTCGCTGCAACAGCTATTGAAATGTTTTTGAATTAAGCCGTAAAACGAGGCAAAACATTCGGCATCTTTCTTGCTGCTCTTTGAAGGCAACTTTTGGGGAACACGTCTTTATTTTTGCGCAAAATGAAGATTTATATGCGCAATTGGCGGCATGGAAGAAAAAGAGTGTTCTTATTTTTGCAAATACCAAAACCGTTTAAACCTAATATACAATGAAATTATCAATCGATTTGGGAGGTACGAATATAAGGATAGCCCAAGTGGAAAACGGGCGCTGCCTGAAAAAAGTGTCGGTGGCCTGTCTTGCACAGCAAGAGGCTACGGTGGTGCTCGGCCAACTGGTTCGGCTCATCAAAGACATGATGAATACGCAGGTAGACGGCATCGGCATAGGAGTTCCTTCCATCGTCCATCCCCAAAAAGGTATTGTATATAATGTGGCGAACATCCCTTCGTGGACAGAAGTTCACTTAAAAGAAGCTTTGGAGAAGGAGTTCGGACTGCCGGTTGCCGTCAACAACGATTCCAACTGCTTTGCCTTGGGCGAGAGCCGGTTCGGTAAAGGGAAGCCCTATGCTGATATGGTGGGCGTGACTATCGGAACCGGCATAGGTGCGGGAGTCATTGTCAATCATCGCTTGTACGGAGGTCAATACATGGGAGCCGGTGAAATAGGCTCGTTCCCCTATCTGGATGCCGATTTCGAGCACTATTGCAGCAGTTTCTTTTTCAAGCGGCACGGCACCACGAGCGTGGAAGTTGCCGGCAAAGCACAACAAGGCGACGCCGCCTCGCTGAAGCTGTGGCACGATTTCGGCCTTCATCTGAGCCATCTGATGAAAGTGATTCTCTATGCCTATGCACCTCAGGCGATTGTGTTGGGAGGAGGCATTGCATCGGCTTTCCCCCTTTTTGAAGGGGCAATGAGAGAGGGTATGCGCGATTTTCCCTATAAAGTAATATCGGAAAGTGTGGAGATAATACCCTCGCAGGAGGAAGACGCAAGCTTGTTGGGAGCTTCTGTGCTGACGGATGCTTGGGACGGAGGACAAGTCGAAATATAAAATAAATGATAAACCTTTGTCATGCAGTTGCAACATGGTTTTAAGAATTTTGCTTCATTTTTCTAAACCATTGTGCAATTGTACGTAATTATAAACTTAAAACTTAAATGCATGAAACGAACAAATCTTAGAATCTATCGGACGATTCTTCCCTTAGTTTTGGGGCTGCTCTTGTCGGTTGGTGCCGTTGCGCAGCAAATGTCAGTGAAGGGAACAGTGAAAGACCAGACGGGCGAACCGATTATCGGCGCCAATGTGCTGGTGAAGGGGACAACGACAGGCGTTGTCACCGATCCTGACGGGAAATTCGAAGTACCGGCGGTAAAGAATGCCGTATTGCTCATCAGCTACGTCGGTTTCCAAATTCAGGAAGTTACGGTTACGGGCAAGCCTTTGGTGATTGTCTTGAAAGAAGACACCGAGCTGCTGGACGAAGTTGTGGTCTTAGGCTACGGAGCCAGTGCGCGCAAGCAAGACTTGTCGGCTTCCGTCGGTGTGGTGAGTAATACCGACGAGTTGGCTGTGCGCCCTGTGACCTCTACCGAGGGTATGTTGCAAGGCCAGTTGCCCGGTGTCACCATCCAGGCAGACGGTGGCGACCCGACTTCTTCTCCCAGCATTGTCATCCGCGGTCAAGGCTCGGCTAAAGACGATGTATTGTGGGTAGTAGACGGTGTTCCCGGCGCTCCCATTGCTTCCGTAAACGATATAGAGAGTATTGTTGTGTTGAAAGATGCGGCTTCGGCGGCCATCTATGGAGCACAATCCGGTGCAGGTGGTGTGGTTTTGGTTACCACAAAGAAAGCTAAAGAAGGTATGCCGGCTTTGACTTACGACGGCACGTTCGGTCTTCGTCAAGCCACCAACCTGATTGACCCTCTGAATGCGGAACAGCAAATCGAAATGCGTAAACGCTCTTATGCCAATGCCGGTATGACACTGCCTACCGGTTGGGATGTCTCCAAGAATCCGTGGGTAGGTACTACCCGCACCGATTGGATGGATGCCATTTTCCGCACAGCTTTCTATCAACGCCACAACGTGGCCTTGAATGTAGGTACGGATAATTATAGCAGCCGCATCTCTTTTGCTTACGACAATGATGAGGGAGTGCTCATCAACACCTTTAACAAAAACCTTTCTTTGCGCTACAACGGCAAGATAAAACTGAACAAGTGGGTCACCGTCAGCGAAGATTTTGTTTGGAAGAATACGGAGTCGCGTTCTAAAAATACGGATAACGACGGTTATACAGGTCCCATCATTTCGGCTATCTACATGCCTGCCAGCGCTTCTATATATAATGCGTTGGATGGAAGCTACGGAGGAACCACTACCGAAGACCCTGCTTATATCGCCCAATACGGCTCGAATTTCGCCGACATTCATGGCGATGCGGTGAATCCGGTTCGCTTGCTGGAAGCTGAAAATCGATACAACAAAACCAGTGACATCTGGAGCACAACCAGTCTGGAGATTGCGAATGTGATTCCGGGACTGAAGTTTACCAGCCGTTTCACCTATAACCTGAACAGCAATCTTTATAAGAACTTCAATCCCATTCGCGATGAGGTAGGCAAACCGTCTCTGTCCAACTCCTTGACGGAAACGAGCTATCGCGCCGATGCGTGGAAAACGGAAAATACATTGACCTACGACCATACCTTTGGCGAACACACTGTCGGTGCCTTGTTCTCTACTACTGCCGACCGTTATAGCCGTCGCGGGTTGGAGGTTACCGGTAGAGATTTTGCCGATGAATCGGAGTTTCTGCAATACTTGGCTTATGCCGGAACCACCCAAGCCATTGATTATCTGTCTGGTCCTGATGCCAATGTTTCATTGATTGCCCGTTTGGCTTATTCCTACAACGACCGTTACTTCGCCACAGCTTCATGGCGTCGCGACTATGCAGGCCGCTTGCCCAAAGCGAATAATCATGGCGACAGGGCCTGAAGTCATTACGGGATGCGGCAACTGCGTTATTCCTGTTTACGGAACGAAAAAGAAAGATAAAGTAGAGGCGTTGCTCTATTGTATGGATTCGAATGACTATCAATCCAATAAACTGTATGGCGCTTATGATTGGATTCATTTCGACCAGATTGACTGGTATCGCAGACAAAGCGCCCGTTTTACCGAGGGAAACAATGGAAATCCGCTCCCGGCTTTGGCGTTCTTCCACATTCTTCTTATTGAATATAATGAGATTAGAGGCGACGGCAAGACTTATGGAAACGACAGAGAGGGCGGAGTCGCCTCATCAAAAATAAACTCCGGAATGTTTGCCTCCTTTGTTGACATGAAAGATGTGATGGGAGTTTTTGCCGGGCATGATCACGATAATGACTATATCGGGATAAACAAGGGCATAGCGCTTGGCTATGGCAGGGTGACCGGAGCGGATGCTTACGGCTCATTGAAACGAGGAGCACGCATCATTGAATTGCTTGAAGGAGAATTCAGGTTTGAAACATGGATTTCCACACCTTCGGGACGAGAAGCTTCCTATTATTATCCATCGGGATTGAATTCCGAGGAAGAACAAACCATGGCCTACTTGCCGGCATTGAGAAAAACTCCCGGCAAGCACGGAACGGCATACATTTATTATGAAGGAAAGTGTAAGCGCATTGCCGATATTGCCTCATGCAAAAAAGTCAAGGAGGGGGTAATGAAGAACTTCTCAATCAAAGAAGCCTCTGTTGCCGACCACTTTGCTTATGAATTTCGTACATTAATGAATGTGCCCGAAAAAGGCATATATCGTTTCTATACGTTTTCTGACGACGGGTCTGCGCTTTATGTGGACGGACAGTTGGTGGTTGACAATGACGGCGGGCATAGCGGACGCCGTTCCGAAGGCAAGGTTGCTCTTGAGAAAGGGCTTCATGAACTGCGTCTGCTTTACTTTGAAGATTACATGGGGCAGGAATTGGAAGTCGGCTATTCCGGGAAGAATATTCCGGAGACTCTTTTGTCGGATGATGTATTGTTTCTACCGGAATAAGCGGATAAGCCCTCTTAAGGGCGGTTCATCATTTGGTGCTCTTTCCTGTATTCATTGGGAGAGACTTTCTTTAAGATTTTAAATTGGCGGGACAGGTTTTTGAGATTGTTTATTCCAACCTGTTCCGCCACGTCTGCAATAGGTGCATCGCTGGCCAATAATAATTGTGCAAAGCGTTCCATCCTCAGATTGAAGATGTATTTGTGGATGGATTGTTGCGTGACTTGCTTGAAACGGATTTCCAATAGGCGGCGCGACAAGGGTACTTGTTTAACTATGTCTGATACCGTGATGTCGGAGGCAATGTTCTGGTGAATATATTTCAAGGCCGTATGGATGTGCATGTCGGTGGTGGAATAGAAATCCGTGGAAAGGCGGTTCACTATATTGATAGGCTGGATTACCACATCCTGCATATCCTGCCGGTTGTTTTCCTCGTCATTCAATAAACGGTCTATCAGTTCGGCCGCTTCAAAACCGCCCCGCACGATATTGTGGCTGATGCTGGATAAGGGAGGGTCGGACAGGTTGCAGATTATTTCGTCATTATCCACACCTAATATGGCTATCTTATCAGGAACTTTGATGTTGTTGACTTTACAGATTTCCGTGATGCGGTTTCCTTGGTTGTCGTCGCAGGCCATAAGAGCCGTGGGGTGGGGCAAAGACTTGAGCCACGAGAGCAAAGGAGGAGCTTCGTAAAACCATAAGTCGTCGAGCGATTGTTCCTGATAGGCATGGAAGTTATTGCCAAATCCCCGTTCAGCTATGCATTCGTAAAAACCTTCGCAACGTTCTTGCGACCATACCGTGTCGCGATAGCCGTAAAAAGCAAAATGCTGGAATCCTTTGTTTAAGAAAAACTCGGCAGCCATTTTCCCGGTTTTCCGGTAATCGCCGGTAATGTTGGGTATATTCTCGAATCTCGCCTTATAGTCTTGCGCTATTGCAATGATTCCATGTTGTCGGAATAACTCTACATTGTCTTCGTTGTCGAATCGGCCTATGATGGCGTCCGCCTGCCAGGTTTTTGCCCATTTCAGAACTCCCTCTATCCCATAAGTGAGTTTGTAGGAAGGAGGCATCCGGCATACTACCCATGGCTCGTGGCTTTTTGAGTAGGCCAATACACCTTTCAGCAAATTGTATGAGAAAGATTCCGTAAAGTCTGACAGTAATATCAATCGAATCATGGTGGCCAATAGGAGCTGTTTCAGTTATTCACACAAATATAAAAAGAGTTTTTTTATTATCCCAATTTCTTCTTTCTCAAATCCTTGCCCTCAAATTTACATATTGCTTCAATCCATTCGTCCGTCAATGGTTTGGAAGTGTGCTCGGTGATGTCAAAAGCCACCATGACGGAAGTGCATGTACATTTCACTTCTGTCGTATTCGTATCGATGACCCTTTGTACAAGATGAAAGCTTTTGGTTCCGATTTCCGTTACTGCGGTCTGCACGGCAATGTGGTCGGAACCATATATCTGTGAAAGGAAGTTTGCTTCGATGTGCACAACGACAATTCCGTCTTTCTCCCAATCCACCTCCGGGCATACGGAGGCAAAATATTCAGTCTTTCCTAAGTCGTAGAAAGAGAAATAAACAGTGTTGTTTACGTGTCCAAACTTATCGACATCATTGAAGCGTAGTTGTATGGGCAGGGTGTGGTTAAATTCTATTTCTTCCATTGTTTTCTCTTAAACTTTGTTTATTATCACAGCAAAAATACTACTTTTGCGTGTCAATCTGCGAGTTTATGCATCAAGAAATGATAGAAGACATAAAAAAAGCCTGCCGGGTGATGAACGAAGGCGGGGTGATTTTGTATCCCACCGATACTATTTGGGGGATAGGGTGCGACGCTACCAATGAGGAAGCGGTGCGCCGTGTATATGAAATCAAGCAACGCTCTGACAGCAAGGCGATGCTGGTATTGGTCGATTCTTCGGTGAAGGTGGACTTTTATGTGCAGGATGTGCCGGAGATTGCTTGGGACTTGATTGAAATGGCCGACAAACCTTTGACCGTTATCTATTCGGGAGCGCGTAATTTAGCTCCGAATCTGTTGGCGGAAGATGGCAGTGTAGGCATACGGGTGACAAACGAGGAGTTTTCGAAGAGACTTTGTCAACAATTCCGTAAGGCGATTGTATCTACCTCTGCCAATATCAGCGGTCAGCCCTCGCCGGGCAATTTCAGCGAAATCAGTGAAGAGATAAAATCGGCAGTCGATTATATCGTGGAATGCCGCAGGGAAGAGACAGGGCGTCCGAAACCTTCCGGTATCATCAAGCTGGAGAAAGGCGGAGTCATTAAAATTATTCGCGAATAAAAAAGGGGCGTGATGGCGGGAGAAAAGAGAAGTCTGTTGCAGCGTTTCATTATATGGCGCGAAAAGAAGATAAAAGAGAAACAGTTTATCCTGATACTGAGTTTTCTGGTCGGTATCTGTACGGCACTTGCCGCATTGATACTGAAGATGCTGATACACTGGATACAGGATTTCCTGACAGACAACTTCAACGTAACGGAGGCCAATTATCTTTATCTGGTTTATCCGGTGGTGGGCATTTTCCTTGCAGGTTTGTTTGTGCGTCGTGTCGTGAAGGATGATATCAGCCACGGGGTCACTAAGATTCTGTATGCCATTTCGCGTCGGCAGGGGCGCATCAAACCGCATAATACGTGGTCGTCCATCATTGCCAGTTCCATAACCATCGGTTTCGGCGGTTCGGTAGGAGCGGAGGCGCCGATTGTGCTGACGGGGTCGGCCATCGGTTCAAATCTGGGCAGCATGTTCAAGATGGAGCATCGCACGCTGATGCTTTTGGTGGGTTGTGGCGCTGCCGGTGCCGTTGCCGGCATTTTCAAGGCGCCTATTGCCGGATTGGTGTTTACGTTGGAGGTTTTGATGATAGACCTGACGATGTCTTCTTTGCTTCCGTTGCTGATTTCCGCAGTGACGGCGGCCACTGTTTCTTATATCATGACGGGCACGGACGCTATGTTTAAATTCCATCTGGACCAGCCTTTCGAGCTGGAACGTATTCCGTACGTCATCATGTTGGGCATTTTCTGCGGATTGGTGTCGCTTTATTTCACCCGTGCCATGAGTTCCGTAGAAGGAATATTCGGCAAGTTGAAGACGCCCTACAGTAAACTGGCAGTGGGGGGGGGCGATGCTGAGTGTGCTCATATTCCTTTTTCCGCCCCTCTATGGCGAAGGTTACGACACGATAGAGTTGCTGCTGAACGGTACCGACAATGCCCAGTGGGATACGGTGATGAACAACTCCTTTTTCTATGGCAGCGGAAGCTTGTTGTTGCTCTATCTGATGCTGATTATACTGTTCAAGGTATTCGCTTCGAGTGCAACGAACGGTGGCGGTGGCTGCGGCGGTATCTTCGCACCTTCGCTCTATTTGGGATGTATCGCCGGTTTTGTATTTTCGCATTTCAGCAATGAGTTTGAGATAACCGCTTTTCTGCCCGAAAAGAATTTTGCCTTGATGGGCATGGCGGGGGTGATGAGTGGTGTGATGCATGCTCCACTGACGGGCGTCTTCCTGATTGCCGAGCTTACGGGAGGTTATGACCTCTTTCTGCCTTTACTGATTGTTTCGGTCAGCTCCTACCTCACTATTATCATGTTCGAGCCTCACAGCCTGTACTCTATGCGCTTGGCCAAAAAAGGCGAGTTGCTGACACACCACAAGGACAAAGCGGTACTCACGCTGATGAAGATGGAGAATGTGGTGGAGAAGGATTTTGTACCCGTACGTCCCGATATGGACTTGGGTGAGATGGTGAAGGCCATTTCTGCTTCTCACCGCAATATCTTTCCGGTGGTCGATAAAGAAGGCGTGTTGTTGGGCATTGTTTCGCTGGATGCCATTCGCAACATCATGTTCCGTCAGGAGCTTTACCATCGTTTTACGGTAGGCAGGTTCATGACCTCCACGCCTGCCCGCCTCTATGATACGGACAGCATGGAGCAGGTGATGCGTACGTTCGATGATACCGGGGCATGGAACTTGCCGGTAGTGGATGCGGGCGGCAAATATCTGGGCTTTGTGTCCAAGTCGAAGATATTCAATTCGTATCGTGAGGTGTTGGTGCATTTCTCGGAAGATTAAAGACTTATAGGCTTTGAATGAAATGATGAAGAAAGAAGACTTACGAATAGTTTATATGGGTACTCCCGATTTTGCAGTGGAGGCTCTTCGCTGTCTGGTGGAAGGCGGCTACAATGTAGTGGGTGTCGTTACGATGCCGGACAAGCCGGCCGGGCGCGGACATAAGATTCAATATTCGCCTGTGAAGCAGTATGCGCTGGAACATGGGCTTCCGCTTCTTCAGCCGGAGAAGTTGAAGGATGAGGGCTTTGTAGAGGCGTTGCGCAGTTGGAAAGCCGATTTGCAAATCGTTGTGGCTTTCCGCATGTTGCCCGAAGTGGTGTGGAACATGCCCCGGCTCGGAACTTTCAACCTGCATGCTTCCTTGCTGCCGCAGTATCGGGGTGCGGCTCCCATCAATTGGGCGGTCATCAATGGAGATACGGAGACGGGCATCACCACTTTCTTCTTGAAACACGAAATAGATACGGGCGAGGTCATACAGCAAGTGCGCGTACCCATTGCCGATACGGATGATGTGGGCATTATCCATGATAAGCTGATGCTGCTGGGAGGACGTTTGGTGACAGAAACGGTGGATGCCATTCTTGACGGCACGGTGAGAACTATTCCGCAGGAGGAGATGGCGGTTGTCGGTGAACTGCGTCCGGCACCGAAGATTTTCAAAGAGACTTGCCGGATTGACTGGAACCGGCCTGTGAAACGTATCTATGATTTCGTGCGCGGCCTTTCTCCCTATCCGGCGGCATGGACGGAGTTGCACCGGCCCGATGGGGAGGCAGTTGCAGTAAAGGTATTTGAAACGGAAAAGATTGAAACCCGCCATACGCTCTCTCCCGGCACATTGCTGACGGATGGCAAGACTTATATCCGCGTTGCCGCCACAGACGGCTTTATCGGCATTCGCTCTCTTCAGCTTCCGGGCAAGAAACGTTTGGGCACTGATGAACTGTTGCGCGGCTTTCGGCTGACGGAAGGGTGCAGGATGCAATAGATGCATATTTGTAAGCCCACACTTTAGCATTTGCAAGCCCACACCTTAGCAGTCGCAAGCCCACACTTCAGCAGGCATAAGCTTGCACTTTAAGGGAGGTAAGCCCACACTTTAAGGATGATAAGCCCGCACATAAGAAAAGACCGGATGTGAGGGTAGAATGAAGCGCTCGTCGGCATGCCGGGTCTACCCCCGTTTTACACTCCTACAAGCGGAGGCTTGCGGTTGTACAAGCGAGAGGCTACGGTTGTACAAGCGAGAGCTTACGGTTGTATAAGTGAGAGGCGTTACTTGTACAAGTGTAAGATGCTGATTATCAATGGGCCGGAAAGAAGTGTTTCTTCTTATTTCCTCATCTTGTATCCGTGATGTTTTCTCCTCAAATCCTCTTCTTGAACAACTGTTATTGCTTCTTTTTTATTGCGTAATCTTGAATCCGGCTTTTTGCAAATCATTCCAGTAAGCCGGATATGACTTGGATACCACTTGCGGCTCGTCAATCTCTATCCGGGGCATAGTGAGGCAGGCGGGAGCAAATGCCATTGCCATCCGGTGGTCTTCATAGGTGGCTATGACAGGATTTTCTTCGGCCGGACAGCGTTCACCGTTCCACGACAAGATGCTGTCTTGCTCAGAATGCACCGCATAACCCAGCTTGCGCAGTTCGACGATAAGCGCATTGATGCGGTCTGTCTCCTTGATTTTAAGACTTTGCAGTCCGGTGAAGCGGAAAGGTATGTTCATCAGGCAGCAGGTGACGACGAAAGTCTGTGCCAAATCCGGGATGTCTATCAGGTTTTCTTCGAGACGGGCTACTGAAGGTTCGGTCTTGGTCAGCCTTACCCCTCGTTCTGTATATTCCGTTCGGACGCCGAGGCGGGCAAAGAGCTCTGCACCGCGACTGTCTCCCTGATAGCTGTGTGGAAGAAGTCCCGGCAGTTCCACTTCGGGATTCGTTGCTCCTCCATTCTTTGTGCTTGGAGAGAGGGCCATTATCTGATACCAATAGGAAGCGGCACTCCAATCGCTTTCCACAGTGAACGGCACGTCACGATAGTCGCCGGGATGAACGGTGATGCTGCTTTCGCTCGTCCAATCGGCCTGTGCACCGAAGTCGCGCATCAGTTGCAACGTCAGGTTGATGTAGGGGCGGGAGATGATGTCGCCTGTCAAATGCAGGCGTAATCCTTTGGGAAGTACGGCGCCTATCATCAGCAGGGCGGAGATGTATTGGGAACTGACATTACCGGCAAGAGAGAGTTCTTCGCCTTTCAACTCCGTTCCCGTGATACGCAGTGGCGGAAAGCCGTCGTTGCCGACATATTCTATTTGTGCGCCGAGTTGGCGTAAGGCATCCACCAATAGGCGGATGGGGCGTTGCTGCATGCGCGGTGTGCCTGTGATGATGCGGCTTCCCGGCGTCACGCTGAGATAAGCGGTGAGAAAGCGCATGGCAGTTCCGGCAGCAAGTATGTCGATGTGTTCGGGGGCATCTTCCAAAGCACGTACCATTACTTGCGTATCGTCGCAATCGCTCAGATTGCAGGGTGTGATGTTGCCATGGGCAAGAGCGTGCAGAATGAGTGCCCGGTTACTGATACTTTTGGATGCCGGCAGTTGTATGTCGGCATCCAATGCGGCGGGGGCGGAAACGATATATCGCATGGTTGTATTTAGTTGAGTTTATAGCAGAACCTCCCAAAACCGTCGGGGCAGGCAGATGTTGGTAATCTCTGTGGCCTCTTTAAACAGTGGGGCAATCTCGGCCGGTGTGAATCCGGCAATGCCGCAGCCTATTTCCGTGACGAGGAAAGTCTTTTCGGGATGCATTTCGGCAAACTTGATGAATTCGTCCACATAGGGTTTGATGTCTTCCGGGCCGCCGTGCATGGTAGGGATGCCGTAAGTCTGTCCCTGCAACCCGCTGCCTTGTCCCCAAACGGCGCCCCATTTGCACCATGCAAGCAGTGCGGCACCTCCGCCGTGCTCTCCGGCAAGGTTACTGCCGAAGACAAAGATTTCTCCGGGTTTTAATTCGGTGATTCGGTCGGATGTTGTTCTTGCTTCCATATTGCTTTCGTTTTTTGGATTGACCGGCACAAAGATAAGCAGAAATCTGCCAATCTCTATTTTCTTTTGTATTTTTGCAGTGTCAAAAAGAGGTGCAACCGCGTTTGACGCTTGTAGATTGTTTTTGGAATGAAATGCTTATGGAAATAGATTTAACCACTCCCGCATTGTTGTTTTCGGCCATATCTTTGATTATGCTGGCATATACCAACCGTTTTCTTTCATACGCCCAATTGGTGCGTACTTTGAAGGAACAGTATATGGAAAACCGTTCGTCGGTGAAGGCCGCTCAGATTGCCAATTTGCGGAAACGCCTTTATCTGACACGCGCCATGCAGGTGACGGGCATCGGCAGCCTGTTGCTGTGCGTGGTGAGCATGTTCTTTATTTATATTCAGTTGCATCTTGTTTCCGTCTATATCTTCGGCTTGGCGTTGTTGTTGCTGATAATCTCTCTCACCATTTCCATCTACGAGATTTATATCTCCGTCAAAGCATTGGAATTACATCTCAACGACATGTATAAGAGGGATTGACACATTCCGTAATAGACGACAGTTTTGCCTATAAACACGCTAACACGTTCCATCAGTATGAACGAGTGAACCTCAGGTGATAATGTTCTGCACCGGAAGTTCCGATTCTCCCCATTCTATCATTGCATTGAAAAGCCGGATGGTGGAGAAGGCCGGGAGGTCTTCGCATCTAAGCTCCTTTTCTGCAAGAATACCTTTGTTCAACAGTGAAGCCCGTTTTGTGCCTTTCAATAGCGGTTGCCGGGGCGTGTACCAATGAGTACCGTCGAAAAGAGCGATGTTGGCAATGGATGTGTCTGTCAGTAGTTCGCGCTTCACTATCAGGATATCGTCGCATGTTCCCCGCTCGGAAAAAAGATGATTCAATGTCTCGCGTCGGGCGCTTTTGTAGGTATAGTCCACCGTGTCGCAATGAATCAATGCCAGAGATTGTATGCGGCGCAGCAGATAGGGGGTATAGTCTATCTCCTCAATTCCGTTTTCGCCGTACACCACACGTGCCTTGACAATTCCGGAGACTGCGGGAGGTTGTAAATAATCTGCCAATTGTATAGGCCGGCTTGCCGGCCAGAAGTGTATGCGGGTGGCATTCAATCTCCGGTCGTGGTAGGAGAGGTTGCAGACCTCTCCGTTGCAGATGCGTATGGTTTCAATAAATCGGCACATATATTTTCTGTTTCACTTCGTTGTATTCGCTTTCCCATCGGCTTTTGGCGGTGATGCCTCCTCCTGCTTTAAAATAGAGTTGCTCTTCGTTTTCCTGTTCGATGAAGCGTATCATGACAGCGCTGTCCAGTTTCCCGTCTGCATAATATCCCATGATGCCTGTATAGAAGTTCCGCTCGAAGTCTTCCGCCTCCGCAATGATTTGCATGGTTTTGGGCTTGGGAGCACCGGTGATGGAACCGGCCGGCAACAGGCGGAAAAGGATATCTCCGATGTGTTCCTTGTAGTCGGGAGGCAATGTTCCGCAGATTTCGGAACTGGTTTGCAGAATAGGCCCTTTATTGGTTTGCAGGCGGTCGATGTAGCGGTAAGAGGTCACTCTGACGTGGTCTGAAACCATACTCAGGTCGTTGCGTATCAGGTCTACGATGGTGGCGTGTTCGGCAGCCTCCTTGACATCCTGCATCAGCGTCTGCTCGGCGTCCGGCAGCGTGGCGTCTATCGTTCCTTTCATCGGGAAAGATTTGATTTCTCCGGCTTCGATACGGATAAATATTTCAGGGGAGAAACAGACGAACTTGTCCTTCAGCCACAGCTTGTATAATGCCCTTGAATGCAGGAAAATCTCTTTCAGTGTCAGGTTGGTGTTTATGGGAATTCTGCATGTCAGGTTTGTCAGGTAACTGTTGCCTGCCAGCAGATTCTGTTTCACAATGTCGAAAGCATGCCTGTATCCGGCAGGAGAGGGAGGAATATATTGCCAGTCTACTGTTCCGTCATATCGGGGAATATCTGCGGCGATATTTCCTTTTCCTCTGAAGAGGTAAAGACAAGAGGAGGCGTCTATCTTGTCTGCCTCCTCGATGTACGAGTGTTCCTGCTTGTAGTCTATGATAAAGAGGAAGGGCGTTCCGGCCTTTGCCAGCACGTTCATCTTCTCTATGGCTTCTTTTCTACCGTATGACTTCATTGCTTGTTGTCAATCTCTTTCAGCAACTCCTCCACTGCTGTTTTCAGTTGCGTGTCTTCTCCTCTCACGATTGTTTCGGGTGAGTTGGCCACTTTGATATCCGGTTCCAGTTGCAGGTTTTCCAGATACCTGCCGTCCGGCAGACGGTAGCCAACAATGGGAATGCCGAAAACCAACGACGGGTCTTGCAGTGTTTCCCACGATACGCTGGTCATGGTGCCCGGCACCGGCATGCCTACCAGTTTGCCTAACTTCTGATGACTGTAAACCCACGGTGTGCCGTGTGCATTGGAGTAATTGGCTTCGCATGTCAGCATAATGGATGGCTTGTTCCAGCGACGGCTGGGCATGTCGCAGGCCTCACGGCCGCGAACCACTTGAGTGAAATATTGTTTACCGCTGAACAATATCTCTATGTCTTCGTGTAGACGTCCGCCACCGTTGAAGCGTGTGTCTACGACAATACCTTCACGGTTGTTGTATTTCCCCAAGATGTCAGAATAAATAGAACGGAAGCTGCCGTCGCCCATCGACTCGATATGTACGTAGCCCAAACGTCCGCCTGACCATCTGTCCACATCTGCCGCACGCTGTTTCACCCAACGGGCATAAAGCAGATTGCCGGCTGCTCCGTTGCTGATGGGTATTACCACTTCGTCCCAGCGTTCTCCGTTCTGCGGGTTGTACAATGATACGAGCGTCTTTTTCTTGGCCTTGTTGTTGAGCAGTGTGTAATAATCCATTTCAGGGGTTATCTCCATGCCGTCTATTTTTTCGATGACCGTGCCGGCTTTCACTTTGGTATTTGCCGTGTCGAACGGGCCTTTTTCCATCACTTCGGCGATGCGCATGCCTTGTTCCCGATAACTCCAGTCGAAGAGCAAGCCCAAGCTGGCGGTCGGCTCGGTTTGTCCTTTAGGGCGGAAGCGTCCTCCGGTGTGCGATACGTTCAATTCGCCCAGCCATTCGCTCAGCAATTCGGCAAAGTCGTAGTTATTATTTATATGGGGTAGGAACTTGCGATAGGCTGCTGTCATGGCATCCCAATCCACTCCGTGCATGTTTGTGTTGTAGAAACGCTTTTGCTGCTGCTTGTATACATGGTCGAACATGTATTCTCGTTCGGCAGCCAAGTCCATCTTCACATTAGCTTGATAGGTGATTGTTTTCAATGCGTCCGAAGATACATCCATCTTTTGCATGCCTTTGCTACCCAGCAGGAAAAGGGCCTTCCCTTCTTTATCCAGTTCCATAGATGCCCATCCGGCATCCATCTTGTGAAGCAGTTTGGTTTCCTTCTTGCGCAGATCCATTTTCCAAAGGTCGTAGCCTTTCTCAAAAGACGACAGATAATAAAGCGTTTCGCCGTCTTGCGAGATGATGGCGCTGCCCATGTTCGAAGAATTGGGAGTGAGACGTATGATACGGTCTTCGATGTTCGTCAGCTCTACGACAATATCTTTTACCTTTTCTTTTTTCTCCTCTTTGTCATCTGTGGTTTTGCCGTCTTTCTTTTGGCCTTTTGCCTTACTTGCTTCTTTTTCTTTTTTCTCTTTCTTTTGTTCTTTCTCCAACTCTTTGCGGAGTTCGTAGTCTTCTTTGCTCAAGCAATATTTGTCGTAGGCATCCCTGTTAAGGAATACGAGCATGGCATCATCTTGCGACCCCCACGAGGCATGGGCGCGCATACCGTAACGCTCGGTGGTGAAGAGAATGGCATTGCCTTCGAGTACAAAGCGAGGTGAGCCGCTTGTATAGCCGCTATTGGTCAGGTTGATGATATTGCTTCCTCCCTGTGCACTGACAAGGCCGATGTCTGAGTATGGGTCGTGCTTGTTTCCGATAAATTCAAGCGTGAACCATTTGCCGTCGGGCGACCAACAGTAATCGAAACCACCTCCGGTGTTGTACCACGTAGAACCATCGGTGATTTGGCGTACTCTCTTAGTCTCCAGATTGATTACCATCAAGCGGTTGCGGTCTTCAATGAAAGCCAGTTCCTTGCCATCGGGCGAGAATTGAGGATAGGCACGCTCTATGGTGGAGGAGGGGAGTAATACCTCTTCTTTAATTAAGGTTGCATTAGGGAAATTGGGATCTTCTTTGCGTGTAATCTTGGCGAGGTAGAGCTGCCAGTTGCCGTCACGCTCGCTGGCATAGGCCAGTGTGCGGTTATCCGGTGCAAAGGTCAGTCCGGCTTCGCGTGCCGGGGTATGGGTAATCTGTTTCGTCGTGGCATATTCGGTAGCTGTTACGAACACTTCTCCACGTACGATGAAGGCTACTTGCTTCCCGTCGGGCGAGACAATGGCGGAAGTAGCTCCGTCGGAGAACTTCAGGTTGTCCAACTGCGGTTGGTCATCGCGCACAATCTCTATGTCGACTTTCTGCGGAGCGGATTCGTTTCGCTGGGTATAGATTTCACCATCGTAGCCATAACATAAGATTCCGTCGTTGCTCATGGACAGGAAACGTACGGGATGGGTCTTGAAAGCGGTAATCTCTTTGACCGATTGCGGTTGTGCGAGCGGAAATGAATAGACATTGAAAGAACCGCCGTTGCGTTCGCTCAGGAAGTAGACGTTTTGTCCGTCGGGCGACAATACCGGATTACGGTCTTCTCCTTCCCGTCGGGTGAGGTTGGTGTGCTTTCCCGTTTGGGTGTCATACATCCAAATGTCGCGGGTAACGGAAGAGGTATGATGTTTTCTCCATTCGTTTTCAGAACCTTTTTTATCTTGGTAGAAGAGTTGTTTGCCGGACTTGTCGAAGCAGACAGCTTCGGCAGGAGTGCCCAGCACCTGTTCGGTACGTCCTCCTGCCACCGGCACTTTATAAAGTTCCGTCATGGCGGAAGAAGGGAAAAGGGCACTGCTTGCAGGGTCTTGGATGGATGCGGAAAACAAAATGTACCGGCCGTCGGGAGTGAAAGCTGAAGGCAGTTCACCGGCAGAATTTGTAGTCAGCCGTCGGGCAGCTCCTCCATTGGCCGGCATCACGAAAACGTCGAAATTACCGTACCGGTCGCAGGCAAAAGCTATCTGCTTTCCGTCGGGCGACCAAACAGGGTTGCATTCGTACGTCTCTCGCGTGGTGAGTTGTGTGGCGGTTCCACCTTTGGCAGACACCTTGTAAATGTCTCCTTTATAGCAGAATACGATTTCTGTTCCATCCGGAGAGATTTGAGCGTCACGCATCCAGAGAGGAGTGACGGCATGGCCGGCTATCGCCGTAAAACCCAATGCAATGGTTGCAAGAATTTTCTTCATAATTAGTAGGATTGATTTGATTTAGATGATCGTTGCGTGTAAACGCTGGTCAAGACCAAGGATGATAAAGTGTGCATGCTGTCATTTCATGCCTCTTGCCTTGTAGATCTGCTCTTTGGCATTATTGATGCTTTGAAACTTCTCTTCTGCTGCTTTCTTTATATCTTCTCCCAGTGTCGCAACCTTGTCGGGGTGATGTTTCAATGCCAATCGGCGATAGGCAGCACGCACTTCTTCATTCGTGGCTGTCGGGCTTATTTCCAACACTTTATAAGCCCCTTCCAATGAATTGCCACCCAAGTTGAGCATAGACTCCACTTCTTTTATTGAAAGCCCCATGTAGGTCGCTACCTCTTTCAGCGCCTCTATTTCTTCGTTACAAACATGCCCGTCGCTTTTGGCTATTTCTACCAGAAAAACGAGTAGTTGCAGTCTTTGTTCATAAGTCAGATTGATGGCGATTTGCTTGCCACAATCCCGGATGGTGTTTTTAAAGGCCATCGGATTCTGTTCATCCATTTGTTTGCGTTGCTCGAAGAGGTTGAACAGGATTTGTTGCCCTTCACTGACGGCTGCTTCGCCGAAAGTCCTTCGCAAGAAATTTCGTACAAACTCCGTCTCGCTGTGCATGATGCGTCCGTCCGCCCGAATGATGTATGAAGCCATTACAAGCATGGAGAAAAGAAAACTGTTTCGTTGTCCGTCATACGTGGCTTTTTCTCTTGTTGTGTCTTCATAAAAACCTTTTGAACTTTCTGTCGGGTCTATATCAAACAAATATCCCAAGGCGTATCCTGCCAAGGCACCTAGTGGCCCTCCGGCCATAAAACCGATGATACCGCCTATCCATCTTGTTACTCCCATAATCTGTTTTTTTATGTTTTAGAATACAAAAATAGAAATTTTGGATGAGAATTCCGGTCGTCAAGTCGGATATTCATCCACAACGTGGCGTGAAGTCAGTTGTTCGTTTCCAATAGTTTGATGAGATATTCCCGTTGGAGTGAATAAGCATCTGCCTCTTTTTGTACATATTTCAGCAGTTGGAGCCCGTCTTGGCGAAGCCGGGATTTCAGCAAGATGTTGTCTTCTATCTCTTCAGACAGCCGCAGCATGTTTATACCTGCCAATTCTATTTTATCTGTCCGGTCTGTTTCTTCCTTATATTTTTCGATAAGCTCCTGTATGTCTATGTTCAACAGTTCTTTAGAGGAAAGGCCCAATACTTGTTCCGCCATAGCATCATATTCTTTCCACTCTTTCTGTTGGATTCTCTTTTTATTCAGAATGGCGTTTACGACCAGGGTTATAATTTCCTGAATCATTCGTATCAGATAGTCTTGTTTTATCATGAAAGTACGTTTTTGAGAATGTTTTGTTATAGGTGATTGGCAAATATACTGATTGTTTTTCAAAGGATAAAGCTCTTTCTGCTATCTTTTATTGGAGTTTGACTATGTGCTATTATGCACTCTATCACGCTCTTATTCTTGTATGGGTTCTATGGTCTCTCAAAGTTATCCAATAAAAAATGAACAAAAGATTTGCTGTTTTAAAATAAAGCATTACTTTTGCATCCGCAATTCGGGGTGTAGCTCAGCCCGGTTAGAGTACGCGTCTGGGGGGCGTGTGGTCGCTGGTTCGAATCCAGTCACCCCGACTGGTGAAAATGAAGGAGTTAAGTATTATACTTAGCTCCTTTTTCTTTATCTCGATTATTGTTTGATTACTCCTAAAATATTGCCTATGTATTTCTCTTGGCATTATAAAGAAAAAGAGATTAACGGATTGAGTGTCCAATCTGTTAATCTCTTTTTCTTTTGTCGGAATGAGGCGACTCGAACGCCCGACCCCTACGTCCCGAACGTAGTGCGCTACCAACTGCGCTACATTCCGCCTTTGAAAGTGGTGTCACCAGGAATCGAACCGGGGACACAAGGATTTTCAGTCCTTTGCTCTACCAACTGAGCTATGACACCATTTCTCGGTTTGCGGGTGCAAAGATAAATAGTTTTTTTTATACCACAAGGCTTTTCAAGAAAAATATCTAAAAAAGGAGGAAGCTCTCTTGGCGGAGTGCTCATAAAGAATTATTCCTGTTCGATAAAATTTTTGCCCCATAATGTTATTTCCCGTAAAGCCGATTATATGAAATATACCCTACGTACTTCCAGATTCGGAATCTTTAGAAAGGAAAAACATTTACCTCTTGGGGAACTCTCCTCCTCGCCCTGGCTCGCTATATAGATGCCTTCGGCTGTAAGTATAGATGCAGCACGCTCGGCATATAGATGCAGTATGGTGGAGATATATCCCCACCAAAGCCAGCCTGCAGATATCTCTCGCAAGGGATACTTCTCGACAAACGATTAGTGTTAATTCTTGACAGTATGACTTCCCGATTGAACAGAACACGGAAAAACCGACTTTTTCTCCGTTTCCGAGGTTTATCGGACAGTTGCCATTGCCGATGAGCAAACAAAATGAAGATGTAACAAAGCACACAGCCCCAAAGTGTGTTCCGTGGAAGCAATAATGATATCTGAATTCGGAATAGGCGGTTGCTTTTTCTAAAGACGAGGGGCTGCATCCTATCGGCCGGATATTTCTTGAATGCACCGGTTTACAGCGGTCAGGCAGAAGAGAGCCTTTTATGCCGACCGCCTTCCCCTTGTTTGACAGCTGCAAGCCTTTGTCGTGACAGAGGCAAGTGTTCAAGCCGACAGACACTTGTGTTTGACGTGGCAGACACAAGTGTTTGAGCCGTCAGATAGAAGTATCTGACAGGTCAGAGGTAAACGTCTGATAAACACTGGGATTTGATTTTAAAATACAAACTGCCGGATGAGGTTATCGACCAGCTTCTTATCCCGAACTTAGGTATAATGATGAGTCTTTTAGGGTGAAAGTTTTTTCTTTCGTAGAGGATTGGCTGCATGTTCACAATTTGTTTATCTTTGCAAGAAAAGCATAGAACTATGAGTATAGAGTTAGGAAAATTCAATAGGCTGGAAGTGGTGAAGGAGGTTGAGTTCGGTATGTATCTGGATGGTGGAGAGGAGGGGGAAATCCTGCTCCCGTTGCGCTATGTTCCCGAAGAGTGTAAGGTAGGGGATAAGTTGAACGTTTTTATATATCTGGATAATGAAGAGCGCTTGGTGGCCACTACATTGACGCCATTGGTACAGGTGGGACAGTTCGCTTGTCTGGAGGTGGCCTGGGTAAATCAATACGGTGCCTTCCTTGACTGGGGTCTGATGAAAGACCTTTTTGTCCCTTTTCGGGAGCAGAAGCTGAAAATGCAGGTAGGAAGGAAATACGTGGTTCATGCTCATCTGGATGACGAGAGTTACCGCATTGTAGCTTCGGCGAAAGTGGAGCGTTATCTTTCCAAGGAGCGAGCGGCTTACCAACCGGGAGAAGAAGTCGAAATCTTGATTTGGCAGAAAACGGATTTGGGTTTCAAGGCTATTATTGAACATCAATACGGCGGTCTGCTTTACGAAAGCGAGATCTTCCGACCGTTGCAAGCGGGCATGACGCTAAAAGCATACGTGAAGCAGGTGCGTGAAGATGGCAAGATAGACTTGATGTTGCAGAAGCCGGGAGCCGGGAAAGTGGAAGATTTTGCGGTTACCCTTTTGGAGTACATCCGCGAACAAGGTGGTACTACCTCACTGAATGATAAAAGTCCCGCAGAAGATATCTATGCCGTTTTCGGTGTTAGCAAGAAAACATTCAAGAAGGCAGTGGGGGATTTATACAAGAAACAGTTGGTGATACTGGAAGATAACAAAATAAGGATTAGGAATTAGTCTTTCATCTTTAGGAATTCCCCTATCTATAAATAGAGACAATCATTAGGGAGAGGGACTTTCTCTTCCTACTTTTGTCGTACAATCAAAAAGAGTAAATCGTGATATGACAATCCATAGGGAGTCGCATCATGAGATAAATTGCTAAAAAAAGGAGGGGTTATGAAACGGATAATATTTGTTTTTGTTGCAACGATGTTGAGTTTCACAGTTTGCAATGCCGCTATGAGCAACAGCCGGCTGCGTAAGGAAACCCGTTTCCTTACAGATAAAATGGCTTATGAACTGAATTTGAGCACGGAACAGTATAACGACGTCTATGAAATTAATTATGATTTCATAGACGGTGTACGCTATCTGATGAATGATGTACTCAGGGGTGAAGAGTGGGCATTGGATCGTTACTATGACTATCTGGATATGCGTAACGACGACCTGCGTTGGGTGTTGAGCAATCGCCAATATGCCCGCTTTGTGCAAACGTCTTATTTCTATCGTCCGATTTATGTCGATAACGGGCGCTGGGCTTTCAGAGTCTACGTTACGTATTCCAATCACAACCATTACTATTTCCCGCAACCGTATCACTATCGTACATATCGGGGTGGACACGGTAGGGCACACTATGACAATAGTTATTATAGAGGACGTTACCGGTATCCCTATTATACAGGGGCATGGAGTATCAGAAACGATAAATCCTATCATGCCAACCGTCGCTCTGATTTTGAATCGGTGAATGTGCGGTCCAACTCTGGCAGACGTCCTGCCGATAGAGACGATGTTTATACAACAAGGCGCAGCAGTCGGGAAATAAATACCGATACCCGTCGCGATAGCGCTAATGGCAGGAATATGGATATGCGCCGCAACAATGGTAATGATAAGAACAGTAATGTTCGTCGTAGCGACAGAGATGAGAGGAGGAGTACAGTGCGTCGTAGTGCTGACGAGCTAAGGAATAATGATGTCCGCCGCAGTAACAATAATTCTCGTGAAAGCATAGACAATAACAGTAATCGCTCGCGTAGAAGAAGTGCGGAAAACGCAACGGACGAGAACAATAGTGGGCATGTTCGTCGCAGCAGATGATAGACTGACAGCCGGCGATTGTTCTGAAGATATTCAGTAAGCTTTGGGTGAGTAATGAACAGAACGATAGCAAAAAAGAACAAACGTGATGGGAAAATATGATTTTGACAAAGTGATAGATCGTCGGGGCACCGGTGCCTTGAAGCTGGATATGTTGCAGGAATATTACGGTGACCCCGACTTGCTACCCTTGTGGGTGGCAGATATGGACTTTGAGACACCCGCTTTCATCACCGAAGCATTGCATAAAAGGCTGGAACATTCCTTATTCGGCTATACAGTGCCACCGGAGGAGTATTGGCCCACGGTTATTCGCTGGATTTCCACACACCATGATTGGGAGGTGCGGCGCGAATGGCTGACCTATATTCCGGGGATTGTGAAGGGCATCGGTATGGCTGTCAACGTGTTTGTAAAAGAAGACGAGGAGGTGATCATACAACCTCCCGTCTATCATCCTTTCCGCCTTACACCTTTGGCCAACGGGCGCAGAGTGGTATATAATCCGCTTCGTATGAACGAGGATGGCTCTTACAGCATGGACTTCGAGAATCTTGAGGCTGTGACCGGAGAGAAATGCCGGATGTTGATTCTTTCCAATCCGCACAATCCGGCAGGCATTGTATGGGATAGGGAAACGTTGGTACGTCTGGCCGATTTCTGCCATCAGCGCAATATCCTTGTTATTTCCGATGAGATACATTGTGATATGGCACTTTGGAATAATAAACACATTCCCTTTGCCTCTGTTTCGGAAGCCGCTGCCGCTTGCAGCATCACGTTCGGCGCACCTTCCAAAACGTTCAATATCGCAGGTATTGTCAGTTCCTATGCCATTGTGCCGAACTCCATTATCCGGCAGCGTTTCTTCAATTGGCTGAAGGCAAATGAACTGGGCGTACCCGCGGTTTTTGCACCCATAGCCACGATTGCTGCTTTCCGGGATGGGGAACCTTGGCGCAGAGAGATGTTGAAATATGTGGAAGGGAACATCGATTTGGTAATTGACTATTGCTCTGCCTGTCTGCCTCAAATCAGGCCCTTGCGTCCTCAGGCATCATTCTTGGTATGGCTAAACTGCCGTGGGCTGGGATTGGGTCACGATGAACTGGTGGATTTTTTTGTGAAGAAAGCTCGATTGGCATTGAACGACGGCGAGATATTCGGGCAGGGTGGCGAAGGTTTTATGCGGCTGAATGTAGCTTCTCCGCGTTCTGTGATACGAAAGGCATTGGAGCAACTCCGCCAAGCTGTGGTAGAGTTGTAGAATCACTAATTGTTGTCACTTGTTACAAAGAAAATCCCCTCTTTTCCGGTGTATGAAATGGAAAGAGGGGATAAATTAAACACAACAACTAAAATTATATTATTCGCTTCACTTTTCAGTGATGGTTTTAATGGGCTTCATCCGTATATCTTCTCATTCGATGGCTTTCCCTTTGTAGAAATCCAATATCTTGGTACGGAACAGATAGTCATATTTGGCTTGTAGTTCGTCCGATTGCGCCTTCATAAGATTCTGTTTGGCTTCATTGTATTCCACGGCATTGGCTTTTCCGTTTTCATACTTCTCGCTCATCAGCTTGAACGATTCCTCGCCGGCAATGGTGGCGGCGTGGCTGCTGGTGTACTTGCTCTCAGCTGCTGCGGCATTATACCACGCCTGCTGAATTTCTTTGTAAAGCACCTTTTTGGCATTGTCCAGTTGCAAGGCATGGTTTTCGTGTTCCAAACGTGCTGTGCGTACACGGTTACGGGTAGCCAGACGATTGAAAATAGGTATGTTGAGGCTGAACCCTACATATTTGTTGAAGTTGTCGTTCATCTGCTGGCTGAATGTACGGTCGATGGTGGAGTAATAGTTCGTGCCAAGGCTGCCGTTCAGACTCAATTGCGGGTAATAGTTGCTTTGGGCAATGCGGATATTGTGCTTGCTGCCTTCCAGACGGAACTGTGCGGCTTGGATGGAAGCTTTGCTCGCCATCGCTGTCTGAAAGATTTCGTCCGGAGGAGTGAGCGGTATCAAGTCCGGATTCACGGTTGGAGATTCCAACCTGAAGCCTTCCGGAGTCTCCAGCTCGATAAGCTGGCTGAGGTCGAGCAGTGCCAGTTTGTAGCTATTGTCGGTCTGCACCACATTCATTTCATCCTGCGCCACACGTGCTTTGGCTTCGGCCAGTTCGGCGGGAGAGGCTTTGCCCAGTTCTGCCAGCCGACCGATGCGGGCATATTGCTCTTTGCTTAATTGAGCCTGCCCCAAAGCTACCTGATGCAACTCTTCGTTGAACAACACTTGCAGATAGGCCGAAGCTATGTTGATTGCGATATCTTCTTTGGCCTTGTCCAAGTCGGCCATGGCGGCTTTGAGGTTCAGTTTTGCCAGTGCATACCTGTTGGGAATTTCCAGACCGGTAAAGATGGGAATATTGGTATTGACGGAGAAGTTGGTGCCGTGGCTGCTGGTATTTACGTACACGGTGGAATAATTTCCGGTGTCTTCGTTCTTGATGGCCGTTTGTGTGCGTCCCCAGTTCCAGCTTTGACCGGCATTGGCATTCAGATTCGGCAGTCGTGCCCATTTGGCCGTATTTACTTCTACGGCACTTTGTTTAGCGGCATTGGCCGTTTGGCGGATGCCGATGTTATGTTCGATGGCATAGTCTATGCATTGGCGCAAAGTCCACCGCTCCTGCGCTTGCACCGAGATGCAGCCCAATATCACGAGGGATAGGAATATCTTTTTATGTTTCATATTATATCTGTTGTTAGGCTATTACAGTTTATTTATCCTTTTTCTCTGCTCCGCGAATTTTGTCTTTGGCGGTAATCCCACTCTTGATGGCAATTTTGATGCCGTCGCTCATACCCACTTTAATGGGGCGGCGTTCAAATTTTTGCGCCGGTATGCTATCCGTCATCACATATACAAACGTGCTGTCTCCGCTGAATTCCACAGTGCTTTCCGGCAGAGCCAGTACCTTCTGCGCACGTTCCAGTACGATTTCTGCGTTTGCGGAATAGCCCGAACGAATCTGTACGCTGTCAGGAGCCGATATGGCTGCTTTGATTTCAAACTGGTTGGCACCGTTCTGTTCCACGCCTTTCGGAGATATATATTCCAATATGGCGTTGAACGATAAATTCTGCAAGGCACCGATGGTAAGTTTCACCGACATGCCTTCGTGTACGCGTCCCACTTCCGTCTCGTCAATGTTGCCACGGAAAATCAGGTCGTTCATATTGGCTACGGTAGCTATCGTGGTTCCGTCGTTGAAAGTATTACTCATAATAACCGAGTTTCCCACTTTGATGGGTACATCCAAAATCAGTCCGTCAATCGTAGAGCGGATGAGCGTGCTGCTGAAAGAGGCGCTGTTCTTGGTGATACCTTCCTTCACGATTTCCAGATTGTCTTTGGCTGTCTGCAACTCTTCGCGTGCCTGCTTTACGGCCACTTCTCCTTTTTCATATTCTTCGGCACTGATAAGTTTGTCTTTATATAATTTCTGTGTACGTGCAAAGTCTGTTTCGGCCTGTGTCGCATTGATTCCGGCCAGTCGTACGCGGCTTTCGGCAGAGTTCAATGTTCCTAACTCCGGAATCACTTTCACTTTGGCTATGACCTCGTTCTTCTTGATGGTTTGCCCCGCTTCCTTGTACACCTCTGAAACGATGCCCGAAATCTGCGGCTTGATTAGAACTTCATCTCTCGGCTCTACCTTGCCGGTAGCCACGGTGGTTTTTTCAAGGTCTGTCACTTCCGGAATTACGGTTTCGTACACCACTACCTTAGGCCGGGACTTTTGGTACAGGAATACAAACGTCCAAATAAACAAGGCAGCTACTACTACCAACAATGCGATTTTCAGATACTTTTTAGTTTTCATCTTATTCTTATATTATTGTTTTATTTTACAATATTGAGATTTTGCTGTATTGGGAATCTTGTTTTTATTAATGGGAATAAACCTGTACGTGTAAGATATTTACTCGTCCCTTATGGCTTCGATGGGCTTGATGTTCATGGCCCGATAGGCCGGTGCAATGCCGGCGGTGATTCCCAGCGCCATTACCATGATGGCAGCGCCTATCGCCATTCCGAAACTTACTTGGAAATCGGCCGGCAGATTAGAGGATTCCATGCCCATATTCATCATTTGCAATATAAATACGGAAAACGAGATGCCTGCCATGCCGGCAATCAGCGTCAGCACCATGCTTTCGGTCAGAATCTGCTCCATGATGGTACGCGGTGTGGCTCCAATGGCACGGCGGATACCTATCTCCGTGGTGCGTTCCTTTACGGTCACCATCATGATGTTCGACACGCCGATGACTCCGCTTATCAGTGTGCCCAAACCAATCATCCATATCAGCAGGTTGATGCTCTTGAATAGTGAATCGACCATTGAGAACAAAGCTTCGGCATTTAGAAACTGCATGCACTGCGTGTCGTCCGGATGCAGCAGATGGTATTGCTTGACGACACTTTCTATGTGCGGTTGCACTTCCGTCACTTTATATCCCGGTTTCATGGTGAGGCACATCAGCCCGATATCACCTCCGATGTTGTAGGTTGCGGCATAGGTGCTGAAGGGAATGGCGATGCTTTCGTCCGCGCTGCCACTTATCTGTATGTTGCCGCTTGTATCGCCTGCCATGCCAATCACCTGATAGTAAATGCCGTCTGCTTTTATCAGTTTTCCGCAAGGGTCGACATCCTTTCCGAATAATTCTTCGCTGACCTTTTTCCCGATGAAGCATACTTTGCGTTTCTCCAGAATGTCAATATCGTTAATGAAGCGGCCGTATTTTACCTTCTGCTTTTCTATAAAGTCGTATTCGGGATAAAGCCCTTTGATAACCACGCTTTCACTCTTCTTGTCTTGATAGACGGCAGTCGCACCCCATCGGTTCTGTAAGCAGGTCACGATGTCGACACCTTCTATCTGACGCACTCGCTGTATGTCTGTCTGTTCCAGATTCCACCAGCGACCTTTGCGGAATCCTTTGTAGGCTTCTCCGGTGCGTTGCGGCCAGACGAAAGCCGAGTTTTGTGCGAATCCCTCGAAGTTGCTGCTCATCAATGCTTTGAATCCGTTTCCTCCACCCATCAGGGTCACCAGCATGAAAATGCCCCAGAATACGCCGAAAGCAGTCAGTAAGCTGCGCGTTTTATTACGCGTGATGGTAAGTAGGATTTCGTTAAATGTATCTAAGTCGAATTTCATAATTTTCCGTATAGTCTGATAATTTTTTAGGATGCGGCTTTTTAATCGGCTCTCAATGCCTCTATCGGACGGGTCTTTACGGCCTTTAGCGCAGGAAACAGGCCTGCCAGAGTGCCTGCCATAATCAGGGTCATTGTAGCGCGGATGGCAATTCCTAAGTCCACGGTAGGATTCAGAAACATGGTTTGCTGTTGTACTCCTATATCCATTACGGCCTTTCCTGCCGTCATGTTCATGTATTCCGTCACTCCTACTCCCGCCACCATTCCTATGTAGCCGAAAAAAGCCGTGATAACCACACTCTCCACGATGACCAGCTTCAGGATAGACCAAGGACGTGCTCCCAAGGCTTTGCGTATGCCGAATTCTCTTGTCCGTTCCTTTACGGTAATCAGCATGATGTTCGATACGCCGACAATGCCGCTCAACAAAGTGAAGAGCCCGATAATCCAGATGGCTGTCCGCATGTAGTCGGCCCCCTTGTTCATCTGCGTCATTTGGGTGAAGCGATTCCATATCCAGATGGCGCCGTCATCGGTCTTGTCGAAACGTTGGTGAGCGCCGATGGCAGCCCGGTAGTCCGCTTCGAAAACCTTGTTTTCTTCTTCCGTATTCAGGTCTTTAATACTCATCAGGATGTTGTTCAACTTGTCTCCTTTGTTATATACCGTCTGTAAGGTGCTGAAAGGAACGAATACGTCTTGTCCGCCACTGTTTCCCTTATCCTTATAGACACCTACCACTTGAAACATCACACCTCCCATATTCAGCATTTTTCCAAGCGGCTTCGCTCCATGTTTGAAAAGTGTTTTCACCGAGCGTTCGTTGAGGATAGTCACTTTCCTTTTCTCACGGATATCCAATTGATTGATAAACCGTCCTTCGACCACGGTGGGGCGTTCTATCTCCAGATAGTTGGGATGTACGCCCATCAGTCGCTCGTTGATGTACTCGTTGCCATAGCTGATGTTCATGCCGCTTTGGTATATCACAGCCCCCGCATTTTCCACATGCTTCCGCATGTTTCGGGTGATGGTGAGGTCGCCGTTGTTCAGTTGGATTCTCCTTCCCTGACTCAGTCCGTCATAAGGTTTGCTGGTCCATCCGGCGCCCACTTTTATCGAATTCATGGCCAACGAAGCCATTTGTTCGTTTTGTGCATTCATCACCCCGTTGCCTGCTCCCAACAGCAGAATAAGGATGAAGATGCCCCATGCCACAGCAAAACCTGTGAGGGCGGTACGCAGTTTGTTGCGTTTGATGGTTCCGTATATTTCCTGCCAAAGGTCTATCATCTGTTCAATTTATTATTTCCTTATTTACAATTTTCAATTTACCAGGCAATGCGGCGAACCGGATTGCGGTTACGTTTTCTGCCGTCCTGTCTCCCGGTTACTTCATGAGTCCGTCTTTTCCGAAAGGCGAAGCGTCGTGATTCAGATTCTCTTCGATATTGCCTATGATACCATCCTTGATGTGGATGATTTTGTCTGTCTGATTGGATACGCCGCTTTCGTGGGTCACCACTACGATGGTCATGCCGGCTTTATGCAGGTCTTTCAGAATCTGCATCACTTCCACGGATGTCTTGCTGTCCAGCGCGCCGGTAGGTTCATCGGCCAAGATTATCTGCGGTTGGGTGATGAGGGCACGGGCAATGGCCACACGTTGCTTCTGTCCGCCGGACATTTCGTTCGGCATGTGGTGCGCCCACTCTTTCAGTCCCAAACGGTCCAGATATTCCATTGCCAACGCGTTGCGTTTGCGGCGGCTCACCCCTTGGTAGAAGAGAGGGAGGGCTACGTTTTCCATGGCATTCTTAAAAGAAATCAGGTTGAACGACTGGAAAATGAAACCGATCATTCGGTTCCTGTATTCGGCGGCTTTCGTCTCGCCGAGGTTTTTGATGAGTGTACCATTTAAATAATATTCTCCGGTGTCGTAGTTATCCAGAATGCCCAGAATGTTCAGTAATGTGGATTTTCCCGAACCGGATGCTCCCATGATGGAAACGAATTCTCCCTTTCCGATGTGGAGGTCGATGCCTTTGAGCACATGCAGAGGTGCTCCGTTGTTGTAGGTCTTGTTGATTTCTTTTAGCTGTATCACGGTTTCACTGTTTATTACTTGCTTTGGTTTTCGCTATTTTGACTATTAGACGCAAAGGGGGTGTCAAAAGTTGCAGTAGAGGAACACTTTTTTAAAAAAAGATTTTGCAGTGTCATTTTTCTTTGTGTAATTTGTAACCATAAATAATATTAACTAACCCTTTAAGCAAAGAAATATCATGAATTCAAGCATGGAAAAACCCTATGTGGTGGGTATTGACATAGGCGGTACAAATACTGTCTTTGGTATTGTAGATGCGCGCGGAACCATCATAACCAGTGGCTCTATCAAGACCGGAGCCTATGAGAAGGCCGAAGATTATGTAGATGAAGTATGCAAGAATCTGCTCCCTCTGATTATTGCCAATGGCGGTGTGGATAAAATAAAGGGAATCGGCATCGGTGCTCCCAACGGTAACTATTATAGCGGCACCATTGAATTTGCCCCGAATCTTCCTTGGAAGGGAGTGATTCCTTTGGCTGCCATGTTTGAGGAACGTTTGGGCATCCCTACCGCATTGACCAATGACGCTAATGCCGCCGGTATAGGCGAGATGACCTACGGTGCCGCACGCGGAATGAAAGATTTCATTATGATTACGCTTGGCACAGGTGTGGGTAGCGGTATCGTTATCAACGGCCAGATGGTTTACGGTCACGACGGTTTTGCCGGTGAATTGGGACATACCATTATCCGTCGCGAAAACGGCCGTCTTTGCGGATGCGGACGCCACGGCTGTTTGGAAACCTACTGTTCGGCCACGGGTGTAGCCCGTTCGGCACGCGAGTTTCTTGCCGCGCGTACCGAACCCAGTTTGCTGCGCTCCATTCCCGCCGAGAACATCACCTCCAAAGATGTGTATGATGCGGCCGTCAAGGGCGATAAGCTGGCTCAAGACATTTTCGAGTTTACGGGAACCATTCTGGGCGAGGCTTTGGCCGACTTCATCGCTTTTTCCAGTCCGGAGGCCATCGTTCTCTTCGGCGGTCTGGCAAAGGCGGGCGATTATATCTTCAAACCTATCCAGAAAGCCATTGACGCCAATATCCTGAGCATCTATAAGGGTAAGACCAAGTTGCTGGCCTCCGAGTTGAAAGACTCTGACGCTGCCGTATTAGGTGCCAGTGCGTTGGGTTGGGAGCTGAAAGAAATCAGATAACATTTTTATCCTGCTAAATTTGATAAATGGAACGTGCGCTGAAAGCTGACGAGCTTGAAGCGCACGTTTTTTTTTCGCTGACATCGTTTGTCTTCTCGCATCTTATTTCGGGCTTGCATAGGATTGACTTCCGCTCGTAACCTCACACTTCGTCACCCGTAACTCCGCACTTCGTCGCCCTCAACCCCACACTTCACCGTCTGCAATCCCACACCTTGCACTCGTTGAGCTCTCACGTTATGGTGCATACGGTGTGGCGTTGAACTTGTCAACGTGTGGGAGGAGCTGTTCCGAAAATTGTCTTTCTCCCTCCTCCACCTTGAAGTGCACCCCAAAAGTTTTATGTCCAACTTTTGGGGTGCACTTCAAGGTGGAGGAGGTATTTTCTATTCTTCTCTTCTCTATTCTTTTCTTCTCTCGCGCGCGCGAGGGAAAGTTTGTATGGTAACTCGTTAAGACACTGTCTGTTATTCCTGTTTTCGATGCTTTGCGGACTGCTTGCCGACTCCGAGTCGGCAGGCAGTTGGCTTGAAGCCGGCAAGCAGTTGGATACAGGTTCGTGCGGAGTTGCCGTGCAAACTTCGGACACTTTCAAAACGATGCGTCAGGAGATTTTTTGCCGGCCTCAACCGGCAAAAGCAATTTTAATTATTCTCCGGACGAAGTTTACGTACAGTAACAGCAGTCTGCCACATTTCGCTTTCGCGCAAGGCTTTCAGCTCGGCATTCAGTTTTTCACGGTAGTCGGGCTTGGAGTTGCTATCGATGGAAATCTGAGCTTCGTTTCCGGACTTCACGCTTTCGTACAGCTTCTGCACGACGGGCTTGATGGCATCGTGGAACGGGGTCATCCAGTCGAGCGCACCGCGCTGAGCCGTAGTGGAGCAGTTGGCATACATCCAGTCCATACCGTTCTTGGCAAACAAGGGCATCAAAGATTGGGTCAACTCTTCCACCGTTTCGTTGAAAGCCTCGGAGGGAGTATGCCCGTTTTCACGCAACACCTCGTACTGTGCCAGCAACAATCCCTGAATGGCACCCATCAATGAACCACGCTCACCGGTCAAATCGGAGGTAGCCTCGCGGATGAAAGTCGTCTCGAACAGATAGCCCGAACCAATGCCGATGCCCAATGCGATGGTCTTGTCGAAAGCCCGGCCGGTGGCATCCTGATAGATGGCATAAGACGAGTTCAAACCGCGACCTTCGAGAAACATGGTGCGAAGTGAAGTGCCGGAGCCTTTTGGAGCAACCATAATCACATCAATATCTTTGGGAGGAACCACTCCCGTGCGGTCGTTCCAAGTGATGGCAAAGCCGTGGGAGAAATAAAGTGCCTTGCCGGGAGTGAGACAGGGCTTGATGACGGGCCATACGGACATTACAGCCGCATCGGATAGCAAACACATCACGACAGTACCCCTTTGGCAGGCTTCTTCGATGCTGAACAGCGTTTCGCCCGGCACCCATCCGTCGGCCACGGCTTTTTCGTACGTCTTGCCCGGACGTTGTCCCACAATCACGTTGAAACCGTTATCGCGCAGGTTGCAAGCCTGACCGGGCCCCTGCACGCCGTAACCGATGACTGCAATGGTTTCGTCTTTCAAAATCTCACGCGCTTTTTCCAAAGGAAACTCTTCGCGGGTCATCACATTCTCGATAACACCGCCAAAATTTAATTGTGCCATATCTGTTTAAGTTTTTATTTGCGGCTTACGCCAACGTTTATGATTCTGTTTATTTCTCCGTAAATATCACTTTGGAGCGGCAAACCATCTCTCCACTGTTCTTCTTCACTTCCACAGTGTAAATGCCGCCACCGTCATCGTCCATAAAGAAGGTAAGTTCATCCCCATAATAACTTTCGGCTACATAGGCCATCTCAAAACGACGGATGCGCTTTGCCCGATACATCTCCATAGGAAACAAGTCGAGGATATGCTCTATATAGCGGACGCTGTTGACGTGTCCGTTAATATCAATGTCGCTGTACTTGGCAACCAGTGCGGTCAGCGGCTCCGTGGAAGTTGTTTTGATGCGCGAAGGCTTCTCGATAGGGCAAGGCTCATCGCAAATATAATCCATAATGCCGCCTCCATGAAGAGCATGCAGATCGGCCGGCTTACGCGTATTCATACTGATCATGGCCCATACAGAGCGCGCATAACCTATTTTTCGTCCTACTTTGTCGATAAGGGCAAAGTTACGATCCGTAAAAAGGCGATAGACATTCTCCACCCACGTCTGAATGGAAAACTCCTCATACTGATAGGGCATCTCATCCAACTCGATGGCCAGACGGGACAACACCCAGGTATAATTATCCTCGTTCAAGGCAGCGATGCCGAAGCCTCGATCGGTAGCATGGAAGCCGGCGCAATTCAGCAAATGATTGCCCAATACGCCCAAGGTCAGCCGTCCGGTAAAATCGACATGAAACGGTTCGGCTACAAACTTATACGTTCCTATCTTGTTATTCTCACTCATTGCCGTTTTGTTTACTTTGAAGGTATTTTGTCTCACGCTCAGCCAAGTATTCGTTGACCCGCTCAAAACAACTAGTGGTAATGGCAACACGACCCGAACGAACAAACTGAAGCACACAACCTAACGCACTCAACTCTTCATTAAGACCAGTTATGTCTTCGCTCATGCCATTCTTCTCTACAATAGAAAATACTGCATTGACCTCCACAATACGCGCATTGTATTTTCGGATAACTTTAGAAACTTCCGGTTTCTCTTCCAATATGGAAGTGGTTATCTTATAAAGAGCTATTTCATGTTGGTAGATTTCATCGTCCGTAAAGTAATGGGCCTGCAACACATCTATTTTCTTGGTGATTTGCTTGGCCACCTTTTCAATGGTCTCTTTGTCCGTCCAAGCAGTGATGGTATATTTGTGTACCCCTTTGATGGAGGAGGCCGATACATTCAGGCTTTCGATATTGATTTGCCGGCGGGTAAAAACAGCCGTCACCTGATTGAGCAGACCGGCAAAGTTTTCCGAATGGACGATAATGGTATATAATGTTTTGTCACTCATATTTCTTTCGATTTTAAAAGTCAGCATTCCAGTAGCATCTGGTTCACCGAACCACCCGGTGGGGTCATCGGCATCACATTTCCTTCTTCTTCCACGCAAGCTTCGAGCAGGAACGGGCCATCCGTGGCAATCATCTCATCAATCGCTGCTGCCAACTCTTCGCGCTTCATGACCCGACGGGCAGGAATGGCATAGGCCGACGCTATTTTCATATAGTCAGGGTTCATCATAGGGGTGAACGAATAACGGCGGTTAAAGAACATCGCCTGCCATTGCCGAACGTTGCCGAGGAAGTTATTGTTCAGCAGAATTATTTTCACCGGTGCCTTTTGCTCCATAACAGTGCCCAGCTCCTGTATGTTCATCTGTAATCCTCCATCGCCCATGAAAACGCATACTGTACGGTCGGGACTGCCAAAAGTGGCGCCTATGGCGGCCGGAAGCCCGAAACCCATAGTGCCCAAACCGCCTGAGGTGACAATGCTACGCTTCTTGCTATATTTGAAATATCGGGCGGCCATCATCTGATTTTGCCCCACGTCGGTGACCAATATAGCCTCATTGCCGGTAGCCTCGCTGACAGCACGCACCACTTCGCCCATGCTCAAAGCTTTGCCTGCCGGATGCAATTCCGGCCGAATGACTTTTTCCTCTTCTACCTTCTCATAAGGCAGAAAAGTTTCGAGCCATTCTTTATGTTCCGCAGGCTTCAGCAATTCGGTCACCGCAGCCAGCGTCTCCTTGCAGTCGCCCAACACGGCAACATCCACTTTAACGTTCTTATCTATCTCGGCCGGGTCTATATCGAAATGAATAATCTTTGCCTGTGTGGCATAAGTGGACAATTTGCCGGTGACACGGTCGTCGAAGCGCATGCCCACGGCAATCAGCACATCGCATTTGCCTGTATTGATATTGGGCCCCAAATTTCCGTGCATCCCCAGCATTCCCTTGTTCAAAGGATGTGCCGTAGGCAAAGCGGAAAGTCCCAGCAGGGTACATCCGGCAGGCATTCCGGCTTTCTCGATAAAAGTACGGAGTTCCTGTTGAGCTTCTCCCAACTCTACCCCTTGTCCCACCAATACCAAAGGACGCACCGCTCCGTTTATCAGCTCGGCTGCTTGTCTGATGGCTTCGGAATTCATTTCGGGAACCGGAAGATAACTGCGAATATAGTCCACTTTCGTGGGAACGTATTCGGTTTTATCTACTTGCGCATTCTTGGCAAAATCAAGCACCACCGGGCCGGGACGTCCGCTCTTTGCCACATAAAAAGCACGAGCCACCGCCCACGCCACATCTTCGGCGCGACGGATTTGATAACTCCATTTCGTTATTGGCTGTGTGATACCTACTAAATCGACTTCCTGAAAAGCATCTGTACCCAAAAAGTTTGTTCCTACCTGACCGGCTATGACAACAATCGGCGTGCTGTCTATCATGGCATCGGCAATGCCCGTAATAGTATTGGTGGCGCCCGGGCCGCTGGTGACTAAACATACGCCGACTTCGCCAGAAACACGCGCAAAGCCTTGTGCGGCATGAGCCGCCCCCTGCTCATGCCGAACCAGAATATGGTTCAAAGTCTTACGATGGTCGTATAAGGCGTCAAACACCGGCATGATACTTCCTCCCGGATAACCGAAGATGGTTTTTACTCCCTGATATTCCAAAGAGCGCATCAATGCTTCGGCACCTGTTATCTGAACTTCACTGCAATCTGTTCCCGAAAAGGAAGAGGAGGCATTGTTTTTTGTATCACTATTTATCATATTCAATAAATCTTCTGATTTCTTTCCGTTAAAATGTTTTCTTAATTCTCCATGTTTCGCGAAGTCTATATCAACCTCACAGCTCCTTTATCCGCCGAACTTACCATGCCGGCATATGCTTTCAGTGCTTTGGATATTTCGCGAGTACGTGTGACCGGTGTCATGGGGCGGGCGTCCAATTCTTCATCCGTCAACCTCACGTTGATGCTACGTTCCGGAATATTGATTTCAATGATATCTCCATCTTGAATCTTGCCGATGTTTCCACCGGCTGCAGCTTCGGGAGAGATATGCCCTATGCTGAGTCCGGAGGTGCCTCCACTGAAACGTCCGTCGGTAATCAGTGCACACTCCTTACCCAAATGGCGTGACTTGATATAAGAGGTGGGATAAAGCATCTCCTGCATGCCCGGCCCTCCTTTAGGACCTTCGTGGGTGATGACAACGACGTCGCCACTGACCACCTTTCCTCCCAATATACCGTTGCAGGCAGCTTCCTGCGAATCGAAAACCTTGGCCGGACCGGTAAACTTCCAGATACTTTCATCCACTCCGGCCGTTTTTACGACACAGCCATCTTGGGCTATATTTCCTTTCAGAACAGCCAAGCCGCCATCCTTGCTGTAGGCATGCTCCAATCCGCGGATACACCCGGCAACGCGGTCTGCATCCAGTTCTTTGTAAAATACCGCTTGCGAACCAAGCACGAGATTGAACTTTCCGGCAGCGGCGCTGGAGAATTTCTCAATGGCTTCCTCGCATACATTAGGAGAAGTGATGCTATAGCGGTCTATTGCTTCCGCCAACGTCATTCCGTCCACACGAAGAACACCGGTGTCTACCAGTCCGCCTTTCGCCAGTTCGTCCATTATGGCAATGATGCCACCGGCACGATTCACATCTTGGATATGATATTTTTGAGTATTAGGAGCCACTTTGCACAAACAAGGGGTTTGACGGGAGAGCATATCGATGTCGTCCATCGTAAAGCGGGTTTCGGCTTCATGGGCTATTGCCAACAAATGAAGCACCGTATTGGTAGAGCCTCCCATTGCAATATCCAGTGTCATGGCGTTCAGAAAAGCTTCGCGGGTGGCAATGCTGCGCGGGAGTACGCTGTCATCTCCTTCTTCATAGTACCTGAAAGCATTCTTTACGATTAATTTTGCGGCATCTTCAAACAGCTTCCTGCGGTTGGTATGAGTGGCCACAATCGTCCCGTTGCCGGGCAAGGCCAACCCCAGTGCCTCATTCAGACAGTTCATCGAATTGGCCGTAAACATGCCCGAACAACATCCGCATGTGGGACAGGCCCGTTGTTCTATTTGGGCAACTTCATTGTCGCCTACACTTTCATCGGCCGATTGTATCATGGCATCGATCAAGTCCAGATGTCTGCCATTCCATTCACCGGCTTCCATCGGACCACCCGAAACGAACACGGCAGGAATATTCAGCCGCATTGCCGCCATCAGCATGCCCGGAGTAATTTTGTCGCAATTGCTGATGCAAATCATGGCATCTGCTTTATGGGCATTCACCATATATTCCACGCTATCGGCAATGAGGTCTCGCGAGGGTAAGGAATAAAGCATGCCGTCATGTCCCATAGCGATGCCATCGTCAATGGCAATGGTGTTGAACTCTGCTGCAAAGCATCCCATTTTTTCAATCTCACCCTTTACAAACTGACCGATTTCATGCAGGTGGACGTGTCCGGGTACGAACTGTGTAAACGAATTGACTATAGCGATAATGGGCTTTCCCATTTGTTCTTGCTTCATGCCATTGGCCGTCCACAAAGCCCGGGCGCCTGCCATGCGGCGTCCCTGTGTGCTGAACGAACTACGTAACCGATGCTTCATCTTAATACTCCTTTCAATGAAAAAGCCTTTCTCACCGTTATGAGAAAGGCTTTTTAAAATTATCTTCTATCATACGAATACATACACAAACCTTTCTCACGCTCCCAATGTCACCACCACGACGCGAATAATATGCAGGACTGCCAGGTTAATAGATGTATGCAAGTTCATATCTCTTTTTATCTCTGTTAATTTGGTTGCAAAGGTAAGGGCTTTTTTATAATATCCAAACAAATTGAATAAAAAAAAGAGGATTGGGCAAGAAATCGTAAGAAAACCATCTCCTTAAATACTTATTTTATTACATGAAAGAGGAACAAGTGACTCTTCGGACAAGTTTTAGCAAAGTTCCTAAGACGGATGAAGCTGCTTAATAATCTGAAAATTACTCCATTTGCTCGGTAGCTGAAATAAATTATTCGTATCTTTGCCCGGCGTAAAAGCCGAAGGCTGAAACGGACGATAAAGTTTATTTAATTTTTTACTTAAAGAAAAAAGAATCAATGGAAAAAATAGAAAACAAGTACATTACCGTAGCATACAAGCTGTACTCAATAGAAAACGGAGAAAAGGATTTCACTGAAGAAGCACCTGCTGAACATCCTTTCCAATTCATATCCGGATTGGGAATGACACTGGAATCGTTTGAAGCCCGGCTTAAGGACTTGAATGCCGGCGACAAATTCGATTTCACCATTGCAGCCGCCGATGCTTATGGTGACTATGACGATGATCACGTGATCGAACTTCCCAAAGAAGTATTCTTCATAGAAGGAGAGTTTGATAATGAGCGTGTGGTAGAAGGTGCCGTACTCCCCTTGATGACTTCGGAGGGACAACGCGTCAACGGAAGCGTGGTAGAAGTGAAAAAAGACGTGGTTGTGATGGATATGAATCATCCGCTTGCCGGTTGTGATTTGAATTTTGTGGGCGAAGTTGTGGTAAGCCGTCAGGCTACAAACGACGAGATTGCAGAAGTGGTACGCATGATAAGCGGTGGTTGCGGATGTGGCGGTGATTGTGGAGACGGATGCGGTGATGGTTGTGGTGACGGATGTGGTGGCGGATGCTGTCACTAAGCCACCGGTAGATATATCTTGATTGGGAAAGGCTCTCCCTTAATATTGATAAAGGTTGTGCCACGGGCACCTTTATGATTTTCTTTTAGGCGCGGATTTCGCGAATTTCACGGATTTATCGATAACACCGTGTGTTTCGCGAAATCCGCGCCTGATAAGTATGAGCATAGGCACTTTTCATGCGCTGCATCAATGCTTGTGCGTCATGATTTCCAATACCAGCTTGTCTGTTTCGTTCATGCCTTTTGAACCTATCTCAGTCAAGTTGCGAATACTTTGGTCCACATTTTCATCGATAATACCTTCCACGGAAGTCACACAACGATCTTCCATGGCCATGATGGCAGAAAGTACCGCGGTTGAAACGCCGGTGGTTACCTTCAGTGCACAACTGGGCTTGGCTCCATCGCAAATCATACCGGTGAGATTGGCAATCATATTCTGCACGGCATAAGCCACCCGGTCATAGTCTCCTCCCATCAGCCATGTGATTCCGCAACTGGAGCCGGTGGCTGCCACGACACAACCGCAAAGAGCGGATAACCTTCCTAAACTCTGCTTGATATAAATCACCGTCAGATGGCTCAACATCAAGGCACGGATGATTTCTTCTTCCGATTTTCCGTTTTCCTCGGCATAGACCAGAACCGGTAAAGTGGCCGATATGCCTTGATTTCCGCTGCCTGAATTGCTCATCACCGGAATCATGGCACCTGCCATACGTGCGTCGCATGCTCCGGAGGTATAAGAAAGAATGTGGGAAAATACGCTGTCGCCCATCACTTGGTGTTTATACGTGCCGCGAAGAATCTTACCCAAACCGTGGCCGTAGTTTCCTTCGAAAGAGCGTTCGGCTGCTGCTTTGTTCAGCCGCGCTGTCTCCAGAATGAAGCGGATTTCATCCAACGGGGCCGTCAGCGCAAAGTCATAGACTTTGCGCAAACTCAAGTTCGGCACACTGTTCTCTTTTTCTTCATCGGCAGTGGCTTGCTTGCTCAGTAGCACCTCTTGGTTGCGTGCCACAGATATAAAAGTTGTGTGTCCGCCGGCAATGACGGCGGTAGACTTATCTTCTCCTGCCTCGCAGCGCACTTCTATATACAGTTTTTCTTCAATGTCTTCTTTCAGTGCTATGTGAATGCGCTTCTCGTCGATAAACCGTTTTCCTTGCTCCACCGCATCGGGTGTACAATCTTTCAATACTTCTAACTGATATTCCGACTTGCCGATTAACACGCCCAACGCCACTGCGATAGGCAATCCGATCATACCGGTTCCGGGTATGCCTACCCCCATTGCGTTTTTCAAGATATTAGCACTTAAAAGCACGGTAACCTTTTCCGGACATTTGTCTAATATTTCGGCTGCCTTTGCTGCACACAATGCCACAGCAATAGGTTCCGTACACCCTATAGCCGGTATCACTTCCGATTTGACCAGAGCTATAATCTGTTGCCTTTCTGTTTCTGTCATAATGTTTTATAGTATAGATGCCTCGAAGCACAAATGTACATTATTATTTTCATAAACCAAGCAACATTTACGTAAAGCTGAAGAAGATTTTCTCTGGCATGATGCATCCTGCAAAAAGAGAACTGAAAACAAGCACGAAGCCTCCGGCCGGCCATAAATCAAGTCGGTGGAATCTTACTGAAAAGCTGTAGCGTTATTCTGTGAAAACCGGGGAACTCTTTTTTTTGAAAAATCTCATCAAATTCATCGCTTAAAGAGGAGAAAAAAAGAAGAGATGGAGTCTGTTCCATACTGAGGGTACATCAGTCGTATACTGATGTGGCTTCAGTCGTATACTGATGGTACATCAGTCGTATACTGATCTACCCCCTCGTCAGAATGCATTCTGGCAAGGGTCTGCCGATTTCGGAGCTTTCTTTGAGGTTTAAGTGAATAATGTTTACATAAACGGCGTATTTCCAAACTGTTTGCGCAAATCATCCCTTTATACAGAGGCGTAGCCATCCTAAGCATTAAGACGGAGCATCGGGCTGTTGCCCTCGCAAACTGCTTCCTTGGGATTTATTAAAAGGCAGTGGGGAATCCGACATCAAGGTCGGGCTAAATAAGGAAAAATCAAGCGGAAACTAAACGTTATATCGTTTTTTTTGTTATCTTTATATTCTCAAACTTCGTTGGAGAAAGAAAATGAAAGTACATCTACCTCATACATAAACCTTTAAAGCTATTGATATGTTCAACTCATTTGGAAATATTTTTCGCCTTACCAGCTTCGGAGAATCGCACGGTAAAGGCATCGGGGGCGTAATAGATGGATTTCCGTCGGGAATCGCCATCGACATGGATTTTGTACAATCTGAACTCGACAGCCGTCGCCCCGGACAATCGCGCATAACGACCGCAAGAAAAGAAGGAGATAAAGTGGAATTTCTTTCCGGAATCTTCGAAGGTAAATCAACGGGTTGTCCCATAGGTTTTATTGTATGGAATGAAAATCAGCATTCCGACGATTATAACAACTTAAAGGAAGTATACCGCCCTTCGCATGCCGACTATACTTACAATGTGAAATATGGTATTCGCGACCATCGGGGAGGAGGACGTTCTTCGGCACGCGAGACCATTTCGCGTGTTGTGGCCGGAGCGTTGGCCAAATTGGCACTGAAACAATTGGGTATACAGATCACAGCATATACCTCGCAAGTAGGTCCCATCCGGTTGGAAGAAAATTATACTGCCTATGACCTCGACCTGATAGATACCAATCCGGTGCGCTGCCCCGATCCGGAGAAGGCTAAAGAGATGGAAGAACTCATCTTCAAGATAAAAGGAGAAGGAGATACCATCGGGGGTGTCATCACTTGCGTCATCAAAGGCTGTCCTATCGGACTGGGGCAACCGGTGTACGGCAAACTGCATGCTGCCCTTGGCGGTGCCATGCTTAGCATCAATGCCGCCAAAGCCTTTGAATATGGTGATGGCTTCAAAGGTCTGAAGCAGAAAGGTTCGGAGCAGAACGATGTGTTCTACAACAATAACGGACGTATTGAAACACGCACCAATCATTCAGGAGGCATACAAGGCGGTATCAGCAACGGGCAAGACATTTACTTCCGAGTAGCTTTCAAGCCCGTAGCCACTGTATTGATGGAACAACACACGGTAAATATTGACGGCATAGACACCACGTTGAAAGCCCGAGGCCGTCATGACCCGTGCGTGCTGCCACGTGCCGTGCCCATTGTAGAAGCAATGGCTGCCATCACTCTGCTGGACTTCTACCTGATAGATAGGACGACACAGTTATAGAGTTATTAATGGTGAGCGTTAACCCTTATCCCCTAACTTACGTATGGAAATAAAAAAGTATATTGCAGAAAATGAGCCGCGAATGCTCGAAGAGTTATTCAGCCTTATCCGTATTCCGAGTATAAGTGCCAAACCGGAACATCATGACGACATGTTGGCTTGCGCCGAACGTTGGGCGCAACTGTTGTTACAAGCCGGGGCAGACGAAGCCTTGGTGATGCCCTCGAAAGGCAATCCCATCGTCTTCGGACAAAAAATAGCAGACCCGAATGCCAAAACCGTGTTGGTATACGCCCACTATGACGTAATGCCGGCAGAGCCGTTGGAACTTTGGAAAAGCAACCCCTTCGAGCCGGAAGTGCGTGACGGGCACATCTGGGCACGCGGTGCCGACGATGACAAGGGGCAATCTTTCATTCAAGTGAAGGCTTTTGAATATCTCGTTAAGAACGACTTGTTGCGGACCAATGTAAAATTCATTTTCGAGGGTGAAGAAGAAATCGGTTCGCCAAGTCTGGAAAGTTTCTGTCAGGAACATAAAGAGCTATTGAAAGCAGACGTCATATTAGTGTCGGATACCAGCATGCTCGGTGCCGACCTGCCTTCATTGACCACCGGCCTTCGCGGATTGGCCTATTGGGAGATAGAGGTTACAGGTCCTAACCGCGACCTTCATTCGGGACATTTCGGAGGTGCCGTGGCCAATCCCATCAATGTATTATGCCAAATGATCGGCAAAGTGACGGATGCTGACGGGCGCATTACCGTTCCCGGATTCTATGACGATGTAGAGGAAGTTCCGCAAGCAGAACGCAATATGATAGCTCACATCCCCTTCGATGAAGAAAAGTATAAGAAAGCCATCGGCGTGCGGGCACTCTTCGGCGAGAAAGGCTACAGCACACTGGAGCGTAATAGTTGCCGTCCGTCATTCGATGTGTGCGGCATTTGGGGAGGATATACAGGCGAAGGTTCCAAGACCGTACTTCCGTCCAAGGCTTACGCCAAAGTGTCCTGTCGACTTGTTCCACACCAAGACCACCATAAAATCTCCCAACTGTTTGCCGACTATATTCTGAGCATTGCACCCGACACTGTGCAGGTAAAGGTCACTCCTATGCATGGCGGACAAGGCTATGTATGTCCCATCTCATTACCGGCCTATCAGGCTGCCGAGAAAGGCTTCGAAAAAGCATTCGGCAAGAAGCCCCTGGCCGTACGCCGTGGCGGAAGCATTCCTATCATATCTACATTCGAGCAGGTATTGGGACTGAAAACGGTATTGATGGGTTTCGGACTTGAGTCCAATGCCATCCACTCTCCCAACGAAAATATGTCACTTGACATTTTCCGCAAGGGAATAGAAGCCGTGACGGAATTTTATCAGAACTACAAATAATCATCTCAGGGCCTGTTTTCTTCTGCAAACAGGCTCTTCAATATATCCATCAACATGAAAGATTTTCAAATCAGAGCCATCGGACTTATGTCCGGCACTTCCCTCGATGGACTGGACGTTTGCTGTTGCACCTTCCTGAGACAATCAGGAAAATGGAGTTTCCGAATAGATTGCGCTAAAGGCTACGACTATCCGGAAGAAATGAAACAGATACTCGGCACCGGCGCACAGCAGATGAGTGCTTTGGACTTTATCACCTTTCATAGCGCTTACGGCAAGTTCCTCGGCGAACGGGTAAACGACTTCATACGGGAATTCAACGTGCGTCCGGACATAATAGCCTCTCATGGGCACACCATCTTCCACGAGCCGAAAAAGAAAATCATGTATCAAATAGGAGACGGAGCCGCCATTGCAGCCGAGACCCGGATTCCCACTGTGTCGGATTTTCGCCGGTTGGACATCATGTTGGGCGGTCAAGGCGCTCCGCTTGTACCGATAGGAGACCGCTTGCTTTTCAGCGAATATGATTATTGCCTGAACATAGGCGGCTTCTCCAACATCTCGTTCGAGCAAGAGGGGAAGCGCATCGCTTTCGATATCAGTCCGGTGAATTATGTAATTAACCATTACTGCCGACAAATAGGATTGGAATTTGACCGTGACGGAGACATCGCCCGCCAAGGCACTATCTGCCAAAGTCTATTAGACGAATTGAACGGCATGGATTTCTATCGCCAATCAGGTCCGAAGTCATTGGGGCGCGAGTGGGTAGAAACGCTTGTCTATCCGATGTTGGAACGTTATGAGTTAAGCATGGAGGACAGATTGCGTACGTTTTATGAGCATGCCGCCCATCAAGTGCAACGTGTCATCACGGCGCATCTGCTTTCAGGGGGCAGCGACAAGCTGCTGATTACCGGTGGAGGCGCTTTCAACAAATTCCTGATAGAGCGGATCGGTGCGCTCTGCCCGTGCGAGATTGTTATTCCCGACCGACAGATTATTGAATACAAAGAAGCTTTGATTTTTGCTTTCCTCGGTGCGCTCTACATGGCTGATGAACCCGGCTGCCTTGCTTCCGTAACAGGAGCACCGATAGATAATATAGGAGGGATGTTGTTCAAAATATAAACGAACCGACAAAAACTGGATACAGAACTGGTTATATGATCTATTCGAACGGCTTGCGGAAAGCGCAGCCACTCCTCCACTCGGAACACCCGTAAGCCGTTCTTCCTTTGATAATGGTGCCTTTGCCACAAAGAGGACAAGGAGTGCCGATCAAGAGGTCTGTTGCTTGTTGGGGCGACGTTGTGATGCTTGCCGCATCTTTCTTTTCCCCCCCTCTCTTCTGCGGTGCTCTCTTCTTGGGTTCTTGTTTGGGTCTGTCGCTTTTCCCCGTTTTCTTGGCAGGCGACTGTTCTTTTTTTACCTCCGCAGCCTGTATGGTGATGCGGCGATTGCTATTATCGGAAAGTACATTCATCACCACCTCAGACACCATTTGCTTTAATTCCTCCAGAAATTGCCCGGCATTATAAGTGCGTTTTTCTATCTCACGGAGTTTCTTTTCCCATATGCCGGTCAGCTCTGCCGACTTCAACAACTCTTCATGGATAATCTGTATCAATTCCACACCTGTGGGGGTTGCTATCAGGTTCTTTTTCTCCTTACGGATATAATTTCGTTTGAATAACGTCTCGATGATTGCCGCACGCGTAGATGGTCGGCCGATGCCGTTTTCCTTCAAAGCATCGCGAAGTTCATCGTTGTCCACCAATTTTCCGGCAGTCTCCATGGCACGAAGCAGGGTCGCTTCGGTATAAGGGCGGGGCGGCTGTGTCCATTTCTCCATCAATTCAGGTAAGTGAGGGCCGCTTTCGCCTTTCACAAAGGCAGGCAACAACTTGTCGGCCGAAGATTCTTTTTCCTCTTTTTCCTCTTCAACAGCTTCATTAGGCGATTGTTGCGAAGCGGCAAACACGACTCTCCACCCCGGAACTAGTATCTGCCGGCCGGTGGCTTTGAACAATATCTGCTCCACTTCCCCCAGCACAGTGGTGGTGGCAAACTGGCAATCGGGATAAAACGCGGCAATGAATCGGCGGGCGATAAGGTCGTAGACCTGCTTCTCCATGTTGCTCAATGCTTGCGGATATTGCCCGGTAGGAATAATGGCATGGTGGTCGGTCACTTTGGAGTTGTCGAACACTTTCTTCGACTTGGGCAACGGCTTCTCTTCCAATGGGGCAGTGAGGGAAGCATAATCACGCAGCCCTTTCAAGATGCCGGGGCATTTGGGGTAGATATCATCACTGAGAAAAGTGGTGTCTACACGTGGATAAGTTACCACTTTTTTCTCATACAGAGATTGAATGGTCTTCAACGTATCGTCAGCAGAGAAAGCAAACTTCTTGTTACACTCTACCTGAAGCGATGTAAGATCGAAAAGCCGGGGAGGAGCTTCCTTACCGTTCTTCTTTACTACCGAAGTAATCGTGAATGGAGCATGCTTTATCTGCTCCAGTAGAGCAACGCCACGGTCATAGTCCGTAATGGGGTCTATGCCGGGGTTATCATCGGTTGTCTTGTTCAAGGCCGAAACAGCATTGTCTTTCTTGTCATCGCTCTGCTTCTCGGCTTCCAGAACCAGTTCCTCCTCGCTTTTACGGATAAGAGCTGTGAACGTGGTTTCGCGATAGATGGTGCTCAGTACCCAATATTGCTTGGGCACAAAATTCTGTATCTCCAACTGACGGTTCACGATCAAAGCCAATGTCGGTGTCTGTACACGTCCTATGGAAAGCACCTGCCTGTTTTGCCCATACTTCATCGTATAAAGACGGGTGGCATTCATGCCAAGCAACCAATCACCGATGGCACGAGACAGTCCTGCCTCATACAAAGGCTGGAAGTCTGAAGCGTCACGTAGTTTGGCGAACCCCTCACGAATGGCTTCTTCCGTCAACGAGGAGATCCATAGACGCTTCACCGGACAATGCGCACCGGCTTTTTGCATCACCCAGCGTTGAATCAATTCTCCTTCCTGTCCGGCATCGCCGCAATTTATAATCATGTCGGCATGCTGCATGAGGTTTTCTATGGTATGAAACTGGCGTTCGTAGGTAGGATTGCTGATGAGTTTGATGCCGAAGCGAGGGGGAATCATGGGTAAGCTTCCCAAACTCCATGATTTCCAGTTGGGCGTATATTCGTGCGGTTCCTTCAGTGTACAAAGGTGGCCGAATGTCCAAGTGACCTGATACCCGTTTCCCTCGATGTATCCGTCTTTCTTGTCTTTCGCTCCCAACACATCGGCTATGTCACGTGCCACAGAGGGCTTTTCGGCAATACAAACTATCATTCGTTATTCTTCATTTTTATTCGTGGAGCAAAGGTACAAAAAGAGGAGGAATGAGAAAAATAATCTCCCAATAAGTCAAAAGATACTATTTTGAGAGGAGGCTGAAAAGAATGTTGCGAAATGGGGAAACGTATAGGCATAAAAAAAGGAGTACCGCTGTACTCCAACCTTTGTTAACCTTAAATCTAATACTATGAAAAACACATTGCAAAGATACGGACTTTGAGATAATCTGCAAACTTTCCAAGAAAAAAAAGCATGTTCTATAACACAGATTAAGAAAAAGGAGTGGAAATGCAAAGACTTTCCACCCCTTTTTAACATTTAAAACCAATACTATTCTTTTATCGAAGTGTACTCTTTGTCTATCAGAGAACGATTTCCCAAAGAATAGCCGGTTCTCTTATTCTTCATCCAACAAGATATCGAGAATCTGGCAAGCAGCCTTTGCTACCGGAGTACCGGGGCCGAAGATAGCGGCTACACCTGCTTTGTAAAGGAAATCGTAGTCTTGTGCGGGGATTACACCACCGGCTATTACTATAATATCCTCACGTCCCAACTTCTTAAGCTCTTCGATGATCTGCGGAACCAACGTCTTATGGCCGGCAGCCAGTGAAGAAACACCTACTACATGCACATCGTTTTCCACTGCTTCGCGGGCTGCTTCGGCCGGAGTTTGGAACAACGGCCCCATATCCACATCGAAACCACAGTCGGCATATCCGGTCGCTACCACTTTAGCGCCACGATCGTGACCGTCCTGTCCCATCTTGGCTATCATAATACGGGGCTGACGTCCCTCTTTCTTAGCAAACTTCTCGGCCAATTCGCAGGCACGTTGGAAGTCGCTGTCATTCTTACTTTCTGATGAATACACGCCTGAAATAGTTCTGATTACTGCTTTATAACGTCCTACAATCTTTTCGCAAGCATAAGAGATTTCGCCCAAAGTGGCGCGAACACGAGCTGCTTCTACCGCCAGTTCAAGCAAGTTGCCCTTACCGCTTTCCACGCACTCGGTGATGGCTGCTAATGCTTTATCCACCTCGGCTTGGTTGCGTCCTTCTTTCAGGCGTTTCAGATTTTCAATCTGCTCTTGGCGAACAGCTGTATTGTCAATCTCAAGGATATCAATCGGAGCTTCTTTCTCCAAACGATATTTATTCACACCTACGATGGTCTGTGAACCGCTGTCGATATGCGCCTGCGTGCGTGCGGCCGCTTCTTCGATACGCATCTTGGGAATACCGGTCTCGATGGCCTTTGCCATACCGCCGAGTTTCTCCACTTCCTGCAAAAGTTCCCAAGCCTTATGAGCAAGTTCGTTAGTCAGAGACTCTACATAATAAGAACCGCCCCACGGGTCGACATTCTTGCAGATGTAAGTTTCTTCCTGAATATAAATCTGAGTATTACGTGCAATACGTGCAGAAAAATCGGTAGGCAAGGCTATCGCCTCGTCAAGCGCATTGGTGTGCAGCGATTGCGTATGTCCCAATGCAGCAGCCATAGCCTCGATACAAGTACGCCCCACATTATTGAACGGGTCTTGCTCGGTCAGCGACCAGCCGGAAGTCTGGGAGTGTGTACGCAAAGCCAAAGATTTAGGATTCTTCGGGTTGAATTGCTTCACAATCTTTGCCCATAGCATACGGGCTGCACGCATCTTGGCTATTTCCATGAAGTGGTTGGTACCGATGGCCCAGAAGAAAGAAAGCCGCGGGGCAAATGCATCGATGTCGATACCGGCAGCAGTTCCGGCACGCAAATATTCCAGACCGTCGGCCAGCGTATAAGCCAACTCTATATCTGCCGTAGCACCGGCCTCCTGCATATGATAGCCGGAGATAGAGATAGAATTGAACTTAGGCATCTTCTGCGAAGTATATTCAAAGATGTCGGAAATAATCTTCATGGAGAATGCAGGCGGATAAATATAGGTGTTACGCACCATGAACTCTTTCAGAATATCATTCTGGATTGTACCCGCCATTTCTTCCAGTTTGGCTCCTTGTTCCAGACCGGCATTGATATAGAACGCCATAACGGGAAGCACAGCGCCGTTCATGGTCATGGAAACGGACATTTTGCTCAAGGGAATGCCGTCGAAAAGCACCTTCATGTTCTCTAACGAACAGATGGATACACCGGCCTTACCCACGTCGCCCACCACACGTTCGTGGTCGGGGTCGTAGCCACGGTGGGTAGCCAAGTCGAACGCTACGGACAAACCTTTCTGCCCGGAAGCCAAATTACGACGATAGAAAGCATTGGACTCTTCGGCCGTAGAGAAACCCGCGTACTGACGAATGGTCCAAGGACGCAGCGTGTACATCACAGAGTATGGTCCGCGCAAATAAGGAGGAAGGCCGGCGGCATAATTCAAATGCTCCATTCCTTCGAGGTCTTCCTTTGTATAAACAGGCTTCACTTCAATATGTTCCGGCGTCTTCCAGTCAGCACGGATATCATTAGCCTTTTGCCACTCGGCTCCATTAACGGGTCGGAAAGCGGCATATATATCTAAGTTCTTAAAATCTTTTCTCATCTTACTTCAAAAGTTTAGCGTTGTATTCCTTTAATGTTTCCAGCACGTTGACACGAACATGGATAAAGTTTTCGATGCCGGCAGCCTTCAGTTCGTCCATGCAGGCGGGGGCACCGGCCACGATGAACATGGCACGGCCATTCAGAGCCTTGAAAGCCGGAACGGCATACTCCACATATTCATCATCGCTTGAACAAAGCACTACGATATCGGCCTTGGCAGCCATGGCGGCTTCTACACCCTCTTCTACTGTGGGGAAGCCAAGATTGTCAACAACCTCATATCCGGCACAAGCCAGGAAGTTACATGAGAATTGCGCACGCGCCTGACGCATGGCAAGGTTACCGATAGTAAGCATAAATGCTTTCGGACGTTTTCCCGAAGCCTCTGTTTCAAGGCGTAAAGCTTCAAACTCACTGGCTGCACGGTCGAAGTTCAATGTAGGCACATCCTTTTCGCATGTATCATGACCGCCACAGCAACTGGTTGCCTTGAGCGGTTGCTTTTCGCCTGCCTTTTCATTGAAGTTGGGGAACTGATTGGTACCCAGCAACACTTCCTTGCGCTTGGCAATGTCTGCATGACGGGCTTTATTGCTTTCGTTCACCGCAGCCTGCACCTTACCGGCTTTGACTGCGTTGTAGAATCCACCTTCCTCTTCTACGGCGAGGAACAAGTCCCAAGCCTGTTTGGCTATGGAGACTGTCAGATTTTCAATGTAGTAAGAACCGGCAGCAGGATCGATAACTTTATCAAAATGAGATTCTTCTTTCAGCAATAACTGCTGGTTACGAGCCATACGTTCAGAAAACTCATTGGGCGCATCGTAAGCCTTGTCGAACGGAGCAACGGTCATAGAGTCTACGCCGGCAATAGCAGCACTCATGGCCTCGGTCTGCGTACGCAACAAATTCACGTATGCATCGAACAAAGTAAGATTAAAAGTGGAAGTTTCCGCATGGATTCTCATCTTGGCTGCACAACGGCATTCGTTATGTTCACCCTTGTTCTTGCGGTGGTCGCGCAGACATTCAGGTTCATAAGCAGCTACGATATTTGCCCAAAGCATACGTGCCGCACGGAATTTAGCTATCTCAAGAAAATAATTGGAGCTGATACCGAAGTTGAACTTTATCTTTTTGGCCACTACGGCGGCAGGAAGTCCCGCCTCGGTCAATCGGTTCATGTATTCATTTCCCCAAGCCAACGCATAGCCCAATTCTTGATAAATATAGGCACCTGCATTGTTCAAGCTCAGGGCACTCACATTCAGTACACGATATTTGGGAAGTTCGGCAGTGGCTTCGATCAAGGCCTTGGCTGTTGCCTGTACATCTCCCTTTTCCTTGCCTTTGGTCAGCATTTTGTTGAAGAAGTCATAGTTTATGGAACCTTGCAACTTCGACAAATCATAATCTTTCTTCCGGAAGTAAGCCACAAGAAGCTCGGCAAGCTCTACCACATGTCCCTGGCAAGTAGAGAAGTTGAGTTCTACACATTCGGCACAAATGTCTTTCAGCAAAGTTTCAATGTACGCTGCGCTCAGTTCCTTGGCTTTTACATGAAAAGAAAGCGAATCAATACCCTTATTCAAAATATCCAGTGCCTTGGCATTGGCTTCTTGGGGAGATTCTACCCTGATTTCCTGACGAACAAGCCACTCGTTGTTATCTTTCTTGGTACCTCTGAGATAAGGAAATTCACCGGGAAGGGCATCTGTGGTCTTCAATCCCTCAAGATCTTCCATCCGGTAGAAAGGTTTCACCTTAAATCCTTCGTTTGTCTTCCAAACGAGTTTCTTCTCATAATCCGCGCCTTTCAAATCGGCGATAACCTTCTCCATCCACTGTTCGGTGGAAACGGGAGAAAAGTCCGAGAAGAGTTTTTCTTTACTGTCTGCCATAGTTTATTTAAAATTAAAAATAGATGAATACTATTCATTCTGTCGTCTAAGAGACTTGCAAATATACTGAATTACTTAGAAGAACAAAGCGTTTTAGTGAAAAATAGCATGCTTATGCAACCATCTGTCAATCACCGGAAGGGGAAGTTCGCCACCTTCGTTGCAGGTTTTGCAAAGCCCACATGACAAAAAGAACAACAAAGCCTTTGCCACCTCCTCATTATTGACTACTTTTGCGCAAAATTTATAAAACAAGTATATTTTAAGGTAACTATGGATTGGTTAGAAACTTTGCTATGGGATCCCTCATCCGTGGCACACATCGTTTGCTTATATGCATTCGTTATCTCTGTGGGCGTATTATTAGGTAAAATTAAAATCTTCGGCGTATCATTGGGAGTGACATTTGTGCTCTTCGCCGGTATCCTGATGGGGCATTTCGGCTTCACGGGAGAGACCCACATTCTGCACTTCATCCGCGAATTCGGTTTGATTTTATTCGTATTCTGCATCGGTTTGCAAGTAGGACCGGCCTTCTTTTCTTCTTTCAAGAAAGGAGGCATGACGCTGAACATGCTTGCCGTAGGCGTTGTGGCGCTGAACATCGCGGTGGCACTGAGCATTTATTTCATTGACGGAAACATAGAATTGCCCATGATTGTGGGTATCCTCTACGGTGCTGTAACAAACACTCCCGGTTTGGGTGCCGCCAACGAAGCGTTGAACCAGCTTCACTATACGGGCGACCCGATTGCCCTGGGATATGCCTGCGCCTATCCGCTCGGTGTGGTGGGTATCATAGGCTCAATCATTGCTGTGCGCTATATCTGCCGCGTCAATCTGAAAAAAGAAGAAGAGGAACTTCATACACAAGAGACGGACTCCAAGCATCGGCCCCACATGTTGCATCTGGAGGTGCGCAATGAGTCTATCAACGGCAAGAAGCTGCTTCAAATCAAGGAATTCTTGGGACGCCCGTTTGTCTGCTCGCGCATTCGGCACGAAGGACATGTCAGCATTCCCAATCAAGACACTGAGTTTCATATCGGCGACCAACTGTTTATTGTCTGCTCTGAAGAAGATGCCGAAGCCGTAACCGCTTTTATCGGCAAGGAGATAGAGATGGATTGGGAAAGACAAGACACTCCGTTGGTTTCACGACGCATTCTGGTCACCAAATCCGAAATCAACGGCAAGAAACTGGGAAGTCTGCACTTCCGCAGCATGTATGGAGTTAATGTAACCCGTGTCAACCGTTCGGGCGTGGATTTATTCGCCGACCCTAATCTGGTACTTCAGGTGGGCGACCGTGTGATGGTTGTGGGACAACAAGATGCCGTAGAACGTGTGGCGGGTGTATTGGGCAACCAATTGAAGCGTCTGGACACTCCGAACATCGTGACCATTTTCGTAGGTATCTTCCTTGGAATTCTGTTGGGAAGCCTTCCTATCGCATTTCCCGGTATGCCGACACCCGTAAAGCTTGGTTTGGCAGGCGGCCCGCTTGTGGTAGCCATTCTTATCGGCCGTTTCGGACACAAGATACGTCTCGTGACCTATACTACCATGAGCGCCAACCTGATGTTGCGTGAAATAGGTATCGTGCTTTTCCTTGCCAGCGTAGGCATAGAGGCGGGAGAACATTTCGTTCAGACAGTGGTGGAAGGTAACGGGTTGTCGTACGTGGGATACGGATTCCTGATAACCGTCGTTCCCCTACTCATTGTCGGCATCGTAGCTCGTCTTTATTTCAAAGTGAACTATTTCATTCTCATGGGGCTTATCGCCGGCAGCAACACCGATCCTCCTGCATTGGCCTATTCTAACCAGACAGCAGGTAACGACGCACCGGCAGTAGGCTATTCAACGGTTTATCCGTTAACCATGTTCCTGCGCATCTTGGCGGGACAGATGATTCTGTTGGCGATGATGTAGACTCTTAGGCAATAAAGCAAGAAAATCCTGATAGGTGGATTAAACTTTCTGTCAAGAATTAGCACCAATCGTTTCTCGATAGGTATCCCTTGCGAGAGATATCTGCAGACCAGCTTTGGTGGGGATATATCTCCACCATGCTGCATCTATATGCCGAGCGTGCTGCATCTATACTTACAGCCGAAGGCATCCATATAGCAAGCCGGAGCGCGAAGGAGAGTTCTCAAAGAGGTAAATGTTTTTCTTTTCCTGAAAGGGGTTCGGGGTTGGAAGTGCGTGGTGTTTCTTTCATCGTAATCGGCTTTAGGGGTAATGAAAGCAAATGGTATGTATGCCGACGGCTCGTTTAAGTTTTAGCATCCTCTCTTTGTGAGTGAGGAGCAGAAGTCCAGCAGCTTTTTATAGAAAACGTGAAGGCTCAAGGTTTCCGTGTCTCCCAGTATCACCAGTTTCATTCTGGCACGGGTGATGGCTACGTTCATTCTTCTCAAGTCATTCAGGAATCCTATCTGTCCTTCGTTGTTGGCACGAACCAAGCTGATGAAGATGACATCGCGTTCTTGTCCCTGAAAACCATCTACCGTATGTACGGTGAACAAGCTGCGGTAAGGCTTTAAAGAGGCATCACCTTTTATCTTATTGCGAAGGTATTGCACTTGTGCTTTGTAGGGAGAGATGATACCGAAGTCAATCCTTTCTTCCAGAATACGGTTCCCGCCGATTCGCTCTATATAGGCCTTCAGTTGCGACAGAAGCAAATCGGCTTCCGCCTTATTGATGCGCCCGAAAGTTTCTCCTACAAACTCCTCCTTGAAATCCATTCGGGAGGTGTCTATCCAGCTAATAGGGATGTCCCAGTCAAGAATGCCTCGGTAGCGCACTTCGGGAGCAGCTTCCAGTTCATTGTTATAGAACCATTGGGAAGAGAACTTCATGATGTCTTCGTGCATGCGATACTGCACTTTTAATAAAGAGACGACCGATGGCTTATTAGTTACGGTTTTCTCCATCAACGTTTGTTCCAGACCTCGACGGGCAGCCTCGTGGCACTTTATGGTAGGTGGCAGTTGGCAATGGTCGCCGGCCAATATTACGCGGTCTGCTTTGCGGATGGCTATCCAGCAGGCGGCTTCGAGGGCTTGGGCGGCTTCGTCGATAAACAGCGTGCCGAAGCGGCGTCCGTTGAGCAGGCGGTGGTTACTGCTCACCAAGGTGGATGCAATGACGTGTGCGCTGTCGAAAAGTTCGGCATTGATTTGTATTTCGAGTGCCGTGGCACGGTCGCGCAGGCGACTCATGCGGTTGCGCACGCTTTCGCGCTCGTCGTAGCTGCCCCGGCGGGCACGTCCGCCCAGCTCGCGCAGATTCTTTCGGATGCTCCATAATTCGGGATAGAGAGGGTGATTCTCAAAACGTCGTTCGTAGGTGAAGGAGAGCATTTTGTCGTTCACGCGGGTAGGGTTGCCGATGCGCAGCACATTAACGCCCCTGTCCACTAATTTCTCCGATATCCAGTCGACGGCCGTGTTGCTTTGGGCGCATACTAATACCTGAGGTTCGCGGTGCAGTGTCTCGTAGATGGCTTCTACAAGCGTCGTCGTTTTCCCCGTGCCCGGAGGGCCATGCACGATGGATACGTCGCGGGCGCACAACACCTTGTTCACTGCCGTTTCCTGCGTAGCGTTCAGCCACGGGAAGCGCACCGGATAGAGTTCCCTGAATCCGACTTTCGCACTGCCCAGCAAGATGTCTCGCAGTTCGGCCAGCCGGTTGCCTTTGGCACGAAGCGTGTCTTCCAATGCTTCGAACATGGTGCGGTAGGACGTTTCGTCGAAGTAGAGTTGCACGCCGAGGTTATCGGCGGCCTGCACCTCCATGATGGCGCCCGCTCCGGGCATCACTGCCACCATGCGCGTGTCGTCGGCATAGCTGACGGTAGCGGTGAAATTCATATAGATGATTTTCCCATCGGCCGATTGGCGGAAGAAACAGATGGGGCGTCCGAACTCGAAACTGTGTTCTATGTCGGTGTCTTCAGTGCGCGTAATCTCTATCACCAACTGATTCAACGAATTGTAGTAACTCCGTCCCGGAGTGGCGGGATGCCAGCAAAGTCCCCGTTTGACTTTTCGGGCAACACCCATGTTCTCTGTCTGCCTCTTGAATTCTTCCTTTTCGTATTCATACTCCATGCGCAGCAAGTTTTGTTGCCGTTGGAGGTGTATGATGGGGCTGTTCGTTTCTTGTTCTTTCATGCCTGCAAAGGTAGTTATTCTTAGAGCATGTTTTAAATTTTCCTCACAAGTTTTTCTGTTTCTTTTGAGCTTCTTTTCGGTCAGTTCCCTTCTTTTGGCTTGCGGTATAACTCTTTATGCTCCTACCTGGGTTCGGGATAAGAAGCAGGTCGATACCCTCACCAGCGGCTTGTGTTTTAAAGTCGAAGCGCATTGGTTATCAGACGTTTGCCCCTGCCCTGTCAGACACTTGCCTCTGACGGCTCAAACACTTGTGTCTGTCACGTCAAACACAAGTGTCTGTCGGATTGGACACTTGCCTCTGTCACGACAAAGGCTTGCAGCTGTCAAAACAGGGGGGGGGAGGAGGGCAGGTGGGCGTAAAAGCTCTCTTCTGCCCGGCCGCTGTAAACCGGTGCATTCAAGAAATATCTGCCCGATAGGATGCAGCCCCAATCTTCAGCAAAAGAAACCGTTTCTCCCTCAGGTACACTCCTCTTGCAAACAGAATAATATCCTTTAAAGATTTGCCGAATGATACTGAGCAAAAAACAGAAAGACTTTCCGTTTTTATGTCACAAAACAGCTTTTTTGGTTAAACTCTTTACCTTTTTGCTTTGTTAAACCTTTTAATTGTAATCTTTATAAAATTGGAATATTAAGAAAGTAAGGCTATGGTTTATGATTTAACGATGCTCAAGACGTTCTATGCAAGCTATGTAGGAAAGATTGAACATATCCGGAATATATTGCAACGTCCGATGACTTTAACAGAGAAAATATTATATGCCCATTTATATGATGAGCGTAAGGTAAAAGACTACGGACGGGGGGAAGAGTATGTAAATTTCCGTCCCGACCGCGTGGCCATGCAGGATGCCACGGCACAAATGGCTTTATTGCAATTCATGAATGCCGGTCGTGAACAGGTTGCCGTGCCCTCTACCGTTCATTGCGACCATCTGATTCAAGCCAACAAAGGGGCTGAAGAGGATATCGCTACCGCTACGAAAACGAATGAAGAAGTCTATGATTTTCTTTGCAATGTTTCTTCGCGCTACGGTATCGGCTTTTGGCAGCCCGGGGCAGGCATCATTCATCAGGTGGTGCTTGAAAACTATGCGTTTCCGGGCGGAATGATGGTAGGTACCGATTCTCATACGCCTAATGCCGGAGGCTTGGGCATGGTGGCCATCGGCGTGGGTGGAGCCGATGCCGTGGATGTGATGACCGGCATGGAATGGGAACTGAAGATGCCGCGCCTGATAGGAGTGCGCCTGACCGGGACATTGAGCGGTTGGGTTGCTCCTAAAGACGTTATACTGAAATTGGCAGGTATTCTTACCGTGAAAGGAGGGACGAATGCCATCATTGAATACTTCGGGCCGGGAACAGCGTCGCTGTCGGCCACCGGAAAGGCCACCATCTGCAACATGGGTGCGGAAGTAGGAGCCACTACCTCGCTTTTCCCTTACGATGAACGCATGGATATTTACTTAAAGGCCACCGGGCGTGCGGAAGTGGCGGCAATGGCGGCCGATGTTGCGGCCGAGCTTCGCGCAGACGAGGAGGTGATGGCAAATCCGGAAAAGTACTACGACCGCATTATCGAAATAGACCTCTCGGCATTGGAGCCTTACGTCAACGGTCCGTTTACCCCCGATGCGGCAACGCCGATATCGAAGTTTGCCGAAGCGGTAGTGGCGAACAATTATCCGCGCAAGATGGAGGTGGGCCTGATTGGCTCGTGCACCAATTCGTCCTATCAGGATTTGAGCCGTGCAGCTTCCGTTGCCCGCCAAGTGAAGGAAAAGAATCTGAAAGTGGCCTCTCCGTTGATTGTCAATCCCGGTTCGGAGCAGATACGCGCAACGGCTGACCGAGACGGGATGATTGCCGCTTTTGAGGGGATTGGCGCAACGATTATGGCCAATGCCTGCGGCCCTTGCATCGGCCAGTGGAAACGCCACACCGATGACCCCGAACGCAAAAACTCCATTGTCACCTCCTTCAACCGTAATTTTGCGAAACGTGCCGACGGCAATCCGAATACGTTTGCCTTTGTGGCTTCTCCTGAGATGACCATGGCGCTGACCATTGCGGGCGATCTCTGCTTTAACCCTCTGCGCGACACATTGGCGAATGCCGACGGAGAACAGGTGAAACTATCCGAACCGGTCGGAGAGGAATTGCCCCGGAATGGCTTTATCGGCGGTCGCGAAGGCTATCTTGCACCCGGTGGAGCGAAGACGGAGATTGCGGTCGATGCCCGTTCGGAGCGTTTGCAGTTGCTTGCTCCGTTCCCGGCGTGGGACGGCGAAGAGTTGCCTGAGATGCCTTTACTGATTAAGGTAAAGGGAAAATGTACCACTGACCATATTTCGATGGCCGGGCCGTGGCTTCGTTTTCGCGGACATCTGGAGAATATCTCGGATAATATGCTGATGGGGGCTGTCAATGCCTTCAACGGAGAGACGAATAGTGTCTGGAACCGTTCCACCCATACGTACGAAACGGTATCGGGCACAGCCAAGATGTATAAGTCCGAAGGTATTCGCACCATTGTCGTGGCCGAAGAAAATTACGGTGAGGGTTCCAGTCGCGAACATGCTGCCATGGAGCCGCGTTTCCTGAACGTGCGTGTCATTCTGGCAAAAAGCTTTGCCCGCATCCACGAGACGAATTTGAAGAAACAAGGCATGTTGGCATTGACATTCATCGATAAGTCGGATTATGACCGGATTCGGGAGCGCGACCTGATTTCAGTCACCGGCTTGAAAAAACTTGCTCCGGGAAGCCGGCTGACGGTTGCTCTTCATCACGAAGACGGCAGTAGCGAGAGTTTTGAAGTACAACATACATATAATGAACAGCAGATTGGTTGGTTCCGTGCCGGCTCTGCTCTTAATGCACGATAGATTATGGAAAAAATTACCGTACCGTTTATTACCGGAGATGGAGTGGGGAAGGAAGTGACCCCGTCCATGCAGATTGTTGTGAATGCTTCTGTCAAGAAAGCCTATGGCGACCGCAGAGGCATCGAATGGAAAGAAGTGCCGGCGGGCGAACAGGCTTTCAATGAAACCGGCTCGTGGCTGCCGGAAGAGACGATGGAAGCTTTCCGTACCTACAAAGTGGGTATCAAAGGGCCGTTGACTACGCCCGTCGGAGGCGGAATCCGTTCTTTGAATGTGGCGTTGCGCCAGACGCTCGATTTATACGTTTGTCAGCGTCCCGTGCGTTGGTATAAGGGCATCGTTTCGCCGGTGAAAGAGCCGCAGAAGGTGGATATGTGTGTGTTTCGCGAGAACACCGAAGATATTTATGCCGGCATAGAGTGGGAGGCCGGAACTCCTGAAGCCGAGAAGTTCTACCGTTTCCTGCACGACGAAATGGGAGTGACGAAAGTCCGTTTCCCCGAATCGTCTTCGTTTGGCGTGAAACCGGTATCGAAAGAAGGCACGGAGCGTCTGGTGCGTGCCGCTTGCCGCTATGCCCTCGACCATCAGTTGCCTTCCGTGACATTGGTGCACAAGGGAAACATCATGAAGTTCACGGAGGGAGGTTTCAAGAAATGGGGCTACGAACTGGCCGAACGGGAATTCGGCAAAGAAATAGCAGAAGGGCGGCTGGTTATCAAGGATTGCATTGCCGATGCTTTCCTGCAAAACACCTTGCTTATTCCCGAAGAGTACTCCGTCATTGCTACGCTGAACCTGAACGGCGACTACATCTCCGACCAATTGGCCGCTATGGTGGGCGGAATAGGCATCGCTCCGGGAGCAAACATCAACTATCGGACAGGGCATGCCATTTTTGAGGCTACGCACGGAACGGCTCCGAACATTGCGGGCAAGGACATCGTGAATCCTTGTTCCATCATCTTGTCGGCAGTGATGATGCTTGATTTTTTAGGTTGGCAGGGAGCCGCCTCGTTGATAGAAAAGGCATTGGAGGACAGTTTCACGGAAGGCCGTGCAACAGCCGATTTGGCCCGTTTCATGCCCGGAGGCGTTTCGCTCGGCACTTCGGCCTTTACAGAAGAAATTGTGCAAAGAATAGCGAAACAGTAATAAAACAAGAATACTCCTCAGCCTCTCTCTTCTATCGGGGGTAGGAGAAAAGTTATAATAATAAGTAGATATCATGAAAAAGGAATATTTGATTTATAAGCTTTCCGAAGATCTGAAGGAAGCTGCCCGTATCGAGAACGAATTGTTCAGGAAGTTTGATGTGAAACGCGGTTTGCGTAATGAAGACGGTACGGGCGTATTGGTGGGCTTGACCAAAATTGGTAATGTGGTAGGTTACGAGCGCATTTCCGGCGGGGGACTGAAACCCATTCCCGGCAAGCTGTTCTACCGCGGTTATGATGTGGAAGATTTGGCGCATGCCGTTATCAAGGAGAAACGATTCGGCTTTGAAGAAGTGGCCTACTTGCTGCTTTCCGGCCGTCTGCCCGACAAGGAGGAGCTGGCTTCTTTCTGCGAACTGATTAATGACAATATGCCGTTGGAGCAGAAAACAAAGATGAATATCATCGAACTCGAAGGGAATAACATCATGAATATCCTCTCGCGCAGCGTGCTCGAGATGTATCGTTTCGACCCGGATGCCGACGATACCTCCCGCGACAACCTGATGCGGCAAAGCATCGAGCTTATCTCTAAGTTCCCAACCATTATTGCCTATGCCTACAATATGCTCCGCCATGCCACTCATGGACGCTCATTGCATATCCGTCATCCGCAGGAGAATCTTTCCATTGCCGAGAACTTCCTATATATGTTGAAAAAAGATTATACGGAACTGGATGCCCGCACGCTCGACCTGTTGCTGGTGCTTCAGGCCGAACATGGCGGTGGTAATAACTCGACCTTCACCGTGCGTGTCACCTCTTCTACCGGAACTGATACTTACTCGGCCATTGCGGCAGGTATCGGTTCTTTGAAAGGCCCGCTTCACGGTGGCGCCAATATTCAGGTGGCCGATATGTTCCACCATTTGCAGGCAAACATCCGGGATTGGACGAGTGTCGATGAGATTGACACCTATTTTACCCGGATGCTCAATAAAGAGGTGTACAATAAGACCGGATTGATTTATGGCATCGGCCATGCCGTCTATACCATTTCCGATCCGCGTGCCATTCTGCTGAAAGAGCTTGCCCGCGACCTTGCCCGCGAAAAAGGCAAAGAACGTGAGTTTGCGTTTCTGGAGCTGTTGGAAGAGCGTGCCATCGACGTCTTCGGCCGTGTGAAGAACAATGGAAAGACCGTTTCAAGCAACGTCGATTTCTATTCAGGATTTGTTTACGAACTGATTGGATTGCCGCAGGAAATCTTTACTCCGCTGTTTGCCATGGCGCGCATTGTGGGTTGGTGCGCCCATCGCAATGAAGAACTGAATTTTGAAGGGAAGCGCATCATTCGTCCTGCTTATAAAAATGTGTTGGACGACGTGACGTATATACCCATCAAGAAACGGTGAGGCATATCTCCCGTTTTTGGGGGATAATCCGAAGATGCGACGGGCGAACTCCTCCTGTTTGCATTCAATGTAATTCGGCACTTTGCACTTGTGCAATCCTAAGCCCGCACTTGGTTGGGCGTATGCCCACACTTTAGGAGGCGTATGCCCGCACTTTAGGGGAGATAAGCCCGCACCTTAAGGGAGGTAAGCCCGCATCTTAGGAAAGGTGAGTCCGCACCTTAGGAAAGGTGAACCGGGCTATAGACAAAGATGACTTAAAAAAATACGGATTATGCAGGGGGGGACGGAAAAAATTATCCTTATCCGCGAACACTGCATAATCCGTATTATTTTTATCTGCATGCAAGGAAAGTCCGAATCTTCTCTGCATGCGTGTTTGGATTTCTATCAGATGGATAGTTCTCTCAAGACATTGACGAGTTCTTTTTTTATCGGCTTGTCATTCTTGATGGCTTTGGTGAAGGGAACATATACCACCTCGTCGTGCTCGATTCCAATCATGACATTGCGCTGTCCTTCCATGATGGCATCGATGGCTGCCGCACCCAAACGGCTGGCAAGGATACGGTCGTGTGCTGTGGGACTTCCGCCTCGCTGCAAATGTCCGAGAATGGTGACGCGCACGTCATATTGGGGGTATTCGTTCTTTACGCGTTCTGCATAGTGCATGGCGCCGCCTGTCAGCTCGCTTTCAGCCACCAATACGATGCTGCTGTTCTTGGACTTCCGGAATCCGTTCTTGATAAATTCTTCCAATTGATCCACTTCCGTACTGAATTCCGGGATGATGGCCGCTTCTGCTCCGGAAGCAATGGCGCCGTTCAAGGCAAGGAAGCCGGCATCGCGCCCCATCACTTCCACAAAGAACAGACGTTCGTGCGAAGTGGCCGTATCGCGAATCTTGTCGACAGCATCCAGAATCGTATTCAATGCCGTGTCATACCCGATGGTGGTATCTGTTCCATACAAATCGTTGTCAATGGTTCCCGGCAATCCGATGCAAGGCACGTCGAACTCTTGAGCAAAGATGCGGGCGCCGGTCAGGGAGCCGTCTCCACCAATGATCACCAAAGCGTCGATACCTTCTTTCTTCATGTTTTCGTATGCAATCTGCCGCCCTTCGGGAGTGGTGAACTCTTTACAGCGTGCCGTCTTTAGGATAGTGCCTCCCAATTGGATGATGTTGCTGACATTCTGGCTTTTGAATTCTTTGATTTCGCCTGTCACCAAGCCTTTGTAACCTCTATATATGCCTTTCACTGATAGTCCGTTGTAAATAGCGGTACGTGTCACGGCCCGTATAGCCGCATTCATTCCCGGAGCATCGCCTCCCGATGTCAAGATGCCAATACACTTAACCATTCCCATAACAATCTTTTGTTTAGTGTTAATAATTGCCGCACATCCGTGTGCATGCCTGTTTTTTTTGATGGCGCAAAGATAATAAAAAGCTGAAGCTGTGGTTGATAATTTACGTTAATTTGCTGTTCCAAACGGATGACAAACAGACCTTAAAGTTTCGACTTTATTGCTTCGGAAATTTCCTCCATCAGCCACTTCGGGGTGGAAGTAGCTCCGCAAAGGCCGATGGAATTTGCGCCTGCAAGCAGAGATTGGTCTATCTCTTCGGCATTATCTACCAGATGCGAATTGGGGTTGACTTTCTTACACTCGCTGAAGAGCATTTTACCGTTGGAACTTTTCTTGCCGCTGACAAAAAAGATTAAGTCGTGCGAAGCTGCAAATCGCCGGATGTTGGGTATTCGGTTGGCCACTTGCCGGCAGATGGTGTCGTATGATTCGAATGTGACATCCGGGGATATATGTCCTTCGATGTATTTCACAATATCTCCGAACCCGTCTAAGGACTTGGTCGTTTGAGAATAGAGGCGGATATCTTTGCTGAAATCCAGTTTTTTTACTTCTGCCGGCTTCTCGATGACGATTGCTTCTCCTGAAGTTTGCCCTACCAGTCCCAAAACTTCGGCGTGTCCGTTCTTCCCATAGATAACAATCTGTTTGTCTTTGTTGTCATCCTTACTATGCTCCTGTCTTATTCTCTTTTGCAGACGGAGTACGACCGGGCAGGTGGCATCAATGATTTCAATATTGTTCTGCCGGGCTGTTTCATACGTCTCAGGTGGTTCTCCGTGGGCACGCAGCAACACTTTGGCATTGTGCAGGCGGTTGAATTCGTCGTGATTGATTGTTATTAAGCCCATTGCTTTCAGGCGCTCCACTTCGCGGCTGTTGTGCACGATGTCTCCCAGACAATACAGGGTTTCCCCTTTTGCCAGTTCCTCTTCGGCTTTATGTATTGCGGTGACAACTCCGAAACAAAAGCCTGACCCTTCGTCTATTTCCACTTTTGCCATAACAGATTCCGTTTTTTCTATGTGTAATGTCGGTGTCTGCTCCGTACCTTATAATAGATACGGAGTTGACACGGAGCGGATATGTTATCTCGCTTTATTTGCTTTCTGTAACCCGTTTGAACTGTTCGGCCAGCCATTCTTTTTGCTGGAGAATGGTCATGTGGCTGTTATCCAGCAGTAAGGCATCATCGGCCTTACGGAGTGGGCTTACTTCGCGGTTTTGATCGATATAATCCCTTTGTTTTACATTTTCAAGAATCTCGTCGAAGCAGGCTTCTTCTCCTTTGGCTTTCAGCTCATCGTAGCGACGCTGTGCTCGGATTTCGGGAGTAGCCGTTACGAAGATTTTCAGTTCGGCATCCGGAAATACGGTGGTGCCGATGTCTCGCCCATCCATGACAATGCCTTTGGCTTTTCCCATTTCCTGCTGTTGCGCTACCATGGCTTTACGTACAAAGTCCAGTGTGGCAATGGGACTGACACGTGATGAGACTTCCATTGTACGTATCTTATCTTCCACATTTACACCATTCAGATAAGTGTCCGGTCGTCCGGTTTCCGGATTCAAACGGAAAGAAATATGGATATCATCGATTAGCTTTTTCAGCTTTTCCGTATCTATACGGTCGTCCTGAAAAATGCCATTCTTTATGCTATATAGTGTAACTGCACGGTACATGGCGCCACTGTCTATATATATATAACCAATTTCATGGGCAAGGTCTTTGGCCATGGTGCTTTTCCCACAAGAGGAAAAACCATCGATTGCTATTGTTATCTTTTTCATAATTCTTTGTGCACTAAGTAATATAATAGGGTGATACCTACAAAAAGAAAATCTCAATGTTGCATTAAAAATCCTGCCAAAGATACGGCATTTTTAAAATATCTCGCTACATTTGTGCCACAAAAGCATGTGTAGGCTTTTGAAGGATTAAAAAAATGAAAATGAAAAGTCCTTTGTGTGAAAAAAGGCAACGGGATATGTGCATTTATAGGAAAAGTGCTATATTTGCCCCAAATGGGAAACACTAATTATATAACAATAGATTATGGAAATTAAGAAATCACCTAAGGCAGACTTGGAGAACAAAAAGTCGACTTGGCTGTTGGTCGGTTATGTAATTGTGCTCGCTTTCATGTTTGTAGCGTTTGAATGGACAAAACGCGATATCAAGATTGATACGAGCCAGGCTCTTACCGACTTAGTATTTGAAGAGGAAATCGTTCCTATTACGGAGCAACCGGAACAGGTTACTCCTCCACCTCCCGAAGCTCCTTCCATTGCGGAAACGTTGACCATTGTGGAGAATGAAGCTGACGTTCAGGAAACAGCAATTGTATCTTCCGAAGAATTGAACCAAGCTGTAACAATCAAATATGTTCCTGTGACTGTGGCAGAAGAAGAACCGGAAGAACAGACAATCTTCGAGGTTGTAGAGAATATGCCGGAATTCCCACAGGGTGGTATGGCAGGTTTGATGCAGTATTTGAGCAAAAACATTAAGTACCCCACTATTGCACAAGAAAACGGAACTCAAGGTCGTGTGACCGTACAGTTTGTGGTTAACAAAGACGGTGGTATCGTCGACGCTAAAGTGCTGAGAGGTGTTGACCCGTATTTGGACAAAGAGGCTGTCCGTGTGATTATGGGTATGCCGAAGTGGAAACCGGGTATGCAACGTGGTAAACCGGTACGTGTGAAATATACGGTACCTGTAACCTTTAGATTGCAGTAAAAGATATCTGAAATGGAAAGAGGCTGCCGGAATGCAGCCTTTTTTCTTTACCTCTGTTCCTTAAATTTTGAAAAGAAGAGAATGTTTGCAGCTTCTACGCTTTTAGAAAGAATCAATGCTCATATTTCGGCATTGCAGTTCACTCGTACCCCTCAGGGATTGTACACCCCTATTGCTTATGTCCTGTCAATGGGTGGAAAAAGAATTCGTCCGGTGCTGATGCTGATGGCCTACAATCTGTATCGCGAAGACATAACCCGTATATTTGCTCCGGCTACGGGCATCGAGGTATATCATAACTATACGCTTTTGCACGACGACTTGATGGATCGTGCTGACCGCCGTCGCGGAAAGGATACGGTACATCGAGTGTGGGGCGACAATACGGCTATCCTTTCGGGTGATGCAATGCTTGTGATGGCCTATCAATTCATGGCTCAATGTCCGGAAGAAAATCTGAAGGAAGTGATGGAGCTTTTCAGTCGGACAGCATTGGAGATCTGTGAAGGACAACAATTGGATATGGAGTTTGAACGACGGAAAGACGTGACAGAGGAGGAGTATCTGGAGATGATACGCCTGAAGACGTCAGTGTTGCTGGCTGCAAGTTTAAAGATCGGTGCTCTTTTAGGTGGTGCTTCTGTCGAAGATGCAGAATATTTGTATGATTTCGGTATGAATCTGGGTGTTGCTTTTCAATTGAAAGATGATTTTCTGGATGTTTATGGTGATGCAGCTGTTTTCGGAAAAAATATTGGAGGCGATATCTTGTGCAACAAGAAGACCTATATGTTGATAAAGGCGTTTGAACATGCGGATGATGAGCAATGTCGGCAACTGAATGCATGGGTGGATGCCATTTCGTTCTCTCCGGCGGAAAAAATAGCAGCGGTCACTGATTTGTACAATAAGATCGGTGTCAGAGAACTCTGTGAACAAAAAATGAAGGAGTATTCTGAACGTGCGATGAAGAGCCTTGCGGCTGTTAAAGTGACGGACGAAAAGAAAAAGGAACTCGAACTGTTGATGACTGAACTGATGCATAGAGAAGTATAATAATAAACCGGGATAAGCATGCCATATAGAAGATTGCCGAATACAGACCAAGCAAGGATACGGGCACTGAAAGCAGTGGTCGTCAAGGGAGAGGTGTGTAACGTCTATGATTTGGCCGTGTCTTTGAAAAGCCTGACCGAGGCCCGTAATTTTCTTACCAAGTTTGAGGCGGCGCAAGCTTATTACATGGAATGTTTTGAACGTCAGGCGCAAGCCGGACGTAAGCATCTGATGAATGTGAAGACTGCTCGTCTGTATCTTTCCCATTTTATTCAGGTCTTGCATTTGGCTGTCATACGCTCGGAAGTGCGCACGGCGCATTTGGCATATTATGGCTTGGAAGATAGTAAGAATAATGTGCCGGATTTGTCCACAGAGTCGGCATTGGTGGAATGGGGGCGCAAAATAGTGGATGGGGAGACACGGCGTATTTCTCAAGGGGGCATACCGATCTACAATCCCACAATAGCGAAAGTCAGGGTGCATTATGATATTTTCATGGATAGTTATGAGAAGCAACGGAATTATCAGTCTTTAACGGCACGTAGTCTGGAAACTTTAGCATCAATGCGCGCAGAGGCGGATGGGTTGATTCTGGATATTTGGAATCAGGTTGAAGAAAAGTATATAGAGGTTTCCCCCAATGAAGAACGGTTGGATTTGTGCCGCGATTACGGACTTGTGTATTATTACCGTTCCGGAGAGAAACGTTAGGAGCAAACTGAAAAATGAGATTAGTTGATTCACATTCCCATCTTTTTTTAGAAGAATTCAAGGAGGATTTACCGCAAGTGATGGCTCGTGCCTGTGCTGCGGGGGTCACGCATATCTTTATGCCTAATATTGACAGTACCACTATCGAACCGATGCTTCGAGTGTGCAGAGCGTATAAGGGATACTGTTATCCGATGATAGGCTTACATCCCACCTCTGTGAATGCAGATTATGTGCAGGAATTGGAAGTGATGGCCCGGGAACTGGGCTCATCGAAGGAATATGTAGCGATTGGAGAGATCGGCATGGATTTATATTGGGACAAAACCTTTCTGAAAGAGCAGGAAATGGCGCTGAACAGGCAGATTGAATGGGCTTTGGAATATGACTTGCCGGTGGTGATTCATTGTCGGGAGGCGTTTGACTATATATATAATGTATTGAAACCTTATCAGGATACTACCCTCAGAGGTATTTTCCATAGTTTCACGGGAACATTGGAGGAAGCTTGCCGAATTATGGAGTTCTCTGATTTTGTGATTGGCATCAATGGGGTGGTTACTTTTAAAAAATCTACTTTACCCGAAGTTTTGAAAGAAATTCCGCTGGAACGCATTGTGTTAGAGACAGATTCGCCCTATCTGACGCCGGCTCCCAATCGAGGTAAGAGGAATGAGAGTGCATACCTGAAAGATACACTGCTGAAGGTGGCTCAAGTGTACGATTGCTCTCCGGAATACGTGGCACAGCTTACTTCTGACGCTGTATTTAAGGTGTTCAGAGTGCTTGAATAACCTCACGGAGATTTTAAAGTTTATTAATTTTGATATTTTATTCAATATAAAACGAAGAGAATAGGCTGGAACAACAAAAAAAAGAATACATTTGTAGCTGAAATCACTTGTGGTTCGCATTTTTTTTGTAATTTGCACCCGTTTTCAGAGAAGGCGTACGAGGAGAGATGCTCGAGTGGTTGAAGAGGCACGCCTGGAAAGCGTGTATACCCCTAAAGGGTATCCGGGGTTCGAATCCCCGTCTCTCCGCGATTGAAAAAGGATATAAGAGATAAATAAATAAATTATAATAAACAAATCAATTAATTAATCTTAAAAATTAGACACACAATGAAAAAGTTATTTGCAATTGTTGCTGTGATGGGAGTCTTAACATTTGGCTCAACTCAACTTGCTCAGGCTCAAGAAGCTCCTGCTGCTGAACAAACGGAACAAGCTGAAGCTGCTGCTGTAGCATCCGCTGCTGACGAAGCTGCTGCTCCTGCTGTTGTTGAAGGTGAAGAAGGTGGTATTCATAAAGAACTCAAAACAAAGTTTATTGAAGGTACTGCTTCTTTCATGAGCTTGGTTGCCATCGCATTGGTTATCGGTCTTGCTTTCTGTATTGAACGTATTATTTACTTGAGCTTGGCTGAAATTAATACTAAGAAGTTTATGGCTGCTGTTGAGGCTGCTTTGGAAAAAGGTGACGTTGAAGCCGCTAAAGACATTGCACGCAACACAAGAGGTCCTATCGCTTCTATCTACTATCAGGGTCTGATGAGAATCGAACAAGGTATTGATGTAGTAGAAAAATCTGTAGTATCTTACGGTGGTGTACAAGCCGGTTATTTGGAAAAAGGTTGCTCTTGGATCACATTGTTCATTGCAATGGCTCCGTCTTTGGGATTCTTGGGTACTGTAATCGGTATGGTTCAGGCATTTGATAAAATCCAACAAGTAGGTGATATCTCTCCGACGGTTGTAGCAGGTGGTATGAAGGTTGCTTTGATCACTACTATCTTCGGTTTGATCGTTGCTTTGATTCTGCAGGTGTTCTATAACTACATCCTGTCTAAGATTGAAGCTCTGACAAGTGAAATGGAAGACTCTTCTATCTCTCTGTTGGATATGGTTATCAAATATGACTTGAAATACAAAAAATAATTAAGATGGCTAAGTTATCATATAAAGTATCATATTACATACTCTACGCCATGTTTGCTGTCATTTTGGCAGTGTTGGGCTTGTTCTATTTCGGTGGAGATGCTCAGGGCGATGCAGTATTGGCGAGCGTTGACGCAGAAATGTGGCAACCGGCTCAAACAGACAGTTTGATCTTCTTGATGTACGGTTTGCTCTTTTTGGCAGTGGTTGCTACGGTGGTTGCTTTCTTGTTCCAATTTGGTTCGGCCTTGAAAGATAACCCGGGAAAAGCATTGAAGTCTTTAGTCGGTGTAATAATATTAGCTGCAGTGGTTATTGTAGCTTGGGTTATGGGTAGTGAGCAACCGCTCAATATTCCGGGTTATGATGGTGCAGATAATGTTCCTTTCTGGTTGAAGATTACTGATATGTTCCTTTACTCTATCTACATATTGTTTGGTGCAACAGTGCTTGCTATCATCTTTAGTAGTGTTAAGAAGAGATTATCATAACTAATTGGGGCAATCCCGATCTAAAAGTAATTACAATGGCAAAAGGAAAAAGAAAAGTACCTGATATTAACTCCAGTTCTACAGCGGATATTGCGTTCCTGTTGCTGATCTTTTTCTTGATTACAACATCTATGGATACTGACCGTGGTTTGGCAAGACGTTTGCCACCTCCGCCAGAAAAAGAACAGAAAATGGATGATGTGAAGAAGAAAGAACGTAACGTATTGCAAGTCTTCCTGAATATGAACGACCAGTTAATGTGTGGTAATGAATATATCAGTGTAGACCAATTGCGTGCAAAAACGAAAGAGTTTATTGCTAACCCGTATAATGATGAAACAAAACCGGAAAAGATCTCTAAGAATGTTGCTTTCTTCGGTACTGTTCAAGTTACGGATGGGCATGTGATTTCTTTGCGTTGTGACCGTGGCTCTTCATATAAGGCGTATTTGGCCGTACAGAACGAGTTAGTGGCAGCTTATAATGAGTTGCGCGATGAACTGGCTCAGGAAAAATGGCAGAAGAAATATGCAGATTTGGATGCAGAGCAACAAGATGCAATTCGTGAAATATATTCTCAGAAGATTTCTGAGGCAGAACCTAAAAAGTACGGAGAAAAGAAGTAATGGGAAAATTTAATAAGACTGGTAAACGTGAGATGCCGGCGTTGAACACTTCTTCTCTGCCTGACCTTATCTTCACCTTGTTGTTCTTCTTCATGATTGTAACAACGATGCGTGAGGTAACATTAAAGGTTGAGTTTAAGGTTCCGCAAGCCACAGAATTGGAAAAACTTGAAAAGAAATCTTTGGTTACGTTTATCTACGTAGGAAAACCTACTGCTGAGTTTCGTAAGAAATTAGGTAATGAGAGCCGTATCCAATTGAACGACAGCTATGCTGAAGTTGCTGAAATTCAGGATTACATTATTGGTGAACGTGCCAGTATGAAAGAGGAAGATCAGCCGCAAATGACTGTTTCTTTAAAAGTAGACCAAGATACGAAGATGGGTATCGTGACCGATATCAAAGAAGCTCTTCGTAAAGCTTATGCATTGAAACTTAACTACTCTGCGCAACCGCGTCAGTAAGTAGTCTCGGTTTAATTATAATAAAGGTCGTTTGGAATGCCAAGTGACCTTTATTTTTTATGCACACTAATTATTGGAGTATCCTGGAAAGTCTGTTATGGGAGTGAGATTCCTCCCCTCCAAGTTATTTTTTGCAGTATGCCCCCCTTTCTCCAATTGTGGACAGGTGCTTCGTCAAGTGCCTGTTATTGCTTTATATTGTAGACTTCGCGGTAGATGCGTTCCTTTACGATATCAAAAGAATCGCTGCATCGCATGTCTCCATGTACCATGAGCCGCATGGAGAGATAGCTGTCGCCTGCCTTGTAGGGTGGCTGCTGATAAGGTTTCTCCCATAAGGAGAAGCCATTGCGTTGGTAAAACAGAATGCGACGTTGTGCTATTTCTTCCTTTGGCATTTCTGCTTCCAACACGATGGGGCATTCTAACTGTCGGCATAAGTGCTTCAACACATTCTTACCATGCCCTTCGTTGCGATGTTCGGGGGAGATGGCAAAATGCTCTATGTAATAAAACTGTTCAAAGTCCCAATAGGTAATGAAACCTATCGGTTCGTTATCTTGGAAAATGATGTTGCTATGAAACGCAGTTTGAGTGTCTGTGTTCTTGCGCTGCTCCTCAGGTTCCCGATACTCTTCCAGAGGGAAGGAAGCAATCATAAGTCTTTCCATGTAGTGATACAAGGTTGTGTCGGCTGTTGTTATGCGTTGCAGTCTTATCATTGTCGATTTAAATCCTTTCTTGAACTTATTCGGTATAGAACCGGATGATACGGCGAATGGCTCGCTGGCAAACCGGACAGAACTCCGGACATTCGTTGGTACGCATGCGGCAGTTGTCTGCCGGTCGATAAATACCCTTGGAAGAGTATCCACCTCCTTCATATACACCTACGGGAAATTTCTTACTATCAGCAACGGGAGTAGGAATAGGAGTTCCTTTCACCAGCATGTCTTGCCATTTGGATGCAAAGTTTGTCTGTGTAGTGATATTCTGTTCCCACGGCTCTATGTCCAATGGATAGGTGTCTGTCATCACATCGTTGTCGTAGTAATATTCATCTGCCAGTCCGCCGAAGCTGTGTCCGAACTCGTGTACTACAACAGGGCGGAACATGGAGTGATGGGCTGTTGTCAATGTATAGGAGTTGTAGATGCCGCCTCCGCCATATTCTTTTGTATTGGCCAGGATAATGATATGTTCGTATGGAATACCCGCCAGGGCATCGTGTATGGATTTGACGCGTGAGGTTGTCAGGTATCTGTCAGAGTAGAATGTACTGAAATGTGAACTGAATGCCGTTCTTTTCCACTCTCCGAGACGGGGTACACTCACTCCGCTGTCTTCCGATGGGCTGTTCACCACCACAACATTGAAGTGCTTTTTCATGGATTGAAAAGGCTCGTGCGAGAACAGGGCTTCGAAGGCTATGGTTGCGTCTTGATGGAATAGCGGCATTTCATCAAGGGTATATCCTTCTGCAAGAATGGCAATGTCTATACATTTATCCGGGCTGCCATTTTGCAGCAAATAGGAATGTGGCGTGACATGGGCTGTTCCTTTCTGATGTATCAGGACATCGTCGGGGTTGACCAAATGCTTCAGGCTGGTACGGGTGTTTTTGCGTGGGTCGAGGATTTTGATTTCTATCTCAGCCAGACGCAGCGGGTAAGGGAGGAGAAATGTATTTTCAAACCCTTTACTTACGCTTTGTGCTTCGTCTGTCTCCAACCACTCCTGAAAGAGCGAAGAAAACGAGGTTTTATAGATTATGCTGTCACTCATCACATCGCGCATTACGATTTGTCCGTTTCCTTGTAGCGGAAGTTCGGCTAAGTGGTGCTTTCTTCCTGCCCAGCCGGGGAGAGAAGACAATTCATCCACGCATATTTCCTGTTTGTTGGCATTTCCGGTGAAGATATAATCTACACGCAGAGACTTATCCGCAAAATAGTGGGCAAAACTTTGGGCACGCATAGCTGACGCTGCAACTATACATAATAAAAATAAGGTATATTTTTTCATGGCATCTGTAATTGGTGTTGCCACAAAGATATGTTTTTTTAAGTTTATCTGCAATTTTTCGTTCGTAAGAGATAGAGGCTGCGTCTATTTGGGCATTTGGGATGGAAATATTATTCTTTTTTTGCAAGATAAAGTAATAAACCGTATCTTTATTGGCGAAAAAATAGTTACTTTGCATGTCTCTGTATGGATATACGGAGATTATCGGATTATTAATCATTTAAAACTTAAAATGGGACATCATCAATTGGATACTTTAGACGAGCAGATATTGAAGCTTATTGCCGATAATGCACGTATTCCTTTTCTTGAAGTGGCCAGAGCCTGCAATGTGTCGGGAGCAGCCATTCATCAGCGCATTCAGAAGCTTACTAACATGGGTATATTGAAAGGCTCTGAATATGTCATCGATCCTGAAAAGATAGGTTATGAAACGTGTGCTTATATTGGCATTTTCTTGCAGGATCCCGCCTCTTTCGATGCAGTGACGAAGGCCTTGGAAGCTATTCCGGAAGTTGTGGAATGTCATTTCACGACGGGCAAATACGATATGTTTATAAAACTCTATGCCCGCAACAACCACCATTTGCTGAGCATCATACACGATAAGTTGCAGCCGTTGGGACTGGCACGTACTGAAACCTTGATTTCATTCCACGAAGCCATCAAGCGTCAGATGCCGATAGAGATAGAAGAAGGGAAAGATTGATTTTATCGGCGGATATAGTCGACAAAGGCATAAGGGTAGGGATGTTTCTCATCTGCAAAGTGAGACTCCCTGCTTTTTTCTTGCCATATTTCCGAATCCACTGCCGGAAAGTAAGCATCGGCCTGAGGAGCTTCTGCATCTACTTCTGTCAGGCAGAGGGCATCGGCAATGGGGAGCGCCTGACGATAAACACTTGCACCGCCAATGATGTAAATTTGTTCGTCGGGTCTACATTTGTTCAATGCATCTTCCAGTGAAGAAAAAACTTCCGCTCCGGGGTAAACCGCATCTTTGCGGGAAGTGAGAATTATGTTGCGCCGATTGGGTAAAGCTCCTTTCGGCAAAGATTCGAATGTTTTTCTGCCCATGATGATTGTGTTTCCGGTGGTTAGGGCCTTGAAGCGTTTCAAATCGTTCGGAAGCCAAAACAGCAGTTTGTTCTGATAACCGATGCCCATGTGGCGGTCGATGGCGGCGATGATACTTACCATAATTCTTTCAATCTGTTTTATATTGATACTTTTCCTGCAATATGCGGGTGTGGGTTGTAATTGACCAGCTCGAAGTCTTCGAATTTGAAATCGAAAATGCTTTTTACATCCGGATTGATTTTCATTTGCGGCAGTTTCCGTGGTTCGCGCGTCAGTTGTAGCCTTACCTGTTCCAAATGGTTGAGATAGATATGAGCATCTCCCAGCGTGTGGATGAAGTCGCCGGCTTCCAATCCGGTTACTTGTGCCATCATCTGCAAGAGCAAGGCGTAGGATGCAATGTTGAAAGGTACTCCTAAGAAAATGTCTGCACTGCGCTGGTACAATTGCAGGCTCAATTTCCCGTTGGCAACATAGAATTGGAAGAAGGCGTGGCATGGAGGCAGGTTCATATTGTTCAAATCGCCTACGTTCCATGCGCTGACTATAATCCGGCGTGAGTCGGGATTGCGTTTGATGGATTCCACTGCTTCGCTGATTTGGTCGATGCTCCCTCCCTTATAGTCCGGCCACGACCGCCATTGATAACCGTAAATATGCCCCAAGTCTCCATTCCCGTCCGCCCACTCGTTCCAGATGCGTACGCCGTTATCTTGCAGATATTTCACGTTGGTATCTCCTTGAAGAAACCATAACAGTTCGTGTATGATGGATTTCAGATGCAGTTTTTTGGTTGTCAGGCAAGGGAAGCCTTCATTCAGATTGAAGCGCATCTGATGCCCGAATATGCTGATAGTACCGGTGCCGGTGCGATCGCTTTTTTCCGTTCCTTCGGCCAGTACACGGTTGAGCAGGTCTAAATATTGTTTCATTGAGAGATTACCATTGAGTTTATTGAGGCAAAGTTAGTGCTTTTAAAGAATCTACCAAAGAAAAGAGAGGACACTTATGCTACCGGCGTTTTACGTTTGACTTCAGCCGAAGTTACAGTGGGGCTTCGGTCGAACTTACAGTACGGCAACAGTCGAACTTACAGTGGGGCTTCGGTCGAAGTTACAGTACGGCAACAGCCGAACTTACAGTGGGGCTTCGGTCGAAGTTACAGTACGGCAACAGTCGAACTTACAGTACGACTTCGGTCGAACTTACAGTACGACAACAGTCGAACTTACAGTCCCTCACTTGTACAAGTGTAAGATGCTTATTATCAGTAGTGTATTATAAGAAAGGGGTCAACAGATTACCCACCCAGCCCACGAACTTCTTCCATGTCGGGCGTTTCTTCCAATATTCGGGTGTCATCAGCGTGCTGTTTAGTTTGTCTCGCTCAAACATTTTGTCCAGTTGGCAGGTGGTTGCAGGGTCGAAGATGAATGCATTTGTCTCATAATCGTAGCGCAGGCTGCGGCTGTTGAGGTTGGCAGTGCCCACGGTGCAGAAGCTGCCGTCCACCATCATGATTTTGGAATGGTGGAAACCGCCGTTGAAGAGATAAATTTTGGCTCCTTTCTTCATCAGCTTGTGTGCGATATGGAATGAGGCTTCGGGGGTAAAGTAAATATCCGACACGGCGGGTATCATGATTTCTACTTCAACACCTTTCTTCAGGGCGTTTTTTATGGCTTGGCGGATTGACTTGGTCGGCACGAAGTAGGGGTTCACGATTCGGATGCTTTTTTGTGCGGCTTGGATAGAAGCTGCATAAGCATGGCTGATGGAGCGGGGCGTTTCTCGTGGAGTACGGTCCACGACGGCTATTTCTTCGGCGATGCTGTCGGGGAATTGAGGGGTGTCGGGAAAGTATGCCGGACCTCCGACGTGTTGCCCTGTTTCCCGGTTCCACATCGTCAGGAAGATGCCTTGCAGATAACGCACGGCATCCCCTTCGAGGTGCAGGTGCATATCATGCCAGTTACCGATTTTGGGTAAGCCGTTGATGTAATAATCGGCGATGTTCATGCCGCCGGTATAGCCTATTTGCCCATCGATTACTGCTATCTTTCGATGGTCCCGGTGCGCGGCATGGTTTATCCAAGGAAAAGTGATGGGGTCGAACTTCACTATTTCAATGTCTCGTGCTCTGATAGACCGAAGGTGGCGCTTTCTCAAAGGACGGTTGTTGGACCAATTGCCGAAAGCATCGAACATGGCACGCACCTCCACACCCTCGCCGGCTTTTTGGGCTAAAAGTTTGAACAATGCGTTGGCTATGGAGTCGTTTCGGAAGTTGAAGTATTCCAGATGAATATGATGCCGGGCATGGCGAATGCTTTCGAAGAGATCGGTAAACTTTTCGCGGCCGCTCATCAGAAGTTTTACCTCATTGTTGCGTGTGACAGGAGCTTCCATCCCTTTCAGATAGTTCATCACAATGGTGTCGCTCGCTGTTTGCGCCTGAATATTACAAGCAGAGAGAATAAATAATATAATAAGTAGAAGATGCTTCAAATCCGGATTTCCTTATTTCATTTTAGAGTGGGCAAAGGTACATAAAAACCTTGAAATCCATATCTGTTGAATAGGAAAATCGGCTTTCCCTGCCTGTGCCATGGGGTTGGAAAGCTTGTGCTGTAGAAACCATGCGGTGTCCTCTATGCCAATGAGGAAACCTTGTGGTAAACCAAATAAAGTAATACTATTCCGGCTATTGCCAAAGATTTAGGATCAAGTTCTGCTGCCCCGCATTGCACTATTGCTTGGAAAGTCTCGCGTAGCGTGTTGAGTATTGCTTGCAGTCCGTCAAGAGTGATGAGCAACACAAGGGCAAGCGTGAAACAGAAGATGCTCCAAACCTGAGACAGACGTTGGCTGCGGTTGGGCAAGTGGCGTAGCACACGGCGGCTGAATCCATTGTCGGCTATTTCTTGCCGATGTTCGGCGAAGAACGAGGTCAGGAGTTTGTCATTATCATTTTCCATCATAACCATTTTGTTTTAAATAGGAAGCCATTTTTTCTTTCGCCCGCGAGAGGTGGCTTTTTACCGTTCCCGTGGGGCATCCGGTGATACCCGCAATCTTCTCGATGCTTTGGTCTTCCATGTAAAAGAGCGTGATGCAGGTGCGTTCCATTTCTTTCAGCGAAGCCAATGCGCGATAGATGTCCATTTCTTGTCCGATGTCTTTCTGCAGTGTGCTGCATTGGGCATCCACTTGGTATGTCTCCAAATCATCCGTTTCTTTTCGACTGCGAATATAGTCATAAAAAACATTATAGGCAATACGATAGAGCCAAGTGGAGAAACTGGACAGATTTTTGAATGAAGCGATGTTCGTATAAGCTTTGATAAAGGTGTCTTGCGCCAAGTCGTCGCTCAATTCTCCGTCGCCGCAGGTCTGGTGCAGGAAGAACCGCCGCACGGGCGATTGGTATTTCTTCACCAGCTGGTCGAAAGCTTTGGTGTTGTGAAATACCACGACCTGTGCGACTAACGATATGTCATTGAGCTGGCTCATTTCTCCCCATTCTTCTTTTCGCGGTTGCTGATTTCGATGCCTTCTGTCTTGATGTCGCTTTTCCCGCTATTCTCGTCATTCTTTATGCGCATGGAGGGGTTTCCATCGCTGCCCGATTGTGTGTAATAGATGACTAATTGCCCGAAACCGGTAAACATGATCAGCAGTCCGATGCACCCGATGGCAAACCTACCGGTGATGGCCCAGAGGAAGATGAACAGGCCGATGCCGGTGAATATGTTGCTGATGCCTTTGGTGCGCGTATCCGTTGCCGCCGTTTCTTTAAAGAAGTTCTCCGGCAGTTGTTGCCCGCTTGTCAAGGCTTGTTCCGCCAGCCGGTATTTGGCTTTCCGGTTTTTATAGCGGAAAAAGAAGATGGTGAATATGATGAGCAGGGGCAGACCGAATATGAAAACGATGGCTGTTATGGCAATCAATGTTTCAGAAGCATTGCCGTTAAGATCAAATTCATCCCAACCCCAATCGCTCTGATGCTCTCTTCTTTCTTTCCGGCTGTCGTCCGGATAGGAATCGTTTTCACCTGCTTTGCTGCTGTTCTCATAAGTCATGATGCTGAGCGTGTCTGTTTGGGTTTCCCCATTGACGATGGTGTCTCTCAGTTCGATGACTCTTTTGATGTTTCCCTCACTGTCATTCTCTTTCACGGTTCTGTTTTTCCCTTGTGCCAAGCTGCAAAATGTCATGGCAAGCATTAAGCCTAAAATGATGCGTTTCATAAATCTATGTTTTTTTATTTGTTTCTTTGTCCGTTAGACGTATTGTTTCCCCTGTAAAGTTGCAAAGAACAGATGTTTTTTGCAAAAATAATTCGCAGATACGAAAAAGACAATAAAAAACTTGTCTTCTACTGATGTAGGTAGACAGAGAATTACCTGAGCTCGGGATAAGAATCAGGTCGATAACCTCATCCGGAGGCTTGTGTTTTAAAGTCAGATCTTATTGGCTATAAGGTATTTATATCTGCCTTGTCAGACGCTTGTGTCTGACGACTCAAACACTTGTGTCTGTCACGTCAAACACAAGTGTCTGTCGGCTTGAACACTTGCATCTGTCACGGCAAAGGATTGCATCTGTCAAAACAGGAGGAGGGCGGTCGGTCTGAAAGGCTCGCTTCTCTTCTGCCTAATCTCGCTGTAAACCGGTGCTTTCAAGGAATATCTTTCCGACAGGATGCAGCCTCTCATCTTCAGCAAAAGCAACCGCCTATACCAAAATCAGGTAGAGAATTCTCTGAGAGGTAAATGTTTTCCTTTACTGAAAGGTTTCGGGGATTGGAAGTGTTGCTCGTATCCCGTCCGGAATCAATGACAAAAAGTAGGTATTTTGCAACTGCTGTTTACGGAAACAGCGCCATTTATTTGTGTTTTTTTGTAAATTCCACTACCTTCGCACTTCAATTTTATAGAGGGTACGTTGAAGAAGTCCAGAAATATAATCAAATGGTTCCTGCCTCTGTTGTTCATTGTTTATTGGGGAGGAATTACGCTGTTTACCCACTCGCATGTGGTGAATGGTGTGATTATTGTGCATTCCCATCCGTTCCAGGGCGAACATGAACATACCGAGGTACAGCTGGAGACTATTCTTTATTTGGCTTCTTTTGTTTCCCCCTCCCTTACTTTATGCCCTGTAGCCGCATCCGTCTTCTTCGTTTTGTTGTGCGTACTTGTTGTGCTTGCCACAGAACGCATTAAATGTCGCAGGTCTTGCGACGGCATCAGTCTGCGCGCTCCTCCTTGTCTTCTTTGAAACCGAAAGCCCTGAATGTGATGTGGCGGAAGTAAAAAACTGCTTGTCCTGCTGTGAACTGTACCCCGGAAGTTTTATGTCCGACTTTTGAGGAGCACTTCATTGTACCGGAATTCGTGGGGTCTTTTCATTCGTATTTAAGAAGTAGAAAACAAAAACTTTTTTATAGATTTATTTAATTCAGAAAATAATGAAAAAATATATATGTTTTGTGATGGGAGTGATGTGTCTGTTACTCTCACCCACCGTTTATGCCGAAGATTTGAAAAGCACCGATGCCAATATCGTCGGTCACGTGATTGAAAAAAACACTGGCGAGCATTTGCCTTACATGTCTGTTTCGTTGAAAGGAACCACCATCGGAACCATGACCGATGCCACCGGGCATTATTTCTTGAAGAATCTGCCCGAAGGAGAATTTACCTTGCAGGTCAGTGCGGTGGGCTATAAATCGCAAGAACGTAAGGTCATCCTGAAACGTGGCAAAACCCTGGAAGAGAATTTTGAATTGGAGGAGGATATGGTGACACTGGACGGGGTGGTTGTTTCCGCTAACCGCAATGAGACCGCCCGCCGCCTGGCGCCTACGTTGGTCAAGGTCGTTACGCCGAAGTTGTTTGAAATGACAAACTCGCATACGCTGTCGCAAGGACTGGTGTTTCAGCCCGGCGTACGTGTGGAGACCGACTGTCAGAATTGCGGCTATTCGCAAGTGCGCATCAACGGCTTGAATGGTAAATACACACAGATATTGATAGACTCCCGTCCTATCTTCTCTGCTTTGGCAGGCGTTTACGGGCTGGAACAGATTCCCGCCAATATGATAGAGCGTGTGGAGGTGGTGCGCGGGGGAGGTTCCGCCTTGTTCGGCTCTTCAGCCATTGCGGGAACGGTGAACATCCTCACGAAAGAGCCTGTACGCAATTCCGGCACGTTCTCTCACACCATTTCCAATTTCAACGGCTCCGGTTCGTTCGACAACAATACGGCGTTGAACCTCTCTCTTGTCTCCTCGGACAATAAAATGGGAGCTTATGTATATGGACAGAACAGGCACCGTTCGGCATGGGATTCCAACGGCGACGGATTCTCCGAACTGCCCAAACTGAAAAATCAGACCATCGGCCTGAATGCTTATTATAGAACAAGCGCCTACTCCAAATTAAGTCTGGAATATCACCACATGGAAGAATTCCGTCGCGGAGGAAGCGGTTTCGACCTGCCTCCCCATATCGCCGAAGATGCCGACTTGAACGGTACGGGTGAAGAAGGACTCGTAGAGCAGTTGAGGCACTCTATCAACACCGGTGGACTGAAGTTTACCGCCTTCTCCAAAGATCAAAGGCATACGTTCAGCGCATATGCTTCTGCCCAGCACATTGCACGCGACAGTTATTACAGCGCGTATGGAAGGACGACCGATTTTACCGGCGTATTGGGTGCGCAATACATCTATCGCTTCGACAAGTGTCTGTTTATGCCTTCCGACCTGACCGGCGGTATAGAGTTCAACCACGACAACCTGCACGACAAGGCAACGGACAGGCAGAAATACCGCGATGCCGCTTTGAAGGAAGACCCCAATGCGACGGGCGACCGCCTGAAGCAACTCATTGCCAAATATACGCCCGCCCCGTTGAACCAGATTGTGAACATCGCAAGCGCCTATGTGCAGAACGAATGGAAAAACGAGCAGTGGAGCTTTTTGATTGGCGGCCGCATGGATAAGAACAGCATCATGGACAAAGCTGTATTCAGTCCTCGCGCCAACATCCGCTACAACCCCAATCAGGATGTGAACATCCGCTTAAGCTATGCCGAAGGCTTCCGTGCGCCACAAGCATTCGACGAAGATTTGCATATCAGCAACGTGGGCGGTGAGCTGGTGTCCATCGTACGTGCCAAAGGACTGAAGGAAGAGCGCTCGCGCAGCGTCAATGCCTCGGTGGATTGGTATCATTATTTCGGAAATTTTCAGGTAAACCTCTTGGTGGAGGGATTCTATACGAAGCTCATCGACCCGTTTGTACTGACTCCCCCCATGAAAGACCCCAAAGGCAGCAACTACCTGATACAGACGCGTGTTAACGGACCGGGTGCCAAAGTATATGGCGGTACGATGGAGGGCAAGATTGCCTATCGCGACAAGGTGCAGTTGCAGGCAGGCCTGACCTTGCAGCGCAGCACCTACGATTCGCCCGTGAAGTGGAGCGAGGATGAAGACCATTTGTCGGAGGCAGAGCGTCACAGCGACAAGATACTCCGCACTCCCGATGTGTATGGGTACTTTACCGCCGCATACACCCCTGTGAAGGCTTTCTCTGTTGCTCTGAACGGCAACTATACCGGACGGATGTATGTACCCCACTTGCTGTCGGAGGTTAACAAAACGGCGGATGTACTGGTGAAGAGCCCGGATTTCTTCGAGTTGGGAACTAAACTGACATACGATATCGACTTCTCCGGCATCTGCTTGCAGCTTAACGCGGGTGTACAGAACATTTTCAACTCCTATCAGAAGGATTTTGATAAAGGTGCCGGTCGTGATTCGGGTTACATTTATGGCCCCGGCACTCCGCGCACTTACTTTGCGGGATTGAAGCTGAGCTTCTGACACCAACTCTTGGAAAAAGCGTCGGGCAGATTGCCGTGAAACATTTTTGCATTATCTTTGCTGTCCTAAAACAGTTCTGATCATGGAGTTACCTTCGGCTTTCACCAACTATATGCGTACCCTTTTGGGAAGTGAGGAATATGATAAACTGGCTGCTACTCTGGAAGAGGAGCAGCCGGTCAGCATACGGCTGAATGAAGATAAGTTGCCCGAATCTTCGTTCAGCCTTTTCCGTACCTCCTTGCGGCCGGTGGCTTGGTCGGCCACCGGATGTTATCTGGACAATCGCCTGACTTTTACTTTCGACCCGTTGTTTCATGCCGGTTGCTACTATGTGCAGGAGGCTTCGTCCATGTTTGTGGAGCAGGCCTTGAAACAGTATGTTGCAGAAGAGCCGGTGATGATGCTCGACCTTTGTGCTGCTCCCGGAGGTAAATCGACGCTTATCCGTAGTTTGTTGCCGAAAGGCAGTCTGCTGGTCGCCAATGAGGTAATCCGCAGCCGTTCGCAGATTCTGGCGGAGAACCTTACGAAATGGGGACATCCCGACGTAGTGGTGACCAATAATGACCCGGCGGATTTCTCGCCGTTGGAAGATTTCTTCGATGTGATATTGGCCGATGTCCCTTGTTCCGGCGAGGGGATGTTCCGTAAAGACACGGTTGCCGTGAGCGAATGGAACCCGGAGAATGTGGAGATATGCCGGCAGCGTCAGCGCCGCATCCTTGCGGATATATGGCCATGCCTGAAACCCGGCGGCATCCTTATATATAGTACCTGTACTTATAATACGAAAGAGAATGAAGAGAATGTCCGTTTGATGCAGAACGATTTCGGGGCTGAAGTGCTGCCATTGGAGACTTCTGCCGGCTGGCATGTTACGGGAAGTCTGCTGGATGGAGCAGATTTTCCGGTTTACCGTTTCCTGCCTCATAAGACGGAAGGAGAGGGCTTTTTTCTGGCCGTTCTCCGCAAACCCGGGCAATACATCGGAAACGCGTGGGCAGAGCAGGCAAAAGCCCAGGGCAGAGCATTCGTAATCCCCGGGCAGAGAGACGACAAACTGCGGGAAAAGGGACGGAATTCTGTGGGGAAAGGAACGAAAAACTGTGGGGTTTCCAAAGAGCAGCTTGCCGCACTGCACGAATGGCTCATCGCTCCGGATGAATATGAGTTCCTGACGGCCGGCGGTAGCGTCAGTGTTTTCTCTAAAAAACTTCTCGCGGAGTTATCGGCTTTGCGTTCATCGCTTCGCATCGTACAAGCGGGGATAAGCGTTGCCGAACTGAAAGGTAAGGACTGGTTGCCTGTCCATGCGCTCGCCATGAGTTCCGTGTTGAATCAGACGGCTTTTGTCTGCGAAGAAATCGGCTATGAGCAAGCCATTGCCTATTTGCGTAAGGAGGCGGTGATGCTTCCCGAAACCGCTCCCCGTGGCATCGTGTTGCTTACATATAAGCAGATTCCTCTTGGATTTGTCAAGAACATCGGCAATCGCGCCAACAACCTCTATCCTCAGGAATGGCGCATCCGCAGCGGCTACATGCCTGAGGAGATCTCGGAGTTGATGGAATTGTTGTCGTAGGTTGCCCGTTATAATATAGAGAGGTGGAGAATATTTTCTTATTCCGCTCACCATTGCATGCAGTATTTTGTCGGTTTGTGTATTTCTCTATATAGATAATCTTTTAAAAACTAATACCATCTGCTTATGCTTAAGAAAACATTCGCTGCATTAAGTTTGCTTTGCATCTTTGCAGCTTGCCAAAATGAAGAGAATTCTACTCCGCAACCTCAACCCCGTAAAGACATCACCCTTACTCGAGCCGAGCAAGAGATGCTGGATAAAGGGAATGATTTCGCCTTTCGCTTTTTCAATCAAGTATGTAAGACCGAGAATGAGAAGCCCAACCTGTTCATCTCTCCTTTGAGTGCAAGTCTCTGCCTCTCCATGGTTGCCAACGGGGCGAGCGATAACACGTTGAAGGAGATGCTGGCCACACTTGGATTTTCCGACTATCTGCCGGCCGAGATGAATGCCTATAACCAAAAGCTGACATCGGCTCTGCTCAATCTGGACAATACCACTCAGCTGGGCATTGCCAATTCCATCTGGATAAAACAGGGGTTCGGAGTGTATGACGACTTCGTAGACGTGAACAAGAAGATGTATGACGCACAGGTGAAGGAGCTGGATTTCGCCTCTCCCAAAGCGGTAGACGTGATAAACGGCTGGTGTGCCGAGAAAACGAAAAACTGCATCAAGGAGGTGCTGAAGGAAATTCCCGGCGACGCACGCCTCTATTTATTGAATGCACTTTATTTTAAGGGAAACTGGACGACTCGGTTCAATAACTCGAATACCGCACAAGAGCAGTTCACCAACCAAGATGGAAGCAAGTCTACGGTGCAGATGATGAATCTGGATAATAAAAGCTTCAACTATACCGAGAACGAGTGGTTCGGCATGGCGGAATTTCCTTATGGGAACGAGGCTTTCAGCATGGTGGTGGCTCTGCCTGCAGAAGGTAAGTCGCTGGAAGAGTGCCTGCCTCAACTGACGAAAGAGCATTGGCAGGAGTGGAACAGCCGTTTGTCGGGTACATCACTGAATGTCAAGCTTCCCCGGTTTGAGTTGAAATACGACAAAGACCTGAAAGAGGATATGAAGGCATTGGGAATGATAGATGCCTTCGATGGGAATGTTGCCAATTTCTCCAAGATGTCTGCCACTGACTTATTTATCGGCCTGCTGCAGCAGTTCACCTATGTGAAGGTGAACGAGGAGGGCACCGAGGCAGCAGCAGTGACTATTGCAGGCATGGCCAATTCTGCCGGACCGAGTATCCAAGCCAGACCGTTCCACGTCAATCGTCCTTTTGTCTTCCTGATAAAAGAAAAGAGCACGGGAGTCATCCTTTTCATGGGGAAGGTCACTAAGCTGTAAATCCTTCTTCTCTCTTCCATTAAAGAGACCATGAGAGTTGATTGCAGAATAATAAATATGTAATAATGGTTTACTCCTTGAAAGTGTTTTTCGGCAACGAATCCGGATGCTGATATACCCTTGCGAGAAGTACTTCTGAGAGGGGGTAGGATCAGTATACGACTGATGTGCCTTCAGTATACGACTGATCCTACATCAGTATAGGACTGATGTACCCTCGATACGGAAGTGGTTATGCCTTGCCTTTCTACTCGGTTCTTTAAGAGAAGGAAATGATGAGATTTTTCAAAATAGAAAGGCGTCTGCCGAAAACCGGCAGGACAATCTGCTTTTAAGATTCTATCCCATGCTTAAATCCGGAATTGCACTTTTTGTTAGTTGAATGATAGATTTGATAGTACCTGAATGGAGAAATGTGAGCAGGCTTTTACAGCCTGCTCTTGTAGATTTGTGCCATCGCTTTCTGATAGCGGTTCTCCAATTGCAGCAGGTTCGTCTTGCTTTGGTAGACTACGGATACCTCCACGAAATACTCAATCATGCTGATTTGTCCTCCCACAAGTGCTTGCTTCAGCAGGGCGAGGTCTTGCTGTTGGCCGAAGGTGCGTTCGTATTCCTCCATCGAGGCGTGCAGATTGCGTGCCTCTTCGTAAAGCTGCCATAGCGCGGAACCGGCCTGAAAAGTCGCATTCTCCCTCTGGGCATCAATGTTGAGGACTTGTGCCTTGGCCATTTTCACCTTGCAGCGATTTTCGAATATCGGGAAAGAGAAGCCTACTACCACGCCGTTCAGTGGGCGTCCCGATTCAGTGTTCCGACGATAGCCTAATTCCAGTTTCGGCAACCACCCTTGCCTGCTTGCCAAGGCACGTTGCCGGGCAGCAGAACTTTCGCCTTGCAAAGCTTGCAGCGTGGGGTCGGAAGCCAGCAATTCGGCAACAACCGGACGGAAATCTGCGGGCAGGGGAACGGCCGGGTATTCCGTCAGATGGAGGGTTCGGGCAGTGGGATAGCTGTCGGGCATGGTACGTCCGGGCACGAACGACCGATTCCCGTTGAGTGCGACCAACTCTTTTATCTTATTGTCTAAGGCGGTCTTGTTCAAACGGACTTCCGTTCGCACATTCAGTAGCTCCAGGTTTATCTTGTTGGTTTCCAGGATATTGGCATCGCCTGTTTTAAGCCGTCGGGCATACAAGGCAGATAGTTCTTCTGCATTCTTCAACCGTTCGTCGAACAGGCCTTGCAGGCGTTGCAGCATGATGATGTCCAGACATACCTCTTTCGCTTGGAGCAATACTTGTTGGCGGAAAACGACGGCTTGCGCATCGAGCGCATTCGTCTTGAGGCGGTTCATTTTTCCCCTCGTCACATAAAGGGTGGGGAAGTCGAAACTTTGGGAGACGACCAGTTCACTGGCCGTTTCATTGCTACTGCCCGAATCCCATAGGTGGGCATAAGACAGTGTAGGGTCGGGCAGGTTGTTGTCGGTCTTGTTCTCCAGCTTCTGCGAAGCGATGAGGTACGCATTGGCTTGCAACTCTTTATTGTTGGCTTCTATCTGCCGAAGAACGTCATCCATGCCGGATGTTTGTGCGCGCATCCCTGCAAATGAGAGGATGGCTGCACTGAGTAGGAAAATCTGTTTCATAACGGAAGCCTCTCTCCTGTCCTCTCCTGTAGAGGGGGCAGGATGAGAGTTTTTTTTAATTTGTATTTACTTAGTCGGATATCTCTTTCCTCTCTCTATGGAGGAGAGGCTGTAAACTATCGGTACAATAAACCCGTTCAGGAACGTAGAGGTCAGCAGTCCGCCCAAAATCACTTTGGCCATCGGGCTTTGTATCTCGTTGCCCGGCAGGTCGCCGCCGAGTGCCAGCGGGATGAGTGCCAAAGCGGACGACAAGGCTGTCATCAGAATCGGGTTCAGACGATCCAGCGAACCGCGTACAATACTGTCGTGCAGACTGTAACCTTCTCCTTGAAGATGCTTGTAGTGGCTGATGAGCAACATCCCGTTCCGGGTGGCGATGCCAAACAAGGATATGAACCCGATGATGGCAGGAATGCTGACCTCGCCCGTTGTGACAAGCAGGGCAAATACACCGCCAATCAAGGCCAATGGCAGATTGATGAGGATGATGGCACTCTCTTTCACGCTGCGGAACTCATGATAAAGCAGCAGGAAGATGACCACGATGGATATGAACGAGGTCAGTGCCAGTGTGCGGCTTGCAGCTTGTTCGCTTTCAAACTGGCCTCCATATTCAAGGTGGTAGCCTTCCGGCAGGTTTATCTGGTTGTCCACCCGTTGCTGTATGTCATTCACCACACTTCGCAGGTCGCGGTCCGACACATTGGCGGAGATGACGATTTTACGTTTCACGTTCTCTCGGCTGATAGTGTTCGGCCCCATGGCAGAACGGATTTCCGCCACATAGTTCAACGGGATTTTCTGTCCGTCGCCCGTATCGATCATCAGGTTGCCTATTCGCTCCATCCCGTTGCGAAAGTCCTCTTTGATGCGGACGGTAATATCGAAACTCTGTGTCTTTTCATAAACCTGAGAGACGGTTTCGCCTGCCAGACAAATGTTGACCGCTTCTGCGAATTTCGGTAGCGTAATGCCATATTTGGCAAGCATCTCCCGCTTGGGCGAAAGGATCAGTTGCGGCCGTTCGATCTGTTGCTCCACATTTAAGTCGGCAATTCCGGGAATGTCTTGAATGGCGTTCTTGATTTCGTTGCCTAAAGCGAACATGCGGTTCAGGTCGTCACCAAAGAGCTTGATGGCGATATTGGCCTTCGTTCCGGATAGCATGGCGTCGATGCGGTGACTGATGGGTTGTCCTATTTCGATGTTGGCTCCCACGATGCTACCTAACTTCTCGCGTACTTCGGCCACGAGCTCGCTACGCGGACGATTCTTCAGCTCAAAGGGAGCTTCAATCTCTGAAACGTTTACGCCCAAGGCGTGCTCGTCCAGTTCGGCACGCCCCGTTTTACGAGCCACGGTCTGTATTTCGGGAATGGAAAGCAGCAATTCTTCGGCACGGCGTCCCATCTTATCGCTCTCCTCCAGCGAGATTCCGGGGAGCGATGATAAGTTGATGGTAAACGAACCTTCGTTGAAGGGAGGAAGAAAAGAGCGTCCCAAAGTGAAGAAACAGGCAAGTGCCGTTATGAACAGCACGATGCTGCCTCCCAGTACGCTTCTATTGTGTGCTAACACCCGGGTCAGCGCTTGCTCGTACCATTCTTTCATTTTGCGTGCCACGACGGATTCATCATTTACACTTTCTTTTTTCCCGATATTTTCTTTTCCCAGCAGAAAGGAGCAGAGTACCGGTGTGACGGTCAGTGCTACAACGGTGGAGGCAGTCAGTGCCACGATGAATGCAATGCCCAAAGGTACGAGCATCCGGCCTTCCATTCCGCTCAGGAAGAACAGGGGCACGAAGCTCACGATAATTATTAATGTAGAGTTGAGGATGGGCATGCGTACTTCTTTGGAGGCGTTGAACACCACTTCTGTGATAGGCAGTTGTTCCTCGACGGGCTTCTGCCGGTTTTCGCGCAGCCGCTTGTACACGTTTTCCACATCTACAATGGCATCGTCTACCAGCGAGCCGATGGCGATGGCCATGCCACCGAGGCTCATGGTGTTGATGGTAAGTCCCATGCAGTGCAGGGCAAGAACGGAGGCTATCAACGACAGGGGCAGCGATACCAGTGAGATGACCGTGGTACGTACATTGGCAAGGAACAGGAAAAGGACGATGACAACGAAGATGCCACCCTCCAATAGCGACTTTTGTACGTTTCCGATGGAGCTTTCGATGAAACGGCTTTGACGGAAAATGTCTGTAGATACTTTCACGTCGGGAGGCAGGTTCTTTTGCAACTCTTTCAGTGAAGTTTCCAGTTTGTCGGTCAACTCCAGAGTACTTGTGGCGGGTTGCTTGGTGACGGTCATCAGCACGGCTGCTTTACCGCGTTCCGAGGCAGTACCCAGCCGCGGCTGTTTGGCTCCTGTGCCGATGTCGGCAATGTCTTCCAGCAAGACGGGGGCGTGAGAAGCGTCCTTGCTGCGCACAACGGCCTTGCCCATACGTTCCGTGCGGTCGGTGGACAATAGACCGCGTACAATGTATTCGTTGCCATACTCGTAAAGCACTCCGCCGTTGGCGTTCAGATTCATTTGGCGTGTTGCATCCATCACTTCATCCAGACTGATGTCGTAATGGCGCATCCGTTCCGGATCTAATCGAATCTGATATTCCTTGATGTCCCCACCCAATACGGCGACCTGAGCCACACCTCCGGTGGAGAGCAGGCGCGGACGTATGATGCGGTCGGCGATGGTGCGCAAATCCAGCATGGAAGTAGAGTCTGCTGTCAGGCCCACAATCAGCATCTCGCCTAAGATGGACGATTGTGGCCCTAATGTCGGTTTACCCACATTGGGCGGTAATGATTCGCCGACTATGGAGAGCTTCTCGCTGACAATCTGACGGGCTAAGTAAATATCCGTATCCCAGTCAAATTCCACCCACACAACAGAAAACCCGTTTGTGGAAGAGGAACGTACACGGCGTACACCGGTTGCACCGTTCACGGCCGTTTCAACAGGGAAGGTGACAAGCTGTTCCACCTCTTCCGCCGCCATACCGTTGGCTTCGGTCATGATGACCACCGTAGGTGCGTTAAGGTCGGGAAACACGTCCACTTCCGTATGCATGGCGGTATATGTACCACCAATCAGCAACAGCATGGATGCTGCCAACACCAGCATGCGGTTGCTAAGCGAATAACTGATTATCTTGTTTAACACGTTTGCTATATTTATTATTTATCAATTCTGCGTTTGTTCAATCGGAAGAGGCTTAATGTTCGTGGCTATGGGCCGGGATGGCATTGGCTGCCGAAGCCAGTTTAACCTGATAGGCTCCTTGAGTCACCACACGATCCCCGGATTTCACTCCGGAGAGTATCTGTACACATTCTCCATTGTCTGCGCCAAGAGTCACCAACTGTTTCCGATACCCCTCTTCGTCCAGTTGCAAGTAGACGAAGAAACTGCCTTGTTCCTCTGTCAGCGCACTGTGGGGCAGGGTGATGACGTTCTCCATCGGTGAAGAAAGCAGGAATACTTCTACATACGACCCGGGGATGATATCTCCTTTGTTGTCGAATTCGAAAGTTACGGGGACGTAGTAGCCGTTTTCGCCTGAGGCTTTCCCGTAAGAGAGTATGCGGCCGCCCAAATCTTTCAGTGCATATACCTTATTATTATAAGGAGTGCAGAAGTTAGCCGAACCGATGGTGCGCAGGTAAGGATAATACTTCTCAGACACATCGGCACGCAGGAACAATCTTCTGTTTTGAGTGATGCTCGCCAGAGGCTGGCCTATGGCTACGTAGTCGCCTTCTTTCACCAGCAAATCTTTCACATATCCGCCGATAGGGGCAACTACCGTTTGTCCACCGGCAGAGTGATTCTTGGCTACCGACTCGTAGCTGATACGGGCGTTCTGATAGGTTTGTTCGGCTTGGGTGAATTCCTTTTCCGACACTATTTTGTTGTCTACAAGCGCTTTCATACGCTCGTATTCTTTTTTGGAGGCTTCATAGGCCACACGGACTTTTTGTACCGGGTCACCGTCGCTCATGCCCTTTGATGACAATATGGCCAGTGCAGTACCTTTGCTTACGTCCATGCCTTCAATCACCTTGCCTTTGAATGACACGATGCCTGCCACGGGGGCTACCACCATACTTTCATCTCCCCGGGCGGCCAGCACTTGCCCTCCGGCTCTGATAACTTGATGGAAAACTCCCGGTTCTACGGTGCTCACAACTATGCCGGCAGCTTGTGCTTTGGCAGGGGGGAAGATAATCTCATCGCTTCCGTCATCATTGTTTTTTTGCTCCTCATGCTCGTGGTTACAATCTTTGTGGGCATGGTTGTGTTGTTCATGATTGTGGGGCTCATGATTGTGTCCTTCGTGGCATTTTTCGGACTTACTGTTGCAGGAGCCTAACAGGAATAATCCTATGACTCCCGTGAAAAAGATTTTTCTCATGATGTTTGTTCTTGCTTTTTTGTTTGGGTGCAAAATGGGGGAATGGAGCGTGCAATCCGGTTGCATGCTCTCAAATAGGTGTAAAAACGGCTTTCGATAATTATCGATAGCGTTTAAGCAAGAACAGAAGGAGGGGCGCGAAGTCCCGCGGCACGTGTGATAAACGTGCCGTGAAGAGATTCTATATAGATGCAATCCTGCCTTCGTGAGTCAAGTTCGGGTAGAATTAACAAATTGGAAAGCGGCTCTATGAATAAAGTGACCGCCCATAAGGTTTCGGAAAGCGAAGAAACATCGGCTCCGGGCGTTTGTTGCACGAAATGAGTCGTGAGACATCCGGTGTCGCAACAACAATGTCCGGCGTCGGAAGTATGGTGGTGTTCGCAGCAGTCGGCGGTGATATCGTTCTTCATGCATATCAGTCCGTCTGCATGATGATGGTGGGGAATGACAGGAACCATCAGCATGATCAGGCTGATGAAGAGAAGAAGTACGGATATGCGCTGTCTCTTTTTCATTCCTTTATCTTTGTATGGGCGCAAAGATAAAGGTTCATGATTTAATAAACAAGTGTAGAAAGGTAAAAAAGCGGTTTATTTCCTCTCCAGTTCGCGCAACGAATCCATTTTCTTCTTTTCGAGGAACTCGTAGATACCGCTCAAATGCTCTTTCACCTGCTTGTTGCCGAATTCGTAAACCTTGCTCACCAGCCCGTCCAGAAAGTCGCGGTCGTGGCTTACGAGGATGAGGGTACCGTCAAAATCCAGAAGGGCTTGTTTCAAGATGTCTTTGGTCTTTATATCCAGATGGTTGGTAGGTTCGTCCAATATCAACAGGTTGACCGGTTCGAGCAACAGCTTGATCATGGCAAGGCGTGTGCGCTCTCCGCCCGAAAGCACCTTTACCTTCTTCATGGACTCTTCGGGGCCGCCGAACATGAAAGCACCCAGCAAGTCGCGTATCTTGTTGCGAATTTCTCCTTTTGCCACATCGTCGATGGTCTGGAACACAGTCAGGTTCTCATCCAGCAAAGATGCCTGGTTTTGTGCAAAGTAGCCTATCTGTACATTGTGGCCTATTGTGAGTGTGCCTTCATGTTCTATTTCATTCATGATGCACTTCACTAAAGTAGATTTTCCTTCGCCGTTCTTTCCTACAAAGGCCACCTTGTCGCCCCGTTCTATGGTGAGGTTGGCATTTTTGAACACCACATGCTCTCCGTAACTCTTGCCCACGCTTTCCATGATGACAGGATAATTGCCCGAACGGGGCGAAGGAGGGAATTTGAGTCGCAGTGCCGAGGTATCTTCCTCGTCTACTTCAAGAAGTTCCAGCTTTTCCAGTATTTTTACCCGGCTTTGCACTTGCAGGGTTTTGGAATATGTACCTTTGAAGCGTTCGATGAATTCTTTGGTCTCGGCAATGAACTTCTGCTGTTCGTCGTATGCTTTCTGCTGTTGTTCGCGGCGTTCTTTACGCAGTTCCAGGTATTTGGAATAGTTTACTTTGTAATCATAAATCCGCCCCATGGTTACTTCGATGGTACGGGTAGTGATGTTATCCACGAACTTGCGGTCGTGGCTGATGACGATGACCGCTTTCCCGTTGTTGATAAGGAAATCTTCCAGCCATTGTATGGATTCTATGTCTAAGTGGTTCGTCGGTTCGTCCAGTAAGAGTACATCAGGCTTTTGCAATAGCAGTTTGGCCAGTTCGATGCGCATGCGCCATCCGCCACTGAAGTTGCTGGTGGGGCGGTCGAAGTCTTCGCGCACGAATCCCAGTCCGAGCAACGCTTTTTCTACATCTTCTTCATAGTTTGTAGCGTCTATGGCATAGAATTTCTCGCTCAGGGTAGATACGTGCTCGATAAGTTCCATGTAGCTGTCGCTTTCGTAGTCGGTACGCATCTCAAGTTCTTTATTGAGCCGTTCTATTTCAGCCTCCATTTCGTGCAGATGGGCAAAAGCTTGCGCTGCCTCCTGAAAGACAGTACGCCCGTCTTCTGTCATGAGGTGCTGAGGCAGATAGGCTATGATGCAATCTTTGGGAGCAGATATCTTGCCTCGGGTAGGTTGTCTCACACCTGCCAAAATCTTCAATAAGGTACTTTTACCGGCTCCGTTTTTCCCCATCAGGGCAATGCGGTCTTTTTCGTTGATAACGAATGATATGTCACTGAATAAAGTGGTGCCGCCAAATTCTACGGCCAGTCCGTCTATGGAAATCATTGCTTCTTCTTTTGAAATAGGGTGCAAAGATAGTGTAAACCGAATAGAGAATAAAAATAAGTTGTTCGTTTTTTTTGTATGGAGGGGTTGTCGGCCTTCGCTTCATGTGAAATCAAAGCATGCAGATGAAAGCGAACTCTCATCCTGAAATTATGAATGAGAGACTGTTCTTAGGAGGAGGCAGTGAGCTATGCAGCGAGTTAAAAAGGGGGAAAACGGTCGAAAAGAAGCCGGATAAAAAACTTTTCAAGGAAAATTAGATCGTTTCTTATGTTAAGAAACAGCTTATCTCCTCTAAAAATAAGAACTTTACATTATTTTTTATTATCTTTGCAACTATAAAACGAAATACAAAGGTCATGGAAACTGAAAAAATGTCGGAAGAGTACCGACCGCTTATTCTGGTCGCAGAAGATGATGAAAGTAATTTTAAGCTGATAAAAGCCATCATCGGTAAGAAATGCGAGATACTATGGGCAAGAAACGGCGAGGAGATTGTGAATTTATTTAAGGAGAATCGTAGCAAGGTTGAAGCAGTTTTGATGGATATCAAGATGCCTGTTATGAACGGTCTGGATGCTACGATGCTTATACGTGAGGAGGATAAGGAATTGCCTGTAATTATGCAGACAGCTTATGCTTTTATGTCCGATCGTGAGAAGGCTTTGGACTGTGGTGCATCGGAAGTATTAGTGAAGCCGATTACTTTGAATGCTTTACGCATGTGCCTAAGCAAGTACCTGCCAAAATTAGTTTGGTAAGAACGTATCGGTAAAGATTATTAAAACAGCGCTGGGTGGTAAGAATCGTAGTTAGTTACGGTTTTATCACCCAGTTGTTTTAATCCTTGTTGGCAATTTACTTTTTATTCTATATTCTTTTTCTCTCTTTCCTCCATCTTCCGCTTTACAAATCCTATCTTCAGGTTGGCTTCCTCCATGTTCTTTTTAATCTCGGAGATAGACGAGAGCAGTTGTGCCAGTTCATGGACATCGGCAAGGGCTTCGCGGTCTGTGGGAGACATGGCGGTGGAATAGGGACGTTCTCCTTGATATTGTACTTTTATGTTGTTGTCCTTATTTAAGTAAAGAAATCCCATGACGTTGCCGTCCTCTCCCATTTTATAATCTGCTTTTTCAATCTTTTCGCCGAGGTCGGTGGTTTCGTAGCTGTCTTTGGAGGCAGGTGTTTCGGCGAAGCTTCCGTCGGGAGCAATTACCTTGACTGCAATGTGGTGGATGTTGCGGAAGCCGCAATAGATGGAGGTCATACTCATTATGCCGTTTTCGTCTACCTGAAAGCGGAGGAAAGAGCGGTGCAGGTTTTTCTCTATGACTTGTGACGGATGCAGGTAGTGTCCGATGTTCTGATATTCGGCTTCTTTCTCAAAGATGTATTTGCTTTTGATGGCATCGAATACCTGTTGTTTGGCTTGAAGCATGCTGTCAAGGTAGAGCAGACTCCTTTCTTGTTCTTTCAGTTCGATTTCCTGCATCAGCCCGATGCCGGCACGGCGTACATCGAAAGCTTTGGGATAAAGCGTCTTGATGCTGTCAATGAGAATTTTCGCTTCATTGTAGTTGCCTTGCTCGAAAGCATTGCGGGCAGCTTGCAGTTTTTCTTCGGCTTTTTTCTCGGTGTCGTTGCAAGAGAAGAGTGTGCAGCATAGGCACATCATTAGCAATCTTTTCTTCATAATTGTAGTTCTTGGAGTTAGCGGGGGCAAAGATAGTGTAAAATTTAGAAATAATATCCGTATCTTTGTGTCCTCAAACTGATTAATTGACAAATGATAGAGTTGACGGCAGAAGAGCTGAAAGCGCGTTTCAGTGACGATATATTCAAGCAGATTTCCGAAACTGCTGATGAATTGGGAGTAGAATGCTATGTAGTGGGCGGATATGTGCGCGACATATTCTTGCAACGTCCCTCCAAGGATATCGATGTAGTGGTGGTGGGTAGCGGCATTGCAATGGCCGAAGCGTTGGGAAAGCGCTTGGGACACGGCGCGCATGTTTCTGTCTTCAAGAACTTCGGTACGGCGCAGGTGAAATATCGTGGCGTGGAGGTGGAATTCGTGGGAGCACGAAAAGAGTCTTATACGCACGATTCACGTAAGCCGATTGTGGAAGACGGTACTTTGGAAGATGACCAAAACCGCCGCGACTTTACCATCAATGCGTTGGCCGTATGCCTGAACCGTGCACGCTACGGAGAGCTGGTAGACCCTTTCGGCGGTATGGAAGACATGCGGGAGAGAACCATACGCACGCCGCTCGACCCCGACATAACTTTCAGCGACGACCCTTTGCGCATGATGCGCTGCATCCGCTTTGCTACCCAGCTGAACTTTTATATAGACGACGATACGTTCGATTCGTTATGTCGCAACCGTGATCGCATCTCCATCATCTCTAAAGAGCGTATTGCCGATGAATTGAACAAAATCATCCTTTCTCCCATACCCTCCAAAGGATTTATCGACTTGGACCGTTGCGGTCTGCTTCCGCTCATCTTCCCCGAATTCGTGGCTTTGCAAGGTGTGGAAACCCGTAACGGACGGGCACACAAGGATAATTTCTACCATACGCTCGAAGTGCTCGACAATATCAGCAAGCAAACCGACGACCTTTGGTTGCGCTGGGCGGCAATCCTGCATGATATAGCCAAACCCGTTACCAAGCGTTGGGAACCCCGCGCCGGCTGGACTTTCCATAATCATAACTTCATCGGCGAGAAGATGATACCCGGAATCTTCCGCAAGATGAAGTTACCTATGAACGAGAAAATGAAATTTGTTCAGAAGATGGTGAATCTGCACATGCGTCCCATCGTGATTGCCGACGATGTAGTGACCGATTCGGCCGTGCGTCGTCTTCTGTTTGAGGCCGGAGATGATATAGACAGCCTGATGACTTTGTGCGAGGCCGACATCACGTCCAAAAACATGGAGCGCAAGAAACGTTTTCTGAATAATTTCCGGCTGGTGCGCCAAAAGCTGAAAGACTTGGAGGAACGCGACCGTGTCCGCAATTTCCAGCCTCCGGTGAGCGGGGAAGAAATCATGAAAACTTTCGGACTTTCTCCTTGCCGTCAGGTAGGAGCGTTGAAGAGCGCCATCAAAGATGCCATTCTGGACGGTGTTATCCCCAATGAATACGAAGCTGCCCGTGCATTCATGTTGCAACGGGCGGAAAAAATGGGGCTGAAAGAGGTTTAGAACTTGTCTTATTCGTCTTCAGCCCGGAATCTGCGGCTTACTTTCATCCGGTTGATGGTGTAGGCCACTAGGTTCCGGGCTTCTTGCAGCACGTTGCCTGTATGTTGCAAAAAAGTTACAAAAAAGCTCCTGTGATGAAAGACGGGAAACGGGCCGGTTTCTTCGACCTGAGCCGTACTGTAAGTTCGACCGAAGCCGCACTGTAAGTTCGGCCGATGCCGTACTGTAAGTTCGACTGATGCCGTACTGTAAGTTCGACTGATGCCGTACTGTAAGTTCGACTGATGTCGCACTGTAACTTCGGCTGTTGCCGTACTGTAAGTTCGATTGTTGCCGTACTGTAAGTTCCTCGGTGTCGGAGAAAAAGCCCGTTTTCAAGGGGGATAAGGAGGCATCCGGCATTGAATGCCGGATGGATGAAGAATCTCAACGATTGTTGCGCTGTTTCAGGTATTCGTAGAAAGTGTATTGCGAGCGCACCCGCTCCTTTTGCGGATGGGTAGATTTCCAGCAGTTGCGCAAATGGTCGTCTACGAAGCAGGCTTTCCGCTTGTCGGACAGCTGGATGGAGAGCATGTCCGTCAGTTCCCTTTTCAAGTCCGGGTCCAGAATGGGAGTGACGGCCTCGATGCGGCGATAAAGGTTGCGGCGCATCCAGTCCGGCGAGCCGAGGAAGAGCTTCGGATTGCCGCCGTTGCCGAAATACCACACGCGCGCATGCTCCAAGAAAGTGTCTACGATACGTGTGATGCGGATATTACGGCTATATGCTTGTCCGGGGATGAGGCAACAAATGCCGCGCACGATGAGGTCTATCTCCACACCGGCTTCAGAAGCCTCGTAGAGCCGGTCTATCATGGTGGGATCTTGCAGCGCATTCATCTTGAGGATGATTCTGCCTCGTTTTCCGTTTTTTGCCAACTCTATTTCGCGATCAATGAGACGGTTCAGTTCCGGTATCAGGTTGAAGCGTGCCACAAGCAACCGGTGAAACACCGTCTTCTCTTTGCCTTGCAGGGTGCGGAAAAGATTGTGAAGGTCGTTCACAATCACCCGATTGCATGTGAACAGACCACTGTCGGCATAGAGGGTGGCGGTTTTCTCATTGAAGTTGCCCGTGCTGATGTAGGCGTAGCCGGGCAGCTTGTGTCCCTGCCTGTCGCGGCGCAGCACCAATGCCACTTTGGCGTGTACTTTCAGTTTGGGAATGCTGTATATGATGTTGATGCCGGCACTTTTCATCATTTCGGCCGTGGCAAGGTTGTTCTCTTCGTCGAAGCGCGCTTTCAGTTCAACGAACACCGTGACCTTCTTGCCGTTCTGGGCGGCGGCTATCAAGGTGTTGATGACGGTGGAGTTTTCTGCCACGCGATATTGGGTTGCCATGATTTCGCGCACGCTTGGGTCGTGTACGGCTTCGTATAAGAAATGTATGAAATGGTCGAAGGAATGGTAGGGGTAGTGTAGCAGCAAATCCTTCTTTTCCACATATCGGAAGATGGACTCGTGCTCGTCCAGGCAAGTCAGCTTCATGGGTTGCGGCTTCTTGACGGGGCGTACCGATTGGTTGGGATTAGGCAGGTGGCGCAAGTCTTCCATATTGAGATGCTTGTCGCCGGGCACCAACTCGCGGCGGTCTATGCGGTAGGCATCTACCAGAAAGTTGAGGAAGTCCGCGGGCATGGCACGGTCGTAGACAAAGCGGCAGATGGCGCCTATTTTGCGCTTCTTTACCTTCGTCTTCACCTGCTCTATGATTTCCGAAGTGGTATTGACCGTTTCGTCTATCAGTATATCCGCATCCCGCGAAATCTTGATGCAATAGCTGCTCTCCACTTCATAGCCGGGGAAGATGGTGTCGATATTGGCCTTTATGATGTCTTCGATGAACATCAGGTAGTAATTTCTCCCCACTTTGGGCAGTTGGATGAAACGCGGCACTTTGCTGTACGGCAGTTTCATGACGAAATATTGCGTATGGTCGGGCGAACCTGCCGGCAGGTTTTTGGAGTAAAGGCGCACAGCCAGATAGAGGCGGTTGTCGCGCAGGAAAGAGACGATTTTGTCTTTGCTTACCGGCACGGGCGACAGATAGGGGAATATCTCCTCATAGAAGAAGTTGCGTATGAACTCTTGGTGAAACGGTTTCACATTCCGGCTCTGATAGAAGATGATGTGGTGTTTCTTCAGGGCGGGCAGAATCTGCCGTTCGTAGATGCGGATGCGGTCTTCCAGTTGGCGGTTCACCTCATCATTGATCTCTGCAACCAATGCGATGGCCGACTGCACCGATTCTTCGTCGTTCTGCGTCACTCCGCCGGCTATGGCTTTGTGGTCGGCCACCCGTATTTTATAGAATTCTTCCAGATTGGAGGAGTATATGGAAATAAAGTTGATGCGTTCATACAAAGGCAGTGTATCGTCTTCGGCCTCCAGCAGCACGCGATAGTTGAAAGACAGCCAACTGATGTCACGCTTGAAGTATCTGTTCTCCATAAGATTTCGGTTTAAGCAGGCAAGATTCAAAACGGGCACTGAAATAAATCGGGCTCTTGCTCTTATTTTGTCCAAATATAATTACCTTTGTTTAATAAACAAAAGAAAGATGACAAAAATTGGTTTATTATCGGATACGCATGCCTATTGGGACGAGAAGTATCTGCACTTTTTCGAGCCGTGCGACGAGATATGGCATGCCGGAGACATCGGTTCGCTCGAAGTGGCGCAGAGGCTGGCCGCTTTCCGCCCGTTCCGTGCCGTGTATGGCAATATCGACGGGCAGGAAATCCGTCGGTTTTATCCGCAGACGTTGCGCTTCACGATAGACGGGGCGGAGGTGTTGATGAAGCACATCGGCGGTTATCCCGGCAACTACGACCCTTCCGTTAAAGGTTCTCTTTTGGTGCATCCGCCCAAACTTTTCATCAGCGGACATTCACATATCCTGAAGGTGAAGTACGACAAAACATTGGACATGCTGCACATCAATCCCGGAGCGGCAGGCATCTCGGGCTTCCATAAAGTGCGCACGTTGGTGCGCTTCGTTGTGGACAAGGGCACATTCAAAGACCTTGAGGTCATAGAGTTGGCAGGCTGAACGGCTGTCCGGAATCATTCGTCGCTGTTTCTGCCGAAAAAATCGGCCTGCATATTTTTTTATACATCCGGTTTGCATTATATTTGCAACCTGAATAGCAAGTAGAGCCGTGGGGCATCGTCCTCCTTCTTATTTTATTCTCCGTTTGATGTATCACGAAAAAAGAACTGAAATATGAAAGGAATCATTCTTGCAGGTGGCAGCGCCACTCGTCTCTATCCCTTGTCAAAGGCTATCTCCAAGCAGATAATGCCCGTCTACGACAAACCCATGATATACTATCCGCTCTCTACCTTGATGCTGGCAGGCATACGCGAAGTGCTGATTATTTCTACTCCGCGCGATTTACCCATGTTCCGCGAGTTGCTCGGAACCGGCGAAGAGTTGGGTATGTCTTTCTCTTATAAGATACAGGAAAAACCTAACGGGCTGGCACAGGCTTTCGTGCTGGGCGCAGAGTTTCTGAATGGCGGGCCGGGCTGCCTCATTCTGGGCGACAACATGTTCTACGGTCAGGGCTTCTCGGCCATGCTGAAGCGTGCCGCCTCCATCGATAAGGGAGCTTGCATTTTCGGCTATTATGTGAAAGACCCGCGTGCCTATGGCGTGGTGGAGTTCGATGACGAGGGGAAAGCCATTTCTTTGGAAGAAAAGCCGGCACATCCCAAAAGCAACTATGCCGTTCCGGGCCTTTATTTCTATGATTCTACCGTGACGGCCAAAGCGGCTTCCTTGAAACCTTCCGCCCGTGGCGAGTATGAGATAACCGACCTCAACCGTCTGTATTTAGACGAGGGCACGCTGAAGGTGGAGCTCTTCGGTCGTGGTTTTGCTTGGCTCGATACGGGCAACTGCGACAGCCTGCTCGAGGCGAGCAACTTTGTAGCTACCATACAGAACCGTCAAGGCTTCCGTGTCAGCTGCATCGAGGAAATAGCATGGCGCAAAGGCTGGATAGACGTAGACCAACTGTATCGCCTCGGCCAACAGCTTGGAAAAACAGAATATGGCAACTATCTGATGGAACTTGCCGACTCGCGGAGATAAGAAACGGGAGGATAGACCGAACTCTAAAGCTCATAATTCATAATCCAAAAAAACTCATAATGACATGAAGACGTATCTTGTGACCGGTGCGGCCGGTTTTATCGGAGCTAATTATATCAAATACATACTGGCAAAGCATGATGACATCAAGGTGGTGGTGCTGGATGCCTTGACCTATGCCGGAAATCTGGGAACCATCGTCAATGACATTGATGATGTGCGTTGCTTCTTCATGAAGGGCGATATTTGCGACCGCGCATTGGTGGATGACTTGTTTGCCAAGTATAAATTCGACTATGTGGTGAACTTTGCCGCCGAGAGCCATGTGGACCGCAGCATCGAGAATCCGCAGCTTTTCCTGATGACGAACATTCTGGGCACGCAGAACCTGCTGGATGCTGCCCGCCGTGCTTGGGTGACGGGCAAGGACGAGACCGGCTATCCTACTTGGCGCAAAGGTGTGCGCTACCATCAGGTATCGACGGACGAGGTGTACGGCTCGTTGGGTGCCGAAGGATATTTCACGGAGCAGACACCGCTATGTCCCCACAGTCCGTACAGCGCATCCAAGACGAGTGCCGATATGGTGGTGATGGCCTATCACGACACGTACAAGATGCCGGTGACCATTACTCGCTGTTCAAACAACTATGGCCCTTACCACTTCCCCGAGAAGCTGATCCCGTTGATCATTAAGAACATCTTGGAAGGGAAGAAGCTTCCCGTCTATGGCGACGGCAGCAACGTGCGCGACTGGCTGTATGTGGAAGACCATTGCAAGGCCATCGACCTTGTGGTGCGCAAAGGCGCGGAGGGCGAAGTCTACAATGTGGGAGGCCATAACGAAAAGACCAACTTGGAGATCGTGAAACTGACCATCTCTACCATTCACCGCCTGCTGGAGGAAGAGCCCAAGTATCGCGAAGTGTTGAAGAAAAAAGAGAAGGATGCTGCCGGTCAGATTGATATCAGCTGGATAAACGAAGAGCTGATAACCTTTGTCAAGGACCGTTTAGGGCACGACCAACGTTATGCCATCGATCCCGAGAAGATAACCCGCGCGCTTGGCTGGTATCCCGAAACGAAGTTCGAGGACGGCATTGTGAAGACCATTAAATGGTATCTGAACCATCAGGACTGGGTGGAGGAAGTGACCAGCGGCGACTATCAGAAGTATTACGAACGGATGTACGGAAAGAGGTAGTATTCTTTCTTGGTCGGATTGAAAAAAGAAGTGTGCCGATGTCTCTACGGAGATGCCGGCACTTTCTTTATAGAGACGTTGCCTGCCTCACTATAGAGACGTTGCCTGCCTCACTATAGTGGCGTTGCCTGCCTCGCTATAGTGACGTTGCTTGCCTCACTGCGGTGGCGTCGCTTGCCTCACTGCGGTGACGTTGCCTGCCTCACTGCGGTGACGTCGCCTGCCTCACTGCGGTGACGTCGCATGCCTCACCGCGGTGACGTCGCCTGCCTCACTGCGGTGACGTCGCATGCCTCACCGCGGTGACGCTTCCGCCCCCGTCGTAAGCCCTGTTTTGCCGGGCCCTACATCAGAATGGCTGCACTGAGCAGCAGCCCCATAAGCAGCATGTTGCGCGAGGTTTCGCCTAATATGCCGTTTAGTTCTTTGCCGCTTTGTATTTGGCACATCCGTTGCCACGTGCGTATGTGGAAAAAGAGATAGAGCAGTGGCATGAGCAGTGCCACAGGGTTGACGGGCAGGGCAGGGCTGCCTGTGACGGAGTTTATGAGGTCGTTGTCTATGCCGAACCGGAAAGAGAGCAGAGTGGCGGCAATGCCTAACCCCAAGTAGGCATAGCGTCCGAAAGGTTCGCCCAGACGTACTATCAGCGTACGTTTGCCGCTAAGGGCGTCTTGCTCGCGGTCGCGATAATTGTTTACTACCAACAAAGTGTCTATCACCAATCCGCAAACGAGCGAGGCCACAACCGCATCCGTGGTTATTTCGTAAGCCTGTACATAGTAAGTTCCTCCCACGGGAATAAAACCGAAGAAGACCAAAACCAGCAAGTCGCCCCATCCGTGATAGGAAAGTATCGTGGTGTAAAGAAAGGCAAACAGGATGCAAAGCGCTCCCAATCCTATCAGCTCCCATCCATCGTAAGGCAGTTGCCCCCGGCAGGTGTACAGCAATCCGCCGCCGGCAAGGCACGAGAGGAGGACGGCAATCCCGATGCCTTTCTTCATGGCTTCGGGTGTAATCCAGCCTTGTGCACAGGCACGTTCCGGGCCGAGACGGTCTTCACGGTCGGTACCTTTCAGATAGTCGTAGAGGTCGTTGATGAAATTGGCGGCCACCTGCATGCCACAAGCAAAGAGCAGGCACAGCAGGGCGGGCAGGGGAGTGAATACTTCGTCGGCAAGAGCCAGCGAAGTACCTGTCAGTACGGGGATGAAGGCACCCGTCAACGTTTTGGGGCGGGCGGCGAGCATCCAAGCGTGGATTGAGTTGGTTCTTACGGTTTCTATCATTGTTTTTCTATTATGGGGAAAAGCGGTTGTTCCGGCATCAGCACTACTCCTTGTTTTTTCTTTCCGTCCATCTTTACGATGAGCGGATGCTCAAAACGCACGTGGCGCAGATACTTGGTTTCATATGCGGCAGGCTGTGCGTTGAGGAAGTCCTGATTGTACACTCCGTCGTTCATGAAGGCATTGATGGTGAAGTAGCCTACGCCGAAGGAAGTCAGGTTCTGGAAGAAGTGAGTTCCTTGGCTCGGGTCTATGCGGTAATTGGTCAATCCTGCCTCCACTATGATGCGGGCTGCGCTGATGTGCGGCCACTTCACAGGAATGCCCAGCCACGTGTCGCTGCTTCCCCATCGTCCGGGCCCCACAAGGACATAATTCTTGCCTTCGTCCAGAAACTTCTGGTTCAGCTTTTCTATCTCCCATGCAATCTCCTGATTATGCGAGGCGCTGTAATCATCCGTCTTTACGTAGATCACGTCTTGCATCTCGTTCATGATGCCATGCCCCAGCGAATTGTTGGAGCGGAGCAATATCCGGTCGTCGGAGATGAGCGAGAGGTCTTCGTCCAGCATCTCCTTGCTGTCTACAATGGGGCGGATTTGCAGCAGGTAGAAAGTTCCGGATTTATCTTTCTCGCGGTTCAATGTAGCGGCGAACTCTATTTCTACGGGGCGTCGCATTTCCTGCTGCCCGTATTTCAGAACCAATTGCAGGATGCGTGCCAAGGGGAATACATCGTGCTGGAGGATATTGGCAAAGGTGATGACCTTGCGTCCGCCGGGGTAGAGCCCGTCGCGGATTATCTGGTCGTATGGGTCGTAGGTAGAAGCGATATAATTCAGCGAACCGTCCTTTTCCGCTTCCTTTACGTGGAGTTTCAGCAGGTTGAAGCCGTCGTCTATGGAGAAGTCGTGGCCGGCATTGCGCAGGTCGAGGGCGTAGAAGCGGGTCTGCGTCTCTTTCAGGGCGATTTCCATCTCGCTGGTTTGCAGCACTCGGGTGGGGTGGTAGGGCGAGAAACGCAGTGTCATGCCTCCGTCCACGATATACTTGCCCAAGCCGAGAGCCAGGTTCACAGTGCCCTCTTCCGCCTTCTCGTCACCGATGGGATAGTAATTGAGCGAGCGTGCCACGCCGGACATCGACGGATAGTAACGGTCACCGTAATAGTTGCCCGCCACTTCTTGCAGGATGACTGCCATTTTCTCTTGGTCGATGACGTTGCTCGTTGCTTGCATATATGCTTTTGAGTCGTGGAAATAGACAGAAGCATACACTCCTTTGATGGCGTCGCCCAGCATGCGCAACATTTCATACTTATCGTCCAGATAGGGAATCATGTAGGTATTGTAGATACCGGCAAACGGTTGGTAGTGGGAGTCCTCGAGCAGCGACGACGAGCGGATGGCTATGGGAGACTTCACCACGTCGAAGAAGGTGAAGAAGTCTTCAACCAACCGGTCGGGCAGTTTGGCTTTCAGGAAGTAGCGCAAGATGGTGTCATCGTCCGCATCCGACAGAGCCACCTGATATAAGTTGTTGGTATCCATGAACTCGTCGAACACATCCGTGCAGAGCACAACGGTCTTAGGGATGGCCACATTGGCATTCTCCAACTCTTCGAACTCGGGATGGTGCTTCACCATGTTGTCGATGAACGCCAGACCGCGCCCTTTTCCTCCCAGCGACCCGTCGCCTATGCGGGCAAAATTGGAGTAGCGGTCGAAGCGGTCGCGCTTGAAGACGGCCACCACTCCCTGGTTCTTCATCTTGCGATATTTCACGATGGCCTCGAAGATGATTCTGCGGTGTGCATCCACATCCTGCAAACTGTTCCATGTGATGGGTTTCAGAAACTCGGCCACCGGAAACATGGCACGCGAATAGAGCCATCGGCTGACATGGTTGCGGCTGATATGATAAAGGAACGATTCTGCCGGTACGGCAAACAGGATGTTCTGCAATTCCTTGAGGTTCTTTACGCGGGCAATCTCTTCCATCGTCTCCGGATTGCGGAAGATGAAGTCGCCGAAGCCGAAGTTGTCCGATACGATGCGACGCAAGTCCACATCCATTTTCTTGGAATTCTTGTCGATGAAAGTCGCTTCATATTTGGTGGCATACGTGGCATTGTCCGACTCGGAAGACTGTATGATGAGCGGAACGAACGGGTCTTCTTTCCGTATGGCGGCACAGAGCCTGATGCCTGCCAGTCCGTCTTTCTCACCGCGTTCAGTGTGAGGGAAGCGTACGTCGGTGATGACACCTAATATATTGTTCTTGTATTTGTTATAGAATCCGATGGCCTCTTCGTATGTGCGTGCAAGGACTATCTTGGGGCGTCCCCTCATGCGCAAGGTGCGTTGATGAGCGTTCAAGGCCTCGGTGGAGAATTCCTGACTTTGCTTCAGGATGAATTTGTACAGATTGGGAAGAACGGAGGAGTAGAACCGGATGCCGTCTTCCACCAGCAAGATGAGCTGCACGCCCACTTCATTGACGTCGTGCTCCAGATTCATCTTATCCTCTATCAGCTTGATGATGGATACCAGCAGATCCGTATTGCCCAGCCAGCAGAACACATATTCGAATGGAGTCAGGTCTTCGTTGGCTATGCGCTTGGTGATGCCGTGGCTGAAAGGCGTCAATATCACCATGGGGATGTGCTCGTAGCTACCCTTGATTTTCCGTGCCACGTCGAACCCTTCGTTGTCTCCCGTTCCCGGCATGCAGATGATAAGGTCGAAAGAGATGGAAGCGAGTTGCGCCAATGCTTCGTCGCAGGTAGATACTTGCGTGAAACGAGGTGGGTAGCGCAGAGAGAGTGAGGTATATTCATTGAATATCTTTTCGTCTATTCGCCCGTCGTCTTCCAGCATGAAGGCATCGTATGGGTTGGCTATCAAAAGGACGTTGAAAATGCGCCGTGTCATGAGGTTGGCGAACTGCGTGTCTTTGAAATAAAGCCGGTTCAAATTATACTTACTGAGCATGGTCTCTCGCAGTTGATGGTTTCATGTCACAAAAGTAATAGAATCAGGCCTAATCGGATGGTTTTTCCGTAACTTTTTTGTTTTTCCTGCATATACCGGGGGATGTATGGCATAGTTTCCATATCCTCACGAAGGGGAATGATGAGAGGCGGCGCACTTTTACATTATTGCCTGAGTTCGGGACAGGCGGTTCCTTTTGCTGAAGATGAGGGGGGGCTGCATCCTGTCGGCCGGATATTTCCCGGACTCAGGTATTATTCATTCATAAAGGAACGGTTTCCTTTATTCGTTCGTTAAAATCATCTCCGGAGAATGTTGGCATATCGAGTTTTCTTTTTACATTTGCACGTTCAACCATCGTTTCGGGTCAGAAACGGTCATACCTTATCATATAGAATTAATGAGAATAGAAACACTTTCAACCACAAAAAAAGCCGTTGTCGGCGTGCAATTTCTTTTCGTAGCCTTTGGCGCAACAGTACTCGTACCGCTTCTTGTAGGCATTAATCCTTCGACGGCGCTTTTCACCGCCGGATTAGGCACGTTCATCTTTCATTTCGTGACGAAAGGCAAAGTACCCATCTTTCTGGGCAGTTCGTTTGCCTTTATCGCACCCATCATCGCTGCTACCGAGCAGTGGGGATTGCCGGGGACATTGGCCGGGCTGACCAGTGTGTCGCTTGTTTATTTCCTGATGAGTGCGCTTGTGAAATGGCAGGGGAAGAACTTCCTCAATCGTGTGTTTCCACCCGTAGTCATCGGCCCCGTCATTATCCTCATCGGACTGTCTCTTTCGGGTAGCGCCGTGAATATGGCAAAAACAAACTGGTTGCTGGCATTCATCTCGTTGACTACGGCGATACTCGTGCTGACTTACGCACGCGGGCTGATTAAACTTGTGCCGGTGATTTGCGGCATCATCACGGGATATATTGCGGCCATGCTCATGGGAGTGGTAGACTTGGCACCGGTGGCGGCTGCTCCGTGGTTCACCAATCCGGTTTCGTTATCAACCATTACCCATTTTCAGTGGGCACCTTTTCTCTATATGATTCCCGTTGCCATTGCTCCGGTAATTGAACATATCGGTGATGTATATGTGGTGAGTGCCGTGGCCGAAAAAGATTTTGTGAAAGAGCCGGGACTGCATCGCACCATGTTGGGAGATGGATTGGCCTGTCTGGCTTCCGCTTTTCTTGGAGGGCCTCCCGAAACCACTTATTCGGAGGTGACGGGCGCCATGTCAATCACCAAGGTGACAAGCCCTGCCGTGATACGTGTCTCTGCTGCTACTGCTCTCGTCTTTTCGGTTATCGGTAAGCTGAGTGCGGTGTTGCAATCCATTCCCGAAGCAGTGTTGGGCGGCATCATGCTGTTGTTGTTTGGAACTATCGCAAGCGTGGGGGTGCAGAATCTCATTCAGCACAAGGTGGATATGAACGAGACGCGAAACGTGATAATCGTTTCCGTAACACTGACTATGGGCATCGGTGGTGCCGTATTGTCGGCCGATAACTTCGCTTTGTCGGGTATAGGGCTTTCTGCTATTGTCGGAGTATTACTCAATTTATTACTGCCGAAAACAAAGCAGCAAAAAACAGCTCAACAGAAATAAAAAGATAGACCGATTCTTGAAAAGAGAACGTATCGACTAAAAGTCTCTATATAATATAAGGTATAAGAGGCAGAGTTCACGGGCATGTGTCATAGAGGCAATGTCGATCCGTGAACTCTGCCTCTTGACATTTTATTATTAATTTATCAAAAATATGAGATAGTTCTTAGGTTGTTTGAAAAGTTTTCCTATATTTGCACTGTTCTTAGTTGACATTTTGTTTTAGAAACATAGAAGTTAACAAGGTAATAACCTATAAAACGTAATATTATGAATATCGAACGTATCATGGCCTCTTTGGAGGCAAAGCATCCCGGCGAGTCTGAGTATCTTCAAGCCGTAAAGGAAGTTCTTCATTCCATCGAAGATATCTACAATCAACATCCTGAGTTCGAGAAAGTAAAAATTATAGAGCGTCTGGTTGAGCCTGACCGTATTTTTACCTTCCGTGTAACTTGGGTGGACGATAAGGGGGAAGTTCAGACCAATCTGGGCTATCGCGTACAGTTCAATAATGCTATTGGCCCTTACAAAGGCGGTATCCGTTTCCATGCTTCCGTAAATCTGTCTATTCTTAAATTCTTGGGCTTTGAACAGACGTTCAAGAACGCGTTGACCACATTGCCTATGGGTGGCGGTAAGGGCGGTTCCGACTTCTCTCCGCGCGGTAAGAGCGATGCCGAAATCATGCGCTTCTGCCAGGCGTTTATGCTGGAGCTGTGGCGTCATCTGGGTCCGGATATGGACGTTCCTGCCGGCGACATCGGTGTAGGCGGTCGTGAAGTAGGCTATATGTTCGGTATGTATAAGAAGTTGACTCGCGAATTTACGGGTACTTTCACCGGTAAGGGGTTGGAATTCGGAGGATCGTTGATTCGTCCTGAAGCAACCGGTTTCGGTGGATTGTATTTTGTTCACCAGATGCTTGAGACTAAGGGAATTGATATAAAGGGAAAGACCGTGGCTATTTCCGGTTTCGGAAACGTGGCTTGGGGAGCTGCAACCAAGGCTACTCAGCTTGGGGCAAAGGTTGTCACCATTTCAGGACCCGACGGTTACATCTATGATCCGAATGGCATTAGTGGCGAAAAGATTGACTATATGCTGGAACTTCGTGCATCGGGCAATGACATTGTGGCTCCGTATGCCGACAAATTCTCCGGTTCTACTTTCGTTCCCGGCAAGCGTCCATGGGAAGTGAAAGCAGATATCGCTCTGCCTTGTGCCACTCAGAATGAGTTGAACGGTGAAGATGCACGGCATCTTATCGATAATAAAGTGATGTGTGTAGGTGAAATTTCCAATATGGGATGTACCCCCGAGGCCATCGACCTCTTCATTGAACACAAAATGATGTATGCGCCGGGCAAGGCAGTGAATGCAGGTGGTGTGGCTACCAGTGGATTGGAAATGTCACAGAACGCCATGCACCTCAGCTGGAGTGCCGCCGAAGTGGACGAGAAACTCCATGCCATTATGCACGGCATACATGCTCAATGCGTAAAATATGGAACAGAGCCTGACGGCTACATCAACTACGTGAAAGGTGCAAACATTGCCGGTTTCATGAAGGTTGCACACGCCATGATGGGACAAGGAATTATCTAAGAGAGAAACTTTGTTTAGTTGTATTTGTATTTGTGGTTTACTGCTGCCCTATGCCTGTGAAGGTATGGGGCAGCTTTTTTAGTAATATCGGAAGGGGGAGTGCCACTTCATTGTGAGGCTCTTTTTTATAATTCGCTGTCTTCCGTCTCAAAATGCTTGTAGGAAAGCATTTGAAGCATTGTTGTGTACGTTTTTGTACATATTCTGTATGATTATAGGGCTTGCCCTGCATCGTATATTTCTACTTTTGCGCATAAATTTTGTTTTAATTGATTTTGTTAACAGTAAAAGTCAAATTGTATGAAAAGACAGACGAAATTGAGTGGCGCAAAAAGGTGTATCGGCTTATTGGTCTTGATATGCTGCTCTTTTGTGGTGCAGGCTCAAACATCGGTCACGGGAACGGTAGTCGATGAGGCCGGATTAGAGGTCATCGGCGCCAATGTAAAGGAGAAAGGTACGTCTAACGGTACTATCACCGGTGTAGATGGGAAATTCAGGCTGCAAGTAAAAGATCTGCAAAAGTCCGTGTTGCAGGTTTCTTTTATCGGTTATGAATCTAAAGAAGTAAAGCTCAACGGACAGCGGAAAGTGAATGTGATTCTGAAAGAGGTTGCCAACGAACTTCAGGAAGTGACTGTAGTGGCCTACGGTACACAGAAGAAAGAAACGCTTACGGGAGCCATTTCGGCGTTGAATAACGAAGCGTTGGTGCGTTCTCCGAATGCCAGTGTGGCAAATACGCTGGCCGGACAAATCACGGGGCTTTCTTCCGTGCAGACAAGCGGACAGCCCGGTTTGGAAGACCCCAAGGTATATATCCGCGGAGTGGGGTCTTTGTCGGAAGCCGCTTCGTCTCCTCTTATATTGGTGGACGGTGTGGAACGCTCTTTTTTTCAGATGAATCCGAATGAGATAGAGAGTGTGACGGTGCTGAAAGATGCTTCTGCTACGGCTGTTTTCGGGGTGAGAGGTGCCAACGGCGTTATTTTGGTCACTACCCGCAGAGGAAAAGAGGGAAAAACCAAGATTGCCGTCAACTCTTCGGTGGGCATACAGATGCCTACGCGTGTACTGAAGATGGCCGACAGTTATACGTATGCCACGTTGCGCAATGAAATCATTACGAATGACAAACCGAATGCCACCCCGGAAGATATGGTGTTCGACAGCTATTCCATCGAGCGCTTTAAGAAAAACGACGAACCGATTCTTTATCCCAATGTGGATTGGAGAAACTATCTGCTGAATAAGGCATCGGTTCAGACGCAGCATGATGTCAACATTTCGGGTGGTACATCCGATGTGCGTTACTTCATCTCTCTGGGTTTTCTCTATCAGAATGGTCTGCTCAAGCAGTTCAAGGGGATGGACTACGACAATAATTATAAGTATAAAAGATATAATTATCGCGCCAATTTCGATTTTAATGCCACCAAAACCACAACACTTAAAGTAGGCATAGGCGGGCGGGTAGGCAATCGGAACGAGCCGATGATTAGCGATAATGTGAATTCCATATGGACGTTAATCAATCAGTCGACCCCTTTCAGCAGTCCGGGCATTATCGATGGACAGCTGATTACTACACCCGAAGAGCGTTTCCAAAATAAAATCAATTTGGGAAACAGTGTTCTCCCCAAGGTGTACGGTACAGGCTATTTCACCGCCATCCAGAATACGATGAACCTTGACTTGCTGGTCAATCAGAAGCTGGATTTCATTACTAAAGGCCTCTCCATCGAGGTGAAGGGTGCGTATAACACCGGCTATGGCTTCACCAAGCAACGGAAAGGGGAAGTGGAGCAGCATCTGCCGTTCTACCGCTCGTCGCTGGAGCATCCGAATATGGCTTATGATGCCCCCGATTTCAATAAAGAAGTGGTTTATAAAATAAAAGGAGAGAATAAAAGTCTGCAGTATGACGAACGGACTTCACGCAGCAGAAACTGGTACATGGAAGGAAGTCTGCGCTACAATCACAAGTTTGGCTTACACAACGTGGGTGGATTGTTATTGTATAACCAGAGTAAGAAGTATTATCCTCAGCAGTGGGCCAGTATACCGTCGGCATACATTGGCTTGGTGGGGCGTCTGACCTATGACTATAAGTCGCGCTACATGGCTGAGTTCAACTTCGGCTATAACGGTTCCGAGAATTTTGCTCCCGGCAAGCGGTTCGGCGCTTTCCCCGCAGGGTCGGTGGGATATATCCTTTCGGAAGAGGCATTTATGAAGAAACAGAAAGTGGTGGATTATTTGAAACTTCGCGCGTCTGTCGGGCTGGTGGGTAACGACCACTTAGGCAACAACCGCTTCTTGTATCTGCCCGATTCGTATAATGTGAATCTTTCAGGCGTGGATGGCTGGAACAACAATAAATATGGGTTCAATTTCGGCTCCGATGGTAAAGGATACATAAAGGGAGCACTGGAAAACCGTTTGGGAAACCCCATGGTTACCTGGGAAAAGGCACTTAAACAGAACTATGGTATGGATGTTCATTTCTTGAAGAGCCGTTTGAAGTTATCGTTCGACTATTTCCGGGAAGACCGCAAAGATATCTTGATTAATCGCAGAACGGTTCCTTTGCTTACCGGACTCACGTCGAGTGTGCTGCCGGCAGTCAATATGGGTAAGGTGAAAAACCAAGGCTATGAAATAGAGGTGAAATGGAACGATAAGGTGCGCGACTGGAGATATCGAATCAACGCCAACATGTCTTATTCCAAGAACAAAATCGTTTTCCAAGACGAAGTGGAACCCAACTATCCTTATATGTGGCGTACGGGTAACCCGGTCGGCACGTTGTTTGGCTATCAGGCATCCGGATTTTATCTCCCTGAAGATTTCGACGCCAACGGAAAACTGTTAGAAGGAATGCCCGATCCGGGAGTTGCGGTGAAACCTGGCGACATCAAGTACAAGGATTTGAACGGCGACAAGAAAATCACGTCGGATGACCAAAGTGTCATCGGACATCCTACGCGCCCGGCCTATACGTTTGGTTTGAACTGTCAGGTGGATTATAAAGGTTTCTTCCTTACGATGAACTGGACCGGAACGGCGCAACGCTCGCTATTGCTCAACGATGCGTTCAGGGAGCCTTTCGGAAACGGTAAGATACGAGGACTGATGCAGTTTCATGCCGATACACGCTGGACGCCCGAGACGGCAGGAACCGCCACTACACCGCGATTCACCGAAACGAATGCTGTGTACAATATGCGCAATTCGTCGCTTTGGGTGCGAGACGCTTCGTATCTGAAATTGAAAAACATGACGATAGGCTATAACTTCACGGATAAGAAACTGCTGAAAAAACTGGGTATCCAACAATTGGGCATTCAGTTTACCGGATATAACCTGCTGACATTCGATAAGTTCGATATAATGGATCCGGAAGCCAGCCCCGATAATGCAGACTCCTATCCCATTATCAAAATATATAATGTAGGAATCAACTTAACTTTCTAATTATGAATACGATGAGAAACTATCGAGAATACATGGCTACTCTCTCTTTGTTTTTGGGAGGCATCTTTGCCGGATGCGAAGATATTAAATTCGGTGAAGCTTTTCTGGAAAAGCCTTTGAGCAATGAATATACCATCGATTCGGTTTTCAACAAGAAAATCTTTGCCGAGCAGGCTTTGGCGGAGGCCTATCACTCCTTACCCGATTTTCTGCCTTCACAAGGACGGATGGGATATGGTGTATTGGAAATATTGACCGATATAGGAGACTGGACCAAAAAAGGTGCTCCGAAGTTCTATACCGGTACGGTGGATGCCACCAATGATTTTCTGGAACATCTTCCTTATAGGCCGGACACGGATAAAAATACGAGAGGGGTAGGGCCCATATACGGACTTCGGCGGGCGTATATCTATCTGGAGAACGTGGATCGAGTGCCGGACATGTCAGATGAAGAAAAAGCCTTCGGTAAGGGTGAGGCCAAGATGATCATCGCTTACCATTATGTGCAGATGCTTCGCTACTACGGGGGTATGCCTTGGATTGATCATGCTTATACGGCAGGAGATGAGATGATGATGCCCCGTATGACCGTGCAGGAGACGGTGGAAAAGATTGTAGGATTGCTGGATGAAGCCGCCGTTCTTTTGCCATGGGAATGGAAAAACCATGCGGACGACGACGGACGTATGACGGCCGCTGCCGCTCTGGCTTTAAAGTCGAGGGTACTGCAATTTGCGGCCAGTCCGCTGTTCAATGCCGAAAAACCATATAAAGAGGGAGAAGCCGCATCGGCACATCTCGTATGGTATGGCAACTATTCGTCCGAGAGGTGGCAGAAAGCGCTGGATGCCGGATTGTCTTTTCTGCGTGAAAACAATAAACACGGTGGCATTTATCGGCTGGTGAATACCGGAAATCCCCGTGAAGACTTTGTGGCCGGATATTTCAAGCGCAACAACCATGAGACGTTGATTTCTTCGAGACGTTTCACCACCTATATGATAGGTAAGACGCCTTTTGCACAAATACGCTACGGAGTGGCCTCGCCCACATTGAATTACGTAGATATGTTTCAGATGAATGACGGTACGGAGTTTGACTGGAACAATCCCGACCATAAGAAGAATCCTTTCTTTGATGCTTCGGGCCATCCGCGACGGGACATTCGCCTGTATGAAACGGTTGCCGTGACGGGAGATAAATTCAGAGGGCAACAGAAGGTGGAGATTTATGAAGGAACCCAACAGTATCCTTATAAGAGCGGGCGCATGAGCTATAATGGCTTCGCGATGCGTAAGTTCATCCGCAATTTCAATGAAGAGGTAAACGGTGAACCTTATATCTGTCCGTTGCTGCGCTTGCCGGAAGTCTACCTGAATATGGCGGAGGCCATGAACGAGTTGGGTAAGGCCAACGTTGCCGATGAGTTCGGGCATACGGCTTATGATTATGTGAACTTGGTGAGGTCGCGGGCCGGAATGCCGCCTCTGACGGCTGCCACAACCCGGCAGGGAGAGCCGTTGCGCGAGGCCATATTGCGCGAAAGGGCTTTGGAATTCGGTTATGAGGAGGTTCGGTATTTCGACCTTGTGCGCTGGAAACGTTCGGATTTGTTCACCAAACCCCTGTCTCGTCTGATTATAAAGAAAGCGGGGAAGAATTATACTTATAAGGTATCCACTGCGATGGCCGAACAGCGGAAACACGTCAGACCGGACAGGTGGGACGAAAAGTATTTCTTGCTGCCTTTGCCCATTTCCGAGATTAATAAGAAATATGGATTGACGCAAAATCCCGGCTGGTGATAAGCCTGACTTTTAAATAGAAACCAAGTATGAAGAAAGTAATATATACAATCGCTTTTTCCTTTGTGTTCGTGGCCTCCGGAGCGGCGCAGACGAACATAAAGGAGGATAAGAAGGAGAGCGGAACTCTCTTATTGCAAAATAATACCGAGAATAAAAACGTGGATCTGGGGATGTATGCCTCCGGAGAGAAGCGGAAGACACAATCTGTTTCTACCGTCTATGCGGACGAGTTGGAGAAGAACGCCGTAGTGAGCCCCTACAATGCCCTTTACGGATTACTGCCGGGTTTGAGCGTGATGCAGAATACAGCCTGGAATACGGAAAAATCGCGTTTGAACATACGCGGGCGCGGGTCTTTGAACGGCGATGCCCCTTTGATTGTGGTAGATGGCTTTGTACGTCCGATGGAGTTTGTCAATCTATCGGAAATAGAATCGATATCTGTATTGAAAGACGGGGCAGCCACTGCCTTGTGGGGAGGTAGAGGAGCCAACGGAGTGATTGTGGTGACTACGAAACGAGGAGAGTACAACAAGAAAGATATTCGCGTGGACTATAAGTACGGGTGGGGGCTGCCTGTCAACCAACCGGAGTTTGCCGATGCCCATACGTATGCATTGGCTCGTAACGAGGCGCTCAGGAACGATGGGCTTCAGCCTGATATGGATGCCGACGGCTTTCGCAATGCGGATGGAAGCAACGACTTGTATCCCAATGTAGACTGGCAGAAAGAAGCCTTGCGCAATCATACCGTCAATCATCAACTGGATATCTTTTTTCGCGGAGGCGGTAAGCGCCTGCGCTACTTCACAACACTGAATTATAAGAACGACATGGGGTTGCTGAATACGAAATATACCGATTATACCGAACGCTATAATTCGCAAATGAAGAAATATTTCCTGAATCTTCGGATGAATCTGGATGTGGATGTATCGAATGTGACCCGTCTGAAGTTAAGTATGCTGGGTATGCTGCGCGAGACCAACCGCCCGTATGCCAACGAAACGGCATTGTTCGGTTTGCTTTACAATACTCCTTCTGCCGCTTTCCCCCTGAAAACCCGGGAAGGCGAGTGGGGAGGAAATAATATCTTGAAAACAAATCCCATCGCACGCCTTGCGGACGAAGGCTATTATAAGCTGAATCAGCGCATGTTGCAGGCAGACCTGCGCATGTTGCAGGACCTTTCCATGCTGACCCCCGGCTTAAGTGCGGAATTGGCAGTGGCTTACGACAACAATGCCACTTACCAGGAAACGGGACATAAAGGTTTCCGCTATCAGACGGTGGAGAAAGATGCGCAAGGAAATCCTGTGTATACGCATTATGGCAATGCTAACAACGAGTTGCAAATTAGCAATTCCGGTTTTGCCAATCAATACATCCACACCAACTTTGAAGGCAAGCTGAGTTATCATCGTTTCCGGCACAAGCACGAGCTGACAGCCGCCGCCATGTTCCGCCATGAGTCGATGACACTGAGCGGCCGGAACAACAGCCGTTATCGCCAATATATACTCGGAACGGCCGGCTATAACTACGACAACCGTTACTTTCTGGATGTGGTGGCCAACTGTTTCGGCAGCAGTGTGCTTGCCAAGAACGACAAATATAGGTTTTTCCCGGCTGTTTCTGCCGCATGGCTGCTCTCGAACGAGGCTTTCATGAAAGCGGTTCCGACAATGGATTATTTGAAACTGCGGGCTTCGTACGGACGTTCGGGCTATGACCTGTATGACTATGCGCTTGACAGACAATATTGGATAGGCACAGGCTCTTATCATTTCAAGGATGCCAACACCTCCGCGGGAACCAGCCTGACGGAAGGGAAACTGGCCATGGAGAGGCTTGATCTGGAGGTGGCCGACAAATACAATGTGGGCATAGATGTGTCGTTGTGGAAGAGTTTGTCTCTTTCGGCGGATATTTTTTACGACCGGCGTTCAAAGATTCTCATCGACGGGAAAGGCCTGATCTCTTCAGCCATCGGGGTGGAAGTGCCCGGTATGAATGCGGGCAGAGTAGATACGAAAGGAGCCGAACTTTCGGCCATGTGGAAACGCGGAGGCAAGAACTTCAAGTATTATGCGGGGGTTAACGCGGCGTATGTCCGTACCAAGGTCGTTGAAAACGGAGAGGGCCATCTGCCTTATGATTACCTCTCTGCCAAAGGTCATCGGCTGGGGCAGATTTTCGGTTTGGAGGCCATCGGCTATTTCCGTGATGCGGATGATATAAAGAACAGTCCCGTGCAACGCTTTTCGGAAGTTCGTCCGGGCGATGTGAAATACAGAGACCTGAACAATGACAACGTCATAGACAAGAACGACGTGAAGGCCATCGGGAAGTCGGGAATGATTCCCGACCTGTATTATGGCATCAATATCGGCTTTGAATACAAAGGCTTCGGTGTGGATGCGCTTTTTCAAGGCATCGGAGGATACAGCGTGATGCTTAACACAGAGAGTGTCTATTGGCCGTTGCGCAATAATACAAATATTTCCACTTGGTATCTGAAAGACAGAATCCGCTGGACGGAAGAGACGAAAGATGTGGCCAACGTTCCACGACTGACGACCGAAGATAATGCCAATAACTTCAGAAACAGTACGCAATGGTTGGAAAATGGTGATTATTTGAAGTTGCGCAATCTGAATGTCTATTATAATCTGCCTTCGGCATGGATGCAAAAACTGAAGATAAGAAAGGCGCAGGTTTATGCCCGTGCCAACAATCTTTTCTCGCTGGATCACGTGAAGTACCTGAACAGCGAAAACTTGAGAGTGAATTATCCGGATATGATTTCCGTTTACTTCGGACTGAGTGTTAACTTTTAAAGACAAAGAACGATGAAAAAGTATATTGTGATGGCAGGTTTGATGCTCTCTGTCTCCGGTTGCGGTCTGCTCGAGCTGGACGAGACTACCGGATTGACGCGCGAGGAGGCATTTGCTTATTTTGATAATGTCAGGGGATTGGCTACTTATGTATATAGCAGACTTCCCGACGAATTGGGAGGCATCGGAGGCGCCTTGCGCGAGTCGGCAACCGATAATTCCGTCTATATTTGGAGCGACAATAGTGTGCATACATTCTATAACAACGCCTGGAATCCCGTCAATACGGTAGACGATGTATGGGGAAGATGCTATGGAGCGATTCGTTCTTGCAACTCTTTCTTAGAGAATTACTCGCCCCAGCGTCTGGAGCGTTTCCGGTGGAACGACACCTACGATGAAGACATTGCCAAAGCGAATATGTACGGGCAGGAACTGCGGGTATTGCGTGCCTTTTTCTTTTTTGAGTTGGCCAAGCGATACGGAGACATTCCTTTGCTGACCCGTACCTATACGACGGACGAGATTAACAATGTGGAAAAAACAGCGTTTCATGAAGTGATAAACTTCATTTGCCGCGAATGCGATGAGGCTGCTCAACATTTGCCTGTGCGCCAGAAAGATTTCTGGGCCGAAAGCGGTCGTGTCACGAAAGGGACGGCTCAGGCTCTGAAAGCCCGTGCGCTGCTTTATGCCGCCAGTCCCTTGCACAATACGGCGCAAGAAGCATCACGTTGGGAAGCCGCGGCAAAGGCAGCCTACGCCCTTATCGAAGCGGGAAATTATTCGTTGCCGCCGATAGACAAGGACCCATTGTATCATAAAGATGGTGGCAATGAGGTACTGAAGTCTTCACAGCTCATCTTCGAACGTCGTTCGGGAGATACTTTCGATTATGAGGTAACCAATCTTCCCATCAGTTATGAAAAAGGGAAGACCGGTAATGTGCCTACACAAAATCTGGTCGACGCTTTTCAGATGGCAGACGGCACTGACTTTGACTGGACAGCCCTGGCCCCCGGAGCCAATCCGTATGCAAACAGAGACCCCCGTTTTTATCATACCGTTCTTTGCAACGGAGACACATGGATGCATACCGTCATCGAGGCTCACGAAGGAGGCAAGGACGGTGCGGGAACGGCGGGGACCACGAAGACGGGGTATTACCTGAAGAAGTATATGAATGAAACCGTGTCGCTGGTTCCTTCCAAAGAACGGAAGAAACCGCATCACTATGCGCTGTTCCGCTATGCCGAGGTATTGCTGAATTATGCCGAAGCAATGAATGAGTGGCGGGGAGCCGATTATACGGATGCCACTTTTCATCTCTCGGCGCGGGCTGCCCTGAATCAAGTGAGAGCTGCGGCCAAGATGCCTCCGGTGACGGCCGTTGGAGACGCTTTCAAGGAAAGTATCCGTCGCGAGCGCCGGGTGGAACTGGCTTTTGAGGATCATCGCTTTTGGGATATCCGGCGTTGGAAAATAGGTGAAAGCACGAAGAACATTTATTGTGTGCGAATCACCTTGCAAGACGGAAAGCCGGTGTATAGGAAAGAACTGCTCGAGACCCGTTCGTGGGACGAGAAGATGAATCTCTATCCTATTCCCCAAGCGGAATATCTGAAAAATAACAAGTTGGGTCAAAACAAAGGTTGGTAACGGCCTCCCTGCGATGAGAGGGTAAAACCGTTCCGAATGCCCCTTCGGCGCTGCCCGGGTATCGGAATATCTGTTTGCATATTACGAAAAGAAAGTGGTGCACAAACAGATATTCCGGTACTCGGGCAGCGCATTTTTTGCAAGGCGGCATGAACGATGTGTGCACTAACCGCTGTTCACTAATCTCTATTTACACTTTTTTCTATATATTTGCACCTCAAAGCCATAAATGACCAATAGATGTTACTACCGGAATTAAAATTGAGACGCGACAGGATTCGCTCTCTGATGGCTCAACAAGACATTGACGCCGCCCTCATCACTTGCAATGTCAATCTGCTGTATACGTATGGACGCGTCGTAAGCGGCTACCTGTATTTGCCATTGCATGCTCCTGCCCGTTTATTCATCAAGCGTCCCAATAATATGACAGGAGAGCACGTGCATCCCATCCGTAAGCCCGAGCAGCTTCCTGAACTGTTGGACGAATGCGGATTGTCCATACCTTCCAGGTTGATGCTGGAGGGAGATGAACTCGCGTTTACGGAGTATAACCGTTTGGCGGCATGCTTCCCGAAGACGGAGGTTGTTCCTTGCGGCACTTCGCTTATACGGAAAGCTCGGAGCATAAAGACCGATATGGAGATTGAGATGTTCCGCCGTTCCGGCATTGCACATGCCAAGGCATACGAACAGATACCCTCGGTCTATCAGCCGGGAATGACCGACCGGCAACTTTCCGTTGAAATAGAGCGCTTGATGCGCTTGGAAGGCGGTTTGGGCATTTTCCGGACATTCGGACAGAGCATGGAGATTTTTATGGGTAGTCTTTTGGCCGGAGACAATGCCCTGAGTCCTTCTCCTTATGATTTTGCCTTGGGAGGCAGAGGTCTTGACCCTTCGCTTCCCATTGGCGTGGATGGTTCTTTATTGCAGCCGGGGCAGAGCTTTATGGTGGATATGGGAGGAAACTTTTATGGCTATATGGGTGATATGAGTCGGGTATTCTCCATCGGTAGGCTACCGGAGAAAGCATACGCTGCGCATCAGACTTGTTTGGAGATACAAGAAGCCGTGGCCGAGAAAGCCAAACCCGGAGTTGTTTGTGAGGACCTTTATAATATAGCCATCGATATGGTGACCAAAGCCGGGTTTGCCGACAATTTTATGGGGACAACCCAAAAAGCCAAATTCATCGGTCACGGCATCGGTCTGGAGATAAACGAGATGCCTGTGCTGGCTCCACGCATGAAGCAGGAACTCGAACCGGGTATGGTCTTTGCATTGGAACCGAAGATTGTTCTTCCCGGCATAGGCCCCGTGGGTATCGAAAATTCTTGGGCAGTTACGGAAGAAGGAGTGGAGAAACTCACGCTATGCAAAGAAGAGATTGTTGAAGTTTAAGTTAGCGGTTAGTGATTAGTGAACTGCGTTATTAAGAATAAGGCTTGAAGCCGGTCACTAACCACTAACCGTTAATCAACTAACCGCTAATTCACATTCTTTTCAGTGCCAGTTTGATGACCTGCTCCACCGGAGCTTTGGGCTCTTCTTGCAGAATGGCGAGTACCACTTTCTGCGAGGGAGCCGTTGCAAAACCAAGCATGGTGAGGGCGGCTATCGCTTCTTCCTGCACTTGTACATTGATGCTTGATGCCAATATCCCCATTGCTCCTGTGGCGTCGGCGGTTGCCACACTGTCGGTTTTTATTTTGTCTTTCAAGTCAACAATCACCCGTTGGGCTGTTTTCAGACCGATGCCTTTGACGGTTTTCAGCAGGGTTGCATTCTCCGTACTGATGACATTTATCAGCTCTGACGGCGAAAGTGCCGAAAGAATCATGCGCGCGGTATTCCCTCCGATGCCCGATACGGAGATAAGCAACAGAAACAGTTCCCGCTCTTGCTTGTTGGCAAAGCCGTAGAGCGTGTAGGCATCTTCGCGTATGGCTTCATGTATATAGAGCTTGCATTCTTTTTTGCCCTGTATGGCGGCGTATGTGTTTAAGGAGATATTGATGCCATATCCCAATCCGTTGCAGTCTATCACTGCGGTAGCCGGTCTCAGTTCGGCTATTTCGCCTTTGATGTATTCTATCATAATCCTATCCTTTTGTATTCTATATCTTATCACCTGCGAATGTAAGCATTATTATCGGAATTCCGGTCACAAAAAAGAGAAAGCGATGTAAAACTTTGAGGCTTCTTGTAGATGAATGTGAACTAAAAAGCTTACTTTTGCGCCTATAAAGTAGAAAACTGATAAATAAAAACAATAAAAAGATGAAAAAGGTAAGAGCAGCTGTTGTGGGGTATGGCAATATCGGTCGTTACGTACTTGAGGCCCTGCAGGCAGCCTCCGATTTTGAGATTGCCGGTGTGGTACGTCGTTCCGGCGCCGATGATTGCCCTGCGGAACTGAGGGAATATCCCGTCGTAAAGATCGTCAAAGAGTTGCGGAATGTAGATGTGGCTATCCTTTGTACGCCTACCCGCAAGGTCGAGGAATATGCGAAAGAGTTTCTGGCTTTAGGCGTCCGTACGGTAGACAGTTTTGATGTCCATGCGGGTATTCCGGCTTTGCGCCGCACGCTCGATGCGGTGGCCAAGGCACACGATACGGTGGCTGTCATATCGGCCGGTTGGGATCCGGGAAGCGACTCCATTGTCCGTGCATTGCTCGAGGCCATCGCCCCCAAAGGCATTACTTATACGAATTTCGGCCCGGGCATGAGCATGGGGCATACGGTAGCCGTAAAGGCCGTCGAGGGGGTGAAGGCGGCTCTTTCCATGACCATTCCTACCGGGACCGGCATCCATCGCCGCATGGTGTACATCGAACTGAAAGAAGGTTATGATTTCGGCAAGGTGGCCGCCGCCATCAAGGCCGACCCCTATTTTGTGAATGACGAGACGCACGTCAAGCTTGTTCCGAGCGTGGATGCCTTGCTCGATATGGGGCATGGTGTAAACCTGACCCGCAAAGGGGTGTCGGGCAAAACGCAGAACCAGCTTTTCGAGTTCAACATGCGCATCAACAACCCTGCCCTTACCGCCCAAATATTGGTATGCGCGGCTCGTGCCGCCATGCGCCGGCAACCGGGTTGCTATACGATGATAGAAATTCCTGTTATCGATTTGTTGCCCGGTGAGCGGGAAGAATGGATCGGTCACTTGGTATAGGTATGCCGCAAAGTTTTATTTCTTGCTCTGTTTGTGGGAGAGAGCGGTAAATGAATTTCTTAATAGAACAATCCCTTTCTTTACGAACATGTAAAGAAAGGGTTTGTTGTTTCTTTGCGAGTTTCTCGAAAGCAGCTGTGGCTTATATTTTCCTTCATACGCTAAAACTCTTTGAAATAGACGGCATCCGCTTTCTCGAACCTCCATGCTGACAGATAAGCATCTGCGCTTCTTTTGCTGAAAGTCCAATAATGACGATGTCCCAATCATGGCTGATTGTTGCATCGGCATTGTCAATACTCATCAGCCCCCTAAAAACATGTTCTTTATAGGGAAAGAGCGACTGTATCTGCCGAAGTAGGTAAAACTCGATTTGAAGGCATCACAAAGATAGCGCCATGATAAATATGGCGATGTTTTATGTGTATTAGTAAATCTTTTTTACCTTCTGGACAAAGAACTCTCTTCTTTCTTTTACCCCTCCCAGAAGTACTTCTGAAGAGGGGGGAATCAGTCGCCGACTGAAACCATTTCAGTCGGCGAGAGAAACCATTTCAGTCCCTGACTGAATGTGGTTCACTCAGTGAGTGAATGGATATGCGCTAAAAAACGAGTGAGATTTTTGATAGTATGTAAAATAAAATCAAAAGAAAGAACTCCTATTTCCGACCAGCTCTTCTCCTGAAATGAGGTCAGTCTGTTCTTTGTTTCTCTCTTTAGAAACCATTAATATCAGGTGTGGAGTTATGCGGTTTAACACGGTTTTATTTATGAATGATGTTCCGTGATTCCGTATAACTCCACACCCGAAAGAAAGTAGCAGAGGCGTTCTGAGGTAGCCTTATATCAGAAGAAATATCTCAATATATCATTGAAGTTGGCCCAAAGCAGCAGACCGAACAGCAAGAACATGCCTACCATTTGTGCGCGTTCCATAAATTTGTCGCTGGGCTTGCGGCGTGCCACAATCTCGTATATCAGGAACAACACATGGCCTCCGTCCAGTGCAGGAATGGGCAAAATATTCATGAAGGCAAGGATGATGGAAAGGAAAGCCGTCATGTACCAAAACTGATGCCAGTCCCACGTTGCCGGGAAGATACTGCCGATGGTTCCGAAGCCTCCAAGCTGCTTGGCGCCTTCTTTCGAGAAAAGATATTTCATCTGGCCGACGTAGCCTTTCAGCGTTTTTACTCCCAACGATATGCCGGCAGGAAAAGAAGAAAGGAAACTATACTCTTTGCGTACCACGGGCAATAACTTGTTGGTTGCCGCACGCGCTATTACGCCTATCTCATAGTTGGCATCGGTCGCCAAGCTCAGCGTATCCGTGATGCCGTTGCGCACGTATGTCAAAGTCACGTCGTGAGATGCGTCGCCGGCTTTTTTGCGTCTCGTCATTTCCTCCTTGAAATCGAAATAGGCGATTGTCTTTCCGTCCAGTGCGGTGATGCTGTCGCCCGGTTGCAAGCCGGCCAAAGCAGCAGGGCGTCCGGCGCTTACACTGTCGACGACGAACGGATAACGGAAGCTGGCGAATCGTACGCTGTCGGTCAGCAAGCGGTTCATCATGTCTTCGGGAATATAAACGGAGACAGATTTGCCATCGCGCAACACACTTACCTGACGGGCATCTACGATACTGGTCAGCAAATCGCCGTCGTAGCGTTCGAATGCTACTCCATCGGCTGAAATCAAGATGTCACCGTCGCGGAATCCGATTGTTTTGGCCGTTTCATTAAAATCCATGCCCAACGGCGCTTTCTGAACCGGAATATATTCGTCTCCCCAAGTGAAAAGTATCATGGAATAGATGAACAGGGCAAGCAGGAAGTTGAACAGTACGCCCCCCACCATGATCAGCAGGCGTTGCCATGCCGGTTTGGCCCGGAATTCCCAAGGCTTCATGGGCTGTTTCATCTGCTCGGTATCCATCGACTCGTCTATCATGCCGGCAATTTTTACGTAGCCCCCTAAGGGCAACCATCCGATGCCGTATTCCGTTTCGCTGTTTTTAGGTTTGAACTTGAATAAAGTGAACCAAGGGTCAAAGAATAAACAGAATTTCTCTACCCGCGTCTTGAACAAACGGGCAAAGAGGAAGTGCCCTCCCTCGTGGATAATGACGAGTAGCGAAAGGCTCATGACGAGTTGCAGGGCACGAATCAAGAATGTTTCCATCTGATAATTTACTATTTTACGATTTACAATTTATTACTTAAAAACAAAGAAAGGCTTGTTTGGTTGTCACGCATGTTTTATCGTCTCCTCGGCAATCCGTCTTGCTTCGGCATCCGTAGCTACATAATCCTCATAGCTGGGCTTCTGTATAAAGGCTGCGCGCGACATGGTTTTCTCTATCACGTCGCTCATGCCGAGAAACGAAATCTTGTCTTGCAGAAAAGCGGCGACAACCACTTCGTTGGCTGCATTGATGATGCAGGGCATATTTCCTGCACGATGCAATGCCTCGTATGCCAAAGCCAAGTTGCGGAAACGTGTGGTGTCCGGTTCCTCGAAGGTCAGTTCCGTGCATCGTTTGAAGTCCAGACGCGGGAAAGATGCTTTCAGCCTGTCGGGATAGGAGAAAGCATACTGAATAGGCAGCCGCATGTCAGGCATGCCAAGTTGTGCTTTTATGGCACCGTCTTCAAATTGTATCATGGAATGGATGACGGATTGCGGATGTACTACCACTTCTATTTGGTCGGGACGTACACCGAACAACCATTTGGCTTCGATTACTTCAAATCCCTTATTCATCATCGAGGCGGAATCTATGGTGATTTTGGCTCCCATCTCCCAATTGGGATGTTTCAAAGCCTGCACTTTGGTCACTGTTGCCAGTTGCTGCATGGAGCAACTGCGGAACGGTCCTCCCGAAGCGGTCAGTATCACTTTTTCTATCGCATTTCCCACCTCTCCGGCTAAACATTGGAAGACGGCGGAATGTTCGGAATCTACCGGCAGAATAGGCACATTACTAAGGTTTGCCAGCTCGTTAATCAGTTCTCCGGCAACTACCAAGGTTTCCTTATTTGCAAGTGCTATCGGTTTGTGGGCGCGGATGGCGTTCATGGTCGGTTTCAGTCCGGCATATCCCACCATGGCTGTCAGCACCATGTCGATAGGTGCTTCGGACACAATCTGGCAGAGAGCCTCTTCGCCGGCATATACCTTGATGGGCAGGTCGGCAAGTTCCTCTTTTAGCAGGCTGTATTTCGATTCGTTGGCTATTACCACCGCTTCGGGCTTGAACTTACGGGCTTGAGCGATGAGCTCCTCTACACGGTTGTTGGCTGTCAGCACGTACGCTTCATACCGGTCGGGGTGCTCCTCGATGACCTGCAATGCTTGTGTGCCGATGGAACCGGTAGAGCCAAGTATGGCAATTCGTTTCTTCATAATTAAAACACGATATAAAGTTCCGGGTTTACAGCTTTCCCTTTGTGCCACAATTCGAAATGGAGGTGTGGCCCGGTAGAGAGTTGCCCGGTGTTTCCTACTAATGCAATGGCTTCGCCACCTTTTACGTCATCTCCTTCCCGTTTCAGCAAAGAACCGCAGTGCTTGTATACCGATACGAAATCCTGATTATGCTGTATCTCTATCAGATAGCCGGTTTCGGCGGTGTAGGTACTCAGTATGACGGTACCGTCTAACGTAGCCAAGACGCTTTCGCCCGGATTGGCGGCGATGTCCGTGCCGAAATGCTTTGTATCGGCATCGAAGGCGGACGAAATCATGCCACGCGTGGGACGGTAGAAAATCAGTCCGTCTACTTCGGGACGGGCTGTGATACTTGTCAGGTTGTATTTTTCCGTTTCCTCATATTGCTTGCGGAATTCGGCTTCCCGTTGTGTACGTTCCATGAGCGAATCTTCGCGCATACTGGTCAGCGAGTCGATAGACTGCACGGTATCCGCTTTTATCTTGCCCGAAAGGATGTCCTGAATATTCATGATATATAGGTTCTGTCTGTCCACCAACTGTTGGAGCGAATCTACACGCAGTGCATTCTCCACCACTTGGGCACGGATTTCACTGTTCATGTATCCGGGCAGGTAGTTGCGCAAGGGAGTAAAAGCTATAATGACTGCCGCTATCAGAAACAGGATGGTCAACACGGAAAGCAATACGGAGATTCCGTTCAACTTGGATACACGCAGTCCGACGACTTCTTCAAGCGTATTCTCGTTGATGACGGTCAGCTTATACTTGAACTTGATATTGCTCCAGAAAGCTTTGTTTCGTTTCTTCTTCTTCTTCTTTTCCAATATCTATATTTCATTCCTAATTAAACTCTTCCATATCGTCCAATGCCAGCAGGCCTTCCGGCAAGTCCATCGTGATGACTTTATGCTTCCGGTCGATATCCACGATGAAATCTTCCTGTGCAGGAATCAGGATTTCTTCTCCCTGATAGGCTACTGTGAAAAGGGCATTGATGGTCGAGGTATCTACATATACAATTTCTCCCAGTTTGCCGTGGTGCACCTCTTCCATGCGGAAACCCACGAAGAAATCCCAGCTCAGCTCCTCCGGTTCATGCCCTTCTGCATGCTTGACCGGGAAATATACTTCCGTATTGGTGAACATGCGGGCACGTTCTGCGGTGTCCACTCCCTCCAGTTTGACAAGGGCAGTGGTGTCCGAACGGAAACGGTATTCCTCCAGAAAGAAAGGAACCAAGATCCCATCTATTAGGCAGATAAGATACTCTGCTTCCACCCGATCGAAGATGTCATCCGTAAAAGTGAATGATAACTCTCCGTGAATTCCGTGAGGCTTATTGAATATACCTATCTTATATACGTCTTCTTTCTTTATCATATTCTCGTGATTCTTGCTCCAAGCGCATTCAGTCGCCCTTCGATGTTCTGGTATCCGCGGTCTATCTGTTCGATATTATGTATGCGGCTGATGCCGTTTGCACTCATGGCGGCTATCAGTAAGGCGATGCCGGCACGAATATCAGGTGAGGTCATATTGCCTCCACGCAGTTTGAAGCCATGATTATGCCCGATGACAACAGCCCGGTGCGGGTCGCACAAGATGATTTGCGCCCCCATGTCTATCAGTTTGTCCACAAAGAACAGGCGGCTTTCGAACATTTTCTGATGGATGAGTACGCTTCCTTTTGCCTGAGTGGCAACTACCAGCATCACGCTGAGCAAGTCCGGCGTCAATCCCGGCCACGGCGCATCTGCAATGCTCATAATGGAACCATCTATGAAAGATTCTATCTGATAATTGTCTTGTGCAGGCACATGGATATCGTCTCCACGTTGTTCCATCTTGATGCCGAGGCGGCGGAAACTGTCGGGAATTATGCCCAAGTTCCGGTGTGAGACATTTTTTATGGTCAGTTCGCTCTGCGTCATAGCCGCCATGCCGATGAAGCTGCCCACCTCGATCATATCCGGCAGAATGGTATGCTCGGTGCCGTGCAGTTCATCTACTCCTTCGATGGTGAGGAGGTTGGAAGCGATGCCTTCTATTCTGGCTCCCATCCGATTCAGCATTCTGCATAATTGTTGTATGTAAGGTTCGCAAGCGGCATTATAGATGGTGGTCTTGCCTTTGGCCAGAACAGCAGCCATTACGATGTTGGCTGTTCCCGTTACGGATGCTTCGTCGAGCAGCATGTATGTGCCTTGCAGTCGTCCCGCCGATATTTCGTAAACTTCGCGCACTTCGTTGTAGACAAAATCGGCTCCTAAATTCCGGATGCCGATGAAATGAGTATCCAGACGGCGGCGTCCTATTTTGTCGCCTCCCGGTTTGGAAATCATTGCTTTGCCGAAGCGTGTCACCATGGGACCCACCAGCATGACGGAACCGCGAAGACTGGAACATTTTTTCAAAAACTCATCACTCTTCAGATAGTTGAAGTCAATGTTTTCTGCCCGAAAGCTGTATGTGTCGATGCCCTTCTTTGAGACAGAAACTCCCATATCCCTCATCAATTGTATAAGGTTGTTGACATCCAGAATATCCGGTATATTGTGTACCGTTACCTCTTCGGCGGTGAGCAATGTGGCGCAGACTATTTGCAGAACCTCGTTCTTTGCACCCTGAGGGTAAATGTCGCCGCGAAGACTGTGTCCTCCTTCGATTACAAATGATGCCATGTCGTCTTATCTATTAATAAAATGAGGTATCAAATTGAGAATCTCTTAATATTTCTTCTTATTGTTCCGGTTGTTGTTCCGGTTACCTTGACTGTTTGCCTTCGGACGATAGTTTTGGTCGATCCGTTCCGTCATAAGGCGGATGATGCTATCGGTCATCTGCAATTTACCGTTGGACAGCTCGTAAAGGTCGTCTGCTATCTTGCGGTCGTCGACAGTATCTTTGTTCCAAGCCATATAGTCTTTCTTCATATGGTTACAGATCAATGCTACCAGATTCTGCTTTTCTTCTCCTTCAGGAAATTCGATGGCTTTCTTTATCAATACTTCCATCGTACGCCCATAATGGCGATAACGGATTTTAGTACTGGGGTAGGGGACGTTTTCCGGTTTGGTGTTCAGGTTATCCTTGCGTATAATTTCGTATGGATAGTCGATGTCCAACTGAAAGCCGGACATGATGGCAAGATGATCCCACAGCTTGTGTTTGAAGTCGGGCACATCGCGCAGATGAGGGAACATGCTCCCCATGATATTGATAATTGTATTTGCACAACGTTGGCGTTCTGCACGGTTCTCAATCGTAAGCGCATGGTCTACCATGTTCTGGATGCTCCGACCGTATTCGGGCAGAGGCATTCGTTTTTGTTGAGTGTTATATTGCATTTCTCTAAATTGATTATTGGCTGTTGATAATTGATAATACCTGAAATTGTCATTTTTCACAAAAGTTTTTTGGGCGTACCGGCAACAAACTCTTTCAGATAAAACGGTTCGAAATAGGCCACGTCTTTAAAGTCTTTTTCAGCTATCGCTTTTTCTGCCAATGGCTGCATCATACTTGCCAAAGGGCGAATGCCGTCAATGAAACGCGCATTGGGATGCTTGATTTTGCCTTTGCATTTTGCTGCGCCGTCGCCGAAGAAATAGACAGGATGCTTATCCAAAAATTCCGCGTATGAGTCTTCGTTTACAATATCGGCCGCTATATCCCGAAGAGGTTTCAGTGCCCGATCGTAAACGGCTGCATAAACTTCCATGCGGCGGGCGTCGATCATCGAACATAGTAAGGCATCGTCGGGCAGTTCTTCATGGTAGAGCAATACCGGAACGCATTGCACTTGCAAGGTCTGTAATCCTATCAGAGGCAGGTTGCGTCCGTAGCAGATTCCTTTTGCCATAGATACGCCGATACGCAGTCCTGTATAAGAGCCCGGGCCGCAACTTACGGCAACCGCATCCAACGGCATGGCATGATTGTCGGCGAACGAAAGTGCTTCGTCTACAAAAACTCCTAATGAAACAGCATGCGAGGGGCCGTTCAAGTCTTCTTTTTTGAAAACATTCTGTCCGTCTTCGCTCACAGCCACGGAGCATGCGGAAGTGGATGTCTCAATATGTAAAATACATGACATAACTCTTATTCTTGATTTTGTTGTGGCAAATTTACATGATTATTTTCAGTAATTAAAATAATCACGTACTTTTGCACAAAACTATAACATTATGATACAATCCATGACAGGCTACGGCAAAGCAATAGTCGAGTTGCCTGATAAGAAAGTGAACGTCGAAATTAAGTCGCTTAACAGTAAAGCGATGGATCTGTCGGCCCGCATCGCTCCTTTATATCGGGAGAAAGAGATAGAGATTCGTAATGAAATTTCCAAAGTGCTGGAGCGTGGCAAGGTGGATTTCTGCCTTTGGGTTGAAAAAAAAGATACCGAACAACTTGCCACTCCCATTAATCAGGAGTTGGTGACTGCGTATTACGAGCGCATCAAATTTTTGTCGGAGACATTGGGAATTCCCGAACCGGAAGACTGGTTTTCGACTTTGCTCCGCATGCCGGACGTGATGACCAAGAACGAAACGCAAGAGTTGAGCGAAGAAGAATGGGCGTTGGTTCATTCGGCCGTAGAAGAGGCTGTTAACTCTCTGGTAGATTTTCGTAAGCAGGAGGGAGTGGCGCTCGAAAAGAAATTCCGTGAAAAGATTGCCAATATCGCATGCCTGCTCGAAGCCGTTGTTCCTTTTGAAAAAGAACGGGTTGCCAAAGTGAAAGAACGCATTACCGATGCCTTGGAGAAAACATTGAACGTGGATTATGATAAAAACCGTCTGGAACAAGAACTTATCTATTATATTGAAAAGCTGGATATAAACGAGGAAAAGCAACGCCTCGGCAATCATCTGAAATATTTTATCAACACGTTGGAAAGCGGAAGCGGACAAGGTAAGAAGTTAGGATTTATCGCTCAGGAGATGGGGCGTGAAATCAATACTTTGGGCAGCAAATCCAATCATGTGGAAATGCAAAAACTTGTTGTGCAGATGAAGGACGAATTGGAACAAATCAAGGAACAGGTGTTGAATGTAATGTAATTTTCGTATTATCTCTCAGGCAGGGATTATACGGTGTTTCGGGTTGCCTTGCGTAGCCGTCATGCAAAACTATCAGCCCATATATTCCATGCCTGAAATGTTTTTATAATAATACTTAGCATGGGCAAACTTATCATCTTTTCAGCTCCTTCGGGTTCGGGCAAGTCGACGATTATCAATTATCTGCTGACGCAGAACCTGAATCTGTCATTTTCCGTTTCGGCCACCAGCCGTCCTCCTCGTGGAACGGAAAAGGACGGGGTGGAGTATTTCTTCCTGACTCCTGAAGAGTTTCGTCGTCGCATAGCCAATGATGAATTTCTGGAGTATGAGGAAGTATATCAAGATCGTTTTTACGGAACGTTGAAGGCACAAGTAGAGAAACAACTGGCCGAAGGACAGAATGTGGTATTTGATGTAGATGTGGTGGGCGGTTGCAACATAAAGAAGTTTTATGGCGAGCGTGCTTTGTCTGTCTTCATCCAGCCTCCCTCGGTAGAGGAACTGCGCAAACGCTTGGTGGGGCGTGGAACAGATGCTCCCGAAGTTATTGAAAGCCGTGTGGCAAAGGCGGAATACGAACTTGGTTTTGCCTCGAAGTTCGACACGGTGATTGTGAATGACAATCTGGAGGATGCCAAGACAGAAGCTTTAGAAGTAATTACTCAATTCTTGGAGCGATGAATCCCTTGAGAGTCGGAGTCTTCAGTGGTTCGTTCAATCCGGTTCATATCGGTCATTTGGCTCTTGCCAATTATCTTTGCGAATACGAAGGGTTGGATGAGGTGTGGTTTATGGTTACTCCCCACAACCCTTTGAAGGAGGAAAAGAAGCTGATGGACGATACGTTTCGTTTGGAACTGGTGAAGCTTGCCATTGAAAGTTATCCGAAATTCCGCGCATCCGATTTTGAGTTTCATTTGCCTCGCCCTTCTTATACGATTCATACTTTGGATGAACTGAAGCGTACTTATCCGCACTGCATTTTCTCCCTCATAATGGGGGCGGATAATTGGATGCTCTTTCCTCGATGGTACGAGTCGGAACGCATACTTGCAGAAAACCGGATTATCATTTATCCTCGTCCGGGCTATCCGATAGATGCGGCCTCTTTGCCACAAGGCGTGAGCCTGACCTCTTCGCCCGTATTCGAAATCAGTTCTACTTTTATACGCAAGGCATTGGACGAGGGGAAAGATATACGTTATTTTCTCCATCCGGCTGTGTACGAACGATTAAAACAAACCCCTTTAATACCATAAAACATTTGTTATGAAGAAAAAACTGCTGTTATTTGCAACTTTCGGTCTGCTGACGATAGCCGTGCTTCGCGCACAAGACTTTCATCTGCAACCTACCCCTCAAGAGTATGTATCTCAAAGTGATTCGGTAAATATCCCTGCGCAATACAGACTATGGGCATCCGATTCGCTGTATGGTGGATCTGCCTTGTCACTGCTTCGCCGACTGATGCCGGGGGAGGCATTGAAGGCTTCTTTTCGCATATTTGTCGGTGTGAAAGGAGATAAGGCGGTCAGGGAATACCGGAACCGGATTCCGCAAAAGCCGGAAGGCTATTTCCTGAAAATAGCTAAAGACCGTATGGTTATTGCAGGTGCCGACGAACGAGGAGTGTATTACGGTGTACAGACTCTTGCCCAACTGCTTGCTTTGGGCAAATTGCCTTTGGTTGAAATAACCGACTATCCGGATGTGCCATACCGGGGTGTGGTAGAGGGATTTTACGGTACACCGTGGAGTCATGAAGCCCGTATGCGCCAGCTCGAATTTTACGGCAGAAACAAGATGAACGTTTATCTGTATGGACCTAAGGACGACCCTTACCATAGTACCCCCAACTGGCGCAAACCTTATCCTCCCCGCGAAGCGGAACAGTTGAAGATGCTTGTGGAAAGAGCGCATGAGAACAATGTCATCTTTTACTGGGCCATCCATCCGGGACAAGACATTCGCTGGAACGAAGAAGACCGCTCGCAATTGTTACAGAAATTTGAAAGCATGTATCAGTTGGGTGTACGCGGTTTTGCCGTTTTCTTCGACGACATATCCGGTGAAGGTACTAAGGCAGACAAACAGGCTGAGTTGCTGAATTATATCGACAATTATTTTGTGAAAATCAAGAAAGACGTTGCTCCGTTGATTATGTGCCCTACGGAATATAACAAATCGTGGGCGAAAGTAGAGGGAGGATATCTCACTACATTGGGCGACAAACTGAACGAAGGCATACAAATCATGTGGACAGGCGATAAGGTGGTTGCCACCATAGACAAACCGACGATGGACTTTATCAATCCGCTGCTGAAGCGCAAGGCTTATATCTGGTGGAATTTTCCTGTTTCGGATTATGTGCGAGACCATCTGCTGTTAGGCCCGGTGTATGGGAACGGCACTGACATCAAAGATGAGCTTGCCGCTTTCGTATCCAACCCGATGGAGCATGCGGAGGCCTCCAAGATTTCGCTTTACAGCGTGGCCGACTATACTTGGAACATGAGTCGTTATGACAGCGACGCTTCTTGGCGAAGAGCCGTTAAAGACCTGATGCCTCTCCATGCCGAATACCTGGAAACCTTTGCCACCCATAATTCCGATTTAGGGCCGAACGGGCATAACTTCAGACGCGATGAGTCCGTTGCCATCCAACCGGCACTCGCAACGCTGCTGAACAATTATCGGGAAAAAGGGCAGACGGATGATGCGGCTTACCGTGAGGTGGCCGAAGAGTGCCGCAAAATAATTGTTGCTGCCGATATGTTGCTGGCTTCGGGCAGTGAGAACCGCCCGCTGATAAACGAGATAAGGCCTTGGCTGACTCAATTCAGATTAGTGGGCGAGTATGGGAAAGAGGTGTTGGAGATGATGCGCCTGCAACCCCAAAAAGAGGCTTTTGTTCGAAGTCACGCCCATGCCCAAGCCTTGCAAAGACTGATGTGCGAGACGGATGCCCTTTATCATGTGGGAGTGAAAAGCGCAGGAAAACATCTGTTGCCGACTTTCGACGCGTTGTTTGAAGTTGCCACATCACGATATAACAAGTTGTTCGATGCCCAATTGGATACGCAGGCAGTTTATTCGCCCTACTCTTTGGAAAGCGACGTCGTGCAACTGGCTTCGCTTCCGGTGAAGCAAAAAGGAAAAACTGTCAATATTGCTCCGTCCAACGAAGTGATAGACTGGCAGGCTGCCGGTTCGCTGACACTCTCGATGGACTATGCCCGCAACCTTAATTCATTGCTCATCGACTTGGGCAGCAGGGAAGCCATTGACTCGCTCTTCCGGTTGGAAGTGACTGCTGATGGCGCGGAATGGCAGCCTGTGCAACTGCAACCCTATGGAAGCAGATCGCAGTTGAAGGCTGTTGTTGCAGGCCTGAAGGTGCTGAAGGTGAGGCTTGTCAATGTCTCTGGCGCAGATCGTAAGGTCTATTTCAAGATGTTTCGTTTTGTGGAGAAATAAATCTCTCTTAATCTAAACATGCATCAAGGTCGCGCGTCAACTGCTCTTTGTCCAAATGTTGGCCGATGAAGACAATCTTTTGCATGCGGTCTCCGTATTTCTCGTCCCAGTCTCGCAGCAGGCCCGGTTCTTGACGCATCAATTTAATCAAATCCTCTTCGGGGGCTGTGGCATACCATAGCCCGGCCTCCGTAAGTTGCTTCTGCATGCCGGCTTGCTCAAAGAGATAGGACATGTCGCGGTTGTGGCTGAAGTAGCATACGCCTTTGGCTCGGATGATGTTACGGTTCCATTTGGTTGCGATGAAGTGGTCGAACTTATGGATGTCGAATGCCTGACGGCGGTAGTAGACAAAGGTACTGATGCCGTATTCCTCGGCTTCGCCGCCCTCTGAGTGATGGTGGTGATGGTGGCAATGCTCTCCGCAATCGTGATGATGGCCCTCGTGCCCATGCCTATATTCTCCTTCATGGTGATGGTGGCGATGAGCCTCTTTCTCTTCCTCTTCGCTGACCGGACGTTCTATTTCGCGTACCCATCCTGCCGAGGTGGCAACACGCTCAAAGTCGAACAGACGGGTATGGATTATTTTTTCCAGTTCGATATTTGTATAATCGCATTCTATGATTTCGGAGCCGGGTTGCAAGGTGCGCACTATCTGCTTGATGCGTTTCAGCTCTTCGGGTTGCACTTCCGAAGCTTTGTTCAGCAGCACAAGGTTGCAGAATTCTATCTGCTGTATGATGAGGTTTTCGATGTCCTCTTCGTCCAAACCTTTGCCGGTGAGGTTGTTGCCGCAGGCAAATTCGCTTTGCAGGCGCAGGGCGTCTACCACGGTGACAATGCAGTCCAAGCGACAGATGCCGTATCGGGTATAAACGCCGCCCATGCGGGGAATGGAGCAGATGGTTTGGGCGATAGGTTCAGGCTCGCAGATGCCGCTGGCCTCGATGACGATATAGTCAAAGCGCTGCATCTTCATGATTTCTTGCATCTGTTCTATCAGGTCGGTCTTCAGCGTGCAGCAGATGCAGCCGTTTTGGAGCGCGACGAGGCTTTCGTCTTTTTTCCCTACGATGCCGCCTTTTTGTATGAGCTCTGCATCGATGTTCACCTCGCCGAGGTCGTTGACGATGACGGCAAATTTAATGCCGCGTTTGTTGGAAAGAATATGGTTTACCAAAGTGGTTTTTCCACTGCCCAGATAGCCTGTCAGTAGCAGTACAGGGATTTCCTTTGTTTCCATTGTTGTCTGTAATTTGTTTCTGTAATGTTGTCTTATGCCGCACATACCCATTGGTGAGGGTGCTGTATGCGGTTTGCAAAAATACGGATAAAAAGGTTCTTTTCGGTAATCATCTACCGCATTTTTTCTTGGAGGGCCGGAAGTCTTCAGGAAGTCGGTGGTCGTTATTCTCTGTTTTTCTACAGTTGCCTTTTGCTATGTAGGAAGAGGCTCGGTTGAATATTCTTGACAAAAAGAAGGCTTCTGAACACAGAAAATATCCGCTTAAAAGAAATTCCCCGAAGATTTACTAAAAGTTCAAGCAATTTTTAGTAAAAATCCGGTCAGATTTTAGTAAAGATAACGTCAGTTCGGGATAAGAAAAAGGTAATAGACGTTGGTAATCTCGCTTATTTTTTGTAACGTTATGGTTATAAATCAATTTTGAGAACAAACCGGATGCATCGTCCGCAACTCCGCACTTCCTCACCCGTAAGCCCGCACTTCAGCTGCCGTAACCCCGCACTTCACCGTCTGCAATCTCACACCTCGCACCCGTTGCGCCCTCACGTTATGGCGCATGCGGTGTGGCGTTTCTCCACCTCCTCCACCTTAAGAGGAGGAATTATATGGAGGAGGTATTTTCTATTCTCTTCTTCTCTATTCTTTTCTTCTCTCGCGCGCGCGAGGGAAGGTTGTTGTGATAACTCTCTAAGGGACTGCTTGTTATCTCGCTTTTTGCCTCTTTTCGGACTGCTTGCTGACTCCGAGCCGGCAGGTAGTCGGCAAGCAGTCGGCTACGAGTTCGTCCGGAGTCGCCGCGCAAGCTTCGGACACTTCCGAAGCAGTGGCAGGAGAAGTTGTCGCCTGAGAATCCCCGTCCTCTTCTACAAGCGGGCTTGCTTCTTCGGCAACCTTCATCCTATCCGTCATCACCTCCTCTTCTTCCGCTCCTTTCTCGGTAGTATTTTTCTTTGACACTTCCGCTTTCTTTCACGAAGTGCCCAAATAGTCGATGGCCGATGAAAACATATCGTCCTGGATGACGAACAAACCGTAGTTCCGGACTATTTTTTCGAGGTAAGCCTGCGGGGCCCCTTTCTGCCGTATCAGTTTCAGTTGCCCGATGAAAAGCCTGCCGGACTCCTGACTGTAAAGCTGTTCGAGGATGAAGAGGTAGCTGCCGTAGCCCCGTGCACCCTCTTCGTCGATGAGTTTGTAGAGCCTGCTGTCGCGGCTCAGATTGAAGCGATGTTTAAACCCAGAATAAGCGAGATTACCAACTTCTATTACCTTTTTCTTATCCCGAACTGACGTTAAAAATATATCGGACTGATTTATAGCGTATAGGAAACGCTATTTCATGCTGGACGTTTTTTTAAAAGCGGTGGTATCGAATATTTACAATCTCTGTAATGAGATACCTCTTTCCCCATCTTAGGAAGGAATGTGCATTGTCATGTTGAAGTCAATGGCATCGTCCGTCAATACCAACTCGTTGGCTCCCGCCATTCGGAAAGTGATATGCAGGGTCTTTCGTCCATTGTCGTCATTCAACTTGGCAGAGATAAGCTCGAATTTCACTCCGTCCAGATATATATCTTTCATGGAAGTATGGAGACCGCTTAGTACGTTTTTGCTCCACTTATTTTTCTCCCATGTCAATGCTTCCTGCTCTTTTTGGGTGGTGAATTCTACATCGCGTATCCAGTTTTCTATGGATATGGAAAGTTTGTTGGTTATATCTCCACTATCGTTTTTCTTAACCCTATCTTTCATAAAAACAAGCAGATTGGCCGTAGAGTGAGGTTTCAACTCACTTTTCAGCTCTTTCAGCGATTTGAATCCTGTGAATGTCTTGTCAAATTCGGCAAGCTGAACATCGCCGTTGTTCTTTGCGCGCAGACTTAAATGCAATGTAAGCGTGTTGTCGCCATCGCTTTTCTCTTTTCGGCTTTCGTTTATCACTACAGCGTACGTCTTGTCATCGTACGAGAACAGACGACCGTTGAACAGAGCCGGGTTCTCATATATACCTCTCATGTAGCTACTCTCTACGAAATCCGTATTTATCGTGATTTTGCCTTCGTAATACTTATTCTTGTCGAATGGAAGAGAGATGCGATTTTTTGCCTTGCTATTGTTGTATTTGAGATAGAACGAAATCTGTCCCCGTTCTTCATATTTCACCTCTTCAATCGTAGTTTTCTTTATATCTTCCGAAGTGAAAGGATACATATAACTGCCATCTGTGGTTGAGGAGTGAAAATCCATCATCCGCTCAAGGTTCTCGGCACTGAACATGTTTGTTTGGTGTAATCTGTAAAAGCTGTCGAAATCGAATATTTCGTAATGGTTTATACCATCTTTCCATTTTACCTGTACACGGTTGGCCATCTGGAAATCTTCGGGTTTCTTCACGAACCCGTTATATGTAAACTCTTTCTCAAAGGGCGTTTCGTTTACCTTACCTACCACATGCAACACAAACGAACCTCCCAATTCGTCTTTGCTTTTTACCTCGGCCTCGGTCAGGCTGATGGTTTTTCCGTTTATTTGCATAGGCTCTTTTCGGGCCTTGACAAGCGTTGATGCAACGTTCACGTCTTTTGAAGTTTCAAAACCGAAATATGCGGCAATCTCCTCCTGTGTCACGGTTGCTGCCGGAACAGGTTGTTCGGTGGGTGAGTCGGATTCTTTGGATTGCTCCGGCGTGGGAGCGGGCGTCGGTTGAGGGAAATCGGTGGGATCATCTTTTCCACAAGCAATCAATACGGCGCATATAAATGCTGATAATAATGTTTTTTTCATCTTAATACCTTTTTTCTTTTCAATTTAATAAATCATTCCAAGCAAGTTGATTGGAATTGTCTGCTTTTAATTACCTATTGTACTAATTCTGTTTGTATGGTTAGCACTCTGTTGTCGTTACAGAACGGTTATCAGTGCCGCTTTTACTTTCAAAGAGAATGTAAAACCGGCTGCAAAGTTACGAAAAAAGCAGTTAAGGAAAAACATCCGATGGCGCAGGCAACGCCTGAGTCGGACTTTTGTGCGGTAGTGTTCTGTCTATGCCAGTCGGCTATCAGGCTCTGTATGAGAAGGCTATCCAATATTTTCGTCTCTTTTTGCTTTTTGATATTGATATTGAATTTTTATAATATAATTGCATTTTATGCCTCTGAAAAGTATCTTTTTGGAAATAAATTGTTCGCTTTTGCTGAATTCGGGAAATTGTCCGGAGAAAAAGCAAAAGGCGGAGAGGTGTTGATTTCCCCTTCGCCTTTCTTTATAATAACTATGGCCTTGCGTCTCCTTATAAAATGCCTTGTGCCATCATTGCCTTCGCCACCTTCATGAATCCGGCCACATTGGCTCCTTTCACGTAGTTTACGTAGCCGTCGGCCTCTGTACCATATTGTACGCATGCCTCGTGGATATTCTTCATGATGCTCTTCAACTTCTCGTCAACCTCTTCGGCGCTCCAACTCAGTTTAATGGAGTTCTGCGTCATTTCAAGGCCGGATACCGATACACCTCCGGCATTGGCAGCCTTACCCGGAGCATACAGAATCTTGGCTTCTTGGAATATGCGGATAGCTTCAGGAGTAGAAGGCATGTTGGCGCCTTCGGAAACAGCCATCACGCCATTGGCCATCAGTTTCTTGGCATCGTCTCCGTTGATTTCGTTCTGAGTTGCAGAAGGCAAGGCGATATCGGCTTTCTCACCCCAAGGACGAGCGCCTTCTACATATTTTACGCCGGGATATTGTTCGGCATATTCGCGGATACGTCCGCGATAGAGGTTCTTCAGTTCCATGATGTAATCCAGTTTCTCGCGATCGATGCCTGCCGGGTCGTATATATAACCGTCGGAGTCGGACATTGTCAATACCTTGCCACCCAGTTCCAATACTTTCTCGGCAGTGTATTGAGCCACGTTGCCGGAACCGGAAATCAGGCAAGTTTTGCCTTTTAAGTCAGTACCTTTGGTTTTCAGCATTTCCATCAGGAAATAGATGTTACCGTAGCCCGTAGCTTCCGGACGAATCAGCGAACCGCCGAACTCACGGCCCTTACCCGTGAAAGTTCCGGTGAACTCATGGGCCAGCTTCTTGTACATACCGAACATAAAACCTACTTCACGTCCGCCTACACCGATGTCGCCGGCAGGTACATCTGTTTCGGGGCCGATATGACGCCACAGCTCCAGCATGAAAGCTTGAACAAAACGCATCACTTCGGCATTCGATTTGCCTCGCGGAGAAAAGTCCGAACCACCTTTACCGCCACCCATGGGCAGGGTTGTCAAGGAATTCTTGAAAGTCTGTTCAAAAGCAAGGAATTTCAAGATTGACAGGTTCACGGAAGCATGAAAACGTACACCGCCTTTGTAAGGGCCAATGGCATTGTTGTGTTGTACGCGATAGCTCATGTTGGTTTGTACGTTACCTTTGTCATCCACCCAAGTAACACGGAATTGATAAACGCGATCGGGAATGCAAAGACGCTCAATCAGATTAGCTTTGTCAAACTCCGGATGTTTGTTGTATTCTTCTTCAATGGTAGAGAGTACCTCTTCTACTGCTTGATGATACTCCGGTTCGTTGGGGAACCGTCTTTTCAAATCTTCTAATACCTTAGCTGCATTCATAATCTACTTCTTTTATTGGTTGCTATTATTATGTTACCTAAAATGAAAATCAGATTTCTATTTGTTCTTTTATCTATCGTTGCGGTTGCAAAAGTAAATATAAAAATAATACGGGCAAACATTTTATAAATAAAATGCGGGATAAAACAGCATTTTTGTCGTTTTATCCCGCAAAAAGGAATAAAAAGATATTATTTATCCTCTTTTTAGAGATTTTATCACAGGAATGAAGACTAATGCCGCCGAAATGGCAAGCATCAGGATAATTGGCCCGTCAATTCGTTCGGCAGATATCAGAACAATGTAACAAAGCGCCGCCCAAAGCAGCACGATGCAAACTATTTGGAATTTAGATAACGGTCTTCTCATTTGCCTGCTTTCTTTTTGTAGACAATGGCGTCGATTACTGCTACTGCCGTGATATTTACGATATCGCGTACGGAACTCTCGAAGTCGGTGAAGTGGACAGGTTTGTTCAATCCCATCTGGATAGGGCCAATCAGTTCTGTCTCGGTATTCATTGCTTGCAACAGTTTGTAAGCGGAATTGGCCGAACTCAGGTTAGGGAATACGAGTGTGTTCACCTCTTTACCTTTCAGGCGGGTGAAAGGATATTTGGCATCGCGCACTTCTCTGTTCATGGCGAAGTTTACCTGCATTTCACCGTCAATGGCAAGGTTCGGATAGTTTTGTTGCATATATTCTACGGCTTCATGCACTTGTACCGGACTTCCTTCGGTGTCTGCTCCGAAGTTGCTGTAACTCAACATGGCAATTACCGGTGTATGATTGAAGAAGCGTACGGTGCTTTCGGCCAGCTTCGCCACGTCTATCAACGTTTCCTTGTCGGGATGGCGGTTTATCAACGTATCTGCCAGAAAGTACGTTCCTTTCTTGGAATTTAATATGTGCATTGTTCCGAAATGCTTGAATTCCGGACGGATGCCGATAACCTCCTTGGCCACTTTGATTGTATTGCTGTATTTGGTGTAAAGGCCGGTAATGAAAGCATCTGCCTCACCGGTTTCCACCATCATCATGCCGAAATAGTTACGTTCGAACATCTTGTCGTTGGCTTCTTCGTAGGTGACACCTTCGCGAGCACGTTTTTCAGAAAGTATACGGGCATATCGTTCGCGGCGCGGTGCTTCATCGGGATGACGCAAATTCACGATTTCAATTCCTTCGAGGCTGAGGTCAAGCTCTTTTGCTAATTTCTCGATGGCTTCGTCATTTCCTAATATAATAGGGTGGCAGATTCCTTCGGCTTTTGCCTCGACAGCTGCTTTCAGCATGTTGGGATGGATGCCTTCTGCAAACACAACGCGTTGCGGATTACGACGGGCGGTATCGTAGAGTTGACGCGTCAGTTTGCTTTCATATCCCATCAGCTCACGCAGTTGCAATTTATAGGCATCCCAGTCTTCAATCTTCTTGCGGGCCACTCCGCTTTCTATGGCAGCTTTGGCTACAGCGCATGAAACCTCGGTGATGAGACGCGGATCTACGGGTTTCGGAATAAAGTATTCGGGGCCGAAGGTAAAGTTGTTTACATGATATGCTTCGTTAACAACATCCGGTACAGGCTGTTTGGCAAGATTGGCAATAGCGTGTACGGCGGCTATTTTCATCTTTTCGTTGATGGATTTTGCTTGCGTATCGAGGGCGCCTCGAAAGATGTAAGGGAAACCGATTACATTATTTATCTGGTTGGGATAATCGGAACGGCCGGTAGACATCAGTACGTCCGGTCGTGCTGCCATAGCATCTTCATAGGATATTTCCGGAGCAGGATTGGCAAGGGCAAATACTATCGGATGGTCGGCCATACTGCGAACCATCTCTTGTGTCAACACATTGCCTTTTGAGAGTCCGAGGAAAACATCGGCTCCTCTGATTGCTTCAGCCAATGTGTGTACATCGCGGCGGTCGGTGGCGAAATAACGCTTTTGTTCGGTCAGGTTCTCACGGTCGCTGGTGATAACTCCTTTGCTATCCAGCATCAGGATATTTTCACGACGTGCACCGAGTGCCTCATATAGTTTGGTACATGAAGTGGCTGAAGCACCTGCACCATTCACCACAATTTTCACATCCTCAATCTTTTTACCCGCTACCTCAAGGGCATTCAACAGTCCTGCGCTGGAGATGATGGCTGTGCCGTGCTGGTCGTCGTGCATTACGGGGATATCCAGTTCTTCTTTTAATCGGCGTTCAATCTCAAAGCATTCGGGTGCTTTGATATCTTCCAAATTGATACCTCCGAATGTGGGTGCGATTGCTTTGACAGCTTCGATAAATTTGTCGGGATCTTTTTCGTTCACTTCGATGTCGAAGACATCAATGCCTGCATAGATTTTGAATAACAAACCTTTTCCTTCCATTACGGGCTTGCCGCTGAGAGCACCAATATCGCCCAAACCCAGCACGGCAGTACCATTGGAAATAACGGCTACCAGATTGCCTTTCGCTGTATATTTATACGCATCTTGCGGATTTTTCTCAATTTCAAGACAAGGTTCTGCCACGCCCGGAGAATAAGCGAGCGAAAGGTCGGTTTGTGTACTATGAGGTTTGGTGGGTACTACTTCAATCTTACCCGGTTTGCCTTGCGAATGATAAAGCAAAGCAGCTTCTTTGGTTATCTTAGCCATGGTAAAATATAAATTGGTTATAAATTGGCTGCAAATGTAGGGATAAAAGTTTTAAAATAGTAGTCTGATGCAAGTAAAATATTATTTTCTATTACAAAGTTCTGGCTGGCCATAGAAATACAAAGGCACGAAGATTTTTTCTTGTATAAATATGAGCTTGTTTATATTCAAAACCGGTTTCTAAACAAAATCCCTGTGTCTTCGTGTCTTTGCTTTCGATTCTTATTTCAGTGCCTGCTCGATGTCGGCTATGATATCGTCTACATTTTCTATACCTACGGAAAGACGAATCAAATCGGGACGCACGCCGGCCGCTATCAGTTGTTCGTCTGTGAGCTGGCGGTGTGTATGGCTGGCAGGGTGTAGCACACATGTGCGGGCATCGGCTACGTGGGTGACGATGGCTACCAATTGCAATGAGTCCATAAATTTAGTTGCCACTTCACGCCCTCCTTTCAGTCCGAAAGTGACAACACCACATGATCCGTTGGGGAGATATTTTTGTGCCAATGTGTGGTATTTATCTTCCGGCAGACCACTGTAATTCACCCATGCCACTTTGTCGTTTTTGGAGAGATACTCGGCTACAGCCTGTGCGTTTTTACAATGTTGCGGCACGCGCAGATGCAGAGTTTCCAAACCGAGGTTCAGCAGAAATGCGTTTTGCGGAGACTGGATACTGCCGAGGTCGCGCATCAGTTGGGCGGTAGCTTTGGTGATGTAGGCCATCTTACCGAAACTTTTTGTATAAGTCAGTCCGTGGTAAGAATCATCCGGAGTACATAAGCCGGGGAACTTGTCGGCATGTGCTTCCCAGTCGAAATTGCCGCTGTCTACAATGACACCGCCTACGGAAGTTGCATGTCCGTCCATGTATTTGGTGGTGGAGTGGGTTACGATATCGGCTCCCCATTCAAAAGGACGGCAGTTGATGGGAGTAGGGAAAGTATTGTCTACAATCAGGGGGACACCGTGGCTGTGAGCAATGCGGGCAAATTTTTCGATGTCAAGCACTTCCAGCGTAGGGTTGGAAATGACTTCACCGAACAGTGCTTTGGTATTGGGGCGAAAAGCTGCTGAGAGCTCCTCTTCCGAAGCGTCGGGATTGACGAAAGTTACCTTGATGCCCAGTTTCTTCATCGTAACACCGAAGAGATTGTATGTTCCTCCGTAGATACAGGAAGAACATACCAAATGGTCGCCGGCTTCGCAGATATTGAACACGGCGTAGAAGTTGGCAGCCTGTCCGCTGGAGGTGAGCATGGCAGCGACACCGCCTTCAAGAGCAGCTATCTTGGCAGCAACGGCATCGTTCGTAGGGTTTTGCAGGCGGGTGTAGAAATAACCGCTGTCTTCGAGGTCGAACAGACGTGCCATTTGTTCGCTGGTTTCATATTTAAAAGTGGTGCTTTGGTAGATAGGGAGTACACGAGGCTCTCCCTTTTTAGGTGTCCAGCCGGCTTGTACGCATAGTGTTTCCGGTTTGAATTGCTTTGCCATAATGCTTTCAGTATAAAGTTTATTGTCAATTAACGTTGTAAGTCGTCGCAAAAGTAAGGAAAATAATGTATTTTTGCCTTTCATAAAGAAAAAATGCAGTGAAAATGGTTAGAATATTGCTCCTTTTGTTATTTGTATTTACATCTATTTCCTTTCAGGCTCAACAAACAACCGATACTCCGAGAAACGGTGAAGGCATCTCTTCTTTTCTTAAACGCAACAATCGTCCGGGAAGGATGTACTATAAAGTTTTTCTTGAATTGAATAAGAAGCGTCTGAATGGGAAAGAAGAATTGCAATTAGGGGTGAGATATGTGTTGCCTCCATTGAAGAACGAAAGAAAAAATTCCTCGGTGAAGAAGAGTGTGGTGAGTGGAAGTAATGGAATGAAAGACAAGCGGACAATTGTTTCTAAACAAGATTCTGCGAAGGACATCGTTTTGAAAGATGAAGCATTAGAAGATACACTGTTTGAAGAGAAAGCTGTGAAAGATTTTGTTTTGCAAGAAACGCCAGAAGAAGACATGGACGTTTCTGGGCAGTCTTCTCGGCAAGCAGCCGGTAAGCGGAAAGGATTTGTTCGCGAACCGCTCTTCGGGAAAGCGTTTGCCGATGTGCGCATTAGTGGAAAGCGTTTGCAAGGTGCTTGTTTTTATGTAGTGGGCGGGCATGGAGGCCCTGACCCCGGTGCTATTGGAAAGATAGGCGATGTGGAGCTTCATGAAGACGAATACGCCTATGATGTTGCCTTGCGGTTGGCACGCAATCTGATGGAAGAAGGAGCAGAAGTGCGCATCATTATCCAAGATGCTAAGGATGGTATCCGCGATGATAGATACCTTAGCAACAGCAAACGGGAAACATGTATGGGAGCTACCATTCCCTTGAATCAGGTGGCCCGCTTACGGCAGCGCTGCGATGCTATTAATGCACTTTATCGTAAGGACCGTAAAAAATATAAGTATTGCCGTGCCATTTTCCTGCATGTAGATAGTCGCAGCAAAGGGGCGCAAACAGATGTATTCTTCTATCATGCCCCTAAAAGCGTTTCTGGGAAGAGGCTGGCCACTGCCATGAAGAATACTTTTGAATCGAAATACGGAAAACATCAGCCTAACCGCGGTTTTCGCGGCACGGTCAGCGGACGGAATCTTTACGTAATGCTGAATGCTTCACCTGTTTCCGTATTTGTGGAGCTTGGCAACATTCAGAATGCTTTCGATCAACGGCGTTTCATAATCAATTCCAATCGTCAAGCGTTGGCAAAGTGGATGATGGAAGGTTTTATTGCAGATTATAAGAAATGACTTGAATACGAATGATAAACATCTAAAGAGTTTCCCTATTCAGTAACCAGCGTTTTGCTTCCAGCCCACCGGCATATCCGGTAAGCGAATGGTTGCTGCCGATGATACGATGGCAAGGTATAAAGATGGAAATGGCATTCGCTCCATTGGCGTTGGCTACAGCGCGCACTGATTTTGGTTCGCCCAACAGTTCGGCAAGTGCTCCGTAAGAAACAGTTGTCCCATAGGGAATCTTCTGAAGCTCCAGCCATACTCTTTTCTGAAACTCCGTGCCAATAGGAAGTAGAGGGATATCGAATGCGGTTCGTTTCCCATTGAAGTACTCATCCAACTGTCTACAAGCTTTTTGAAGCACTTCTGACATTTCTTCTTTATAATCAGCTTGTAAGAGCCTTTTCAGTCGTTTGTCAACTCTGTCTCGATGCTTTGCTGCCACCCAATCGCAAAGGCATAGCTTTTTTTCGAACGAGCCTATCATTAATTCGCCACAAGGAGAATGATAATGTTGTATCCGAACTGCATTCTTTTCTTTCATAACCACAATCGTTGATTTACAAAAATACATTTTTATTTTCAACAATGCTTATATATGACGTATCTTTATTTCTAAATCCTGCAAAAAGGATAAAAGAAATAATTCAAGGAATATCCACGCATGCCGTGTAGAATTGAATACAACATTCTGCTCCGAGGACAGACGAGTCTGTCCGTAAAGCAGGATGTGTAGTCTTTAGAAATATTCTGGAGGGGGGATGGAGTTTACAAGATTGCTTTCAACTGTTCGGCCATTTGTTCCTGTACCTCTTGTGCGGCCTTTCGCGAGGCAGTGGCGAAATTTTCCGTTTTATCCGCATAAATAATGCCGCGACTGGAGTTGACTATCAGTCCGCACATGCGGTTCATTCCATATTTACAGACTTCTTCCAGCGAGCCGCCTTGTGCACCGACTCCGGGAACCAGCAGGAAATGTTCGGGAACAATCTTGCGGATATCTTCAAAAGCACGGCCTTGCGTTGCACCTACCACATACATCATTTGTTCGTCGCCTGCCCACTCTTGCGACTTGCGTAGAACTTTCTCGAAGAGGCGTTCGCCATTGGCGTCGGCCGTCAGTTGGAAGTCGTGCGAGCCTTTGTTGCTGGTGAGTGCAAGCAGGATGACCCATTTGCCGGCGTAAGTCAGGAAAGGAGTGACGCTGTCTTCGCCCATGTAGGGGGCTACGGTTACGGAGTCAATGTCTAACTCTTCAAAAAAAGTGCGGGCATACATGGCCGAAGTATTCCCGATGTCGCCGCGTTTTGCATCGGCGATGATGAATTGGTCGGGGTGGTTTTGCTTGATATAATTCACTGTTTTCTCAAAAGCAATCCAGCCTTTCACGCCCATGCTTTCATAGAAAGCGAGATTCGGCTTGTAAGCGATACAAAGGTCGGCGGTGGCATCGATGATGGCTTTGTTGAAAGCGAATATAGGGTCTTCTTCTTTCAGAAGGTGTTCCGGTATCTTCTTGATGTCTGTGTCCAGACCAACGCAAAGGAATGATTTCTTGCGTTTTATGTTTTCAAACAATTCTTGCTTATTCATTTTTGTATCTTTTATATTATATGATTCACGGTTGGTTTCTCTTTCAGCAATTACAATTCGCTTTCTTTCAGCCTTTCCGCATTTTCGGCAACAATCAGGTGGTCGATGCAGTCTTGTATGTCGCCGTCCATAAAGGCGGCAAGGTTGTAGATGGTATAGTTGATGCGGTGGTCAGTGATGCGTCCCTGCGGATAGTTGTAGGTGCGAATCTTTGCGGAGCGGTCGCCGGTGCTGACCATTGTCTTACGTTTGGAGGCGATGTCGTCGATATACTTCTGGTGTTCTTTGTCGTAGATGAACGTGCGCAAGCGGGAAAGGGCGCGTTCCTTGTTCTTGGGTTGGTCGCGCGTTTCGGTACATTCGATAAGAATTTCCTCGACGATGCCTGTATTGGGATTCTTCCAGTTATAGCGCAAGCGTACGCCGGATTCTACTTTATTGACGTTCTGACCGCCTGCGCCACCGCTTCGGAAGGTATCCCATTTGATTTCGCCTTCGTTGATGACGACATCGAACTCTTCCGCTTCGGGCAATACGGCCACCGATGCGGCAGAGGTGTGCACACGTCCTTGCGTCTCGGTGGCAGGTACGCGTTGCACCCGATGTACCCCCGACTCATATTTAAGCGTGCCATATACGTTGTCGCCCGTCACCGAACAGATGATTTCCTTGAAGCCGCCTGCGGCGCCTTCGTTGGTGCTCGACACTTCGAGCTTCCAGCCTTTGATGTCGCAGTATTTGCTGTACATGCGGAAGAGGTCGCCGGCAAAAATGGCTGCTTCGTCACCGCCCGTACCGCCACGTATTTCGAGGATGGCGTTGCGGCTGTCCTGCGGGTCGGCAGGAACGAGCAGCAGCTTTATCTGTTCTTCCAGTTCGGGCAGCCGTGTCTGGCAGGAGTCCAGTTCTTCCCGTGCCATTTCCCGCATTTCAGGGTCTGTTTCGTTGGCGATGATTTCTTTGGCTTCGTCAATGCCGTCAAGTACTTGTATGTATTCTTTGCGGGCACTCATCAGGTCGCCCAGTTCTTTGTATTCTTTGGTGAGCTTTACGTAGCGTTTTTGGTCGGCAATCACTGCCGGGTCCGTAATCAGTGTGGATACTTCCTCGAAACGGGCTACGAGGCCGTCGAGTTTCTCCAGTAAGGTGTTGTTGTCTGCCATTTATTTTATCAGTCTTTTAATCCATTTATATTTGAATGTGAGCATGTCGTGGGTGATGGAAATCCAGCCCAGCAGTGCAAACACTCTTGCTATATTCCTGAATACGGGAGTTTCCTCCCAAGTTTGAAATATCTCAATGCCTATGTATAGAATGATGCTTATTCCTGTCAAAGCGCATACACAAAACACTGAACGGGGCGGTTTCCCCGTAGTGCAAAAGGATGCTTATTCCTGTCAAAGCGCATACACAAAACACTATTTTCTTTTTCATCTGCTACACCATTTGTTTCAACTTAATGGCTTTTCATCCACCATGTCACTAATCCGGCCAACAGAAAAATGAGAATGAAAACCAATGCCCATCTCCATTTAGGTGTTTTTTTGTTTTTATCGCTGAAATATTTTTCGCCTATGTAGGGAGCTACGAGGGCAGGTGTCAGATACATCAGATTCCTTAAAAACGGCCACTCCAACCTCAGAGCAATGTATATCCCTACTGAGGCCATGGCTGTGAAGCCGATGAGCAACAGACATCCTTTTTGTCCTTTTTCCATAGCCTGTAGGCTTTGCCGGGTTAATACTTGAACTCTCCGAACTCGCTCTTTATAATCAGCTCTTTCCGGTCGCTTTCTTCAATGCGTCCCACAACGCGTGCATCGATATTGAAACTCCGGCTGATGGCAATCACCTCTTCGGCATGTTCGGGCGAGAGGTAGACTTCCAAGCGATGTCCCATATTGAAGACTTTGTACATCTCGCTCCAGTCCGTGTCGCTTTGTTCCTTGATGGTCTTGAACAGAGGGGGAACGGGGAAGAGATTGTCTTTCACCACCCGGATGTTTTCGCCTACAAAGTGCAGTATCTTGGTCTGTGCGCCACCCGAACAGTGCACCATGCCGTGAATTTCGGGACGGAGGGCGTCGAGCAACTTCTTTACTACCGGAGCGTAGGTGCGGGTGGGCGAGAGCACTAATTTTCCGGCATCTATCGGGCTTCCTTCCACCGTGTCCGTCAGTTTCAGTCTGCCACTGTACACCAATTCGTCGGGCACGGCTTTATCATAGCTTTCGGGATATTTCTCTGCCAGATAGTTGGCGAATACATCGTGACGGGCCGAGGTCAGTCCGTTGCTGCCCATGCCGCCGTTGTATTCTTTCTCGTAAGTGGCTTGCCCGTAAGAGGCAAGTCCCACAATCACGTCTCCCGGACGGATGTTGGCATTGTCGATGACGTCTGCGCGTTTCATGCGGCAAGTCACTGTGGAGTCCACGATGATGGTGCGCACAAGGTCGCCCACATCGGCCGTTTCGCCACCGGTGGCATATACTCCCACGCCCATATCGCGCAGTTCGGCAAGCAGTTCGTCCGTACCGTTGATGATGGCGGAGATTACCTCGCCCGGAATCAGCAGTTTGTTGCGCCCGATGGTGGAGGATACCAAGATGTTGTCTACCGCACCCACGCAGAGCAGGTCGTCGATATTCATAATCAGGGCATCTTGCGCTATGCCTTTCCAAACGGAAAGGTCGCCGGTTTCTTTCCAGTACATGTATGCCAAAGACGATTTTGTGCCTGCCCCGTCGGCATGCATGATGTTGCAATATGCCGGGTCGCCGCCCAGTATGTCGGGGATGATTTTGCAGAAGGCTTGCGGGAAAATTCCTTTGTCGATGTTCTTGATGGCGTTGTGCACATCTTCTTTCGAAGCGCTGACGCCTCGCATCATGTATCGTTGGTTACTCATGAGATATGTATGTTTGTTATCAATTGATAGTGCAAAGATAGTGCAAAATGAAAGCAGTGCAAAATAAGTTTGCTTATTTTGCACTGCCGGAGCATTGTCTGCTTTGCACTGCTTCCTGCGATTGAAAAAAGGTGTGGCGATATTTCTGTTGCCTCATCCGGAAACAGGCCCGATAATAGGGAATAATTGGCTGTTTTGTAAATTTTTCAGATTCGGCACTCGGCTTATACTAAAATCTTCTTTCCGTTTTTAGTAAAAATCGGATGGATTTTTACTAAAAATTCCCCAGAAAATTACTAAAAATTCCCTCGATTTTTAGTGCTTTTTTATTGGTCTGATTTATAATGAGTTATAAGAATGACTCTCCGGAGCCGTTTGTCCGCATTTTTCTTTTCGTATAAAATATGAAGAACGAGCCTTTGTCCCCCCCCTCTGTTCAGCACGAATTCAATCTGAAGCCCGATGTTTAAATAAAACCGGATGCCGGAAACTGTGGTTGGAAGCGTCATCGTTGATGTTGCTCGTACATCTTTCGATGTTTCATAATCGACTGCATGTTTTGTAGTGCCCAGTCCGTCAGCGATTGGATAATGGGAACCAGCGATCGCCCGGTATTCGTCAGTGTGTATTCCACACGAATGGGTACTTCGGGAAACACTGTTCGTTTCACCAGATTGTCGACTTCCAGATTTTGCAGTGTGTTGGCAAGAACCTTGGACGAAATATCGGGTATCATCTTTCCTAATTGATTGAAACGGAGGTTTTCATTCTCACTCAGAATGAAAATAACCAACAATGCCCATTTGTTTCCGAAGCGTGCCACAATGTTTCGTATGGGACAAATCTCAATGATAGATTTTTTTTCTTCTTTTTTTGCCATGATAACTCTTTATTTTTCACCAAAAGTGAGTCTTAAGTAACTTGCTTACTGTTATGTAACTTCTTGTTTTATCGCATGTTAATGCGTAATTTTGCTGCTGTATAAAAGAAAGCTGTTTTCTGATGCAAAGTTAGTGAATAGTGATATAAGTTGCAAAAAGAAATGTATTAAAACTGTTTCTTCGGATCGTCTGATGGTGTATGCGAATGAAACAGCTTCCAAACAACAATTTAATAAAAGAATAAAATGAAAGAGATTAAGAAAATTGCGACAGCAGAGAATTTCAGTGCCATAAACATTGGCAAACTGAGTGAGGTGGGAGAGTATGTATTGGAGCTTACTCCCGAAGTGAAAATTCCCGGCAAGGTATTTGGCGGTACAGCTTTGCAAGCCACAGGCGGAGAGTTTTCCTTTCAAGTGTTCCCTCCGGGAACGGAAACCGGCTTTCTGCATATCCATAAACATCACGAAGAACTTTACTTCTTCCTGACCGGAACCGGCGAGTTTCAAGTAGATGGAAAAGTTTTTCCTATATCAGAAGGAAGCGTGGTGAGAGTGGCGCCTGCCGGCAAGCGTTCCGTCAGGAATAATGGAAACACGCCGCTGGTGATGCTATGCGTTCAGTATAAGAGTGGAACTTTTACTGTGGAAGATGCAGCAGATGGAGTGATTTTGAACGAGGCAGTGAATTGGTAGGGCTGTTTGCACCTAAATCGGGAGGCAGCCTGATAAAAGTCCGGCTTTCGGCCGGACGACAGAGGCCTTATAATATACGAAAGCACGGATTACGCTGATTATCATGTTCTTTTTGAATCAAATAGATAAAATAGTGTAACCCGTGCTTTTCTGGATACAAAAATGTTTTAATCCGGTCTTCGGCCTTTTAGTAGATTAAAACTCCACTTTCGGTGCTTGTTCGGCACCTTCGGCTGCTTCGAAATAAGCACGTTTTTTAAAGCCGAACAATCCGGCCAGAATGCTCTTGGGAAAACGTCTGATGGCTGTGTTGAACTCTTTGGCCGTATTGTTGAAGTTGGTACGGGCCACGTTGATGCGGTTCTCCGTTCCTTCCAGTTGCGCTTGCAGTTCAAGGAAATTCTGGTTGGCTTTCAAATCAGGATAATTTTCAGTGATGGCCAGCAATTTGCCGAGGGCTGAAGTTACGGCACCTTGTGCTTTCTGGAATTCGGCCAGCTTTTCCTCTGTCAGGTCGTTGACATCTACTTTAATCTGAGTGGCTGCACTGCGTGCCTGTATCACCCCTTCAAGTGTTTCTTGTTCGTGCGAGGCATATCCTTTTACGGTGCTTACCAGATTAGGAATTAGGTCTGCCCGGCGTTGGTACTGTGTTTCTACATTCGACCATTGTCCGTTGACGTCTTCTTCCATGGTGACTAACCCGTTGTAGACGCTGATGCCCCAAATGGCAACGAGGGCTATGACCCCGATGATAATCATGTTTGACTTCTTCATACTTCTTTCTTTTTATTGGATTGTTATACTATTCATTGATTAAAAACGTGAGCCGGCACCACCGCCTCCACCTCTTCCACCGCCGAAGCTTCCTCCACTGAAGCCCCCTCCACGGCCTCCGCCGAGCATACTTCCTCCACCGAAGATTACCGGACCGCTACCTCCTCCACCACGATAATTCTCGTCATACGACTGTCGGCGGCGCACCACTTTATGCCCGCAGTTGAGGCAGGTCAGTGTCACGTCTTCCGTCTTTACTCCCTTGTGTCTGGAAATGAGTACGCTGTTGCTTCGTTGTAGTTTGTGTTGCCCGCAGTTGGGGCATTTGGTGGCTTTGCGGTGAGCATAGATGCCTGCCGCCGATGCAACGCCCAAGAGACCGAGAAGCCCCAGCAGGAGATTTACGCCCGAAGAATTATTCTCTTGGTCTGCATCATTTGTCATGCTGCCGTCAAGACGTGCACACACAGCCCGCACACCCGCCATCATGCCGGCATCCCAGTTTGCGTCTTTCAGGTAAGGAATCATCTCCTTGGATTGGATGCGTTTGCAGATGGCATCAGGCAAATCGCCTTCCAGACCATAGCCGGTATAGAATTGGATGCAACGCTGGTCGGTGACCAGCAAAATGATGAGTCCGTTGTCTTTTCCTTTCTTTCCCACTCCCCATTCGTTGAGTAAACGGTGAGAGAAGTCGAAACAATCGTCATTGCCGATAGACGGAACCACAGCCACTACCGTTTCAATGCCGGTCGTTTGCTCTAAGGCATACAGCATGCGGTCTATGCTGTCGCATGCGGCTGCCGAGAGAATGTCGGCAGGATTGCATACGTAGCGTGTCTTGTCTTGAAGATGAACTTTGGGAATATTGTTTGTGGTATATATCGTCTCCGCCTGCATGGCAACAAACAAGCACAAAAGAAGTGTTATGGAAATGAATCGTTTCATACATCAGCTGTTTGTTGCAGCGAAGATAAGAAAAAAACAATTCAATGTATATGTTTCCCCAGAAAATTCTTTACTCGCTTCGTATATTCCTGCGGATAGTTTTTGTAAGATTCGGCATGTGCGGTGCCCGGAACAATCCATAATTCTTTGTCACCACGTCTTGCCTCATAGAGCGAATGGACCATCCTTGTAGGTACGTATGTATCGGCCTCTCCGTGGATAAAGAGCATGGGCTGGTTGGCATGCGGACTTTGCATTTGCTTCAAAGCGGAAGCTTCGCCGAAAGTCCAACCGTATTTTATCTTGCATAGCAGACTTGTGGTGTGCAATAGCGGAAATGCCGGCAAGCCGAATTGTTGCTTCAGCTCGTATGCAAACTCGTCCCACACGCCGGTGTAGCCGCAGTCTGCCACGTAGCACATAATGTTACTGTTGGCATCCCGACTGTATCCCGACGTCATCATGGTGGTGGCGGCTCCCATAGAGATGCCGTGCAGCACTATCTGCAAACTGTGCCTATTCCCTGCGATAGTCTGCCACGGACTACCTTTAACATAGGTGCCTCCCCATGTATAAGGTTTCTTGAAGAGAGCCGAAGCCACATCCCTCCACCTTATTATATCCCGGCTGTCTTTCCAGCCCATTTGGATGGCATCGCCTTCGCTCAAACCATGGTTTTGCAAGTCGGGTAGCAGTATGTTGTATTTCAACTCTTTGTTGTACATATATCCTATCATCAGCATGCGGACGGCATTGTCCGTATAACCGTGTACAATGATGGCTGTTTTGTCAGTCGGCTCGGGTGCCTCGGCAAAGAGGGCATGCAACTTCTTCCCTTCGTCATTAACAATGAATGTATCGCGCAAGGCACCGATGGCTTGCAGGCTATCGACCCATGGCTTGATGAAAGGATATTCGTTGAACATATACTCATAGGAACCGGCAATGTCTTTACCGGTGTTGTGTGTCGGAGTCAATGAATAACTGAGCATATAAAAGCTTCCTCCGATAAGGGCGATGATAATCGATGCCGATATCCCCGCCAAACAGTATTTGACGCTTTTACTCATCCGGTTTGTCTTTTCGTTATCTTTTCCAGATTTCCCATGCGGCAAAGGCTTGCAACAACAGCATTTCCAGTCCGTTTTTAGTGATGGCTCCTTGTGCCTGTCCCTTTTTCATGAAAAGCGTTTCGTTCGGATTGTACAACAAATCGTAGAGCAAGTGGTCGGAGGTAAGTTGCTCGTAAGGAATATTGGGACAAAAGTCCACTTTTGGGAACATCCCTACGGGGGTGGTGTTCACTATGACAGTGTGCGAAGCCATCACTTCCGGTGTCAGCTCTTCGTAAGTCAGAAACTTGTTGTTTTTCTTGGTGCGCGACACGAATGTACTTTCTATTCCAAGATTGTTCAAACCATGATATACGGCTTTTGAAGCTCCTCCCGTGCCGAGAATCAACGCTTTCTTGTGGTGGGATTGCAACAGAGGCTCAATAGATTGGGTGAAGCCGATAATATCCGAATTATATCCGACCAGTTTTACTTTTCCTTTGGGCAGGCGGACAATCTTGATGACATTGACCGCGCCGATTTTTGCGGTATCCTTATCCAATTCGTCAAGAAAAGGAATCACCTGTTCCTTATAGGGGATAGTTACGTTGAGGCCGCAAAGGTTGGGGTTTTCCTCTATTACCTGCATAAAATCGTTAATAGTGGGAATCTCGAAATTCACATATTCGGCATCAATGTTTTCTGCTTTGAACTTTTCATTGAAGTAACCGATGGAAAACGAATGTTTCAACGGATAACCTATTAAACCGTATTTCTGCATGATGTCCTTATTTTATTGTTACACAGTTTTCTGATATATGAAGTGCTTCTTGTCTTATCTTTTATCGCCTTTGTCATTTTTCAGCTATGTACAGTGTACATATCCCGAAAGTCAACCGTTTGAAGTGTACTTTGCTGAATCCTGCCCGTCGGATGACTTCTTGCATCACCTCTCCCTGCGGAAAAGCGCGGATGCTTTGCGGCAGGTAGGTATAAGCATTGTTGTCTTTCGATATACATTTGCCGAGAAAAGGGATAACCACTTTTGAATAAATGGAGAATAGTTGTTTCATTGGAAAACGCTCCGGAACGGAGAGTTCGAGAATAACAAGGTGTCCGCCGGCTTTAAGCACACGGCATATTTCGGATAGTCCCTTGTCCAGACTTTCAAAGTTGCGAATACCGAAAGCCACAGTTACGGCATCGAAACTCGTATCTGCAAAGGAAAGCGCGAGGCAATCCTCCCGGACAAAGGAAATCTTGTCCGAGAGGTGAACCTTGTCTACTTTTTCACGTCCCACTTTCATCATGCCTTCCGATATATCAATGCCAATCAGTGCATCGGGTTGAAGTTCGCGGCATGCAAGAATGGCAAAGTCTCCCGTACCGGTAGCTACATCCATGATGCGGCGCGGACGAAAGGGCCGGAGAGCCTTGATTGCTTTTTTACGCCAACTGCGGTCTATACCCATGGACAGAGTATGATTGAGTTTGTCGTAAAAAGGAGCAATGTTGTCGAACATCTCTTTCACCTGTTCGCTCTTCTTGCCGTCTTTTCCGTAAGGCTTGATGTGTTCCTGCGGGTAGTTCATTATCTCAAATATTCCGTTACGTTCTTTTCAATTCTCTCGGCAATGTTACCGGTATCTTCCTTGACGAACTTTTCTCCGGTGATGTGCTCGTACAATTCAATGTAGCGTTCGCTGATAGAGGCTACGATTTCATCCGTCATTTCCGGAACTTCTTGTCCGGCTTTTCCTTGGAATCCGTTATCCATCAACCATTCGCGCACAAACTCCTTGGACAGTTGTTTTTGCGCTTCACCTTTGACGAAACGTTCTTCATAACCTTCGGAATAGAAATAACGGCTGGAGTCGGGTGTGTGAATTTCATCCATTAGGTATATTTTCCCATTGTGCTTTCCAAATTCGTATTTGGTGTCGACCAAAATCAAACCGCGTGCTGCCGCAATCTCTGTTCCGCGTTTAAAGAGTGCCAGCGTGTATTTCTCTAAAATGGCATATTCTTCAGGAGTAGCCAATCCTTTGGCCAGTATCTCTTCCTTGGAGATATCGGCATCGTGTTCGCCGATTTCCGCTTTAGTGGTCGGAGTGATGATGGGTTCGGGAAACTTCTGGTTTTCCTTCATTCCTTCGGGCAACTTCACCCCACAAATCTCACGAACGCCGCTCTTGTAAGCACGCCATGCGCTACCACACAGATAACCGCGTACAATCATTTCGATAGGGAATCCTTCGCACATCACACCTACCGTCACCATCGGATCCGGTGTAGCCATCTTCCAGTTGGGACAGATGTCGGTTGTGGCATCCAGAAATTTCGCTGCAATCTGGTTCAGCATCTGTCCTTTGAAAGGAATGCCTTTCGGCAATACTACGTCGAAGGCAGAAATACGGTCGGTAGCCACCATGACCAGCTTTTCACCATTGATGTTGTATACATCGCGCACTTTTCCGTGGTACACGCTCTTTTGTTCCGGAAAATTGAAATCTGTTTTAGTTAATGCTTTCATCTTTGTAATATTTACGGTTTGAAAATTTGCAATTTTATGCGGGGAGCTGCTTCTCTATGTTTTCTGCTTTCCGTTTCTCCCGTTCTGCTTTAGCTTCCTTGTCAAAACGTTCGTAGGCCTCTACTATCTGTGTCACTAATTTGTGGCGGACAATGTCTTTTTTGTTCAGTTCGATGAAGCTGATGCCTTTTACGCCTTTTAAAATTTTCAAGGCTTGCACAAGACCCGAAGTTTGCGATTGCGGCAAGTCAATCTGTGTCATATCACCCGTAACAATCATCTTGGTGTTCATGCCCATACGGGTGAGGAACATCTTGATTTGTTGTGTGGTGGTGTTCTGCGCTTCATCCAGAATCACGACTGCATCGTTCAGTGTACGTCCGCGCATAAAAGCAAGAGGAGCTATTTGGATGATGTTCAGTTCCATATACTCTTTCAGCTTGGCGGCGGGTATCATGTCTTGCAGGGCATCATAGAGTGGCTGCAAGTATGGGTCTATCTTATCCTTCATGTCTCCCGGGAGGAATCCGAGCTTTTCTCCGGCTTCTACGGCAGGGCGGCTGAGGATGATTTTCTTGATTTCCTTATTTTTCAGTGCCCGTACGGCAAGTGCAATGGCTGTGTAAGTTTTTCCCGAACCGGCAGGACCGATGGCGAACACCATGTCGTTTTTGGCAAAGGCCTCCACCAGTTTCAACTGGTTTTCGCTGCGCGGAATGATTGGTTTACCGGTGACACTGAACACAATGACATTCCCTGATTTCTCGGCTTGTGGAGCATTGCCCTTAATAATATCTATAATGACTTCTTCCTTCAGCGAATTATATTCTGCACAATATTTCTCCAGCTTCGTGATGTTTTCTTCAAATGCGCACATTTCCTCTTCATCGCCCAGCACTTTGATGACATTGCCGCGTGCAACGATGCGAAGTTTGGGATATAGGGCTTTTATCAATTGCATATTGGCATTGTTTACGCCATAAAAGATGACAGGATCAATGTCCTCAAGAACAATCAGTTTTTCTATCATTGATATGTTTTAATCTTCAATTCGTTGTTAAAATGAAACGTTTTGCAAATGTAGTGAAACGTTCGGATAGTCATGCTGTTCCAATCGCTATTTTTTTCGCATTGGTTTTACTGTGATGCTGTTCCCGTTTTTAGTGCAACGGATGCATTCGCGGCGTAGTGCCCGCTCTTGTAAGTCGAAAATGATGTTCGGATTGAAGTGCTGCCCGTTGATGCGGGTTTCGAAATGCAGATGCTCCGTGCTGGCACGTCCCGTGCGCCCGGTCAGGCCAATGGGTTGTCCGGCTTTTACTATGTCGCCGCTCTTTACGAAGTTTTTGAATTGGTGGCTGTAAACCGTCTCTAACCCGGTGCTGTGGCGTATGACGATTACATTTCCATAGGCGCTATATGGCTTGGACATACGCACTACACCTGCAAATGCGGCGCGAATGGTGTCCTTGGCATGAGTCTTGATGTCCACACCGGCATGTCTGCTTCTGTTGCGGCCATAAGGCGAAATTACTTTTCCGTTGAGTAGCGGAAACGAATAGTCTTCATCGGACAAGCTGTCCAGATGAATTTCATGGTATTTGCCGTGAGAGAACAGGCCGGGCGTTGCAACACGTATATGATTGATTTCCATTTGGCTGAATGCCGGCTTTTGTTCTTGTGGCGGAACAATGAAGAGGGAGGACAATATGATAAGGACTGGAAATAATTGCATGATCGGAATCTTTCTTCTTACAAAAAATATCGTATGCTGCCTCCATTGGAAGCTGCATACTTTCGTAGCAAATCTTGTGTCATTTCTGCGGCTTCCAGCAGGCCGTCAGAGCCACTGTAACCATTGATGATGGCAAGTATGTGGCGAGTTCCCAAGTCCATTTTTGTACGCTCATGGTCACTGGTCGGTGTGCCGATACCTCCAATCAAGTCTCTGTATACGGGCAATCCTTCGATATTCAAGGTTCCGCGTCCGATACCTTCAAACGGTTCGTCGGCATGACCGATTCCGAGTTCAAGTTCGGTGCCTTGTATTTTATCGGCATCGAAACCACCGATGGAATAGCCGGTGCGGAGAGATACAAGATTGATTAAATCTACCAGCGTATCAATCTGATAAAGGTCCATGCCACGCAGCAGACGCCGGCGCAAAGCCTCGGCCGAAGGACGATAGCGACTGGGATCTTTGCCACAACGTTTGTAGGCTTCACGGGTAGCGGCAATGACAGGTTGGGATTTGATACTGTCTGCCGTTTCATTCTTTCTCAATTCCTGAGTGAAGGCGTCGATTTCCTTCCACAGCCCTTCGCTGAATGCAGTATTGGTTACTTCCGCATATACGGCTGCACCTCTGAAAATGGGGCAGCCACGTCTTATTTCTTCTGATACGGTAATCTTATACATAAGTCATTTTTTTATCATGATTCCCGACAATATACGTCCGGACTTGATGCCCAGCCGTCGTGCCGAGAAAAAATCTTCATGTCGGGTAAAGGTACAAATGCCGGCTGTTTCCACTTGTGCGGAAGGTATGCCGAGGTCAAGCAGTTGCAGATGGTTGGCAGCCCACAGGTCGATATGATATTTATGTGTTTCGGGCTTCCACTCCGAGATATAGTCCATGGGGAAATCATTCTCCCTGAATGCTTCATATACCTCATCACCTACCTCGAACGCAGGGAGTGAGATGCCGGGACCTATGCAGGCAATGATGTCTTTTCCGTCAGTATGGAAAAGGGTCTGCATTTTATCAAAGGTGCGGTGCAGGATATGGTTCGCTGTTCCTCTCCAGCCGGCATGGACAGCTGCCACTATCTTGTGTTTCCGATCGTAGAGCAGGATAGGGATGCAGTCTGCTGTGGAAATGCAGATGCAGCAACCCGCTTCGCCGGTAATCAATGCGTCAATACCTTGCAATGCGGCATGGCGTTCTTCGGCGGTAGATTTCAAGAAAGCTTTGTCTATCACAAGCGATGCTGTTCCATGTGTTTGATAAGGGATAATAAGTTCTTTCGGGTGTTGAGGTAATCCTTCACACAGTATTTCTTGATTCTTGCGGACACATGCGGCATCGTCGCCGGTATAAGGCGTACAGTTGAAAGAGGCATAATTCCCACGGCTGCATCCTCCGTGACGGGTGGTTACAAAACAAGAAATGTCGGGATAGGAGGCAAGCACCTCATATCCCAACATTTTTCTATCTTCGGTGAGAGGAATCATTTGTCCTCTTCCTCCCAATCTTCTTCATATTCAAAGTCTTCGAGGTCTTCTATCTCCTCTGCATCTTCGATATATTCGATGTCGATGTCTTCTCCCTCTTCTTTCAGTTCTTCCTTCAGGTGGCTGAGGTCTTTTGCACGGTGGGCGATGCTTTCTATTTTGCCTCCTATCCGGTTGCTCTCCTTGTTCAGTTCTTCCCAAAGGATATCTTTCAGCACAGAGATGCCCATGCCCGATATGGCGGAGATGAATATATGCGGAATGTTTTCAGGAAGCGTGGGTTCTATCTCGTCCATCAGTTCCTGATCCAGCATGTCGCATTTTGTGATGGCCAGCACCCGTTGCTTGTCTAACATTTCGGGATTGAAATTTTTCAATTCGTTCAGCAGAATCTCATACTCTTTGCGGATGTCGTCGCTGTCGGCCGGCACCATGAAGAGCAACAATGAGTTACGTTCGATGTGGCGCAGGAAACGTAATCCCAATCCACGACCTTGACTGGCTCCTTCGATGATACCCGGAATATCAGCCATGACGAAAGACTTTCCTTCGCGATAGGACACGATACCCAGATTGGGCTCCATTGTGGTGAAAGGGTAATTGGCTATCTTGGGCTTTGCTGAAGACAATGCGGCAAGCAAGGTGGATTTTCCGGCATTGGGGAAACCTACCAGACCGACATCGGCCAGCAGCTTCAATTCCATGATAACTGTCATTTCCTGCATCGGTTCGCCCGGCTGTGCGAAGCGGGGAGCTTGCCGTGTGGCGGTTTTGAAGTGGTTGTTGCCTTGTCCGCCGCGTCCGCCTTTCAGCAGAATGACTTCTTGCCCATGTTCGGTCACATCGCAGAGGTATTCTCCTGTTTCAGCGTTATAGACAACGGTTCCGCAGGGCACTTCAATCACCTTGTCTGCGCCGTCCTTGCCGGTACTGCAATTCTTGGAACCCGATTCACCATGTCCGGCCATGATGTGACGGTCGTAGCGCAGGTGAAGCAGCGTCCAGTAATTGCGGTTGCCACGAAGAATGATATGACCTCCTCGTCCTCCGTCACCTCCGTCAGGCCCTCCGTTAGGCACGTATTTTGCGCGCCGCATGTGTGTGGAGCCTCTCCCGCCTTTGCCGGAACGACAGTATATCTTTACGTAGTCAACAAAATTTGATTCAGCCATATTATTATTAAAGAAATTAGGAAAATAATTAGTTTGTCGGAAGATTGCTTGAATCCCGGATTGTTACTTACCGGCCACGGCGTCAATCCCCTTGCAGATATCGGCAAAGATGTCTTCCATAGTGCCCAACCCCTTGATGTGCCGGTATTGGCCTTCCGCTTTGTACCAATCAATCAGGGGTGCTGTCTGTGAGTGATAAACATTCAAGCGTTTCTTGATGGTTTCTTCGTTGTCATCTGCACGGCCGGAATCTTTTCCGCGTTTGATTAGACGAACCATCAGCTCATCTTCCGGCACTTCGAGGTCGAGCATGACACTCACTTCCTGTCTTCTCTCTCTCAGCATCACTTTCAATGCTTCTGCTTGTGCAATGGTTCTGGGGAAGCCATCAAAAATAACCCCTTTGCTGTCCTTGAAACTGTCGAATACACTTGCCAGAATATCAATCATCAAAGAGTCGGGAATCAGTTGCCCTTGGTCGATGTAGCCTTTGGCTGTCTTCCCGAGTTCTGTTCCGTTCTTGATTTCCGCACGGAGCACATCTCCGGTAGAAATGTGGTTGATGCCATACTTCTCTACTATTCTCTCGCTTTGTGTTCCCTTGCCTGAGCCGGGGGCACCGAAAATTACAATGTTCAACATCTTTTTGAGTTACGATTTATTGAATTATGATTCTTGCTTTGTGGTTATTCCTTTAGTGTATAAATGTCGGGATAGTTACGTCCGAATCCGTCATAGTCTAACCCATAGCCCACTATAAAGTCGTTCGGGATGTTCATGGCTACGTATTCAATGTTCAAGTCCACTTTCAGCTTTTCGGGTTTCACCAGCAGGGAAGCGATATGGATTTCCTTTGGTTTACGGGTGCCGAGCGTTTCCAGCAGGCGTTGCATGGTAAGCCCCGTATCCACGATGTCTTCTACAATGACCACCGTGCGGTCTGTAAGGTCTTCGTTGATGCCTATTACTTCCTTGATTACTCCGGTAGAGGACAGCCCTTGGTAAGAAGCCAGTTTTACGAACGATATTTCGCAGGGAATGGTGATGCGTTTCATCAAGTCGGAAGTAAACATGAACGAACCGTTGAGCACGCTGACGAACAGCGGGTTCTTTCCGGCCAAGTCCCGGTTTATTTCGTTTGCCACGCGTGTCACTTCTCTCAGAATGTCCTGCTCTTTGATAGAGACGGAGAACCTTTTGTCTTTTATCTGTATGGTATCCATAAGATGGGATGTTTTTAAAAAGTTGCCGCAAAAATACAATTTTTATTCTACTCTCCTTTACTTTTCTCGTCAAATTCACAGAAGATGCCGAAAACCTTTCTCTTTTTCATTGTTACTACGCATCGACCTTACAAATCAAAAAAAGAAGAATCACTTGTTTCTCCACACTTTACTGTCCGTAAGCCCACATGTTGTTGCCCGTAAGCCCACACTTCACCATTTGTAAGCCCGCGTCTTAGCTTTGCTCCGCCCCCATGTTACGGCGTATAAGCTGTGCTGTTTCTCCGCCTTCTCCACCTCCAACGAGGAGGGGGTATGGGGGAGATATTTTCTTCTCTTTTCTTCTCTTCTCTCGCGCGCGAAAGGAATAAAGAGGGTAAATCTGTTGATATACTGTATTTTATGCTCTTTTGGGGCGGTTTCTGAATTGCTTGTCAACTCCGAGCCGGCTCGGAGTTGACAAGCAGTCGGCTGTAAGTTCGTGCGTAGTTGCTGCGCAAGGCCCGGACACTTGATGAAAACGGTCATGGGCAACAAAACGATTTTACCCTCCTTTAATTTTTCTCGTCAATTTCATTGGAAGTATGGAGATTTATTCTATTTTTGTGCTTGATAATCAATGCAAATATTCTTTGTTTGAGATTTATCAATGTTAAACTTAAAAAAATGCTTATGAAGAAGACCTTTCGTTTTTGCAAGCAGGTGTGTGCTTGCTGATTGTCCTATGCTTCGGAGCTTGCTCTTATGATTGGGATGATGATTTCATTCAGAAAGAACCGGCCGATTTGTCGGTAGATGAGGCTCGGGATTTTTTTGAGAAAGAAGTGATGGGGACGGCAACACGTTCTGCCGATAGGGTAGAACAACCGTTGATGTGGAGTTTGGGAGATATTATTCCGAAGTGGAACAAGGGTGTTCCTACCGGAGCATCTTCGATTTGCAGTGTTGACGTACCCATTGAGAATTCCACCTATTGTTATCGGGTGATACAGACAGACCCACAAACGGGAGAAGAAAGCTTCGTGAAATGTTACCATAAACTGGTGGTGGTCAAGGATCGGAAAACGGGTAAACTTGGCAATTATGTCGTATTCTTCATTGCTACGAATGACTATGCCAAGGCGCATCCGGGCGATGTGTCCAAACGGTTCAACAATGATGGCGAGATGGGCGATTTTTCAGGTCTGAAGATTTATACAACGCTGGAGGGGAGTATTATTCGGGTGAACAAGTATAATAAAGGGCAAAAGCAGCAAGGAGTATTTTTAGGCTCTGCAAAAAACAAAAAGGAATACGGCAGAGGTCTTATGCGGATAATATGCATGCTGGAACACATGGAGCTGCAACGGGGCTTCAAAGTAGGAGCCGTAACTCGTTATGAGGGCAACGATGACTGGGATTATAAGAATGGAGACTACATAGACTGGGGGGTGGGTTTCTTTTGGGATCCGAAGTATGACGTGGTACTTTATGATTATGACGGAGATGGAAAACCGGAGGGTGTATGGTTAGATGAGGTGGAAATAGAAGGAGAGTATAATCCGTCTGCTCCTGAAGAAGAACCTCCTTATTATGAATATCCCGAACCGGACCCTAAACCGGATGGGGATGGAACTGGTGATTCGGGAAGTGGCGGAGGGTACACCGGAGGGGAAAACGGTGTTTCAGGCGGTGCTCCAAGAGCCAGAGCCATATTCCGCAACTCTAAGATGACGGAGCTGAATTGGGATGTTATAGAAAGGATGCTTGACAAAATTACCAATGACTGTTTAGGAGAGCATTTGTACGAGGGGCTTAAAGAACACTTGGATGGAAAAACCTTGACCATTCAGTTTGTCGCTCCCAAAGAGGGCTCAAGTTTTAACTTTGATGGGAATACGGCAGGCATCAAACTCACCACCGATATGGAGAGTAACCAGCTGTTTCACGAAATGATGCATGCCTTTCAGGCTTATCAGGAAACGGAAGCTTCGTATAAAGCTTCGCTGATAAATAAGGAGATTGAAGCAAGATATGCACAGTACCAATATGTGAGGAAGTTAAAGGAATATCCGGGAAGTAAGTGGGAAAAGCAATATGAGAATACGGGGGTAGGAAGGGCTATTGCTCAATTAGAAATATCTATTGATAAAAAAGGGAAATTACAGCCTAATAGTACAGATGATATCCTATTAACCCAAGTGTACACAGCAAAAAATGCTATTGAGGCTACAAGTGCATATTCCACTATGTCTTTTGACTATAGTAAATCCGGAACTGAGAATTTCACTTCTTTACAAAAAATATCTAAAGACTGCTGATTATGAAAACAACGATTATTTCTTTTTTGCTGATTTTCTGTACTGCTTATACTGCGGCACAGGCCAATTACTATACCGAGACCAAAACTTTTAAGGAGAACGGATATACTTATCAGTGTGACGTTTCACATGGACTTGTAAAATTGTATAACAAAGAGAATAAATTAACCTATGTCCGGCAAATATTCAAAGATACCAAAGAAGTTCCGGGCTTTGGGTTCAATTTCGATGACGTAGTAGAGGAAACTTGGACAAGACCGAAAAGCCATTCCATTGTCAATAATGCGTTTACTCCGGAACAAAAACAACGTATGGGAACACAAAGTGTCGGTATATGTATGTATATCAGTCCGGAAACGGGAAAGGTGGTTGAGGTCGATTTTACTCTTGCAACATTTAGTCCTTTTGCCACAATTCCACTCTCTGTTTATCGGAAGATAGAAATAGAGCTAAAGCAACAAATTTGGTTTACTCCCACTAAAGACGGGAAAAGGTTGAATTATTTGATGAGGTTTTGGATGCATCGGTTTAAAGAATAGTATTGTTATAGATTTGGTCTTATATGGTGAAACGAATTATGAAAACAACAATTGTTTCTTTTATGCTATGGTTTTGTGCTACTTATACAATGGCGCAGACCAATTACTATGCCGTGACCAAAACCTTTAAGGAGAATGGGTATACTTATCAATGTGATGTTTCGAATGATTTTTTTATTATGTTATATAATAAAGAAAATAAGCTAACTTATGTGCAACAGATTTTTAAAGATACTAAAAAAGTTCCGGGCTTTGGATTTGATTTTGATGATGTGGTAGAAGATACTTGGACGAGACCGAAAAGCCTTTCCATTGTAAACAACGCATTTACTGCCGCTCAAAAAAAACAGATGAAAGATGAATGTATAGGAATATGTATGTATATCAGTCCGGAAACAGGAAAGGTAGTTGAAGTTGATTTCTCTTTTGTCACTGTCAGTCCTTTTGCCACTATCCCGCTTTCCGTTTATCGGAAGATAGAAGTGGAGCTAAAGCAACAAATATGGTTTACTCCCACTAAAGATGGGAAAAGATTGAATTATTTGATGCGTAACTGGAATCACCGCTTTAACGAATAGTATCATTACAGACTTGGTCTGACATGGAGCCGTTGATTATGAAAACAACGATTATTTCTTTTTTGCTGATTTTCTGTACTGCTTATACAATGGCGCAGACCAATTACTATGCCGTGACCAAAACCTTTCAGGAGAACGGATATACTTATCAGTGTGACGTTTCACATGGACTTGTAAAATTGTATAACAAAGAGAATAAATTAACCTATGTCCGGCAAATCTTTAAAGATACCAAAGAGGTTCCGGGATTTGGATTCGATTTTGATGATGTAGTGGAGGAAACTTGGACGAAACCGAAAAGTCTATCCATTGTCAATAATGCATTTACTGCGGAACAAAAACAACGTATGGGAACAGAATGTGTCGGTATATGTATGTATATCAGTCCGGAAACGGGAAAGGTGGTTGAAGTGGCATTTGATTTTACAACTGTCAGTTCTTTTGCCACTATCCCTCTCTCCGTTTACCGTAAGATAGAAGTCGAATTAAAGCAACAAATATGGTTTACTCCCACTAAAGACGGAAAACGATTGAATCATTTGATGAGATGTTGGATGCATAGTTTTAATGAATAGCATCGTTACAGATTTGGTCTTGTATGAGGAAACAGATTATGAAAACAACGATTTTTTCTTTTCTACAGTTTTTCTGTGCCGCTTATGCAGTGGCACAGGCCAATTACTATACCGAGACCAAAACTTTTAAAGAGAACGGATATGCTTATCAGTGTGACGTTTCACATGGACTTGTAAAATTGTATAACAAAGAGAATAAATTAACCTATGTCCGGCAAATCTTTAAAGATACCAAAGAAGTTCCGGGATTTGGATTCGATTTCGATGATGTAGTGGAGGAAACTTGGACAAGACCGAAAAGCCTATCCATTGTCAATAATTCGTTTACTCCGGAACAAAAACAACGTATGGGAACACAAAGTGTCGGTATATGTATGTATATCAGTCCGGAAACAGGAAAGGTGATTGAAGTAGAGTTCCATCTCAGTACATTTAATCCTTTTGCCACCATCCCTCTCTCCGTTTATCGTAAGATAGAAGTGGATCTAAAGCAACAAATATGGTTCACTCCCACTAAAGACGGGAAAAGATTGAATTATTTGATGAGATATTGGAGGCATCGGTTTAAAGAGTAATATCGCTACAGATTTTTGTCTTGTAGTAGGAATATTGATTATGAAAACAACGATTCTTTCTTTTTTACTCATTTTCTGTGCCGTTTATACAGCGGCACAGACCAATTACTATACCGAGACCAAAACGTTTCAGGAGAACGGATATACTTATCAGTGTGACGTGTTGACTGGGAAAAGAGTAAGGTTATATAACAAAGAGAATAACTTAGTCTATGTCCGGCAAATATTCAAAGATACCAAAGAAGTTCCGGGATTTGGCTTCGATTTCGATGATGTAGTGGAGGAAACCTGGACGAGACCGAAAAGCCTTTCCATTGTCAATAATGCCTTTACTGCGGAACAAAAACAACGTATGGGAACAGAAAGTGTCGGTATATGTATGTACATCAGTCCGGAAACAGGAAAGGTGGTTGAAGTGGCTTTTCATTTTACAACTGTCAGTCCTTTTGCCACAATTCCACTCTCTGTCTATCGCAAGATAGAAGTGGAGCTAAAGCAACAAATTTGGTTCACTCCCACCAAAGACGGGAAAAGATTGAATCATTTGATGAGATATTGGAGGCATCGGTTTAAAGAATAGCGGCGATATAGCTTTGGTCTTGTATGAGGAAACTGATTATGAAAACAACGATTATTTCTTTTTTGCTGATTTTCTGTGCCGTTTATACAGCGGCACAGACTAATTACTATGTCGAGACCAAAACGTTTCAGGAGAACGGGTATGCTTATCGGTGCGATGTATTATCGGGCAATGATACTCGTTTCTACGATATAGGGAGAACCGATAAACTTTTGTACGACTATTTTTTAGATACTCAAAATAGGATATAAAGACTTATGAAGTGCGCCCCACAGATAAAACAAACCATTGTAGTACGAACAACCGATTTGTTGTTCATAGCCTGTTTGCTGTGTTTCGTCTTGAATAGAAAGAGCCCTGTCGATGTATTGTCGTTATGGCAATATGGAACGTTTCTTATCGTGTATATATGTATGCGGAACTTTTCAAAACTTCATTATCCTTTACTTGTAATAGCTCTTTTGGGGGGAGTGATGGAAACAGTGGTCGTTGTTATGCAAAAGATGTATATACTGGATAATGAGAATGTATATTTCAGTGTGACGGGAACTTTCGGACATCCGGCAGAATTGGGCGGAATGTTGTCTGTGTGTTTTACTGTCAGTATCGGACTGTTGGCGTGGCATTATAATAGAAAGAATCGCTTTTGGGCATTTATTGAAGGTGGTGTTTCGTTGATTATTTTGTGCGGACTGGTGCTGTCCGATTCGCGTGCGAGTTGGTTGGCGGCCATTGTCGGATGCTTGTCTGTTGTTTTTTGTAGGTTTATTGGATTTGAAAAGGTGAGGAGATGTAACTCTTTTCGTCTTTGTATGACAAAAGGACTTGCAGTGTTATGTGGCGCAGTTTTTTTGTATGCTGTTTATCTTTATAAGAAAGATTCTGCGGACGGACGGCTTTTGATATGGTATGTTACAGCGGATATGATTTGTGAGAAACCACTTTTCGGACATGGTGCCGGTGGTTGGCAATCAGGCTATATGCTTTCGCAGGCTGCATATTTTGAGCGGCATCCGGATGCTCCTGCCCGTATGCTGGCCGATGATGTATCGTGCCCTTACAATGAATATCTTTATATAATGACAGAACAGGGTGTTGCCGGTTTGTTATTGATTCTTCTGGCGTTATATATTTTGACGACTTATAGGTCGGATGATAGGCTGTCTTTTATATGTAAGTCGGCTATATTATCTTTAGGAATTTTCGCTCTATTTTCATATCCGTCTGCCATGTTTCCGTTGATGTTGCTGTGTGTCGCTTTGTGGGGAATGATGAGGACGAAGGAAATCGGTCGGATGCATGTTGGGAGAACAGTAAAAGCAGCTCTTTTTCTGTCCGTGCTTTTCGTGGTTGGTGGGGTGTCTTTATGGTCATTCAAGGCGTATGACGATTGTAGGGTTGCCATGCGAAATCTGCGTTATGAACAAGAGAGTGAACTTCATCAAAGGGCACGGGATTTTTTGGACAAGCATTATTGCCGGTTTCGCTTTAATCCGCTTTTTATGAATGCTTATGCCCGATATGCTGCCCTGAATCTTCCGGACGACAAGGTGGAAGAAATATTACGGGCAACGGCAGAGTTGATACCCTCTTGTGGACTGTATTGCGATATGGGCGATTGCTTTGAACGGAAGAGTGCTGTTGCTGAAGCAGAACAATGTTATAGGCAAGCAGCTTATATGATTCTTACGCGTATGATGCCGAGATATAAGTTGTTTCAGTTGTATGTAAATTGCATGGATACGGTTGCGGCATGTAGGGAAGCGACGACTTTATTGAATTTTCAGGAAAAGAAAGTGGGAACAAGAACGTTGCGAATGAAAGCGATAGCTAAAGAATATATTGAGAATTGTGCTCGTAACGATTCCCTTGGTAAGAAAATAAGGTGAACACCTTTTTGACTCTTTGCACTTTTTCAAAGATTTCCGTTGTAACTATTCATCTTTCATTATCCCTTCTTTTGCTTTTTCTAACTATTCACCCTACCTTTGCTTTACAATCAATATATATAATAATGTATCATGAAGATTTTTCATACCGCAAGCATCAAGCAGTTGGATGCATATACCATAGAGCATGAACCGATTTCTTCCATCGACTTGATGGAGCGTGCTTCGCAAGCATTGGCCGAAGCCATTGCAGAGCGTTGGGATGCCGACACACCATTTACTGTCTTTGCCGGACCGGGCAATAACGGAGGCGATGCACTGGCTGTGTCCCGGCTTTTGGCTGAAAAAGGATTTAGGCCGGAGGTCTATCTGTTCAATACGAAAGGCTCGCTTTCTTCGGATTGTAAGACGAATCGGGATAGATTGAAAGAGGTACCGGGAGTCGTTTTTCATGAAATCACCAGCGAATTTGTTCCGCCTATGCTGACAGCCGGTCATGTGGTTATAGACGGCCTGTTTGGCAGCGGGCTGAACAAAGCGCTTAGCGGCGGCTTTGCCGCAGTGGTGAAGTACATCAACGCTTCACCCGCCACGGTGGCGGCCATTGATATCCCATCGGGACTGATGGGAGAGGACAACAGCTATAATGTGCAATCTAATATCATCCGTGCCGATTTGACCTTGAGCTTGCAATTGCCTAAGCTGGCTTTCTTTTTTGCGGAGAACGAACCTTTTGTAGGCGAGTGGCAACTGCTGGACATAGGGCTTGACAAAGAAGGCATGGAGAAGATGGAGACGGACTATTATCTGGCAGAAAGCGAAGCGATGTCCGGATTGCTGAAGCCTCGTAGCCGCTTTGCTCATAAAGGAAACTTCGGGCATGCCTTGCTGATTGCCGGTTCGCAGGGAATGGCAGGAGCTTCGGTTCTGGCGGCACAGGCTTGTCTGCGTTCGGGTGTAGGATTGCTGACGTTGCATGTGCCGTTTTGCAATCAGCTCATTGTGCAGACTGCTGTACCCGAAGCCATGACCGAGTTGGACGTGAGCGATACATGTTTTGCCTCTCCCACTGATACGGACGATTATCAGGCTGTGGGCGTAGGGCCGGGACTGGGGCAGTCGGCGGAGACTGAAAAGGCTCTGCTTGAGCTGATTGAATCTTGTCAGACTCCTATGGTAGTAGATGCCGACGCGTTGAATATTCTGGGCAGAAACCGCAGTTACATAGCCCGATTGCCGAAGGGCAGCATCCTTACGCCGCATCCCAAAGAGTTGGAACGTCTGGTGGGCAAATGTCAGAACTCCTACGAACGGTTGATGAAGGCGCGTGAACTGGCCGAAACTGCCGGGGTGCATATCATTCTGAAAGGTGCTTATTCTGCTGTTATTACCCCTTTGGGAAAATGCAGCTTCAACATTACGGGAAATCCGGGAATGGCTACGGGAGGTTGTGGAGATGTGCTGACGGGAGTACTGCTGGCTTTGCTGGCGCAAGGATATGAGGCCGAAACTGCCACCCGCTTGGGTGCTTACGTGCACGGACTGGCCGGAGATGTGGCGCGCAGCAAACGTGGAGTGATGGGGATGACAACGGGCGATGTGGTTGCTTGTCTGCCGGAGGCATGGAAATCTTTGTAAAGATTTGGGATTTACCGTCCACTGAAGATGCTTACGTAATTTCTATAGATAAGCAAAGGGTCGTATTTCTGCTAAAACTAATCGGATTTTTTATTAGAAAACGGAAAGGTATTATTAATGCCCTCTTTCCCTATTATGTTTCACGCATTCTAAGGCTTAGATAAATCTTAGAATGCGTGAAACATAATAGGGAAAGTTGTTTTGAAAGCTTTAAAATAACCCTTGACCAGAAAATCTACATTTCTTGACCTGTTTTTAGGTGCTTTTGCTCTCAAAAAGGACGGCAATAGATATATATTGCTTTCATTCTCGACATTTCTCAATTAACGAATCTTTAAATTTGTACCATGACCATTAAATTTTATACGCTTATGAAGACAAGATTGCTTATTTTTTTATTATTCCTATGTGTAGGAGTTGACTTAGTGGCTCAGAATGCTACAATTACAGGTGTCGTTACAGATAGTGAGACTAAACACTTTTTAATAGGTGCGACCGTCATGTTAAAAGGCTCGAATAAAGGAACAATAACAGATGCCAATGGGCAATATACCTTATTCATACCTAAAGGTAAACAGACAATCCTATTTTCTTTCATGGGATATCAAGTGCGCGAATTTGATATAGATTTAAAATCTAATGAAGTGAAGACGCTGAATCTTGTTATGCGCCCAGATAACCATATGTTGAAAGAAGTAGTTATCAGTGCTCAAGCCAAGGGGCAGACTGCGGCGATTAAAAGTCAATTAAATGCAACTGGTATTATGAATGCTGTATCTGAAGAAAAGTTGCATGAACTTCCGGATGTAAATGTTGCTGATGCTATTGGCCGTCTTCCTGGTTTAATGATTCAACGTGATGGAGGAGAGGGGCAAAAAATCATCATACGCGGTTTAGATCCTAAGTATAACTCGGTAGCTATTAATGGTATGAATGCACCATCGACGAGTAGTACCGATCGGAGTACTGACTTGAATATGATTTCACCGGACATGATTGCTGGGGCTGAAGTGCTGAAAGCCAGTACAGCCGATAAGGATGCCGATGGGCTAGGAGGAACAGTAAACCTAATAGTGAAAGATGCTCCGAGGGACTTTAAATTTAATATAACTGGAGAAACAGGTTACCATTCGCAAATAAATGGAATGGGGAGATATAAGGGTGGTGTCATGGCAAGCAATCGATTTTTTAGCGAAAGATTTGGTGTCATATTTACTGCAAGCGCTGATCAAACAGACCGGAGCAATGATACATTTAATGCAGCTTATAAGGTAAATGGCAATACGCCTACTCCTGGATTGGATTACACAAAACCATGGATTACAGGGGTCAGCCTGGAATCGAATTTAGAAAAGCGTCAACGTTTTAACGTAAACCTGAATATGGATTTCGACTTGGGAAAAGGTTCTAAACTCAAAATGTCCAATCTCTTTAGTAGAATGAACAGAGATCGTGATATACGTCAAAAACGTTATGACTTAGAAGGAACCCGGCTGAGATTTCAGCAAACTGACCGTAATTCACATAATGCTAATATTACCAATATGTTGCAAGGGGATTTCAATGTTTTGGGAGCAACCTTGAATCTCGGAGTAGGGCGTAGTAGTTCGCGCACAAGGACTCCATACGACCACCAAATGCAATTTCGGTTGAATGCCCCTTTTATAGCTGATATAGATGCATTGTCTTATCAGCCTCCTTATTTGATAGCCAATTCTAAATTCGTCAAAGAAGATGATCTTACGCAATATTATCTGTATGAAGCCGTTTTTAATACAGAATTTGCCAAAGAAACAGAATACAGTGCATGGTTGGATTTGAAGAAACCTTTTAGTTTTGGCGAGAAAGTCAATGGCTACATTAAAATTGGTGGAAAGTTCCGCCAAAAAGAGAGAAGTCTTGAAACAGAGCGTAGGTATAGGCGTATGGATTTGTCTGAAGGAGCTGGCCCGGTGTTTGAGAATATGCCCGGATTAACCCCATCATCTTTCAAGAACTCTTATATAGGTATTACGGATTTCTTAGACTCCAGTTATAAGCCTCATGACTTTTTAAATAATAAGTATAAAGACTTATACATTAATTTTACGCTAGATCATCGTGCCATGAGAAACTTCTATAATATTAATCAAGGTGTATATGGTAATATCCTTACTACAAAAATATTGAAGGACTATGATGGAAATGAGAGTCTTTGGGCGGGGTATATTATGGGTGAAATAAACTTTGGAAAGTATGTTACATTTATACCAGGCGTACGCTACGATTTTTCTTACTTAAATTATAATGCATACAGTGGTTCTAATGTTCCTGACAATGAAGATAAGGAACATGATTTTGAATATGAAAAAAGTAATGATTCCGACAGATATAAATATTGGCTGCCACAAATCCATTTGCGTGTGAAGCCAACAAATTGGATGGATATTAGGTTGGCATATACCGAAACTCTGTCAAGACCGGATTATAATCTGCTTGCTCCGAGAACAATCATAAAACCCAACGTGAATGAAGTAGTCTGGAGTCGTACTAAATTGAAACCTGCTTTATCTCGAAATTATGATGTTATATTGACGTTCTATCAGCCGGATTATGGATTGTTTACTATCAGCGGGTTTTACAAAGACATTAAAAACTTTACTTATACTCGCTCTGCCTATATGTTGAATGGTACAGTAACAGATCCTGCTAATTTTGAATTGCCAATGAGCTTGACAGGTGGTAGCATTACCTATCCTTTAAATAGTTCATATAATGCAACCTTGAAGGGACTGGAATTTGATTTGCAACTGCAATTCCGTAAAATGAAGAATTTTATGAGAGGTGTCGTATTGGGGGCTAATCTTACTCTTATGGATTCTAAAATGAATTATTTTGAAACATTGAAGTCAAGAATTAAAAATCCGGATTTTACTCCCGGAGGTACTGAGAAGCCATTCCTTCCAACCAACTCTGACATTATATATACAGACCGATTGTTAAAGCAGCCTTCCCTACTATTCAACATTTCCTTGGGATATGATTACAAGAAATTTTCAGGCAGAATATCTTGCAACTATCAAGACGGAGTGTTGATTGCAGAACAGCATCGCCAAGATGCAGCTGATGTGGAATCTACACGTCCATTCGTAAAATGGGATATGCAGTTGAAATATAGTTTGACCAGACAATTCTCTCTGTATGCAACTTTGTCTAATTTTACGCAATCTTCCGATCGTAAACGTCGTGATATAACGAACTATCCGTCCAGAGTTGAATACTATGGTTCGGCAGCGTATATCGGATTCAAATATGATATCTTTAAATAAAAAATGTTCCACTAAAATACTAAAGTCATGAAACTATATTCTATAACTATAAGATTGCTTCTTACATTACCACTCTTGTGTATTGGCTGCGAGAATGAAGATATATTCGATATCAATGATTTGGATATCTCTCCAGATAATCCGGGGAGTATGATTATTGTAGAACCAGACGACGGTATTACGTCGGTCAACGCTTTGACAAAAGCTATTAATGAAAATGGAGATGCGACATATATATTGCGTCGTGATGGAGTTTACTATATGGAAGGCAAGAACGTATTCAAACATAATGTTGTGATTAAGGCGGAAAAAGGTTCAGGTAAAATGCCAGTCATACAGCCCATTTGTGATGCACAAGGAGCCCTAAATGCTGATATGATCCGTTTGGCAGGTAGTGCCACTTTTGAGAATATTTATATTATAGGTAAGGATGCGGCAACAGGTAATCTCATGCAGCGTCTGTTTCGTATTGACGCATCAAACGTGAGATTGAAATTTGATAATTGTTTTATTGATTATTGCAGAAATTTCTGCATTCGTACTGACAATGTCAATAATAAAATTTATCTGAATAACTCTACCGTTCGTAATTTAGCTCTCACAAGTGATCCGGCCAACGGCAGATTAATTGATTCACGTGGAAACGAGCAGGATAGCATTGTAATCAATAACTGTTATCTTTATAATAACACTGCCCATATCGTACGATTTGATAATGTAGTCACAAACTATTTTGGAATTAAACATACTACCTTCTATAATGTCGGGCATCATATACAAATAAACTATGCCATCAAGGTTGAAATTGAGAATAATATTTTTGCTAATGTAGGGTGGAAATCGAGTAACAAGAGTAATGTGTTTTGGCAAATTTCAATACCAAAGAAAGATGAACGTGCTAAAGATATAGATATGAGTATTTGTAACAACAACCTCTTTTTCTCTGAAGAAATGGAAGGGTTGTTTGCAAAATACCCACGGAATCAGAAGCGTACTGCCTTATCCGATGATGGCTATCAGCTGATAGAGCAAGGTAAACTGACTTTTAAGGACAATTTCTCGGAAGTGCTGGTTTTTGATTATCCACCAGCTTTGCCAATGGAATATATTGATAAATTCTTTGAGAATATGGGAAGTAATATGGTCAAATGGGCAGATCTTCCATTTTATGTAGATGAAGACGGAGTAGAAGGTATTGAATCAGGAAAAACATTCACATTTCATTATTCGGCCTCTTCTAAATCGGCAACAGCTTCCACGACTCAAGGACCTATTGGAGCATTATTTTAAAGTGAGAAGAAAATGAAGAATATGCTATTTATATTTTTAGCAATGTTCTACTCTGCTTGTATATCGGCTCAAGAAGGGGATAGCAAGAAAGTTAAAGCAAGGGAACATCCCTATTTAATAATGACAACAGAAGATGAGGCTGTCATTCGTTCTGCCGTGCAAACAGATGGAATGTGGAAAGAATATCATGCTTTCATGATGGAAGAGGCTGATAATCTTCTGGGTAAGCCCAATTGTCAAAGAACTGTTCAGGGCAGAAGATTGCTTGAAGTGTCTCGTGAAATTCTGCGTAGAACATTGATTTTAGGATATGCTTACAGAATGAGCGGTGAAGCGAAATATGCCCGACAGGCGGAAAGTGAATTAGATAATGCCGCAGGCTTTGTTGATTGGAATCCGTCTCACTTTCTGGATGTAGCCGAAATGACTGCGGCTATGGCTATCGGATATGACTGGCTTTACAATTTTATCAGTGATCGGACTAAAATTAAAATAGAGAAAGCTATAGAAATGAAAGGGTTGAATCCGTCGTTGGATAGCCGCTATAATAGCTGGCTCTATCGGAACAATAATTGGAATCAGGTATGTAATGGTGGAATAACACTTGGAGCTTTGGCTATTTATGATAAAATTCCAACCTTCGCTGATAAGTTAATCAACCGGGCTGTTCAATCTGTTAAACTACCTATGTCCGTCTATGCTCCTGATGGTGCGTATGCCGAGGGCTATTCCTACTGGGGGTATGGGACGACTTACAACCTCCTTTTAATTGATGCCTTGGAAAAGGTTATGGGAACTGATTATAATCTTTCTCAAGAACCGGGTTTCTTAAATACCGGTAAATTTATCCAGAACATGTTGCTTTCTGATGGTAAATCCTTCAACTATGGAGATTGTTCATCATCTGGTCGCGTAAGTCCTGCTATGTTCTGGTTTGCTAATAGGACTTCTGATAAAGATATTCTTTGGAGTGAGAAATATCAGTTTAGTCTGTCTTCCAGAAAGAGGCTTATGTCTTATCGATATGCCATATTGGGTCTGATATGGGGTGCTTCTACTCCTATGGATATTCTGCCTAGACCCACTCAAAGAATATGGGTATCAAGCAAAACAACTACTCCTGTTGCCCTTATGCGGACTACGTGGGATTATCAACATGGATTATCCATTGCGTTCAAAGGAGGGACAGCACAATCTGGACACACACATTTGGATGCCGGTTCTTTTATCTTTATTAGTAAGAACACTCGTTGGGGCATGGATTTAGGCCCTCAGGATTACAACTCATTAGAATCAAAAGGCCTTGATTTATGGAATAAGAGTCAGGAATCTGATAGGTGGAAGATCTTTAGATACAATAATCTGGCTCATAATACACTCTCTTTTGACAACAAATATCAAAATGTGAATGGTTATGCAGCGATTACAGACTTTCAGGACAATGAAAATTTCATGTATGCTATTGCAGATCTTACGCAGATATATGAAGGTCAAGCAAAGGAAGTAAAAAGAGGAGTAGCCATCGTTGATTCGCACTACGCAGTTGTTAGGGATGAAATAAAGACACTGGGACGGCCCACAGTCATTCGTTGGAATATGGTGACAGAAGCCCAACCTGATATTATAGGCGAACATACGATACAACTTTCCCAGAATGGGGAAAAATTGTTATTGGAAGTGGAATCTCCGGTAAAGATCAGAATGAAGATTTGGAATGCAACATCACCTAATAGTTGGGATGCAGAAAACCCGGGGGTAACATTCGTTGGGTTTGAAACTGAACTACATCCCAATGCGACAGAAGTATTACAGGTTAAACTCATACCGGAGGGAAATTTTGATTCCCGCAAAGAAATAATGCCGTTAACTGATTGGAAAAATAACTAAAAATAAAACAGTATGAAAAAGACATTGCTTTTGGTAAAATTAGTAATGGTACTCCTCTTGCCATCATGTAGTAATAATAATGATGTGATGAGTACTATAATAGAAAAAGGATTAAAACGTAGTATTGAACAGTCTGAATTCATGGCTGCAAGTCTAATGGAACAGCCCGAAAGGCTTCCAAAGACCACAGAGAAAGATGGAACTCTTGTGACATCAGATACGCATTGGTGGTGTAGCGGTTTCTTTCCTGGAACTTTATGGATGCTTTATGAAGCTACCGGGAATGAAACGCTGAAGAAGTATGCAGAAAACTATACGATGCGTATTGAAAAGGAACAATATGCTTTAGATACGCATGATTTAGGTTTTATGATGAACTGTAGTTTTGGAAACGGTTACAGAATAACCGGGGATGAAAATTATAAGAAAGTCTTGTTACAAAGTGCTCGGTCATTGGCTACACGCTATAACGAAAATTTAGGAGTTATTCGTTCGTGGGATAATAAGCCTAAATGGATGTATCCTGTAATTATTGACAATTTAATGAATTTGGAACTATTGGAAAATGCGTATAAACTATCACAGGACTCATTGTTTGATAAAATTGCAAATAGCCATGCTACAGTAACTATGATAAATCATTTTCGTCCGGATTATAGTTCATGTCATGTAGTAGATTATGATACCATAGCCAATAAAGCACTCAAAATGGATACCCATCAGGGATATTCAAGTGCTTCAGCATGGGCACGTGGACAAGCATGGGGATTATATGGCTATACGATGATGTATAGAGAAACCCGGAACGGAAAATATCTCCTGCAAGCCACTAACATTGCAAAGTTTATCCTGCATCACCCAAATCTTCCGGAAGATAAGATTCCTTATTGGGATTTTGATGCGCCCAATATTCCGGACGAACCGAGGGATGCTTCTGCCGGAGCTATCATAGCATCTGCTCTGTTAGAGTTGAGTCAATGTGTCAATGACGATAAACTTTCTAAGGAGTTTCAATCTGTAGCTGGTCAACAGCTAAGAACGCTCTCGTCAGATGAGTATCTGGCGGCTCCTCGGACGAATGGTGGATTTATTCTTAAACATTCAGTGGGAAATAGACCTCGAAACAGTGAAGTTGATGTCCCACTTACATATGCTGATTATTATTATGTAGAAGCATTGCTCAGATATAAGAAACTGTTGCAATAAGTATTTCGGTCAATTGTATAAGAATATGGGTAGAACGGTTGGGGCAATCTAATTATTCATAAACAACACTTAACAACTACCATGAAAAAGAGATTGGCTTGTTTATTTTTGCTATTATGGTTTTGCTGTAATCAGGCACAGATTGTACGTGCCCAATTTGCTATGACAAACGTATATGGCCGGAAATATTCCCTATTGAACGGGAAATGGGATGTAATCATAGACCCTTATCTGCATGGGCATAAAGATTCTATCTATAAAGATAAGCCTCTAAAAGGCAAATTCGATTTCAAAGAATATGCTTTTGAGGGAGGACTGCGCCTTAATGTGCCGGGTGACTGGAATTCTCAATGTCCGGAATTAAAATACTATGAAGGAACTGTGTGGTATGCAAAGTATTTCAGCGTACAAAGGAGTTCTGACGAAAATATATTTCTATATTTCGGAGCAGTAAATTACCGAAGTACTGTATATCTGAATGGCACAAAAATAGGTGCACATGAAGGAGGATTCACTCCTTTTCAGATAAATATAACAGACCATATTGTTTCTGGGAATAATTTTCTTGTATTGGAGGTTGATAACAGTAGAAATAAAGATGCAATACCGGCTTTGCTCTATGACTGGTGGAACTATGGTGGCATTACTCGAGATGTTATGATTGTGAAAACTCCTCAAGTTTATATTGACCATTATTTTATACAATTAGACAAATATAAACCGGATTTGATTCATGTCAAAGTACAGCTTTCTGAAAAGCGTGTAAATGAAAATATCCGAATTGCTATTCCCGCTTTGAATGTATTCTGGCAGTTGAGTACAGATAGTACAGGTATGGCTCAAACCTCCATGAAAGTTAAACGGTTGCAGCGCTGGTCACCGCAAACACCTCATTTGTATTTGGTCCAGTTGGCTACCCGTAACGATACTATTGAGGAGGAGATTGGATTTAGGAATCTTTATGTCAAAGGGAAACATATTTACCTGAACGGTAATCCTGTCTTTATGAAAGGTATCAACTTTCATGAAGAAATAGCCCAAAGGCAAGGCAGGGCTTTCTCTCAACAAGATGCGGTAGCTCTGCTGTCCGAAGCGAAGACATTGGGAGCTAATCTGATACGGCTGGCACATTATCCTCAAAATGAGTATATCGTAAGACTGGCCGAAAAAATGGGTTTCATGCTTTGGGAAGAAATACCACTTTGGCAAAATATAGATTTCAATAGTAAAGCAACTTTGCGGAAGGCATTGGCCATGCATTCTGAAATGGTAATGAGAGATAGGAACAGATGTGCTTTAACTTTTTGGGGGATTGCTAATGAAACAAGCCCATCCAAACCGCGCGACAGTTTTCTGAGAGAAATTATAAATAATTGTCAAAAGATGGATACCACCAGGCTTCTTACTGCTGCTTTTGATAAGGTGAAGTGGAATAATGATACCAGCACATTTGAGTTGGAGGATACACTTACGGAATATTTGGATGTTATATCTATCAATAAATACATGGGATGGTATCATCCTTGGCCACTAAAACCGTCTGAAATTAGCTGGAATATCTGTCCCGATAAACCGCTTTTTATTTCCGAATTTGGTGGAGAGGCATTATATGGCCGGCATGGAGATGCTACGGTAGCGAGTTCATGGAGTGAAGAATATCAGGAACAGCTTTATAAGGATAATTTAGAAATGTTTGTTTCTATTCCTAACTTGGCAGGTATAGCCCCTTGGATTTTATTTGATTTTCGTTCTCCTTATCGTTTTCATCCACTCAATCAAAATGGTTGGAACCGGAAAGGGTTAATCTCAGATCAAGGATATCGTAAAAAAGCCTGGTATATAATAAATGATTTTTTTAGAAAACATTAATCCCTAGATGTTTCATAATGAATATCCATATGCTTACCTTGCTGAGGCAATTAGTGTATCTGTAAACTTTGCCCAAAAGCAATTCTATTCCTATATCTTTTTTTGCAGAGAATATTGTTTCGGAGTTAAACCAAACTCTTTCTTAAAGCTCTGTCCGAAATAGCGTTGATCTGAATATCCAACCATGTAACATATTTCTGAGACGGGATAAGAAGTCTGTTTCAACAACTCTGCCGCTCGTCGCATGCGTCTTTTCCTGATCAAATCACTTGGCGACAAATTTGTAATTTCTATAGCTCTTCTATATAAGGTAGAACGACTTATATTTAGCAAACCGGCCAATTTATCAATGTTAAACTCAACATCTGCCATGTTGTCTTCTATAACGTTGATGATATTGGCAACGAATTTGTCATCATCTGATGTAATAAGTACTTCTTTAGGGTCTATAATCAACTCTTTTCGAATGTTCTCTTTGATTGCCGTACGTACATCAAGTAACTGTTTTATTCTTACATCCAGACTGGCTACATTGAAGGGTTTTACAATAAACATATCAGCCCCCGCTTCATATGCTTTCTGTTCTGTTATTTCAGAAAGGATCGATGAAATGAAAATGACGGGTATTGCTGATAGTATCTGGTATTCTTTCATTTTGCGGCATAACTCAAATTTATAGTCGTCCTCTTTCACAACATCAAAAATAACTAAAGAGGGGACTCTGTCGAGCATGTGCTTTATGTCGGTGGAAGCTGTCTTTAGCGATACGTTAAATTTATCTTGGAAAACAGACTTTATGAAAAGGTCTATATCTTTGTCTCCCTCGTACAGGTAAATCATTGGCAGATTTTTATCCGAATCAAGACTCAATTCATCTACAGTCCTGTCTTTTTGAATAGTTACAGGTAATAGCAGCGATACAGATTGCGCTCTATCCAATGTTTTCATTTCTCTTGCACTATAATGTGAGCCTCCTAATAGTAAGCCGAAAGTATATTCTCTCATCTGGCTGCCTTCAATATTGCGTATGGATAATTCACTATGATGCACTTTCAGATAATCATATGCAATTAGAAAACGAGTGTTTAACTCTTTTATATTAGATTCGCCTTCTCCATTTCGCGATGCAATGATACTTACGTTCAGTTTGTAATCATGTGAGTCAAGCATATATTTCACTTCAATTCTACCGTCATCTGTTATATAAGAGATAGCATCTTCCATGATATTATAGAGAGCTACTTCTATCTTGGTTATGTCTATGATAGTTGTAATAGAAGTCACGTTCCCTTCTATTGAGTGAGTTATATGTTTAGTGGCAAATTCATCTATAAATAAATCATAAATTCCTTGGATAACAGGAATAGCATCCACTTCTGATAGCTGTACGTCATATTCTCCCAAAGATACTTTTTTGAACTCCATCAACTTCGATACTTGTTCCGATAATTTGAATACATTGCCTGACATTATATGTAGCATGTGCTTAATATCTGAAATTGTCAACTGGTCATAGTTTTTCAGTAAATATTGTAAAGGTGCATAAATCAGGGTTAATGGTACTTTAAAGCCATATGACAAACGGGTGTAATAATCCAATTTCCACTTAGATAAAGCATCCTTATGCTTCAATCTTGAACCTAAATTAAAGTTTCGGACAACTAATAGTAAGATGCCTACAACTACGGTAACATATATGGAGTAGGCCCACCAGGTTCTCCATGGAGCCTTTCCCACAACGATTTCAACAGTCCGTATATTGTCCATCCAAATTCCTGAAGCATTAGTTGATTTTACTTTAAAAATGTATGTGCCGGGAGTTAAATTAGAATAAGAAGCACTATTTCTTGATGCATCTGTAATAATCCAATCTTTATCGAAGCCCTCTAACATATAGGCATACTCTATCTTTGTCGGATCTTTATAATAGAGAGAACTGAAAGACATGGAAAATTGAGTGTCTTTATACGATAATGCCAACTTACCGGAATTATTAATCTCGTGTAAGGGGTTTTGCTTTTCATCGGAAAAGTTATCTTTATTCAGAATCTTTATACTGGATATATAGACATTATGCGGATAGGTGTCTGGTGTCAATTGAGTAGGATTAAAAAAGTTGAGTCCATTTACTCCTCCTATAAATATTACTCCATTGCGGTTGACGCATGTTCCTAAAATATACCAAGTCTTTATGATATTTTGATTTACATTCAATTCATAATAAACAATCAAATCTTCTATATTGATCTTATAAATACCATGTAAACTAACCGCCCATATGTTTTCCATGTTATCCTGTATAATGGATCCAATATAGGAACTTTTTCTTGAATATGGGAATTCTAATCTTGTAAACTTATCTTGCTCAATGTTGTATCTATATAATCCGTTTGCTGTTCCGGCCCATATTCTTTTTTGATGGTCTATGTATATAGCCGTTATCCATGAACCACCAAACATATTTCTATGATATAACTTTGTACTTACAACTTTCAAATCATCATCTACTTGCAGACGATATAATCCGTCATTGTCGGATGAAAGCCAAATGTCTCCATTACTATCCCTGCAAATGGCTCTGTGCTTGCCTTTCACCTTCTCAGGATAGCCTAATCTGGTGAATTTGCCGGTTGAAGCATTAATGCAGCCAACTCCGCCTTCGGAGAATGCAAGCCAGATATTATTGTAATAGTCCTTGAATATGGAACGTACATATCGCATTCCATATTGTTCTAAAGCAGCATTCAGTGATTGGTCGTCGTAAAAAAGGCATCTTTCCGAATCAAAAAATTTGATGGCGTTTTTCGTGCTAATCAGAAATTTTTGCTCTTTTATTTTGGTGATGCACTGGATTTTATTACCTGCAATTATATCATTTGTATTTCTTCGGTCAACATATTGCGTAATAGTGTAGTCATTCTTATTGTTCCATTTAATTTTATTAATTCCATTGGATGTGGCTAACCATAAGTAATTGGCATCACAGTATATGGAAGAAATAATATTGCTGGAGGGAACATCCTTTCTGTCTTTGCTATACTTGATGACATGAAAATTAGAGGATTCATCATTGTATAAGTATACCCCCTCTAATGTACATATCCAGATTCTGGATTTCTTGTCTTTATAGATTTTATTGATAGTGTTTTTCAGCTCGTTATCTCCTGATTTATCTATTAATAATTTATTTTTTAAGGTTACCTTTCCGCTATGGTCATATTCGTATATGGAAATACCATATCCTCTGGTTCCTACCCACACTTGGTTCGCGTATTCAAAGAAGGAGATAACTTCGTGATTATAGGCGATATGATTAAATCCTGATACTCCCACAGAATCCAAAGCATCTATGTTGCTATATAATATTTCTTCACCACGGCATATCCATAGTTTCTTACGGCTATCAATAAATAATTGAACAATTTTATCTCCACTATATAAAGTGTCGATTTTCGTTTTGCCGTCATTACCAATATGAATGATTACCAGTCCGGATTCTGTGCCTAATAAGATTTTTTGATTTCCATAAATCACCATAGAAGTAATATGATTATTCAGTGATTCTTTATATATGGTTATTTTGCGGATGAATTTCCAGTTATAATTAAAGAGGAAAATTTCTCTGTCTGTAGCAACGATTTGATAATCGCCGTTATACTGATAAGCTATGATATTCTGGGACTCCAATAACGGCGAACAAAGTTCACATTGGTTATTTATATAGTCGTAGGCATAAAGTCCTTCATTAGTTCCTATATACAATGTCGTCTTTCTGTGGCTTAAGAAATTAACATAATGATCGCTTATCATTGAATGGGTTAATGGCTGAAGAGAATAACCATCAAAAAGAAAGACACCGTTATCCAATCCTAACCACATAAACCCTAATGTGTCTTGTTCAATAGAAGTAATTGTATTATAGAAAAGATTTCCTTTAAAATCAAAAGATTTGATGTTTTGTGCCATTCCATAAAATGAACAAGACAGCAAAATACACAATGGCACGAAGATATTTTTATTGATATTTTTCATAGGGCGCTCAGCTAAAATATTACACATTAAGATAGTCTTCCTTATCACACCTGTATTTCTTTGGGTTTCTGCTAAGATGCTGTTTCTTATAAGAAACAAATCTACTAATTTATATTGTTAACCTGTTATTTAGAGTCTTAAAAAGCAAAAAGCATTTGGAGTTTAAAAGGACTCTGGTTGTGGTATCTATTGAGTTATCCATATATGGTAGATGATTTCTCAACATATTATGAGAGGCAAAGATACTCGGGGAGTTTTAGCCTGTTAGTTTCTAATATATGCTATATCGGCGTACTTGGCTACCGGTAATTTTGTTGATGTGAGTTACATAAATGACGGCAACTTAAAATGTGCTAAAATTATATTGAACTCTGGTTCAAAAGAGGACTGTCTTATTTGAGAAGGACAAAACTTTTGTAGTTGAGTCAACTGCAGGATATGGAGCTTAACAAAGAAATAGAGAAGTTGGAGACAGACTATAATCTGTTGGAAAGCGAAGCGGGATTCGGATTGCTGATATTACATGTACTGTTGGATAATCAATCCATTATACCGGTTCCGTGCCCGAAGACATGGCAGCACCGGATGCAGACGATACAAGTTTTGTCTCTCTCGTTGATATAGACTGATTGGCGATGTGACTGCATGTCTACCGGAAGTGTGGAATAACCTGTAAATATTTATAACTTGTAGCTTGCTGAATTCCTTTCAATAAAACGCTTCTTTTAAACCGTTGATAATCAGCCTGCTATGTTCTTGCTAAAAACGGCTCCGATTTTTACTAATTTCCCGATGGATTTTTACTAAAAATCGGCTCAATTTTTAGTAAAAATGGAGAGCTTTTTAGTAACGCTTCTTCTCCCCTTGTGCTAAAAAACTCTTTTTGTAAAATAAACGGATTGTTTCCTTATGCTCACTGTCTGGCGGTGATGTGAAAACACCCTTGCTTCAACTCATATTTGACATAACACTTCTCCGCCTGTTTTAAGTCTCTCAACACCTCGGACAGTACCAGCTTCAAAGTATCCGGACTGACATCCTGCAAGGGACGTCCGTCTTCATCCTCCACTTTTTGGAAACGCTTCCAACTGACATCGAACGTGGTGCCGTAGAAATGGGCGGAGTTTTCGGAGGCATTACCGTTGCGGCGGCGCAAGCGTTTGACGTCCTCTTTCGTGCGAAGTACGGATGTTACCACTACCTTATTCGGGTTTAACCCTTTGGAGACCAGAGAGTCGAGAAAGTTGCTGCCGATAGTGTCCAGCAGGCTTGCCGCTTCCGGAATGAGATAAGGAAGGGAGTGCGTCAGTGAATCCACAGCATACAGCTCATTCGTGGTGATGAGTTGCAGTTTCCCTTTTATCCTTTCCGCTTCTTCGCGCGAAGAAATCGGCGATATGCCGAGTGCTTGAGCCACATTGAGGTGCTTCTCGTTCAAATCGCCGAAAGAACGTTTGTAGCTGATGACTCCCCGAATGTTGCGTGGCTGGTTCGGCTTGAGCGACATGTCTTTCTTTTTGCAGCCGGCAAGCGTGCATGTGGCAGCCAGTCCGGCAAGTAGCAAAATAGGTATAAAACGTTTTTTATGCTGTATTTTCATTCTTATTTATGATATGGGTTTGTGTGACTTGTGATGGAAATTCCGGGCAAAGATATAGCAAACCATTGAAACTCCGGGAATGGATTGCGTCTTTTTTTCGTCTCTTTTTGTACCTTTGCAGCGGATTCATAGAAAGCAGAGGGAAACGTGCAACGATATTTTATATACTTAGCTTATGACGGCACAGCCTATCACGGTTGGCAAATCCAACCCAACGGGACAAGCGTGCAAGCGTGTCTGATGAAGGCGCTTTCCACCTTGTTGCGCCGGGAAGTCGACGTGGTAGGCGCGGGGCGTACGGATGCCGGAGTGCATGCTTCGCTGATGGTGGCCCACTTCGACAGCGATGCTCCTTTGGACACCGTTCTTATGGCCGACAAGCTGAATCGGCTTCTTCCTCCTGACATTTCCGTCTATCGGCTGCGTGCCGTGAAACCGGATGCACATGCCCGTTTTGACGCGACGGCGCGCACATATCGATATTATGTCACTACGGTCAAGATTCCCTTCAACCGCCAATATCGCTGCCGCCTGTTTCAGACACCCGATTTTGAACGGATGAATGAAGCGGCGCAAATCTTGTTTGACTATACCGACTTTACCAGTTTCAGCAAGTTGCATACTGATGTAAAAACCAACAACTGCCGCATCATGCAGGCCGGGTGGACGCAGCAGGATGAAGCAACGTGGGTTTTCACCGTCAGGGCCGACCGTTTCCTGCGCAACATGGTGCGTGCCATTGTAGGGACGCTACTTGAAGTGGGACGGGGCAAACTCTCCGTCGAAGGTTTCAGGCAGGTCATCGAGCAACGCGATCGCTGCCGGGCAGGGACTTCCGTTCCCGGGAATGCGCTGTTTCTGGTGGATGTTGCCTATCCGGAAGAAATTTTTGTTAGTGATTAACGGATAGGGACTCGTGGTTAGTGTATTGTAAATCATTAAATTGTAAATAAACCGATGTGGTTATTGCTTGCCTTTCTCTCGGCGGCTTTGCTGGGATTTTATGATGCTTTCAAAAAGCAGTCGCTTCGCGACAATGCCGTGTTGCCGGTACTGTTCCTGAATACGATATTCTCAAGTCTTGTCTTTCTTCCCTTTATCCTGATTTCGGCCTTTGCTCCTGCCGTGCTTGAAGGTACGATGTTCAATGTCCCCGTGGCGGGATGGGAAGTGCACAAGCTCATCGTGATAAAATCGTTCATTGTGCTTTCTTCTTGGATATTCGGCTATTTCGGGATGAAACATTTGCCGTTGACCATCGTGGGACCCATAAACGCCACCCGTCCGGTGATGGTGCTTGTCGGCGCCATGCTGGTGTTTGGCGAGCGGCTGAACCTTTATCAATGGATCGGGGTGATGCTTGCAGTGCTTTCCTTCTTCATGCTGAGCCGTTCGGGCAAGAAAGAAGGCATCGACTTCAGGCACAATAAGTGGATTCTTTTTATTGTGCTTGCTGCTGTGACGGGTGCTGTCAGCGGATTATATGACAAATATCTGATGAAGCACCTCAATCCGATGTTGGTTCAGTCTTGGTACAATGTCTATCAGGTATTTATCATGTGTCCCGTCATCCTGTTGCTGTGGTATCCCCGGCGAAAGGAAAGTACCCCGTTTCGTTGGGAGTGGACGATTATCTGCATTTCCATCTTTCTTTGTGCGGCAGATTTTGTTTATTTTTATGCCCTGAGCTACGAAGATTCCATGATTTCCATCGTTTCCATGGTTCGTCGCGGTAGCGTGGTGGTTTCTTTCCTTTTCGGTGCGCTTTTCTTCCGTGAAAAGAATTTAAAAAGTAAGGCTGTCGACCTCATCTTAGTGTTGATTGGAATGTTCTTCCTATATTTGGGGAGTAAATAAGTAAACACAGATGGCAGAAGACTTGTATATAGATAATGGAAGTAAGGAGGAAAAGTATCGCGCTTTGCTTCCGCAGATAAAGAGCTTGGTGTCGGGCGAAGACGACCTTATAGCCAATTTGGCCAATGTATCGGCCGCTTTAAAAGAGACTTTTTGTTTTTTCTGGGTAGGTTTTTACTTGGCGGAGGGCGATGAATTGGTGTTAGGACCTTTTCAAGGACCGATAGCCTGCACGCGCATCAGGAAAGGACGCGGAGTGTGTGGCACGGCTTGGGAGAGGAAGGAAACGTTGGTGGTGCCCGATGTCGACGCCTTTCCCGGACACATTGCTTGCTGTTCTTTATCCCGTTCCGAAATAGTTGTTCCTCTCAAGAGAGGAGACACCGTATGGGGTGTACTTGATATTGACAGTGAGCGTACGGATAGCTTTGATGAAACAGATGCCCGTTTCCTTGAAGAGATAGGTTCCCTGCTTTGAGCCCACACGCAACCTGAAAAGAGTGTCGGAGGAAAAACCGGTTGTGACCGCCTGGTACAATGAAATAATAAGATATTTGAATGATGAAAAAGAGGTTAAGTGTTTTTATATGTCTGTTTTTCCTTGGATTTGTTTCCTTGCAAGCTCAAGAAGCCAAAGTCTTTTTTAAGAACATGCCCGACTCCTTGTGTCCGTTGCTTTCTGCTGTGAACCGCGCAGACTTTATAGATTTTCTGGAAAGCAAGATGAAGGCCGAAGTCACCAATCGTTTCGGTAGTAAATCGGAGATGACGGCACTTTCTTCCGATTATATCAAAGTGAAGATGACCTCGCAAAGCTCTTGGGAGATGAAACTTCTGCCTATGGACGACGGTACGAAGATTATTTGTGCGGTTTCCACCGTCTGTGCTCCGGCTTGCGACAGTCATATCAGGTTTTATTCTACCGAATGGCGAGAATTGCCGGCTTTGTCTTTTCTGCCGCAACTGCCCGGCATGGAGGATTTTGTTTCCGAGGCTCCGGACACAGTGGATATTTATAGCTATCAGGCAGCCCGGCGTCAAGCCGATATGCTGTTGTTGAAAGCTGATCTTTCTGCCGAAGATGTTACACTTACGTTTACGTTCGCCACAAAGGACTACATGAATAAGGAGGCGGCAGAGAAACTGAATCCGTTTGTTCGCTCCTCCATCGTGTATCGTTGGAAGAAAGAGCGTTTCATTTTACCTTGATAGTGTCGAATCCTTTTCCATAGACTCCTATGACCGCACTTTGCGAGACGAAAGCATTGGGGTCTATGTCTTTTATCAGTCGGAAAATAATGACGGACTCCCGTTTCTTGGCAAGGATGAAGAGCATTTTTACTTCACGTCCGGTATAGAATCCCGAAGCATTGATGACTGTCGCTCCCCGGTGCGGATGTATGCTGATGTGTCTGGCTATCTCTTCATATTTATCGCTGATGATAAAGAACTGTACGGATTGGCGGGCACTGTTCACCACCTGATCCACTACGAAACTGCATATATACAAGGTGACATAGCCATATACCACCTTCTCCCAGTCGCGTAACACAAAGTAGCTGGAAGAGATAATGATGAGGTCGCATATCAATATCACCTTTCCCAAGGTTATGTCCCGGTATTTGTTGATGATGGCGGCGATGATATCCGTACCGCCTGTACTGCCATTGTAGGAAAAAGCAATGCCGACCCCTCCTCCACAGAAAGATGCCCCGATGACACATGCCATGAAAGGTTGGTCGTGGAGAAGATTTGTGCCTGCCACTAACTTTTGGATGATTGTAAGGAAGAAAGTCAGCGTGAAGACGGCAAATATGGTCTTGATGCTGAATTTCCATCCCATGATGTATATGGAAAGCAAAAGCAAGATAAAATTGATGCTGAAGTAACTGTATTGCACGGGCAATCCGGTTGCAAAATAGATGATGGATGCAATGCCGGGTACGCCGCCGGTAGTGATGTCGTTGGGAAGCAAGAACGCCGTCCATCCTATATCGTACATAATCATGCCCAAAGTTATCATCAAATAATCCTTCAGCTCACGCATGGTGTTCTGTTGGAAGGGGATGCTTGCTATCTTTTTCATACTCTTATGGTGGCTAACTAACTTTCTGTCTATTTATACTCATCCATTCTTTAAAATTATTGCAAAAATATTCATTTATGTCGGAAAACGAAATAATTTCCGACTAAACAATTTGCGCTTTCTCCTTATTCTTGGCTATTTAACTTTTCAGATGCTCTTTAAGTTTATAGAGTGGTTAGAAAGAGTTCTGTTTGGTTGAATTCCCGGTTTAACTTATCCACTTCAACCAACCTCTTCCATCGTATTATTAAAAACAAAAATCAGATAGAAATCTTTCGATAACTACCTGATTTTCAGAGAGAGCGGAAGACGGGACTCAAACCCGCGACCCTCAGCTTGGAAGGCTAATGCTCTATCAACTGAGCTACTTCCGCATTATTTTTTTTGTGGGCAAAGATGGATTCGAACCACCGAAGGCGTAAGCCAGCAGATTTACAGTCTGCCCCATTTGGCCACTCTGGTATTTGCCCTTTTGCTTTTAAGATTCTATCTCAATTCTCTCATTGAGTAGGTTTGTTTCTCAATTGCGGTGCAAAGATACTACTATTTTTGGAAACTCCAAGCAAAATCTATCATTTTTATTGCAGTAATTGCGCATTCATCGCCCTTGTTACCTAATTTTCCACCGCATCGAGCTTCGGCCTGCTCCATGGTATTGGTCGTGATTAATCCGTAAATCACCGGTATGTCACAGGTTGCGTTCAATTGGGCAATACCTTGGGTAGCACCCATGCAGACATAGTCGAAGTGTGGAGTATCTCCTCTGACCACACAGCCAAGTGCAATTACGGCGTCTACTTCGCTATATTCGATAAATTGATTGGCGCCGTATATCAGCTCGAAGCTGCCGGGAACCATCTTTACCAATATATTTTCATCTTTTACGCCATGTTTCTTCAAAGTATCTATTGCTCCTTTTAAAAGGGCGCCTGTAATGTTATGGTTCCATTCGGATACAACGATGCCGAATTTCATGTTTTCCGCATTAGGCACGGAGTTGAAGTCGTAGTCTGAAAGGTTGTGGAAAGCTGTTGCCATAGTTGTTTAAAAAATTAATGATTAGAGAATGGAGGAGAATGAATGTGCTTTGAATGAGAAAAAAGAGGCACGGACTACACGAACTCCACGGCAATTGTACTATTCCGTGCTTTCCGTGTGATCCGTGCCTGAAATATCAGTTTACTGAAAAGTGTATTATTTCTTCATCAATTTGGCTTGCTCGATATATCTGTCGATATCCATGGCTTGGTATGAGCGGAAGTATTTCTCTTTAATAGTGGTGTAGGCCTTGATGGCGTCGTCATACTTGCCTTGTTTTACCAGAATTTCCCCCGCTTGCAGCAGATAGATAGGGCTAAGTGAGTTGTTGTCGGCTTTGTCGGCTGCCTTCAACAGCATGGAGGCGGCTTTGTCCATTTGGCCGAGTTGTGCATAACAATTGCCCATAGCTCCTATCATGGCCGGAGCTACCATCAGGTCGTTTCCGTCGAAGCTGTCCAATGCTTTCACCGCTTCATCGTATTGGCCGAGTTGTGCATAGCAGATACCCATATAGGCTTTTGCAAGGTTGGCGGCTTTTGTGCCGCTGTATTGGTCGGCTATTTTTATGAAACCGGCATAACCGATGCTGTCGCCGTTCAATGCTTGTGTATAAGCATCCGCTTCAAAATATTCCTGTCCTTTGAATAGGGCAGCCTGTGCTTTTTCTTCACGGGGAGCCGCATAAAGATTTTTATACATCACCACACCCGCAACAACGATGATAACTGCTGCTACAGCACCGATGATTGCTTTCTTGTTCTTAATGAAAAAAGCCTCCGATTGTGTCAGTGCGTCTTCCACGTTTAAGGCGTCATTCGTTTTTTTCTGTTCTGCCATTTCTATGTATTTTTTTTGTTATTATTCTGAAAAGAGCTGTTTCGACCCGCAAAAGTAAGTTTTTTATGTCTATCAACGAAATTTAGCGGCATCTTTTTTTAGTATGTATCTCAAAATTTACAAAAACCTGAGTCCGGGGGCAGGCGGTTGCTTTCGCTAAAGACGAGGGGCTGCATCCTGTCGGGAGGATATTTCCTGAATGCACCGGTTTGCAGCGATTGGTCAGAAGATAAGAGCGCCTTTTTACGCCGGCCTCCCTCCCCCTGCTTTGACAACTGCAATCCTTTGTCGTGACAGAGGCAAGTGTTCAAGCTGACAGACACAAGTCTCTGACAGGGTAGTGGTAAGCGTCTGATAAACAAGGAGATTTGGCTTTAAGACTCAAGCCTTCGGGTGAGGCTCTCGACCGGCTTCTTATCCCGGATTCAGGTTGCAAAACCCTTTTGTTTTTTATAAAGCTAAGTTTAAATTCCGCTTAAAAACAGATACACTTATTTTGTACAGCTTTGGGATTACGCTATCTTTGCAGTTGAACTCATCATCACCCTATGATACTGAAACGCATATCGATACTTAATTATAAAAACTTGGAGGAGGTGGAGCTGGCTTTTTCTCCTAAGTTGAACAGCTTTTTCGGACAGAACGGAATGGGGAAAACCAATCTGCTTGATGCTATCTACTTCCTGTCGTTTTGCAAGAGTGCCGGTAATCCCATCGACTCCCAGAACATCCGTCATGATGCGGACTTTTTCGTTATTCAAGGATTTTATGAAGGGAGCGACGGCACGCCGGAAGAGATTTATTGCGGCATGAAGCGCAGCCGGAAGAAACAGTTCAAGCGGAACAAGAAAGAATACACCCGTCTGTCGGATCATATCGGTTTTTTGCCTTTGGTCATGGTGTCTCCGGCTGATGCTGGGTTGATAGGGGGGGGCAGTGACGAGCGCCGTCGTTTCATGGATGTGGTTATCTCGCAGTACGACAGGGAATATCTTGAAGCATTGATACGCTACAACAAAGCGTTGGCGCAACGAAACACGCTGCTGAAAAGCGAGCAGCCGGTAGAGGAGGAGCTGTTTCTTGTATGGGAAGAGATGATGGCGCAAGCCGGTGAAGTGGTTTTCAGGAAACGGGAAGCGTTTATTCGGGAGTTTATTCCTATTTTCCAGTCTTTTCATTCATTCATTTCTCAAGATAAGGAGCGGGTAGGGCTGACTTATGATTCGCATGCCCGTGATGCCTCCTTGTTGCAGGTGTTGAAAGATAGCCGCACGCGCGACCAAATAGTGGGATACTCATTGCGCGGTGTGCATAAGGACGAATTGAGTATGTTTCTGGGAGATTTTCCAATCAAGCGGGAAGGTTCGCAAGGACAGAACAAGACTTATTTGGTTGCCCTGAAGCTGGCACAGTTCGATTTCTTGAAGCGCACCGGTACGACCGAGCCCTTGTTATTGCTGGACGACATCTTCGACAAACTGGATGCTTCGCGTATGGAGCAAATCATCAAGCTGGTTGCCGGCGACAACTTCGGACAGATATTCATAACGGACACCAACCGTGAACATCTAGACCGCATTCTGCATAAGGTAGGCAGCGATTACCGGATGTTTAGTGTAGATAAGGGCGCAGTGTCCGAAATGAAGAGGGAGGAAGATGTATGAAGCGGAACAATGCCGAGCAGATAGGTGTGCTTATCCGCAACTTTCTAAGGCAGGAGAGTCTGGATTCGCCACTCAACGAACAACGGCTCATCAATGCGTGGGCGGAGGTGCTGGGGAGTGCCGTAGCCTCTTATACCCGCGAACTTTACATCAAGAACCAAGTGCTTTATGTGCACCTCACGTCGGCAGCTCTCCGTCAGGAGTTGATGATGGGGCGTGAATTGCTGGTGCGCAATCTGAACCATCATGTGGGGGCACAAGTCATCACCAATATCATCTTCCGATAAAGCCGGCAATCAAAATCTGAGACCTCTGCAAAACTCATTGTTCAAGATTTGTTCATTTCATCATATTTTTGTAGCTTTATAGTATGAAACAACGTCCTTCTTCTCGGAGTTTTGCTGACCTAATAGTTGGTCATCGTAAGGTTAAACAGACCTTTTTCTTTCAAATCGATCAGATAATCGACTGGAATCCCATTCGTGGACTTATTGAAATTGCTTACACCAAAGGCAACCGTCCCACCGGTCGTCCAAGCTATGACAGCCTTGTGTTGTTCAAGACCGAACTTCTTGGTACATGGTATGGCTTGAGTGACGGCGAGGTCGAAGAGCAGGTAAATGACCGTCTGTCCTTCAGTGGCTTTGTCGGTTTAGGCTTGGGTGACTGCGCTCCAGATAGTACAACTGTATGCCGTTTCCGTAACATTTTGGTTGA
>NZ_SLXB01000002.1 GCF_004342845.1 Prevotella heparinolytica | reverse complement strand
TGTAAGAGAGATACTTACCGATTGCGATTACAAAAATGTCAAAGAACTAAATTATAAACAATTGAAAATCAGATGGGATTAAGTGCCCAGCAGTGGTATAAGATATTAACTAATTTGTTCACATATCAGGAAGTTGCTTAACGAATTAGCCCTATATCTTTATTGAAATTCTCTTATGGGACATTTCAAAAAGTCTACAAGGGACAATTTTAATCCTTTGACGAAACAATTTTAGATCTTTATTAGATTACTTATTATCAGTAAGTGATGAAATATTCTTTTCGTTAATGCGTATTACTGCCTTTGCCTTTGTAATTCTCCTCCAACATCTTTTCCAAATCCGAAGCCTTATAGAGGATTTTCCCAGCAAACTGCGTGTAGGGGATAACCTTTCGGTCGCGATAGTCCTGCAAGGTACGGGGACTGATATACAGCCGCTCGCACACTTCCTTGCCCGTGAGGAAAAGTTCTCCGGCAAAGAGTAGCTTATGCGTCCCTGCCACTTCTACAATTCTTTTTCCCACACCTCTTAGTGCCGAGACAACCAGCTGCATCTCGTCGCTTTCCATGTTCAAATCTTTTGCCATTTCCATCATATACTGTTGTTTTTAGGTTTGTCTGTTCTTGCAAGGAGCAGTTGTTCCACATCCTCACGCTTGTAATAGCACTTATGCCCGATTTGCGTAAACGGCAGCACGCCTGTGTCGCGGTAATGCTGCAAGGTGCGCTTACTGATGTTCAACAGCCTGCACACATCTCCGTTGTGTAGCCAATCGGTGTGTTTGCTCTTTTCTCCGAATGCCTTGTGGCAACATTCTGCAAGGCTCAAGATTTCATCTCGCAGCTTTGCCCAATTGGTTTCTGTAATGACGTAATAGTTCATAATCTTATCTTAGTTTTATTGTTTGTTGTTTCAGGCTTTTTTCCTGTTTCCTCTGGCAAAGGTAATGGCGTATATACGCCTCTCAAAGCAGCAGGGAACAGTAGGGAAGTATAGGGAACAATAGGGAAAAGAGCAATCCGTTCCATCGGTTCGCGTTTGCGTTTTCCTGCCCCGTCTTTTTTCTTTCATTGCAAAATTAAGATAGGACATTTCTTATTCCATCACTTTTCATTCAAGTGGCTGCTTGTGGCGTCGTAGTGGAATAGGTTGGCACAGTAATCCGATATAAAATATGTTCCAATCAATAGTTTGTAGATAGCTGGAGCAAACGACTGCATCTGAAAGCAAAAATCAATATCTATATTTTCTGCTTACCCCGTTCGTACTATCTGATTTTGCTTAATGAGGCGATAAATGCTCTTCTTTTTGACTTGCTTCCCTAAGAATTTAGCAGCAGACTGACGCAACATTATGCAAGAAGCTTCTGAATGCTTGGAAGTTACGCATTCTCACACTAACTTCACTCTTGGAAACCAATTCAAGGAAATAATGAAAAGAGAAGCAGATGCAGGCAATATAACCAATAGGCGAAATCACAATCGCAGGAGGCAGTTTACCTGTAATTGTAGTAGCATGTGTAGTATCTCTATATACTACAAAGTATTGTTGATTATCAAATACTTACAACAAAATAGTATGTAGTAAGAAGAAAGATGAAAAAGTTTGGAAAGGGGAAAATAGAAAAGAAGATTTCATTCTCAAAGACCTCAACGAGTATCATGTCAACCGTGTTCGTGAGCAACAGAAGAAGTTGGAGAAAAATCCAAAAACAAGCAATAAGGTAAAACAAGTCAAACTAAAAATAAGATAAAGTGATGAAAAAGGAAAAAAGAAACACAGACGAAATGGATCGTTTCATCGGAGAATCTTTTGGTATAAGTCGAGCTGAAAGTCCAAACGAAGAAACCTTCGCTGAATTTCAGGCAAAGGGAATGAATTTTATTCAAGAGCAAAACCAACAAGAGGTAGAACATGCCACACCATCCGAGCCTGCACTGAATACAGGGAACATAACCGTTCAGAAACGTATCAGTGCCAAGATGAGACGGGGAACGCTCGAAGCCTACAAGCAGGCGTTCCTTGTTCCGACCAAATTGAACGAACGAAAAGCAGTTTATCTGAGTAGGGAGACACAGGAGCGTGCGGACTTCATTGTCCGTAGGTTGGGCGACAAGGGTGCCAACGTGTCAAACTTCATTGAGAACCTCTGCGCATTCACTTGGAGGAATACGGCGAGGATATAGGAAAATGGATAAGACTGTAAACCACAGGAAAAGGGTTGAGGGTTTTACTGAAAAGGGACGTCCCTTTCGCTCAAAACCCACGTCCTTTTTTAGAGAATACGATAATGGCAATTTACTGAACAGGCAGAATGGTGGGAATGCCACGAACACGGTTAAACACAGAATGCAGTGCATTCGTTTTCAAGCAGAAAAATGCTTTATGTGTAAATGGCCTATTGGGTAGCATTGCAAGACGTCAGTTTGTACCCACAAACTGCGCTTGCTCCCCTCGTTTAATTATCGGGAGGTTAGACCGTAATCACTCCGTTCTCATCGGTCAGCCATCAGAAATTAAGAAATAACGAAAAGAGGACTTTTATATGAACAGAAACAACAGAAAGACTGCCCGATGGCAGCAACAGGAGAAGAAAGAACAGCGGATGAACAAGACGGAGTTCATCAGGGTAAGATGTACCTTAGAGGAAAAGCAGCGTATCAAATCGAAAGCGGAAAGCACAGGGCGGAAGTTCTCCGACTATTGCCGTGAAATACTCCTTAACGGAGAAGTGACTGCCGTTCCCAAGATGACAGATAATGAAAAGGAAGCCATAGAGGTGTTGAGGAGAACCGCCTACTTCTTTACACATGTTTCCAACCTTATCAAGGTAAAGGATGATGCGTGGGTACTGATTGCCCAAAGCCTTTCCTGTCTGGCAAGGGAAGCTTTTAAGCGCTTCTTTAATCCCAAATACCGTATTGAGGAAAGGGCAATTAAACTCTTAAATCTGATGGAGAATGATAGGTAAATGTAAAGCTATCGCGCATGGTAGCAATGCACTGGAATATATTTTCAGAGAGGGAAAACTCGATAAAGCGCTTCTCTTTCACAATCTCTGCGGCACTACGCCAAATGAGATTTACGAAGAGATGAAGATGGCCAGCGATTACAACACACGGTGCAAAAACAAGTTCCTGCGTATCGAAATCGGCATAGCTCCGAAAAACGAGAAAAGATTGAGTCTTGCATCCGTCCGTAACCTTGCGTCAAATTTTGCAATACGCATTGGGCTTGCCAACCATCAATGGTTGGCAGTAACGCACAGGGATACCGACAATATGCACATCCATATCATTGCCAATCGCATCAACCTGTACGGAGAAGTGTATGACACCACCTTTGTGAGCAACCGAGCAGCAAGGGGGGCAGAGGAACTCAGCCGTAAGTATGGTATGACCATCGCAAAGGAAGTCAAGGCGGAAAGGAAACACAAAAAGACAAAAGCCAACCCAACAAGAGAACAAACAAAGCAGCAGGTGCAGCAAATCTGCTACGCCTTACTTGATAGGTACAAAGGCACAGGTATCACAGGGCACTCCATGTTTCTCTATGACCTTAGCAAGAGTGGCGTAACCATTGAACGCTTAAAGAACAAACAGGGAAAGATCTATGGCTTGAAGTTCTCCTATAACGGACAAAGTTTCAAAGCTTCTGAAATCGGCAGGGAGTTCGGTTACCGTTCCTTGCAGAAGAACTTTGAGATAAGCAACAAGACAGAACCAAAGAAAGCCACGACAATGGCAGATGAGCCGGCAAAGAACAAAACTCAATCCGATACAGGTTATCAACTTGTTCCTCCCAGCCGTTCCTATACGTCACCTGCCAACACAAATGGAAGTTCATCTATTGCACAAGCCGTTGGCAATGTGGCAAGTACTGCCATAAATGCAGCCGAAGAAATCATTTCCGGAGCAGGTGGGTTAATCAGTCCGCAAACACACGGTGATGATTATGCCGAGACAGCATGGCAGCACAGGCTCAGAAACCAAGCCAAGAAAAAGAAGAAAAGAGGAAGAGGATTGTAACCACTTTTCTCTATTCCTAGTCTCTATCCCAAAACGAAGACAAAGCAAAAGAGAGAAATCTTCATCAAAAACGCTTGTTATTCAAAGCAAATTATTATCTTTGCAAATAGAATAACAAGCGTTCTTTGTTGATGCAGAAATCTGCGATTGAAAGTACTTCGCTCGTTTCCAAATCGTTACCTATTTAGTCTATGTAACAAGGTAACTTCTTTATTTTCAATTAGATACATTTTGAGAATTATCTTTTATAGTTAAAAAGGGAGGCTTATCAACTGATTTTCCTGACTGCTCCGGTTATCTTTTCTTTTAATAATCTTTTGAACGAGCAATAGAAAGTCAACAAGTTTCTGAACTGCCCCATATTTCACTCACAGAGTATTTTCATCAAACACCTTTCAGACTTCCCGAAACAATCCCTTTGAAAACTAGGTAAATAAGAGAAAACATTATAATGAAAAAGGAGCTGTCCAAAAAGTCGGATAGTCCCTTTTTCGTTATTCATCAATCGAATATTTCTTAGATAATATATTGCGAACTGATAGATTCATTGTTCATTACCCTCTTGATGGTTTCGGCAAACATATCGGCAATGCTTAATTGTTTTACTTTAGCGCACTTCTTGGAGTAGGGAATACTGTCAGTAAACACCATCTCAGTCAAAGATGATTCTTGGATTCTAAAAGAGGCAGGATCAGACATTACACAATGGCTGGCAATGGCACGAACAGACTTAGCTCCTGCATCTATCATGATGTTGGCAGCCTTAGTAATAGTACCGGCTGTATCTACAATATCATCTACCAATACAACATTCTTGTCTTGCACATCGCCGATTATTTGCATAGTGGCAACTACATTCGCTTTTTCACGTGTTTTATTGCACAATACCAAAGGAACACCCAGATATTTGGAGAACGTGCTGGCACGTTTGGAACCACCTACGTCCGGAGTGGCAATTACCAAATTCTCCAGCTTCAACGATTCGATGTAGGGAAGGAATACGGCTGACGCATACAGGTGATCTACCGGAATATCAAAAAAACCTTGAATTTGATCGGCATGCAAGTCCATCGTTATCAGACGATCAATCCCCGCAACAGAAAGCAGGTCGGCAACAAGTTTCGCACCGATAGATACACGCGGCTTGTCTTTTCTATCCTGCCGTGCCCAGCCAAAGTAGGGAATGACTGCCACAATACTCTTGGCCGATGCTCTTTTAGCTGCATCGATCATCAGCAAAAGTTCCATCAGATTGTCAGAGTTAGGAAAGGTTGATTGAACCAAAAAGACGTGCGCGCCACGAATAGACTCCTCATAAGAAACGGCAAACTCACCGTCTGCAAAGTGGGTAATGTTCATCTTTCCCAAAGGACAATTAAGACTGGCGCAAATTTTTTCTGCAAGGTATCTCGAATTTGTTCCGGAGAATACCATAAAGGGGGTTTTTTCGCTCATTTGTGTAATAGCTATTACCTATTTGTTAATTTGTATGCAAAGGTATGAATTTCCCATTACATAAAACAAGAGTTATTGTATAAAAAATATTTTTCTTTCAGGGATTTATTTGTAGTTTTGCTCTATGAAACGACTTTCTTCAATATGGTTTGCCGGATTACTTTACTTATGCGCAGTAATGGTTTCGTGTGGGGGAGCAGCTCCCATCAAAGAAGTGCGCCATATTGACTCTTTGAACCAAGTAGCGTATTTATATCGATATAAAAACCTGGACTCTTCCTATCATGCTGCCCTACGAGCTTATCAAGAGGTGAATCTGTATAAACAGGGTCGGGCAGAGGCTTCTAACAACCTGGGGTTCTGTGCCTTTATGCGCATGGATTTTGAACAAGCAGAGAAGCTGTTCATGGATGTCTACAATATAACTAAAAACGAATTGGAACTCCTGATCGCCGACATCGGTTTGATGAAGATTTATCAGCGGACGGCTTTGAATAAGGAATTTTATGATTATAGAAACAGTGCTTTGCGCCGCATGAAGCGGATAGCGGAAGACCATGACCTTTTTGTGGATAAACACGAACGTATGCGGTTGAATTACGCCCGTTCGGAATTTCATATAGTATCTGCCGTATACTATTATTATTTGCAACAGCGTCCCGAATCCATAACTTCCATAAACATGGTAGTTGCGAACGAAGAACTGGCAACCGACACCAACCAATTATTGTATCATCATTACATCAAAGGCTCTGCCGCTTTGTGCGAAGGCGAAACTCTGGAAGAACGTATGCTTCAAGAATTTGACGAGCTTTATACCACCTGGCAGATAGCTTCGAGGAAGGGATACCTCTATTTTGAAGGAAACAGTGTGCAAGGCCTTGCCAACCTAATGGTTTCACCCGATAGTTATAAGTTCTTTCAGAACAGGCGATCGCATGATTTAATGCAACTGGGTATACCTGTGGACTCTTTATTGCCTATGCAACTTGGACAGTTGGCATTAACTAAATTTCGCCAATACAATGACTTATATCAGATTGCAGGAGCCTATGTATCTATTGGCAGGTACTTGAATGGACATGGCAGATATGCCGAAGCGCTGGACACCCTGAAGCAAGCATTGGAATGCGTAAACAATCATCACCGTCGTTTCTATGATAGCCATAACAATGAGGATTACCTGAAAGCGTTTGACCACAGAGATACAATCAGCACGGAAAGAGTATGGATAGATCACAAACTAAAGACCGTACCCGAATGGATTTCACGTATTCGCGAACAGCTGACCGTATCATATGCCGGCCTCGGAATGAAAGAGAAATTAAATTATAACCGCAATATCTATTTGGACATATTGGAGGATACCCGCCAAGACAAGGAATTGGAAAGCCGGTATCAGGAACTGGAGAAGGAATCGAAACAATTGAATGTCGTACTTTCAGTGGTGCTTATCGGTTTCGTGCTGTTATTTTTCCTCTTCTGGCTTTTCAATAAACGTTCCAAAGCCAAAAGCAACCTTCATCTTCATCGCCTGCAACTGATGTTGGATATTTGCCAAAAAATTACAGTATCCATTCCAGCCGATGCACATAGCGAAGAAGAAATAGTCGAAGCCATTCAAAAATCAGTCTGTCCGGAATTAGAGTTACTCTTTGGAGTAAAAGATATCCGAATTAAAGATGGTAAATTAACCTTTCCATGTCATATCGGAAAAGACGAACAGGCAATGGTAAAAGTGATATCTCCTTATATTCAATGGGCATTGGATAATGGTATGACCACCCTTTCTTTGGGTGACGAGCGCCGAAGGCTGGAAAAACAACGTTATATCCACGAACAACACATAGCAGGAAACAAGCGGCAGAATCTGATAAAGAAGGCATGCATGGCTATTGTGAACGGTATCCATCCATATATCGACCGTATCATCAACGAAGTACACAAGCTTACCCGAAAAGAATCCGTGGAAGATGAAAGTATAAAGGCTGATAGGTATCTATACATGAATGAACTGGTGACTACAATCAACGAGTATAACGATATTCTTGCTTTATGGATCAAGATGAAACAAGGAAAACTTAGTCTGAATGTGGAAACCTTTGAATTGAATGAATTGTTTGACTTGGTGCGTAAAGGAAACCGAGCTTTCGAAATGAAGCAACTCACGTTGGACGTACTACCTACGGATTCTTGGGTGAAGGCCGATAAAGCATTGACCTTGTTCATGATTAACACATTGGCCGAAAATGCACGTAAATATACTCCACGGGGAGGAACAGTAAGAATTTATACGAAGCAAGAAGCGGATTACGTGGAGATTTCAGTAGAAGATAACGGCTGTGGACTGTCGTCGGAAGACGTGGCACGCATCGTCGGTGAAAAAGTTTACGACTCGAAAGCCATCGGAATGAACGAAACCCTTGATAAGGAGGAATTACAAAAGAACAAAGGAAATGGTTTCGGACTGATGAACTGCAAAGGCATTATTGAAAAATATCGCAAGACCAATGATTTATTCAAGGTCTGTATATTCAATGTGGAAAGCACCTTGGGACAAGGCAGCCGTTTCTATTTTAGGCTGCCCGGAATCACTCGTAAAACGACATCTGTTTTATTACTGTTTTTATCCTTAGGGATATCTTCCTGCCACCGCTATGAAAGGGATGAAGTATCTGTAGACACAAGGAACGACTCATTGGCATTAAATGCCCGAAATGAGTACGAAAGACTACTCGACGCAGCTTCGGATTATGCCAATGAGGCTTACTACTGCAATGTGGAAGAAAAATATGAGGCGGCTCTGCTATATATAGATTCTGCCATGTATTGCCTGAATGAACATTACAAACGATATGCACCGCATCCGCACCGCTACATGACTTTGACCGGTAACGGTACGCCGGCAGAATTGGATTGGTGGAACAGAATGTTTAATTCCGATTTTCATGTCATTTTGGATATCAGGAACGAAGCTGCTGTTTCATTTCTTGCATTGAAGCATTGGGATGATTATAATTATAACAATGCGGCCTACACCGCTTTATATAAGCTATTGGGTGAGGATCAGTCTCTCGAAGAATACTGCCGACAGCTGGAACGTTCCACTACCAACAGAATGGTTGGCATCTTGTTAACCCTGATTTTATTATTTGCTTTGTTGTTGGGTTACTATGTCCTTTATATCCGCAAACGTTTAGTCAACCGCTGGAACCTGGAGCAAGTGTTGGAAATAAACGAAAAAGTGTTTGCCTCCTCTTTATTATCTATTTCAAAGAGTGAAGAGATGCTCCGGCAGGAAGAAAATATCTGGAAGGCAATACCACTGCAAATTGTAAATTCTGCTTTCGATGCAGTAAATGAGTTGTTAAGTATTGACAGATTGATTCTTGCCATTTATAACGAAACAACCCGGCAACTGGAGTTCACTTCCAACCCTGCCGAAGAAATAGGAACAGAACAAGAAGTGCTGTGGAAAAATATAATGCAGCAAAGTTTTGATCGACATGCCTACATCTCTGAAGGAAACACGTATGCTTTGCCGCTTATGGTAGATACCGGAAGTGCGGGACTGTGTATTGGCGTGCTGTGCTTGGAACGCAGGGTAGGGACAGAGCAAGAAACAGATCACCTGCTGTTAGAACTCATTGCCAAATACATAGCCATCGTACTTTTTAATGCAGTGGTAAAACTGATCGTCAAATTCCGAGATATTGAGACGGCGCAAGATGAAGCCCGACGAGCATCGCGGGAAGACAGTCTGTTGCACGTACAGAACATGGTTTTAGACAACTGCCTTTCTACAATTAAGCATGAAACCATCTATTATCCCAATAAGATAAAACAATTGATCGGAAAATTGCGCTCGGGACAGATGGCAGAGGATGAGGAAAGAGAAACCGTTATTGCTATCCGTGAATTGATAGAATATTACAAAGGAATCTTCACGATACTCAGTTCCTGTGCCTCCCGGCAATTGGAAGAAGTCACTTTTCGTCGTTCCACCATCGCCGTAGCCAAATTAATGAATGCTGCCGAGAAGTATTTCCTTAAAAAGAACAAAGCTGGTAAATCACATCTCAACTTCAAGATAGAGACATTGGAAGAGTGGATAATCGGTGATTGGAATCTGCTGCTTTTCTTACTTGAAAATTTGATTGATGAAGCATTTTCCCATTCTTCAACCGGAAATATCCATCTGACGGCTGAAGAAGACGGCGACTTCGTACGTTTCCGGTTTACAGATATGCGTAGGGAGAAAAGCCAAGAGGAGTTGAATCATTTATTTTATCCGGAGCTGGCTCGTATGACAGCAAGTGAAAGAGGAGAGCTCCACGGAACGGAATATCTGATTTGCAAACAGATAATTCGCGATCATGACGAGTTTGCCGGACGTCGCGGATGTAGAATCAACGCCGAGCCGGAGAAAGATGGAGGTTTTACTGTATATTTTACGCTACCGAAAAAATAAAGATATGAACAAAAATTTCAAAGTAATCATCGTTGAAGATGTCAAACTCGAACTGAAAGGCACGGAAGAAATCTTCCGCCATGAAATACCCAATGCAGAGGTCATTGGCACTGCTATGACCGAACAAGAGTTTTGGACTTTGATGGAAAACGGTGTGCCTGACCTCGTCTTGCTGGACTTAGGTTTGGGAGGCTCTACCACCATCGGAGTCGATATCTGCCGCAACATTATCAAACGTTACCCCGACGTGCATGTCCTGATATTCACCGGAGAAATCCTGAACGAGAAGTTATGGGTAGATGTACTTGAGGCCGGAGCAGACGGTATTATTCTGAAAACCGGAGAACTGCTTACCAAAACCGATGTGCAAGCCGTGATGGATGGAAAAAAATGGTCTTCAATCATCCTATCTTAGAGAAGATTGTAGAGCGATTTAAAAAATCGGTATTGAATGACGCAAAACGTCAGGAAGCTATTATCAGCTACGACATCGATGAGTACGACGAGCGGTTCCTTCGCCATCTGGCATTGGGATATACCAAGGAGATGATAGCCAACCTGAAAGGTATGCCGTTTGGAGTGAAGTCGTTGGAGAAGCGTCAGAACGATTTGGTGGGACGTCTTTTTTCTCCCGACGAACGAGTGGGGGTGAATGCCACCCGACTGGCAGTACGCGCATTAGAACTCCGCATCTTGAACATTGACAATCTGGAAGCCGACGATGAGTAGACAGCGCATGCCACACCCCGCCACGATGTTCTTCCTGTTGACGCTGGCAGTCATCCTCCTATCATGGATATTTGACATCTATGGTTTGAGCGTGCTGCATCCGCAGACGGGCGAGGAGATACGCGTGCAAAGCTTACTGAGTCCGGAAGGCATACGCTGGCTATTGCGCCATGTAATCACCAACTTTACGGGATTTGCTCCTCTGGGTTTGGTGATTGTAGCTATGTTTGGAATCGGTGTGGCTCAACATTCGGGATTCATTGACGCATGTATCCGCAGAGGAGTACGGAGCAAGCTCGCTCCTTGGCGTACGCTTGTTTGGGTGATAATCTTAGGCTTGCTCTCCAATGTGGTGGGAGATGCAGGATATATCATTTTGCTCCCCATAGCAGCCACTTTATTCCAATCCGTTGGCTTGCATCCCATAGGGGGAATAATCACAGCATACGTTTCTGTCTCTTGCGGATATAGCGCTAATATCTTTTTGACTACTTTGGATCCGATGCTTGCCGCTTCTACTCAAGAAGCAGCTGATATGTCGAACATTGCTTCCGGGCAAACGGGACCTCTGTGCAATTATTATTTTTTCTTTGCTTCTACTTTCCTGCTCACATTTGTCATTTATTATATAACCCGTAAGAGCTTGTTACCCGGTTTAGGCGAGTACGGAGGCAACATTCGTTTCAGCGGATACAAACAATTATCCCGAAAAGAACGAAGGGCTATGATAGGAGCCGTTATGGTGGCTTTGCTGTACACCGGTATTATCATATGGGCAACTTTCTCTCCATGGGGCATACTACGGAGCGTCAATGGTGGACTGATTCGTTCTCCTTTCATCGTGGGCATTCTCTTTTTGTTATCTCTTGGCATAGGATTAACAGGGATGGTGTACGGTTTTGCTTCGGGACGTTATCGCACGGACGGTGATGTGATAGAAGGACTGACGCAACCCATGAAATTGCTAAGTGTGTACTTTGTGATAACTTTCTTTGCCGCACAAATGTTTGCATGTTTCGAGTATTCTCATCTGGACAGATGCATAGCCATCATGGGAGCAAATTTGCTTTCTTCTGTACGTTTAAGCAGTATATGGATTCTGATATTGTTCATTCTGTTCACTGCCTTGGTCAACACGATTATGGTATCGGCCACCGCCAAATGGACTTTCATGTCATTCATCTTTGTTCCGGTATTGGCGGGTATGGGCATTTCGCCGGACATGACCCAATGTGCTTATCGCATTGGCGACAGTGCCACCAATGCCATTACCCCCTTTATCTTTTACATGCCACTCGTTCTGACTTATATGCAGCAATATGATAAAAAAGCAACCTATGGTTCGCTTCTGAAATATACATGGAAATATTCACTTACCATTTTATTCTTTTGGACGGTTTTGCTCATACTATGGTACATCAGCGATTTACCATTAGGGTTATAGTGCTGCTTGTCTGCCAATCCGTTTTTTATAGATACGCTTTTCTCAGTTTGTTGTAAATGGATAAAGAAACTATATTGGGTCAATCAATTTGGAATTGGAAGCATTAACCTCATATGCGTTCACGTAAAATAACACTTGTTACAGCCTTTCTAAAAAGCTCAAAAAAGTTAAAAAGGTTTTGCTACTATATCTTAGCTGACTATTTTTGAAAATCAACTTTTAATTAATATAAAACGTATGAAAAAATTAATCTTATCTATTACACTATGTTGTGTAGCCGCAAATTTCTTTGCACAAAATGCTGATCCTGCACAATTGGTAAATGATGGTAAAGCTGCTCTTGAGGCTAAAAACTATCAGGTAGCTTATACGAATTTCAGCACTTATTTGACACAAACAAATAATCAAGACTCTGTAATCGCATACAACTGCGGCGTTTGTGCCGATAAGATAAAGAAACCGGCCGAAGCTCTGAAATATTTCGATATCGCCATCCAAAAGAAATATAATTTGGCAAATGCTTATATAGGAAAAGCCGGGGCATTGAAAAATTTGAAGAAGAATGACGAATATGTAGCAACTTTAAAAGAAGGACTGGAAGCAAATCCGGATAACCAAACATTAACGAGATTATATGCCACTTATTATGTAAATCAGGGAATCATGGCACAGAAAGCCCAAAAGACCGATGCTGCGGTAGATGCCTATAAGCAAGCAATAACGATTCAAGAAGATAATGTAAATGCCCTTAACGGTCTGGGAACTTTATATTACAGTAAGGGAGCCGTTGCTTTGAAGACAGATAAGGAAAAAGCTAAAGTAGAGTTTAAAGAAGCTAAAGAATATTTGGATAAGCTTATTCCATTACTCTCTGCCGGCAATCCGGGTCAAAAGAAAATGCTGGATAATGCAAAAACAATGATAAACTTCATTAATACCCAATTGAATTAAAAGGTTTCAGGTTCAGACACGGAATTTCCAGATTTACGGATAGACATACGAACATCATGTAAATATGTGAGATTCCGTGTCTGATATTTATTACTCGATTTTTCTCAACACGACAGCTGTACGTGCCGGTACATAGAGCTTCAGCCATTCTTTCTTTTCCTTTTTGTACAATGGATCGTGATTGGTGAAATGTTTCACTGTATCATCTGCAAAACCATTGCCGCCAAATGCAGGATTATCCGTGTTCAGAATGACCTCGTATGTTCCTGCCGGAACAAGGAAGCCATAGTCTGTGAAAGACTGTTTAGGGTTGAAGTTAAACACAAAAACCAAATTCTTGCGCATATAAGCCAATACCTGATCGCCGTCATTATGCCATATTTCCTGAACCGGTGAAGCCTGGAAGTTCTTCACGCTTTTCACCACTTCGAGCATTGCCGTATCAAAATCGCCCATGTAATGATATGCCAATTGAGGATTGTCCACCAAATTCCATTGACGGCGAGCATATTTGCACGACCAACTGTTACCTTCACGAGGAAAATCAATCCATTCAGGATGGCCGAACTCATTGCCCATAAAGTTCAGATAGCCGCCATTGATAGTCGTTGCTGTCAACAAACGTATCATTTTATGAAGAGCTATACCGCGATTCACCGTATAATTCTCATCTCCCTTCTGCATGTGCCAGTACATATCGGCATCCACCAGACGGAAAATGATGGTTTTGTCGCCCACCAATGCCTGGTCATGACTCTCCGTATAAGAGATTGTCTTTTCATCTTTTCTACGATTGGTGACTTCCCAAAACATACTTGACGGTTTCCAGTCTTCATCTATTTTTTCTTTGATTGTCTTAATCCAATAGTCGGGAATGTTCATTGCCATGCGATAGTCAAATCCATAACCGCCATCTTCGTACTTGGCTGCCAATCCGGGCATTCCCGAAACTTCTTCGGCAATCGTTATGGCTTTGGGGTTTACTTGGTGGATAAGCTTGTTGGCAAGGGTCAGATAACAAATGGCATTATCATCCTGATGACCGTTAAAGTAGTCTTCATAGTTACAGAACGCTTCGCCTAAACCGTGGCTGTAATACAACATAGATGTTACACCGTCAAAACGGAAGCCGTCAAAATGAAATTCTTCCAGCCAGTACTTACAGTTGGATAATAAGAAGTGTATAACTTCATTTTTTCCATAATCAAAACATAGAGAATCCCAAGCCGGATGTTCACGTCGCCCGTCGGGATAGAAGTATTGGTTAGGATCACCGGCAAAATTCCCCAAACCCTCCACTTCATTTTTCACTGCATGAGAATGAACAATATCCATGATGACGGCAATATTCATACCATGGGCCGTATCAATCAATTCTTTCAGTTCTTCCGGGGTACCGAAACGGGAGGATGGCGCAAAGAAACTGGAAACATGATATCCGAAACTACCGTAATAGGGATGCTCTTGAATGGCCATTATCTGTATGCAGTTATAACCCTGCCTGGCTATGCGCGGAAGAACTTTTTCCTGAAATTCCCGATAGCTTCCCACCTTCTCCTCCTGTTGAGCCATACCGATATGGCATTCATATATCAGCAAAGGATCGGTGGTCGGTTTAAAGGAACGTTTCTTCATCTTATACGCTTTCTCCGGCGTCCAGACTTGTGCACTGAATATTTTGGTCTGTTCGTCCTGCACCACACGGGTAGCCCATGCCGGAATACGTTCGCCGTAACCGCCGTCCCAATGTACCATCAGTTTATATAAGTCACCATGTTTCATGGCATCGGCCGGAAGTTTTATCTCCCAATTACCATTCGTTTTTCGCTTCAGACTGTATTTCTTATCTTCTTTCCAGTCGTTGAATGTGCCTACCAGAAAGATTTCGGTTGCATTCGGTGCCCACTCACGAAACACCCAACCATCATCTGTGCGATGCAGGCCAAAATACATGTAGCCGTCTGCAAAATCAGATAAGCTCTGCTTTCCTTCGTCGGTCAATTCGGCTTCTTTGTCGACGGCATACTGATGACGTCCGTTGATGGCCTCGGCATAAGGCTCCAGCCAAGGGTCGTTTTTAATCAAATTCAGTGTCTCCATAAAGGATTGTTTTGGGGATATTTGATAAATTTATGCTTTTACTTTTATTATTACTTTCTTCACGCCTTCAGCAGTGATGCCCGGAGCGTGTCCGTCTTGAGGAAAGAAAATGGCAAACATGCCTGGTTTCACTTCGATATAACTTTCGGCCAATCCTTCATAGAAAGTGATATCCTTCTCTGCATTGTAGACAGAATCGGCGGGAACACAATCTTTGGAAGTGGTATATCCCATTGTTTCCGTCCCCGAAAGCGGTATTTGAATGTCAATATATTCTCTGTGAGTTTCCAACTTGGCCTCTTGCTTGGTTTTAGATTTTGTTTGTGTCACATTGGCCATCAAGTCTTTTCCTTTCAGTTCAATCTTACCGATTTCGAGGGTATTCAAGTCGTGAGATTTCAAAAAGTCAAAGGCTTGTGCAAACAGAGGATTCAACGAAACATATTTTTCTATATTTTCAAGTTTGTCTATAATCATAATATTTAATGTTTTAGCAAGTTTATTATATGGGTAAACTATTCAAAATCATCTATCGTATAATTTACAAAGTCAGAAAAACGTTTCATCTGCTTAAGAATGTCATCCGTACGCTCCAGAAAATCAGGGGGCAAGAAGAAACTGTCCGGTAATTGGCAAGCAACCGTATATTCCTTACATTGAAGATATTTCAGGTAAGGGTAATCTTTTGGGAAGCCCTTAGGAGCTGTTTTCAGGAAATTTTCTCCTATAACGGGAAAGTATTGCTTGAAAGACGGATCTTCTACTATGCCACGAAATTCATCGATATTATCATAAACAGCCTGTCGCAAAGCTTTCAAGAGGGGAGGAGGGGGGCAATAGCTTCCTCCTGCCAACATACAATTACCAGGTTCCAAATGGATATAATAGCCGCAATGGTCGGACTTCTTCCCTTTGGCGTTGATGTATCCTCCCAAATGAGTTTTATAAGGTGTCTTGTCTTCGGAAAAACGTATGTCACGATAAATACGGTAAGTACAATCTTTTGCCTCTATGCCACGAATGCTTTCATCAAACAAAGAAATACGGGAAATGATAACAGTAAGCAATTCTTCAAACTCGTTACGAACCAATTCATACAGTTCCCGATGAGCATTGAACCATTCACGATTATTATTAGCAGACAGTTCCTTCAAAAATTGAAATATAGCGGGTATATTCATATCATATTCATTCCTTTAACCTGCCAAATTTACGGATAATATTTCTAACATAACACAAAGAAGGATAAAAAAAGCATTGGGCAACATCGCAACTCCATATTTTGTTTAAAGCAGGCAAAGAGATTGTGAGGTATTTGTTTTATCTTTGCAAAAAAGAACGGAAGATGATTGAATACAAGAATTACAGTGAAGCAGAAGTCAATGATTTGATAGCATGGGCCAGAACAGCTTCTTTTCCTCAACAAATCAGATTGAGTGAGGCCGAAAACATTGTGGACGTGAAGCGCTATGTCAAAGCAAATTTAAGCGATATAGAGGCACACTATCCTGACCCATTCTACAATCCGGCCATCACACATTTGATTCGCTTGAAAGCAAAAATGGAGGAAAGCATTTAAACGCTTCCTCCATTTTTTTCGCCGGACCTTTATCTTGTCATCTGTCCAACCTTATAACCTAATCTTCAGAATTCTTCCTCCGTATCCTTCAACAGCAACATTGGTTGCCTTGTAAGGAAGCAAGCTGATACTCTCTTTTCTTCCACTGAGCAAATCGGTGGCTTCATACTGATTGATTTGTGGCATTTGCAGAAAGCTGAAAGCATGAGCGGGAATATTGATAGCAAGATCGACTGACAGGTGATCGAAATTTACGACAAACAGCAATAACTCACTTTCATACTTGCGCAAAAAAGTATATTGCCTATGTTCGTTGAAGCGCCATCCTCCGATATTAGCATACATCAAATCGAAAAAAGCACCTTGCGAGATGGCTTTTTCTTCGTTGCAGAGTGTCAGTATCCGTTGGTAAGTGTCATATATATACTTCTGTTTTTCTGTAAGCATTTTGCCATCGAACTTACCTCCATTGCGCCAACGGCGGATTGTATCAACGCTCCAATAATCAAAAATGGTAGTACGCCCGTCTCTTCCGCTGAAGCCCTCACTATCCATGCCCGGTTCGCCGAATTCCTGTCCGAAATAAATCATCATCGGGTTGGTATTCATACATGCGGATACAATGAGTGCCGGGATCGCCTTGCGCGAATTGCCTGCAAAGAAATCAGAAGCAATGCGCTGCTCGTCATGGTTCTCTAAAAAGTTCAACATACGAGTCTCTATTCCCCCCAGACTCTGCCATGAGCGTGTGATATCCGTTGCCGAGCCTTGTCCACAAGTCACAGCCCGTAAGGTATCATAAAGCCCCACTTTATCATATAAATAATCAAATTTGCCTCTAAACAAGTAGTTCTTGTATTCTCCCGGATTGTAGACTTCGGCTATAAATAAAATGGAAGGATAGGCAGCCTTGACTTGAGGGATGACCCATTCCCAGAACTCCACGGGAACCATTTCCGCCATATCGCAACGAAAGCCATCAATGTTTTTTCCTGCCCAGAACAGCAGAATATCCAACATCTTATGCCAAGTGTCGGGAATGGGGTCAAAATGACAAGTCCCACCGTTCTGATAATCCACTCCATAATTCAATTTTACCGTTTCATACCAATCGGTGGCATCGGGATAGGAATCAAAACGATTATTCCCGGTAGCTTTTGCCGGATACTCCCTATAAGATTCAGATGCCGGTCCTTTCATGTCAAATCGGCCGCGCAATTCGGATTGCGGAATATAATAGAAATTATTGTACGGACTAAAGGCATGATTCACGTCATCGTTTGTTCCCAATTGCGAGGTTCCGTCCGGTTGAGCATCCGAATGATATTGACGGGCTACATGGTTGGGCACAAAGTCGATGATAACCTTCAAGCCACTGCGATGTGTGCGTTGCACCAGATTCTCGAACTCTTTCATACGTTCCGGAACATTTTTAGCAAGATCCGGATCTACATCATAATAGTCTTTGATGGCATACGGAGATCCCGCTTTCCCTTTCACAATAGCCGGATGGTCGGGACGGATGTTATAACGTCGGTAATCTGTCTGGGTAGCATGCTCGATGATGCCTGTGTACCAAATGTGCGTAGCCCCCAATTTCTTAATTTCTCCCAATGCCTTGGCTGAGAAATCTGCCATTTTGCCGCATCCGTTCTCGTCTATGCCACCATTATTCACACAATGGTTATTGTTGTTCCCAAATAGCCGGGTAAATACTTGGTAAATAATCAATTTATTCTCTTCCTTCATATCTTTCGCACTCCATATCATAATCTTTTACTTCACGCTTTCCAAACACTTCCTTTGTCTGCAAGCAAGCCTTGCAGCACATCGTTGGCGGTGTTATATCCTTGCATGAATATTTCTTCAGCTTTCTCCAACTCCGTATTGCTGTATCCTGCCAAATTATAAGGTTCTACCAACAAGTCTGCTTTTTCCCGCTCCGGAAAAGTATTGGAACGAAACATGAAATTGTATGAGCGCATCGCAATGCTGACAATGTTTTTCTTATATTCCGTCGCCATCAGCGGACTAACATTTACTGCCACCACCTTGTCGCATATACGTCGTAATGTAGTGACAGGCAGATTCATCAGTACACCACCGTCTACATAATAAGTTCCGTCAATCTGTACCGGAGCAAACAATACCGGCATGCAGCACGACGCGGCCACACGTTCGGCAATGTCTCCTTTATGAAAATGTACCAAACGCCCATGATCCAGGTCGGTAGCAGTCACAATCATAGGAATTTGCAGTTCTTCCAGCTTTTTAGCCTTCAGGTTACTCTTTAGGAAATCAACGAATTCTCCCAACTCAAACAGGCCGACTTTAGGTATCACCAATTTTGTCAAGTCCTGAAATTTATGTCCTGAGAAATAGTCGAGTACTTTATGCGGTTCATTACCGTCGGCGTAAAATACTCCAGCTAAAGCACCTGCACTCACACCGGAGAGTATATCAGGCTTTATATCATGTTCCAATAAAGATTGCATTACCCCCAAATGGGCAAAACCTTTGATGAAACCACCACTTAACGCAAAGCCTACCGGATGTTTTTGAGTGAACCAATTATTTGCTGCTGCCTCCATACTAAAAAGAATAAATTGCAATGTTCGGCACGAAATTAGTGATTTTATTGCAGGAAGAAAGGGTTCCGGCCGAAAAAAGTTCGTATGTTGCAGGAGCTTACTGTTTTTTATGGATATTCGGATAAATCCGTAGGGAAATCCCTTTCCACAAATAAGAAGAAAACCTGAGCTATATCCGTTATTCTGTTTATCTTTGCGGTAACTAAAAACTTGACAAGATGAAAACTTTCAGACAAATTATTGCAGGGGCGACAATCGTCATGGCATTTTCCGGTTGCGCTTCACTTATCCCTTCCAACTCCAGTACAAATGTATTGAGCAGCATTCAAAAAGGAATGAGCAAGCAAGAGGTAATCAACATATTGGGTTCTCCTGAATTTCGCCGTTTCGACAGGGAAACCGAAGAGTGGGAGTTTACAAGAAAACTCTATAACGAAGACGCTATCGCCACGACAACCCAGATCGTGATAAGCTTTGAAGAGGGTAAGGTGGTTGCCATGGATTCTTTCAGGAGAGATGCTTATTCAGTGCCGACACCTCCCGACGGTATGGTCATAAATCCTCCCGTCGGCTTTTATTTCAAAGGAATGCACCCCGGAGAGTTCCAGCGTCTGTATGAAAAAGTAAAATCCCGTCCTTTCAAAGACGACCAGACTGAGATGCTGCATGTGGCTTCCCGCAATAATAACCTTAGTTGTAAACAATGCGCCAGACTGATGTCGCTCTTTCCTTTTGATGACGACAAGATAAAAGTGCTAAAGATGTTTGCTTCGGGCATTGAAGACATTGAAAACTACGATGAGATTCTGGATGCCATCGATTCATTGTTCAAGAGGGATGACGCCAAGAAGATTCTGGGCATACGCCGTTAATCATTCCGATAACGGGAAATAATGCCATAAAGGTCCGTTGCCTTGTCCTATTTTCATCTCTTTTGCCCGGGCAATGGCTTGACTGATGTACTCCTTGCTCCGGCAGACGGCTTCATCGAGCCGGTGTCCGTCGGCCCAAAATGTGGCGATGGCGGAAGAAAGCGTACAGCCGGTGCCGTGCAGGTTCCGGCTTTCTATTTTGGTATGGGAGTAGATTGTCCATTCGGAGAGCGGAACAGTGTCGGCATAGTCGGAAGAGCGTCTTTCGTAAAGAACATCGCACATGTCAGCACCTTGCAGATGACCGCCCTTGATCAGTACCGAGGTACGAAACCTATATGATAATTCTCGGACCGCCTGTTTCATCTCGTCCGTATCAAAAATCGGCTGTTCGCACAGCAAGCCTGCTTCGTGCAGATTCGGGGTGATAAGGGTGCATAAAGGGAAAAGCTCTTCCTTGATGGCTCGAATGGTTCCTTCAGTCATCAAGGGTTGTCCGCCGGTTGATACCATGACGGGGTCATACACCACAAATGCGGGATGGTATTTTTGAAGGCACTTCACAATGGAATATACCGTTTCGGCATCGTGTATCATACCTATTTTGACACTATTCGGCCGGAGGTCATCCATTACGGACACGATTTGCGCTCGCACCACATCGGCAGGCATCGGATACACAGCCTGTACTCCGATCGTATTCTGTGCCGTGACAGCCGTGATGACAGAGGCGGCATAACCACCCAAAGCCGAAATCGTCTTTATGTCGGCTTGAATGCCTGCACCGCCTGAGGAGTCGGAACCGGCAATAGAGAGAATGATGGAAGGCATAGAGAAAGTCGATATTTTAAAAATTGAGCATACTAATGGGGAAGTTATACAGGTGCACAGGAGGCTTGTAAGCGGATGAAATGGGGAAGGATATCTTCCTCTTTTCTTTTCCAGACATCGCCCAACACGGCAACACCTCCGAATCCTAAAGAATGGATTTCGGGCAAGTGCTGTATGCCGACTCCTCCCAATGCGATGACTTTTTCGTTGATGATGCCTGCCTGACACGCTTTCAGCAAACTGTCATAAGGGTAGGCTGAGGTGTATCCTTCTTTGGATATGCTGTCGTAAACGGGACTGAGAAAAACATAATCGCAAAGACGCTTGCGTTGCGAGACTTCGTCGAACGAATGGCAAGAGCAACTGATATGTCCCGAATAACCCGTCGGTGCATGCTTGTTGCGCCCGTTCAGGTGGATGCCCTTCAGGTTGAAAACAGATACCATCTGAAAGTGCTCATGCGTCACAATCCTCGACATATATTCATCCGGTAGTTGCTGAAGAAAGCAGTCCAGCTCCCCGGCAGAGGCTTCCGGCTTACGCAGATGAAGAATTTCCAGACCGTTCTCAAACAGAGCGGTGATGATGGCGGCTTCTCCTTCAAAGAAGCGCGGGCGGGTGATAACAATCAGTTTCATGGTTTTCTTATAATGAAAGGATATACGATTGCATGGTTCTTAAATCAATGGTCCAAAGCCTGCCGGTTAACGGTTCGCCGTAGCCGCAAATCAGTTTCAAGGCTTCACTCGCCTCCACACTGCCCACAACGGCGGGGGTGACACCGATGACCGATTTGTCGGGGGGAGGCATAAGCCGCATTTTCTCCTCATCTGGATAAAGGTCACGGTAGGTTTTGGGACGTTTGCCGCAACCGAATACGGATACTTGTCCTTCAAACCCCTGAATGGCTCCATACACGTAAGGTTTGCCCAAGGCAATGCAGGTGTCGTTCATCAAGTAGCGTGTGGCAAAATTGTCGCAACCATCCACTACTAAATCATAACCTTCTATCAGATCTGCCGCATTTCCGCTATGGATGCGAAAAGGAAAGGGGCGTACCTCCACTTCGCTGTTCAGGGCGTGTAATCTTCGGGCGGCACAGGCCACCTTCGATTGTCCCACTTCGATTTCGGAGTAGAGCACCTGGCGTTGCAGGTTGCTGATGTTTACCGCATCATCATCCACAAGTCCCAGTGTGCCGACCCCTGCACCTGCCAGATAGAGGGCGATGGGCGAACCCAATCCTCCTACACCCACTATCAGCACTTTGGCGTTGCGCAGTTTCTTCTGTCCGGTTTCTCCCAGTTCGGGGAGAGCAAGTTGTCTGCCGTATCTGTTCATTGTCCGTCCTCTGTTTTTAGGCATGGATTTTATGGGAGGGGGTGTTCAAATCGAAACAAGCATCCCAGTCTTTCCACACCGGTTCGCGTCCCAAACGCTTCAATGCCCTGTCCACTTCCACAGCTTTGCGCTCGTCGCTCACATGAAACTGCTCCAGCGTTTGCGGATAACTGTAATATCCTCCCGGCTCGGTTTTGCTCTCGGCGCTCATGGTCGTCACGCCGAGTGTTGCCATGTGGTCGCGTATGGCGGCAGGTTCGCGGGTGGAGTAGGAGATATCTACGTCATGGTCGAAGATGCGCATGGCAAAGGTGACTTGCGCCAGCTCTCGGTCGCTCATGATGACGTTCGGGCGGAAACCGCCATTCTCCGAAGGGCGCATGCGCGGAAAGTTGACACTGTACTTCGTCTTCCAATAGTGCTTCTGAAGATAGCGCAGGTGGTAGGCTATCAGGGTGATGTCCGTCCGCCATTCCTTCTCCAACCCGATAAGTACCCCCATGCCTATGGAATGCACGCCGGCCTGTCCCATGCGATCGAATCCGTTGACCCGCCACTCGAATTTCGATTTCATGCCGCGTGGATGGTAGATGTGATAATGCGCCTTGTTATAGGTTTCCTGAAAACAGATAACGCCGTTCAATCCATGCTCTTTCAGTTCGGCATACTCTTCGGCTTTCAGAGGCATCACTTCTATTTTCAGGTTGCTGAAATAGGGCTTTGCGAGGTCGAGGGCACGGGCTATGTAGGGCACGCCGGCTTGGGCGGGATTCTCTCCCGTCACCAACAGCAGATTATCGAAGGGAGCCAGCCTCTTGATGGCTTTGTATTCATTCACAATCTCTTCTTCCGTCAGGATGGTGCGCGGCATCGGGTTGCCGATATGAAAGCCGCAATACACGCAGGAGTTGGTGCAGGAATTGGTGATGTATAGAGGGATGAACATGGAGATGGTTTTTCCGAAACGTTCTTCGGTGTACTTCTTACTGAGGCGTGCCATTGTCTCCAGATAGGGAGTGGCGGCAGGAGAAACAAGTGCCATGAAATCGTTTACATCACAATGCTCCTTGGCAAGGGCACGGCGCACGTCGGCCTCTGTCTTGGCATGGATGCGCTTCGTGGTTTCTTCCCATGATATATTTGCTAATTCGTCTGAAAACATTTATCCGATAGAAAAAAGATTAAGAAACTGTTTCGATTTTATTTTTGTGCCCTTTCAGCTCTCTGGACAGGCGCATGGCGCAGAAGTTCGGCCCGCACATCGTGCAATATTCTCCATCGGTATGCCGGCCGGCATGGAAATAACCGAAAGCACGTTCCGGGTCGAGCGAGAGGTCGAACTGGTCTTTCCAGCGGAACTCATACCGGGCTTTGCTCAGGGCATTGTCGCGCACTTGCGCTCCCGGATGCCCTTTGGCCAAATCGGCCGCATGCGCCGCTATCTTATAGGTGATTACCCCTACGCGTACATCTTCCTTGTCGGGCAGCGCCAGATGCTCTTTGGGAGTGACGTAGCACAGCATCGCCGTACCCTGCCAGCCTATCTGTGCCGCACCGATGGCGGAGGTGATATGGTCGTATCCCGGTGCTATATCCGTCACGATAGGGCCGAGGGTATAGAAGGGGGCATTGTGGCATTTTTCTATCTGGCGTTCCATGTTTTCCTTGATTTTGTGCATGGGCACATGGCCCGGCCCCTCAATAAAGGCCTGCACATTCTTTTCCCAAGCCCGGAGCACGAGTTCGCCCATCGTATCAAGCTCGGCAAACTGGGCTTCGTCGTTGGCATCGTATGTGGAACCGGGGCGCAGTCCGTCGCCCAAAGATACTGCCACATCGTATTGCGCCAGTATGTTGCAGATATCGTCAAAATGTTCGTACAAGAAGCTCTCACGGTTGTGCACAAGGCACCATTTGCTCATGATGCTGCCGCCACGGCTCACGATACCGCACAGGCGTTTGTCGGCCAAATGCACATTGTGGCGACGGATGCCGGCGTGAATGGTGAAGTAATCCACCCCTTGCTCGCACTGTTCTATCAAGGTGTCGCGATAAATCTCCCAACTGAGGTTTTCCGCCTTTCCTCCCACTTTCTCCAAAGCCTGATAAATGGGCACTGTACCTACGGGAACGGGACAGTTGCGTATAATCCATTCGCGTGTTTCGTGTATGTTCTCGCCCGTAGAAAGGTCCATCAGCGTATCTCCTCCCCATTTGCAGCTCCAAACGGCTTTTTCCACCTCTTCGTCGATGCTCGATGTCGTAGCGGAATTGCCTATGTTGGTATTTATTTTCACGAGGAAATTGCAGCCGATAATCATCGGTTCCGCTTCCGGATGGTTGATGTTGGCGGGCAGCAAAGCACGTCCTGCGGCGATTTCCTGACGCACAAACTCCGGAGTGATGTAGGTCTCTATCCCCAACTCGGCACAATTCATGTTTTCGCGGATAGCCACATACTCCATTTCGGGAGTGATGATGCCCTGTTTGGCATAAGCCATCTGGGTGATGCTTTTTCCGCTTTTGGCACGATAGGGCAGTGTGATATGCTCAAATCGAAGGTGATCGAGCGAACGGTCGGCACGGCGCAAGCGTCCGTATTCCGATGTCATACTGGGCAATTGTTCCACATCGCCTCGACTCAATATCCACGGTTCGCGCAGCCGGGGAAGTCCTTTTTTCAGGTCGATTTCCATGTCGGGGTCGCTGAACGGGCCGCTGGTGTCGTAAACATATACATCGGGGTTGGGGGTGATTACCTTCTTGCCATCTGCAAAATGAGTGCCGGGCACTTGTTCTACCTTGCGCATGGCTACGCGCAATTCGGGAAACAGCTTACCCGGCAGATATACTTTTTCGGAACGGGGATATGTTATTTTCATGATGATTGGATTGAATGAATCAAAAGAATTTACGTCAAAAAGTCATAGAAATGTCATTTTTCTCGGAAGAAGAGTTTTCTAAGAACGCCGTCAACGGTGAACTTGCCTCCGCCACAAAATTATCGGCCTGCACACCCGGCTTTGCCTCATAAGCCATGCGGCCCGCTTCCACGGCTTGTTTGAATGCTCTTGCCATGGCTACCGGATTGCCGGCTACGGCGATGGCGGTATTGACGAGGCAAGCCGCAGCGCCCATCTCCATTGCTTCGGCAGCATGGCTCGGAGCACCTATGCCGGCGTCTACCACGACGGGGATGTTGGCCTGTTCGATGATGATTCGCAAGAAGTCGCGGGTTTGCAGTCCTTTATTCGTTCCGATGGGTGCACCTAACGGCATGACGGTGGCGGCGCCGGCTTCTTCGAGGCGTTTGCACAAAGTCGGGTCTGCCTGACAGTAAGGAAGCACCACAAATCCCAGCTTCACCAACTCTTCCGTAGCCTTCAGGGTCTCTACGGAGTCGGGCAGCAGATAACGAGGGTCGGGATGTATCTCCAGTTTCAGCCAATTTGTACCGAAAGCCTCACGTGCCATTTGTGCGGCAAAAACGGCCTCCTCGGCGTTGCGTACTCCCGAGGTATTGGGCAGCAACCGGATGTGAGGATGACAGATGTGTTTCAGCATATCATCCTCTTTGTCGTTCAGGTCGATACGCTTCATGGCCACCGTCACCATTTCTGCGCCGGATGCCAGAACGGACTGTTCCATGACATCGTTGGAATAAAACTTTCCCGTTCCCAAAAACAAGCGGGAATTGAATTCACATCCCGCAATCACTAATTTTTCCATATTGGTGTATTTGTTGTTTTGTTGTTGGCTATTTCCATGTTTATTGACGACTTCCTTGCACGAGCCTAATGATTTTTTTCATTTCTTCCACCGGCTGATGGGCGCTCAGCACCGCGCCCGAAAGGGCAATCCCGCCAACGCCTGTCTGCATGACAGCCGGAATGTCTTCCGCCGTAATTCCTCCGATGGCCACTACCGGCAAGTATATGTCCGCTTTCCGCATTTGGCCGAGAATGTCCATATAGCCCTCTATTCCCAATATCGGACTCAAGTTTTTCTTGGTGGCGGTGTAGCGAAAAGGACCGCAACCTATGTAGTCGGCACCTGCCGCATGGTGCATCCGTATATCCTCAAACGTATTGGCCGTGCCGCCTATGATGAAACTTCCGCCCAAAATACGGCGTGCCTCGGCTATGGGCATATCGTTTTTTCCAAGATGCACACCGTCGGCATGCAGTTTCCCAGCCAGCTCCACATGGTCGTCAATGATGAAAGTGGCTTCATATTGTCGGCAAAGGGCTTGTACTTTCAGGGCCACAGGCTCTATCCCTTCCACCGGTGTGTCTTTCATGCGCAGTTGCACCCAGCGGCAACCGCCCTCAAGAGCCATGCGTGCGGCATCCGGATGGGAATACCGTTCCGTATGATGGGTGATAAACTGAATTTGTGCCATGACAGTTACCCTCCGCAGGCGGCTTTAATGATGACGACGGACAGGGATTCATGCAGGACATGCGCCGGCCATTCCGCACGGGGCACCATGCGGTTGTCTACGGCAACGGCAATGCCTTGTGCCGGCAAGGAGAGTTCTTCAATAAGTTGCGCAAGGGTGGTGGCATCGGTTTCCACTTCTTTGCTGTTGACTGATACTTTCATTTTTTTCTGTTTCTAAAAAAATAATGGAAGTAAACACAAAGAAGCGCGCCGTTACGGCAGATGCTTTTAGAAGAAAAGAAATATCCAATTCCTACGGCAGTACTAACTGCATCAGGTTCGAGGGTATGATCTCAGCCCGTCGAGGGGCACCCCTTTGTATTTACGTTGGCAAAGATACAACAAAGAGGAGGCAAAAGCAAGTAATAGGGGAGATAAAAAAAGTTCTTTTATTCTTTTGATGGAAAAGTATGGATTTCAGGCAAAAGAACAAAAGAACATAAAAAAGAAGTCAGGAATAAAAGCCTGTTTAAATGTCACTTGTAAAGACAATGCAGCGTAAAATTTAAACAGGCTCTAAATCAGACTGAATATTATTCGATTCCGTGAGCGGATGCTTCGGGAGCGATTTTCTTGATTAATCCTTGCAAAACCGTACCGGGGCCACATTCCGTAAAGTCCGTAGCGCCATCGGCAACCATGTTTTTCACGGTTTGCGTCCAGCGTACCGAAGCCGTCAGCTGAGCCACCAGATTCTTTTTGATTTCTTCCGGATCGGTGTGGGGCAATGCGTCCACATTCTGATATACCGGACATTTCGGGGTATGAACCGCTGTGGCGTTGATGGCCGCTTCCAGTTCTACTTTGGCAGGGTTCATCAGCGGAGAGTGGAATGCGCCGCCCACTTTCAGGGGCAATGCACGCTTGGCACCGGCGGCCTTCATCAGTTCGCATGCTTTGTCGATACCCGCCATAGAGCCGGAAATAACGATTTGTCCCGGACTGTTGTAGTTGGCAGCCACACACACTTCGCCTTCGGCACTTACCTGAGCGCAGATTTCCTCTACTTTCTCATCGGGCAGGGCAATGATGGCTGCCATGGTAGAAGGTTGTGCCTCACAGGCTTTTTGCATGGCCATGGCGCGGGCGTAAACCAGTTTCAGGCCATCTTCAAAGCTCAAAGCGCCAGCGGCAACCAATGCCGAAAATTCGCCCAGCGAATGGCCGGCGGTCATTTCGGGTTTGAAGCCATCGCCCATGCAGAGGGCGGATATAACGGAGTGAAGGAATACGGCAGGTTGAGTAACCTTGGTTTGGCGGAGATCTTCGTCCGTACCGTTGAACATGATATCGGTGATGCGATATCCGAGGATATCATTTGCTTTTTCAAAAAGTTCTTTGGCCAAAGCCGAGTTTTCGTACAGGTCTTTTCCCATGCCCACGAATTGAGCGCCTTGACCCGGAAATACAAATGCTTTCATAATTTTACTTGTTTTAGTGTTTAATGAAAAAACTGCTGCAAAGGTATGCTTTTTCTTCACATAAACCATATGAAAGCAACGGAAAGTTCGCATTGCCGCACTTCGGAAGGGGTGATGCCGCACTTTACCGCCCTTATGCCCACACTTTAAGAGACATAAGGTGTGGCAATGCAACTGCTATGCCGTGGGCTTTGCCCCGACAAAGTGCGGCCATTGTATTGCCGACATGTGACGCTATCGGACTTTCTCCGATTCTTTTGATTTTCATCTCCGCCTCCTCCACCGAAGGAGGGAGTATTTATAGGGAGGTGTATTCTTAATCTTATCTTATTCTTTTCTTCTCTCGCGCGCGCGAGGCTGAGTTCCACAATTAACTAATTGTTTCAGTGTATATTAAGGGCGTTTTTGGGCATTTTTGAATTGCTTGCCGGCTCGGAGTTGGTTTGGAGTTGGCTTGGAGTCGGCTCGTACGACCATAGACCATCGTTCTTTATCCTTTGGATATTCCCCATAGTGCAACACTGTAAGAGAGAGGGCTATAACTTCCAAATCGGAGAAGGCGAGAATAACCTCACAGCGAGGGACATTGCCATGCTCATTTACACGATTTCCTGCAAATTTCTTACAGATGTCGTGGATTCTTGTGAAATATACGATGAAGTTGTGCATATGTCGATTTGAACTTAACAGTTTGGACACTATTAAATTACTAAAAGTCAACGACATGCACAACTTTCTATCTATCATTGTATTAACTTTTAATTCAACCAACGGGTTACAGATTAAGCATTTTTCTCGAAGAATAATACTATCTTTGCCCATACAATTCGAGAATTGAAGTATCACAATGGATAGAAAGTTAAACAGAATCAAAAAGAGACTGGTCGATAAAGGTAAGACAAACAAGTGTTTGACAGAATAATTAGGTAAAGTTCCGGCTACGATTAGTAAGTGGTGTATAAAACGCTGACCTGTCTTCTCTTGAAACGATGATGAAGACCTCCAAACTTTTGCAGGTAAACCTGAATAAACTGATGGAGCTGGAAGAAGTGTCGGAGTCGGTGAAGAAGGAATGAAAGAAGGGGTGCAATATATGAATCGATATAAATCAATATAATATGTGATGATTCTATCAACGAAGTAGAACATTAGAATGAACTATAAAATGAATAAAATGAATAAAGCAAAACCTTTTGTCAAGTGGGTTGGTGGTAAGAGTCAGCTCATTGGACAACTGGATGCGCAACTTCCTGCCGACTTTGGTGATTGGGAGAATGCAACGTACATAGAACCTTTTGTGGGCGGTGGAGCGATGCTCTTCTATATGCTTCAGCGTTATCCTAATATCCAACATGCAATTATCAATGATATCAATTCTGATTTGACGACCTGTTATCGTACCGTCAGAGATACACCTGTTCAACTTATAGAATCTTTGCAAGATATAGCCAATGCCTATCATTCCCTTCAGACAGAAGAAGCTAGAAAGGATTTTTTTCTGGCTGTTCGTGACCGTTACAATGAGAAAAATCTTGAGTCTATAGAGAACACAACATATTTTATTTTCCTCAATAGAACCTGTTTTAATGGGCTATATCGGGTAAACAAAAAAGGTTTTTTTAATGTTCCTTTCGGAAAATATCTCAATCCAACAATTTGCGATCCAGATACAATTTTGGGAGACAGTAAATTATTACAGCGAGTAGAGATTCTTAACGGAGATTTCGAAACAACATTTGAGTATGCCCATGTCAATACCCTTTTCTATTTTGACCCACCGTATCGTCCATTGAGTGATACTTCAAGTTTTAATGATTATGCAAAAGAAGTATTTAACGATGATGCACAAATTCGATTAAAGGAGTATTGCGATAGAGTTCATAAAGCCGGTTATAAATTCATGCTTAGTAACTCTGATTGTAAAGGAAAAAATGAAGAGGATGATTTTTTTGATGTGTTATATGGAGCATATAAGATAGAACGTGTTTGGGCTTCAAGAAGTATAAACTCAAAATTAAATAAAAGAGGTAAACTAACAGAAATATTAGTACATAACTATTTAAACACCAAAGCAAATGCATATCCAGCCAATTTCATTTTCGGCTCTGGATATATTGCTGAAGATGATAAGATAACAAGTGTAGTTTAATTAAGGCGATTCGCCACAATACAAAATATATGGCTAAGAATTTTGATAAGTTCATGTCTCAGCTTCAAGAGACAAACCAAACATTGGATTTCTTCTGTGATTTCGGAAAGATATCAAGCAATGTTGACAACATAAAGTTAAGTCTATGTATGCTGAATAGTCTTATTGGAGCCACTAATCTTCGTAAGAGCGTAGAGACTATTTGGAATCGTGATAAAACAGCTTTTAGTATCATGGACATTCTTATTGCAGTCCGTAGTGAGGGTAAGAAGAAGATTCTTAATTCCAAGGGTGATTGTATTGTTTTTGATAGATTATTTGAAAGTGTTGATGGGATTGTTGAGTACCTTGAGAATACGGGTCTTGCGGAAATATTAAGAGAAGGAAAGATTAACAATTTAGTTGATTATGTTTTCGGCATAGAAACAGGTCTCGACAGCAATGCTCGCAAAAATAGAAGTGGTCATGTAATGGAAAGTATGGTGGCTAAGATTTTTACTGACCATGGCATTTTTTATCGTCAAGAGGTGTATTCGATTGAATGGGCAGAACTGCAAAAGGTTCTTGGCGATGATGAAAAGCGTTTTGATTTTGTTATAGAGACGCTTGAAAAGACTTATCTTATAGAGGTAAATTTCTATAGTGGTGGAGGTTCAAAACTAAATGAGGTTGCTCGCTCATACTCGGACATTGCACCTAAGATTAATTCAGTTGATGGCTTTGAGTTTGTATGGGTCACCGATGGAATAGGTTGGAAGTCTGCAAAGAACAAACTTCAGGAAGCCTACAACATAATTCCAAGTATTTACAATCTAACAAATATTGATGATTTTATTAACCTTGTAAAATAAAATTAGTTATGGCATCAGATAAAGCTTGGAACAAAATTTTTAGTGACTATAAAATTAATAGTCACGATTTCAATAAAGGACCATTTAAACTCTCTGCATATCAAATAAAAATGGCTTGTCAGAATTTTACAGCGACAGGAGATAAAGAACCTCGAATCTTATGTAAACAAGATACACGATCTGATAGACCTAGTATCTTTGTCAAGAACGGCTTATTTATTCTTCCTAAAAAAAACGGCTACTATTATATCTTAAAAGGTGAGGGCTATATTGATGTCCCAGAGATAAATACACCAATCCAGACTTATAAGAGCAAACTGGATTTCGAACTTGAAAGTTCTATAGTTGGTGACTCTGAAATGCAATTTTTAGATTTCGCTTATGCTAATTCTTTAATAAGAACTTTCATGAGTGATCCATCATTAGTCCTTACAATTAGAGGGAGAAAATATACACCTGATTTTTCATTCAAGGTTGGAAACAATAAGCTTCACATCTCTAGTGTTCAAACAGAAGTGGATGCAGGTTATGAAGGAAAAACATCTATTGTTTTAATTGAAGCAAAGAACTTTTCCGCCACCAATGTTATTATTCGACAACTATATTATCCATATAGACAATGGAGTGAAAAGACGTCAAAAGTTGTATACCCCGTTTTTTTTGAAAAGAGGGAGATAAATGGAGAAAAGATTTTCTATATTTGGCAATTTCAGTTTACTGATATTGAAGATTACAACAGTATAAAACTTGTTAAGTCAGGTAGATATAGAATTCAAACTTCATAAAGATGAGCCCTTCTTATTATAAATCCTTTTCTAATGACTTCACTCTCATTCAAGGCGATTGCGTGGAGACCTTATCTAAGTTTAAATTTGGCTTTGATATGGTTTTTGCAGATCCTCCATATTTCTTGTCGAGTGGTGGAATCAGCTGTCAGAGTGGAAAGGTGGTGTGTGTGGACAAGGGTGATTGGGACAAGTCTATAACACCCGAGGAATTGGATGCCTTTAATCTGCGTTGGCTCTCGGCTGTGCGTTGTCACATGAAAGAGAATGCTACTATTTGGATATCGGGCACTCATCACAACATCTTTAGTGTACAACAACAGTTGTTGAAGTTAGGTTTCAAAATTTTGAACGTGATTACATGGGCTAAGACCAATCCTCCACCAAACATATCTTGCCGTTATTTCACATATAGTACTGAGTTTATTATTTGGGCTCGCAAGTCTCCGAAAGTGGCTCATTACTTCAATTATGAATTAATGAAGAAACTGAATGGAAACAAGCAAATGACAGATGTATGGCAATTGCCTGCCATAGGAAAATGGGAAAAATCGTGTGGTAAACATCCCACTCAAAAGCCGCTGGGTGTACTGGCACGACTGATTCAAGCAAGTACGGAAGCTGGGGCATGGGTTCTTGATCCATTCAGCGGAAGTGCAACAACGGGAATCGCAGCAAATCTGCTTGGTAGAAGATATCTTGGCTTGGAAAAGGAAGAAGAGTTCTTGCTCATGAGTAAGTCCCGAAGGGAGGAGATAGAGAGCAATGAGATGCGTTCAGCGTATCTTAATCGGCTGGTAAAAGCAAAAACCATCTTGCCACCAGACAACTTCTTCGTGGCAGACGGCTCGGAATTATGCTATGGCGTGCCTTGGCTACAATAAATTTAAGGTGAATTAGCTTGCAATACCTTAATAAATAAAACAACTTCTCTTTAGTCAAAGTCTAGACTTCATTTATTTTTTAATTTTTCATTGAGGGGGCGAATGGGATTATGCAAAAATCCGGATGCAAGGAACAATTGTTTCCATACAATAAGCATCCCCCTTCTATCCTAAGAAACCAACAAGGGAAAAACTTTAAATCAAGGCATTTACCTCTTATTGTCATTGATACAATTACATAATATTGTATGCAGTACGATAACAATATGATTTGTTATTGTAAAATATATGATATGTATCTTATTGAAAAATAGTGCTTTATAACATGAAATAAAAACGATTATTTTTTATTTGTTTTTATAAAAACTTCTCTATATTTGCAGCGTTCAAAATGAAAAATATGCAAAATACGATACATGAAATACCCTTGGCAAACAATCACATCTCCGTAGATTGTGTGGTTATCGGGTTCGACGGTGAGCAACTGAAAGTGTTGCTGATAAAGCGTGTCGGTGAAGAAAAAGGCGAAGTTTTCCATGATATGAAACTTCCGGGAAGCCTGATTTATATGGACGAGGATTTGGACGAGGCAGCTAAACGAGTGCTGAAAGAGCTTACGGGATTGAAAAATGTCAACCTGATGCAGTTCAAAGCATTCGGCTCGAAGAATCGTACGAAAGACCCCAAAGACGTTCATTGGCTGGAACGGGCCATGCAATTGAAGGTGGAACGCATCGTCACCATAGCATATCTGTCGCTGGTGAAGATAGATCGGGCGCTGAATCGGGATTTGGACAATTATCAGGCCGACTGGGTCGCTATGCAAGACGTAAAGACGCTGGCTTTCGACCACAACCTGATCATCAAGGAAGCTTTAATCTACATCCGCCAATATGTAGAGTTCAACCCTTCTTCTTTATTCGACCTGTTGCCACGAAAATTTACAGCATCACAACTGCGCACTTTGTATGAGCTGGTGTATGGGAAACAGTTAGATGTCCGCAACTTCCACAAGAAAATAGCGATGATGGAATACGTTGTCCCGCTGGAAGAGAAGCAACAGGGGGTGGCCCACCGGGCGGCACGCTACTACCGGTTCGATAAGAAAATATATAATAAAACAAGACGATAACCGATTTTAGCAGGCATAAAGAATGAGTAATCAAAAAAAATAAAAATAGAGTATGTATTTATTAGGTTATGACATTGGCAGCTCGTCAGTAAAAGCAAGTTTGGTAAACGCGGAAAGCGGCAAATGCGTTTCATCCGCATTCTTTCCCAAGACAGAGGCGGAAATCATTGCCGTGAAACCGGGATGGGCAGAACAAAATCCCGAATCTTGGTGGGAAAACCTGAAGCTGGCCACACAAGCCGTATTGGCAGAGTCCGGAGTGAGTGCCGGAGACATCAAAGCTATCGGCATCTCATATCAGATGCACGGCTTGGTGTGTGTGGACAAGAACGGGCAAGTGCTGCGTCACGCCATCATCTGGTGCGATTCAAGAGCCGTTCCATACGGCCAAAAAGCATTTGAAGCATTGGGAGAGGAGAGGTGCCTTTCGCACCTGCTGAATTCTCCGGGAAACTTCACCGCATCCAAGCTGGCGTGGATTAAGAGAAACGAACCGGCCGTATACGAACGAATTCATAAAATCATGCTTCCGGGCGACTACATTGCAATGAAGCTGACTGGTACTATCTGCACCACCGTTTCCGGCTTGTCCGAAGGCATGTTCTGGGACTTCAAGAATGATCGGATTGCCGATTTCCTGATGGAGCATTATGGCTTTGACTCTTCACTGATAGCCGATATCAGGCCCACTTTCTCCGAACAAGGACGCGTCAATGCTGCCGCTGCCTGCGAATTGGGCTTAAAGGAGGGAACCCCCATCGCTTACCGTGCCGGAGACCAGCCCAACAACGCCCTTTCACTAAATGTATTCAACCCCGGAGAAATAGCTTCTACCGCAGGTACATCCGGTGTGGTATATGGTGTGAACGGAGAAGTAAACTACGACCCCAAATCGCGTGTCAACACATTTGCACACGTCAACCATAGTGCCGAACAAACCCGCTTGGGCGTCTTGTTGTGCATCAACGGAACAGGCATTCTCAATTCGTGGGTAAAGCGCACCGTCGCTCCCGAAGGTATTTCGTACAACGACATGAATGTATTGGCCGCGCAAGCTCCCATAGGTAGCGCAGGTTTGAGCATTCTGCCCTTTGGCAACGGAGCGGAGCGTATGCTCGAAAACAAAGAAACCGGTTGTTCTGTACAAGGAATCAACTTCAACCTGCATGGAAAATCACACATCGTCCGTGCGGCGCAAGAGGGTATCGTCTTCTCTTTTAAATACGGCATCGACATTATGGAACAAATGGGTATCCCCGTACAGAAAATCCATGCGGGAAAAGCTAATATGTTCCTCAGCCCGCTATTCCGCGAAACACTGGCAGGGGTAACAGGCGCAGTAATCGAGTTGTACGACACCGACGGTTCCGTAGGAGCAGCCAAAGGGGCGGGGATTGGTGCCGGCATCTACAAAGACAATAACGAGGCTTTTGCCACATTAGAGAAGCTGGAGGTCATTGAGCCGAAACCGGCCGACCGTAAAGCGTATGCAGAAGCATACGGACGCTGGAAACAGTGCTTGCTCAACGTTCTTTCATAAAACAAACAGAATATAAAAATAAACCCTAAAAACAAATTAAGATTATGACAACAAAAGAGTATTTTCCCGGAATAGGAAAAATCAAATTCGAAGGTAAAGAGAGTATGAACCCGATGGCATTCCGCTATTACGATGCCGAGAAAATGGTCATGGGAAAGAAGATGAAAGACTGGTTGAAGTTTGCCATGGCATGGTGGCACACCCTCTGCGCAGAAGGTTCCGACCAATTTGGCGGTGGCACGAAGAAGTTTCCTTGGAACGGTGAGGCCGACAAGGTACAGGCTGCCAAAAACAAAATGGATGCCGGTTTTGAATTCATGCAGAAAATGGGTATCGAATATTATTGTTTCCACGACATAGACCTCTGCGACGAAGCCGATAGCATCGAGGAATACGAAGCCAACCTGAAAGCTATTGTGGCATACGCCAAGCAGAAACAAACCGAAACAGGCATCAAACTGCTGTGGGGTACTGCCAACGTATTCAGCCATGCACGCTACATGAACGGTGCCGCGACCAATCCGGATTTCGACGTGGTGGCACGTGCTGCCGTTCAAATCAAGAACGCCATCGATGCAACTATTGAGTTGGGCGGTACGAACTATGTATTCTGGGGCGGACGCGAAGGCTATATGTCATTGCTGAATACCGACCAGAAACGTGAAAAGGAACACCTTGCACAGATGTTGAAGCTGGCACGCGACTATGCCCGCAGCAAAGGCTTCACCGGCACTTTCCTGATTGAACCTAAACCGATGGAACCCTCCAAGCATCAATATGACGTGGATACCGAAACTGTTATCGGCTTCCTGAAGGCTCACAATCTGGATAAGGATTTCAAAGTGAACATTGAGGTGAACCACGCCACACTGGCAGGCCACACTTTCGAGCACGAATTGGCCGTAGCCGTTGACAACGGCATGTTGGGCTCTATCGATGCCAACCGCGGTGACTACCAGAACGGCTGGGATACCGACCAATTCCCCATCGATAACTACGATTTGATACAAGCCATGATGCAAATCATCCGTAACGGCGGTTTGGGCAATGGTGGAACGAATTTCGATGCCAAGACCCGTCGTAACTCTACCGATTTGGAAGACATCTTCATTGCACACATTGCAGGTATGGATGCCATGGCACGAGCTCTTGAAAGTGCAGCCAAACTACTTGAGGAATCTCCTTACAAGAAGATGCTGGCCGACCGCTATGCTTCTTTCGATGCCGGCAAAGGTAAAGAATTTGAGGAAGGCAAGCTGACACTGGAAGAAGTTGTGGCATATGCCAAGGCCAACGGCGAGCCCAAACAAACCAGCGGCAAGCAAGAATTGTATGAAGCAATCGTAAACATGTATTGCTAAGCTTCATTCATATTACGAATAGCAGATTACATGATGGCTGAAGCGATGTCAAGAAAACAAAGCTTATTTGCGCTGTAATGCAATATTCGGATACGGACTTCACGGGTTTACGCATTTTTGGCACTAAATCCGTGATTTCCCATATAATCTGCGCGGACTCTTACGCCATTGCCTTGAACATCCGGCTATTCGTAGTTTAGTCGTTTATAGTTAATCCCTAATCCCTTTTATTATGAACAATACAGAAAACGGTAGCAAAGTTTACCTTTTTTCCATTGTACTTGTTGCCGTCATTGGCGGACTACTGTTCGGATACGACACGGCAGTTATTTCCGGTGCAGAAAAAGGACTTCAGGCTTTCTTCATGGGAGCCGATTTTGAATATACCGACACGATGCACGGCATAACTTCCTCCAGTGCACTGATAGGCTGCATTCTGGGTAGCGCAATTTCAGGTTTCCTTGCTTCCAGCCTTGGTCGCAAACGCTCCCTATTCGTAGCAGGTGTCCTGTTCTTATTGTCTGCGCTCGGTTCTTATTATCCGGAGTTCTTGTTCTTCGAACGGGGAGTGCCTTCTTACTCGTTGCTGATTGCATTTAATCTTTATCGCGTCTTAGGTGGTATCGGTGTCGGTTTAGCTTCTGCTATTTGCCCCATGTATATTGCGGAAATTGCTCCGAGCAATATTCGCGGAACATTGGTTTCCTGGAACCAGTTTGCCATCATCTTCGGTCAGCTGGTGGTTTATTTCGTGAATTTCTTGATTCTGGGCAGCCATGCCAATCCCGTCATAGATTTAGTAAACGGTGTGAACCAAATCATGAACCCGGATGCAGCTGCATGGACCATTGAAACCGGATGGCGCCTGATGTTTGTCAGCGAGGCTGTTCCCGCAGGACTTTTTGCCTTGTTGGTGTTGTTTGTACCTGAAACGCCCCGCTATCTTGCCCTGTGCGGCAAGGACGAGAAGGCGTTGCATGTACTGAGCCGCATCAACGGACTTGCTCAGGCCAAAATCATCTTGTTCGAAATCAAAGCAACAGCCGAAGAAAAAACCGAAAAGCTCTTCACGTACGGATGGATGGTTATTTTCATCGGTATCATGCTCAGCGTATTCCAACAAGCCGTCGGCATCAATGCCGTGCTCTATTTCGCCCCGCGCATTTTCCATACAATGGGTATGGGTAACCCGATGATACAGACTGTGATTATGGGCGTCATCAATATTCTGTTCACACTGCTGGCTGTCTTCACGGTAGAAAAATGGGGACGCAAGCCTTTGCTGATATCCGGTTCCATCGGTATGGCAATAGGAGCATGCGGTGTAGCTCTTTGCAACCTTGTCACAGGACTTCCGTCCATTTTGCCGGTCATCAGCATCATGGTGTACAGTGCTTCATTCATGTTCAGCTGGGGTCCCATTTGCTGGGTGCTGATTGCAGAGATCTTCCCGAACACCATTCGTGGTGCGGCAGTGGCCATTGCCGTGGCATTTCAATGGATTTTCAATTTCATAGTCTCATCCACATTTGTACCTATGTATAACATGCGGTTAGGAGAGATGGGCGACAAATTCGGACACATGTTTGCCTATGCGCTCTATGGCGTCATCTGTGTGGTGGCAGCCATCTTCGTCTGGAAGTTGGTGCCTGAGACAAAAGGTAAAACGCTGGAAGATATGACCCAATTGTGGAAAAGCCGGAAATAGTAATTACTCATCCGGTGTAATTGATAAAGAAAGGTGGGGTTGATAAAGATTGACCCCACCTTTCTTTATTTCTCTCCAAACTCTATCTTCTCAAGAGTATGTAAAGTTCATACCAGCATTCTTATGAACATTCTACCTGAGGTCTTAGAATTCAGATAACATTCTTTTTTGGGGACATTCCCGTTTTAAGAAAAAGATAGCGTGCTATAACGAGTCAGAAGAGTAAAAACAGGCTGAAAAGAAGCGCAAAAGAAGCTGAATAAAAAAACTTTTTGAGGAAAATTTAAGCAGGCTCTAAGTTTTTTGTAACTTTGCACCTTCAAAATAAAAAAGGTTTCTTTGATGTAAGGAAGATTACTCCTTAAAATCGTAAAATCAAGTAAGTAAAAATGGCTAAAAAGTTTGCCGAATATTCGCAATTCGACCTCTCTGAGGTAAACAAGGAAGTGTTGAAAAAATGGGACGAAAACGGAGTTTTCGCCAAAAGTATGACAGAACGTGAAGGTTGCCCTTCTTTCGTTTTCTACGAAGGGCCTCCCTCGGCAAACGGTATGCCGGGAATTCATCACGTAATGGCTCGCTCCATCAAAGATATATTCTGCCGCTACAAAACCATGAAAGGATTCTTGGTGAAACGCAAAGCAGGATGGGATACGCATGGCCTGCCGGTGGAACTGGGTGTGGAAAAAGCATTGGGTATCACAAAAGAAGATATCAGCAAAAGTATCTCTGTTGCCGAATACAACAAGGCTTGCCGCAAGGATGTCATGAAATTCACCAAAGAATGGGAAGACCTGACGCACAAAATGGGATATTGGGTGGATATGAAAGACCCTTATATCACTTATGACAACCGCTACATAGAAACTTTGTGGTGGCTGCTGAAACAACTCTATAAGAAAGGGTTGCTCTACAAAGGATATACCATACAGCCTTATTCGCCCGCTGCCGGTACGGGACTTAGCTCGCACGAGTTGAACCAACCCGGATGCTATCGTGATGTAAAAGATACCACCGTGGTAGGACAGTTCAAGATTAAACAGCCTAAACCGGAAATGGCAGAGTGGGGAACTCCCTACTTTTTGGCATGGACCACTACTCCGTGGACGTTGCCTTCTAACACGGCCCTTTGCGTAGGTCCGAAAATAGAGTATGTATCCGTACAAACATATAATGGATATACAGGTGAGAAAATAACCGTAGTATTGGCCAAACCTTTACTCTACACTCACTTCAATAAAAAGGCAGAAGATATTGCATTAGAGGACTATAAACCCGGAGACAAGCTCATTCCTTTCAAAGTGGTAGGCGAGTATAAGGGTACGGACTTGGTAGGTATGGAATACGAACAACTCATTCCGTGGGTAAAACCGGTGGACGTGGACAATGACGGCAACTGGAAAGCCAGTGCGAACGGTTTCCGTGTCATCCCCGGCGATTATGTCACCACAGAAGACGGTACCGGTATTGTGCACATTGCACCTACTTTCGGTGCCGATGATGCTTTCGTAGCACGTGCCGCAGGTATTCCTTCGTTGTTTATGATCAATAAAAAAGGGGAAACCCGTCCGATGGTGGATCTTACAGGTAAATTCTACCTGCTTGACGAATTGGACGAAAGATTTATTGCCGAATGTGTCAATATCGATTTATATAAAGAATACGAAGGCCGTTGGGTGAAAAACGCATACGACCCGCAATTCACCATTGATGGTAAATATGATGAAAAAGCAGCCGGAACTGCCGAGTCGCTCGACATCTATATCTGCATGATGATGAAGGCTGCCAACCAAGCGTTCAAGATAGAGAAGCACGTGCACAATTACCCGCACTGCTGGCGTACGGACAAACCGGTATTGTATTATCCGTTGGACAGCTGGTTCATCCGAAGCACAGCCTGCAAGGAGCGCATGATGGAACTGAATAAGACCATCAACTGGAAGCCGGAAAGCACCGGTACAGGACGTTTCGGCAAGTGGCTGGAAAACTTGAACGACTGGAACTTGAGCCGTTCTCGCTATTGGGGCACTCCACTGCCCATCTGGCGCACGGAAGACGGCAGCGATGAGAAGTGCATCGAATCGGTAGAAGAACTTTATAACGAAATAGAGAAATCTGTGGCCGCCGGCTTGATGACGTCCAATCCTTATAAGGAGATGAATTTCAAACCCGAACTTTATACGGAGGAGAATTACGATAAGATAGACTTGCATCGTCCCTACGTAGACGATATCGTACTTGTATCTAAAGACGGATTGCCGATGAAGCGTGAAAGCGACTTGATTGACGTATGGTTCGACTCAGGTGCCATGCCGTATGCACAGATACATTACCCGTTCGAAAACAAGGAATTGCTGGACAGCCACCAAGTATATCCCGCCGACTTCATCGCCGAAGGTGTGGATCAGACTCGCGGATGGTTTTTCACGCTACACGCCATTGCCACTATGGTGTTCGACAGTGTTTCATACAAAGCCGTTATTTCCAACGGACTGGTGTTGGATAAGAACGGGAACAAGATGTCCAAACGTTTGGGAAACGCCATCGATCCATTCTCTACCATCGAAAAATACGGTTCCGACCCATTAAGATGGTACATGATTACCAACTCTTCTCCATGGGACAACCTGAAGTTCGATGTGGAGGGAATAGAAGAGGTTCGCCGCAAATTCTTCGGAACGCTGTATAATACTTATTCATTCTTCGCTCTATATGCCAACGTGGACGGTTTTGAATACAAAGAAGCCGACGTGCAGGACGAACGTCCGGAAATAGACCGCTGGATTCTGTCCGTACTGAACACGCTGGTGAGAAATGTAGACACTTGCTACAATGAATACGAACCTACCAAAGCCGGTCGTTTGATTTCGGAATTCGTAAACGACAACCTGTCAAACTGGTATGTCCGCCTGAATCGCAAACGCTTCTGGGGTGGCGGTATGACACAAGATAAGCTGTCAGCATTCCAAACCCTCTATACGTGTTTGGAAACCGTAGCTAAGCTGATGGCCCCCATCGCTCCGTTCTATGCGGACAAACTGTATATGGATTTGATTGCAGCGACCGGACGCGATAAAGTAGTTTCGGTTCATTTATCCAAGTTTCCCGAATGCAAAGAAGAACTGATAGACAAGGAATTGGAAGATCGCATGCAGATGGCACAAGACGTGACATCCATGGTATTGGCACTCCGTCGCAAGGTAAACATTAAAGTGCGCCAACCCTTGCAGTGCATCATGATACCGGTGACAGACGACAAGCAACATGCACACATCGAGGCAGTAAAAGCACTTGTTATGAACGAGGTCAATGTAAAAGAGATTAAGTTCGTTGACGGTACCGCCGGTATATTGGTGAAGAAAGTGAAGTGCGACTTCAAGAAACTGGGACCTAAATTCGGAAAGCAGATGAAGGCTGTGGCTGCTGCCGTGGCTGAATTGTCACAAGAAGCCATCGCGCAGTTGGAGAACAACGGTTCTTATACGCTGAATTTGAACGGAGAGGAAGCTGTGATTGAAACCACCGATGTGGAAATATTCAGTGAAGACATCCCCGGCTGGTTGGTAGCCAACGAAGGCAAACTGACAGTAGCTCTTGAAGTGATCGTAACCGAGGAGTTGCGTCGCGAAGGTATTGCGCGCGAGTTGGTGAATCGCATTCAAAACATCCGCAAGTCGAGTGGCTTTGAGATAACGGATAAAATAAATATTACGTTATCAAAAAATCCCCAAACGGATGATGCGGTAAATGAATATAAAGACTATATTTGCAACCAGGTTTTAGGAACTTCACTGATGCTTATAGACGAAGTGGAAAACGGAACGGAACTTAATTTTGACGATTTTTCGTTGTATGCAAGCATCGTAAAAAAATAATTGTTTAACAAGTCGGCAGCACGGTGGTTTTCTGCCTCCTGCCGGCAACTAATCACTAAAAAACACATATTATGACAGAGAAGACGAGATACTCGGATGCTGAGTTAGAAGAATTCCGCACCATTATTATGGAGAAGTTGGAATTGGCGCAACGTGATTACGATTTGTTGAGATCCAGCTTGAATGGACAGGATGGAAATGATACGGATGATACGTCTCCAACCTACAAAGTGCTGGAAGAAGGAGCCAATACTTTGTCTAAGGAAGAAACTACGCGCCTGGCACAACGCCAATTGAAGTTTATCCAAGGATTACAAGCGGCTTTGGTGCGCATTGAAAACAAAACGTACGGTATTTGCCGCGAGACCGGTAAATTGATCCCGGCAGAGCGTTTACGTGCTGTGCCTCATGCTACATTAAGCATCGAAGCCAAAAACAACGGTAAGAAATAAAGATGAGCAAATTTTTCACAAAAGGCCGGATAGCCCTACTTATTATTTTCTCGGTACTGATTATAGACCAAATAATCAAGATTTGGATCAAGACCCACATGTATTGGCATGAAAGCATCCGTATCACCGATTGGTTTTATATCTATTTCACAGAAAATAGCGGTATGGCATTCGGCATGGAAATATTTGCAAAGCTGTTTTTAACGCTATTCCGTATCGCTGCTGTTACGGCGATTGGTTGGTTTCTGCACAGGTTTGTTAAACTGGGACTGAAAACCGGATTCATCATCTGTGTCTCTTTAGTCTTTACCGGAGCATTAGGAAATATAATCGATAGTGTGTTTTATGGGGTACTATTCAATGAGAGCACTCATTCACAGATAGCCTCTTTCATGCCCGAAGGGGGCGGGTACGCTCCATGGCTCTATGGCAAAGTAGTAGACATGTTCTATTTTCCTATCATTGATACCAATTGGCCGGAATGGATGCCGTTTGTCGGTGGACAACACTTCATATTCTTTAGTCCGATATTTAACTTTGCGGATGCGGCAATCAGCTGTGGCATCATTGCTTTGTTGCTGTTTTATGGCAAGGACTTCAATGATGCATATCATGCTGCTATAAAGAAATCATGAAAAGAAAAAATCGAATTCAATGGTATGGCGTACTCCTTTTGACGTGCTGCTTGACGGCTTGTCAGGTAAAAAGGCCTGACTATGTATTGCAGGATGACCGGATGGAGGAGGTGCTTTATGACTACCACATAGCAAAAGCTATGGGTGAGGAAGTACCGTATAATGAGAAATATAAACGGGTGCTGTACATTGAATCGGTTTTTAAAAAACATGGTATCACACAAGCCGACTTCGACTCTTCCATGGTTTGGTTTGCCCGCAATCCGGAAGTTCTCGCAAAGATATATGAAAAGGTAAACCTGCGGTTGAAAGTTGAAAGAGACGGTATCAATCATTTGATTGCCATGCGCGACCACAAACCGAAGGAATCTCTTCCCGGCGACAGCATCGATGTATGGGCTTGGCGGCAAGTCTACCGGCTGACAGGAATGCCTTTGGACAACAAGGTGGTATTTGTTTTGCCGTCGGACACTAACTTCCGCGACAGAGATACATTGCGTTGGAGTGTCCGTTTCTGTTTTCATAAAGGTGTGCCTAATGAAATACAAGACAGTACGTATGCTCCTTTTATGGCAATGCAGGTATCGTATGAGAAAAATGATAGTGTGATTGGCTTTGGCCGGAGAATAATAAAAGAAGGCGTCAACACAATCAGCCTGTACGCAGATAAGCTGGGCAAAATAAAAGAAATACGTGGATTCATCTATTATCCGGTCCAGAAAAATGGACGCTCATTATTGGCAGACCGTATTTCTTTGATGCGCTATCATGCTAAGGACAGCTTGACAATTGCCCCAACAGACAGTCTCCAACAAGTTCCCGACTCTACGCACAAGGACAGCATCGAGCAGCAACCTGCTGACTTGAAAACTCCGGGAAATGAAGAAACAGGTGTTAATGAGAATGCAGGACGCAGAAACATACGTCCCCGTCCCACACTAAAAGAAGTTGAAAGAGTTTCCCCTTAAAGGGAAGTATCTCCTCTGAATAAAAAGAAAGATGAAACGGTATGCCTCTCATTTTCTGTTTTTCCCCGGCTATGGCTGTTTGAGCCGGCATGTCGTAGAAATGTGTGAGGGACACGTGGTACGTATCTTCCCATTGACTGAAGAAATAGAAAATACCGAATGGCTGCCGGGTGTCATCGCATTGCTTTCCGACAAAGATTCCGATCTGCCGGATTTTGACAAATGCGGAAACAAGCTTACAACAGTTCCTGCTGATATAACAGAAAAGCTTCCCTCTCTGACAGCATTTCTTTTCTCTCCTTTTGATTTTACAACGATGCGTCCCTGCGCCGAAACTCAGCGCAAACCACTGCGGTAGCAATGGCTACATTCAGTGAGTCGGAAGTCTTGCGCTCTGCCGGATAATTCGGAATGTATAGTTTTCGGTTGATAAGTTTCTCCACTTCTTTTCCTATCCCGTTTCCTTCGTTGCCCATCACGATCAATCCGCAAGAGGAGAGAGGAAGGGAATACATGTTTTCACCATCCAAAAAAGTACCGTAAACGGGTACGTCTTTCAGCGAACCGATCAGCTCGGGCAGAGAAGTGTAATGCAATTTTACACGTGCAATTCCTCCCATCGTTGCCTGTACCGTCTTAGGATTATAAGCATCCACCGTATTGGGTGAACAGAAAATATGCTCTATCCCAAACCAATCGGCAAGACGGATAATAGTACCCAAATTACCGGGATCTTGCACATCGTCCAAAGCCAGACAAAGCGAATGGTTGATGACGGAAGCATCCCATTCGTCATCCGGTTGCCGAAACACCGCCAATACTTGCTGGGGGGCTTTCAACAAACTGGCGCGCGACAACTCTTCTTCAGAAACCACGGTGACATCTGCTACCGAGAGAGGTCTGTTTTGAGAAAGCCATTCGGCAGTTGCCAAGAGAAAAAGGCAGGGAAAATGCCCCAACAAATCGCCGACAAGTTTAGGCCCTTCGGCCAGAAAAACCTTATCGGATTTGCGGTTCTTCTTCAACTCCAAAGAGTGGATATATTTTATGCGGTTCTTACTCAGTGCCATGAAATCAATGTTATTATTCGGACAAAAATACTCTTTTTCGTGGAACATAACAAACTGTGTGGAAATGAAAGAGAAAGAAAAGAGAGAATTTAAGCGGACACTTGACTCAGGTGAGAAAAAATACAAGTATATTTGCATTTGTTTATGTGCAATCAATCAATTGATATGGATAAAGGCTTCTGCTACACGATACTTGCCACTGTTTTACTCCTATTGGCTTCTTGTTCATCTACCAAATATGTGCCGGACGGTTCGTATTTATTGGACGAAGTGCGCATACACACCGACAACAAAGAAGTGAAACCTTCCAATCTGTCCATATACTTTCGTCAGACCCCTAACTCCAAGTGGTTCAGCTTGATAAAAACTCAACTGTACATATACAATTGGTCGGGACGCGACTCTACGCGCAGCATCAACCGCACTTTGCGAAGATTAGGAGACGCCCCTGTCATTTATAGCGAAGAAGAAACCAGCCGTACCGGAGAGGAAATCACTAAAGCGGTGCAGAACATGGGTTATATGAGAGCCACGGTAATTCCTGTGCGCCAAACTAAGAAGAAGAAAATGAAGTTGACTTATCAGGTTACTACCGGAAAGCCTTATATCGTGCGTTCTATAAAATATGATATTCAAGACGATAAAATAAAACAGTACGTCCGGCAAGACTCTGTATTGACCCTTTTATCTGAAGGCATGCGCTTTGATGTCAATGTATTGGATGCGGAACGCCAGCGCATTACGGACATCTTGTTGCAAAACGGATATTATAAATTCAATAAGGAATACATCTCGTACACCGCCGATACTGTGCGGAACAGCTATTATGTTGACTTGACCTTATCCTTGATTCCATATAGACAACACAGCGAAGATAAACCGCAACCTCATCGGCAATATACCGTAAATAAGGTCAGTTTCATTACGGATTATAACATGTTGCAATCGCCCGCTCTAAACAGTGTCGAAGTGAACGACTCATTACACTACAAAGGCTTTCCTATTTACTATAAAGATAAATTGTATCTACGTCCCAAGGTACTGACCAACAATTTGTACATCACTCCCGGAGATTTATATAAAGAGCGGGATGTGCAACGCACTTATTCCAATTTCGGACGTCTGCAAGTATTGAAATATACGAATATCCGTTTTTTCGAGACACAACAGAATAATCATCCTACGCTGGATGCATACGTAATGCTGACAAAAAGCAAGCATCAGGCTGTCTCATTCGAAGTAGAAGGAACTAATTCTGCCGGTGATTTGGGTGCGGCGGCATCCGTGTCATTTCAGAACCGTAATGTCTTCAGGGGTTCGGAAGCGTTTATGCTCAAATTGCGTGGAGCATACGAAGCCGTATCGGGCTTGCAAAACGATTTGAATCAGAATTACATTGAGCTGGGCGCAGAGGCTACCATCAATTTTCCGCGTTTCATGTTCCCGTTCATCTCCAACGATTTCAAGCGGAGAATAAGAGCCACTACGGAGTTCGGCTTACAGTACAACTACCAAATGCGACCTGAGTTCACTCGTATCGTGGCCTCTGCCGGTTGGAGTTACAAATGGGGGGTACAGCAACAACGCTCGCAACATCGCATTGACTTGCTGGATATTAATTATCTGTACATGCCTTGGATAGATGAGGAATTCAGAGAAACATATCTGGAACAAGATGAAAACTACATCCTAAGGTATAATTATGAAGACCGTTTCATTGTACGAACCGGATACAGCTATACTTATCACAGTGCCGGGAGGGGATTTATCAATAATTCCCTGACCGGTAACTCTTATGCCGTTCGTCTGAACCTTGAATCGGCGGGAAATCTGCTCTATGCTTTGGCGAAGGTAGGAGGGATGAAGAAAAACGACGAGGGAGAATATACTTTACTGAATATTCCTTTTGCACAATATCTTAAAGGTGATTTCGATTTTGCCAAAAACTGGACGATTGATTACCGTAACTCTCTGACATTTCATTTAGGTGCCGGCATTGCTATGCCTTACGGAAATGCATCTATCGTTCCTTTTGAGAAACGTTACTTTTCCGGTGGTGCAAACAGTGTGCGCGGTTGGTCGGTACGCGATCTGGGTCCGGGGACTTACAGTGGGGATGGCAAAAACTTTTTGAATAAAACCGGAGACATTAAATTGGATGCAAGTATTGAGTATCGTACACGTTTGTTCTGGAAACTCAGAGGAGCGTTTTTCGTAGATGCCGGAAATATATGGACCATACGAAATTACAAAGATCAGCCGGGAGGTAAATTCGAAATAGATAAATTCCACAAGCAGATTGCCGTAGCCTACGGCTTGGGATTGCGTCTTGATTTAGATTTCTTTGTATTGCGCTTTGACGGAGGTATGAAAGCTGTGAACCCGGCATATACAAATAAAAAAGAGCATTATCCGATTATACATCCGAGATTCAGCCGTGATTTTGCTTTTCATTTTGCAGTAGGGTATCCGTTCTGAGAATGGAGAGGGCATAAAAAAAGGCTATCTATCCCAGACAGCCAATCTTTTGTTAACCTTAAATCTAATACTATGAAAAACACATTGCAAATATACGTACTTTCTGCATATCTCCAAAAGAACGGAGCGTAATGGCTTAATTTATAACACGGTTTAATAAGAATATCCCGTTATTAACAGTTTTGTGCCCGAAAAACAAAAAAAATCGCTATCTTCATGCCCTGAATAGAGAAAATGTTTTTATGAATATAAATAGGAGCTTGTTTGCATTTATTTCAGCTTCTAAAGTACTGAAAACTCAAAGATTATAAAAAAATCCCGTAATGATTCATACCATACTCGATACAGATCTTTACAAATTCACAACTTCGTATGCCTACATCAAGTTGTTTCCTTATGCTGTGGGAACTTTCAGTTTCAGAGACAGGGACGAAACAGTCTATACAACTGAGTTCCTCGCGAAATTGCGTCAAGCTGTGAACGACATGGCATTGATTGCTTTGTCCGATGAAGAATTGGAGTATATGGTGCATCACTGCCGTTTCTTACCGAGAGTTTATTGGGAATGGCTTTCTTCTTTCCGATTCCACCCAGAGAAAGTCAAAATACATTTGGACGAGGAACAGCATTTGAACATTGAAATCACGGACTATCTGTACAAGGCCACCCTTTATGAGGTTCCTCTGCTTGCTCTTGTTTCGGAGTTGAAGAATCGTACATTGGGTAATGTACCTGATATGAAAGATATCCTCTGCAAGCTGTCCGAAAAGGTGATCTTTTCCAATGAACATCGTATCAGTTTTTCGGAGTTCGGTACGCGTCGGCGCTTTTCGTTCGATGTACAGGATAGAGTCATCGGCTATCTGAAAGAGGCTTCGTTGTATTGTACAGGAACATCCAACTGCTATTTTGCCATGAAACACGGCATGAAGCCGATGGGGACACATCCGCACGAATGGTTTATGTTCCACGGTGCCCAGTTCGGCTACAAACATGCCAACTATATGGCGTTGGAAAACTGGGTGAATGTGTATGACGGAGATTTAGGCATTGCTTTGTCCGACACTTATACATCGGATATCTTTTTGAACAATCTGAGCCGTAAACAAGCCAAACTGTTTGACGGTGTACGCTGTGATTCGGGCAATGAATTTCTTTTCACCGATAAGTTAGTGGCACGCTACAACGAATTGGGTATTGACTCTACTACCAAAACCATCGTATTCAGCAATGCACTGGACTTTGGCAAAGCACTCGACATTCAAGAATACTGCAAAGGCAGAATCCGTTGTGCCTTCGGCATCGGTACCAATCTGACGAACGACACCGGATTCAAGCCTTCGAACATTGTAATGAAACTGACCCGATGCAAGATGAATACCAATCAGGAATGGCGCGAATGCGTAAAGTTGTCGGATGATGCGGGAAAACATATCGGTAGTGAGGCGGAAGTCAGAGCATGCTTGTATGACTTGAGGTTGAATGAGCATTGATCCCCTCTCTATTTTTCCGTCTCTCTTTTCCTCTTATACGCAAACTCTTTCCATTTCTCCTCCGGCCAGTTTTGCCGTTGCATCTCCATGCGTGCCATCACGAAGAAGAGGTCGGATAGACGATTGACGAAACATAGTATATCCTTGTTCACGGAATCTTGTCGATGGAGTGTCCATAAGCGGCGTTCGGCACGACGAGCGATGGTGCGGGCATATTGCAGATGGGCAGATAGGGGAGTGCCGCCGGGTAAAAGGAAATAGCCGTTATCATGTAGCAAGACGGTCATGGCATCCATTTCTTGCTCGCAACGCAAAGTGAGCTCGGCAACTGAAAGCGGATTGGGATTTACCGTACCCGAAGGAGTGGCTACATGGCTCATCACCGTCATCAATTCGCATTGAATGGCATGCAGCAGGTTATATCGCTCATCTCCCGAAGGAAGCATAGAGCGTACAATGCCAATAATGGCGTTCAACTCATCAAGACATCCGTTGGCTTCGATGCGTATATCGTCTTTGGGAACACGGGCACCGCCATGAATGCCTGTGGTGCCTTTATCGCCGGTTCTGGTATAAATTCTTTTCATAAAAAAGGATTAAAAATTTATGTTATCAGTTATTTGTTTTTTCAGAACAGAGACAATGGGTCGGTCTCTCCCCAATAGAGGTGTGTATAGCTGGCAATGACGTTCTTGTATCGGAAAACAAGAGTGGTTACCGGCTGTCCTTTGGCGTTGTATACTTGTGCGACAGAATCAGGCAAATTCAGCATGCAGTTTCCTTCATCTTCCGGCAGACAGTCGCCTTCGTAGTCCTTGAAACACTCGGTGTAGGCCAGTCCTTTCTTACCGAATTGGGTATAGTGGAACTCATGCCCTCGCAGTTGCTTTCCGTTGTATTGAAATTGCCGATAGCCCAACGACAGTTTTTTGTCATGGGTTTCGGCCGAAATGTAAAAAGGAAAGACGCCAACCATTCGGTGTACCATGCGTCTGTCCGCAGATTGCATGCTTTCCGCGTCGCAGGAGATGGCTTGAGACAGATACATCATTCCGCCACACTCGGCCAAAGCTTTGCCTCCGGCTTCTATGTATTCTCGGATGGATTTTAAGGTACAACGAGCTGCCGACAGTCTATCCGCATGCTTTTCGGGATATCCTCCGGGTAAATAAAGCAAGTCGGTATCTTGAGGCAAGGGGAGGTTCTCTTCCGGATTGAAAAGGGTGACAGTGCCCATACGGTGCAGTATATCCAAATGCTCGGCATATAGAAAAGAAAAAGATTCTTCGTTACAAGCTACGGTAATGTGTAGTTTTCTGTTGTCCGTTTCCGTTTTTTCATTCTTCCTCTCCGGCAAGGGACGCATGGTTGCATTCAGCAGCAATTGCCAGTCTACGTATTGTTCCAGAAGGTCGGCAAGAGTGTTCACCTCCATATCTTTCAAGTGGCTGAAGTCGAGCCCCAGATAGCGCGTATCTTGTTCCAAAAGTTTTTGTTTGGGCAGATAGCCGAGGCAGGTCACATTAAGGTCGGAACAGACTTCTTGCAACATCTCATAATGTCTGGGCGAACCCACCCGATTGAACAGTATGCCTGCTATCTTTACTTCCGGACGGAAATGAATAAAACCGGATAGTAAAGGAGCCATGGAATAAGCGGCAGACTTGGCATCGACGACCAGCACCACGGGAAGATGAAGCAGTTCCGCTATCTCGGCAGAGGATCCCCGACTGCGGTCGTAGCCATCGAACATTCCCATCATTCCTTCCGCAACCACTACGTCGGCATCTGCCGAATAACGGGCATACAGTTCTTGCACGTGTTCTTCGGATGCCATGAAAGTGTCCAGATTGATAGAGGGACGGTGACACATGGCGGTGTGATATTTGGTATCTATGTAGTCCGGACCGCACTTGAAAGGCTGCACCTTAAAGCCTTTCCTCACCAGCAACGCCATAAGTCCGCGACTGACGGTGGTCTTTCCGCTGCCCGATGCAGGTGCAGCTATTAAAAATTGGGGTATGCTTCTCATCCTTTCTAACCGCTTCGGCAGGCACGACATCCTGCATTTTCTTTTTTCCTTCCACAAAGGTAAACATATCTCCGACAAAAACCTTATCTTAGCTGCCAAAATAAACATACGCCATGATAACCGAAGAACTGAGAAAACTCTACATCACGCATACCGGATACGAGCCGGAACACATTGACGAACTTCCTTCTTCCGGCTCCAACCGCCGTTACTTCCGTCTTACGGGAAACCTCACATTGATTGGCGTGAGCGGCGAATCGGTGGAAGAGAACCGCGCTTTCCTATACATGGCCGGGCATTTCCGCCAAAAAGGATTGCCGGTGCCGCAAGTCGTTATTCACTCCGAAGACGAGATATATTATCTGCAAGAGGATTTGGGAGACACCTTGCTGTTCAATGCCATCGAAAAAGGACGCAAGACCAGTGTCTTCGGTGAGGACGAAAAGCAACTGTTGCGTAAAACCATCCGACTGCTACCGGCCATACAATTTGCCGGCGCCGACGGGATGGACTTCTCATACTGCCATCCGCAAGCAGAGTTCAACAGCCGTTCCATCCTGTGGGATTTGAACTATTTTAAATATTGTTTTCTCAAGGCCACGGGGATGGAGTTTCAGGAAGACCGTTTGGAGGATGATTTCCAGAAGATGGCGGACGTACTGCTGCGTAGCAGCTCGGCCACCTTCATGTATCGCGATTTCCAGAGCCGCAATGTTATGATAAAGAATGGAGAGCCGTGGCTCATCGACTTTCAGGGCGGGCGGAAAGGTCCGGTCTATTATGATGTGGCTTCGTTCTTGTGGCAGGCCAAAGCCAACTATCCGGACAGCCTTCGCAAGGAACTTCTGAAAGAGTATCTTGATGCACTGTGCAAATACCGGCCCGTAGATGAGGCTTATTTTTACGCCCAACTTCGTCATTTCGTACTGTTTCGTACCATGCAGGTGCTGGGAGCCTATGGTTTCCGGGGATATTTCGAGAAGAAGCCGCATTTTATCCAGAGTGTTCCCTTTGCCATCGAGAATCTGCGCCAATTGTTGCAAGAGCCATATCCCGAATATCCCTATCTCTGCCGGATATTGCGTGAACTTACCGAATTGAAACAGTTTACGGACGACCTGCAAAAACGCCGGCTGGTAGTGAAAGTCACCAGCTTTGCTTATAAGAAAGGTATTCCCGAAGACCCTTCGGGCAACGGAGGGGGATTTGTATTCGACTGTCGTGCGGTGAACAACCCGGGTAAATACGACCGTTACAAGCCTTTTACGGGATTGGATGAACCTGTCATTCGTTTTCTCGAAGACGATGGGGAGATAACTGACTTTCTGGAACACGCATACGCTTTGGTCGACGCCTCTGTAAAACGGTACATGGAACGCGGATTCACCAGCCTGTCAGTCTGCTTCGGCTGCACGGGCGGACAGCACCGTTCCGTATATTCGGCACAGCATCTGGCCGAACATCTGAATGAGAAATTCGGCGTACAGGTGAACCTGATGCACCGCGAACAGAATATCGAACAAACATTCAAAGCAAAGAATTAGTGCTTATGAAAGCAATGATATTTGCTGCCGGTTTGGGCACACGCCTGCGTCCGCTGACCGACCATACACCCAAAGCGCTTGTTCCCGTAGCGGGAAAACCTATGTTGGAACGGGTGATACTGCGGCTGAAAGATGCAGGATTCAACGATATAACGGTCAATATCCATCACTTCGGCGGGCAAATCATCGACTACCTCCGTGCTCATGACAATTTCGGGACGAACATCCACATCAGTGACGAGCGTGATATGCTGCTCGATACCGGTGGAGGTATCGGCAAAGCACGTCCGTTTCTCGATGGCAGCGAACCTTTTCTTGTCCACAATGCCGACATCCTTTCAGAAACAGACCTTGCCGCTTTCTATCGCCATCATGTGAAGAGTGGGGCAGAGGCTACTTTGCTTGTCAGCAAGCGGGAAACCTCGCGCTATCTGCTCTTCGACGACAACCTCCGGTTGAAGGGGTGGGTCAACAAGTCTACCGGAGAGGTGAAGCCGGAGGGCTTCGACTACGGGGAAAAGGAGTTTCGCGAACTGGCTTTCGGCGGTATTCACGTCATTTCTCCCTCTCTTTTCCGCTTCATGGACGATGAGCGGTGGACGGGAAAGTTTTCCATCATACCTTTTTACCTCTCCGTTTGCCGCGAAGCATGTGTGCAGGGATACGTGCCGCAAGGAGAACAATGGTTTGATGTGGGGAAAATAGAGACGCTGAAGAAAGCGGAAGAGTGGTTGTATATGAACCACGATTCAGCCGAAAATCCCCTGTAAGCAGTCGGAACTTCCAAGCAGCTCCTTTCGCAACACACTTCAACTTACAGGACAAGTTTTGCTTTCCTTATACTCGGATCTTTGTTCGCAGTGCGCGGATATGTGTTCGCACGGTGCGGATATGTGTCCGCAGGTTGCGTTTTTGTGTCCGCAGTGCGCGAACAGAGATTCATCCCGGCTTCGGACAAAGTTTACTGCTTGCTACGAACAATCTTTTCATAAGGACTCGAAAGGTTTTTTCCATTAAACCGACAGCCCGCCATACTCTTCCTGAAAACAGATAAAGATATCCCTGAAACAATGCGCAGAAGAAAGTGGAAATAAAATCAAAACAAAATCTGATTCGGGGCAAAAAAGTGTAGGGTTTTTCTTTCCGGAGCGCTCTTATTGGTAGAAACCCTTTAAAAGCTCTTGCCTTATGAAAAACTTTGCCGGATTTACAATCGGGTGTTTGCTGCTCTGCATGTTTGGAAGCTTCACCCCGCTGGCAGCACAAGATGCCGCCGTGAACGACCTTACCATAACCGGTGTGGTAAGGAACAAGGAAAACCGGAAGCGATTGGAAAATGTGAATATATCCGTCATCGGCACCAACATGGGCACAGTGACCAACCAAGACGGCACTTTTTCTCTCAAAGTAAGCACTGCCGAAGGCTTCCGTGGAGTGGAATTCTCCCACATTGGCTACCTCAATACGCACCTCTCTCTCGAAGAATTGGAAAAGCCGGACGAACTGACCATCTGGATGATACCGGCTCCCAACCTGCTGAGCGAGATTGTGGTCTACGGAAACAATCCTCGCATCATTGTGGAGGAAGCCATCAGGAAAATCCCCGTCAACTATGCGGCCACAGACAATATGCTGACTGCTTTCTACCGGGAAACCGTGCAAAAGCGTCGCCGTTATATCGATGTCTCCGAAGCCGTGATGAATGTCTACAAAACGGCATATGACGAGCGTGACGTCAATCGTGATAGGGTACAACTCCTCAAAGGACGCCGCTTGATGAGCCAGAAACTAAGCGACACGCTGGCTGTTAAAGTAGTGGGAGGTCCCAATCTTTCTCTCTATCTGGACGTGGTGAAGAACGGCGACGCCTTGCTCAGCCCGGACAATCTGAATTACTATGATTTTCGGATGGAGGAACCGGTGAATCTGGACAACCGGATGCAGTATGTCGTCAGTTTCCGCCCGCGGGTCAGCCTGATGTACGCACTCTTCATCGGGAAGCTCTACATTGACTATGAACGCCTCTCCTTTACCCGTGCCGAATTTGAACTGGACATGGCCAACAAAGTGAAAGCAGTAGAGGCCATTCTTCACAAAAAACCTGTCGGGTTGAGATTCCGCCCGCAGGAAGTCAGTTATTTGGTGACTTATAAGCAGCAGGGCGACCGTACTTATCTGAACTATATACGAAATATCATCCGCTTTAAATGCGATTGGCAGAAACGGCTGTTCTCTTCCACCTACACCGCTTTTTCCGAAATGGTGATCACCGACCGAGACGATAATCCGCAGACGGGTATCTCCGGACGGAACGCTTTCAAACAGAAGCAAGTGTTCTACGACTTGGTGGACGAGTATTGGAACGAGGATTTTTGGAAGAACTATAATATCATAGAACCGACGGAATCGCTGGAGAATGCCGTCAATAAATTGAGGAAACAGTCCAACTGACAATTAGCCAAGCACTTGAATAATTTTTATTGATACCCTCAGGCTTTGTTTTCCGTGTTTTTACTTATATTTGGAGAAATCAAGTGATTAAAGCCATAGATTATGCCGAATGAACCGACGATATGGAGCAAAGTGAGAGAAGGGGACATCAAGACGTTCGAAGCGCTGTTCCGCCAATACTATATGCCTCTTTGCTGGTATGCCGCAAGTATTACATTGCGCGCGGGCAGGCGAGGAAATTGTAGAAGAACTCTTCTATGTGCTGTGGAAGGATAGAGAGAAACTGGAAATATCCCATTCCATCAAGAGTTATCTTTATCGTGCGGTCAGAAACGAAGCGCTGCAATACTGTGAGCATCGTGAAGTGAGAGAGCGGTATGCCTTCACCGCAGACACAAAGAGCGAGTGGGGCAGTCTGGCAGACCCTCAACAAGAAATGGAATACAAGGAACTTCAAAATCTGATTCGGCATACGCTCGGCCAAATGCCTTCGCGCCGACAGCAGATATTCAGGATGCACCGCATGCAGGGAATGAAGTACACGGATATTGCCACAGTCCTCTCGTTATCCGTCAAGACAGTAGAGGCGGAAATGACTAAGGCGCTCCGAACATTGAGAAAAGAAATTGATAATTACACCCGAACAAGATAATGGAAATAAACAACAAGAATAGAAAGACCGATGAAGCGTGGAAACGCTTGTATGCACGTCTGGAAGGCGAGGGTTTGCTGAACGGCGAAAAAGAAGGGAGGCATGTGGCTAAACGCCCGTCACGCTATCTGAAATGGGGAATACCGGCAGCAGCCCTGATTGCCGGAGTTGTTTTTTGCGTGGCATGGTGGGGGTGGCCGGGAGGAAATGAAAAAGCCCATACCCTCCTGACGCAGGAGAATAAGGAGCAAGCTACTTTGGTGAAGACATTAGAAGACGGGTCGATAGTATATCTTTCCCGGGAAAGCCAATTACAGTATCCCAAGCATTTTGCAGCTGACAAACGAACGGTAAATTTGCAAGGCGAGGCCTTCTTTGACGTGACCCGTAAACCCGGGAAAACGTTTATGATTGAAACCGACAAAGCGCGTGTAGAAGTGCTGGGAACGGCTTTTGATATACGGAGCAATGCCACGGCCCCTTTCAGCTTATCGGTACAGCGAGGCAGTGTGAAGGTTATGCTGAAAGAAAACGGTGAAACCGCTTTGGTAAGAGCCGGTGAAACCGTGACTCTGCAATCGGACAGACTGCTTCTGAGTGAAACGGCACATCCGAATGCCTTCGATCGGTATGTCAAGAACATCCGTTTCAAGGACGAGTATTTAGAAGATGTGTTGCGGGTCATCAATAAAACATCTTCCTACTGGCAAATTGAAACGGCCTCTCCCGCATTAGGTAAGAAACGGCTGACGGTGGAATTTTCCAACAACTCACCGGAATTTGTGGCCGAACTCATTTGTCTGACATTCAACTTGCAGTGTGAGCGCAAAGAAAATAAATTGGTATTGTTTTGAATGATGAATACATGAGTATAGTTCGCCTCATAATCGTTTTCTCATGGATGCTTTTCGTTACAGGCAGTGTAAAGGCAACAGGAGATGATGTGCTGGAGCGTATCATCCGCATGCCCAAAGCAAAAGGAACCGTCTATTCTTTATTAGGAAAAATATCAGAACAGTCAGGCTATCTGTTTATTTACGACAGCAAGGTTATCGACAATGATTCTATTGTTAAGTTCAGAAAGAAAGAATGCTCTGTACGGCAAGCCGTCTACGAGATAACCGGCAACCGGAATCTTGAATTAAAGGTGTTGGGACGTCATATATTGATAACACAGGCAGAGAAGAAGCCTGCAATAAAGGAGACACCTTTACCATCCCATTCCGCCATCACCGGCCGACTACTGGATAAAGAAACCGGAGAACCGGTGGTCAGCGCATCCGTCCATGTTCAGGGCACTTCGTTGGGCAACATCACCAATCAGAACGGAGAATTCAGACTCCAACTGCCTGATTCCCTAAGGCACGGCACACTCTCTTTCTCTCATCTGGGCTATGTGGGGCAAACGGTAGCGGTGGTTGCCTTGGAAGGCCGCAACAATGTCCTGAGCCTCGAACCTAAAGTCATTCCTTTGCAGGAGGTGCTTATCCGTTTGACGGAACCTAAAAAACTACTCCGCGAAATGATGGAATGCCGAAGAAAGAATCATTCCTCGAATCCGGTTTACCTGACTACCTTTTACAGAGAAGGAGTATATCTGAAAAACAAGTTTCAAAGCTTCACGGAAGCTGTCTTTAAAGTCTATAAGGCATCGATGCCGGAATCGGTTTTCAATGATCAGGTGAAGTTGCTTAAGATGAGCAAGATAGACAACAGGGAGCAAACAGACAGCGTGATAGCCAAAATCAGGTCGGGGGTAGAGGCTTGCTTGCGGTTGGACATCATGAAACACATTCCCGACTTCCTTTCTCCCGAAACGAGCGACAAGTTTTATACGTATACCTCCGGTGACATCGTTTCTGTAGGCGACCGCACGGCCAATGTAGTCAGCTTTGAGCAAAGGAGAGGAGTAAAAGGCCCTTTATTCTGTGGCGAACTCTACATAGACTCGGAGAACAAAGCTTTGTTACGCGCCCGTTTCGAAATTCAGCCCCGATACGTCAAAGAGGCTACACCTGCTTATGTAATGCATCAGGCGCAGGAAGTACGGCTGACAACGGAAAAGATCGTTTATACCGTCTCATATAAACCTTGGAACGGCATCTATCATATTCATCATATCCGTGGCGATCTCTATTTCAAGATGAAGCGTAAGCGCATATCATTCAGCAACCCCATGCTGCACACTTGGTTTGAGATGGCAACCTGCCGGATTGATAACGAGAATGTGACACGCTTTCCACGTGCCGAAAGACTACCTATGCACACAGTGTTTGCAGAAACGAACTTTCAATATGATACAGATTTCTGGGGTGATTTCAACGTGATTCCATTGGAAGAGGAACTTGAAAAGATTATTGAAAAAGTTTCTTTAAAAATAGAACGGACCGATGGTTCCGGCTTTTAATCCTCAATCGTTTGCAGGTAGAAAGTGCATATTTTAGCAGGAAATATATCGTTTTCGTGCTTTTTATTGTAATTTTGCCACGATATTAGTTTTAATTAAAAAGATTGTGACAATGAAATTACCTGAAGATCCGGTGATGCTGTATAGCTTCATCAACACAAAACTGCGTGATTTCTATCCTTCATTGGATGCTCTTTGTGAGGATATGAATGTAGAGAAAGAGGACATTGTTAGAAAACTGAAGTTGGTGGGATTTGAATATAACCCTGCAAAGAACAGATTTTGGTAAATAATGTCATTGTATAAGTAATAACAACTCCCGTTGTTTGTTGCCGTAAAGCACAATTCAACGGGAGTTTTTTGTTTTATTAAGACGGATTACTTTGATTCACCCAGATTCTTTTGAATATCAGCATCTGTAAGTTCGTAGTTCACCAAATCTCCGGATAAATACTTATCATAAGAAGCCATGTCAATCAGTCCGTGTCCGGAAAGATTGAACAGAATCACCTTTTCCTCACCCGTTTCCTTGCACATGTTGGCCTCGCGAATGGCGGCGGCAATGGCATGACACGATTCGGGAGCAGGGATAATACCTTCTGCCTGCGCAAAAAGACAACCGGCATCAAATGATTCGAGTTGCTTGATGTCAACAGCTTCTATATAACCGTCCTTCAACAGTTGCGAGACAATGACACCTGCACCGTGATAACGCAACCCTCCGGCATGGATATTGGCAGGAGTAAAATTATGTCCCAACGTAAACATGGGTAGCAAAGGGGTATATCCGGCTTCATCACCGAAATCGTATTGAAATTTACCGCGTGTAAGCTTCGGGCAAGAAGCCGGCTCGGCAGCGACGAAACGGGTCTTCTTTCCTTCAAGGATATTGTGCCGCAGAAACGGGAAAGTGATGCCACCGAAATTGGAACCTCCACCGAAACAGGCTATCACCACATCCGGATACTCGCCCGCCATAGCCATCTGCTTTTCGGCTTCCTGGCCGATGACGGTCTGATGCAACGTTACATGGCTCAACACAGAACCAAGCGTATATTTGCAGTTGGGAGTGGTTTGCGCCAATTCGATAGCTTCGGAGATGGCAGTCCCCAATGAGCCTTGATGATTGGGATGAGCCGTCAGGATGTCTTTTCCGGCACGAGTTGACATAGACGGTGACGGCGTGACTTGTGCACCGAATGTCTGCATGATGCTGCGTCGATATGGTTTCTGCTCATAGCTGATTTTCACTTGATACACAGCGGCTTCCAAACCGAAAAGACGTGCAGCATAGGCCAGGGAAGCTCCCCATTGGCCCGCACCGGTCTCAGTGGTGACATTGGTGACCCCTTCTTTCTTGCAATAGTATGCTTGCGGAATGGCCGAATTCAGCTTATGCGACCCCATCGGACTGACACTTTCGTTCTTAAAATAAATATGGGCCGGTGTGCCAAGCGCTTTCTCCAGTCCGTAGGCACGTACCAACGGAGTGCTCCGGTAGTATTTGTACATCTCGCGCACCTCTTCAGGAATTTCAATCCATGCGTCCGTCTGATTAAGTTCTTGCCGGCAGAGTTCCTCGGCAAAGATAGGATACATGTCTTCGGCTTTTAGCGGTTGTTTCGTCCGGGGGTTAAGAGGAGGCAAGGGCTTATTCACCATATCGGCCTGTATGTTATACCAATAATGTGGGATTTCCTCTTCAGGCAGGATAAATCTTTTTGTTTTGTTGCTCATAGTGGTCTTATGATTAATAATTCAAAGCCCCAAATGTAGCCATTATTTTTTTCACCCACCTTTTTTCTTTTTGTTTTTTTGTATATGACGTAAGATTTGCCTAAGTTTGTCTTGATTTGTTAAACCATGTTTTATGAAAAGCCGCCATAAACTCTTATTGAATAAGAACTATCGGATTCAGAGATTTCCATTGCTTCTGCGAGTGGTTGTAGCCATTATATCGGGACTTATTCTGGGACGACTGCTGCCCGAACCGGTGGGTCGTGTGTTCATTACATTCAATTCTCTGTTCGGAGAATTCCTTTCTTTCTCCATACCGCTGATTATCTTGGGACTTGTGGCTCCTGCCATAGCTCATTTAGGACGAGGTGCAGGCAAACTGTTGGTACTTACAGCTGCCATAGCCTACGCCTCCACTGTATTCTCAGGCTATTTCACCTATTTCTCTTGTATGGAACTTTTTCCAGACATCATTTCCCGCGAAGCGATACCGGACGGTATAGGCAAAGAAACCGTAACGGGACTGCAACCTTTTTTTGTGGTGCAGATGCCCCCTGCCTTTCAGGTGATGACTGCCCTGGTACTTGCTTTCACATTTGGGCTGGGCATGGCTTTACTGAAAACAAAGTATTTGCAGAATACATTCGATGACTTCAGAGACATAGTCTCAATTGTTATTGAAAAAGTTATTATTCCGTTGCTTCCATTCTATATTTTCGGCATTTTCTTGAATATGATCCGAAATGGAGAGGCATTTGCTGTATTGGCACAATTTTCTAAGGTGATTGTCGTAATATTCACGCTTCACATCTTGCTTCTTTTCCTTCAGTTCACGATAGCCGGTGTGATAGGGCGCAAGAATCCGTTGAAGCTTTTGCGCACCATGTTGCCCGCTTATGCCACGGCATTGGGTACTTCGTCTTCGGCTGCCACCATTCCCGTGACACTGAAACAAACCATCAAAAACGGAGTGCAGGAAAACATCGCCGGTTTTACCGTGCCTCTTTGTGCTACGATTCATATGGCCGGAAGCACCATGAAAATCACAGCTTGTGCGTTGGCTATCATGTATATGGGCAATATGCCTGTTGAATTCGGAATGATCAGCCGGTTTATCTTCATGTTGGGCATTACGATGGTGGCTGCTCCCGGTGTGCCCGGTGGCAGTATCATGGCTGCCTTGGGATTATTGAGCAGTATTTTGGGTTTCAACGAACAGTTGCAGGCATTAATGATTGCGCTCTACATAGCCATGGACAGCTTTGGCACAGCCTGCAACGTAACGGGCGACGGAGCCATTTCGGTGATAGTGGACAGAATAGCAGGAAAGCATGAACAATGCTTGTCTTAATCAATTGAATTAGAGGTGACCACTATCAAAAGAGAGAATAAATTTTATATTACGTACAATTTACGCTATTTTTGCTCCGTCAATCTAAAAAAAAGTAATGATGAAGAAGATAGTTTATACACTGGCATGCGCATCAATAATCTCACTCGCTGCATGTTCGTCGCAAGATAAGAACAAGAAAGAAGACTTGCAAACACTGCAACAAAACAGCACAGAGGTGTCTGCACCGCAACGTATGCAAGTGTCTGATATAAAAACAGCTTTCACATATAAAGGAAAAGAGTACCAATCTTCTGTACTTCGCATCCCTGACGAAACACTGCCTATTGTGAAGAATGAGCAAGGAGAGAAGTTTGTGGACAATCGTATAACGTTACGCATCAGTTGTGAAGGTAAGCAATTGGTAGACAAAGCATTCACAAAGGAAAGTTTTGCATCATTGATAGATGCCGAGTTTATGAAAAACTCTATTCTCGAAGGACTGGTCTATGACAAAACCACCCCGGAGGGAATGATATATGCGGCCAGCATCTGTTATCCGCAATCAGACTTGTATGTACCCATCCGGTTAGTCGTCACAACCGACGGAAAGATATCCATGACAAAAGAGGAGCTGATGGAGGATTATCAAACGACCAGTATCAATTGACACATTGCTCGTATCCGCAATTACTGACATAACTGAACAATCCGAAAATACGACGGAAGAATTCTTCCATGTCTGTAATTCAAAATAATCCGGCATTTACGCTTGTACAATCATAAGCCCACATTGGGGGAGGCGTATGCCCACACTTCAACGAGCGTATGCCCACACCTTAGAAGGCGTATGTCCGCACTTTAAGAGACGTATGCCCGCACCTTAGGGAAGCTGCCCCCACACTTTAGGAAAGATGAGCCCTCACTTTAAGGAAAAGTGGCTTTGGGGAAATTATAGAACTTTCAGGATTGAACCAAAATAACTCATGAAAGAAAGAGCTATTGCCCCAACTTTCATGAGTTATATGTTCAAAAGAATATCTCTAAAAAATATGCTTTAGCTTAGAAGTATGTCTTTTTTTATGGAACCGGCAGATATCAGTTTCTGAATTCCAGGCCGGTTCTCATCTGATTGACATCTACCATAATCGGTTTGCTACGATCCACTTCCTGAGCCAACAGCTTCTTCGACAAATCGTTCAGCAAGTAATGCTGGATAGCACGTTTCACCGGACGAGCGCCAAATTCAGGATCATACCCAACGTTAGCAAGAAAATCAATACCGGCATCTGTCAATATCAATCCGACGCCATTATCGGAAAGCATCTTCTGTACGCTTTTGATTTGAAGAGTGACAATCTGTTTAATTTCCTTCTCCGTCAAAGGCATAAACATGATTGTTTCGTCAATACGATTCAGGAATTCAGGACGAATGGTCTTCTTCAGCATGTTCATCACTTCTTTCTTCGTTTCCTCAATCACTTCCTCCTTATTAGTGCTGTTAAGCCTTTCCATCTGACTTTGAATGTAAGCACTACCCATATTGGAAGTCATGATGATAATCGTATTCTTGAAATTCACTGTACGCCCCTTATTATCTGTCAGACGACCGTCATCAAGCACTTGCAACAATATGTTGAATACGTCCGGATGCGCTTTTTCTATTTCGTCGAACAGCACCACGGAATATGGCTTATGTCTTACAGCTTCAGTCAACTGTCCGCCTTCATCGTAACCTACATATCCCGGAGGTGCTCCAACCAGACGAGAAACACTATGCTTTTCTTGATACTCGCTCATGTCAATGCGTGTCATCATCGTTTCGTCATCGAACAGAAATTCAGCCAAAGCCTTTGCCAATTCGGTCTTACCGACTCCTGTGGTACCTAAGAAAAGGAACGAACCGATAGGGCGTTTGGGGTCTTGCAATCCTGCACGACTGCGACGCACAGCATCGGCCACGGCTTCAATGCCTTCATCTTGTCCGATGACCCGTTTATGCAATTCTGCCTCCAAATGCAACAGTTTGTTTTTTTCGCTTTGCAGCATCTTGCTCACCGGGATACCTGTCCAGCGCGATACCACGTCAGCAATATCCTCTGCATCCACTTCCTCTTTAATCATGGCCTTATCTCCTTGCATTTCGTGCAGCTTCCGTTGCGTTTCCTCAATTTCTTTGTTCAATGCCTGCAGTTTGCCATAACGAATTTCAGCAACTTTTCCATAATCACCTTCCCGTTCTGCCTTGTCAGCTTCAAACTTCAAGTTTTCAATTTCCACTTTATTTTGCTGAATCTTATTGACCAATGTTTTTTCACTCTGCCATTTAGCTTTGTAAGAGTTTTCCTGTTCTTTCAGTTCCGCAAGTTCCTTACCTATTTGTTCCAGTTTAGGTTTGTCGTTCTCGCGCTTAATGGCTTCACGCTCAATTTCCAACTGTTTGATTTTACGTGTAATCTCATCCAATTCTTCCGGAACGGAATCAACCTCCATACGTAACTTGGCGGCAGCTTCATCCATCAGGTCGATGGCCTTATCCGGCAGAAAACGGTCGGTAATATAACGATTGCTTAGTTCTACAGCCGCAATGATGGCATCATCCTTAATTCGTACGTGGTGATGATTCTCGTAACGCTCTTTCAGTCCACGCAGAATGGAAATAGTGCTGAGTGTGTCCGGCTCGTTCACCATAACTATTTGGAAACGCCGTTCCAACGCTTTGTCTTTTTCAAAATATTTCTGATACTCATCAAGGGTAGTGGCTCCGATGCTTCTTAGTTCACCACGAGCTAAAGCTGGCTTCAATATATTGGCGGCATCCATGGCTCCTTCACTCTTTCCGGCTCCTACCAACGTATGGATTTCATCAATAAAGAGGATAATATTCCCTTCTGACTTTTTCACTTCGTTGACGACGGCTTTCAGACGTTCCTCAAACTCTCCCTTATACTTGGCACCGGCAACCAATGCCCCCATATCCAATGAATAGACTTGTTTGTCTTTCAAGTTTTCGGGTACGTCACCACGGAGAATACGGTGGGCAAGCCCTTCTACGATAGCCGTTTTACCCGTACCCGGTTCTCCGATAAGAATAGGGTTGTTCTTAGTACGTCGACTCAGAATTTGCAATACACGACGAATTTCTTCATCGCGGCCAATCACAGGATCCAGTTTGCCGCTACGCGCAGCCTCATTCAGATTAAGAGCATACTTTTCCAACGACTGATAGTTCTCATCACTAGATGGTGAAGTTACTTTTTCTCCTTTCCTCAGCTCATTAATGGCTGCACGCAATTCTTTTTCCGTCATTCCGGCATCTTTCAAAATGGAAGAAGCGGTACTTTTTACGTTGAGCAATGCCAGTAATACCGGTTCCAGAGAAACGAATTCATCTCCCATTTCCTTTGAGTATTGTGTAGCTTTTTGTAATACTTCGTTAGCTTCACGGCTCAAATATGGCTCTCCACCTGATACTTTGGGCAAAGAATCGATCTGTTTGTCGGCCACGAGTGCAATCTGTTGCCCATTCAAACTAAGTTTCTGAAAAATGAAATTGGTTACGTTTTCGCCAACTTTCATCACACTCTGAAGCAAATGTACCGGTTCAATGGATTGCTGTCTACGGTTCTGTGCCAGATTCACAGCTTCTTGTACTGCTTCTTGTGCTTTAATGGTAAAATTGTTGAAATTCATATATTGTTCTCCTTTCTATTATCAGTTTTATAACACAAGGGGAGATGCAAAAGAATTGCCAATGGCATATTCCGGACATTTTTTCAGTTATCTGATAAAAGGATTGACAAATTGTCTGATAATCTGCCAATTATGATTTAATATATATTGGTATATCATCCATTTATATCTGGAGTGTATGTGCATGATATGTTTAATTTTCTTTACCCTATTATCTACAAGGCTTTTTGCTTAGGTTAAAAAAGAGTGGTATATCAAGACTCTGAACAAAACTTTTTCTTACCTTTACAATTTAAATTGTAAACTAATAAGCAATGGGAGACAACATAAAGTTCTCAGAGAATGTGATATTGGTAGATGTTACATTTCTGAATGAAATCGTTTATAGTATAAAAAATGCTTTGGAAATGAAGCTGAACCGTAAATTACCTCATCTTGATTTGCCGGCATGGTTAAGCTATTTGGCATTGGATTCCGGACTAAGAGGGAAAAACAATGAAGTGGAAGTAATATTGGTGCATGAACCAATTTCGCAGATATTAAATAGCTGTGAGCCGTCTGACTTGAAGAGTTTGGACAACATGGCTTGCCGTACGTCGCTTGGTGAGTTTTTATTCTCTTCCGTTTCTTCTTCCGGGCTCGTTTCCACAGAAAATCTATTTCTTGACTTAATGAATCTGGCACTTGACTCTGCTGACGTGAAATGCCTAATGCTATTGCCTTTTCACCCGGCATATAGTGAAAAGGTGGAGGATACGTTATATGATTTTTTTAAAGGCAAAAATGAGGAAGAACGTAAAAAGGCCGTATATTTCACGATGGAGGAACCTCTGAAATCCGTCTGTTGCCGGTGCGAACGGGTATTTTATTCTTTGGCACATGCCTTCGGCATTAACTCTGACGACCTATAATAACATGAGCGACTTCCGTCTAAAAGTATTCCGGTCGGTAGCAAAGAACCTGAGTTTTACAAAGGCCTCGCAAGAATTGTTTATCAGCCAGCCTGCCATAACCAAGCATGTGCAAGAATTGGAAACGACCTATCAAACAAGGTTGTTTGACCGTCGTCAAGGGAATAGAATATGTCTGACAGAATCGGGAAAAATTCTTTTGGAACATTGCGAGCGCATTCTGGAAGATTATAAGCGATTGGAATATGAGATGCACCTGCTTCATAATGAATATACCGGTGAACTGAAGCTTGGAGCCAGCACCACAATAGCCCAGTATGTACTTCCTCCACTGTTGGGAAGCTTCATTGGGAAGTTTCCACAAGTCAGTCTATCCTTGATGAATGGTAATTCCCGAGAAATAGAGGCAGCTTTGCAGGAACATCGCATAGATTTAGGATTGGTAGAAGGTGTAGCTCGTCTTCCGAACATGAGATACACTACCTTGCTTGAGGACGAACTTGTAGCCGTAGTCCGTACCGGTAGCAAGCTACCCATAGGAGATGAACTTACTCCGGAAGAATTGTTGAATTATCCTTTGGTACTTCGTGAGAGAGGTTCCGGCACATTGGATGTTTTTGAGAAATCCCTGCAACGACATGATATAAAACTATCGTCACTTCGTGTACTGATGTATTTGGGCAGTACGGAAAGCATCAAACTGTTTTTGGAACACACGGATTGTCTCGGCATTGTTTCCATACGCTCCGTTATCCGTGAACTAAGTTCCGGACAATTACGTGTTGTGGATATAAACGGAATGCCGATGACCCGCGATTTCAGTTTTGTCTTGCCGCAAGGACAGGAAAGTGGATTGGCCCAAGTATTTATGCAGTTTGCCATGCACCATAACAATCGGCTATAACAAGACTTATTACTTTTCGTTATTACGCATAAGAAAAATTAAATAGGACGAAACATTTGAAGAATGTACCTTTGCCACGTTTTTTAAGCGAAGGTATAAACAACAAAATTAGAATCTATGTTCAGTCGTGAAAACAGAAGCAATACGATGCATGGCATTTTGCTGATTGCTTTATTCTCTTTTTCAGCTTTTTATATTGCTGAAATTCCCTTTGTGAAAAGCCTTTCTTTCAGCCCTCTCATTGTGGGCATCATTTTGGGTATGGGCTATGCCAACAGTTTGCGAAACCGTTTGCCGAAAACTTGGGTACCCGGCATTAAATTCTGCTCCAAGCAGGTTTTGCGCGCAGGTATTGTGCTGTATGGTTTCCGTTTGACTTTGACACAGGTTGCAGAAGTAGGATTACCGGCAGTGGTCATCGATACGATTATTGTAGCCGGAACCATTCTCATTGGCATTGGCTTGGGAAAACTTCTGAAAACAGACAAAGATACTGCACTGATAACATCTACCGGCAGTGCCATTTGTGGAGCGGCTGCCGTATTGGCTGCAGAGCCGGTAATCAGATTCGAAGGACACAAGACGGCCATTGCCGTATCTACTGTTGTCATCTTCGGTACAATATCCATGTTTCTTTACCCGATAATGTATCACGCGGGATTATTGAATGGTCTGAGCAATATGGAAGTTGCCATTTATACAGGAAGCACTTTACATGAAGTGGCGCATGTGGCAGGTGCGGGAAATGCAATGGACCCCATGGATGCTCTTGGCATTGCCGGACCGGCCACTATAACTAAAATGATTCGTGTGATGATGCTGGCTCCGGCATTGATTATCATGAGTTTTGCGTTGGCCGGGCGTAAAAAAGCCGAAGCCGGTGGGCGCATTGTAAAGAGTAAAATAATGATTCCTTGGTTTGCCTTTGGCTTTATCGGAATAATTTGTCTTAATTCACTCTTACAGTATCTCTGCGGAGCGGAAACCGTAAAGGATATTCCTTTGAATGGTGCCATTGAATATATTGATACTTTTATGCTTACAATGGCGATGACTGCATTGGGTACTGACACCAGTATCGATAAATTCAGGCAAGCCGGCGCAAAGCCATTCGTTCTGGCCTTCTTGCTTTATATTTGGTTAGTGGTTGGAGGATATCTGCAAGCAAAATATCTGATTCCGCTTTTAGCATAAAGAAATGAGTTCATTCCCTTTTTTGTGGATGAACTCACACACAGTCCAACTCAAAGACTGAACAAGGAAAGACATTGAACTAATAGTTTATAGTCCTGAAACGCTCGCCATCATACAGACTGTTTATTCGGATATTCAGTCCTTTCTTGCCTTTTAGTAAACCGGATATTTTGTCTAACTTGAAAGAAACTAATCCGCTGGCCAAAATCTGTTGATTATCCTTGTACGCATTATGGCGAAATTCAACATTAACGTAATCCGACTTTTCTTTTTCATCGGTAGAAACTTCGTTGACAATCAAACTCAGCATGTGCTTATTCGCGTGGTTACTACGATAAAACTGATATTTGATATTCAGATAATTCCCCGCAATCCATAAATCTGTAATATTGATACGATCGTCGCCAATACTGTCAGCTTTCGCAGCAGGCATGAAATAAATATCCTTGGTCAGGATATTCTCAATGCGATGAATCTTTCCGTTGTAATGATATCCTTTTATGGTTTCACTCAACTTGCTGAAGTTCACAAAAGCTCGTTGTCCATCCACAATAACATAGTTATGGATATAGGTTGTATCTCCCGGATAGAGTTTGCTCCCTTCATCCAATGCAAAATAGTATTCTTTTCCCTCAATTACCTTCACTGTACCGATGGCCAATAAAGAAGCACCTCCATCGTTGCCCAAATTATGTTGGTCAGTCATATCCGAATCGTTCATACAAGACTGTAAGGCAGGGATAAAAAGAAACAAGAGCATCCATGCCGCCATTATTTTTTTGTGCTTTTCCTTCATAAATAAGTTTATTTTTATTCTTCATAAGAAACACTTTCTAAAGTAGAATACTGCACAAGGTTCTGTTAAAAGAAATAAAACACACGTTTTTTTCTCTACTATATGCAGTATTTTTGTACCAACATCATTTACAGAACAAACACGTGTTGAAGAAAATGTAATGGAAGAAAAAGAACTGGCAGAACGGTGTAGGCTAGGAGAGAATGCTGCCCGCAAAGAGCTCTATGAGTTGTTTGCGGGACGTATGCTCAGTATATGCCTTCGTTATACAGGCAACCGAGAGACAGCCAGAGATTTGATGCATGACGGCTTTCTGAAAATATTCAACTCTTTTGACAAGTTTTCCTATAGGGGACAAGGTTCTCTGAGAGCATGGATGGAGCGTATTATGATAAATACGGTATTACAATATCTAAGGAAAAACGATGTGATGAATCAGGCATCGGCCTTAGAAAATATTCCGGAGGTTTACGAAGAGCCGGAGAGTTCATCAATAGATACCATTCCTCAGAAAGTATTGATGCAATTTATCAGTGAGCTGCCTGCAGGTTATCGCACCGTATTTAATCTATATATTTTTGAAGAAATGTCTCATAAGGAGATAGCCCGGCTTTTGGGTATTAACGAAAAGTCTTCTGCTTCGCAGTTGGCCCGTGCAAAAGCATCTTTGGCAACCAAGGTACGCGAATGGATAAAAACGAATAAATAAAGGAAAAAGATATGGAAGATGATTTATGGATAAAAAAGATAAAAGACAGGCTGGATGATTATTCCGAGCCTCTGCCTGCTTCCGGGTGGGAACGGTTGGAAAAAGAATTGTCTGCCTACAGCGGTTCGCCAATGAAGAAGATGTTTCTTGTTCATCGTTGGATTATGGTAGCCGCGGCAGCATTACTGTTGACGGTTTCTTCTATCAGTTTATGGCTGTTGAGAAGTTCTGTGGGAGAGGAGATACGGCAGACATCGACACCGATTTTAGCCTTCAGGCCTGATTTCTTGCCCAAACAAACAAAACCTGCAACTCAAACCGGTTCATCAACACCCGCTTATCGGATGGCTAAAAACCTGATGACGATGAAGCAAACAGAGCAATCGGCCATATCGGCACAACAAATAAAAAACTCAATCGATAGCAAAGAAAGAGAAGAAACTGTATCCTTTGAAAGAAATAACACCCCTATAAGCGACGGGCAAATGCCCGAATCGAGGATAAAAGAAGAAAAAGCGGAACGCTATCATCCGTCAGGCAAAGATAAGATGCATATTCAGCCCGATAAAAAGTCCGCATCGCGCAGAAGCAATAAAGGATGGGCAGTAGGATTATATACCGGAGGGCTCTCCCTAAACAATTCGGTAAATAGCAGAGACTATATGCAGGTTCATCCACACAATGTCATTAATGCAGACAGAATGGCCTTATCATTCACTGCCACTAATGTGCTCGCTATTCCCAAAGGACAAAGTCTGATATTTAAGGACGGAATGCCTTACTTGCAGCACAATGCAAGAAACATAGTATCCATTGACCACAAACAACCGCTTAGTTTGGGCATTTCGGTCAGGAAAGAACTTTACAAAGGTTTTTCGGTAGAAAGCGGTGTGACTTATACATATCTTTCTTCCGACGTAACCTTCGAGGGAAGCTTGGATAAATTGAAGCAGAAGCTACATTATATCGGCATCCCGATACGAGCCAACTGGAGCTTTGTCAATAGTAAGCACTTCACTGCATATATTTCAGCCGGTGGCAGTGTAGAAAAGTGTGTTTATGGCAAGATTGGAAGTGAAAATGAAACGGTAGAGCCTTTACAGCTATCTGTGACGGGTGCCGTGGGAGCGCAATACAATGTAAACAGAAGAATTGGTTTGTATGTGGAACCGGGAATATCTTATTTCTTCGATGATGGTTCTATGATACAAACCATAAGAAAAGAAAATCCTTGTAACTTTACACTACACGCAGGAATCCGCCTGACTTATTAACGTTATGGAGTAGCACCGGCGTTTCTCATGAACTCTTTGCTTTTTGATTCATAGTGATTGATAATCGGGGATATCTTGCAGGAAGTTATAACTACCACGTTCATAATCCATACGACAACAATAGTGCTGAAGCCCATTCGTCACTATCAGGTAATCAACTTTCAATACTATATTATACCGTGTAATCTGATCGAACACTTTCTGCGTAATGGCAATATCGGGAGCTTTATATTCCACGATCATACGGGCCGTGAGGTCTCTTCTGTAAAGCACGGTGTCACAGCGTTTTTTAGTTCCATTCAGTTGCACCTGTACCTCGTTTGCCATAAGCGCCTGCGGATACCCCTTATGCTCCAACAAAAAATGGACAAAATGCTGGCGCACCCATTCTTCGGGAGTTAGAGCGACATACCGACGGCGTATCACATCAAAAACCGTATTCTTTCCATCTTTAACGGCTATTTTTATATCAAAAGGAGGCAAGTTCAGTACCATCATATTTAAAAAGAGAACACCGGTAATTGTTGTTTCATCTAATTTTAATTTTCTAATCTACTTTTTTATTGTATTTTTGTGGGTTAAACAACCCGTTCCTCATTGTTTGGGAACAAATTTAATAAAATCTTATGAAAACAAAGCAAGAAATAGTAGCTAACTGGCTCCCTCGCTATACCAAACGTGCGTTAGAGGATTTTGGAGAGTACATCTTGTTGACCAATTTCAATAAATACGTGGAGATCTTTGCAGAGAAATTCAATGTTCCTATTCTAGGCAAAGATGCCAATATGATATCTGCCAGTGCCGAAGGAATGACGATCATCAACTTTGGAATGGGCAGCCCTAATGCAGCCATTATCATGGATTTATTAAGCGCCATTCATCCCAAAGCATGTCTGTTTCTTGGTAAATGCGGAGGTATAGATAAGAAAAATAGAATAGGGGACTTGATCCTTCCCATCGCTGCCATCCGGGGCGAAGGAACTTCGAATGACTATTTCCCCCCCGAGGTTCCCTCATTGCCGGCATTTATGCTACAGCGTGCCGTTTCTTCGGCTATTCGCGATTATGCCCGCGACTATTGGACGGGCACTGTCTACACGACCAACCGCAGAATATGGGAGCATGACGAGGACTTTAAAAAATACCTCAAGAAAACCCGTGCCATGGCCGTTGATATGGAGACAGCAACCTTGTTCAGCTGTGGTTTTGCCAATCACATTCCTACCGGAGCCCTTTTATTGGTATCCGATCAGCCCATGATTCCCGAAGGAGTGAAAACCGATAAAAGCGACAGCATGGTAACTCAAAATTATGTTACCGAGCACGTTGAAATAGGTATTGCCTCCCTGCGTATGATTCTTGATGAAAAGAAAACAGTGAAGCACCTGAAATTTGATTGGTAACCCCCAAAAAATAATCACCTCTCTTGGTGGAGTATCCCCCCCTATATATGGCAAAGCAAGAAACAACCTGTGATGATATTTTAAAAGAATTAAGAGCCGGACAATATCGCCCCATCTATTATCTAATGGGTGAGGAAGCATATTATATAGACCTTATCTCTGATTATATCATAGACAATGTTCTCACAGAAACCGAAAAAGAATTTAATCTGAGCATTGTTTATGGAGCAGACGTAGATATTGCCACGGTCATCAATGCGGCTAAGCGGTATCCAATGATGTCCGAAAGGCAGGTTGTAGTTGTAAAAGAGGCACAGGCCATCCGTAACATGGAGGAGCTTTCATACTACTTGCAGAAGCCATTAAACTCTACTATTCTGGTCATGTGCCATAAACATGGTGCACTGGATAGAAGGAAGAAACTGACTGCCGAAATAGAAAAAGTTGGCATTTTATTTGAATCAAAAAAGGTCAAAGAGGCTCAACTACCTGCATTTATCACCTCATATATGAAAAGCAAAGGAGTAGATCTCGAACCTAAAGCTACCTCCATGCTTGCCGATTTTGTTGGAACCGACCTTAGCCGCCTTACCGGAGAACTGGAAAAACTAATAATAACTCTTCCAAAAAATCAGACACGGGTCACTCCTGAACAGATAGAGCGTAATATCGGAATCAGTAAAGATTATAATAATTTCGAACTTCGCAGTGCCATAGTAGAGAAAGACATACTAAAGGCCAATAGAATAGTAAAATATTTTGAAGAAAATCCCAAGACCAATCCGATTCAAATGACTTTATCTTTACTTTTTGGTTTCTTCTCCAACCTCATGTTGGCCTATTATGCTCCGGAAAAGTCAGAGCGAGGAATAGCCGGCTTCATCGGATTGAAAACTCCCTGGCAATCTCGTGAATATCTAACAGCAATGCGTCGTTACAGTGGAGTAAAGACCATGCAAATAATCGGGGAGATTCGATATGCCGATGCGAAATCCAAAGGCGTAAAAAATGCTTCTCTAAGCGACGGAGATATTCTTCGGGAATTAGTTTTTAAGATCCTACATTAATTCAAGCTTGCTCAAAATCATAAAAATACAGAAACAGCTTCTATTATTCCATCTTCTCCATATCCTTTCCATTTTCTCTATTAGCATCCTTTTTACATATCTAAAAAATAGCAATAATAGCCTGTAATTCAAATATATATGATAAATTTAAATCTCTGAGAATCTTTTATTCAGACCAAACAGTGCCCTTATACATAAATATAGCAAGGATTCTGCAATTCATAAGCTTTTCACAAAGAGTAAAATTCCTACTATGCACCGGTTTCTATATAATAAACTCTTTTTCTCATTTGTCTTTTAAAGAGGCAAATGTATTGAATATTGATTGCAAAAACACAAGGATGTAATAATCGCTTACTTTTTAGAATTCACTTTCAGTAACGAGTTCGAAGGCAGATATACCCCTGCAGGAAGTACTTCTGAGAGGGGTAAGATCAGTATACGACTGATGTACCTTCAGTATACGACTGATCCTACATCAGTATACGACTAATGCACCCTCAATACGAAGACGAACATAACTTACCTTTTTTATCGGTTCCTTAAAAGATAAAAATGATAATATTTTTCAAAATAGAAGAATAACTAACTGAGCTTAGCAGAATGATCTACCTTTAATATTTTATACCGAACTCAAGTCTTTTATATAAAAATTCCCCGTATACTCTCTGTCCGTCCGTACTCCCAAACAAAGAGGAGTTACTCGCTTTTCAATTAAACTATATAGTTGTAAATTGCAATTATATAATAACAATTTTGAAATAAGAGGGGTACACAATTGTAATCAACGCATAATATTAATATCGCAATAATACATATAAATTTGCCAATACAATTGTAGATATACAGCTTCAATAATGTAAATCTTATATTTACAAAAGTGTTCTACCATAAGTTAAACAGCAAAATTAAACCAAATAAAACATTGATAATCAAATAAATAATTAATTCTAATAAAGTTATGAGTTATAATTGGGGTACAGTATCATCCAAACAAATGTAATACTACAGCACAAAGCCGATAATATAGATGATAATTATATGGAAATAAGATATATAACGATATTTGTTAAACAAAAAAATATGTGTAAATTTACGAATCTGACACGCCAGTATTTACATTCGTCATACGCACGAGGCTTCGCATTTCATTCGTGAACTTTCACAACGTGAGTCGAAAATTTGCTTTTGTGATTCATTTTATTTACCTTTGTAATCAGATAAAAAATAAGCACAATTGTAATAACAGCTATGTCATGAGCATAAAAGACAGATTCAAGATGGTTATGGATCGGGAGAAACTAACGGCAGTTGCCTTTGCCGAAAGTATAGGTGTAGCTCAATCTACCATTTCTCATATCTTAGGTCCACGGAACAAATATCCAAGCATGGATATAATTCTCCGATTACATGAACGATATAGTGACATCAGTCTGGATTGGTTGCTTACCGGAAAAGGCAGCATGAGCAATGAATCCAATGCATCAGCAGACAACCAATTTGACTATCCATTATTTGCTGAGAATCGAGAAAATCCGTCCGATAGGCCGATTGAATCCGAAAATCACAAGGAAACACCAGTAGGAATGCCTCAAAAAGTAAATAAAGAAACTGTAAAACAAGAAGTTATCTATAAAGAAAGGCCTCCTAGAAAAATTACCGAAATAAGAATTTTCTTCGATGACAATACATATGAGACTTTCAAACCTGAAATTAAGTAAGCAAAACAGCTCGAAGTTTCTTCTGACCTTTTAAAAGGATAATTTTGTTTTGTGCTATCTTTGCATTCGAAAGAAATACTCCTCTTTTATAGATATGAAAAAATACATTTTAGATCTGACAGTGACAGAGAACCTTCGCTTACATGCCAATTATGTATTGCTGAAGCTTACTTCTTCTTCCTTACTTCCGGAAATGCTGCCGGGACAATTTGCCGAGATTCGCGTGGACGGCTCACCAGCCACTTTCTTACGCCGCCCCATCTCTATCAACTATATAGCCAAAGAGCGTAATGAAGTCTGGTTCTTAATTCAACTCGTTGGCGAGGGAACCAAGCATTTAGGAGAAGCTAAAATTGGCGATAAGATCAATGTCATACTGCCGTTAGGAAATAGCTTCACAATGCCTCAGAAGACTTCAAATAAGCTTCTATTGGTAGGCGGAGGCGTAGGAACAGCGCCGATGCTATATTTAGGCCAACAGCTAGCGGCAAAAGGCCATAAACCGACCTTTTTGTTAGGTGCCAGAAGCGATAAAGACCTGCTTCAATTAGAACAGTTTACCACGTACGGCGATGTATACACTACCACAGAAGATGGTAGCCATGGAGAAAGAGGCTACGTGACCCAGCACTCCATATTAAATAAGGTGGATTTTGAACAAATATACACTTGTGGCCCAAAACCCATGATGATAGCTGTGGCAAAATATGCCAAGAGTAAAGGAATCAATTGCGAAGTGTCTTTGGAAAATATGATGGCATGCGGCATAGGCGCCTGCTTATGTTGCGTGGAAAATACCACCGAGGGGCATTTATGCGTATGTAAAGAAGGTCCTATTTTTAATATAAACAAACTATTATGGCAGATTTAAATGTAAATATTGGTGAACTACAAATGAAGAATCCGGTCATGACGGCATCCGGAACATTTGGCTATGGTTTGGAATTTGCCGATTTTATTGAATTAGCGCGAATAGGCGGTATAATTGTAAAGGGTACTACCCTTCACAAACGTGAAGGTAATCCATATCCTCGTATGGCAGAGACTCCTTCGGGCATGTTAAATGCTGTAGGACTGCAAAATAAGGGCGTTCATCACTTTGTTGAGCACATTTATCCATCTATTAAAGACATACAAACCAATATGATTGTGAATGTTTCGGGATCTGCCATCGAAGATTATGTTGAAACTGCTGCAATCATTAATGAACTTGACAAAATTTCTGCCATAGAATTGAACATTTCCTGCCCAAATGTAAAGCAGGGAGGAATGGCATTTGGTGTCACTGCCAAAGGAGCTGAAGAAGTGGTAAAGGCCGTCCGTTCAGTTTATAAAAAGACACTTATTGTGAAACTTTCGCCCAATGTCACTGATATTACAGAAATCGCCCGTGCCGTTGAAAATGGAGGTGCAGACAGTGTTTCTCTTATCAATACCCTCCTAGGAATGGCTATTGATGCGGAACACAGGCGCCCTATACTATCCACCGTGACCGGTGGATTGTCCGGAGCTGCTGTAAAACCTATTGCTCTACGCATGGTATGGCAAGTATCTAAAGCAGTAAAAATACCCGTCATAGGTATGGGGGGGATTATGAATTGGAAAGATGCGGTGGAGTTTATGCTTGCAGGTGCCACTGCTATTCAAATAGGTACGGCAAATTTCATAGATCCCACAGTAACCGTGAAGGTTGCAGAGAGTATCGATGATTATCTAAATAGGCATAATTATACATCTGTAAAAGACATAATAGGCGCACTTGAGGTGTGAATAATAACAAATAGCGCCCATTCGCATTTCTTATTCATAAAAAAGGACATTCCATCCGAATGCCCTTTTTCTTTTTATTTACACTTGACAAATTATTCTTCCAATAAATCAGGACGTAACCTGCGAGTTCTTTCCAATGACTGTTGCAGTTCCCACTCCTTAATCTTGGCCTCGTGTCCTGATAGTAAAATATCCGGAACCTTCCATCCTTTGTAATCAGCAGGACGTGTATACACCGGCGCCGCCAGCAGATTGTCCTGAAAAGAATCGGAAAGTGCAGACTGCTCATCGGAAATCACCCCCGGTATAATACGCACAATGGCGTCTGCCATCACAGCAGCTGCTAATTCTCCACCGGTCAATACATAATCTCCGATACTGACTTCTTTCGTTATCAGATGCTCGCGAATCCGGAAATCAATCCCCTTAAAATGCCCGCAAAGAATGATGAGATTTTGGGCAAGAGACAATGTATTGGCCATCGGTTGATCAAACTGCTCTCCATCAGGGGTGGTGAAGATTACTTCATCATAATCCCGTTCGGCCTTCAACGCATTAATGCAACGCTCAATAGGCTCTATTTTCATAACCATTCCGGCAAAACCTCCAAACGGATAATCGTCCACACGCCGGTATTTATCATTCGTATAATCGCGAAGATTGTGGATATATATCTCGGCAAGACCTTTATTTTGAGCACGTTTCATGATAGAGCAATTAAAAAATCCCTCAATCATCTCCGGCAAGACTGTAATAATGTCGATACGCATATACTGTTTTTCTATTAATTTAGCTCGAAAAGTAGATAAGACAAATCAATTGCTCAAACCGATATATCATTTTGAATGCAAAAATAGTGCAAGTTGAAAGTAAAAACAAAAATAATGTTGTTTTTACCGGAATACAGTCCGATTTTGAATAATAAAACACAAATATTCGAGGAGAAACCCGTAATTTTGCATTCAAACAATACGAATTGTACACTTATGACTGCAAAAGAAAAAATAGACAGCCTTCGTGCCGAACTGCATCGGCATAACTATAATTATTATGTACTCAATGCTCCGGAAATTTCAGATAAAGAGTTTGATGATATGATGCGCGAGCTACAAGATATGGAGCAAAGATATCCTGAATATCAAGACGATAACTCACCTACAATGCGTGTAGGGAGCGACTTAAACAAGAACTTCTTGCAGGTGGTGCATAAATATCCTATGCTTTCATTAGGCAATACATACTCCAAAGGTGAAGTAACCGATTTTTACGAAAGAGTGAAAAAGTTGCTGAACGAAGATTTCGAAATATGCTGTGAATTGAAATACGACGGCACTTCCATCTCGCTGACCTACGAAGATGGCAAGTTGATACGTGCCGTCACCCGAGGTGACGGAGAAAAAGGCGATGATGTGACAGATAATGTAAAAACAATCCGCACCATTCCGTTGGTTCTTCATGGCAATTATCCGAGAACATTCGAAATCAGAGGGGAAATTCTAATGCCATGGATGGTTTTTGAAGAATTAAACCGTGAGAAAGAAGCTCGCGAAGAACCTCTTTTCGCCAATCCGCGCAATGCGGCTTCGGGCACTCTGAAGCTACAAAACTCTACCATTGTGGCTTCTCGTAAGCTGGACGCCTACCTTTACTATCTCTTAGGAGAAGATCTGCCTTCCGACGGTCATTATGAAAATCTGCAAGCTGCATCTGAGTGGGGATTTAAAACGTCTGAACACACGAAAAAGGTGCGTAGCTTGAATGAAATCTTTGAATACATCGATTATTGGAACACCGAACGTAAAAACCTCCCTGTAGCTACGGATGGTATTGTGCTAAAGGTCAACAGTTTGAGACAACAAAGAAATCTTGGTTTCACGGCAAAATCTCCCCGTTGGGCCATAGCCTATAAATTCCAGGCAGAACGCGCCCTGACACGCTTGAATAAAGTCAGCTATCAGGTGGGGCGTACCGGTGCTGTGACTCCGGTAGCCAATCTTGACCCGGTACTGCTATCAGGCACCATTGTAAAAAGGGCTTCTCTACATAATGCAGACATTATTGATGGATTGGATTTACACATAGGTGATATGGTGTACGTGGAAAAAGGCGGTGAAATTATTCCCAAAATAACCGGAGTTGATAAAGATGCCCGCAGCATGCTTATCGGTGAAAAAGTGAAATTTATCACCCATTGCCCCGAATGTGGCAGCAAATTGATACGCTATGAAGGCGAAGCTGCCCACTATTGCCCTAATGAAACAGCTTGCCCACCACAGATTAAAGGGAAAATAGAGCATTTTATCAGCCGTAAAGCCATGAATATAGACGGGTTAGGGCCGGAAACCGTAGATGCGTTCTATCAATTGGGATTGATAAAAGATACTGCCGACCTATACAGCCTTCGGATTGACGACATAAAGAACCTCGAACGGATGGGCGAGAAATCAGCAGAGAACATCATCAATGGCATCGCGGCAAGCAAAGAAGTTCCTTTTGAAAGAGTACTCTTTGCATTGGGTATACGGTTTGTGGGCGAAACAGTAGCCAAGAAAATAGCCAAATCGTTTGCAGACATTGAAGAATTGGAGAATGCCGACCTTGAAAAACTGAAAAACATCGATGAAATCGGTGAAAAAATAGCCCGAAGCATTGTTGCTTACTTCTCCAGCCCATCAAACAGAGAGCTGGTAGAACACCTGAGAGAAAGTGGCTTACAGTTCTGCCGAAAAGAAGAGGATATGAGCGAACATACTGATAAACTGTCCGGGCAATCCATTGTAATCAGCGGTGTATTCACTCACCATTCAAGAGACGAGTACAAAGAGCTGATTGAGAAAAATGGAGGGAAAAATGTTGGTAGCATCTCATCCAAGACCAGTTTCATATTGGCCGGTGACAATATGGGACCTGCTAAATTAGAAAAAGCACAGAAATTAGGAGTAAGGATAGTGAGCGAAGATGAGTTTTTGACGCTGATTTCCTAACTATTTTCCACAAAATGTTTTTTTATAGCTTATATTTATAGGCTAAATGAAAAAAAACGTACTTTTGCGTATCATTTAATTAGAGATTACTTTATAATACTCATGATACAGGCCAAATTGAAAGGAATGGGGGTAGCACTGATTACTCCGTTTAAAGAGGATGAGAGCGTTGATTACGATGCATTAATGCGTTTGGTAGACTATCAACTTCAAAACAATACAGATTTCCTATGCGTGCTTGGCACCACAGCAGAAACCCCGACTTTAACAGAGGAGGAGAAGAAAAAAATCAAGAAAATGGTCATCGAGCGTGTAAACGGAAGGATACCCATTCTGCTTGGTGTAGGTGGGAATAACACCCGTTCCATTGTAGAAACGCTGAAAACAGACGATTTCACCGGGGTAGACGCCATCCTTTCTGTTGTGCCATACTATAACAAGCCCTCGCAAGAAGGTATTTACCAACATTACAAAGCCATCTCAGAAGCTACGGAACTGCCTATCGTGCTCTATAATGTCCCCGGTCGTACCGGAGTAAATATGAAAGCAGAAACGACTCTGCGCATTGCCCGTGACTTCAAAAATGTAATAGCTATTAAAGAAGCCTCAGGAGACATCACGCAGATGGATGATATCATCAAGGATAAACCCGCTAATTTTGATGTCATCTCCGGTGACGACGGTATAACTTTCCCCCTCATCACCTTAGGGGCTGTCGGCATCATTTCTGTTATTGGAAACGCATTTCCCCGTGAATTCAGTCGTATGGTACGTTTGGCACTACAAGGGGATTATGCAAATGCGTTGACCATTCATCACAGATTTGCAGAACTATTCAAACTTTTGTTTGTCGATGGAAATCCGGCTGGCGTAAAAGCAATGCTCAATGCCATGGGCATGATTGAGAACAAGCTCCGACTCCCATTAGTCCCAACCCGAATCACAACCTTTGAGGCCATGCGTAAGATTCTTAATGAGTTAAACATCAAATGCTAAAAACGTATAACGAACAAGAGTTATCTTCAAGAGGCATGGATAGAAAACAAAACCAGACAGTCAGTTGGTTTTATCTACTTGTACATGTGTAAGCTTGCGCTTGTACAAGTGTGAGGCGATACTTGTACAAGTGTAAAAGCCTGAAATTCCACATGTTATAAAAAGATTCCGTCTACACATTCTCAGAATGTTTCGAACTCCCTGAAGTTTTCTCTCTGGGATGCTCCGGAAAAGAAGGGAAGAAACAAAAGAACCTCTGCAATTGCAGAGGTTCTTTGTGATCGCGACAGGATTCAAACCTGTAACCGGCTGATCCGTAGTCAGCTACTCTATTCAGTTGAGCTACGCGACCCTTTGTTGTAATGTATAAACTGTGACCGCGACAGGATTCAAACCTGTAACCGGCTGATCCGTAGTCAGCTACTCTATTCAGTTGAGCTACGCGGCCTTTGGTTTTAACGGGTGCAAAGATACGCACTTTTTCTGAATTAGCAAACGATAAAGGAGTTTTTTGAAGAATTTTTATTCGACAAAACGATAATTAAACAGTTGCCAACCTATGGTCATCCCCACATTCCACTCCCTTTTCGGTGAGCTATAATGATTTAAATAGGCAGATATGGCACCGAAAGGTAAATGACATATAACAGAAATCTCTCCCATGTACTCAAAACGAGAAAGCGTTTTTCCATAAAAAGCCTTGTTTAAGGCATTCTTCCTTATCGGGAAAATCGGAGAAAATCCATAAAACTCGGCACGAAACTGAAACATATCGTTTAGAATATAAATAGGCTTGATGCCGGCTGCCATGTACTGATTGGCACGGAAAGCCTCGTTGTACATCAATTGGCTGTGTGGAGTAGGTGCAAATTCTCCGGCCTGCATCATTGTTGCCGCATAATTTTCGGAAAAGTTCTTCGATGAATACAGCGCTTCCACTATCCATCCTAACGTGAACTTGGACGTCATTGTGTGATAAGCCTCTTTCATATAAGAGATTTGCAGCCACGATTGACGTTCCTTTATAGTATTTTTTTCCGGTGTATTGCCTGACAGAAAGGTTTCTCTACCCGTAAAAATCTGAGCTATCAATTTCTCCCAATATCCTTTTGTTGCATATTGGCGTGTATTCAAAGTGCTTCCATAAAAGCCGATGGAACCTCCCCAAAGCTTATATGTACTCTTGTCGGAACGATCCTTATCAAAGTCTATGAGGCTGGACTGAAAATAATTATCCTCCAATTTGCCGTACCCGAAACTAAATTCCGCACGCTTATTCGCTAAAAAAGGCACAGCAACCATGAGCTTTGCAAAACGCTCTTCTTTTGAGTTAAACGATGGCTTATCATTCTTCGAAAACAACTTATCCTTTTTGTAGTAATCAAACGTGCTCACCGAAGCTATAAAGCGATAAGAGGTAGGAATACGGGTGGGCAGGTCTATCTTAGCCATCAATTGGGCATTATTATAAATTTTTCCCAGCTGACCGTCAAAAGTTATTTCTTTGGAGTAGTAATTCAGATTTTGATATCCCACTCCAAAATAGATCTGGTTCGAACTGGTGGTAGACACGCTTCCACCTAATTTTGCAGAGAGATTATCCTCCATCTTCACTCTCAAATGCAGTTCATACAGTCCTGCGTCAGGATTATAAACCGCATGAGGAACAATTTCTGATATCATATTATCTGTCAGCAAGCGAAAATAGCCCCGCTTCAAGTCTTCATAGGTAAAAATCTCATAGTTTTCATCATGAAACTCTTTCTTTATATAGGATTGCTGTCGTTCGTTAGCCCCTTCTATGAATATATCTCGAAAGCGGAACTGAGGTAGGTTGCTCCTGAATACCAAACGTCGCAAACGTACGTTATCCGCATTTACCCTGCGGCGAATGCGACTTTTGATGGAATCCATCATATTCAATGTCCGGTTATAGCCAATGTCATGCAATTCCTGCAAACGGTCAAAATCCAATAGATTAACATCATTATATTTGAAAGTCATCACAATGCCCAATGAATCGGGAATGGAATAGTCGGTCTTTTGCATTATCATATTTTCCAACTGGCTCATCAAATCATTTTCCTTCGGCTTTCCGGGATTTCCGGCCACCACACTACCGATAATAACATCTGGATGAAAATTCTCACGCATCACGTCAGTAGGAAAATTATTATAGATACCACCGTCATAAGCAAGTACACTGTCTATCTCTATCGGCTTGAAGACAAAAGGGAAACTCATAGAAGCACGCACAGCATCTCCTAAGTCCCCTTTACTTAGCACCAACGGCTTTTTATTGTATACATCGGAAGCTATACAACGAAATGGGACGAACAGTTTATTAAAATTGCCGTTGCAAGTAGCTGTAGCACGTGCAAACAATTCTACAAAAACCAGATTCATCTGTATCGGATTAACCATACTCGCTGGAAGTATCTGCGGCTTTATATTCAGAGAATCCCTAAACGAAAAACGAATATTGAAGAACTCCGGTGAAGGACGGTTCTTCTTAAAATAATACTCATATTTGGATTCTACCTTACCCGAATACCAACGCTTGAAATCGGGCGAGCGCAGCAAGACCTCCATATCGTCAGGAGAATAGCCCATAGCATACAAAGAGCCGATAATGGCTCCCATAGATGTTCCTGTTATATAGTCAATGGGGATATTGTTCTCTTCCAAAGCGCGGATGACGCCTATATGAGTCATACCTTTTGCTCCACCGCCACTCAATACAAGTCCCACTTTCTGAGCTTGTGCCATAAGGATACATAAAAGAAACGACCAAAATAATAAAAATCTTTTCATAGCTATGCCATTCCGGGTAAGACAAATATTCGTGCTCCAAATATAAAAAATAGTTTCCAAAAATGCCGTATTCAACGAAAAAAACATCCCTAAACCCATAAAAACAAAATAAGGGCATCACGACTCTTTTTCAAATCGTAATGCCCTACCATACATAAGTAATGAAAAGGGGTTATTTTATCAACTCAATACTTCTTTTGACAAAATTATTCAAAGCTTCGCCTTTCAGCATTCCATTCTGAAGCAGTGCCAGATCTATCAACTGACGAACTACCTTGTTTTTGGCTGCATAGGTGGTATAAACGTCTTCTTTCTGTGTTTTCAGTTCATTCCATTTCTTATCCAGCCCGGCTATTTTATCCTTTTCAGCCGTTGTAGTATCCTCGTCTTTCTTGCTTTCTTGTTGCTTTTTCAATTCATTACGTTGCTTGCCGATCTCATCTATTTCTTTTTGAATCGGGGTTACAAGCGAATTGCATTCCTTGTCTTCATCGACCACAATCTCTTTCACCAATTCATGGTCGGAATTCAGCACCAAACTATACATATCCGGCATTTCACCATAAAAACTCATTCCTGCTTGGATAGTGGCCATTTCTTTCATGCGGCGCATATACTCGCTTTGAACAATCATCACCGGGAAAGCACGTTCTCCCAAAGCCTGAGTCATAATATTGAATTCGGTTTTTTCAAGTTTAGGTAACTGGCTTTTGAAGATAACAGAAAGAGCCTCTTGCTTATCGGCTTCCAATGCTTCATGTTTCTTGTCTTCTTTAAGAATCAAATTATCAATCACGTCACTATCCACACGAGTAAAGCGCTTCTTTTCCAGCTTCTGCTCCAGCATACTTACCACAGCAATATCCAGTTGCCCATCCATCAACAATACATTATACCCCTTGTTTTTGGCAGATTCGATGTAGCTGTATTGCTCGTCTTTATTGTTGGCATACAGATAAATCAGGTTGCCGTCTTTATCCGTCTGATTGTCTTTGACCAAAGTTTTATACTCTTCGAAGGTATAGTACTTACCGTCGGTGTCGCTGAAAAGAGAGAACTCTTTTGCTCTGTCATAGAAATCTTCTTGCGTAAGCATCCCATAATTGATGAAGATTTTCAAGTCATTCCACTTTTCTTCAAACTGTTTGCGGTCATTCTTGAATATGGATTGCAAACGATCAGAGACTTTTTTAGTGATATATGTGGATATCTTTTTCACATTAGCATCGCTTTGCAAATAGGAGCGAGACACATTTAAGGGGATATCAGGCGAATCGAGCACACCGTGTAGCAGGGTCAAGAAGTCGGGAACAATACCCTCCACAGAATCCGTCACATACACTTGGTTGCAATAGAGTTGAATCTTATTCTTATTGAGTTCAATATTGCTCTTCACTTTGGGAAAGTATAAGATACCGGTAAGATGGAACGGGTAATCTACATTCAGATGAATCCAGAATAATGGCTCGTCAGACATCGGATATAGATTGCGATAGAAGTTCTTATAGTCTTCATCTTTCAGTTCACTGGGTTTAAGTGTCCACAGCGGATTTGTATTATTAACGACGTTGTCTTCGGATGTCTCAACTTGCTTGCCGTGTTTCCACTCCTTTTTCTTGCCGAATGCAACCGGAATAGGGAGGAAACTGCAATATTTATTCAGCAAAGAAGAGATTCGCGTTTCTTCAAGAAATTCTTTACAATCATCGTCGATATAGAGGATGATATCCGTACCGCACTCTGGCTTATCCACCTCTTCAATCACGAACTCAGGGCTGCCATCGCATGTCCACTTCACGGCCTGAGCACCTTCTTGATAGGATTTAGTAACAATCTCAACTTTCTTGGCCACCATGAAAGCCGAATAAAATCCAAGTCCGAAATGACCTATAATCGCATTTGCGTCATTCTTGTATTTCTCCAAAAAGTCATTGGCACCGGAAAAGGCTATTTGGTTGATGTATTTATCTATTTCTTCGGCCGTAAGTCCAATGCCACGGTCGGATACGGTAATTGTATCTTTTCCCAATGAAACGTGCACTGTCAAATCGCCGACTTCACCTTTGTACTCCCCAATAGAGGAAAGAGTCTTCAACTTTTGTGTGGCATCAACTGCATTAGAGACCAACTCACGAAGAAAAATTTCATGATCACTGTACAAAAACTTTTTAATGACGGGGAAGATATTCTCGGTAGTTACCCCTATATTTCCTTTCTTCATACTAATAAATTATATTTTGAGGTTTTATATTTTTTATCGTTTCGGCAGAGAGCGGACAAAAAAAATGCCAGCCTTTGAAGACTGACATTTTGGCGGTTGCCGTTCAATAGCAACCTATACTTTTTTAATACTCAATGCGTCTTTTTCCGCATCTACAGAAACATTCACCGTATCTCCGGGTTGTAAACCGGCAGAAACGATCAACTCGGACAATCCATCTTCCAGATAACTTTGGATGGCACGCTTCAACGGACGTGCTCCGAATTGAACATCATAACCTTTCGAAGCAAGAAACTTCTTCGCATCCTCATCTACCATCAACTTATATTCTATTGCTTCAATCCTTTCATATAAGCTTTTCAGCTCAATATCCACTATCTTGGTTATGGCTTCCAATGAAAGTTGGTCAAAAGTGATGATTTCGTCCAAACGATTCAGAAATTCCGGAGCAAAGGTTTTATTTAAAGCTTTCTGTATCACACTGCGAGAATGCTCGTTGTCGCTCATGCGGCTTTGGGTAGTGAAACCAACACCACGCCCGAACTCCTTCAATTGGCGGGTACCGATATTAGAAGTCATGATGATTACGGTATTCTTAAAATCAACGGTTCTGCCATAATTGTCAGTCAAGCGTCCTTCATCCAATACTTGCAACAAGATATTGAACACATCCGAATGCGCTTTTTCAATCTCGTCCAACAAAACTATAGAATATGGTTTACGGCGCACTTTCTCTGTCAATTGTCCTCCTTCTTCATATCCAACGTAGCCCGGAGCCGCACCAATCATACGAGATACGGTGTATTTCTCCATATATTCACTCATGTCGATACGTATCAAAGCATCGGTGGAACCGAACATATACTTGGCCAATTGTTTGGCTAAGTGCGTTTTTCCAACCCCTGTAGGGCCAAGGAACATGAATGTTCCGATAGGACGGTTAGGATCTTTCAAACCCACGCGGCTACGCAAAATGGCCTTGGTCAGCTTCTCGATAGCTTCATCTTGAGCTATTACTTTCGACTGCAATTCCTCCTTCATATTCGCCAATTTAAGTCCTTCGGCCTGTGCCATACGCTGTACGGGCACACCGGACATCATGGAAATGACATTCGCTATTTCCTCTTCTCCCACCATCTGTCGGTCGTCCTTCAAACGTGCTTCCCACTCAGCTTTCATCTCATCCAAGCGGACAGAAAGTTCTTTCTCACGGTCACGATAACTTGCTGCCAACTCAAAATTTTGCGATTTCACCGCTTCGGCTTTCAGATTACGCGCTTTCTCAATCAGTTCCTCTTGTTCCTCCACTTCTTTGGGAACGCTGATATTCGTCAAATGCATACGCGAACCGGCTTCATCCATGGCATCAATGGCCTTATCAGGGAAATTACGATCCGTAATATAGCGTCCCGACAACTTGACACAAGCTTCCAACGCTTCTTCCGTATAAGTCACGTTATGATGATCTTCGTATTTGTCCTTGATATTTTTCAATATTTGCAGTGTCTCTTCTGCTGTTGTAGGCTCAACCACCACCTTCTGGAAACGACGTTCCAAAGCACCGTCCTTTTCAATGTTCTTCCTATACTCATCAAGCGTAGTGGCTCCGATGCATTGAATCTCGCCACGTGCCAAAGCCGGCTTCAACATATTAGCCGCATCCATGGAACCGGCAGCAGCACCGGCTCCCACAATGGTATGGATTTCATCAATGAATAGAATGATATCCGGATTCTTCTGCAATTCATTGATAATAGAGCGAAGGCGCTCTTCGAACTGACCGCGATATTTCGTTCCGGCCACCACCGAAGCCATATCAAGCATCACAACACGTTTCTCAAACAAGATGCGCGACACTTTCTTCTGAACAATGCGTAAGGCCAGACCTTCCACAATGGCAGATTTTCCCACACCCGGTTCACCGATCAGTACCGGATTATTCTTTTTGCGGCGGCTCAAAATCTGAGCCAGGCGCTCAATCTCACGTTCACGCCCCACAACCGGATCCAGCTTGCCTTCCTCGGCCGCCATAGTCATATCCATACCAAAGTTATCCAATACAGGGGTGCTATTGGATGATTTTCTGGAAGTAGTCTGGGTTGTCGACGAAGATGCGCTTTTGGCACCATGAGATTCACGAGAGAAACTCATATCATCTTCCTCTTCTTCATCATCTTGAGGAAGCCCCATTCCTGCATTCGGGTTAGGAGATTTCATCGAAATCTGCTCAAATACAATTTGATAATCCACCTGATTCTCTTCCAATATAGTGGCAGCCAAATTATCTCCATCCTTTAGGATAGCCAACAGGACATGCTCTGTATCCGCCGTTGCGCTTTTTAGTAGACGCGCTTCCAGCATACACATTTTCAGGATTTTAGCAGCTATAGGAGACAAGGGAATGTCTCCGTCCGGTAAGAGAGTTTCGTCTTCGACATCTTTCAGCAATCCCTCCAAACGGTTCTTTATCCTTTGCAAGTCTATATCCAATCTGATTAAAATCTCAATAGCCTTTCCTCCTCCGTCTCGCAACATGCCGAGCAGAATGTGCTCCGGACCAATATATCTATTTCTCAAACGATTAGCTTCCTCCTTACTATAAGCAATAATATCAGAAACTCTTTGTGAAAATTGACTGTTCATATTCTATAATTCTCCTCTATAAATAAGGTTATTCACTACAAATATACGTAATTATTATCTTTCAACGTATCATTCAGTTACCTGATTTAACAATATACAAATCTCGTGCCACGATTTATCCGATGAGCCATGCCGTTTACACATTAATTATTAAGGCAAACCTGCAATGACATTAAGTGGCCACCTATTTTCCTATAATCTCCACATCAAAAGTCCTTTTATAAAAGACACAGAGGAAGAGAACACAAAGTATGTCCACACTTTAGCAAACCCATGCCCACACTTAATGAGCAGTAACCCCACACTTGAAGGGAAGTAACTCCACACTTTGTAAGGGATAAGCCCACACCTCAGGGGACATTAGCCCACAGTTTGGGGAGGCAAATCGGCATGAGAAAACAAATGGCCTACGGACTCTTTATACTAATTCTGAATCCACGAAACAAGTCAGTTTAGTAAGCGTTCTCAAAAGTTTTTGTTCATAAACTTTCGTATGTTATAAAAAAGCTGTACTTTAGCATGGTTTTTCACGAACTCGAAAATGTGTAATTAATAATCTTTTTAAATGCTTGAACAAGACAGAATTATAAAGATTAACATCGAGGAGGAAATGAAGTCATCGTACATTGACTACTCTATGTCAGTCATTGTTTCGCGTGCCCTTCCGGATGTTAGAGATGGTTTTAAACCCGTTCACCGAAGAATTCTTTTCGGAATGATGGGGTTAGGAAATACTTCAGATAAACCCTATAAGAAATCAGCCAGAGTTGTAGGTGAAGTGTTGGGAAAATACCACCCACATGGCGACTCATCTGTTTATGGCGCCTTAGTCCGCATGGCTCAGCCTTGGGCAATGCGTTACATGTTGGTAGACGGACAAGGTAACTACGGTTCCGTCGATGGCGACAGTGCAGCTGCTATGCGTTATACGGAATGCCGCCTGCGTAAAATTGGCGAAGACATGATGACAGACCTTGATAAGGAAACCGTTGATATGCAGAACAATTTCGACGACTCCTTGCAAGAGCCCACAGTCATGCCAACCCGTATTCCGAATCTTTTGGTAAACGGAGCATCAGGAATTGCGGTAGGTATGGCAACCAATATGCCGACTCACAACTTGTCCGAGGTAATTGATGCTTGTATTGCATACATCGAAAACAACGACATCGACATAGAAGAGTTAATGACCTACGTCAAAGCTCCCGACTTCCCAACCGGAGGATATATATATGGTATGAGCGGGGTTCGTGAAGCCTATCTCACGGGGCGCGGACGTGTAGTGATGCGTGCCCGAGCGGAAATTGAATCTGGAGCAACACACGATAAAATAGTCGTAACAGAGATTCCATATGGGGTTAATAAAGCCGAACTGATAAAGAATATCGCAGATTTGGCCAATGAAAAAAGAATAGAAGGCATTTCTAATGCCAACGATGAATCCGACCGTGAAGGCATGCGCATCGTCATTGATGTGAAGCGTGACGCCAACGCAAGCATTGTGCTTAACAAGCTTTATAAGATGACTATGCTGCAAACATCATTTGGTGTCAACAATGTAGCATTGGTGCACGGACGCCCTCGTATTTTAAATTTAAAAGAACTCATAAAGTACTTTATCGAGCATAGGCATGATGTAGTAATTCGTCGTACACAATATGATTTGCGTAAAGCCAAAGAACGTGCGCACATATTGGAAGGATTGATTATCGCATCTGATAACATCGACGAAGTAATAAGGATTATTCGTGCTGCGAAAACACCCAACGATGCCATAGCAAACTTGATGGAACGTTTCCAATTAAGTGAAATACAATCACGTGCCATTGTTGAAATGCGTTTACGTCAACTCACCGGACTGATGCAAGATCAGCTTCATGCCGAATACGAAGAAATCCAAAAGCAAATTGCGTATTTGGAAGAAATTCTGGTTAATGATGATCTTTGCCGCAAAGTCATCAAAGACGAATTGATCGAAGTTAAAGATAAATATGGAGATGAACGCCGTTCGGAAATCGTCTATTCTTCAGAAGAATTCAATCCTGAAGACTTCTATGCAGACGATGAAATGATCATCACGATTTCTCATTTGGGCTATATCAAACGTACTCCGTTAAGTGAGTTCCGTGCACAAAACCGGGGTGGGGTAGGCTCTAAAGGCACAGAAACCCGTGATGAAGATTTCGTAGAACATATTTATCCCGCCACTATGCATAACACCATGATGTTCTTTACACAAAAAGGTAAATGCTATTGGCTGAAAGTATACGAAATACCTGAAGGTACAAAGAACTCCAAAGGACGCGCTATCCAGAATCTTCTGAATATCGACTCTGACGACGCAGTGAATGCTTATTTACGTGTAAAAAATCTGAATGACCAAGACTTCATCAACAGTCATTACGTGCTTTTCTGTACCAAAAATGGCGTTATCAAGAAGACATTACTCGAACAATACTCACGTCCCCGTCAAAATGGTGTAAATGCCATTACGATTCGAGAAGATGACCGCGTTATCGAAGTACGTATGACAAACGGAGACAATGAAATAATCATTGCCAATCGTAATGGACGTGCCATTCGCTTCCATGAGAGTGCAGTGCGTGTTATGGGGCGTACTGCTACCGGTGTACGTGGTATGACATTGGATGAAGACGGTCAAGACGAAGTCGTTGGTATGATATGCATAACAGATCCCGAAACAGAAACAATTATGGTAGTTTCCGAACAAGGATACGGTAAGCGTTCTGATATTGAAGATTATCGCAAGACCAATCGTGGAGGTAAGGGTGTAAAGACAATGAATATCACTGATAAAACCGGAAAATTAGTAACTATCAAATCTGTGACCGACGAGAACGATTTGATGATTATCAATAAGTCCGGCATCACCATCCGTCTGAAAGTTGCCGATGTACGTATCATGGGACGTGCAACACAAGGTGTACGCCTTATCAACCTTGAAAAACGTAATGATGAAATAGGTTCCGTATGTAAAGTCACCTCAGAAAATGAAGAAGAATTCATTGAAGAAGAGAATCTTCTTGATAATCCTACCAATGATGAGATAAATAACGAGATAGAAGAATAGACATAATATTAATTTAAATTTTCAACAATCATGAAAAGAGTACTATTTTCAATGGTTTTACTACTTGCCGCAAGCTTTCTTTTTGCTCAAGAAAAAAATATAAAGGAAGCCAAGAGTATCGCTAACGAAGTAAAGCCGGACTTTGCTAAAGCAGAGTCATTGATTAATCAGGCCCTAACTAATCCTGAAACAAAAGACAATGCCGATGCATGGGATGTAGCGGGATTTATACAGAGACGCAGAAGTGAAAAGGAAATGGAAAATGCTTATTTAAGAAAACCTTACGACACGCTTCAAGTTTACAACAGCGCATTGAACATGTGCAAATATTACTTCAAATGTGACGAATTGGCACAAATTCCAAACGAAAAAGGTAAAATAAAAAATAAATATAGAAAGGCAAATGCCGCATCTATTTTGGCCGAACGTGGAAATTTAATCAACGGCGGTATTCAATATTTCAATTCGGCCTCACAAAAAGAAGGTGCTGCTGCCACAGAAGATAATAAGAAGGCACTGGAATTCTTTGCAACATACATCAATATAGCAACAAATCAGATGTTTGAGAAGGAAAACCTACTCCAAACAGATACTGTATTGCCTCAAATAGCTTATTATGCAAGCTTAACTGCAGCAAAGATGGAGGATTATCCTAATGTCTTGAAATACGCCCCGTATGCAAAAAATGACAAGGAAGTTGGGAAATATGCCATGGAGTTTATTTCCACTGCATTGAAGGCCCAAGGTGACACGATTAATTGGATTGCATCTTTAAAAGAGGGTATTCAAAAATATCCTGATCATTCTTTCTTCTTTGGACATTTGATTGATTATTATAGCAATAACAACAAATATGATGAAGCAATGCAATTTGCTGATGATATGTTGGCTAAAAATCCCAATAACACATTCTATCTATACGTAAAAGGCTATCTTTATCATAACATGAAGGACTATGATAAAGCAATTGAGTTCTATACAAAGACAATAGAAGTAGATCCCAATTATGCAGAAGCATATTCTAATCTTGGTTTAATATATTGTCTGCAAGCTCAAGATTTTTCCGAAATAGCAACAACTGATGTAAACGACTCCAAATATAAGGCTGATCAAGTTACTTTGAAGGCTTTCTACGAAAAAGCAAGACCCAACTATGAGAAGGCAAGAGAACTAAAACCCGACCAAAGAGAATTATGGTTGAATGGTTTATACAGAGTGTACTATAACTTACAACTCGGTTCTGAATTTGAAGAAATTGAGAAATTGATGCAATAATATAAATCCGTATACAAAACCAAAGGGGCTGTTCCAAAAGTGTGACAGCCCCTTTTTCTATTGTTTATTTCGGTTGAAAGTAGTATCTTACCGTTTAGTTGTCTGCTCTGGGCATATAAAGGAGGAGGCACCAGCAGCTACCATCCCCGTATGATGCTCAAAGTGCTGTTTTATGCTTACATCTTTTTAGGCTTATTCCCTGTTTTATAAGAGAACAGAGAACACATTATTTGTCCGTTTTCAACCATTTATCCAGCCATTCAAAGAACGTGCGTTGCCAAAGCACGCCGTTTTGGGGTTTCAGCACCCAATGGTTTTCATCGGGATAGATAAGCAGTTCGGCAGGTACACCTCGCATCACGGCAGCATCGAAAGCGGCCATAGCCTGATTGGCAAGGATGCGGAAATCCTTTTCTCCGTGGATGCAGAGGATGGGGGTATCCCATTTATCGACGAAGAGATGCGGTGAATTGGCAAAAGTCCGTTGTGCCGTGGCATTGTTTTTTTCCCAATAAGCGCCACCCATGTCCCAGTTGGCAAACCATTTCTCTTCTGTTTCCAGATATTGCATTTCCATATTGAAGATGCCGTCGTGGGCGATGAATGCTTTGAAACGTTTGTCGTGGTGTCCGGCAAGCCAATAGACGGAGAAGCCTCCGAAGCTGGCACCCACACAGCCAAGATGGTCTTTGTTTACGAAAGGCTCTTTCGATATTTCGTCGATGGCGGTGAAGTAGTCTTTCATGCATTGTCCGCCGTAATCGCCGCTGATGGCTTCGTTCCACTCTACACCGAAGCCGGGCAATCCGCGACGGTTGGGAGCTACGATGATGTAATCGTTGGCGGCCATAATCTGGAAGTTCCAGCGATAGCTCCAGAACTGGCTGACGGGACTTTGCGGACCGCCTTCGCAGAAGAGCAGGGTGGGGTATTTCTTGTTCGGGTCGAACCGGGGCGGATAAATGACCCACGTCAGCATCTGTTTTCCGTCGGTGGTCGTCATCCAACGGGGTTCCACTTTACCCATATCCAATTGGTCGTAGATGTGTTTGTTCTCGAAAGTCAGTTGACGGACATCAGAAAAATCAGCACCGTTGCGACTGGTATTCACTGCATATATTTCATCAGCCATGCTCATGGAGTGGCGTTTGGCTATGAGCTTGTCGCCGCAGAGGGCAAGCGAGGCGTAGTCGTACACACCGTCGGTAAGCCGGGTCAGCTTGTCGCCATCGGTCAGAGAAAGCCGATATATATGTGTCTCGCCGTGCCACACGCCGATGAAGAAGATGCTTTGCGAATCCTTGTTCCACAAGAAGGCATCGACGTTGGATTCGAAGGCTTTGCTGACAAAACGTTTCTCGCCGGTTTCGAGGTTCATGATGAAGAGACGGTTGAGGTCGGCTTCGTAACCGTCGCGCTCCATGCTTTGCCAAGCGATGTATTTGCCGTCGGGAGAGTATTGGGGATTGGTGTCGTAGCCCTTGTTCTCTTCGGTGATGTTGATTGTTTTCTTTGTGGCGAGGTCGTAGATGTAGATATCCGAGTTGGTAGAAATGGCGTATGCCAGACCTGTTTTTTTGCGGCAGGTATAGGCCACTTTGTCCGAAGCGGGACTCCATGCCAACTGCTCAATGCCGCCCCAAGGCTTCATCGGGCTTTCGTAGGGTTCGCCTTCGAGAATATCGGTTACATTGCTGATGCCGTTTCCGTCGAAGTCGGCCACAAAGGGGTGGGGAGCGGTGGTCACCCATTCATCCCAATGTTTATACATCAGGTCGTCGACGATGATGCCGGTTGCTTTAGGCAGGTCGGGATGTTTGTCGGCGGTGCTCTTCACGGTTTTCACTTGAGCGATGAAAAGCAGTTTCTTCCCGTCGGGCGAGAAAGAGAATCCCTCGATGTCGCCGTCATATTGAGTCAGTTGCTTACGCTCTGTCCCATTTGGGTTCATCTCCCACACTTGGTTGCTGCCGCTTTCGCTGCTCAGGAATGCCAGTTTCTTGCCGTCCTTGAACCATACGGGCTGTGCTTCTTTCCATGTGCTTTGGGTGATTTGGGTGTTTGCGCTACCGTCGGCGTCCATCACGAAGACTTCGCTGTTGCTTTTGTTCTGGGGCACGCTGTAATAAGACACCGTGTAGGCTATCTGCTTTTCATCGGGCGAAACGGTCACACTGCCGATTCTTCCCATTGCCCACAGGGCTTCGGGCGTCATGCGCCTGCCTTCAATCTTGATGTCGGAGCGACGGATAAGCGTCGATGCGTCTTGCCCTCCGGCATTCTTTGTTCCTCCGCAGGAGGCCAATGTCATTGCTGCTGACATAAGCAAAAGATTTACTTGTTTCATACTGAGTTTTGGTTTCAGGGTTATTTACCGCAAAGATATAATAAAGAAATGTTTGAAACAAGTTGAGGGGGGCTTTGTTATCTTCGGATGAGGGGCATGCGTCGCATATACGAGGCAGGCGGTGTCGCATATACGAGGCTGGTGGTGTCGCATATACGAAGCAGGCGGTGTCGCATATACGAAGCAGGCGGTGTCGCATATACAAGGCAGGCAACGACATCATAGTGAGGCACGCAACGACATCATAGTGAGGCATGCAACGACATCATAGTGAGGCATGCGATGACACCGCAGTGAGGCATGTGATGACACCGCAGTGAAGCATGCGATGACACCGCAGTGAAGCATATGATGACACCGCAGTGAGGCATGCGATGACACCGCAGTGAGGCGTGCGATGACACCGCAGTGAGGCAACGCCCCCCCTGCGGCGACATTCCGCCAAAGGCGGCCCGAAGTGCTATATCTTTCTTTCTCTCCAGTTTCCTCTCCTCATGTATATCCGCGAAAACAACAACATGAGAGAGGCGTAGAGAATCTCCCCGGTCCAGCAGACGGCTACATCGAGTTGCAGATAGAGAACAATGTAGGTGATGTATCCCACGTAGATGACCAGTACCGCCATTTCCAAACCTAAGGCAGTGCGTGTATTTCCCGTTCCGGATACTGCTTGGAAATAGACATTGGAAGGCACCATGACCAGATAGGAGGCACACAACACCCACAACGAATGCACAGCAGCCTGCTGCAAGTCGGGCATGTCGGTATAGATGCTCAGGATGAGTTTTGGGAAAAGGGCGAAAAACAGAGCCAAAGGGAGGACGAAGAGATAGGCTATGTATATGTGCCGGCGGACAGTGGGTATGACGCTGTCGGAATGGCCTGCGCCAATCTGGTTGCTTACCAGCGAGCCGCAGGTGGAGGCAAAAGCTATGAGCACCATAAACAAAATGCCGGATACATTGCGCACAAGGTTGGTGACGGCCAGCGGACGTTCGCCCAAATGTTCCACATAAAGGAAGAACAAAAACCAAGTGGAGTGTGAGACAAAATTCTGTATCATGGTCCAAAGCGAGATGTTCAACATACGTTTCAGCACTCCGAAGTCTATCCGGGGTATGCTGTCCAGCCCGTACTTGCGGCAGTCGATGCGACTGCGTGTGTAAAGAACGAAGAACAGCAGCGAAACCGCTTCGGCCAGCGACGACCCTATGGCGGCTCCGACGATGCCGAGTGCAGGCAATCCCAACTTGCCGAAGATGAGAATATAGTTGAACACCACATTGCCCAGCACCATCACAACCGAGTTCAGCGTAAGCGTTCTTGTCTGTGTGGTTCCCAAGAAGAAAGCGCGGAATATCACCGCACTGAAAGAGAACAGTGCGCCGAACACCCGCCAATGCAAATAGTCGGCCGCGGCCTCGTAAATCTGCCCGGAAGCCACAATGCGTTTCAGGATAAGAGGCGAACAGCAATATGACAGTAAAAAAATAACCGCCGCCAGTCCCACCTGAAAGTAGATGCCCTGATAGAACAAGTTCCCTATCTCCTTGTATTGTCCTTCACCGTTGCGGCGGGCCATAAGTATCTGAGTGCCGATGCTGAAGCCGAAAGCCAACATGAAAATGACCAGATAGAAGATTCCGGCAATGGCGGATGCCCCCAACTCCACTTCTCCCACACGTCCTAAGAAAGCGGTGTCCGTCATTCCTATCATCTGCTCCATGAGAAGGCTGATTAGGATGGGGTAGGCGATGAGCCAGATTTGCTTATAGCTGTATTGGGTCTGCATACGGCGGGGTGTTGACGGCATGTTTCAATGATAATAGAGGCGACGAAGGGCCGCGCTTTGTTGTTCCTTCATGGCGCAGCCCTTCATTTATCGGTCCTTTACTGTTATTTCCTGTTCTGTCTTTCCTTCATCATCTGCTCCTGTTGCTTCTGCATGGCTTCCAGACGGGCGGCAAATCCTGTCTTCTTCATTTTCTTCGGGTCTTTCTTATTGGCTTCCAATTGGGCAAGAAGCGCTTCTTCATCGGTCATCTTGCGCATAACCAGCGTGGTTGCCACGCTAATCAGCGTAGAGAGGAAGTAATAATAGTTCAACCCCGATGGATAGTCGTTCAAGATAAACAGGAACATGACGGGCATCAGGTAGGACATCCACTTCATGGCTGCCATTTGCGGATTGGCTCCCGTGTCTTGCTGCTGCATCATGTACTTCGTGTTCAGAATGTTGGTAACCGTCATCAGCAGGCAAAACAAGCTGAGATGGCTTCCCATGAACGGAATATGGAACGGGAAGTTTATTATAGCGTCGTAGGTGGAGAGGTCGTCGGCCCACAAGAAACTCTGCTGACGGAGTTCGATGGCGCTCGGCACGAACATGAACAACGCCATCAGGATAGGGAACTGTATCAGCATGGGCAAACAGCCGCCCATCGGACTGACACCGTATTGGCTATACAGCCCCATGACCTCCTGTTGCTTCTTCATGGCATCTTCCTGCTTGGGATATTTCTTGTTTATCTCGTCGATTTTAGGCTTCAGCACTCGCATCCTGGCGGATGAAATATAGGTCTTCCACGTTGCCGGGAATACCACGATTTTTACAATCAGCGTCATCAGCAGCAGTACGATGCCCATGCTCAACCCCCAGCCCGACAGCCAGTCGAAAATGTTGATGGTGAACCACTTGTTTATCCAGCGGATGAGAGGCCAACCCAGATAAACCAGCCGGTTCAGTTCCCATTCCTTGTCAAGCTCGTTGCCTGCGGCACTGAGTGTCTTGTAGTGGTTGGGGCCGAAGTAGAAATAGAGTTTGGTGGGTTCTTGTCCGCTCGGGTCGAACTTGGTGCTCATCTCGGCCGAATAGTCTTTTATGTAGCCGCTTCCTTGAGCATCCATCTTGGATACCAGCTTGGTCTTTTCAAAGTCGGCATCGGCAAGAAACACGGACGAGAAGAACTGGTTCTTGAAGGCTATCCATTCCAGTCGTTCGGGCACATCCTTACTGTCGTCTTTATTGGCTGAAAGGTGGTCGGCTCCATCACCGCTGACTTTATAGGTCAGCTCGGACAGACGATTTTCATACGTATATCCCTTTTCTATCTGACGGGCACGCTGCCACCACTCTATATCCACTGAGTTGTTGGCAGATGCCAGCTTGTCGCCCATACCGACGGCTTGAATGGTAAAATCCACCAGATAAGAGTCGCGACGCATGGTGTAGGTGAAGTCGATGTATCCGGTACTGTCGGCCGACAGACGCATGGTGACACTGCTATCCGTGCGCTGAACCGCCGTGAAGTAATAATCCTTCGTCTGAATGGTCTCTTTCTTATTATAAAACAAGAAATTCATGGAGGCGTCGTTGCCGCTGAAGAGGGTGACGGGGGTGGTTTTGTCTTGCCCCATATACTCTTTCAGCGTGGCCGAGGCAATGCGTCCGCCCTTGGTGCCGATGGCAATCTCTGCCAGATTGTTGCTGATGATGATTTGCGAGTCGGTGCCTTGGCGGGCATTGAAGAAGATAGCGGCGGAGTCGACGCTTGCTTCGGCTTCCTTCTCGTTGGCCAGTGCGGCTTCCGACTTTGCTTTAAGCGCCTCTTGGCGTTGCTGCACTTGGGCGATGGAATCGTAGTAACGCTGCTGTGCCTCCAGTTGTTCTTGGCTGGGACGGCTCAGGAAACTGAATCCCACTAACAATATCGCTATCAGAACGAGCCCTGTGATGGTATTTTTATCCATAAGAGTTTTTACTGTTTGGCTATTTATGATTTAACTGTTTCGATTACGGTTTACTATTCAGACGTTTTGTCGTTTTTCTCATTCTCGATGGCGGCCTTCACGAAAGATACGAACAGCGGATGCGGATTGAGCACCGTGCTGCTGTATTCGGGATGGAACTGCGTGCCGACAAACCATTTCAGTTTCGGTATCTCGACGATTTCCACCAAGTCCGATTCGGGATTGATGCCTGTACATTTCATGCCGGCAGCTTCGTATTGTTCCTTATAGGCATTGTTGAACTCGTAGCGATGCCGGTGTCGTTCTTGAATATGCTCGGTGCCGTATGCCTCGTAGGCTTTACTGCCTTTCTGCAATACACATTCGTAAGCGCCCAAGCGCATGGTTCCGCCCATGTTGGTGATAGATTTCTGCTCTTCCATGATGTCGATAACGTTGTGAGATGTCTTCTCGTCCATCTCGCGGCTGTTGGCGTCGGCATAGCCCAGCACGTTGCGCGCGAACTCGATGGCGATGCATTGCATGCCCAGACAGATGCCAAAAGTAGGAATATCGTGCGTGCGGGCATATTTGATGGCGATAAACTTTCCGGGGATGCCTCTTTCGCCGAATCCCGGTCCGATGAGTATGCCCGACATGCCTTTCAAAGCTTCGGCCACATTCTCTTCGGTCAGTTTCTCGCTGTTCACGAAGTCTACCGACACCTTGCGGTCGTTGTAGGTTCCGGCCTGCGAAAGGGCTTCACGGATGGATTTGTAGGCATCTTGCAGATCGTATTTTCCCACGAGGGCGATGTGCAAGGGTGCTGTCTTTTCAGCTTTGTGCCGACGTTCGAGGAAAGTGTGCCACGGCCCCAGTGCCGGAAGTTCGCCTACGGGCAGTCCCATCTTTTTCAGGATAGTGACATCAAGGCCTTGCGCCTGCATCAGAATGGGTACTTCGTATATGGTGGGCGCATCGATGCTTTGCACCACGGCGTTTTCGTCGACATTACAAAAAAGAGCCACTTTCTTGCGCAATCCCGAACCAAGTTCGTGTTCGGTGCGCAGCACAAGAATGTCGGGCTGTATACCGGCGCTCTGCAACTCTTTCACCGAATGCTGGGTAGGTTTGGTTTTAAGTTCGCCGGCTGCGGCAAGGTAGGGCACATAAGTAAGGTGTACGCACAAGGCGTCTTTGCCCAACTCCCATTTGAGCTGACGAATGCTTTCAAGATAAGGCAGCGACTCGATGTCTCCTACCGTACCGCCTATTTCGGTGATGACGAAATCGAACTTATGTTTGTTGCCCAACAGTTTCACGTTACGCTTGATTTCATCCGTGATGTGAGGAATCACCTGAATGGTTTTTCCCAAATAGTCGCCCCGGCGTTCCTTGTCGATGACACTTTTGTATATGCGTCCGGTCGTGATGTTGTTTGCTTTGGTGGTCTGAATACCCAAAAAGCGCTCGTAGTGTCCTAAATCGAGGTCGGCCTCGTGACCGTCTACCGTGACGTAGCACTCGCCATGCTCATAAGGGTTCAGCGTGCCCGGGTCGATGTTGATATACGGATCGAATTTCTGGATGGTTACTTTGTAACCTCTTGCTTGCAGCAATTTGCCGATGGAGGATGATATAATGCCCTTGCCTAATGAAGAGGCAACGCCACCGGTGACGAAAATATACTTTGTTTCTCCCACAACTATATTGTTTTATTAATCGTTAAGTATGTGATTAAAATGTTTTTATACTGTCAACTTTCAGTCATTCAGAAAGATGTGTAAAACGTCCATTCTCTTTATAAATGCGCGGAGAGCACACCGGTTTGCCGGAAAAACACCATCGAAAGAAATGGTGCTTTTTTGTTTGAGCCGCCCCTTAAAAAGCGCAAAATTAAGAAAAAAAGAAGAAGTAGAGAAAGTTTCGGTGAAACAAATCTAAAAAAATGCGATTTCATCGAAGAACCGGACATTGCTTTTTCTTGCGTGTTTTTTATGTATTCTGGAGTTTTTGGGCTAATTTTGCGCACAAATCAGAGATTTTAGAGACTTATGAAGAATAGACATATCACTGTTGGGGTGATTGCCGCCTTGTTTTCAATGCCGATAGCGGCACATAACACATGGGATGTTGCTCCTAAAAACATGCGGCAAGAGATAGCCGCTCCGATTGATACGCTGACGGGAATCATGAAGGATTACATGATATTGAAGCTGAAACCGGAGGAAGGACGTTATAAAATGGATACGGTTTCCATTTTATACGAGAAGTACATCGGAGTGCTGGACTATTTGAACGATCCTTCCACGCCCGAACGGTATATAGCTTTTAATCCGGATTATTACCGGCTATTCGTTCCTCTTACTTATTATTACGCACCTATGGGGCGGCTTTCCGAGGTGGATTGGAAGTTTTCAGCAGACGATACGGGACGGGAGGAAGCTTCTGCTTTGTTGCCGTTCGATACCTTGAGTTTCACTTCCAAGGAGCGTGTCAACCGATTGGTAGACCATACGTTGTTGAATACCTATGTGAATTGTCCGGAACTCGTAGTCAATACCGAGCGCGAAGTTATGAAAGGACGGATTTTCCAAGATAACATAGAAAAAGAAGTCTCCTCGAAACCTTCAGTACTGAAGCTCTTTGCTCAAGAAGACGCGGTAGGGGTGAGGGAAGATGCCGACGTGATTATACATAAACCCAATTGGTGGTTGTTCGGTGGAAACGGCTCGTTGCAATTCACTCAGAACTATATTTCCGATAACTGGTATAAAGGAGGCGAGAGCACGAACGCATTGTTTGCCAATTTACAGCTCTTTGCCAACTACAATGACAAAGAGATGCTGCAGTGGGAGAATCTGCTGGACGTGAAACTGGGATTCAGTTCGGCTCCTTCGGACACTTGCCATAAATATATGGTGAGCACCGACCAGATTCGTCTTTACAGTAAGCTGGGTATCCAGGCCGCACACAATTGGTATTACACGGTGTCTACGGATATGCGGACACAGCTCTTCCGCAGTTACAAGAAAAACACCAATGATTTGGTGACGTCTTTCCTTGCGCCGCTCGACTGGACTATCAGTATCGGTATGGACTATAAGTTGAAAAAGAAACGGTTCAATCTTTCCGTATTCATCGGTCCGCTGACCTACATGCTGCGCTATGTGGGTAACGACAAGGTGGACGAGGTAAGTTTCGGTTTGGACAAGGGCCGGAGGTTGAAGCATAACTTCGGTTCGCAGGTGCAACCCACACTCTCGTGGATTATCATTCCATCCATCGTATTGGATTCCCGCATGGACTTCCAAACTAGCTATGAGTGGACGCGTGTGGAATGGGAAAACACCGTGAATTTCGTGCTGAACCGCTATCTCTCCACCAAGCTCTATGTGCATGCCCGCTACGACGACAGTTCCAAACCGAAATCGGGCAACAGTTACTTTCAAGTAAAGGAATTACTCAGCTTCGGTATAAATTATAAGTGGTAGAAGCGAAAAGTTGGTGTCTTATATGCGGATAGCAATCAATGTGCGGATGGAATACAGGAGAATAATTTTACAAACTACGCCTTTATTCCTTTTCATTTGGGATCAAAAACAGAGTTGTCTTTTCTCACTCCTATACAGAGGGTAGATCAGTATACGACTGATGTACCCTCTGTCGTATACTGATGTGGAATCAGTCGTATACTGATCCACCCCCTTGCCAGAAGGTATTCTGGCGTAGGTGACGACTTATAGCCCGACGGTCGGATTGAGGGAAAATATGACTTGGAAATATTATTACATATCAACCTTTCTGTCACACAATTTTATCATGGATGTTTGTGCAGGCCGGAGACTTTTCCGTACTTAAATAGAAGGACGGATTCATGGAGCTGTTCTGAAATATAATTTATCCCGCCGCCCGCGTATCAAGACTGTCCCTTCATTTCTTCGAGTGGAAATATGACAGAAAAAATGTGCAAAAATGAAAAAAGAACGTTATCGCACACATAAAAAATCCCTTTCTCCCTTGTAGTTCATAAATTATATGTAAATTTGCCGCGATTTGTAATGCACACTTTGCAAAATGGCGAATACTATCATAAGACATCAAGGTATTGTGGAAAACATAAGTGATTCTCATCTTCAAGTGAGAATTGTTCAAACCTCGGCATGCGCTTCGTGTAGCGCCAAAGGACATTGCACCGCTGCCGAAACAAAAGAGAAACTTGTCGATGTGTATGATGTGAACGCCGCATCCTACAGCCCCGGAGACCGAGTATGGGTGGCAGGTCGACTCTCTATGGGGGCAATGGCCGTATTATTGGCCTTTATCCTTCCTTTCCTCGTTTTAATCGTCTCGCTATTCGTCCTTATGGCTGTCCGAAATGACGAACTGTTTGCCGCGCTCGGCTCGTTGGCTCTTCTTATACCTTATTATTATATACTGTGGCTGAACAAGGCACGCATAGGGAAGAAATTCTCGTTTTCGGTGCAACCTATGAACTGACTAATAACAAAACAATAATTAATAAATGACTAATTTATGAATGTAATTCTGATTGCAGTGATTTCGCTGGGAGCCATAGCGCTGGTGTCAGCCGCTATCCTTTACGTTGCTTCCAAGAAATTCGCCGTGTATGAAGATCCGCGAATTGCCCGGGTAGGCGAAGTGCTTCCGCAGGCTAATTGCGGTGGATGTGGTTACCCCGGTTGTAGCGGATTTGCAGATGCTTGTGTGAAGGCTGGTTCGCTGGAAGGTAAGTTTTGCCCCGTAGGCGGACAGCCTGTCATGGACAAGATTGCCGGTATTTTAGGGTTGGACGCCGTTGCTTCCGAACCTTTGGTTGCGGTGGTGAGGTGTAACGGGACATGTGCCAACCGTCCCCGCCTGAACCAATACGACGGTGTCATGAGTTGTGCCATCGCCGCTTCACTTTACGGTGGTGAAACAGGTTGTAGCTATGGATGCTTGGGATGTGGCGACTGTGTAGCTGCCTGCCGGTTCGATGCCATCCACATGAATCCGGAAACCGGACTTCCTGAGGTGGACGAAGAGAAATGTACAGCTTGTGGCGCATGCGTCAAGGCATGTCCCAAAACCATCATCGAACTACGTCCCCAAGGCAAAAAATCGCGCCGCATCTATGTGCAGTGCGTAAACAAAGACAAGGGTGCCGTGGCGCGCAAGGCTTGCACCGTGGCATGTATCGGCTGCGGCAAGTGTGTCAAGGCGTGTGCTTTCGATGCCATCACGTTGGAAAACAATCTGGCCTACATCGACCCTTACAAGTGCAAGCTCTGCCGCAAGTGCGAAGAGGCATGTCCGCAAGACACCATTATCGCGCTGAACTTCCCGCCACGTAAACCCAAAACAGAATCGGTTGCTCCACCTGTTGAGAAGGTTGCCGAAACTTCCCCTAAGGCTGCCGAAGCCGCTCTTGAAACAGCCGAAACTCCGAAAACGGCAAAAGTGACCGAAGTTGTAGAAGCCCCGAAACCGGAGGCATGAATTAATGAGTAAATAAACGACTAAAAATACAGAATTGTATGTTGAAGACATTTTCAATCGGTGGAGTTCATCCACACGAAAATAAACTTTCAGCTCATCAGCCCATTGTCAAGGCAGATGTTCCGGCAAAGGCCGTCATCTTGCTTGGACAACACATCGGCGCTCCTGCCAAGCCCATAGTAGCCAAAGGCGATGCAGTGAAAGTAGGTACGAAGATTGCCGAACCAGGCGGTTTTGTATCGGCAGCCATCCACTCGTCGGTCAGTGGAAAAGTGGCTAAGATTGATACGATTATCGATGCCAGTGGTTATGCCAAACCCGCCATCTTCATCGATGTGGAAGGAGATGAATGGGAAGAATCCATCGACCGTAGCGAGACGCTGGTAAAGGAGTGCGCCCTCGGTGCGGAGGAGATTGTGAAGAAGATAACCGATGCCGGTATCGTGGGATTGGGCGGAGCCTGTTTTCCCACGCAAGTGAAGCTGTGTCCTCCTCCCGCATTCAAGGCCGACTGCGTCATCATCAATGCCGTGGAGTGCGAACCTTATCTTACTGCCGACCACCAGCTGATGCTGGAGCATGCCGAAGAAATCATGGTGGGAGTGTCCATCCTGATGAAAGCCGTGAAAGTGAACAAAGCCTTTATTGGTATTGAGAACAACAAGCCTGATGCCATTCAGTTGATGGGCAAAGTGGCATCTGCCTATGCAGGTATCGAAGTAGTACCTTTAAAAGTGCAGTATCCGCAAGGAGGCGAAAAACAACTGATTGATGCCGTCATCAGTCGTCAGGTGGCAGCCGGAGCGTTGCCCATTTCCACCGGAGCCGTTGTGCAGAACGTGGGTACGGCATTTGCCGTATATCAGGCCGTCCAAAAGAATAAGCCATTGTTTGAGCGTGTCATCACTGTCACCGGTAAATCTCTCTCAAAGCCTTCCAATTTCCTTGCCCGTATCGGCACGCCCATGAAGCAATTGATTGATGCCTGCGGAGGTCTGCCCGAAGATACGGGAAAGATTATCGGCGGCGGCCCCATGATGGGCAAAGCGTTGGTGAATACAGACGTGCCCACCGCAAAAGGCAGTTCGGGCATCCTTATCATGAACGACAAGGAGGCCAAGCGAAGCGAAGTGCAGCCCTGTATTCGTTGTGCCAAGTGTGTATCGGCCTGCCCTATGGGACTGGAACCTTACCTGCTTGCCACTGTGTCGGCTCACGGAGATTTCGAGAAAGTAGAGAAAGAAGACGTCATGTCGTGCATAGAATGCGGTTCGTGCCAGTTTACATGTCCTTCCAACCGTCCGTTGCTGGACTATATCCGTTTGGGAAAGGGCAAAGTAGGAGCTATGATTCGCGCGCGTCAAGTAAAAAAATGAAAGTAGAATTTTATCCTTATGAATAAATTAATCGTATCCCTTTCGCCCCACGTTCATGGAGGCGACAGCGTGAAGAAGAATATGTACGGCGTACTCGTGGCATTGATGCCGGCCTTCCTCGTGTCGCTCTACTTTTTCGGACTGGGTGCGCTGATTGTTACGGCCACTTCCGTAGCAGCCTGCCTGTTTTTTGAATGGGCCATCGGCAAATATCTTTTAAAGAAAGAAACCGCAACTATCACCGACGGGTCTGCCGTTATCACTGGTGTATTGCTGGCATTCAACCTACCTTCCAATCTTCCTGTCTGGATTATCATCTTAGGTGCACTGTTTGCTATCGGTGTAGGTAAGATGTCTTTCGGCGGTTTGGGAGCCAATCCGTTCAACCCCGCATTGGCCGGGCGTGTGTTCCTCTTGCTCTCATTTCCCGTGCAGATGACTACTTGGCCGGTAGTTGGTCAACTAACCGCATATACCGATGCCACCACGGCCGCCACTCCTCTGGCCATAATGAAAGGAGTCATCAATGGTGCTCCGGGCATGTCGTTGAGCGACCTTCCGGGAGCTTTCGACCTGCTGATTGGTAACAATGGCGGTTGCCTCGGCGAAGTCAGCGCATTGGCCTTACTGTTAGGACTGGTCTATATGTTATGGAAAAGAATTATTTCTTGGCATATTCCCGTGTCTATTCTTGCAACAGTGTTTGTTTTTTCCGGCATCATGCATTTGGTGAATCCCGGTCTTTATGTATCTCCGTTTGTACAGCTGCTCTCAGGTGGTTTGATGCTGGGAGCCGTCTTCATGGCAACGGACTATGTCACTTCTCCGATGAGCCACAAAGGAATGTTGATTTATGGTGTATGCATCGGCTTGCTGACAGTCGTTATCCGTCTTTTCGGAGCTTATCCAGAAGGTATGTCGTTCGCCATTCTGATAATGAATGCGTTTACTCCGTTAATTAATACGTATGTCAAACCTAAACGCTTTGGGGAGGTAGCGAAGAAGAAATGAAAAAGTTAGAATCATCCTTGAAGAATATGTTGCTGGTGCTTACGGGTGTCACTGTCATCTCCGTAGCGTTGCTGGCTTATGTGAACGAACTCACCAAAGAACCCATTGCGAAGGCCAACGCCAAAACCCTGAGCGATGCGGTCAGTGCAGTAGTGCCGGGATTCGACAACGACCCCATAGCCGAAAAGAAAATGCAGGAAGTGGATGGAGTGGAATATGCCGTATATCCGGCCACTAAAGCCGGCCAATATATCGGTGCGGCCATCGAAGCTACAAGCATGGGCTTCGGTGGTGAGCTGAAGGTACTGGTAGGCTTCGATGCCGATGGAAAGGTTATAGACTATTCCTTGTTGTCGCATGTAGAGACACCGGGATTGGGTTCCAAGGCCTCCGATTGGTTCAAGAAAGGCAATAAGGGCGATATCACCGGTATGAATCCGGGTGAAACGCCGCTGACAGTCAGCAAAGACGGAGGTAAGGTAGATGCAATCACGGCTTCTACCATAACCTCGCGTGCTTTCCTTAAAGCCGTGAATGCTGCCTATGCCGCTTATGCCGGACAAAACACGGCCGACGGCACTACGAGCGCTACTCAAAAGAATGTTGAACAACCCGCCGACACCGTAGCTACCCAAGCTGCGGATACGCTCGGTGCTAAATAAGAAAGGAGTAGAGATATGAATAATTTTAAAGTGATGATGAACGGGATTGTGAAAGAAAATCCCACATTTGTGCTCCTGTTGGGCATGTGTCCTACACTTGGTACTACCTCCTCGGCCATCAATGGTATGGGCATGGGACTTGCCACCATGTTCGTACTGATTTGTTCCAATATAGTGATTTCTGCCATCAAGAATCTGATTCCCGACATGGTGCGTATCCCTTCTTTCATTGTGGTAATCGCCTCTTTCGTGACATTGCTTCAAATGGTGATGCAGGCCTATGTGCCGGCACTGTATGCCACACTGGGGCTTTTCATTCCGCTGATTGTGGTGAACTGCATTGTGCTGGGGCGTGCCGAAGCTTTTGCAGCGAAGAACGGTCCTGTGGCATCCATGTTCGATGGTTTGGGTATGGGACTTGGTTTTACGCTTGCACTGACGTTGCTGGGAGCCGTTCGCGAATTCCTCGGTACCGGAAAAATTTTCAACTTCTCCATTCTGCCCGAAGAATACGGTATGTTGGTTTTTGTCCTTGCCCCGGGTGCATTTATTGCTCTGGGATATCTGATAGCCTTGATTAACAGCCTGAAGAAGAGCAATTAAAGTGAAGGATTGAAAGAACGAAATAAACAATTAGAATTATGGAATATATATTGATATTTATCTCGGCAATCTTTGTAAACAACATCGTATTGTCGCAATTTTTGGGAATCTGCCCGTTTCTGGGCGTTTCCAAGAAAGTAGAGACGGCATTGGGCATGTCGGCGGCAGTGGCATTTGTGCTAACCATTGCTACTATTGTCACATTTCTTATTCAGAAGTATGTACTCGATGCCTTCGGATTGGGATATTTGCAGACAATTACTTTCATTCTGGTGATTGCCGCTTTGGTACAGATGGTGGAAATCATTCTGAAGAAAGTTTCTCCATCATTGTATCAGGCATTGGGTGTATTCCTCCCGTTGATAACCACCAACTGTTGTATTCTCGGTGTGGCTATCCTCGTTATCCAGAAAGACTATGACCTGCTTACGGGTGTGGTTTATGCTTTCTCTACCGCGCTCGGCTTTGGGTTGGCGTTGACCCTGTTTGCCGGCTTGCGCGAGCAGATGAGCTTGGTGGATATCCCCAAAGGCATGCGAGGCACTCCCATAGCCCTGATAACTGCCGGTCTGCTGGCAATGGCATTCATGGGTTTCTCTGGGGTCGTAAAAATCTGAGAAACAGAAACTATAAAAGATAGAAGAGGAGATAAACAAAATTTTATCTCCTCTTCTATCTTTTATATTAAAATATTTTCGTACATTTGCATCGTAATTCATAACTCTAAAGGCTAAATCGCTTAATTTGAATATGAAAGAAAAGATATTAGTTACGGGAGGAACCGGATACATCGGTTCACATACTGTGGTAGAGCTTCAGAGCGCCGGTTACGAAGTGGTTATCATCGATAACCTGTCGAACTCTTCCGCAGACGTCGTAGATAATATAGAAAAAGTGTCCGGCATACGTCCTGTGTTCGAGAAACTGGACTGTCTGAACTTTGAAGGTCTCGATGCTTTGTTTGCAAAGCACAAAGGAATCAAGGCCATCATTCATTTCGCAGCCAGCAAGGCTGTGGGCGAATCTGTTCAAAAGCCGTTGATGTATTATCGCAATAACTTGGTGTCATTGATAAACCTGCTGGAATTAATGCCGAAATATGGAGTAGAAGGTATCGTGTTCTCCTCATCTTGTACGGTCTATGGCCAGCCGGACGAACTTCCGGTAACGGAAAAAGCACCTATCAAGAAAGCAGAGTCTCCTTATGGCAACACGAAGCAGATAAACGAAGAAATTGTTCGTGACACAGTTGCTTCGGGCGCTCCTGTCAAGGCTGTCTTGTTGCGTTACTTCAATCCGATTGGTGCACACCCCACTGCATTATTGGGTGAGTTACCTAACGGTGTGCCGCAGAACCTGATACCATATCTAACCCAGACGGCCATCGGCATTCGCGAGAAATTGAGTGTATTTGGTGATGATTACAATACTCCCGATGGTTCTTGCATCCGCGACTTCATCAATGTGGTAGATTTGGCAAAGGCGCACGTAGTGGCCATCCGCCGCATATTGGAGAACAAACAGAAAGAAAAAGTAGAAGTGTTTAATATCGGTACGGGACGTGGACTTTCAGTTTTGGAATTGATAAACGCTTTTGAAAAAGCTACCGGAGTGAAGTTGAACTATCAAATTGTGGGTCGTCGTGCCGGTGATATAGAGAAGGTATGGGCAAATCCGGAATTGGCCAACAATGAATTGGGATGGAAAGCGGAAACCGGAATCGAAGATACATTGCTTTCCGCATGGAAGTGGCAGTTAAAGCTTCGTGAAAGAGGAATACAATAAATGTATATATAGTTTAAACTGACTATGAACAAATGTTCTCTACATTTGTTTATAAAGAGACAATCCGCCTGAAGCTATCGATGTATATGTGAATATCCATAAGGTAGTACGTATGTCTCCCCGACATAGACAGGTGCGATTGCATAGTAGTTTTGTCGTGTTTTATTTTGTGTTTGTGTTGTGAGTGGGCCTTATCGAGAGATAAGGCCCATTTTTTATATGAGAAATAGGCTCTGTAAGTATGGCTATAAAAAATACAGATCTCACAGAATTGACATGCTTAAAATTATATAGAAGCATGCGTTTTCTGTGCAATCTGTACTTAAAAAAATGAGAGTTTTTATTCTTACTCTCTTTCCTATCGGGAATTATCTTGCTGCATAATAAGTGTTGATCATTGTTGCCTGATGAGCTGCTGCCACACCATTAGCATCCAATGTAACCGTCATTTCTTCACCGTTAGGGAGAGTGATCTGTGCAGTACCGTCATTGTTCATCTGCAAAAGTTCGGTGCTGACACCTTCGGTCACAATATTCCAAGTATTTAATTCTTTGTTGTATATCAACTCCATAGAAGTACTTTCACCTTCTTTTGTGATAGAGTAACCATTCTCAAGAGTTTGTACCAAGTAATTGCCGTTTTCACCTTTTACTTTTTTTACATCACCTACACTGGCTATAGGATTGTTACCACTCCAGAATTCGATGGAGTTGATAACCAAAGCATCGGCTACATAACATACACCATATACCGGAACAATGTTGAATGCAAGGAAAATCAATTCGTTCACAAACTTGTTGCTGACATTTTGATTCCAATTTACCAATTTACCATGCAAAGCAAAAGAGCCAATGCAGGAACTCAAAAGGAAAGCACCACAAACCATTACAGTGGCAGCCATCTTGAAATTAAGCTTTTTCATAATCATTCTTTTTTAAAGTTTAATGATATTTTATTATGGATAGCTCTTTGAGAGAGCCATTGTTAATTACCTGCAAATATATACTTTTTCAAATAAAAAGTACATAACTCTTGAAAAAAAACTGTTTATTAAAAATAAATAACAACTATTTATCTCTTTTTTGATATATAAACTTCTCAAGCCAACTGTCTATTGCATACTTCCCCGAACCCACAATATACATCAGGATAAATACTGCCAAATAGATAAAAGCAAGTCCTTTGGCGGCAAAAGGGTCGTTAGCATGAATGATGAAGAAAGCGACTATCATTGTGAATATCATGGGGATCATTGACAAATGGTATAAGAAACCTAAAATAAAAGCAATGGAACATGCCAATTCTCCAAAAATGGCTAAACTTAAAGAAAGGGAAGAGCCTACCCCTAAGGGATCGGGAAAAACTGCGGATAACTCTTGAAAATCTGTCCATTTCCGGATACCATGAGTCATCATTAATATACCAAACACTATTCTTGCCATTAGCAGTATAACAGATACGATTTTTCCATCCGGTTGAGTAGGAAATAATAATTGTCTAAACATAATTTTCTCTTTTTTGGTTTATATAGAGAGTGTAACAAAAAATAATTCTGAAAAGTTTATTCCTGTTTCAATAAATGAAAGATGAATCGAATCGGTATTCTTTTGTTTTCAGCAATTGCTCTTTCCTTGACTTATTTGTCTTTCGCTTTGTAACCACAAGGTATAGATTCTCCTGTTAATGTCGTACATTTGAATTATTATGTTCGGTCCAAATACAGAATACATAGTGCACATTCTTAGCAGCAGCATCCGTGAGGAGGATTCATGAATGAACCTTGTCACGGAAGAATATGTCTGTTTCATTGTAGTTAGCAGAAAGTAAATATAAATAAACAGCTATAGGAAGTGTAATTTATTGAAAAAAATGTATATTTGCAACGTTCTCTTATAATAATCACTTTTGATTTCATATCCGATTGTGTTATGAGGAAAAAGACTATATATAAACTAGCAATTCTAGCTATAACAGGTTTATTGTTACTTTCGTGCTGGGATACTGATAAAAGCAGGCTTATTACTCAGGAACATTTGGATATAGATAGTTTAGAGGTACAAGGTGTGCGCTATCGCGAGCATGCACGTTTCAATGAAGCCATCGAATGCCATCGCAAAGGATTGCAAATAGCAATGCATCTTAAGGATACATTTGCAATTGTGCGAGCTTTGAATAATATTGGTACAAACTTTCGCCGTTTAGGTATTCTGGACGAAGCATCCACTTATCATTATCACGCGTTGCTGCTATGTGAACAATTTAAAGACAAAAGCAGTGTTCAAGCCAGAAAGAATAGGGTTATCACATTGAGTGGCATTGGGAATATACACCTGACATTAGATAATCGAGATACGGCAGACAGCATTTTCCGGGTAGCATTGATGGAAGAAAAAAAGCTGAATAGTAATCTCGGACTGGCCATGAATTATGCCAATCTGGGGTATATTTTTGAGCAGAAAGGGATGCTGGACTCCGCATTGGTTTATTATCAGCATTCAATGGAGCATAACCGCATGGCCAAATCCATTGTGGGGATTTCTCTTTGCCACAATCATTTCGGACGCTTGTATGAGAAAGAGAAGCGTTGGGACGACGCTTTGCGTGAATATCGCAATGCTTACAATCTGATGGTGGATAAAAGTGACCTCTATCATTGGCTGGAAGCTTGTTTGGCATTGGCGCGAGTAAATCTGTCGAAAAAGAATCTGCCGGACGCACGGTCTTACTTAGAACGTGCTAAGAAAGCAGCAAAAGAAATGAATTCCTGGGAACATTTGTCCGAAGTGTATCTGTTGAATTATCTTTATCATGAAGAAACGGGAGATTGCCGTCGTGCCCTAGACAGCTATATCCTGAATAGGACTTATGCTGATAGTATAAAAAATGCCAAGAACCAAAATCATATACAGAATTTGCGTATTGATTATGAACGAGAGAAGAATAACAGGGAATTATTGTCGGTTCGTGAAAACTATCGAATGGAACAGCGCACAAAAAACATTATTTTGAATAGCACGTTCTTTATCTTGTTCATTATGCTGGTGGCACTTGGCTTTTTGTGGTATGCTTTTCGCATGAAATCGCGTAGCCAACGGGTTATGCGGCACATGGAAAACGTACGTAACAGTTTTTTTACTAATATTACCCACGAGTTTCGCACACCATTGACGGTGATATTGGGGCTATCGGAACAATTACAGGAGGGAAAGCTGACACAGGAAGAGCAAAAGCAGGGGTTGGCCACCATTGTACGTCAAGGCAAAAGCCTGCTTGAACTGGTGAACCAATTATTGGATATCTCTAAAATAAAATCAGAATTAGGCACTCCGGAATGGCGCAATGGTGATTCGGTAGCATATATGCGTATGGTTATGGAGAACTATCGTGCTTATTCGCGACAAAAACAGATAGAGTTGCGTTTTATTCCTGCCGAAACCGTGATTATGATGGATTTCGTTCCCGAATATTTTTGTAAAATAACTCGTAACCTGCTTTCTAATGCCTTCAAGTACACTCCCAAAGGAGGAAGCATTCTTGTAACTATGAAGCAAAAGGAAGAACGGCTTATGCTATGTGTTACAGATTCCGGTATGGGAATCAGCAAAGAAGATATTCCTAATATATTCAACCCTTTCTACCAAGGAGTGAACAGCAAAGAAGGCCTTAGTACCGGAATAGGTCTTCCATTGGTAAGGCAGATAGTAGAAAGTATGGGCGGCGATATCAACGTGGAAAGTATGCCTGGAAAAGGGACTACATTTACAGTTTCTCTGCCTTTGAAACATGGAAGCACAGCTTGGAAAGCATGGACTACAGAAGAACTGTCAGAAGAAAAAGGTTGTATGGCAGAGTGTTTTGATACAAACAATTTTTCTGATATACAGGCCACATCCGAAACTTCGGAATCGCCGCTTGTCCTGATAGTGGAAGACAATGAAGATATCTCTTACTACATTGGGAGGTTGCTAAAGGAGAAATATCGCCTGCTGTATGCCCGCGACGGCGAAGAAGGGTTGGAAAAGGCAAATGAGTTTATTCCCGACCTGATAATTACAGACCTAATGATGCCCCAAAAAGACGGTTATGAATTATGCCGGGAAGTGCGCAAATCGGAACTGCTAAACCATATTCCCATCATTATCGTTACTGCCAAAAATAATGACAGCGACCGTATCGAAGGGCTTGATGCCGGAGCGGACGCTTATTTGCAAAAGCCTTTCAACCCCGACGAACTGCACATTCATGTTCAGCATCTGCTGGAACAACGCCGCATGTTGCGCGAAAAGTATTCACGCGCAACAAACGAATGCGAGAAACAAGCTGTAGAACTAAGCCTTAACGACAAGAACTTTTTAATGCGCTTGAATGATGTGATCTACTCCATGCTAAGTAATCACGATTTGAGTTCGGACATCGTGGCAGACCGTATGTGTATGAGTCTTTCACAACTAAACCGTAAGGTAAAGATCATCACAGGTTTCAGTACTTCGGGGTATGTCCTTCAAATGCGGTTGGACAAATCGAAACGTCTATTGGCCTCCACCGAAACACCGATAGGGGACATTGCCTTGAAATGTGGATTTCCGGAAATATCTTACTTTTCACGTATATTCAAGCAGACATTCCAAATGACACCTTCGCAGTATCGCAAAAGTAACAAAGAATATCTCAGTCGAGGATAAAAGTTCATTTTCCTTTCTCATGAATGCATCCGCAATGCCCGTTCATAAATACTGTGCATACTAAATCAAGCTGTTTGAGTGAACAGTAATCATTGAGTTTGTGTATTGTACTTATAGGATAAATCTGCCGGATTCATAGAATAAAACCGTTTGTGGCAAACTGTAAACTTGTTCGAAGCCTGAACAAATCTCTGTTCGCGCCGTGCGAATACAAATTCGCAGCCTGCGGTCAACACGAAGAGGTCATAGTGCCAATGTGTGATTTATGAATGTCATGGTCTTGCGGGCTGCTTGAAAGCACGTTAAAAACACTCTGTATGGAAAGCATAAAATAGAATGAAGCGGATTATCCAAGAATAGTTTTAGTTGACAGCAATCATACGACATCTTGATTATTGCAATCTAAAAATGATAGATGGTACTTTTATTGTATTTTTATTTTTGTTTAAAACAACGTCTGTAAATCAAACGATTATCTTGTATTAATGCGCATATTAGTCAAATGCTTTCAATGAAAAATGCGCAGTAGATACCAATTATTGCGTATCAGATGCAAACATTGATAGGGGCTATAGGCTACCTTTGCCAACAGAAAAACCGATGTTTTACTCAACCGTTATTCAGAATATGGATAAAAAGAAAAAACCATTACTGACATACGAACAAGTGGTAGATATAATTGACGAGCGCATTTCATGTGATGAAGACGATGCATGTGATGAGCGTATAGTACGGGTTGAAAAAGCAGCGGAGGAACTTGAACATAAGAATATGAGAAGAAAGTGGAGCAGGAGGTTGCGCCTATGCCTACGACAGTTTTGGAAAATATTCTTCAGGAATCGTTCTCAACAATAAGATAGGTTATAGGCGAAAGCTAAAAAGAACCTCTATTAAATAAAAAAGCGAACTATAATTTTAGGTATTAGATATTCGCAATGATGTATAGCACATCTTGCTTTTTAGGAAGCCTGTGAAGGTGAACATTTTTTCTTGAGGGAGATGTCCTTATAACGTTTTGTTTTGTTTGAGTTATATACTAAGGCTCCATCTCCCTCTTTATTTTTTCGTAAGGGAAGTAGAAAGTGAAATTGAAATATAACTTGGTGAGCTAGACTAGACATTCGGTATAACGTTAACAGAGAGTTCTTTTATTCTAATTCTCTCGATAAGGGCATAAGCTCTGTGAATGAAGGTCTGCCGCTGCGGCAACATCAGTGGTAGATTCTTCAATTCAAATGTTCTCAAAGGTATTGATTGAATGGAGCCTGTTTAATATTGTCCGGCACTCTCTTGATGAAATATAAAGAAACTCCGATTAAATAGAAGAAACTATTAAACAGGCTCTCAATCAAAAAAACAGCTTTTTCTTCGTGTAAGAAAAGCATATCTTTATTCTGAAGAGTAAACAGTCATAAGACTTCAAGATATTCCTGATTGTGAAATCAGATTTTTAATGAAAACTGGTGTTGGGTTCTCTCCTTCAGTAACATTTCTCAACTTTGAGCAATGGCTCTGGAGGAGAGATTATATTTTAGGTATTAGGAATAGAGCGAATTCCGGATATAAAGCTTCGTATCACAGGAAACATCTCTTCTGCTGATTTTAACCCGCTGCAAGCAGCCTCCAAAGGACATTGCCCTGTACCCATTCGGTTTATAATATGCGGCACTTCTTCTGCAAAAGCCACATCTATATCTGCTTTGCGCAACAGCCCCAATGCCGGGCTACTGATGACATCGGCATAAACTTTTTTGATTCCTCCCAATACTATCAGAGCAGCCGCCCCTTTTCCTATTATCTTGTCGGCAATGGCAGCCCCACGCATAAATGCAGGGTCTGCCTGATACAAATCGTATAAATCCATCACCCCTCGTCGGGTAAAGGTGCGAATTTCCTTATCATTTCTCATCACACAAGAGTATCCTCCTTTATGAAGCATGTCGATGGTGCATTCCATCTTACAGCGTTTCTTGTTTCAAATGTTCTACAAACCTGTCTATGCGATGTAACTCCTTGGGAATGTCAATTGTTTGCGGACAATGAGGGGTGCACTGATTGCAACCAATGCAATGGTTGGCCTGCCTCAGTTTGGGTACACTACGGTCGTAGCCCACAAGAAATGCCCGGCGTGCTTGCCGATAGTTTTCGTCCTGACTGCTTTCGGGTATATTTCCTTCGTTGACGCATTTGTTATAATGAAGCAGTACTGCCGGAATGTCGATGCCATACGGACAAGGCATACAATACTTGCAGTCATTGCAGGTTATGGTTGGATATTCCATCATCAAGTCTGCCGTATCATACAGAAATTGGGTTTCTTCGTCAGTCAGCGACACCAATGGCGAGTAGGTGCGTATATTATCTTGCAGATGCTCCATATAGGTCATCCCGCTCAACACCGTAAGCACATCTTCAGGCGAACCGGCATAACGGAACGCCCAAGAAGCCACACTGTTGTCCGGTTCGCGTTGCTTCAGCCGTGCCACAATGTGATCGGGCACTTTGGAAAGCCGTCCTCCCAATAGAGGTTCCATTACGACAGCCGGGATATTGCGTTTAGCCAATTCGTTATAAAGGTATTCGGCCTTGAAATTGCTGCCCGAAGCATGTTTCCAGTCTATATAATTCAACTGGATTTGCACAAAATCCCAATGCACCTCTCCACGGTCGTGCATTTGCAAAGCATAGTCATACGCCTTGATATCTCCATGAAACGACCACCCCAAACGACGGATGCGTCCTGCTTCACGCTCTTTGACAAGAAAATCAATCATGCCGTTGTCAATATAGCGTTTTTTGAATTGTTCCATTCCACCACCGCCAATCATGTGCAGCAAGTAATAGTCGATATAATCCACCTGCAATTCTTTGAACGACTTGCGATACATGGCAATAGAGTTCTCGCGGCTCCAAGTGTCGGGATGAAAATTGGAGAGTTTGGTTGCTATATAGAAAGACTCCCGCGGATGACGTTTCAATGCAATTCCCGTAGACTTTTCGCTCCATCCCTGTACATATACCGGAGATGTATCAAAATAATTCACACCATGGGCAATGGCATAATCCACCAGTTCATTAACAGCATCCTGATCTATCATATCACCCTTACCGTCCGAAGCTGGAACGGTGGGCCAACGCATGCATCCATATCCCAAGATGGAAACTTTGTCATCTCCCAAGCCCGAGAAGCTTCGGTAGGTCATTTTATCCGTAGGGATGGGTCCCAATACTTTGTTGCTTTTATTACTTCCTTCTTCAGATTTGCAACCATAGAGAGCGGCGGTAGAGCTAACGGTCGTAATACCTACGATTTTCAGGAAATCACGACGATTCATATTTTTGTTCTGTTCTTCCATAACGATAAAAGTTCTAAAGATTATACAATCCGATGTCTTTCATGCCCTTCCACATAGATGGCTGTGAACGGACGGGCCGGACAAAGATTCTCGCATGCGCCACAACCAATACAGCGCTCGACATTAATCGCCGGTATTTTCGTGGAATTTCTGTCTTCCGCCACATTCGGCACCATTTGTATAGCTCCCACGGGGCAATGACGGGCACAATTGCCACACTCCACACCATCCGTCAGCGGGATGCAGTTTCTCTTCACCCATACGGCATGGCCTATCTGAACAGACGATTTATCAACCCTGCTAATGGGTAATATAGCCCCTGCCGGACAAACTTCAGAGCACTTCACGCACTCCGGCCTACAATAACCACGTTCATACGACATCTCCGGCTGCATCAACTTCATCAAGTCAGTAGAAGGACGAAGAACTTGATTGGGACAGACTGATACGCAGAGTTGGCAGGCCGTACAATGCTGCGCCATATTATGTGCACTCAACGCCCCCGGAGGAGTGATGGGCGTATTGCGATGGGGAATTGCTTTATCTTCAATTGTAGCCAGTCCGCCATCAACTTTCTTCTCCTGAGCTTTTACGAGAGAGGTGGCGGCAACCAAAGCTGTAGCCGTGAAGAAGCTGCGACGAGTATTATCCATATTATTATCTGAAGATATATTCGTGGCAGAAGAAGCTGCCGTTACAATGCTTTCTCCTTTTTGACTCCCGGCTGCATGATAGCTGCCTATGGGGTGATACTTATAAGAGATAGCACCGTGATTGCATGTTCCGATGCAATCCATACACGTCACGCAACGGCTGTTGTCTATGCGATATGATTTAAAATCAATGCATGCAGCCTTGCAACGACGGGAACATAGACTACACTTGTTACATTTCTCCGGATCTATCGTGATACGAAAAAGAGAATATCGTGAAATAAATCCCAAGACGGTGCCCACAGGACAGATTGTATTACAATAGGTTCTCCCGTTGCGCACGGCCAAAATGATGAGTAAAACGAAAGTTGCAACGGCAATGAGCAATGTAGGCAAACTCTTTATCCAGACCTCTGTTTCATAAAAGGCATAGCTGTCTGCACGCTCGGCCAAGTAAGCTAATCCGTTATTAGCCCATTGCCATATCGGTTGGAACAGGTTATTGGCTATGCGTCCATACGAACTGTAAGGTGCAAGTAAGGCAACGAACGAGCCAACACCGGCAATCAATGCAATTACAAACACTCCCAGTACACCGTAGCGCAACCATGACAAGGCGGGCGAGTAAGAGTAGGGGAGTTTTCTGCGTTTCGGGATTCTTCGTCCCAGCCATGCCATGACGTCCTGAAGGACACCCTAAGGACAAATGACGGAGCAATAAATACGTCCGCATACCAATGTGAGGATAACGAGCAACAGTATCACTCCCACGTTTAACGCCAATACGGCGGGGAGGAACTGAATTTTGGCCAGCCATCCGAACCACCCGTGCAATGTCCCTGTAAAGTCGAGGAACAATAAGGTGATAAGTGCAAAGAAAATCAATGCAAGAGTTAGTCTAATCTTCCGTAACATGATATTTTGATTTTAGGGTTTCTACAAGGGTATCAATAACCGGCGGTGAGCCATGTCTTAAATTCTGCTGCTTTATTTTTACTGATATAAATTCGTTCAGGCACTTCTGTATCAAGAGTGACAAGCAAGCGATTATCAAACCAGATTGTTATATTGACCACATTGTCTCGTCTGATTATAAATTGCTTGTTGGCACGAAAAAAGTTATTGGAATCAAGTGTTGTCATTATTTGATCCAATGTTTTGGAATAAGGATAATGAGTACCGTTTTTCAAATATATAAAAGAATTCTTATCGGCAGTATAAAAGAATGCAATATCGCTGAAACCTATCGGAATCAATTTATCTTTATAAGGTATCAGCATCTTGCTTTTATGCATTGAAGAGGGAGCAAGTTGCAGCAACTGCGATAAATAATGGCTAACATCAGTGTGGCTTAGTCTCTTGAACTTATCAATGGCGTGTTTCACTTCGCAGACTTTGATAGGCTTCAGCAAATAATCTATACTATTCACTTTAAAGGCCTCAATGGCATACTGGTCATAAGCCGTAGTAAATATAATGGGAGTTTCCACCTCCATTTTATCAAATATGGCAAAGGCTGAATCATCGGAAAGATGTATATCCATAAATATTAAATCGGGAGCAATTCCGGTTTTTAACCAATTGATGGTCTGCACCACACTTTCCGTATTGCCCACAACTTCAATATCCGGATCTATTTCACGCAGAATTTCCCTCAGATTTTCATACGATGATGTCTCATCCTCAACAATCAATACTTTCATTGCCACTTCATTTTAGAGGTAGATAAACAGTAAACCTTTTCTCTGTCATTTCAACCCTGATTTTTCGATTGGTCAACAATAGGAATCTGTTTTCCAGGTTTTTCAAACCGGTGCCGTTTGTCAATGGAACGGACAGTTTGGGATGTATCGGGTTAGAAACAATCAATTCGTCGCACTCATTCATAAATATGGAGATTTCCATTTTATGATCCGCATCTATTTTATTATGTACTATTACATTATCTACCAGTGGGAGCAAGGAAAGGACCGGCAAGGTCAAGGAATCTTTCGCAGCATTATCTATGTCGATTAAAAAAACGAGTTTATTGGCAAAACGTACTTCGGCGACAAATTGAAAGGCTTCAATAAATTCCAGTTCTTCGCGAAGAGAGACCACTCCTTTACGGTCGCTCTGCAAAATATACCGGAACATGTCCGACAGCTGGTCTACATATTCCAGTGTTTTTTTATCGTCCTTTTTACGGATCAATGATGAGATTCCACTGAGTGAATTGAAAAAGAAGTGAGGATTGATCTGATTAGTCAAAGCGTCACAACGGCTTTGCAGATTCTCCGTGCGCAAGCGTTCTATCTCTATTTCCTTTTCCTGCTGGGTTTTGTATAGCATAATGATATGTCCCAACAAAGTGGATATACAACAAACCACAAAGAATTGAAAGATGAGTATGCTTCCTATCGCATCGCGTGCCCCACAAAATTTAAAATTCAACGAGATAGGAACAAAAATGACATAGGCTGCCACTGCAATCATGAAATTGTAGAAAAACCTACGTTTGAGTTGATATAACGTGGCCTTGCGTAAATTGAAACGAAGTAATAAAGTGAATAAACCGGCGATATAAAGATAGCGGAAGATAAAAAACAAGCTGAAAACGATCCGATGACTTTGTGCAGCAGGAGAGTAAAATTCCCATGGCAGACATATTACGTTGGGATAGATAATGAGCATAGCCCCTATCAATCCGATAAGTAAAATCCTCCGGGAAATGTGTGCTGCGAATGAATTCATGGAATAACTGATAGTTCTTCATGCAAATGTACACAAAAAAAGGAGGAAGCTATGATTCGGTGGGAATTAAAACGAAAGAAAAGAGGATAAAAGCGAATTTACTCAATCGTTGTACACCCTCAGGGATTCGAACCCTGGACCCACTGATTAAGAGTCAGTTGCTCTACCAACTGAGCTAAGAGTGCATTCTGTTTTTTCTAATTTTGCGGGTGCAAAAGTAGTCTTTTGAATTTATTTAGCCAAACAAATGTTTATGTTTTTGCGAAAGGAGGGTGGTTTTTACTCAAATTCATACAAATCGGAAGGTGTTGTACGTTTCAATGCACAAAGATGTACGTCTTTTCCTACAACAATTCCTTTTTCTTTTAACTTCCACTCCACTGTTTTGTATGCCAATTCCGGATGATTATTGTCCTTACTCAAATGACAAAGCCAAATGTATTGCAAATGTCCCGTCATGTTTTCCGAAATAAATTCGGCGGTAGCTATGTTGCTCATGTGTCCGGTACGGCTGGTTATACGCTCCTTTAGATAGGGAGGATAACTGCCCATGCGCAACATCTCATCATCATAATTGGCTTCCAGTATGAGATAATTGGCCTTTTTAATATATTCCGCCGCAGTAGGAGTGATTTCGCCAAGGTCGGTGAGGAATGAAAACACCTTACCGTCTATTTGGATGCAATAGCCCACATTGTCCGTGCCGTCATGAGGCACTTCGAAAGACTCGATGGTAAAATCTTCTAATTGCATGGGTTGCTGTTTCTCCAAGTTACGGGCAGACGAATGTAGTTTTTCCGTCATGCAATAGCTCCGGTTGATGCCTTCATGAATCCGTGCAGTAGTATAAATGGGTATATTCAATTTTTCGCCCAATCCGCCTACCGCCTTAATATGATCGGCATGGTCGTGTGTGACGAATACGGCACGTACCATATCCATACTGATGCCGGCTTCTTTCAGCCCTTTCTTAATGGTTCGTACTGCAATACCTGCATCAATGAGTATTCCGTATTTTTCTGTTCCTATATAATAGCAGTTGCCGCTACTTCCGCTGGCAAGGCTTATGAATTTTATTTTCATTTTTATCTCCTTAATTGCAAAAATAGAGAGTTATCTCAGAAAAGTCGCTCTGAACTCATCTTTGCTTTGAGGGAACAAATATACGAAAACTATGCGATATGGAATTTATGCTTTCTTCTTTTTGTCAATGAATTCTGTGGTTTTGGCAAAAACAGACAGTGCAACCGCGGCAACCAGTCCGATGCCGGCAAAGTAATACCAGATATAATGCGCATTAGTGCTGGCGGCCTCCCACGCTTCGCGTGTTTCAAATAAAACCGGGTCGGGACAGTATTTTGTCAGAAGCACACCGGCTATACCGAATCCGAAAATGGATGACAAGAACGAGTGGAGATGGCTGAAGCCGAGATACATGCCCTCCTCTCCCTTAGGAGCTTGCAAAGAGAAATATTCGAGATAGCGGGGGGAGATGAAGCATTCTGCCAGAGCCTGCACCACGATGCCGAGTACCATCATCAGCGTGATGTTGCTCATGCCACCGATCACCTCATTACCCAATAGATTGCCACATGCCATCAGCAATGCCGAGATGGGAATCAGAAACATGCCTATATTCATGGATAAGATGGCCGAACGTTTTGCCATCAGCCGGGTGATGAAGCTTACGCAGCAGACCACGACAAACGGATTCACATTGGCTATCCATCCCGGCTTGGCGGTTTCGCCTGCCATGCGAATCACGTATTTGGGCATGGTGGCATACAATTGCTGCTGTACCATCCAGAAGCCCGTGACGATAAGAATAAGAATCAGCAAACGCCAGTTAGTGATGATGCGCATAAATCCCCGGCCTATTTCGCGCATACTCTTTCCTTCGCCGGCCGTATGTGCCGATTTATACAATAAGATGACGGACAATAAAGCCAGAATTGTCATTGCAGCCGAGAAATAATTGATATAGATATAGGCTTGCTCGCCAATGAGATTCCGCAATGGGTCGACAACGGTTTTTCCGGTGAAGGCTCCTATGTTGACCATCATATAGAAAATGGAATATCCCCGTGCCCGGGTAGCTTCTGTTGTTTCTTTGGCTACCGACCCTGATATGATGGATTTGATAAATGAGCCTCCTACCATGATAACAAACAAAATGGGAACAATCATCCACTTGTCGTTACTCTCCGGTAATCCGGAGAAACGAGTCACCTCACCATATTCCACCAATCCGGCAGCTTCCAGCAGAGTAGGGAGCAAGCCCAGTCCCAAATATCCTACGGAAAGCAACGAAAAAGCTATAAGCATCGATTTTCTGAAACCTATTTTATCGGCATATGCTCCGGAAAAGATTGGTAATAAATAGAGGCCGCCCGAAAACAAACCAGAAATCATACTCGCTTCAAAATCATTGAAACCTAAAATGCTGGAAAGATAAATGGTGAGAACAATAAATACGGCATAATATGCCATACGTTCAAAAAGCTCGACTGTGGTACTTACCCAAAAGGCTTTACTGAAGCCTTTGGAGGTGGCTTGAGGTGATTGCATCATCCTAATGTATATTTTGTTGGGTTGATAAAAAAATAAACGCAAAAATACATTTTTAGAATAAAAGAAGCAAATCCCTCTTATTCTTACCGATTGATTATTTATGGCAAGGCTATTAATCAGAAGAGGAGCGGGGCTTGGATGCAAAAGTTACCGGAAAAGGAAGCGTTTGGTAACTTACTGAAAATAGGTGTTTTACACTTATACAAGTGTGAGCTTGCGCTTGTACAAGTGAAAGCTTGCAGTTGTACAACCGTAACCCCACACTTCAGCAAGCGTCCGCCCACACTTCAGAAGCTGTAATCCCACACTTCAGGAACGATATGGTGTGGGCTTACGGGTGCTTTGCCCGGCGGTTATGATTGGCCCACTGTCAGAATCGGAAGAAGTTCTTAGCGTTATGATAGCTGATATCTTCAATCATCTGATTTACACGTTCCATTTCGGATGCGGGAATTTCACCGTTTTCCACGTCACGTCCCACAAGGTTGCACAATGTACGACGGAAGTATTCATGACGAGGATAGGAGAGGAAAGAGCGGGAATCGGTCAGCATACCCACAAAACGGCTCAGTAATCCCAACACGGAAAGCGCGTTCATCTGTTTCTCCATACCGTCTTTCTGGTCGAGGAACCACCAACCGGAGCCGAACTGTATCTTACCGGCAACCGTTCCATCCTGAAAGTTACCCAACATAGTAGCAATCACCTCATTAGCGCATGGATTCAGGTTATAGAGGATGGTCTTTGTAAGCTTTCCTTCCGAGTTCAGACGGTCGAGGAACTTAGCCATTGCCTTCGCCGTAGTAAATTCGCCGATGGAATCAAAGCCTGTATCAGGCCCCAACAATTTAAACATCTTGCTGTTGTTGTTGCGGATGGCTCCATAATGGAACTGTTGCGTCCAGCCCTTTTCCCAATCCATCTCTCCAAACACTACCAACATGGCCGACTTGAATTTCAAGACCTCTTCTATGGTCAGCATCTTACCGCCATATACTTTATTGAATATCGCTTTGATTTCCGCATCTGTATAATCTTCGGCATAGAACTCCTCGATGCCATGATCGGACAATTTGCAACCTTGTTCGGCAAAGAAGTCATGACGCTTACGCAAAGCGGCAATCATGTCGTCAAACCCCGAAATGGTAACACCGCTCACCTCTGCCAGCTTTTCTACGTAAGCGCGAAAGTCGGCAGGACTTTCCACTGCCATAGCCTTGTCGGGACGCCAAGTAGGCAACATCTTGATCTCAAAACCGCTTTTGCGGGTCTTGATGTGATACTCCAAAGAATCAACCGGATCATCGGTCGTGCAAACTACTTCCACATGATAACGCCGCATCATGCCGCGTGCCGAATATTCCGGCTGCTTCAGTTTCTCGTTGCACTCCTCATAGATTTCACGGGCGGTTTTAGGATTCAGAATCTTGTCAATGCCAAAAGCTGTTTTCAGTTCAAGATGAGTCCAATGGTACAACGGGTTGCGGAAAGTGTAGGGTACGGTTTCCGCCCATTTCTCGAATTTCTCCCAATCGGTGGTGTCTTTGCCCGTACAGAAACGTTCATCTACGCCATTGGTACGCATGGCACGCCATTTATAATGGTCTCCACCCAACCAGATTTCCGTCAAGGACTTAAACTGATAGTCATCTGCCACCATTTGAGGAATCAAGTGGCAGTGATAGTCGATAATCGGCATTTTAGCCGCATGCTCATGATATAACTTCTGCGCAGTTTCTGTTTGCAACAAGAAGTTCTCATCCATAAAGTTCTTCATCTTTCTGTGTTTTAAATATCTAAAAATATTACTTGACTGACATAATACGCATATAGCATTGATTGTAAGGCATATAAGACTGATTACCCTTTTTATTTTTATTAACCGTTATCGAACACAAAAGTAGAATTTTTACTTGGAGAAACAAAATAATTCGTATCTTTGCGGCAAATATTTATAATATTTAAGTATTAAACGTCACACCTTTATCGACTCAGGAATACACCTTAAAAATGGAAAATAAAATCTATACCATTAAAGACATCGCACGTATGGCAGGCGTCTCTGCCGGAACCGTGGATCGCGTATTGCACAATCGCGGAGACGTATCCCATGCCAGTATGGAGAAGGTTCAGAAAGTACTCGATGAGATAGACTATCAACCTAACGTGTTTGCCATTGGGCTGGCTGCCAAGAAGCGCTATCGCATTGTTTGCATTATACCTTATTATATAGAGCACGATTATTGGCATGCCGTAGCTCAAGGGGTGGGGCGTGCTGCGCAAGAACTCCATCTTATTAATGTAGGGGTGGATTATTTATACTATTCGCATGCCGACAAGCAGTCATACGAAGAAGCGTGCCGGCTTCTCCAACAAGAATCGGCCGATGCGGTATTGATTGCACCGAACTTCGAGGAAGAGACATTGAAGCTTACATCTTATCTGGAAAAGAACGATATTCCATATGTATTTGTCGATTTCAACATTGAGCACACACATGCCTTATGCTATATCGGGCAAGATTCCAGAACCAGCGGATACATTGCTGCCAAAATCCTGATGAGCAGCTACGAAGCAGGGCAGGAGCTTGTGCTTTTCCTCAACAACCAGAAGAACAATCCGGCCGAGATACAGATGCAGCGCCGCTTGGAAGGATTCATGCAATATCTTGCCGAGAGACATTACAACCTGCCCATTCACGACATCGTTCTGCACAAAGAAGACGCAGATACCAATCTGCAAATATTAGACGCGTTCTTTAATGAACACCCAAAGGCTGTTTTAGGAGTGGTATTCAATTCCCGCGTATATCAAGTGGCGCACTATTTGCAGCAGAAAGGGCAGAAGTTGAAGAATCTGTTAGGTTACGACCTTCTGCAAAAGAACGTGGAATACCTGAGAACAGGCGAAGTGAACTATCTCATCGGCCAACGTCCCGGCCTGCAAGGTTATTGCGGCGTAAAAGCCTTGTGTAATCATATTGTCTTCAAGAAAACGGTCACAGCCGTGAAATACATGCCTATTGATGTGATGATGAAAGAAAACATTGATTTTTATTTTGAGTTCGAGTAATGCCAGTCTTTTCTTCAATGACAAGTAACATAAATAACCATATCAATCATTTAAACCATTTTTTTGAAATGAAAGCATTAAACAGAGAAACAGTTACCAAAGTACAACGTCCGGAACGCATCATCCAGTTTGGTGAAGGAAACTTCCTGCGTGCGTTTGTGGATTGGATTATCTACAACATGAATCAAAAGACAGATTTTGATAGCAGCGTAGTAGTAGTGCAACCCATCGACAAAGGTATGGTGGATATGCTGAATGCGCAAGATAATCTTTATCATGTCAACCTGCAAGGCCTGGACAAAGGCGAAACAGTCAACAGTCTGACTTTGATTGACGTAATCAGCCGCGCATTGAATCCTTATACACAAAACGAGGAGTTCCTAAAATTGGCAGAGCAGCCGGAAATGCGCTTTGTTATCTCCAACACTACGGAAGCCGGTATTGCCTTCGATCCCTCGTGCAAACTTACCGATGCCCCCGCTGCTTCCTATCCGGGCAAGCTGACACAATTGCTGTATCATCGTTTCAAAACATTCAATGGCGACAAGAGCAAGGGACTTATCATCTTCCCCTGCGAACTGATATTCCTGAACGGGCACAAACTGAAAGAGACGATTTATCAATACATCGAATTATGGCAGTTGGGCAACGAGTTCAAAGCCTGGTTCGAAGAGGCTTGTGGTGTGTATGCTACATTGGTCGACCGCATTGTACCGGGATTTCCCCGTAAAGATATTGCCGCCATTAAAGAAAAACTGCAATACGACGACAACCTCGTGGTTCAGGCTGAGATTTTCCATTTGTGGGTAATTGAAGCGCCGCAAGAAGTGGCAAAAGAGTTCCCCGCAGACAAGGCCGGACTGAACGTGCTGTTTGTTCCATCCGAAGAACCTTACCACGAAAGAAAGGTAACACTGCTGAATGGTCCTCACACTGTTCTGTCTCCGGTATCCTACCTATCCGGAATCAATATCGTTCGTGACGCTTGCCAACATCCGGTAATCGGTAAATACATCAATAAAGTGATGTTCGACGAATTAATGGAAACATTAAACTTGCCTAAAAACGAGCTGAAGAAGTTTGCCGAAGACGTATTGGAGCGTTTCAATAATCCGTTTGTCGATCATGTCGTAACCAGTATCATGCTGAATTCATTTCCCAAATACCAGACTCGAGATCTTCCGGGATTGAAGACCTATTTGCAACGCAAAGGCGAACTGCCCAAAGGATTGGTGCTCGGCCTTGCAGCCATCATTACATATTACAAAGGTGGTGTTCGCGAAGACGGTGCTGAAATCGTTCCAAACGATGCTCCGGAAATCATAGAACTTCTGAAAGATTTATGGGCAACCGGCGATACCCAAAAAGTAACAGAAGGGGTATTGGGTGCAACATTTATTTGGGGAGAAAACCTGAATTCCATTCCCGGACTTAGCACAGCTGTGAAAGCTAACTTGGACTCGATTCTATCTAAGGGAATGCTGGAAACAGTGAAAGGTATCCTTTAAAAATAAGTAGCCCCAAGAGTCATGAGGCCCTTGGGGTTACCTATTTCTATTCTGCCGTACGCAGAATAAATGTGGTGGCGCCAATAGTTACAATTGCTCCATCCTTAATGCGGACACGATCTTTGTCACCTAAAAGTTCATTGTTCAGGAAAGTCCCTGTCAGGCTGGGAGCATCGCGCAGTATATATACCAGTCCGCCTTGCTTGCCGCGTTTTACATTGATAATGCAATGCCTGCGATCCATGCTCATGTCCGAGCTTTCTATAGGCGCATGAATTACTGTTCCCACACAACGACGCCCTATCACATTATCCCCCTCCTTGAGAGGTAGTACCTGTTTGAATCCGAATACATTTTCTATAACCGTAATGCTACCGAAAGCATTTTTGTATTCTTCTTCATTGGGTAGCTCCTCTTTTTGAGGAGCTTGCATTTTTGTCTTGCCTAAGCGAATGCTGAATTGCTTTTTACATTGCTCGCAAACAAAGACCAATGACTGGCCTTCGCTATACTTTGTTTCATCGAACGTTAAATAACTCTCACATTTAGGACAACGGATTCGTTTCATTGATTATCAAAATATTATAATTGATATGGAGAGGTATACTCTTATTTCTTCAGTACCCACGCATTCTGATAAGCTTCATGCTTACGAATTTCATTTAAAGCCTGATAAGCTTCTGTTTCAGTACTGCACGACTGAATGCAGACACGCATCTTTCCGTCGCCAATAATGGCTTTTGCGCCAGAGAAGCCTTTTTGTATCAGGCGCTCTGCCATCAGATGTGCATCGTTTTCTGTTCCCACACTTGCAACAATGATATGATAGGGTAGGGTAGGAGAAACGGGATTGACACCCTCTGGAACATCCACTTTCATCGTAGCGGCTATTGTCGGACGAGGAACATTTGCTACGACTTTGGGCTTTACGGGCGCAACAGAAGCCGCCGGATTCTTTTTGTTTTCTGCTATCTTCGAAACGACAACCGGAGTAAAAGCCAGAGATTGCTTTTCTATCTTCTCAAAAAGCTCCTCAGGAAGTAGCTGCGCATAGTTTCCTTCTAACACTTCCGTGTTTTCCAGTGGAGTGGATAGCAGGAAGAATAGAACAATGACCGCTATCATAGCTACAGCATTCGACAAGTATGAACGGTTAACCTTGATTTCAAAGTTCTTTTTCTTATTCTTCTCTATTGTAGGAATCATTGGGATAATCTTCCCTCCGGTAAATTGCGTCAAAACAGATAGTTCTTTCATTTCAAAACTATCCAAGCCATACAAATAAGGGCTGGTGATTTTATCATCGTAAGGGATAAATTCATATGTGCCATGAATAGAATAACGAAGTTCTCCTACATTAGACAAACCCACTTTTCCTTCTTCATGAAGAGTAGCAAAAATCCCCTCCACTTTTCTTTCGATCATTCGGGTAGCATCTGCAAAACTGGTGTTATAAACAGCCATATAAGATTGCACCAACACTCCATCATTCATCTTCAGTTGAGGATTGAAACCGATGATGCGGGTAGGGGGTAGGAAGAGATTCTCTTCTTCAATTCGTGTTGCTGAGGTATAGTGAGCAACAAAGCCGCCTAATCCAGGAACAATGACACAATCATTTTCCAATAATAACGCTTCTATATGTTGTGACAACTCAATCATGCAACAAAAATAACTGAAATATCGGATATAAACCAGTTCCCGGCGTTTTTTCTTATCAACAATTTATAAACAATACCCCCTCTTACCTGCCACATATAGTATAGGAAAAGCTTTTTCAAGCCAGACGAGAAAGAATCAGTTTTTTTTTATACATTTGCAATGTTTTATATACCTTTCCAATGTAGAAAGATAGAAGCTTAGTGTTCTATAAATCAGAACCAGACCAAGCTATAATATAGAATAAAAAAGAAAATACATAAATCATTTTGAAAGAATGAACTACATACAGACAGAGATTGATGGTGTATGGCTGATTGAACCAAAAGTTTTTCATGATACACGCGGATATTTCATGGAGGCATTTAAAGAAGAAGAGTTTCGTATCCATATAGGAGATGTTCACTTTATTCAGGACAATGAATCTAAATCGTCTTTCGGAGTATTGCGTGGTTTGCATTATCAAAAAGCAGAATATAGTCAGGCCAAGCTGGTACGCGTTCTGAGTGGAAAGGTTTTGGATGTCGCTGTCGACTTAAGGAAATCATCTTCTACATTCGGAAAACACGTCAGCATGGAGTTAAGTGAAGAAAACAAACGACAGTTTTTCATCCCGAGGGGCTTTGCACATGGTTTTTTGGTACTGAGCGATGAAGCTGTTTTTACTTATAAAGTAGACAATGCCTATACCCCTCAATCCGAAGCATCTATTCGCTATAATGACGAAACGATCGGCATTGAATGGCCCATTGATGAAGAGTTACTCATATTATCAGAAAAAGACAGACATGCCGTATCATTCAAAGATGCGGTTTATTATAAATAAACTATGAAAATAGCCATCGTTGGTACAGGGTACGTCGGTTTAGTGACCGGCACCTGTTTTGCAGAAATTGGTGTCAATGTGATTTGCGTAGACACTAACAGTGAAAAAATAAAAGCACTGGAAAAAGGCATTATCCCCATCTACGAAAATGGACTGGAGGAAATGGTAAACCGTAATGTGAAGGCAGGTCGCCTGCAATTCACAACTTCTTTAGAGAGTTGTCTAAACGAAGTGGACGTTGTATTTAGTGCCGTAGGAACACCTCCCGATGAGGATGGTAGTGCTGACCTGAGTTATGTATTGGAAGTTGCTCGCACTATTGGACGAAATATGCAGAAGTATGTATTGGTGGTCACAAAAAGTACCGTACCTGTAGGTACTGCTCAGAAAGTGCGTGCAGCCATTCAGGCTGAGTTGGACAAGAGAGGATCAGACCTTGAATTTGATGTGGCTTCAAATCCGGAATTTTTGAAGGAAGGCAATGCTATCAATGATTTTATGAGTCCTGACCGTGTAGTAGTGGGAGTGGAATCGGAACGTGCAAAGGTGATAATGAGTAAACTTTACAAACCTTTCTTGCTAAATAATTTCCGTGTCATTTTTATGGATATACCTTCTGCCGAGATGACCAAATATGCCGCTAATTCCATGTTGGCCACTCGTATCAGCTTCATGAATGACATTGCCAATTTGTGCGAATTGGTAGGAGCAGATGTCAATATGGTACGTAGTGGTATAGGCTCTGATACTCGTATCGGACGTAAGTTCCTATATCCGGGCATCGGCTATGGTGGCTCTTGTTTTCCAAAAGACGTAAAGGCTTTGATAAAGACTGCCGAACTGAATGGGTATAAAATGAGGGTACTTCGAGCAGTAGAGGAAGTCAACGAAAACCAAAAAAACATCTTGTTTGAGAAACTCCAGAAGCATTTCAATAACAACCTGAAAGGAAAAACCATTGCTCTTTGGGGATTATCGTTTAAACCGGAAACAGATGATATGCGTGAAGCGCCGGCTTTGGTCTTGATCGACAAGCTATCGAAAGCCGGATGCAGCATACGGGCATACGATCCCGCTGCCATCAATGAATGCCGTCGCCGCATCGGTGATAGCGTATATTATGCAACAGATATGTATGATGCCACATTGGATGCAGACGCATTGATGCTGATTACCGAATGGAACGAGTTTCGTTTACCATCATGGGCGGTCATCAAGAAAGCTATGAAGCAGTTGCTAATACTGGATGGCCGTAATATTTATGACAAAAAAGAACTGGAAGAACAGGGCTTTACATATCACTGTATCGGCAAATAAGTTACAGGATATGATTATTGGAGTCGATGGAAATATAAAAATAAGAAAGGTGGAAATCACTCCGTCTTTCTTATTTTTATTTTACACAAAATTATGGATACTGCCTATCAAAGCTTAAAAACCACTACCGATATTCAGAATAAATATCTTGTAATGTGTAATAAAATCCCCAGCCACAATTCGATACGCTATCAATAAGCTTTTCAATCCGTTCGTAATAACAGGCTAACAATCCGTTGAGAAAGATAAAGCGCATAGCCTTGTTGAAATTTCCCTCCAGTGTTGTATAGAACTGTTCCCACATATCGCCAAATTCAAGTGTGTATTCGCATCCTTGTTCGATATAGAACAACATTAAATCGGCAACAGTGGTTGGCTCCGGTTTTAGTTTTTGAAAATCGGAAATGACTTTTCGACATTTGGCAAATGACGGCTTTTCGGAAAATCCACGAGTTGGGAAGAACTCGTTTCTGATAGCTTTCTTGCTCTTTTCTAATTCAGCGTTGCAATCTGGGGCAAGATAAAATTCCAGATAATCTTTTGCCTCTTTACGTGCATCGTATAGTTCAAGAACAATATCGGTTATCTGTTCTTTTGTAAGTGAAAACAAGTGTTTTTTTAGCTTTGCTTTTGACATAGATTGATTTTCAATAATTGTGTATTTTACATTCCTGCTAATTTCCAAACAATCCTTTTTCTTCCATATATGCTTCCAATTGATATGTTATTAATCCAGCTGTTTTCTATAAACTGAATCCAATGTGTTTCCATCTTTGTCTTTCCATATCAACCAGCCATTATTACTGCTACCAATACAGAAATCTGCAGCAGTACTGGGACTTGAAAAAGTTTTATCTGATGTCAATACCAATATTCCGTTCTCAGTAGAAGTGTAATCTTGAAGCATCTTTTCTCGTTTTTCTTTCCAGTTGAAAGACGGAACCATTGTTTTGGCAACAGTACTTCCTTTTAGGACTGTAAAGCCATCGGAACTATAGAAGCCTTTTGCATTGCATCCTCTACCTTTGGTGTAGAATAGATGTTCTTCTTTGGGTTGTGATACATCAAAAATATTGCAACCGATAAATGATGCCAGAAACTTCACATCTTCGAAAAATTCATCCATTGAGTCCTGTTGATGCTCTGGTAGATTCGGTGCTTTAGAGATTTGTTTATTATCGCTTAAAACAAAAGCGTTTGCTTTCTTGGCTTCGGCTATCGCTTTATGTTCTAGGTATTGCACATCAACTTTAGTCATATCGGCGTCTTTCGATACGAATATGAGTGCTTTTTGCCAAAACGCTTTTTTGCTGTCGTGGTCTTTTACACGTTCTTTGAAATTTTCCGTTTCACCTATATATGCCTGCGGTTTTGTTGATTCATCTTCCCCCAGTAATATATAGAATGCAGGTTTTTGTAACTTCTCTTGTGTATTCAAATAGGAGAGATTAGAACGTGGTACGACAAACATTTGGCAAATTTTGTTGCTAATGAATGCGTATTGAGTTCCTTTAGGATCTCCGTCAATTAAATATGTTGTTACAGTCTTTCCCATAAATATGTCAAAATTCAATTACTTTGAGGTATAACTCATTTAAGAACTGACTTTTCTTAATGCAAATATACACTATTATAGAATATAATTCGCTATATTTGCATTATAAAATCATATCAAAGAATGAAACTGAATAGAATAAAGGCTGTATTATCTGAAAAAGGTATCTCTCAAACATGGTTGGCAAAAAAACTAGACAAGAGTTTCAGTATGGTAAATGCCTATGCTTGTAATCAGATTCAGCCAAATTTGGAAACCTTGCAACAGATTGCGGAGATATTACAAGTCGATTTGAAGGATTTGATAACCGATAAAAAAGAAAGATTACAATAGTATTTAATACGGTTAGGAGGTTCAGGTTTCTTTTGTAACCTGTTGCAGATGTGCCTATGAACTTCCGATAATATACAATATCAAGAACATGACTCCTGAAGAAAAAGCAAGAATAAAGATAGACCAGTGGTTTGCCGATGCTGGTTGGAAAGTAGTCAACAGGGAGGATTATGAACCTACTTGTACAGCTGTAGCCATAAGAGAAGGTTTATTGAAAGGAAATCTTGAAGCAGATTATTTCCTTTTCATTAATGGAAAAGCAGTAGGGGTACTTGAAGCTAAGCGTGAAGAAACAGACGCATTTGCTGAATGTCGATTTTACTACTCATTATTTATCCGTTTATTTCGCCAAATCTGTTTCATCGCGTACCACCACGTACCATGACGTACCAGTGTGTCCACGACCTTTCCGACCTAAAATCGGAGAGTAACAAGCGAGCAACAAATGCGGTACAAAAATGAGCTGAAAAAGCCCTATAAACGATAACCATCGCTTATAAGGCTAAAAAGAAAGGCACTCAAAATGAACGCCTTGATAATCGTTGATGAGATATGCTAATCGTTGGTAATCACCACTTTACTTGCCGATGCAAAAGTTCTCAAAGATATTCTTAAGTACCATATCGTTTGTGACTTCTCCTGCAATGTCGCTCAAGTGGAAGATGCACTCTCGGATATCTTGTGAAATGAAATCTCCGGAAAGATTATCGGTCAGACCTTGCTGAACTCGTTGGATGGCTTCGAGAGCATGGGTTAGGGCCTCGTAGTGGCGGAGGTTTGTGACAATGACATCGTTCTGAGTTACGATCGGCAGATTGGCGGTAGAAACTAACATTTGCTTCAAGGCATCGATATTGGTTTGTTTTTTGGCGGAAATCGCAATGGATTGTATCTTTTCCGGAAAGGGGAGGGTAGAGGAAATGTCCGAAGGGTTTTCTACTAAATCGGCTTTGTTGAATACAAGAATAAGTTGTTTTCCTTCGCAACGAGGGAGTATTTGCAGGGATAGCTGTGATATCTGAGATGCAGTGTCAGTTGCATCAATCATCCATAGAACAATTTCTGCTTGTTCTAGTTTTTGGAAAGTACGTTCGATGCCAATACTTTCAATAGTATCACTTGTTTCGCGGATGCCTGCCGTATCAATGAAGCGGAAAGTGATACCACCAATGTTGACTGTATCTTCTATTACATCGCGTGTCGTTCCGTGGATATCGCTGACAATCGCTTTTTCTTCATTCAACAGTGTGTTCAGTAGTGTGGACTTGCCGGCATTCGTTTCACCTATTATGGCTACGGGGATGCCGTTCTTTATGGCATTCCCCACACTAAAAGAGTGTATCAGGCGGGAAATAACTCTTTCTATGCCGTCGGCCAGTTGGCAGAGCTCGGATCGGTCGGCAAACTCCAGCTCTTCGTGGTCGCTGAAGTCCAATTCCAGTTCTATAAGGGAGGTGAAATGTAATAGCTGATTACGCAATGCGGTAAGTTCTTTACTGAAACCACCTCTCATCTGGTTCATGGCAAGACGATGGGTTGAGGCGGAGGAGGAAGCTATCAGGTCGGCTACAGCTTCTGCTTGACTTAAATCCATTTTGCCATTGAGGAATGCGCGTTGGGTATATTCTCCGGGTTGTGCCATGCGACAACCTTTTTTAATGAGTAGTTGCAGTATCTTTTGCATGATATAGCCGGAACCATGGCAGGTGATTTCGGTGCTATTCTCTCCGGTGTATGAATGTGGAGCACGGAATAAACTGATCAACACTTCGTCGATGATTGTTTCTTCTTCGTGAATACGACCGAAGGTGAGTGTGTATGGTTTACTTTCTTCCAATATCTTGCCGGGGGAGGCAGGGGTGAAGATGAGCGAGGTTATTTCTATTGCTTTCGGTCCGGAAACACGGATGCAACCTATGGCACCTCCTTGGGCGGTGGCTATGGCACAAATAGTATCTTGATTCATTTTGTTCTGTATATTTTACCTTTTGCAAATATAATGTTTTCTTTGCAAAAAAGGTTCGTCTGAAAAGTCCGTTACTTGTTTTATTTTTTCTCCCGACTTATCGTTCCTAAGGTGTGGGCTTATACTTTCCAAAGTGTGGGATTGTGTCTCCTGAAGTGTGGGGAGAACTCCTTTGAAGTGTGGGCATACGTTTCCTAAAGTGTGGGCATACGTTTCCTAAAGTGTGGGGTTACGGCTCGTTAAGTGTGGGCATAGGCTCACTGAAGTGTGGGGCTTAACAAAGAAAGGTCATATCAATACTCCGATGTAGAGTTTGAAATGACCTTTTAGAGGGGTGTGCTATAACGGCTATCGGTTGAATGGAGAGAGGCGTTGAAGCTGAACCAATGCCGTACTTGTTAGATACGATCGAGTACGGTTTTGATGAGCGTATCGATTGTATTCTTGTATCCGGTATTGGCTTCTTTTATCAACCGGTTGGCAATGACCATGCATACGGTCATCGCCTTGTGTCCCATCAGGCGGCTTAGTCCGGCCAGTGCAGAACTCTCCATTTCGAAGTTGGTAATGCGATATCCGTCGTATTCAAATTTTTCAATTTTCTCATTTTGGTGCGGGTCGGCCAATGGAATACGAAGCTCCCGGCCTTGCGGACCGAAGAAGCCTCCGGCGGCAATGGTTACACCGCGCACCATGTCGTCTTGCGCAATACGATTTATCAATTCGGTGTCTGCGTCAATGACATAAGGAGCAGGTGCGCAGATATTGCCCGACCATCCCATATGGTTCAGGAAGGCACGCTCAAAGGGCAGGTCGCAAACAGAGTTGCGTCCGGCATAAAAGTTCAGCAGGCCATCAAAGCCGATGGACTTCTCGGAACATACGAATGTACCTACCGGCGTGTCGGGTTGCAGACCGCCACAGGTGCCGATGCGCACTACTTCAAGCTGACGCAGTTGAGGCTTCTCTTCGCGCGTATGGAAATCGATGTTGGCAAGAGCATCCAATTCGTTCATTACTATGTCGATGTTGTCACAACCGATGCCGGTGGAAACTACGGTAATGCGTTTTCCTTTATAAGTACCGGTCGCGGTTCTGAACTCACGGCTTTCCACTTCGCATTCTTTGTGCTCGAAATGAGAAGCTACTAATGCCACCCGCCCGGGGTCGCCTACCAGGATTACTTTGTCTGCCAGCCATTCCGGCTTTACGTGCAGATGGAAGACTGAACCATCTTCATTGATTATCAGTTCGGAAGAAGCAAAATATTTTTTCATTTTCGTAGATGCTTGAACTTATCTCTTTTAGAGGTTATTTACTTAACGGTTGATTGTTGTTGCCGGTTGCGGGCTTGGCTATATTTTCACGCATGGAAGTGTCGGCTTCGATGTTCTTCATGCGATAATAATCCATGATGCCGAGATTGCCGCTGCGGAATGCTTCGGCCATAGCTTTAGGCACTTCAGCTTCGGCCTCGATTACTTTGGCGCGGGCTTCCTGTGCTTTGGCTTTCATTTCCTGTTCGCTGGCCACTGCCATGGCACGGCGTTCTTCAGCTTTGGCTTGAGCTATGTTCTTGTCAGCATTTGCCTGATCTATTTGCAGGGCGGCACCAATGTTCTTGCCTATATCGATATCGGCTATATCAATAGAAAGAATTTCGAAAGCTGTTCCGGCATCCAGACCTTTGCGCAATACCAATTTGGAAATAGAATCGGGGTTCTCTAATACGGTTTTATGGTTCTCGGACGAGCCAATGGACGATACGATACCTTCGCCTACACGGGCCAAGATGGTGTCTTCTCCGGCTCCACCCACCAATTGGCGGATATTGGCGCGTACAGTGACGCGGGCTTTGGCTATCAATTGGATGCCATCTTTGGCAACGGCAGTTACAGGAGGTGTATCTATCACTTTGGGATTTACTGACATTTGCACAGCTTCAAACACATCACGACCGGCAAGGTCAATGGCAGTGGCCATTTGAAATGGCAACTCAATGTTGGCTTTGGAGGCAGAAACCAATGCATGTACTACTCTTTCCACATGTCCTCCGGCAAGGTAGTGCGCTTCCAATTCGTCTCGGGTGATATCTTTTAAGCCGGCTTTATGCGCTTCGATCATTCCCGGAACAATGATATAGGGAGGAACATTACGAATACGCATCAGGAAAAGCTGCACTAACGAAATGTTGACTCCCGACACCTTGGCAGAAAGCCACAAGAAGAACGGTACGTAGTGGAAGAACAGTACCAGAAAAATAATGCCTCCTATGATAAGAAAGGCGGTCAGATACATTGTGTTTGGATCCATAAGTTATCAAGTATTAAGTGAATATTAGTTTTTTAGCTTTTCAACCATAAGTACCCCGTTCGTAATGCGGTTCACTACGATGGAAGTCTTTTCATCCAGAAAACCGTCGATGGATTTAACTTCTACAATGTCACCGTTGATTTCGGCATAACCGATAAGAGCCAGGCGAGTGGTAGTGACGCCTACGTCGCCCACCTTTACCCGTTCTTCGGCTGTGCGGTCTACTTTGGAAGTGATATCTTTTTTAAGCGAAAGCCTGTCCAATGTTTTTGAACGCATAAATCCGATTAATGAGCCGATGCAGGCCACGGCAGATATGGCCAGTGTTATGAAGCCTGCTGTTGTTCCCATTTGTACAAAGGCATAATAATTGGCAACGACAATGCATCCTCCTGCCAAGAAACCGGCAATACTGATGCCCGGAACAATGAATAGCTCCACTAAAAACAGAATGATAGCTGCAATGACCAATACTGCGATGATTAATATGTCCATGATTCTTTATTTATTTGATGACTTGTTTTTCGGTATTTCTCACTTTGACGATGGCTTGCTCCAATTCTGCCGACAATTGTTGAACCCTTTTCTCCAAATCGAGAATAGCGGCAGACATTCCGTCTTTTTCGTTTTTACCGGCATTGGCATATTCCGAGCGCATCTTTGCCAGCTTTTCCTGTTGCTGCTTGTAGCTTTTTTCCAATAGGACGTATTGGTTGTGCAGGGCTTTGGCCTGCGGAGACCGGAAATCGTCTGACCGGTAATACGTGTTGTTATCGTCAATGATGAACTGGAACTCGTGTTGTTGGGACGTTTTCGGTTTTTCATCGACCGACTTCTGTAATCTTTCCTGAGCAGCCGTAACGGCGTCAGTATTTGTCCATGTGTCTTTTATGGAGTGGATTTGTGCCAATGCAATTATTTTATCCTGTTCCATAGCCTCATAATTGTACACCTGTTTTGAGGTATTAGGGATAAACACATAAATGCAGACTTTATTTTCCGGTTGGTATCTGTCGGAGGCAAACCATCCCAGATTGTTGAATTCGTCTATTACGTACATGTAATCATTATAGGGGGAGTTGAAAGGCATGCCTACATTTTCCGGTGTCAGATAGGAATCCGTATTCGTATTGTATCGTGTGACAAAGATGTCATAGCCCCCCATCGAATGAGAACCGTCCGATGCATAATAGATGGTTATTCCGTCTGTGAGTACGTATGGATAACTCGCATTTATACCTTCATTGATGCTTTCGGGCAGGAGATTGCCGTTGCTCCATGCATCCAGCAGTTTGTTGCGTGAAAGTATGCTGAGCGTGCTGTCCGGTTGCAATTCGCTGTAGTATAGCTTGTTGCCCAACTCTGTTTCATATACGGTTCCTCCTTGTGTGTTGGAGTCTTTGAAGTAACTGTTGTACATGAAAAGTTTGCCTGATTCATGACTGAGCTTGTATGCTTCCAGAAAGTTTTCTTTGTCTACGACGAAACTGTCTACAAAGCAGACCTCCTCCACGCCTTTCAGCATGCGTAAATTGCTTCTGCTCTTTTCCAATAACTTTTCGGCTTCTTGCGTAGGGCGTTTCCTCTTGTTTAAGTCCGAGATATAGGTCTCGTAGGTTGTAACGGCATCTTCATAACGATATAGGTCATTGTATGCCCGTGCTAAATACAGCTGTCCGCCCGGAGTGCGTTTCTTCACGGCTGTTTCCAGATATTTCAAGGCTTCGGCTGCTTCTCCGGTTTCCAGACAGCACACGCCGTACCACAAATTATAGTTGCCGTTTGCCGGTTGTGTCCTTACAAGTTTCTTAAATGCCGGTCTGGCTTTTTCGTATTCTTTCTTTTCATATAGAGCTTTTGCTTCAGCCAAAGTCTGTGCCGAAACTGTTATGTTCAGAAAGCCGAATAGAAAGAAAAATATATATATCTTTTTCATCTTGTAGTCTGCTGAATTTGTTCAGGATTTCAAAAATACAAATTTATCGGGAATAAAGCCTGTTTCCTTAATTCTATTATGTTAATTCTTCTTTAAATCGTTCTTTTCTCTTACTTTTGCAGCCGTTTATTCAACAACCAAAAAACAATCATTGTATTTATGGCGCAATTTTCCGAAGAAGAAAAGCTGCTGCGTCGCATAGAGAAGCGGTTCAGTAAAGGGGTGGTAGAGTATGGCCTGATCGAGGAAGGAGATAAGATACTCATCGGTCTTTCCGGCGGCAAGGACTCTTTGGCATTGGTCGAACTTATGGCCAAGCGTGCTCGGGTGTTCAAGCCGAGGTTCTCTGTCGTTGCTGCTCATGTGGTGATGAAGAATATCCCATATCAGAGTGATGTGGCCTATCTGAAAGAATATGTCGAGTCATGGGGCATACCTTTCGTCCTTTGCGAAACGGAATTCGATGCTTCTACCGATACTCGTAAGTCTCCTTGTTTCCTTTGTTCCTGGAATCGGCGCAAAGCGCTGTTCACTGTGGCCAAAGAGCAGGGATGCAATAAAATAGCATTGGGGCATCACATGGATGACATCTTGGAGACGTTGTTGATGAATGCCACCTATCAAGGAGCATTCAGCACAATGCCTCCCCGGCTTGTCATGAAGAAATTTGATATGACAATCATCCGTCCGATGTGTCTGGTTCATGAAGCAGATTTGATAGAATTGGCAAAGGCCAGAGGCTATCGCAAACAAGTGAAAATTTGTCCTTACGAGTCGCAGTCCAGCCGTAGTACGATGAAAGGCATTCTGAAGCAATTGGAAGCAATGAACCCCGAGGCGCGCTATAGTTTGTGGGGCAGTATGGCGAACGTGCAGGAAGAATTGCTCCCCCAAAAACGAACCACTGATCATTAACCCCTAACCGTTTATGAAAGCATTTTATACCATTCTATTGTTGATCGTATCCAACATTTTTATGACGTTTGCCTGGTATGGCCATTTGAAATTGCAGGAAACAAAAGTTATTTCCAGTTGGCCACTGTATGCTGTCGTCCTGTTTTCATGGGCGATTGCTTTGGCAGAGTATTCCTGTCAAGTGCCGGCCAACCGTATCGGTTTCATGGGAAATGGGGGACCGTTTTCTCTGATGCAGTTGAAAGTGATTCAGGAAGTGATTACTTTGATTATTTTTACTGTATTCACCACAGTCCTTTTCAAGGGAGAAACGTTGCATTGGAATCATTTTGTAGCTTTTATCTGTTTGGTTTTGGCAGTGTATTTCGTGTTCTATAAGTGATTCCGTGGTGTTTTACCCTCGTCGTCTTGTCTCGGCCTTTTTGTGAGAGTGGAAAGAACGCTTGCAGTAACAAAGGTGTATCTATATAAAAAATCTGTTGGCTGTACAGAATAAAAACGTTTGAGGTAAACAGTAAACTTGTTCGATGCTTGGATAAATCTCTGTTCGCACCGTGCGGATACAAAAACGCACACTGCGGACAAATATCCGCAATGTGCGAACGAATATCCGCGCACTGCGAATAAAGGTTCGAGTATAAAACGTGGGGTGATTCCCGTAAGTTGACGTATGTGGGGAAATCAGCAGGAAGAGAGGGAGTACCGAGGCGATGTTACATCAGCGAGAAGCGGTATGCAATAAGGAGAAGCTCCGGTAAGCAACGAAGAGGTTGCTCACATATACTTCTTCATGCCCTTGGTCAGGAACATTTGCAGTTTGCCTTTTTTATCTGCATAGATAAAACATGCGTCAATGTCAGGGTGCATGTCCGCAAAACGCTCCGCTTCTTCCAGCCCCATCACCATGAATGCTGTGGCATAGGCATCTGCGCTCATGCAATCTTTGGCAATGACCGTTGCCGACAAGATATTGTGCTGTACGGGATAGCCGGTACGCGGGTCGATGGTATGTGCATATTTTTTCCCGTCTTTGTAATAGTAGTTACGGTAGTTTCCGGAAGTGGCTATGCCCAAGTTCGTGACTTTCAAGATGGTTTGCAATTCTTGGTTTACTGCTAACGAATCGTCTACGGGTTTGTTTATGCCGATGCGCCAAAGCCCGTCCTGCGGATTCTTTCCACGGACAACCACTTCTCCTCCGATATCTACCATGAAGTTGCCGATTCCTTTTTTTTCTAATAGATGTGCTACGACGTCTACGGCATAACCTTTGGCCACGGCACTACACGAAAGCATGATACGTGGGTCTTGCTTCACCACTTTTCCTTTTGTGGATATTTGCACTTTATTATATCCTGTAATTTCCAGCAGACTGTCTATCACGACAAAGTCGGGGAATGCTCCTTTCTTGAATCCAAATCCCCATGCATTGGCCAATGGAGCAATGGTGATGTCGAAAGCGCCGTTGGTCTCTTTGGATATTTCCATGCTGCGATGAAATACGTTGATAAAAAAACTGTCGGCAATGATGTCTTCGTTTCGGTTGATACGGGTGATGATTGCCGTATCGTTGAAGGGTGAAAGCGAACCGTCGAAGCGTTTAAGTTCTGCTTCTATCTCCTCTTTCAGGCTTCTGTCATGTTGATAGGTCACCTTATATATTGTACCGAATATCAGTCCGCTGTCGGTCTGATAGGGGATTGGGCGGTTGTGGCGTGCCAATATCCAGATGGTGCCTAATAAGAGCAAGGCAATCCATAAGAAATTTCGTTGTACTCTTTTGTCCATTGTCGTAGTTGTTTGAAAAGAACTCTTTAAGTGAAAAACAAATGCTCAATCAGAATCTTGGCACCGATGGCGATAAGAATAAAACCACCGAAAAGCTCGGCGCGCAGCTTGCGGGCTATGCCGCAACCAAAACGGATGCCAAACATCAAACCCACCATCGACAGGATGAACGATACAAAACCTATGATGCTGATGGATGGTAGCAGTGTCTGGAAACTTTTGATATCCAGCAGAGCGAACGAGATGCCTACCGCCAAAGCATCGATACTTGTTGCCAAGGCCAATGTCAACACAACTTTCAGGCGGGTGGGGTCATATTCTTGCCTGCAATCTTCATCCTTAAAAGATTCTATCACCATTCTTCCTCCCAGAAAAAACAAGATGCCGAAAGCAATCCAATGATCTACACTCTCTATCAGATGGCTGAAAAAACCGGTTCCCATCCAGCCGAGCAGTGGCATAAGTGCCTGAAAGAAGCCGAAGAAGAATGCCATGATCAGCATGGGCTTCGGTCGGGTGCGTTTCAATATTATTCCACTGGCTATAGAAACGGCAAAGCAATCCATTGCAAGTCCTATAGCCAGTAGCCAGATATCTAATCCTGTCATAAATCTTAAAGAGGCAATTTATAAGTTATCGTATAAGATACTCCCATTGTGCTGGAACCGTATTTCCCAAAACCCGGCACATACCATGGATCACCATGTTCATCGGGTGTGGTAGATAATTTGAATTTGAAGCGTAAGGACCATCCCATATAGAAGGCCTTCCATATATGAGCCTTGATACCTACGCATAATTCCGCCCATTGCATGGCGCTTTTCATGTCTTTATGCACATAAGGGTGGCTACCTCCCCAGATATTATCTTCCAAGTTCGGGTTACCCACTGTGCCGCCATATACAGGGTCGTCCAGTTGTGCTGCTGCTATGTCGTATTTGAAGCTACTTGCACCATAACGCAAGCCTACAAGCAGCATGTGCCCATGTTTTTTCTTGTACAGTGCATTATAGTCCATTCCTATGCGAAGGTAGGGAGAAGAACTTTTATAATGTATCCCTTTCTCGCTCCAAGAATCGGTGCTTCCATACCCAAGTTCGAGAATGGGGAAAAAGCGGTTTTTCAGATTGATGTCCACTGATACTTCGGAACTCAGGAAGTCGCCTCCAAGGGCAGCACTGCCGAACCCCCATAGTTCAACCCCCATAGATACACCGTTGTAGAGTGGATATACAGCTTCTTCTTTTTTATCCTTTTTCTCTTTCCGAGGCGCTTTACCTTTAGAGGATGCCGGTGCATTCTGCGCCCATAGCGGAAAGACTGTCAGCAGGCAGAGTACAAGGCTAATAGAATAATTTAAGATTTTCCTTTCCATATATGCCTGCTTCATTATTTGCTATAAAGATCGAGTCGAGAGAAGTACGGGTATAATGCACGCTTGTGATGGCTTGTTTCATCTGGTAACCACAATCCATTGACAAGAAATAGGGGGTATTGGTATGGCGGATGACCACGGTATCCCTTTTTGTTTTGCTGTATTTGAATATCAGTTTGGTGGAATCGACCGTATATCTTAATGGCAACGAAATATCGTGTACTTTCTTTTGATTATTGATGATGATAGAGTCTGTTCCATAAGCAGTTACTGTAAGGGAATCAAGCGTGTCGTTTTGTGCTATTTGGGTATCCTTGTCTATCTTATATAGATAGCATTGCACCATGCTGCGTGCTGCCATGGAGCAATCGGCTTCTTCCGAGCAGGAAAGCACTATGCCAAGTAAAGGACATAGGATACCACCGAGTATTATAAATCTGACTAGATTTTTCATCGTTAAATTGTTTTTTCTATTTGATACTTGTTGCGTTCGGGTGCATTGCGTGAAATCAGTTCTCCGAGAAATCCTGCTACAAAAAGTTGGGTGCCGATAATCATCAATGTCAGCGACAGGAAGAAGTAGGGAGAGTCTGTCACTAGGCGGTAGGGCATGCCGTTGTGCATATAATACAGCTTACTGGCACCTACAATGATGACGGCAATGAATCCAAAGATAAACATCAACGAACCTAGCAAGCCGAAGAAGTGCATCGGTTTTATTCCAAACGTAGAGAGGAACCAAAGAGAAAGCAAATCCAGATATCCGTTTATGAAACGATTCAGTCCGAATTTGGTCTTTCCATATTTTCTTGCCTGATGGTGTACCACCTTCTCGCCGATTTTCCGGAAACCAGCATTTTTGGCCAAATAGGGGATATAGCGATGCATTTCACCATATACTTCTATGTTCTTTACTACATCCTTGCGGTATGCTTTCAATCCACAATTAAAGTCGTGCAGGTTCTTGATGCCTGATACGCTGCGGGCAGTGGCGTTGAAAAGTTTGGTAGGTAGCGTTTTCGACAGCGGGTCGTAGCGCTTTTGTTTCCAGCCGGATACAAGGTCATATCCTTCTTCCGTGATCATCCGGTAGAGTTCGGGTATTTCGTCCGGACTGTCTTGCAAGTCTGCATCCATCGTTATTACTACATCGCCCAATGCTTGCTCGAAGCCACAAAACAGTGCCGGAGACTTTCCGTAGTTACGGCGGAACTTAATGCCTCTTACTCTGTCCGGTGCTTGTGCCTGTAATTGTTCTATCACTTGCCACGAGTGGTCGGTGCTTCCATCGTTCACAAAAATCACCTCATACGAAAAACCGTTGGCTTTCATCACCCGTTCAATCCATGCGAACAATTCCGGAAGGGATTCCTCCTCATTGTATAGAGGTACGACAACTGAAATATCCATTTTTCTTTATTTTGATATTAACAATTTACGGTTGAGGCAGCATTACTGCTTAGGTTTCACTCTCATCTTCTCTATTTGTCTCCTCTCTTCCGTCTCATCACGAATAAAGAAGTGGGAAGAGCCAATATCGATCCTATAAAGACATTCCATGACACCAACTGCATCGTGATGTCTATAGGCGTAAGTAGTCGGGCAGCCTCTAATGCTTCCCGGTATGTAGCGATATACTCGTCCATTCCCGGCGCATTGCTTTGTGCAAGTGCGTCAATCACTGTCTCGCAGGCAGTGATGATATAACCATGATCAATGAAACGGAAATAGATATAATGCGCCACGGCAGTAAGTAGGGCGGCGAACATGTACATGAAAACGGTAAATACCCATGCATGTAGAAAACTGATGCTCCCTCCACACGCCACATTGCGATACATCCGTACATAGTAGTACCCCATGAAAGGGACGCAGAACGTAAGCCCCATGAAGAGAAGGGCTAAAAAGGGAACTGTCAATCCTATGGGAAAGAGTATGAATTTCAATATCCAATACATTCCTATATAGGTACCGAATAGCATTGCATATCTCTGCATGTGTCCTTTATTCTCTGTCATTCTTTTTAGAAATAATATGCAAAGGTATAAATATAGTTGGATTCGAAAGCAAGCGAATGTGTAGTTTTTTAATAAATTAGAGGATTGGGGTAGGGACGAAAAAAAAGAAAGCAGCCGACACTTTCGTATCACCTGCTTTCTTTTGAGCCTCTTGTCGGATTCGAACCAACGACCCCGAGATTACAAATCACGTGCTCTGGCCAACTGAGCTAAAGAGGCGGGTGGGTAAGCTTACTATATCGCGCCGCTACAACCAACTACCTTTGCTGCGATCAAGCCCTGGAGGATTCGAAGGGAGCTGGCCGTATAGGACTTACCCGTTTTGCGGTTGCAAAGGTACGCCTTTTTTTGAAATGAGCAATAGGCTTCGAGCGTTTTTTGCATTTATTTTTCGGAAAAGGGCTTTCCTGGGGAGGTAGGGTCGAGAACATATTTGCTTCTTATCTTTTTCTTGTCATCTCCGTAACTATAATATATCCGGGTTCGGGATAAGAAGCAGGACGATAACCTCACACGGATACTTGTATTTTAAAGTAGAATCCCATTGGTTAACAGATGTTTACTCCTGCCCTGTCAGACACAAGTGTCTGACGGCTCAAACACCAGTGTCTGTCACGTCAGGAACTTGTGTCTGTCGGCTTGGACACTTGTGTCTGTCATGACAAAGGCTTGCAGCTGTCAAACAGGGGGCGCTCGACGTAAAAGGCTCTCTTCTCTTCTGCCTGACCATTGTAAACCGGTGCATTCAAGAAATATCCGCCCGATAGGATGCAGCCCCTCATCTTTAGAAGAAAAGAAACCGTCTATCCCGAATTCTGGTATAATGTTATATGTACGGAGTAGCTACGGAGTTAGTATACCTCGGACACGGAGATGATAAAAGGAAGCGGCGGAAAACCTATGAAAAAATGAAGAGTGATGGGAAATAGCTTGAAAATAAACACTATTTTTGTACAAATAAACTTGAAAACAAAATACTCATGAAAAACTCAGCATTATCATATCATATCTTTCTGCTCTTACTTTTTCTGCCTTTAGCGGGAGTTGCCGCCAGATGGAACAATTTCATCATCAATTTCGATAAAAACGTCTACGGTAAAGGTGCCCAGACGTGGCAGATAGCTCCTTATAATGAGAACTGGACTTATTTTGCCAATAAAAACGGTATGCTGCAATTTGACGGTAACGTATGGAATGTATTTCCCATGAATAATGCTTCGGATGTACGTTCCGTACTGGCTTCGGCTACCCAAAAACGCATTTATGCAGGGGGAATCAATGAGTTTGGATATTATGAGCCGAGTGTCGACGGTTCTTTGAAGTATCACTGCATGTCCGATACACTGGATAGTTCTGTCCGTCTGCTAGGAAACGTATGGGGGATACACGAGGTGGATAATATCTTGTATTTTCAAGGGGATGAATGCGTGGTGAAGTATCTGAACGGGAAGTACACGGTTATTGAGATGAATGCCAAGATAGACTGCTCCAATATGGTGAATGGCATTTTGTATATTGGCACGGATAGGGGAGTATGGCTTTTGGTGGGAAACACTTTTTTCCCTTTGCAGGGTGCTGATGAATTGGCTTCTAAACGTATACGTGGTATAATTCCATATAAAAAAGGAGTTTTGGTGGTGACGGCATATAGCGGCTTGTATTATTGCGACGGACGTAGCATGGAGCAGCTCGTCACCGGAGTCGAAGACTTTATGCGCGAGAATGAGGTGTTTTGTGTGGCCAAGAAAGATGATAGGATTGCTTTGGGGACTATTCATAAAGGTTTGTTGCTGATAGACTGCAGCACCGGACAATTGGAGTTTTTCAATGAAAATAATGGTCTTCGGAACAATACGGTGCTTTCCGTTTCTTTCGATGCCATCGGAAATCTTTGGGCGGGCCTTGATAGCGGTATAGATTACGTTTGTCTCAGTTCTCCCTTTACCAATCTTTATTCTTATCCGTACTCATATGGAACGGGTTATACGGCAGCTGTCGATAAGGAGTTTCTTTATTTGGGAACCAATCGCGGGTTGTATTACACCCGTTATCCGGTGAAGATGAATGGGAATTTGCCTGATATTCGCTCTATACCTCAGTCCAGCGGACAAGTGTGGAATCTTTGTCGTATAGGTGGTGAACTTTTCTGCTTGCACGACCGGGGCATATTCCTGATTGAGGGAACATCGATGAGGCGTATCACGGACATTGCCGGCGCATGGTGTTGTCAACTTGTAGAGGGGCATCAGGACATGATGTATATCGGGGTGTACAATGGTCTTTATTTAGTTGCCAGAAAGAATGGTGAGTGGCAGGTGGTTTGCAGAATTGAAGGAGTGAATGGCTCATGTCGCCTTTTTGAGCAAGAGAGCGAAAAGGTGATTTGGATATATAACACAGATCATGTGACCCGTGTGGAGCTGGACAATGAACTGAAAAAATCAATAAGCATAAGAGAGTATGGATTTAAAGACGGCTTTCCGGCAGGGCATGACATGTATGTGTCGAAGATTGAAGGACGCATTTGTTTTGCCACGTCGCAGGGCATCTACAAATACAATCCTCATAAGGATATCATGGAGTCTTGGCCCGACATGAACAATCTGCTGAACGGATCATCTTCTTATTTGCGGCTGTTGGAGCATAATGACCGGTTGATAAGTCTCAGTCCACATGAAATCTGCATTGCCAATCTGGGGACGTATAAACGGGGAGCGAATACAAGCATCAATCCCATTCGTCAATCGTTGATGGAGCTTGTTCCCGGTTATGAAGCGGTGATCCCCCTGTCCGATTCGTTGATGGTGATTCCTTCCGAAGAGGGGTTCGCCCTGTTCAGTATTCCGACGGCAAGAGAACGGCAAGATCACAGCCACTCCCTACATATAAAGAATATGTATTTGTCCTATCCTAAGGACTCGTTGGTGTATACAGCTAATTTTTTAGGAGAGAAGACCGTTCCTGTCATTACCTATTCGTTGAATTCCGTCCGTTTTGAGTATGCACTTCCTTTTATGGCGATGGGTGATGACGTTCGCTTCCAGTATCGTTTGAACAAAGGGAGTTGGTCGGACTTTACTACGGTACATACCAAAGAATATAGCAATTTGTCCGAGGGTGATTATGTGTTCGAGGTGAAAGCTATTTTCCCGGATGGAACAACGGCCATGGACATGATTGAGTTTCGCATACTTCCTCCGTGGTATCGCAGCGTTACTGCTTACATCTGTTACTTCATCCTGTTGTTGTTCGTCTTGCTCTATGTGTATCGCTGGGACGATGTCCGCGTGAAGCGTAAGAAACAGCAGGCTGTTGTGGAAAAAGACAAGGAGCTTCATGAAATGGAGAAGGAGTACGAAGCAGAGAAAGCTCGCCAAGAAAAGCAAATCATGCAGCTGGAAAAAGAAAGGTTGGAGTATGACCTCAAGCATAAGAGCCAGGAAATGGCCAATCTGATGATAAACTTTGTCCGCAAGAATGAAATGCTTACTGAAATCAAGTCGGAAATCATCAAGGTGGCTGCCATGCTCAAGGGGGAAGGAGTCCGTGAAAGCAAGCAGCAACTCATCCTTATCAATAGCAAGATAGATTCGAACATTCAAAGCGATGAAGTCTTGAAACGTATTGAAGAACAGTTCGACTTGATACACAACAATTTTATGAAACGTCTTCACGAAAAGCATCCCGAACTCTCGAATAACGAACGCATGATGTGTGCTTATTTGAAGATGAACCTTTCCACCAAAGAGATAGCGCCTTTGCTGAACCTCTCCGTGCGCGGTGTGGAGACCATTCGCTACCGTCTGCGCAAGAAGTTTGGCCTGGAAAGGGAAGACAATCTGACGGATTATCTGGAAAATCAATTGTAGACTATCGCCGTTTTTGACGGGGGCAGTCCCGAAATTCCGCGAACGGTGTTCCTCCTTTTTATAACCTTAAGTATTTCCGAAGCTGTTTAAAAATGAATTAAAATAATTACTATGTGAACATTTAGGGACATTCAATAAATAGCTTCTTATATGAGGAAATACAAAGAACCATATCATACTCGACATTAGAGTAATGATATGGTTCTTTAAAATTATTAAGCTTTTTATGCTCGTTCTTATTTGATGATCTCCAATGCCTTAAAACATTTAGTCAATTTTTCTACGGCATAATCCACTTGTTCTACTGTGTGGGTAGCCATTAATGCTACGCGCACCAATGTGTCTTGAGGAGCACATGCGGGTGGAATAACCGGATTAATGAATATACCTTCATCAAAGGCTAACTTTGTCACAATAAAGGTTTTTTCCGTATCACGTACATAAAGAGGAATGATAGGAGACTCTGTTTCGCCGATTTCAAAACCTGCATCACGGAATTTCTTTAAGGCATAATTGGTTATATCCCACAAACGTTGAATACGTTCCGGTTCGGATTTTATAATGTGAAGAGCCTCACGGGCGGCAGCGGTTGCCGCCGGAGTGCTGCTTGCTTGGAATATATAGGAGCGGGCATTGTGGCGTAGCCAATTGATAACATCTTTGTCTCCGGCAATAAAACCGCCGATGGAAGCCAATGACTTACTGAATGTACCCATTATCAAGTCAACATCGTCTGTAACGCCGAAATGGTCGCAAACGCCACGACCTTGTCTTCCGAATACTCCCAAACCATGAGCCTCGTCTACATAAACACTGGCATTATATTTTTTCTTCAAACGAACAATTTCAGGTAAATTGGCCAAGTCTCCTTCCATAGAAAAGACTCCATCGACAACGATTAATTTTACAGCATCGGGCTCACATTTTTGAAGTTCTTTCTCAAGAGCTTCCATATCATTATGCTTGTATTTTAACTGTGTGGCAAATGTCAGACGACGTCCATCCACGATAGAGGCATGATCACGGTCATCACAGATGATATAATCTCCACGTCCCACAACTGCAGGAATGATACCTTCGTTTACGGTAAATCCGGTAGAGAAACAAAGTGCCTCATCTTTTCCAACGAACTCGGCTAACTCTTTTTCCAGTTCCACATGAATATCAAGGGTGCCGTTAAGAAAGCGGGAACCGGCACAGCCTGTGCCATATTTTTCCGTAGCGGCTATTGAAGCGTCAATAATACGTTTGTCGTATGTCAGTCCCATATACGCATTAGAACCAAACATCAGGACTTTTTTACCATCCATCATAACTTCTGTATCCTGATGGCTGTTAATAGTGCGGAAATAAGGATATACACCTTTTGCCATAAACTGTTGCGGCAAGTCGTATTTCGCAAATTTGTCTTGTAATAAACCCATGAAATATCTTTTATATTATGAATATTTAATCCGATTAAATACGAGTCTTAAAAAACAGGGGGCAAAGATAGCAAAATATGTCGGTATATTGTGCTATTTGTTTCAAAAAACTATTTGTATTCATTTTAAGACATGTCATATTATTATTTTCTCAGATATTTGTAGTACATTTGCCGATTAGAAAATCTGCATAGCACAACTCTTGCATGAGCGAAAACAAAGAGAAAATAGTATTTATTATAAACCCTATATCTGGTACCCAAAACAAAGAAGCGATTCTGAAATGGATTGGCGAGAAGCTGGATAAGGAGAAGTATGTACAAGAGGTTCTTTATACTGAGCGGGCAGGGCATGCAGTAGAGATAGCTGCGCAAAAGGCGAAAGAAGGAGTGCATGCGGTCATTGCAATCGGGGGAGACGGTACGATAAACGAAATCGCCCGTTCATTGGTACATACTAAAACGGCGTTGGGCATAATTCCTTGCGGTTCCGGTAATGGGCTTGCCCGTCATCTGCAAATTCCGATGGAAGCTAAAAAAGCAGTCGACATCATCAATGAGGGGGTGATAGAACTCATTGATTATGGAAAAATCAATGAAGTGCCCTTTTTCTGTACCTGCGGTGTAGGGTTTGATGCTTTTGTAAGCCTGCAATTCTCCAAAGCGGGAAAGAGGGGGCCGCTCACTTATTTGGAGAAGACTTTGCTTGAGAGCCTGAAGTATCGGCCGGAAACTTATGAGCTGGAAATGGATGGCAGCACTTTACGCTATAAGGCGTTCTTAATAGCCTGCGGAAACGCTTCGCAATATGGAAATAACGCATACATCACTCCTCAGGCCACATTAAATGACGGACTGCTGGATGTAACTATCCTTGAACCTTTTACGGTCCTTGATGTTCCTTCATTGTCTTTCCAGTTATTCAACAAGACCATCAATCAGAATAGTCGTATCAAAACTTTTCGTTGCCAAACGTTGCAAATCCATCGCTCCAAGCCGGGAGTTGTTCATTTCGATGGCGATCCGATGATGGCCGGAGAAAACATTGATGTGAAAATAGTAAAGAAAGGCTTGCAAGTCATTGTTCCTCGGGATGTGGAGAAAGAGACGACAAACGTGTTGCAGCGAGCACAAGACTATATCAACGGATTGAAACAAATCAATGATGCTTTTGTGGAAGACATTGCACATAAAAATAAAATGATATTGGATAAGGGAAAGGAACAATTCAAGAAACTGACAAAAAAGTGAATTTTTCTTATATTATCATTTTGTAGGAAGTGTTTTTCAGAAACTTTTCTGCTGCGATAAGTCATTTGAAAGATGTTTTGTGTATTTTTGCACGATATTTTTGCAACGTCTTTAATCCGGTATGCGGAAAGAAATAAGATTGGTAAACTATAATAGTATATAAAGATGTATAGATCACACACCTGCGGAGAACTTCGTATCTCCGATGTTAATAACCAAGTGATATTGGCAGGATGGGTACAGCGTAGTCGTAAGATGGGCGGTATGACTTTTGTCGATCTTCGCGACCGTTACGGAATCACTCAATTGGTGTTCAATGAAGAAGTGAATGCTGAACTTTGTGAACGTGCCAACCGTTTGGGGCGTGAATTTGTGATTCAGGTGAGAGGAACTGTAAACGAACGCTTCAGTAAAAACAGCAATATCCCCACCGGTGACATCGAAATCATCGTGTCGGAACTGAATGTTCTGAACTCATCTCTGACTCCTCCTTTCACTATTGAAGAAAACACTGATGGAGGCGATGATATTCGGATGAAGTATCGCTATCTGGATCTTCGCCGTGCCAACGTGCGTAGTAACCTGGAACTCCGTCATAAGATGACGATTGAAGTTCGCAAATACTTGGATAATCAGGGATTTATTGAAGTTGAAACTCCGATTTTGGTAGGATCTACTCCTGAAGGTGCCCGTGACTTTGTTGTTCCTTCACGCATGAATCCGGGGCAATTCTATGCTTTGCCGCAAAGCCCGCAAACATTGAAACAGTTGTTGATGGTTTCCGGTTTTGATCGTTATTTCCAGATTGCCAAATGTTTCCGTGATGAAGATTTGCGTGCCGACCGTCAGCCGGAATTTACGCAAATAGACTGTGAGATGTCTTTCGTGGAGCAAGATGACATTATCAACCTTTTCGAAGGTATGGCAAAATATCTGTTTAAGGAAATCCGTGATGTGGAAATAACCGAACCTTTCGTACGTATGCCGTGGGCAGATGCCATGAAGTATTATGGTAGCGATAAGCCTGACCTGCGTTTCGGTATGAAATTCGTGGAGTTGATGGACATCTTGAAAGGACATGGCTTCTCTGTGTTTGATGATGCTGCCTATATCGGTGGTATTTGTGCAGAGGGAGCTGCGCACTATACACGCAAGCAATTGGATGCCTTGACCGAATTCGTGAAAAGACCGCAAATCGGAGCAAAAGGCATGGTATATGCCCGTGTAGAGGCAGATGGCAATGTGAAATCGAGTGTAGATAAATTCTATACTCAAGATATATTACAAGAAATGAAGGCCGCTTTCGGTGCCAAACCGGGTGACTTGATGTTGATTTTGAGCGGCGATGATGTAATGAAGACGCGCAAGCAGCTGAACGAATTGCGCCTTGAGATGGGTAACCAGCTTGGATTACGTGATAAGAATAAATTCTCTCTTTTGTGGGTGGTAGATTTCCCGATGTTTGAGTGGAGTGAAGAAGAAGGCAGGTTGATGGCCATGCATCACCCATTTACACATCCTAAAGATGAGGATATACCTTTGTTGGATACTAATCCGGCTGTTGTTCGTGCCGATGCATACGATATGGTGTGCAACGGTATCGAATTAGGCGGTGGATCTATTCGTATTCATGATGCGCAGCTGCAAGCGAAGATGTTCGAAATTTTGGGATTCACACCCGAAAAGGCTCAGGAACAGTTCGGCTTCTTGATGAATGCCTTTAAATATGGCGCACCTCCCCATGGTGGTTTGGCTTATGGTCTGGACCGTTGGGTTAGCATTTTCGCCGGACTTGACAGTATTCGTGACTGTATTGCATTCCCGAAGAACAACAGCGGACGCGATGTCATGCTGGATGCTCCGTCCGTCATTGATCAAAAACAATTGAACGAACTGAACCTGATTGTCGAAATCAAAGAATAAAAGTGAGTCAGGCATTTTATGTTTTTTTTAGGTACGAATTATGTGGAATTTCATGTTTTTATCTATGCATGATCCACGTAATTCGTGCCTAAATATTTTCTGACTCAGATGCTTTTTTAATCTAAAAATCTTTTTGTTAACCCTTCGTAGGCATCAATCCTGCGATCGCGCAAAAACGGCCACCAGCGACGCACGTTTTCCGAACGCTCCAAATCGACTTCAACAATCATGTTTTCTGAACGTTCGTTTCCAGCTTGCGCCAGAAACTCGCCTTGCGGTCCTACAACGAAACTGTTTCCCCAAAACAAAATTCCTCCCGTTGCGCCGGAAAGATCGGGTTCGTGCCCAACACGATTCACGGAAACAACCGGCAAACCATTGGCTACGGCATGGCCGCGTTGCGATATAATCCATGCATTAAGTTGGCGGTCTTGTTCTTCTTTCGTATCATTACTATCCCAGCCAATGGCGGTGGGATATATCAATATCTCCGCACCTTTCAGTGCCATGATGCGGGCAGCTTCCGGATACCATTGATCCCAGCAGACCAATACGCCGAGTTTACCCAAAGAGGTCTGTATAGGCTCGAATCCGATATCTCCGGACGTAAAATAGAATTTTTCGTAATAAGCCGGATCGTCGGGGATATGCATTTTCCGATACTTGCCGGCGATGCTTCCGTCGGTGTCGAAAACAACGGCTGTATTGTGGTATAAACCGGGGGCGCGTTTCTCAAACAAAGAGGTCACCAACACAATATGGTTGGCGGTAGCCAATTCCGAATAGAATCCCGTAGAAGGTCCCGGAATAGGTTCTGCCAAGTCAAATAGTTTCGTATCCTCTGTCTGGCAGAAGTATAAAGAGTTGTGTAGCTCTTGCAATACCACCATTTGAGCACCGTGTGCAACGCACTCTTCAATATTCTTGGCCAGATTCATCAGATTTGTTCGCAGGTCTGCAACATTATTTTGCTGAATGACACCCACTTTAATCTTTCTCATATATATTTATTTTTTAGATGATTACTCAACTTGCTCTATTATTCTAACACGTCTGTCTATGTTTATTTTAACACGCTTGCAGGATATTGCATGGTGACGCAGTGCAGAGATCCGTGCTGTTTAATCAAAGCTCGACAATCTATACCTATGATTTCACGATCAGGAAAGGCTTCTTGCAGTATCTCTCCGGCACGTATATCGTTTTCCGGTTGGCGATAGGTAGGATAAAGTACAGCTTCGTTTATAATCAAGAAGTTGGCGTATGTGGCAGGAAGACGCTCACCCCCTTCTTCAATCTTATCGGCCATGGGCAATGCCAGCAGACGATATGGCTCGCCTTTCAGAGTACGAAAGGCTTTCAATTCTTCTTCCATTTTGTAAAGTGCTTCGTAATGTTCGTCTTCGGTATCGTCGCACTTCACATAGGCTATGGTGTCCGGTGAACAGAAACGGGCCAAAGTGTCGATATGGCTGTCTGTATCGTCACCTGCAAGATAACCATAATTCAGCCAAAGCACACGTTGCAAATGAAAAACGGAACGGAGATATTCTTCTATTTCCGTCCGGTTCATCTGTCCGTTGCGGTTGGGAGAAAGAAGACATTCGGAAGTTGTGAGCAAAGTGCCCATGCCGTCACTTTCAAAGGAACCACCTTCGAGCACGAATCCTAAGCGATTGACATACCTTCCTTTCAGCATACCGGCTTTTACGGCATGGCGTGTAATCAAGTTATCCTTGTCAGACGCAAACTTCAGTCCCCAACCATTGAACTTGAAGTCGAGCAGGGAAACGCCGTCAGTATCCAACATGCTTACGGCTCCGTGGTCGCGCGCCCACGTATCATTTGTTTCACACTTCAGAAAGCGGACGTTTTCCATATTGACCGTGGCTGCTATTTGCTTTTCAACGATCTCTGGTTCGGGGGTAACAATCAGCAGTTTTTCTCGTCGGGCTACCTCACGGGCTATCTCCATGAAGCATTTCCTCACCTCTTCGAGCATGTATGCCCAGTCGGTTCCGGCGTGTGGCCAGGTCAATTGAACCCCGCTTTGAAGTGCCCATTCGGCAGGTAATAGAGGAGCGTAAGTCTCCACAACAGCGTTTTGGGCAAACCGTACTTGATAATCTTTTTCTGATGCACTTCCATTTGGAAGGCCTACTGTAATTCCCATTTATTTGTCTGTTGAAGTCTTTAAAATCTATCTCTTTATACAGTTATACAAGCGTAGGCTCACACTTGTACAAGTGTAAATCATTGTCATTTAGCGGGTTTCTCATTAGGCTTTCGGTCGAAGAACGGATTCTTTGAAGATGCGCTTATCGGAATGGCGAATACCGTTTTGCATCCCTTCAGCCAGTCCAAACGTTGGACGGCAAGTCCGGCCGAAAACATTACACGAGTATCGACACGCATATCGGCCGCCATAGCACAAGCCGAACCTATGGCAATACCTACATCTATCGTGTTCAATGCGCATGGAATTCCTTTTATACGTTCTCCGCAAGTGGGGAAGCCGCAATGTCCGCAGTTTAGTCCTTGAGCTTGCTCGTTCGTACCTATTATTATGGTACATTCGGCCTGCAAAATGTTTTCTGCATCCCGAAGAAAGAATTTCATGCCAAGCTCTTCTGCCATTTCGACCATTTTTGTCGAAAGTTTTTTAAGGTCTTCACCCGTCACCAAGGCTGCTTCAAGCACATCGATACCTTTTCCTTTAGGTGCGGTACGTGCGGCAGTCATCATTTGACGAGCCACATCGAGCACGTGCTCGTGCCGACAATCACGTTCATTCTGTATCATAATCTTTCCTTCCTGAATTAATTAGTGCGTCAAAGATAGCACAAATATTTTTTTGCACTATCTTTGCAATATAGAAAGATAAAAAGAATGCCCATGTTGCAAATAGAAAATGCCGGTATCGCTTATGGTAACAACGTGCTTTTTTCAGGATTTAATCTGTTATTGAACAAGGGAGAGATAGTCAGTATATCCGGTCCGTCGGGATGTGGAAAGACTTCACTGCTCAATGCCATCCTCGGATTTGTCCCGTTGAAAGAAGGGCGTATCATATTGAATGGCATTTTGCTGAACAAAGAAAGTGTTGACAAGGTGCGTAAACAGATAGCTTGGATTCCTCAAGAGCTGGCATTACCGTTGGAGTGGGTGAGAGACATGGTACAACTACCTTTCGGCTTGAAGGCAAATCGAAGTACTCCTTTTTCCGAATCTCGATTGTTTGCTTGTTTTGAAGACTTGGGGTTGGAACGGGAGTTGTACGATAAACGGGTTAATGAAATATCCGGCGGACAGCGTCAACGCATGATGATAGCCGTGGCCTCCATGATTGGCAAGCCTTTGATTATTGTCGACGAACCGACTTCTGCTCTTGATTCAGGTTCTTCGGAGAAGGTGATTTCTTTTTTCCGAAAGCAAGCGGAAAAAGGAAGTGCCGTATTGACAGTGTCTCACGACAAAAGATTTGCCGATGGATGCGACCGGCACATTATCATAATGTAATTTATTACTGTTATCAAACAGCACGTATATAAAAAATTGGAAACAATAGACATCTCATATCTCAGTTTAGGCATCGGATTATTGCTGTTGTTGATACCGCTGTTTTACATTTGGAAGTTCAAGACAGGACTATTGCATGCTACCGTGATAGGTACGGTTCGTATGATTGTACAATTGTTCTTTATAGGAGTATATTTGAATTATCTTTTTCTGTGGGACAATCCGTGGATAAATTTTCTGTGGGTGATTGTCATGATATTCGTCGCGTCGCAAACGGCATTGGCACGCACACAGTTGAAACGAAAAATACTGCTTCTTCCTATCTCCGCAGGATTTCTATGCAGTGTAGTGTGCGTGGGATTATTTTTTATCGGAATTGTTTTGCAGATAGAAAAAGTGTTCAGCGCCAGATATTTTATTCCCATTTTCGGTATTCTTATGGGCAATATGTTGTCCAGCAACGTAATTGCTCTCAATGCCTATTATAGTGGCTTGAAACGCGAACAGCAACTTTACCGTTATCTTCTTGGGAATGGAGCTACAAGAGCAGAAGCGCAAGCCCCCTTCATTCGTCAAGCCATCATCAAAGCCTTCAGCCCACTGATTGCCAACATCTCTGTAATGGGATTGGTTGCTTTTCCCGGAACCATGATAGGACAGATATTGGGAGGCAGCAGTCCGAATGTAGCCATCAAATATCAAATGATGATTATGGTCATCACCTTCACCGCATCCATGCTTTCTCTGATGATTACCATCTCTTTGGCCTCTCGAAAGTCTTTCGACGCCTATGGCAAACTGCTGTCGGTGATGGTGGAAAAGAAAGAACATAAATAGTTGCAAACTGCATAAATATTTATAGGTATGACTTTTTTATCCGGAACTTTTTTTAATCCGTTGATTTTTCCTATATTTGCGGCCAAGTTTTCTGGTTACAATGAAAATTAAAGAAATAGTAAGCGCCCTTGAACGGTTCGCGCCTCTGCCATTGCAAGACGGATTTGATAATGCCGGCGTGCAAATCGGATTGACAGATGCGGAAGCAACAGGGGCTTTGTTGTGTCTTGACGTTACCGAAGCCGTATTGGATGAAGCGATTTCATTGGGATACAACTTTGTCATCGCCCATCATCCCCTCATCTTTAAAGGGTATAAATCCATCACGGGCAGAGATTATGTAGAGCGATGCATCTTGAAAGCTATCAAGAATGATATTGTTATCTATGCAGCCCATACCAACTTGGATAATTCGCCGGGAGGGGTGAATTTCAAAATGGCCGAGAAGATAGGATTGAAGAATGTACGAATTTTGGAGGCAAAGGAAAACGCTTTGATAAAGTTGGTTACATTTGTTCCAGAGGCGCAGGCGGAAACGGTGCGAAAAGCCTTGTTCGAGGCCGGATGCGGACATATCGGCAACTATGATTCTTGCAGTTATAATTTGGAAGGAGAGGGAACGTTCCGTGCACAAGAGGGTACGCATCCTTATTGTGGGGAGATAGGGAAATTGCATACGGAGAAAGAAATGCGCATTGAAACGATACTTCCGGTCTATAAAAAAACGGAAGTTGTCAAGGCTTTGATGGCAGTGCATCCATATGAAGAACCGGCTTTCGATCTATATCCTCTTCAAAATTCGTGGACGCAAGCCGGAGCCGGTGTCATAGGAGAACTTGAAGCATCGGAAACGGAACTAGAGTTTCTGAAACGAATCAAGAAAACCTTTGAAGTAGAATGTCTGAGGTATAACAAACTGTTCGGAAGAGAAATCAGGACAGTTGCGTTATGTGGAGGTGCGGGCGCCTTTTTAATGCCGCTTGCCATACGCAACGGGGCAGATGTCTTTATTACGGGCGAAATAAAGTATCACGATTACTTCGGGCATGATTCTGATATACTGCTGGCAGAGATAGGACATTATGAAAGTGAACAATATACGAAAGAAATTTTTTATACGATAATCAGGGATGCGTTTCCTTATTTTGATATTCAAATAACCAAAGTAAATACAAATCCCATAAAATACTTATAAGTAAAATGGCTAAAGAAGCAAAGAAAGATCCTCAGGAATTGACCGTGGAACAAAAGCTGAAAGCTTTGTTCCAATTGCAGACTATGTTGTCTAAGATTGATGAAATAAAGACGTTGAGAGGTGAGCTTCCGCTGGAGGTGCAAGACTTGGAAGATGAGATTGCCGGTCTCAGTACACGTATTGACAGAATCAAAGCAGAAGTTTCCGAACTGAAATCATCCATCGCCGGGAAAAAAGTCGAAATTGAAGCAGCAAAGGCTTCTGTTGCAAAATATAAAGACCAGCAAGATAATGTACGTAATAATCGGGAGTATGATTTCTTGAGTAAAGAAATTGAGTTCCAGACTTTGGAAATAGAGTTATGCGAAAAGCGTATCAAAGAGTTTGCCGAACAGGAAGTGGAAAAATCCAAGGAAGTGGCCGATAGTTCTGCCGCTTTGGAGGAAAGACAAAAAGACCTTGAGGTGAAGAAAAGCGAATTGGACGAAATCATTTCTGAGACGAAGCAGGAAGAAGAAAAGTTGAGAGACAAAGCCAAAGATCTTGAAACCAGAATAGAACCGAGGTTGCTTCAGTCATTCAAGCGCATTCGTAAAAACTCACGTAACGGACTTGGCATTGTATATGTACAGCGCGATGCCTGCGGCGGTTGCTTCAACAAGATTCCACCTCAGAGACAATTGGATATTCGTTCGCGCAAGAAAATCATCGTTTGCGAATACTGCGGACGCATTATGATTGACCCTGAATTGGCGGGCATAACTTCCGAACAAAAAACTGAGACAGCAAAGGAAAAGCCGACAAGAACAAGAAAGAAAGCGGCAAACTCCGAAGAATAATTGCCCCTGTAAATAATGTAAAAGCGGTGACAGATAGAATTCTGTGCCGCTTTTTTGTTCGATGGCGTAAGTTTGGGAGGACAATTATTTTCTTCATTTCTTATTCAGATGGATACGTATGATGCCTCCATAGGGAGTTAATGCCCTGAAAGCCTCTTCTACATGGATGATTCCGGCATAAATTTGTGCGCAAATCAGTACGCCTCCATGTGCAAAGATGGCTACTTTCTTGTATGGTTTCTGTTTAAGTTCGTCCAGAAAACCACTGACGCGTTGATATTGCATGGCAAATGACTCTCCGCCTGTGGCAGCCACGTTCAGATAGTCAGCATACCACTCCTTCAAGCGAGGGTCGTTATTATGGTCAAAAGGCTTCATTTCCCAACTGCCGAAGTTTATCTCCATGAGGCGATTGTCGTGTTCGGCATCGGGATAACCGCAAAATGAGGCGAGGCGGACACACCGTGTCAACGGACTTGTGTAGACATGTTCGAAGGGAAAATACTCCTTCAGATTTTCCGCTGTCACGGAGGCTTCTTCTTTAAACGTTGCTTTTAAGGGTACATCTGTCTGCCCGTAACATACACCCGGCGGCACATCTACCGAAGTGTGGCGAATCAAGATTATTTCCATTGTATAGGTAGCTTCTATTGTTGAATTGTTACTGTGTCACTGATAAAAGGAACTTTACCTTATGTAGAATGACAAATCATACCAATCAACCATTTATATATGTAAGGTTTATCAGTATCAGACTTCCTATATAGAACGATAGTTCGCAAAGCAGAAAAGTGGCTCCGCAGCAGTCACCCGTATATCCTTGCAAGCGTCGTTTCATCAGTAGGCATAACAAGGCAAAGGTGAATATGGGGAAGAAAGCGGCAACCCATATCTTTGCAGGCAATAGTACCGCAAGTGGTAGCAGACCGACAATGAGACAAACGAATAATTCGCCGATAGTCATACGATTGTATAAAACTCCGGTTTTACTTTCTCCTTCTTTACGGGCGTAAGGTAAGAAGTTGACAATCTGAGAAGCGCAACATTTGCTCCAGCAGTCTCCGCAGAATACAAGGATACAAAGGCTGTGGAGCGGAAGATGATGCAATTGCCATAAAAGCAGGAAATAGCAAATCAGTCCGATGACTCCGTAACTGCCAATATGAGAATCTTTCATGATGGAAAGTGTATGCTCGCGTGTCTTTCCTCCGCCAAAACCATCGAAGAAATCGGCCAGACCATCTTCGTGCAAACATCCGCTGACGAGCAGGCGGCTCACAATAGCTATTCCCCATGCTGTCGGCAGCGGCAAAACCTGAGCTGTCAACCATAATGTTGTCACCATTATGCCACCCGTCAACCAACCCACGAACGGCCAATAGGGGACTATGTGTTTGAAACTATCGGTCGGTACTTCTTTTATTCTCCAGAAAGGTAATCGGGTGAGTAATATGAATGCTGCCAGAATGTTGTTCATGGTTTACGTTGAGAATCTATGGTAATCTATTCTTTATTAAAAATTGTTTGTCCAGGATGTGTCGGATTAAAAATATTTCGTAATAGAAGCATGTGCAAAATTATCCATTTCATTAATCATCCTTACGGCGGAGTCTACAATGGGATATGCACATATTGCTCCCGTACCTTCTCCCAAACGCAAGTCCAGATTCAGTAACGGTTTGGCGTGCAAAGAATCGAGTACAAGCCTGTGTCCTGTTTCGTTTCCGCAATGCCCGAAGATGGCATAGTCTTTCACTTCCGGATGGAGCATGGAAGCGGCAAGGAGGCAATTGGTCATGATGAATCCGTCCACCAATATAATCATTTTCAATTCTGCCGCTTGCAGCATGGCACCTACGGCCATCACCATTTCCAAACCGCCGAAGTGACGCATGATGTCGCGTACGGAGCCGTTTCCTTTATAATTATCCATTGATTGCTTTAATACTTCGTATTTGTGACGGATGCCCATATGGTCGAGACCGCTGCCAGCTCCTACACATTGCTCTAACGGAATGTCGGCAAAGTAACTCATCCATAAAGAAGACGAAGAGGTATTTCCTATACCCATTTCACCGAAACTGAGGATGTTGCTGCTTTCGTTGTGACATAGGCGCACCACTTCGGCGCCTCGTTCCATACATTGTTCCATTTCTTCTTCGGTCATAGCGGCTTCGTGTAGATAATTTCGCGAACTTTTGCGTACTTTCATATTGATAATGCCCTTTTCATACGGCAGGTCGTAGTCCACGCCGGCATCTACTATTTTCAATACGAATCCATGTTGCCGGCAAAGAAAGTTTACACCTGCCCCTCCGTGTAGGAAGTTGCTGATTTGTTGCCAAGTGATTTCTTTGGGCGACAAGCTCACTCCTTCTTCTACAATGCCATGATCGGCCGCAAAGATAATGTTCTGTGGATGCCTCAGGGTAGGGGATAAGGTTTGCTGTATAAGACCGATTTGCAGTGCCAATTCCTCCAACATGCCCAGAGAACCTTTGGGTTTGGTAAGGTTGTTGATTTTGTCTGTCAATGCGGCACGGATAGATTCGTCCGGATGAGTGATATGGAATGTTTTCATTAGTATTTTCTTGTTTAAAACCCTAGTAAGGTTTGTTTATTCATTATTTGATTACTTTTTGCAGTTGGTTATCTCGTCATTTTTTTACTTGCATCGGAATGCCTGCCACCATCAATATCACCTCATCGGCGCGGGAGGCAATATATTGATTCATCCATCCCTGCATATCCGTGAACTTCTGTTGTAGTTTGTTCTCGGAAACCCCACCCATACCAATCTCATTGGTTACGAAAATGAAAGTAGCCTCTTGCTCGGTGAAACGGTTGAACTCCTCTTTAGCTGCGGCAAGCGCCTGCTCGGTATCGGAATTCATATCAAAAAAGAAGTTGGTGCACCATAGAGTGACGCAGTCTATCAAAACCACCTTTTCAGCCAATCGGTGGCGACTGAGTTCTTTCTCTTCTTCAATATTGATCCATTCCGCTCCCCGCCGTTTCTGATGCTGTTCCACTCTTTCCCTAAAATCATCATCCCAAATGCGTGCTGTGGCAATATACACAGGGGTGGGCGAAAGGCTGAGTGCCAATTTCTCGGCATACGTGCTTTTACCGGAACGGGACCCTCCGGTGATTAGTATGATTCGCTTCATAATGCTGCATCTGCTTGATTTATGGAGCAAATATATATGATTTTTATGGCAAAGGCAAGGATGTCTCATGATATTATGGAATTAACCTTTTAAAGATAGGAGTAGGTTTTATAGAGAATACTCTCGTTTTTTATCTTGTATGATATTAGTTCCTGTTTTTCAATTACAAACATAGGAACTTAAGGGGAAGATAATTTAGAAACACGAAATATTTAAGAAAATGCTTGTTTCTTTCGGGAAGATTTTATTACCTTTGCAGCCACTTAAGTAGATATAAAGAATGCGGCAGTAGCTCAGTTGGTAGAGCATCAGCTTCCCAAGCTGAGGGTCACGAGTTCGAGTCTCGCTTGCCGCTCTGTCTGAGAATGTGAGGTTGTGCCAACGTTTTGACACAACCTTTTTCATAATAAAAAAAGTCCCATAATACCCCTTCATTATTCAGCAGTTAATCAGATATGCTGACCCCATCGTACCCACTCTACAAATTGGCCGACAAAATAGATTGGGAGAAATTCGATACGGCTTTCAGCCCTTTGTCTTGTCAGAACGATGGTCGCCCGAGTAAGCCGATTCGTTTGATGTTCTCTGCAATAACACGGGAGAACTCATAACTTTCTGTCTCACACCGGCCAACGTGGATGACAGGGACAAACGGGTGTGGCCTGTTTTTACAAAAGTCCTGTACGGAAAGGTTTTTGTCGACAGGGGCTATATCAAACAGGAACTTTTTGAGGAACTCTTTCAACGGGGGATACATCTTCTACACGGATTGAAAGCAAAGATGAAGAACAAACCAATGCCGATATATGACAAGGTCATGCTGTGCAAGAGAAGGAGAGGTTCTTATCCCGAACCGGCGTATAAGTTCATCCATGTCCCTCATCCCCTCCACACTTCATCGTCCGCAACTCCGCACTTTGTCACCCGTAAGCCCGCACTTCGGCTTCCGTAGCCCCGCACTTCACCGTCTGCAATCTCACACCTCGCACCCGTTGCGCCCTCACGTTATGGCTCATGCGGTGTGGCGTTTCTCCACCTCCTCCACCTTAAGAGGAGGAATTATATGGAGGAGGTATTTTCTATTCTCTTCTTCTCTATTCTCTTCTTCTCTCGCGCGCGCGAGGGGAGATAGGTGTGGTAACTCGCTAAGGAACTGCTTGTTATCTCGCTTTTTGCCTCTTTTCGGGCTGCTTGCCGACTGCGAGTCAGCTCGCAGTCGGCAAGCAGTCGGCTACAAGTTTGTCCGGAGTCGCCGCGCAAGCTTCGGACACTTCCGTAGTAGTGGCAGGGGAAGCTGCCGCCTGAAAATCCCCGTCTTCTTCTACAAGCGAGCTTGCTTTTTCGGCAAGCGGCCCTGTTTCTTCGGGCATCGGTTGTGTCTCTTCGGCAACCTTCATCCTATCCGTCATCACCTCCTCTTCTTCCGCTTCTCTCTTGGTAGTATTTTTCTTTGACACTTCCGCTTTCTGCTATTTGAATCTTATAAAAAACAATACCCAACTTTACATATAGGGTGTAAAATTGGGTATTGTTTTATAAATTATTGATTTTCAATATTTATTGCGGTGCGTACGGTTTTTGAACCATTCAATCTGATCCGCTATTATTCAGTGATTTGTTTTTTCAAAGATCACTACGGGATACAAGATGGGATAAATTGACTTGTTTTTTACCTATTGGCAGCGTTTGCCGCAATTGGCGTTCATCTGTCCGCATAAAATTCAGGTTCAAAAATACTACATTTTTTAGAAACTACAAATATTCTTAATATAAAATCATTTGACCTTAGTGCAAGGTGCAAGTCTATCTATATATAGATGCTTGCACCTTGCACTAAAATGTTTCCCTATGTATTATCCTGATTTTAGTTGACTGCTGTTATTACAATCCCTGTTTAAAGTTGACTCAGTTAAGTCTTATTCTTGGCTAAGTGTATCTTTTCTAACAGCTATGTCGTTGTACGAAATGCTTTCTACCAACTTCCAAGCTGATTTTTCGGGGTCTTCTGAGAATAAAGCAATTCCCTTATCAAAGACTTCAGGCGTGTAAATGATTATCATTTCGTCAATCAAGCCATTGTCACGTAATAAGGAAATGAGGTCGGCGCCTCCGGCAAGCCAAATGTCCTTCCCTCTCGCTCTTTTGAGGTCAGCAATCGTCTCCGAAACCTTTTCCGTGATGAATTTTACTTCATACTTTGCTAAGACCGGATGAGGAGAAACGACATATACCTCTTTGCCTTTGTATGGCCATAGAATATCCATACAAACAAGATTACTGTACATATTACCGTCTAAAAGAACGGTATCCACCGAGTTTAAGAAATCTTGATGTTCTTCCTTCGATGGCATCGGGTGATTGACAAGCCAACTCAAGTCTCCGTCGGGAGGTGCGATATATCCATCCGCAGAAACAGCAATGTACAATTTAATCTTTTTCATGTCTCAATTTATTGCCATTTTTCCTGTCAAAGAACATTCGCTAACCTCCAAAAAAAGAAGCGTGGAACTCACGCTGCTCCACCACGAGGTACTGGCATACCCAAAGAAGAAGACAGGCAAGCCCACGCCATACTTGTGTATAGCATGAACATTGCGCATCGGTCTCTTCTTTTAGTTGAAAAGTGCCAGTTTTCGTGATGAGACGTTCAGCGAACGTTATGTTATATATCATGAATTGCAGGAAAATATTTCCGCAATACATACTTCTATATTTCTCCTACAAAGATACTGTATTTGTAAGCAAAAACCATGAAAAATCGTTTTTTCAATTCTTCATTTCGTTTATACCATGCTATAAAGTCTATTCTTAGAAACGAAGAAGACTACTGTTTATTCAAAATCCGATAGTCCTGATATCCTATATCCTTTTTTCTCTGCTTCCCTCGAATATAACCTCTTCCTCTCTAAGACAAAGCATCCGGAAAGCGGTAGGACGTGTCGGATTCAGTTGCGAAAGTATTTTCGTGTTCTTAACGCCGTCGCAAGTTCAAGCCTTACGGTTTGAACGAAAAATCTTCCTCTTTCCCTCATGCTTCGGGCGAGCGTATTTATTCGTCAAAAACTGGACGACGGCTGAACACTACTTTCTCATTGCACCTGAAACTCGACACTCCTTACCGGCTCCGATACGGCATAAAAAAAAAGTCAGAGGTTATGAGAAGCATCGAAAAAAACAGGAAACATCGAACGACAGCCTACCTTCCAATTAGCATAAAATCAGCAGGGAAAATCACTCTTGTAGTTTTGGGGTACTTCGTTTGGGGTACAGGCTTTCTCTGGGTGTTGGCGGACTGGTATCTACTGATACATATTCTTCGGGGTATTATCTCCTTGTTGGTGGGGTTGCTCACCGTTATTCTCGTTCTTCTCGCCCTACTGACATTTCTATAACTTTATAAAATTCAAAATTATGAACAAAGTATTTTTATTAGGTGCAAACAAGCAGATTGACAGAGCCGAGCAGGTAGTGGAAGTAAATCAGATTATCCAAATGGAGGGATACAGTTGCGACAAATATGTTGTTTACGAAGTATCCAAAAACGATTGGGGTATTACCTACAAGTTGATTAACCTCCGAACGAAAGAGTTTAATACAGCAAACATCATCAGACCCTTGAAAGAGAAATTCGGCATCGGCTTTTATTACGACAGCGAAAATCCGCAGTTTATGGACAGCTTCGAAGTGGCGATGCTCCTTCAGGAAGCACAGCAAAAGAAACAGGCAGAAGATGAAGAAGCCCAACGGGAACGAATACGAGCCGAGAAAGTCGAACAAGTCGGGAGAGAACGTTTAATACGGATTTTCCCCGAAGATGCACAGGCGGTTATCGTAGCACGTCAGATGCAGGATGAGAGTGATCCATATACGGATTATCACGCAAGTCGCATCATTCGAACCGTTATTTTAGGCTTTTCCAAACATAAAAGAGACCTGTTCTCCGAAATGAGGAAATACGCATCCCACTTTGAAGGGACTGCCTATTTGAGCGAAAAGAACGAAAAATACGAGCATCGGGAAAAATATTCGATGGGAGCAGGATACTATCTGGGTAGAAGCAAATACAGCGGTTGGATAATCGAGAAAATACCCGTGTACAGTCGGGAGCAGACAATTAAGGATTTAGCTTACACGGCAGGGAAAGAAGAAAACATACGGCTTGGCAATGCCATAGCGACACATCCCGACAAACAGTCTGAGCAAACAGATGGGAATTACACGCTTGTAGAGTATTCCGAAAAAGCCGTAGCCGTTTTCGGGGAAACACGGGCAATCAAAGAGGAGCTTAAAGCAATGGGCGGACGCTTCAACAGCCGATTGACACATAACGGCAAGAAGTCGGCAGGGTGGATATTCCCGAAGTCGCAGGAAGAACGATTAATCCATTATTTCGGATTGAATTAAATAACAAGGGGCAGGGCTTGCTCTGCCCTACCAAACGCAACAGATATGAAAGCAGAAATAGAAAGCATCGTATGTAATTGGGCGGATGAGATACCTCACATCCTTATAAGAGTTATCAACGCCGTAGCCCTATCCGCCAATGAGGAGGAATTGAGAACCTCTATAAGGCAGATAGCCGAAGAAACAAAACTTGACGAATTCTTCGCCTATGGTTACGGCGCACATCACTTTTGGCTTACACATCGCAGACCGTCCAATGGTGAGCCGATGCCAAACAGATTATTAAAGGTTGAATTTTAAGGATATGAAGAAGCAAATTTACAGAATACGGACACAATATATCTTTGAAGGTGTGTTTGAAGTGCTTGCCGAGAGCAGAGAGGAAGCACGGCAAAAAGTCCTGCAAGATTGCGGACTCGTAATGGGAAGGAACATCTACAGCACCTTGCCCGATGAAGAGGTAAATTGGGCATTCGACATCCATCCTGAAAAGCGGATAGGTGAGATAGTGCAGTTGAAGTAAAGAAGAACAGCGGGCGGCATTTTTGTCGCCCGCTACTTTTTGTCGGTGAGCCTGAAGCGGTACAAAAAGTAGCAAAAAGACCGATTGAAAAAGAAAATTAACGGTGATTTGCCGGTTACTGACGAATCGACAAACCCTAAGAAATAGGGATTCCGGACTGTGAAAATAGCCACTATTGGCGATTGCAAACGATATTCTACTTGTATATTTTTGTAAACTCAAATAATAAGAAAAAGGTATGGATAAAAAACTCAGATTGACAGGGTATGTGGGAGTGGCAGGTAGCCTACTGATGTATACCGGCGACATGTTGCTGTATTTTACGACACAACCCATTCCCGATCGGGAAAAAGATCTGCTGCTTTCTATGGGCACAGTGCCCTTGGAGCGTCTCATTGCCGGAGGGATAATAGGCCCGTTGGCGGCGGTTCTGTACATCATCGGATTCTACCATTTGTTTCTCAGGGTTAAGAAAGCGCGACGAAAAACAGCCTGCTGGATGCTTGCTTCCCTATCCGTAAGTATAATTGTCGGAGGTGCTTATCATGCCTTCTTCCCGGCTTTCGGCATCGTATCGTCGCAGGGACATCCCGAAATCATCGACCATTTTCTCTCCTATGCCGGCTGGTTGGGCGGTTTTTCTTTTTTCTTAATGGGAATCGGATGGTTGCTCTTTTCTGTATTGGTGCTGCAAAAGCAGACTTCTTTTCCTCGTTGGATAGTTTTCGCAACACCGTTGATCACCATCTGGTTCAATTTCCTTTGGAAAACGCTGCCGCAACCGTTTCTTCTGTTGATAGCGGGCGGATGGAACAATCTGGTGTATACCCTGATTTTTGCCGTATCGCTGATCACATTAAAAAACAATATCATCCCCGATGACTATGAGTGATTTTTCATTTTTCACAACGTTGCAAGCCGGATGGCTGAACGCATGGATACCTTCGTTCGGCATGGTGCTGATACAGTTTATATATATGGCAATCTTCCGTGAGGGAGGAAAGCGTGCGGTGGACACCTCGTGGTACACGGCCAAAGACAAGGCGAACGCCTCTGTCAGTACAATCCTGCAAATTGCCATATTGGTGCTTTCCGTTTTCGTCCCGTTCAAGTTCGGTACGGCATGGTTTCTTGCGGGAATGGCGGTTTACGTGCTTTCGCTGGTGCTCTTTGTCCGGGCTTTTCACAACTATGTGGCAACTCCTGCCGGAAAGACCATCAAAGGAGGAGTCTATCGTTGGTCGCGCAATCCGATGTACTTTTTCTTTTTTACGGGAATGTTCGGCGTTTGTATCGCTTCCGCCTCGTTGTGGATGCTACTCGTCATGATACCCTTCATCATTGCCACGCATTTCCTCATATTGGGAGAAGAACGCTATTGTGAGGAGACCTACGGAGAGGAATACCGGGAATACAAGGCCAAGACTCCTCGTTATTTCTTGTTCTTTTAGCTGCTGAATAGAAGATGAGACTGTTCAAGAAGTTCATAAGCAATTGCCGCAGACCTGAAAACAATTTCTGGGGAAAAATGATGCTTGCGGGGATGAACTACGGCCATAATAAAATGGCTCTCTGGTGCATCGACGAATGTATCCGACCGTCCGGTGAGGAGGATATTCTCGACATCGGTTGCGGCGGCGGGCAAAACATCGCCAACTTTCTGACAAGGACGAAAGGAAAAGTATGCGGAGCGGACTACTCGGCGCAGAGCGTGGCAAAATCCGTTGCCAGGAACAGGAAAGCTGTCCGAGACGGCCGGGCGGAAATCATGAAGGCCTTGGTCTCATCCCTTCCTTATGAATCTGCGACTTTCGATCTTGCAACAGCTTTTGAAACCATCTATTTCTGGCCGGACATCGTCGAAGATTTCAAAGAAGTAAGGCGTGTGCTCAAGCCGGGCGGCAGGTTTGCCGTCTGCAACGAAATGGCTTCCGAGGCAGGAAACGAGCGATGGATTTCACTCTTGGATATGAAAATTTATACCCCGGACGAAATCGTTGAGAACATGACGAAAGCAGGGTTTACACAGACCTCCGTATTTACGCAGGGCAATCGTATCTGTGTTATCGGGCATAAATGAATACTTGACCTACTCCGATTGCCTCCAAATCATTATCGAAATGAATCTGATAAAAGAATTTAGCACTGCTCTCTGCAGCGAAAAAAGAAGTGAACGAATCCCCGAAGAGCTCGATTTCTTCGGTTCTTTGGTGGGAGAATGGGAGATCGAATGGACAGACCGTTTGTACGACGCAACACCCAGACGGGTAAAAGGCGAATGGATATTCTCTTGGGTTTTGGACGGGACTGCCATTCAGGACTTGTTCATCGTCCCGTCGCGTTCCGAGAGGTTGATAAACAAACAGCCGGATGCCGAATACGGAACCACACTCCGCATTTTCAACCCGAAGACTTCGGCATGGGATATTTTCTACGGTTGTACGGGCGAAGCCATCCGGTTGACAGCCCGTAAAACGGGGGATGACATCGTATTGACCGAAAACACGACCGGCAGAATGAGATATGTTTTTTCCGATATGACTGCCACCGCTTTTCATTGGCGCAAAGAGCAACAAAATGAAAACGGAACATGGCAGATGGTCGCCCGGGTCGTTGCGACGAAAAGAAGAGAATAGATAAAGAAACATTACAATTCATTGGGTAAAAACGTACCGAACCCGTATCTTTGGACGCTATAAGTTCATTGATACGGTAAACTTGTAATTAGTTATGAGCTACATAGACAAAACATTGCTGACGGGTGAAACTGTTACATACAAAGCCCAAGTGCATTGGTGGTTTTTTGTTTATCCGATGAAATTCCTGTTGTTCGGACTTCTGTTGATATCCTTTTCATCACTCTACATCAAGATTCCGGGTTATGTGCTGATCGCTATAGCCCTATGGGGGATTATCAACAACTACCTTGGCCGGCGCTATGCCGAATACGTCGTAACCAACAAACGGGTGATTTTCAAATTAGGCTTGATTCGTCGCAGCGTTGTCGAATTGCAACTGAACAAAGCCGAGGCCATCGCTTTCGGAGAATCGTTCTGGGGACGAATTTTCAACTTCGGAACGGTGGTCGTAACTACCGGAGGCGCTACCAATACCTATCGTTACATCGCCGATCCTCTGAGCTTTCGCAGAGCCATCAGCGAAGAGGTAGATAAGCGTTTCGGCAGAGGCAACGAATAAATGATCTTTTTCCCTGCCGAAAAATATTTTCGAAACAATTTGTTGTTTATAGAGAAAAAACATATCTTTGCGCTGTGTAGAACCTGCCAAGCCTCTCATTGCGATGCTCAAATGGGCAGGTCGTTTTATTTTTACAGTCCTATGATAAAGAAACCTTATGCCAAGCCTCCTTTATCGGTTCATGAGCAAATCAAACGGTTAAAAAGTCGTGGATTACTCTTAAAGGATGAAGCAAAAGCCGAAAAATATTTACGTTCTATCGGTTATTTCAGGTTGAGTGCTTATTTCTACCCTTTATTAAAAGAGCCTAAAACGGATCATAGATACAAAAATGGAACATCATTCACCGATGCGCTTAATATGTATCGATTTGACCGCAAACTCCGTTTATTGATCTTTTCTCAAATTGAAAAAATCGAAATAGCCGTCCGCGCATCTATTGTTCGTAATGGAGTAGAAGGACTCGGAAGTGTGTCATGGTTTCTAGAGGAACGCTTTTTTAGTGATAAAAAACGTTTTGAAAAGAGCAAAGAGCTTATTCTGAAAGAATGGGATTCATCAAAAGAAGATTTCATCGAACATTTCAAAGAGAGTTATACCGATGATAACCGGCCGGTATGGATGCTCGTTGAAGTTTTACCGTTAGGAGTTCTATCAAACCTTTATATGAATATTGGGAAGAAATCTCTGAAAAAAACGATTGCTAAAGATTTCGGATTGCCTCCCGACGTTTTTTCTTCATGGTTGCAAAGCCTCTCCGGAATTCGCAATATTTGTTGTCATCATAACCGCTTATGGAATCGGTTACTTCCCAACAAACCCAAAATACTGGGACGTCCCGTTTATCCATGGATTGATACGGCTGGCGTCGACACCGGCCGTACATATTATAAATTAGCCATGATCAGGTATATTTTGATTTCGATAAATCCGAATAACCGTTTTACTTCGAACTTGAAAGCACTGTGTGATGAATATCCAACCGTAGATTTGGCGGCTATGGGATTTCCTTCCGGTTGGGCATCAAATGAATTGTGGTCGATCTGAAAAACGGAAAACGGAAAGCGCCTATCCTCTCGGACGGGCGCCTTCGATTGATTAAGAACAAAAAAGGAATTATTGGAGCGGTCAGGTGCGGTAACCGGCTTCTCGCTCTTTATCCTCGTCCGATTCTTTGTGATTGAATTTCAGAACGATTGTTTGCGATTGTCCATGATTGTCCTCGAAGACGATTTCGAGCGACTGCCGCTCTTTGCTTCGTGAGGTATAGTAGAGGCGGAAGTCTCCTTTACCCACCGGATAACGGTCATTGGGTTTGAGAGCAACCCCACGTCCGATCCGCAAAACGCCTTTCCCCTCCGTTTGAAAAAACCGCATTGTATAGCGCGTTCCGGAAAAATTGCCTTCCGAAACGAGGGTACAGCGCACTTCCACGGTTTCACCCTGTTTGATTTGTTTGGGAACCGGCATCGTTTCGACGGTGAACGGGTACGCCTGCTGAATATCCAACTCGTAATTACAAGCAGACAGGCAAAACACGGCGAGGGCAAGCAGCCCCGTCACCCAAATTGCGTTTAATATATTTCGTTTCATTGTATCCTCCTTTCTCTTTTTAGTGTATCATCCATTTCAGTTTTGCTCCGAATTGCGCATGAAACCGTCCGGTAGATGTGCCCCACAGCATCCGTTCGCGGGCAGTCAGAAGCAGCACGATACGGTCGGACAAATACGTCTCCATTTCAAGGGTGAGTGCCCCGCCATAGACAAAGCCGTCTTTGTTCCGAAGAGTAGCCCCGTCGAAAAGCGTCTTTTCACCCCAATTGCTTGTTTCGTATCCGGCAAGAGCGGATGCTCCGAGCGAAAACAGCAGCGTCTTACCGGGCGTAGAAAGAAAATTCAGGTAGTAACCGCCTTCTCCTGTGAACTGGCTGACGGGGATTCGATTCGCTCTGTACGGATAATACTTGTTCAGGTACTCTGCGCCAAAGACCCACTGATGGCCACCTTTAGAATATGTGGACATCGACAGTCCGAAAGAATATCCCAACTTATTCCTGCTATCCGGACGATGCATACCGTCTACCATTCCTCCCGTTATCCGTATGCCCTGCATACCGAGCAGGCAGCGCTGGGCGTAAGCCTGATTCGTGGAAAACAACGTCCACAGAACTGAGAACATAAATACCAACTGTTTCATAGACTTACTTCACTTTTAGTTCACTGATTACACGGGCTCTCACAAGATCGGCATTCTCTACGGTAAACGACTGATGGCGTCCACCGTCTTTTTCGTGCAACTCGACCACAAGATGCTTATCGTCGGGAATAGTAAACTTCGGCAGTGTAAAAACGGTTCGCTCCGTTTTCTTTCCTCCGGCACACATCAGATGGTTATACGCCCTGAGCGGGGTAATGACCTGTTCCTGAATAGCGGTGCGCTTGGCAACCTTTTTGTCGATGATTTTGAACGTGATGTAATCTACATCGAATGGCACATGGGAGGCATTTTTCAGTTGCGTATGGAAATAGAGCAATCCGTTGTGCGTGTAAATTCCTTTCAATGTAAATTGGATACCAAAGCGTTTACTCCCGATATGTTTTATCTCACGCCTGTTGTTCTTGTAAATGGATTGCATAATCAACCTGACGAGCAAGGGCGATTCGCTACCCAACTCCTTCAGGTAAATATCCATCGCATTGTTCGGGCGGTTCACCGCTTCGCCATCACGGATAAAGTCGGCCATCTCGATGCTTAACTTGACCGGTTCGTCGGCATACTTCACGTTGAACGTGTAATAGGCTCCGTCTTCGGTAATCACCGCCAGATTACTCTCACGGGAAAAATCCCGAAGCGCGGCCTTCACCCGCAGTACGTTTTCCGCCCCGTCGGCTTTGGCGGCCAACAAATCGGCGGAACCCAAATCTACGTAGCGAATCGCTGCCGGGAAGATGATATGCACGGTTTTGGAGAACGTAACCTCCAGCGCATACGGCGGTATCATCCGGTTAAAGGTGAGCGGGCGTGTCAGCCCTTCAAAATAATCTCCTTTGGAAGGAGAAGAAAGCGTGTCGGCTTGCTGTGCTTGCGCCGTCATGATGCACCCGATAAGAGCGCATACCCAAAGAATTGATTTCATACGAATTGGATTGATTTTTAATGATTGTTTATTGAGTATTTGTTGGATTTTTAGTGGCGAACGTGTGTCCCTGTGTTACGTCTTGGGGAGTAGCAAAACCCGGTATCCCGCTTTCAGGGTAACTTTGACCTCCCGCATCTTCTTGCCGATGTATTGCGAAATGCCCTGCATGGCGTTTCGTCCCAAATCGGCAGCCAGTTGCGAACCCACATTTCCCCCGATGGTAATGTTGCTCCCCGTAGAGGCTCCCATGTTGGCGGCAATCTCTTTGGCCGCATTGATTTCGGTCGAGTTGGGAACAAAAATGCCTTGCACTCCATCGATGTCGTACACCTCCAGTTCGACCGGGATTACATTATCGACATACCGGATGGACGTAACGGTGATATGCAGGCGTTCGCCTCCGAGTTTGGCGCTCCCGACAAGGATCGTATTGGCCGGTATCAGGAACTGTCCGGCTCTCATCGGCTCCAGCAAACGCAGTTGTAACTCTTTGCCGTTGGACAGGGTTACGGTGCGATAGACCGAAGCGCGGATGCTGTTTTTATCCGTTATCGCTTCGTTGCCGGCAGCCGTAATAAATCCCATGTTGCGGGGTTTGCCGTACTGTTCCATAAAATCATAGGTTTCCATCGGGGCAGATAAAAGAGAGACCACATTCCGTTGCACCTGCGATACCGGTTTGGGGATAATTTTCTCTCTTAAATTGCCTGCACTTCCTGCAACTTCGGCAGGCTGTGCCGCCTGTGCATCGGAAGTTACCGACTGAGCAGGCGTAGCGGACATATATTTTGCCGCAATCGCATACGATTTCTCTATCAAGTCAAGTTGTTGATCGGTGGAAGATTTTTCTTCCAATTGCCTTTCTAACTCCTGAACACGATACTCCAAGGCGAGCTGTGTCTGCTCGTCCGTTTCTTCTGCGGGTTGGTCGTACCAGCTGCTTAATTGACGGTTGATGTCCTGATAAGCGTGTGCCGAAGAGCGGAGGCCTTCGCCATTACGGGGATTGCGACCCTCCGTATAGCCGGATGCGTTGTTCGCTTCCGTTACACGGGCATCCGCCACATAATCGCCGTGTTCATCTTCCGTAAGGAGCGAAAAGTATTGCAGCGTACGCATCTTTTCCTGCTGCTTGCTTTGCATGGCTTCCCGTTCGTAAGCTTCCCGCTTATCCCCGACAATGGCTTCATCTTTCGGGATAGGCAGTTCGGGATTGAACCCGTCGGACTGCGTGTTCTCTTTGTTGCCGGAAGGAGCAAAAATGAGCCACATCGCTCCGGCAAAAATCAGGAAAAAGAGCGGGTAAACCAACATCTTTTTCCGCTTCTGAATCTCTTGCGGAGTAAGCTCCTTTCCGGGCTTATCCGCCTTCATCTTTTGCTTCTCGACAACTTCCGCTTTCGGGTCGTTGCCTTCATGTTCTTTATTCATCGTGGAATGAGTTTAATTGTTTTTATACTGTCTGTTTGCGATTCCGGTTTCAGATACCTGATGCGCTCTATCGATATATTCCGCTTGCCTTTTCCCATCTCATAAAGAGAAGAAACGGTCATGTAGAACGCCAGCGTACCGAAGAGGACAAGCAGAAGAAGTACCGTCCTTATCCGGCTTTGGGGAGACATCTGTTCCAATCGAGAGCGCACATACCGTTCCATCCGTTTTTTCAGGATTTCGATGCTGTTTCTTATCATGGCTTACCGGTCTATGGTTCGTATATCCCTGTTCGCGATGATTTCGAAACGTTCCATCATGAACCCGTGCGGGTTATTGTCGCTACGGACGGAGTTATGCAGGTCGCAACGGGTAACGAGGCTTCGCTCCGTTACGTTGCTTGCCCGGATAATCTTCTGTGTGGCATAGACCGTTGTCCTGTAGGGATAAGTGTCGAAGTTGCATGCAACCGAATCGACCCGGATCATCTGATGGATATTGCCGGCCACAATCCGGTTGTAATACCCTTTCTCCTGCATATCCTGATAGTAGCGGAAAGCGCTCTTGTCGACCAGAAAGAGAGCCCGGTTGATGTTCGATTCGATGGCGTTTCTGTCGGGTGAAAGGGTGAAGAACAGTTCGTGAAAACGTTTGACATGCTCACGGGCTTCTACCGGACGGTTCTGTGCCAAATCCTGCGAAAGCGCCAACATAAGTGACTTGCCTTCATCCAATACATAGATTTTCTGCCGCTGGGCTTCGGCAAAAGAGTAGGAACTCCAAACCGAATACCCGGTAATTCCGGCACATAAAAGGACAAACACAAAGACCATCATCCGTATTTGTCTGAAACTTGTTTCGATATTCTTTAAACTTCTGAACTCCATAGTTTTTGTTTTTGATTTTACTTACCGAGCAACCGGCCTCCTACATTTCCGAGTGTGGCTCCCGCGACTCCGCTTGCCACCCCTCCGGCCTTGCCTGCCGTTTTGTTTACCGCGCTGCCGTATGCTCCGGCCCCTCCGGAATGGATAATCCAACCGGCAACTGTCGGGATCGTAAAGTAGCCGACGATTCCGATAATCAGAAAAACGATGTAAATGCCGTTCGATCCGTCGGGAACGTAATTGGGGTCTTGCAGCAGGGCAATATCCTGTTGCAGCATCAAGGCCTGAATCTTCGACAGGACTGCCGAAAAAAGGTCGGCCACGGGTAACCAGAGATAGACCCCGATGTAGCGTGCCAACCACTGGGTGAGTGTCGCCTGAAATCCGTCGTAAACGGAAAAAGCAAAGGCAATCGGCCCCAATATGGACAGTACGATGAGAAAAAAGGTGCGTATCGTGTCGATACTCAAGGCTGCGGCATGGAAAAGCAGTTCGAAAAAGTCTCTGACAACCTCCCGAAACCACGTCTTGATGTCGTACCAAAGCCTTTCTCCCCACATGCCGATGATTTCGGGAGTATCCATGATACCCAAGTCTTTCATCTTCTGGTCATAGGCTTCGTCATCGACCAGCCACGCTTTACCTTTCCGCAACCGGGCTTCGTAATGGAGCTGGTCTTTCTGTTGTTGCAATGCCTGCACATCGGTTATCTGGCTCTCCATGACGGTATGCGATCCTTTGACGATGGGACTCATGACGGCATGAATGCTTCCCAAAACAAGTGTCGGGAAAAACAGGATACACAGACCGATCGCGAACGGACGCAGCAAAGGAAACACGTCGATGGGTTCGGCACGCGCGAGTGCCTGCCAAACTCTGTAGGCCACATAGAACAAAGCTCCGAGACCGGCTAAGCCTTTGGCTACGCCGATCATGTCGGAGCAAAGCGGCAACATCTCCTGATAGAGATTGGCAAGAAGCTGATGCAGATTATCAAAGTTCATGTCTTCTTCTCTTTTTTGAGTTACCAGTAACGCTCGGAAGGACTGCCATATAACGCCAATACCCGTTTCATATCGTTTTTCTCTTTGGCCCGGATGTATGATACCGAGATACTTTTCCGGGTATAGTACTTCGTCAGGTTGCGGTACTCCAACATCTTGTTGTATATCTGATCGATGGCATCCATCCGCTCCTTGTCGGACAGCGATAGCCCATTGCCCTTGGTTACGATGTTTTTCAAGTCCGAAACCAAAGCGCCTCCTTCTGCCAACAGTTTGGCATATCCGGTAGAGATCGCCGTCAATTCATCGGGAGAAAAATTCGGGTCGCTTACCATCTTGTTGAATCCGTTCACGTAGATATCCGTAATTTCGCTCACCATTTCGATGGTCAGCTTCACCTTGCGGGCATCTTTAATCAGGTTGTGTACGGACTTCAGCGCGTCGTAATACTCTTTTCCCTGTTTGTAGATTTTAATGCTTTCATTCAGGTTTTTAATCATATTCGCTGCCGTAGAAGTTCCCTGCACGGCGCTGATGATGTTTTGTACCAAATTGGTCGGGTCGGTTACCACCCACTGTGCTTTGGCCTGATAGGAACACACGGAAAGAGCCGCTACCAGACACGATAAAATAATTCGTTTCATGTTCTTTGATTTTTAATAATTGATAATGAATAGTTTCTAATAAAGGGAAGTTTACAGGTTTTCCCTGCCTTGCCGTTCTCTTTCGGCCATCTGTTTAATCGCCAACTCCATATTACCGTCCAACTGTTCGGTCAGACGCAACAATTCCAGTTTTTCAGACTCTTCGGTCGTGTACGTGTAATACTCTTCCAAACTAACCTCAGTGGCATAAACCGCCGATTGTACACCGCCCAGCCCAAACCACACTTCCTTGTATTTACGGCTGGGCACATTCGACATATTGATGGAAAGAATCTGCGACTTCTCCTTATCCGTCAGGCCGAGTAAAGCCTGAATGCTGTCGAACTTGTTCATGTATTTGCGCTGGTCAAGCAGGATTTTACAGTCACTGTTGTTAATGATACTCTCCTTGACAATGGGCGAAGCGATGATGTCATCAACCTCCTGCGTCACTACGATAGCTTCACCGAAAAACTTGCGGACGGTCTTAAACAGGTACTTGATGTACTCAGCCATCCCTTCTTTGGCAATCGCTTTCCACGCCTCCTCGATAAGGATCATCTTGCGAATCCCCTGTAAACGGCGCATCTTGTTGATGAATACTTCCATGATGATAATGGTAACCACCGGAAAGAGGATTTTATGATCTTTGATCGCATCGATTTCAAAGACGATGAAGCGTTTGGATAACAAATCGAGTTGCCGGTCGGAATTTAGCAGGAAGTCATATTCCCCACCTCTGTAGTACGGTTCCAGCACGTTGAGAAAATTGGCGATGTCGAAATCCTTTTCCCGTACTTTCTTCGTCTCCAAGACTCCGCTGTATTCATCCCGGACAAATTCATAGAAGGTGTTGAAAGACGATGTCATACGGCTATCCTCTTTCAGCTTGTCGATATACAGGCTGACGGCATTGGAAAGGGCAACTTCTTCCGCCCGTGTCGGCGCTTCGTTATCCCGCTTCCATAAAGTCAGAATCAACGTTTTGATACTTTCCCGCTTTTCGATGTCGAAAACATGGTCATCCGTATAAAAGGGATTAAAGGCAATCGGATTTTCTTCCGTATAGGTAAAATAGATTCCGTCCCGGCCGTCTGTCTTACGGTGAATCAGGTTGCACAATCCCTGATAGGAATTTCCCGTATCCACAAGGACAATGTGTGTTCCCTGCTCGTAATACTGGCGGCACATATGGTTCGTAAAAAACGATTTGCCGCTTCCGCTTGGCCCAAGAATAAACTTATTCCGGTTCGTAATGACTCCCTTTTTCATGGGTAGGTCGGAGATGTCCACATGGAGCGGTTTCCCGCTGATGCGGTCTGCCATTTTGATACCGAATGGACTGGGTGAACTGCGGTAGTTCGTCTCCTCGGTAAAGAAGCAGAGAGCCGGTTCGATAAAAGTGTAGAACGATTCTTCGGCAGGGAAGTCGCCACTGTTGCCCGGCATACCTGCCCAATAGAGTGTGGCGACATCTACCGTATTATGGCGGGGTTTGCATTCCATCAAGGCAAGCTGGCTGCCCACATCGTTGCGGATATGCTTCAGCTCGTCCGGATCGTCGCTCCACGCCATCACGTTGAAATGTGCCCGTATCGAAGTCAACCCGAAAGAGTGTGCTTCGTTCAGGTACTTATCGATCCACTCCTTGTTTATCTGGTTGCCTCTGGAATAACGCGAGAGCGACTGCATATTCCGTGCATTCTTCTCAAACCTTCGCAAGTTCTCTGCGCTGTCTTCGATAAACAGGTACTGATTGTAAAGATGGTCGCAGGAGAGCAACAAGCCGACAGGAGAGGCAAACGAAAGCCTGCAATCGCTCCGGTCGGTCGACAGTTTTTCGTAGCGCATGTCCGTTCCGATACGTCCCGGCAGATCATCCGTATCCGAAAGAGTGTGTAGGCAAACATGCTTACTGCCTATCCGCAGACTATCCGTGCCCAGCTCCATATCTTCCAGACAAGCGCTACCATTGAGCGACAGAGAAAAATATTTTTCAATCAATCCCGGCTGCTCATTTGTTCCGGTAATCTCATCCGAGGTGATCCGGATAAGACGGATAAATCCGCTATCGTTCATAATCCGCTCAAACTGCCCGACCGCTTCCAAAAACTTTATACCGGTTTCCTTATTGACCTCTTTGGGAACGATATTCCCACAGCAAAGCGAAGAAAAGCTACTCTGCATTCGCATCCGCTCTTTCGTCGTTTTTGTCAGGAACAGGAAACAGGAGTAATTCAGAAACGGACGCTCATTGAAATGTTTTTCAAAACTTCGGGAGAGAAAACTCATATCCTCTTGAGCTGTATCAGACTGGTAAGTTTCCCGCACAAACCAGTCTTGTTTGTGTACGACAGAATAATCCGGCAGAACTTTGACCGCCTTTGTCCAAGAGGCGTGAATGGCTTCGTACTCCGCACGAGTGACGGTAAAAAGTTCCGGCAGTTCGACCTGAAAAGCGACGGTAATATCCGCATCTTTGGAAATAATACAATCGTGTTCTACGGCCAGTAACGGGAATTTGCTTTCAATCGTAGAGGCTTTCAAGGTATTACGCATGGACAACCTCCTTTCTCTTACTCCGGAACAGGCGGTGGGGCGCTTTGCGGTTGATCAGGAAACGGGGATGTTGCCGTTTGGCCAACCGTTTCATCAATCCGTATTCTCCATACCGTTCGTTCAGCTTAAAGGTCATCCCGACCAGAACAGATGCCGAGCCGATTCCGAAACCGATGCAGACCCACTGGTTGATCCCCGCCATATACATGACGACAAAGAGCACAAAGAGGGCAAGCAGTCCGCCCGCAAAAATGAACAGGTATTGGGCTTTGAGGCCTTGAAATTCTACACTCTTGCCTATTCCTTTGTTAATCGTATATTCCATCATTCTCTGTTTAGGCTACCGGTTAAAGGAAGAAAGAGCGCAGGATGGTAGCAGCCACGATTAAGAAGATACAGGCACCGAACCACGAGGCGGCAGTCTTTGAAGTGTCGGGGTCTCCGCTGCTGAACTTCGAATAGACTTTGACTCCACCGATCAAACCCACAACCGCGCCGATCGCATAAATGAGTTTGGTCGCGGGATCAAAATAGGAGGTTACCATGTTGGTGGCTTCGGTAATCCCCCCGACACCATTGCCCTGTGCAAAGGCACCATAAACGGTAGCCCAAAGAAACGCTACCGAAAGAAATACTTTTTTCTTGGTCATATTGAGAAATTGTTAAGAGGTACCGGGATGGATGGTCCCGATACCGGATAAATAAATGAGGTTACTTAGTATTTTTAGTGGCAAACCTCCTTGTCAGCCGTACTCTTTTTCTTTCATCGCTTCTTTTTTACGTTGTTACACTTCTTGTCTTATACTTTATATAAAATCCCTGATGTTGAAATCGTCAGGTACTTTCTTTAGATCTCCGGATATCCCGGCCTCCCGGTCTTTCCGTTCATAGAAAGCGGCAAGGCTTTCCGCCATCAGCTCGGTAACCATTCGTTTCGCATCGGGTTTGCCCGAAATCAATTGTTCGAACAAATCGCTCCGGCGTATCTCCAGCAGGGTATCTCCCGCTTTTTGCCGTTGTCGGGGAGTAGCGTCCTCTGTCCGGTTTAGGGTGCGTACCACATTCCCCAAATTTTCAAAGCGAACACCCGTTGCCAGCATTGCTCCGGCCAAGCCTTCCATCTCTTCCGTTTCTTCTTCATCGAAGTCTTCCGGAGGCGCCGTTTCATATTCGAGCGGATAGTCGATTTCCATCGGCTCGTTTTCCTCACCGGAAGGCGTATCGGAGAAAACTTCGTCGAGTTCGTCCGGCGGAACTTCCGCGATCGGTTTTCCTTCATCCGGCAGGGCAAAATTACCGGCTTTTTCTATCGCATTTCTGGGTTCCGACAAGCTGGAATCAAGTGGCTTCGCGTTGGCGGCGAGTGGCATCGGAGAACTTAACTTGAAACGGCTTTTCCCTACGATGTCGCTCTTCAATCTCTTGTCTTCAGGATAAGAACCGCTCTGCCCGATGATATGCTTTTTGCGTATTCGACCCGCTCGTAACCAAGTAAGGTAAACGGCGACAAAAAGAGCGTACAGTAGGATTATCCCGGTCAGTATCTTTTCCATAATCCGTTTCTTAGAAGATGTTTTCATTGTACTTCTCGTACAGCTCCTTTATCTCATTTTGATAGATCGCAAAATGGTGCGTAAGTACTTGGTCGATATAACTGAACAGGGAAACCTGATTCTTGCCGATAACCTGTACGATTCTTGTGATTCTCTCGTGATGCTCCCTGCGGATATAAACCGATTTGCCGGTACGTGCCGTAATGCCTGCCTCCTGAATGAACAGGCTTTCATAATCGGGTAATTTGCCACGTTTCCGCTTCGGCTCTTCATGGGGAGCCTCCACAGGCACAACGGCTATGCGGATCTCTTCTTCGTCCTCTATCGCATCCTGCTCCGGCACCAAAGCTTTGGGAACGGCGCTCGGATTGTTCCGTCGTTCTTTGTTCTTGAACGAGGAGATGACGAAGTTGGCATCCAAGTCGCTTAGATTAATGTCTTTCTTCTTTGCCATAATCGGTTATTTGAGCGTGTTCAACATTTCATCTATGAGGGCATCCAGATGACTTCCTTTGATCAAGGTTTTATCGGCAGGAAAGAGGGTGGAGCGGAACAGGGCTTTGTGGCTGACGGATTGTTCCCTTCGGAAGCGCTTACTGTCGGGCAGGAAGGTTTTGAAAAGCGAGAAGCCCAGTTTGGCGATCACATCTTCGTACACCTCGTAGAGTTCGGTCTTTTCCCGTCCGTCGACCAGATTCCAAAGCAGGTACAACCCTTTGATTTGCGCTCTTCCGGGAGTGATCAGGGCATCGTTGACCGTGATGGCGTATTGCAGGGTGCTCTCCAATACGACACGGTCTGCCGATATGGGGGCAATGATATAGTCCATCCGAGAAAGGGTTTTGACTACGGCCGGGTTGTTGATGGTTCCGGGCAGGTCGAAAAAGATGAAATCGGGGTGTAATGCTTCCGTCAGCTCCTCCGCATCGGTTATCGCGTTTTCGGGGCTGCTTTCAATTACTTCGTACGCCTTTTTCCCGAGAGCGGAAAACTGCTCGTAAGCCATCAATTTATAATGCTCGTCTTCCATGACCATTTTCAAGTCTCGCTCACGCATTTCAGCAATGGAGTGTTGGGGAAAGTCGCAATCGATCACGGCCACATGGTAGCCTTTTACGTAGTGCAGGTAGGACGATACCAGCACAGTCAGGGTTGTTTTTCCGGCTCCGCCTTTCTGAGTGCTGAAAGCCACGTTTAATGTCTTCTTTTGCATAATTTTTATATTGAATGAGTGATATATCTGTCTATGCGTCCGTGCAGCTATCCGTTTGACCGGCTGTTTGTCTGTCTGCCCGTTGGGCTGTTGGAACGTTTAGCCGTTGGTACGGCCAAACAGGCAGACACAGGGCTGCACAGCCTTCTGTTTACCGGTCCGGATAGTTATATGACCGGATGTCCCGACGTTCCGATTTTCCGCAAAATAAACCGGTCTTTTGCTTTGAATGGCCTCTTTTTTCGTAGGTGGAAGCAAGTGGCTCCGATTCGGCACCGAGAGGCATATCTTGCTATATGAGAGCAGAGTGGTTTGCTCCGTAACTTTGCGTTATGAAAGATTCGAACGTATCCGGGACTGTTTTTACTCTCCCTTGGCTTTACCTCTGTTCCGGTCAGAGAACAGATTTATTTGCGCCGGAGAAGCAAATAGCAAGCTGTGTTTTTTGCTGCACGAAACAAGTTCTGCTGCAAAAAACGCTTGCCCCGAAAGGGGACGGGCATATCCTCCGAAGTCGGTTGCTTGTAAAGAAGAAATTCGGGGGATTAGGGAATCGTTACGGATGCGTTTACGACAGTCTATCCACTAAAAAGGCCAATGTATGAACGAAGAAAAAAGTAAGCCCTCGAAACGGGGCAAAGGCGGAAGAAATCCCAAAATCGACCCGGCACGTTTCCGCTACTCGGTCAATTTTACGGCTGAAGAACATGCCCGTTTCCTCACACTGTTTGAGGAGTCGGGAGTGCAATCGAAAGCGCGTTTTATCGCTGCCCGTGTCTTCGGGGAAGAGTTCCGGGTCATCAAACACGACCGTGCCATTATGGAATATGCGACCAAGCTCTCCTCTTTTTACGCGCAGTTTCGCTCCGTCGGGGTGAATTACAACCAAGTGGTAAAGGAGTTGCACAGCCATTTTTCGGAGAAGAAAGCGTTGGCCTTGCTCTATAAATTGGAGAAAGCGACGGTCGATTTGGCGGAGATCGGCCGGGAAGTCTTGGCCTTATCGGAAGCGTGTAAAGAGCAATGGTCGCAAAAATAAATATCGGTAGCAATCTGTACGGGGCACTGGCTTACAATCAGGAAAAGGTGGACGAGGGATTAGGCAAAGTGCTCGGCTCGCGTCTGGTCTTTGAACCTGCCGACGGAGCGTTCAGCATTTCGGAGTGTATGAACGATTTTATGCAGTTTGTTCCGGCACACTTCCGTACCGAGAAACCGGTCTTTCATGTTTCCATCAATCCGCATCCCGACGACCGTCTGTCGGACGACCAACTCGCGGATATCGGACACGAGTATATGCAACGGCTCGGATATGGGAATCAGCCTTATCTGATTTTTAAGCACGAGGATATCGGGCGGGAACATATCCACATCGTTTCGCTCCGGGTAGACAGTAACGGAAAGAAGATTAACGATTATCGCGAACATGAGCGAAGTAAGCGGATTACGGAACAGCTGGAACGCAAATATAACCTCCATCCGGCGGAAGGACAAAAGCATTCCGAGCAATGGGAATTAACGTCGGTCGATGTTTCGCGGGGGAATCTGAAAAAGCAGATGGCATCGGTCATCAAACCGTTGGCCGCCATGTACCACTTTCAATCGATGGGCGAATACAAGGCGCTTCTTTCTCTGTACAACATCCACGTGGAAGAACTTAAAGGCGAAGTAAAAGGAAAGCCTTACCGGGGATTGCTCTATTCGGCGTTGGACAGCGAAGGAAACAAGGTTGGCAATCCGATAAAGTCTTCCCTATTCGGTAAATCTGTCGGATATGACGGATTGGAGAAACGGATGGCAACATCTGCCGGACGCATCAAAAATCAACGGTTAAAGCTGCATACCCTCCAAGCGGTATTGGAAGCCAAACAAAGTAGCCCCAGTGAAAGCGAGTTCCGAGCGAAACTAAGGCAGCAGGGTATTGATGTACTATTCAGGCGGAACGATGAAGGGCGGATTTATGGGGCAACTTTCATAGATCATACTACCCGTACCGTATTGAATGGTTCCCGATTGGGCAAGGAGTATTCCGCCAATATCTTCAACGAGTTATACGGTGGTAAGCAGGAACAAGCGGAGAATGCGGCCTGCCCTATCCGGCTTTCGGATATTTATCACACGTCCGAATGGGGTGCAGGAGGTCTGTTTTCCATGCTTTCCCCGGAGCCGGAGTACCACCCCAAAGAAGAGCTGCCTTTCCCATACCGGAAGAAAAAGAAAAAACGGAGGTATGGGAGGCAGGTGTGAAAATAATCTGTAATATGTTTTTTAACTCAGATTGGTCATTAAAGATTAGCTGTTATGTATCAGCAGTTCGTTGACATTTTTAAGCGACAAAAGTGTATCAGCAGTTCGTTTACAACCCCATGGGGTTGGCCGCCCATTAGGGCGTCTAAAATATCAGGAGTTCGTTGACATATTGTTTACTTTGGAAGATTCATAGCAAAGGGGAAATAATGAAATATTATATGGTTTCGAGAAACCACCAGAACAAATTTATCCAAGATGATTTCAGCCATAACATACGAATATTTCAATTCCTCGTTTACGATGAAAACAGCATCAAGGATACGTAATTTTAAATCGCTTCGTATAAAGCGGATAAAAATCAGGGAACCTTCCTCGACAGGAATTTTGGCATTCAAGTCAATTTTCCGTGATAGTTTCCATCGTTTTTCAGGCGGATCAGTCACTTGATTCGGAGTTCGGTTCCGGATGCACCCATAGCGGTGATTGGCGTTGTGGAAGTTACTGAAAGTTGCAGCTTCATCTTTGATTTCCTCAAAACCGGAAAAAATGCGTGAAGCAAAAAAGCGTTTCTCCACGTTGTGATTAAACTTCTCAATAACGCCATTTCGCCAAGGCTCTGCCGGAGGAATGAAAACGGGCGTAACTCCGTACGAAAGTGCCACTTTAAGCAATAGCCCCAAACTCCTGGGATGTTTGTTGCTTCCCCTGAAAGAAAGCTCGTTGTCCATTTGCAAAAAATCGGGTAACTGAAAATTCTCCCCAAAATCTATCAGGCAGGGAACAATGCTTTTCGCCGATTTGTTTTTGACCGGATAAACTTCCGCATGGTGGGTTTCCACATCCATTATCGAGTAAAAGTAAAATTTAAATCCACCTTTCAGGTAGCAAGGACCGATTAAATCCATTTGTTGTACATTAATGAAACTTGACGGATATTCTGCGTTTTTCCGCATCTTGCCGCGTGATTTGTTTTGCAGTCCGTTGCGTTTGATGACCCGGTTGATGGTGGCCGTAGAGGGTGGTTTTATCCCCGTCTCATTCAACTTGTAAAAGATATTGACGGCTCCGTTCTGATGGTAAGGGTTTGACTCAAGTTCCTTGCGGATGTTGATAATGGCCGTTTCCGTTTCATTAGGAATGCGGTTTCTAATATTCTTTGGGGCATTGGAATGGGCCTGATGCCAATTCTCTTTCTCCGGTGATGCCGAATGCCGTTTAATCCATTTGTACACCCATTGACGACTGCGATTCAATTGTGAACTTATTTCCTGTACAGACAGGCCTTGCAAGTGAAGGACAATGGCTTGTTTTCTTAAAATTTCTTCTTCTTTATTGTTCATAGTTTTTTTACTATAAACAATTAATGTAAACAGTGGGTCAAAGAACTTTTTAAGTTCGGGTAAACGAACTCGTGATACAAATTGGTAATTAAACCGTCAACGAACTTATGATATAATTTACACACTTAGATGTAAACGAACTTATGATACAAAAGTGTCAACGAACTTATGATATTTATCAATTAGCTTATAGAATCAAGGAACTACTTATTGCTTCCGAGGTAAAAGAGTTACGTATGGAATATGCTTGGACTTCGCATCACCCGATTGGTGAGATGAAATTAGGAGGCCGATGTTATCTTTTGCTGGAGTGCAAGTGTCAGATATTAAGAGGATTACAAAATAAATCTCTAATAACATGACTGTCGTTAGAAAAATAAGCACTAACGACTATTATAGGGTTAACAACAAGTCATTCCTATTTAATTTAGTAGTAAATCCATTGAAAAATAAATATCTTATAGCCATATTATTAAATTTAGTGTGTAGTTTTTGATTTTATCAAGAAATAAACTTGTTTATTATAAGTGTGTTGTGTTTTTTTTATATGCTTAAAAAACATAGCAATTTAATAATGCCAAGTTTTTGTTGATTAATTATTTAAAAAGAATCTGTTCGTTAGTAAAATAAGTTTTCTTCTTATCGATTTCTATGACTTCTATGGCAACTCCATTTGGTGATAGACTTTTATTGGGATTATGTATTTTTAAAAAAGATCTTTCTTCCCCAGAGATAATATTAGGATTTATTTTTTGTATCTCAACTATAGCCTCCGATAAAGTTTTTTTTGTAGAGTTGATTAGAATTTCAATATATTTAAACGGAATTTTATCCCCATCTGATAGGGGGGAAATCCCTGCAGACCATAATATTTCGTCAATATACGCATTACCAATCCCTCTAACCACCGATTGATCTCGTAGTATTTTTTTTATATTTTTGCCTTTCGACATCTTTAGTATTTTCATCAAATAGTCTGAACTAAAACTATTATCAAGCGCATCAGGAATATCGGAAGTTGCGGGATTCAAAATAGGCCTTGCTTGCCCCATAGTATCGACAATTGAGAAACCTTCATTTCCACCGAACAAAGAAGTTTCATCTGTTGAGTCAAAAACTAAATCAAATATTTTATGTTTAATATTTGGCTCAGATAATAAATGAATTTCTCCCTTTAACATTAAATGAATCCCTAAAGAATGATTGTTCGAAAACATTAACCGTAGCTCCTTGCCGCTTCTTGTGATGCTTTTTAGTAATTGTCCTTCTATATTATTTTTGAAATCGGATGCCGATGTGTTAAGTTTTGACTGTTTGTAAATATTAAACGACAAAACTCTCTTGTTGGCAAATTTCCTATGTAAGTTTTCGCTTATAACAGCTAAATCTGGTAATTCTGGCATGATAACTAAATTAATTGGTTGATGATTGTTTCGCTTATTCCCGTAGAATTTTTAATCAACTCATCAATGTCATCCTCTACAAAGTCCCAAAAAACCAAATCTTTAAAAATCCTAAATGTTGGAACATTTTTCTTTCTCTGTGTTGTTGGATACATTGCCACTATCGCCTCATCATCAAAGGAATAAAATGAATAAGTAGGGAAGTAGTTGAAACATCTTATTTCGACATCAGCATCCAAATCTTTTTTCAATCTTAGGAAGAACCTATATGCATCCTGGATAAGAGGGATGATTACATCCCCATCAGAAAAATTCTTTGTTATATATGATATTAATTCCTCATTTTCAATATTGGGCAAAAAAACCAATAGCTTATTTTCTTTATTCTTTAAAAATAATCGCAAGGCATTTTCATTGTTTTCTCGCCATTGTCTACTATGAATAAAAAACAGCCTCATTTTTTTTGATTTATAAAGCATCTCCTCAAAGTCTTTTGTGAAAGCATTAAAAAAATCAGCTCTTTTTACTCCAATTTGTTTTGCAAAAAACATTTTTTTAATACAAGCCTTAACCTCGGAGCAAAAAGGGGCAACTATAGCTTTAAGATTATTATCCCGAGCAACTCTCTCGTAATCATAAGTTCCAGGAATTACCCCCAATAAATCTGAAGGAAGGTGTAAATCAGGATAGTCTTTAGGTATCATGTAAAATACCCTACCAGAGCCTAATTTCCCCAAATATAGGCCTAATTCGAAAATCACATTGTCTCTAATTACATTAAGATCTTCTCTATTCCTTATTGAAGCTTTATCGTCTGGTTTGAAAATAAATACTCCAAAGTCATGCTTCTCTAAAGAATTAAGCAAATCTGTCAGAGTATTACTAGACAAAGAAAAAATCCCTTGATTCCAAACTGTTGTATCAGCAACTTGCTCTAAATTTTGCTGTATAGCTTCAGCAAAGTCAATTCCTTCTACAGAAGAGCCAATAAATATTTTGGGCCTGACGTTCATCAGTTATTTATTGTATAGTTCTTCATCTTATATATAACATTACAACCAAGAATCAGGTGCAAAGCTATAATTTTTTTTGATTTAAACATCACTCAAGAGGAGAAATTTATTGTTTCAGAAACATTTCTCTTTGATGCCAAACCAACGCCACACACAGCCAACTCATTTTATCAGAAGAACAAAATCAAATCTTCTCTCTAATTTCGCCACTCAAAACATCTTACACTCCCATTATGCAACAAGAAGACGATTTGAGAGGACTTTCCAAAGTTATGGAATTTATGCGAGCGATAAGCATTTTGTTCGTGGTGATAAATATCTATTGGTTCTGCTATTACGCCCTGAAGGAATGGAATATCGGCATTACTGTTGTGGATAAGATACTGTTAAACTTTAACCGTACAGCCGGATTGTTCGACAACATTCTTTATACAAAGCTGTTTGCCGTTGTCTTTCTTGCCCTTTCCTGCTTAGGGACAAAGGGCGTTAAAGAGGAAAAGGTTACGTGGCCGAAAATCTACGTGTTTCTGACCATCGGCTTTCTCCTTTTCTTTATGAACTGGTGGATACTCGATTTGCCTTTGACACCAACAGCAACCTCCGGATTGTATATCTTGACGACAGCAACGGGCTATCTTTTTCTGTTGGTAGGAGGGCTGTGGATGAGCCGGCTGCTCAAAAACAACCTGATGGACGATGTTTTCAATACCGAAAACGAGAGTTTTATGCAGGAAACACGGCTGTTGCAAAATGAGTACTCCGTAAACCTGCCGACCAAGTTCTGGTACAGGAAAAAGCAATGGCGTGGCTGGATAAATGTAGTGAATCCGTTTCGAGCAAGCATCGTGTTAGGCACTCCGGGTAGTGGAAAGTCGTATGCCGTAGTGAATCAGTACATCAAACAACAAATTGAGAAAGGTTTTTCGATGTACGTGTACGACTTTAAGTTTCCCGATCTTTCCATGATTACCTACAATCATTTACTAAATCATCAGGCAGGATACAAAAAAGTTCCTACTTTTTATGTGATAAACTTTGATGATCCGGCCCGTTCTCACCGTTGCAATCCCATCAACCCTTCGTTTATGGAGGACATTAGTGATGCCTACGAATCGAGTTTTACTATTATGCTGAACCTGAACAAGAACTGGGTACAGAAGCAGGGTGATTTCTTCGTGGAGAGCCCGATTATCCTTTTTGCGGCTATTATCTGGTTTTTGCGCATTTATCAGGATGGCAAGTACTGCACGTTCCCGCATGCCATTGAGTTTCTGAACAAGAGGTATGAAGACATTTTCCCCATTTTGACTTCTTACCCTGAACTGGAAAACTACTTGAGCCCTTTTATGGATGCTTGGTTAGGTGGCGCCGCAGACCAACTGATGGGGCAGATTGCGAGTGCAAAAATCCCACTCTCCCGAATGATTTCGCCCCAGTTATATTGGGTAATGAGCGGCGATGAATTTACCCTTGACATCAACAATCCGGAAGACCCGAAGATTTTAGTTGTCGGCAACAACCCCGACCGTCAGAATATCTACTCGGCGGCATTGGGCCTGTACAATAGCCGGATTGTAAAACTCATCAATAAAAAGGGGCGATTGAAAAGTTCGGTCATCATCGATGAGTTGCCGACCATCTTCTTCAAGGGATTGGATAATCTGATTGCTACCGCCCGAAGCAACAAAGTTGCGGTGTTACTGGGCTTTCAGGATTTCAGCCAGTTGCGACGCGATTATGGAGATAAAGAGAGTAAGGTTATTGAAAATACGGTTGGTAACATCTTCTCCGGTCAGGTGGTCAGTGAAACGGCGAAAACATTATCGGAACGTTTCGGAAAAGTGCTTCAGAAACGGCAGAGCATGAGTATTACCCGAAGCGATAAAACGACTTCCATCTCTACACAAATGGACAGCCTGATACCGGCATCGAAAATATCCAACCTTACACAAGGAATGTTTGTCGGAGCAGTGGCCGACAACTTTGATGAGCGTATTGAGCAGAAAATTTTCCACTGTGAGATTGTAGTGGATAACGCAAAAGTCACAGCCGAAACAAAGGCTTATCAACCTATTCCTGTTATCACTGATTTTACGGATGAGAACGGGACAGACCGCATGAAAGAGCAGATACAACTTAACTACAATCGCATCAAGGAGGAAACGAAACAAATCGTTACCGACGAGTTAGAACGGATAAAAAATGATCCGGATTTACAACACTTGCTGCAACAAGAGGCTTCGTAGAAGTATATCACTCTTGCCGAGATGTGGCGGCAGTCATCAAAAATGTTTCTCATTGATTGTTGACACAAAACAATAGTTTTTCTATCTTTGTAATGTGTTGTTAAGTCAGTAACAAATGGATATTTGGGATAAAAAGAAACGTTCGGAAGTAATGTCGAAAATTCCGTCGAAGAACACTAAGCCGGAAATAATCTTGCGGAAAGCCCTTTTTGCTAAAGGCTTCCGTTACCGGATTAATTATAAAAAGCTACCCGGTAAACCAGACATTGTTTTTCCTAAATATAAAATAGTAATATTTGTTCATGGTTGTTTTTGGCATGGGCACGATATTGGTTGTATAGACTCGCATATTCCTAAGACAAATACCGATTATTGGGTAAAAAAAATTGCAAAAAACAAAGAGCGAGATAAAAACAATGCTATTCAAATTTTATCAATGGGATGGAAAATTTTAACCGTATGGGATTGCGAAATTCAGCAACGAGATAACTTAAAACTACTGATCGAAAAAATTGCAAATACGATATTAGAATCAGTTGCTTCTCGGAAAAGTATGCGAATCAAATTTTACGAAGAAGTAGAGGGCAACCTCACAATGGTTGCCCCAAAAACGATTTCTTATCAAGACAAAATTTCTGAATAGTTTACTCGGAGATATTTAATATATAGTTTTTTAATATTTCAAATCGCAACTTTCTGTTTTTAATCTTATTTACTCCTTCCGAAGACGCTAATTTGTATTTTTTTATCGCTTCGTTATCAGGGGTAGTTTCCACTTCTGTATCAGATGAATTCTCGAATTCATTATATTTTTTGATAAATTCACTAAATCGTTCTATCATTGTGGTGTTAATATTTATCTTCTCTTGGGTTAAATAATCCATTAAAGAAAACACGGTGTACAGTTGTGTTCGTTTCCTCATAAATGAATAATTTTCTTGCGAATAGAATTGTTTGAATTTTTCAATCCATTCTAATATTCTGTTTTTATCTTCCTCATATTCAGGATAGTTGGATGCATAGTCTGTATATGCTTCATTCAGAGGACTTTGATTAGTTTGATTTATTATACCCTTTCTCGCCAATAAAATAAGAGATGAACAAAATTCGTCATTTTTCATTCTCTTGATATCTCCATAGTTAAATAGTTTATAGTCAATCCAAAATGGCAATTCGACAATTTCTTGTGTTAAATCAGCAAAGAGTCCCCAAGTATTACTATGCCTTTTTTCTTGGTCATTTAAGGAGTAATTTGTCAAGTTAAGGCGATAAAAAATATTCCTTATTTCATCTCGCTCTTTGTTCTTTATTGATACAATAGACAAGTTAAAAGACCATATGATTACCTTATCATCATTAGATAAATTCTCAAAGCGTTTATCTCCATATTTTTCTTTAATATCTTCACTTGTCAAATGCTCTTTTGATAACCGGAATTCATTACCTATGAACTGGACAATTGCATTTATTCTTTGCTGCCCATCTACAATGTGGGTTATGGTTTTTCCGGTATCAGGGTCGGTCTCTGCATCCCAGAAGTAAACTTCTGGAATTATCAATCCCATTAATATGGTTTCTATTAATCTTATTTTATCTCTTTCGAGCCAAACACTTCTTCTTTGATAACTTGTATCAACAATCAAAGAACTGTCCTTAAAGTCACGAAAAATATGTTCTACTTTCAGTTCATGTCTATTATATGTCAATCCCATAAGTGTTATATTTAAATTTTTTCTTTTAATTTTCTAATTCCTAAAATATGGTATGCCTCTAAATCTTCCCAGCTTCTATAAATTCTATAATTAATAGAATGGTAGATAGATAAATGTTTTTGTAAGGATTTGTTTACTTCGTCAATCTGATTGTTCCAATCCGGACGAATTTCATCTATGTTTTTGAAATTGTGTTCGTTTATAAACCCTCTAAAAATAGACGACGTTATTTGGTTATAATGACATAAGTATTTAATGCTGTATTCCGCCCTTATTTTATTCCATAAATGGTCAAATAGTTTAGATGAAATGATTGCAATGTCAATGTCAGAATCTTCATCCCCTTCATCAAATTTTTTAAAGTCTTTACTTGGAGATAAACTGCATCCAATTTTCCCACTCCCAACCATTAAAACATTATGAAATGCCACTCCTATATTTTTATTAATTATCTCTTTGAGTGCATCCATTTGGGCTATAGAATCGGCCTCAGATTTATGTTGATATTCGCTAAAATACCAATTATCTGACCGTAGCAAGTATTTAATGAGAAACTCTTTCTCTGAAAGTGTTCCCACATCTTTCCTTATAGATTCTACTGAAAAATCCATATACAATAAATTACTCGATTATTCTATCTAGAAGTTTTTTCATCGATTTGGCAATCTCGTTGCTTAACTTTACAGGGACCCCATTGCCTATCACTTTAAATTTAGTTGATAATGAAATATCTCCTGAAATCACATATGAGTCAGGAACTGTTTGTATTCTTAAGGCCTCTCTGACGGATAGCCTTCTTTTTTGTTCCGGATGCAAATGTACCTCGTTATTGCCATATGCTGCTGTTGGACTGAATTTATTTCTATGCAATTTTTTGAAACTTTTTCTAGAAGTATCTCCCTCTTCTATTTCGTTAAATTTTGACGATTTTGGCTTGAAGTATTCATCAGAATTTGGCAATTTACCCAATTCTTCCTGATTTATGATGTAACTTCCAACTTTTAATTCATCGGGTATTTTTTTTAATGCCTCAAAGTCATCAATTTTATCCCACTCAAAAGCATTTTTTGCTTTAGGGTATTTTTCAGTAGGCCATGGAAACCAATCACTTTGGCTTGAATAATTTTTCCGAAAAATTTTCCGGAATAAACCTTTTCTAATTCCAAGTAGGATAATTCGTTCTCTGTCTTGTGGGATGCCAAAATCCAAGGCATTAAGCAATTTGCTATCTACCGCATAACCATTTTCTTGTAATTGTTGGATTAATTCTATGAAAAACTCTTGATGCTTTTTTGTTTTAATCAATCCTTTTACATTCTCAAATATAAAGAAAGAAGGTTTAAGTGTACAAATATGATCTACATAAGTTTTTGACAATTTACCTCTTTCTCCATTTTTTCCTTTATTTTTCCCTCCAATAGAAAAATCTGGACAAGGAGGCCCTCCAATAATTCCCCATATTGGGGTATCAATCTTTTTTACAATCTTTTTTTTCAAAGATGAAATATTAATATCTTCGATAGATTCATTAGAGCTAATATTCATTTCTTTCTCTAATGTAGAGCTCATTCCTGAATTATATATTTTTGAAATTTCAACTGAGATTTCATTCGACCAAATAATCTCAAACCCTTCCTGTTCAAATCCAAGATCTAAAAATCCACCTCCTGAGAAATATGATAAAATAGGTATATTCATTTGTGTTATTTTGTTGAAACAAGTAAATCTTTTATATCTACATTCAGTCGTTCGGCTATTTCAGCAAGTGTTTCCAATGATGGCTGGTATTCGTTAGTACACCAACGTGAAACCGTTGCTTCATTTCTACCTAACTCTTCTGCCAACCATTTACCGGTTCTATTCTGTTCTACAAGAACGACTTTTAGCCTGTTCAACTGTTTCATTTGTCAAATTATTGATATACCTTGCAAAGGTATTGATAATATTTGATTTAGGCAAGACAAGTCTCCTCTTAATTACCAGTATCCTTATTACTAATGAAAACATCTTTACCAAAGTCCTGCTAAGTCCCCCTCAACGCCACACACCGCCATCCTGACGCCACACTCTTCCAGAGCCTTTCAAACAGCTTAGAATCGTTCTGTTACCGACTACTTTCGTTACGCATTAATAGTGATGCGTAACAAAAACAGTATAATTATGGACGAAAAATTAAATCCGAAAGACCGTGTTCTCCTGATGCGAGAAGAGGGAGAAGGCAACAAACTCCAAGTAGTAAAGGGTATCGACAAAAAAGGAAAAATCGATGCCATTGACCCCCTGAAGGCAAAGCCCAATGACTTTCTCATCATTGACCGGCACGCCGATCCGATTGAGAACTTTTTCAGAAACTTCTTCAACCAGTTCAAAAATCCGTCGCATATCGGTTTTTATGCCGTTACGGTCGAGATGTTGGACAAGGTACTGACGCTAACCGAAAAGGAATTGGAGAAATTCCGCATCAATCCGAAGAACTTCCTGAATCAAACAAAGGGAGAGTCTCAATCAGTACCCAAGCAAAACGAAATTATTAACCCTCAAACAGAAGAAATGAAACCTCACGCACCCAAAACAGACGAACCGAAAACCGATTTCCGGCAATTCGACACCAATCGTATTCCTGAAAGCGAATACCAAAAATACGGCATCAAGCCGGAAGCCATTAAAGACGAACTCAATGCGATGAGTCACGGATATAAATCCCCTCATTTGCTGGATATTACTCCGAATATCGACGGCGTTGAGTGTCCGATGAAAGCCCGTTTGTCGTTGGAAGAGCAGCCGGACGGAAGCCTGAAATTCGTGCCACATCCTTACCAGCACCAAGTCGATTTGGACAAACCGTTTCAAGGCATTATCATTCCGGATGACGTCAAAGAAAACCTGTTGGCAACAGGCAATGGCGGTAGAGTGGTAGAATTAGAGCCGAACATCCCCGGCGAAAAAGTTCCTTCATTGATATCCATCGATAAACTGACGAACCGTCTGGAAGCTGTTCCGGCAGACAGACTAACTGTTTCCCAAAACCTGAAAGGCACTGAACTCACTCCCGAACAGCAACAGGCACTCAAAGAAGGTAAAAAAGTGCTGGTTGAAGGAATGACGTCCAGAAATACGATCGGAACGGATCATCCCAAGAAATTCGATGCTTATGTACAATTCAACGCGGCCAAAGGCGGGTATGATTTTACTTACGACGGGTTGAACCGGAACAGGTATCAACAAAGCAACAAGGAAAAACGTCTATCACCCGTGGAACCCACCAAAGTCCGCATTCCCCAAAACCTTTTAGGAGTCAATTTGAACGAAAAGCAACAAAATGCGCTCCGGGAAGGGAAGACAACCTATGTGCAAGGTATGGTTAAAGACGGGAAAGGTGAACCTTTTAATGCCTATGTAAAAGTTAATCATGAGAAAGGGAAACTCGATTTCTTCAAATGGGATCCCGACAGGGCGAGAAAACAAAGTGCCCACGTGAAGCCTGCCGAAGAAAGCAAAACGCAGGTTGCCGTCAATAGTCACGGAAAAACCAACGAAGCGACGAAATATGCCAAAGAACCTCTGAAGCAAGGTCAACAACGGCCAACGGAAGCGCAAGATACCCGTCAGAAACAGCAACAAGGCTTGAAAAAGCCTGTGAGAAAATCCTCCGGACAAAGAATTTAATTCAACCACTAAAAAAGCTCCAACAGTAGTATGAAATTGATTATAGCAGAAAAACCGAGCGTAGCCCGCGATATAGCGGCTATCGTCGGTGCAGATAACCGCAAAGAGGGTTATCTGGAGGGTGGCGGCTATGCCGTTACATGGGCTTTCGGACATCTTGTCGGGTTGGCCATGCCTGCCGACTACGGTATCACGGGGTTTCAGGCAGAGAAGCTGCCGATACTTCCGGCCACATTTAAGTTGATCCCCCGCCAAATCAAAGAGGGCAAGGAGTACAAGCCCGATCCGGGCGTATTGAAACAACTTAAAATCATCGGAGAACTGTTCGACAAGTGCGAACGTATCGTGGTAGCGACCGATGCCGGCCGGGAAGGTGAATTGATCTTTAGATACCTGTACGCGTATCTTAACGGCGATAAACCTTTTGATCGCCTTTGGATAAGCAGCCTTACGGATCAGGCAATCCGAAACGGATTGAACAACCTGCGTCCGGGAACCCAGTACGATAACCTGTATCTCTCCGCCAAAGCACGCAGCCAAGCCGACTGGCTTGTCGGCATCAATGCTTCGCAAGCCCTTTCCATTAGTGCCGGAAGCGGCGTCTGGTCATTGGGACGGGTGCAAACGCCGACCTTGGCGATGATATGCAGCCGCTACCTCGAAAACAAGGAGTTCAAACCACAAACCTATTTTCAGATAAGACTCCACACGGCAAAAGAATCGATATCGTTCCCGGCAATCTCTACCGACTGGTACGACACCCGGCAAGACGCCGACAAAATCTTAGCGCGTATCCGCTCCGCAGAATATGTCAGCGTATCCCACGTTGAAAAGAAGCAAGTAAGTCAGGAACCGCCATTGCTTTACGACCTGACTACCTTGCAAAAAAAAGCGAACAGCCGGCACGGTTTCTCGGCCGACAAAACTCTGTCAATCGCCCAATCACTCTACGAAGCCAAATTCATTTCCTATCCGAGAACAGGGAGCCGGTATATCTCCGAAGATGTGTTTGCGGATATACCCGCCCTTATCGCTCAATTATCGGCTGATCCGTCATTCGGAAGTTATGCCCAAGCGTTATCATCGGGTACGGAACTCAACAGACGTTCGGTAAATGATAAGAAGGTCACCGATCACCACGCTCTGATTATTACAGAGAATATGCCCCAAGATTTATCCTCCGAGCAAAAAACGTTATACGATATGATTGTCGCCCGTGTGCTGGAAGCCTTTTCGGGGAAATGTACCCAAGAAACTACTACCGTTTCGTTGGAAATTGCAGGTGTGCCTTTTTCGGTAAAAGGGAGTGTCGTTGTTAGCCCCGGTTGGCGAGGCGTGTTGAATGCACAGGATGAAGAAAGAGAGGATGACGCTGTTTCAACACTTCCGAATTTATCTCTCGGTGAAAGACTTCCTGTGAACGACGGGGAACTCTTGGAGAAGCAAACCAGACCTCGCCCTGTACACACGGAAAGCAGCCTTCTTTCGGCAATGGAGACCTGCGGAAAAGAATTAACGGACGAAACCGAACGGGAAGCCCTCAAAGAGTTGGGCATCGGAACGCCTGCTACCCGCGCGGGAATTATCGAAACACTCTTATCTCGCGAATACATTCGCCGGGAAAAGAAGTCCCTTGTTCCGACAAACAAAGGATTAACGGTTTATCTTGCCATACGGGATAAAAAGATTGCCGACGTCAGCATGACCGGAGAGTGGGAAAGAGCCTTGAATAAAATAGCAGCAGGCGAAATGGATGCCGATACATTTCACAAAGGGATTGAGGTATATGCCTCACAAATCACCTCCGAACTGTTGGAAAGCCGGATTGAAAGCGACCATGCACGGGAAGCATATCCCTGTCCGAAGTGTAAAAACGGCCGGGTCGTTTTGTCCCCGAAAGTGGCCAAATGCAATAACGAAGCATGCGGGCTTACCGTATTCCGGAACAAATCGGGCAAAGACCTGACCGACGGACAACTGAAAGAGTTGCTGCTCAAAGGGAAGACCCCACTTATCAAAGGGTTTAAGAGCAAAGAGAATAAGCCTTTTGATGCGATAATAGCCGTTGACGCGGACTATAAAACCATTTTTGAATTTCCGCCAAAAACAGGTTTCAACAGGAAACGCAAATAAAAGCGCTACCTTTGCCACTAAGAAGTTCATACGCACCATAGGTTTAATGAGCGATTGTTAAGTCGGGGGACTGTTGAATTTTTTAGTGGCGGCACTGGGGAGGGATACCCCGGTGCCTTTTACTTATTTCAATTTGAATATTTTACCACTAAAAAATCATCCGTATGAAATACAATCCCCATTTAGATCCGGCGGAAATGTCTTACTTCCGTTTGAACCTCCTTTCTTATTTGCGAGATGCCCACCCCGACAAGGCCAATGACCTATCTTTCATTGCCGCACGGGGAGACATGGCCGCCGAAGCGTACAGCCAAGCCATAAAAGCGGGCTTAGACCACATTCAGGCTGCTGAAATAGCAAACGAAATCCTTTTCAAAGGGCTGCACTTCTCCCCATACAATATGCTTGTCGAAATCCTTTGGAATGAGTTTTACGACGAAGTTTCTCCCGGTGAAGCGGAAGAGAAAGCGAGAGTATTGTTACCCGAATGTCAGGCAGTATTTGCCAAATACCACCTGAACGATCATTACGCCGATACCCCTGAGTACTCAATTCTCTATACAGAGCTTGTCGGCATCATTCAATTGCTGTTAGACGATGGGCTACAATAAGCGTATTCATCTGCGACAGAATATCGACGCCATCCGGCTGGCGTTGATGCTCGACAAAGAACGAGGGGAAGCTACGCCCGAAGAGCGCAGCGTGCTATCTCTCTATTCGGGCTTTGGAGGGCTCAAGGCCATCCTGAATCCTGTTGATAAGCCTGAGGACATCCGGCATTGGTCTAAATCCGAGGCTGAACTTTTCCCTTTAGTCGCGGAACTTCATCAGGTACTTCGTGAACACTCCTCCACACCGGAAGCGTATAAACAATATATCGGTTCGTTAAAGAACTCTGTACTCACCGCCTTCTATACGCCTAAGCCCGTTGTAGACATCTTGGCAAAAACATTGAAAGAAAGCGGGATTGAGCCGATGCGTTTCTTGGAGCCGAGTGCAGGGACAGGAGCGTTTATAGAGGCTTTTAAGGAAGAGACTCTCGAATCCCGGTATATGGCATTTGAAAAGGATTTGCTGACCGGTAAAATCTTATCGCATCTCTATCCCGATGAGTATATCAGAATAGAAGGCTATCAAAAAATCGAGAACCGTTACTCCGGATATTTTGACGTCATCGCTTCCAATATTCCTTTCGGAGATGTAGCTGTCTTCGACCCGCAACTCTCCAATCACAAGAACCCTGCCGTAAAACAATCTACACAAGCTATTCACAACTACTTCTTTACCAAGAGTGTTCAAACGGTCAGGGAGGGTGGAATTATTGCATTTATTACCAGTCAGGGCGTTCTGAATGCGGAGCATAACAAGCCGGTACGGGAGTACCTTATGAGCACCTGTAACCTTGTTTCGGCTGTCCGTTTGCCGAACAATCTTTTTTCAGACTATGCCGGGACGGATGTCGGGAGCGACCTGATTATCCTGCAACGAAAAAGTGAAAATACATCTCTAAGCCCAAGAGAACAGGATTTTATCGAAAGCCGGAAGCTGTCGAACGGTATTTCGATCAACAATCTGTTTCGCGACTTTTCACGGGTGGTGCAAACCCATTCAAAAGTAGATACCGATCCTTACGGTAAACCGGCCATTGTCTTTACGCACGAAGGAGGGATAGACGGTATTGCCCGGGATTTGGGGCAAATGCTGAAAGAAGACTTTGCCCGGCATCTGGATTTGCGGCATTATCATATCTATACTCATCAAGAAGAAATAAAAAGTGCCGCACAATTGGATTGGGAAGAAAATTCGTTAGGTTTTCAAGACGTTCTTTCCGAAGAGCAATCGAATGAAAACGAGGTATCAACTGCTCAGCAAATTTTACCTTCGAGGGAACGTTATCAACTCACCCAAGAGGATATAGAGTCTTTTAGTGAATTTATAAACGAATCGGATCGAAAACTTTTTTCGCAACGTCCGCCATTGCCTGAAGACTACACCCCAAAAGAAGCCGCGACAAGTGTGTCGAAACAGACTTCTGGAGGAATACATCAACGCTCTCTTTTTGACAAAGGATTCTCAGTAAGCATTGAGCCAACTGCGGAGGTGAAAGCCGGCTCTGTTTCGCAAACACCGGTCATTACGCTCTACGACCTCTTCGGTTTCTCGCAAGAGGAACGCAGCCAAATCAAAAGACCTAAAAAGAAAAACAAACCAATCAAACCGAAAGCCGAGCAACCCGAACTCCCGTTTATGGACTGGAGAGAGGAGATGGCTTACGAAGCCGCTCAAAAACGGGAGCAACTAAAACAAAAGCACTCCGGTGCAAATCCTGTATTCGATACTCGCAAGGAAGAGCAACTGCCCGGTTTGCAGAAAACAACTGAGCAGGAACAGGAAGAACAAATGCAGCCTACTCCTTACAGTCGTACCGAAGAGATGCCGGCCCATTATCGTGAAGGCTCACTGATAACCGATGAAAACAACCGTATCGGCTATTTGCGGGACATGAACGGATTTCAGCCGATGTTCCATCCGCTTCAACTTACGGCTACACAGCAGGCGAAAGTGTCCCTTTATATTGAGATACGGGACACTTATCACCACCTGTATAGCAATGAAGCAACGCGATTAGAGGCTAATCCCGCTCTCCGCGAGATGCTGAACAGGCTTTACGACGATTTTATCCGTCGTTTCGGGAACATCAACGACCCCAAAAATCTCAGCCTGATCAAGATGGACGCGGGGGGAACAGAAATCCTCTCACTCGAACGCTACATCGATGGCAAAGCCGTCAAAGCCGATATATTCCGGCAACCCGTCGCATTCAATCCGAACGAGATAACTCATGCCCGTAATGCCAGAGAAGCCCTGACTGCTTCTCTCAACAAATACGCAACCGTGAACCTCGAATATATGGCGGAGCTCACGGGAGGGACATCCGAAGATCTATTAGATGAACTAAAAGGCACGGTTTACTTCAATCCCATGATCGCGGCTTATGAAATCAAGGATAAGTTCATCAGTGGCAATGTCATTTCCAAAGCCGAGCAGGTGGAACGTTTTCTGGAGAGCCATGCTGACCATAAAGCGGCCAAAGAGTCTCTTTCGGCTTTACACGAAGCGATTCCCCGGCCAATTCTTTTCGATGAGCTGGATTTTAATTTCGGCGAACGATGGATTCCGACAGGAATTTACAGTAAATATGCTTCATACCTGTTCGACACGGACGTTTCGATACACTATGCCCCAAGCTGGGACGAATATACCCTTACTACAAACAGTAAAAACGTAAAGATATGGGATCAATTTGCGGTAAAGACCCAAAGTCGAACGTTCGACGGCATTGCCCTGATGAAACATGCCTTGCACAACACATCGCCGGACATTACAAAGAAGGTCAATAAATACATTGACGGAGAATTGAGAGAGGTGAAGATACGAGACGCTGAATCTATTCAACTTGCCAACTCAAGGATCGATGAAATACGAAACGGCTTTACCGACTGGTTGAATGAACAATCCGAGGAGTTCAAAGAACGGTTGGCAGAGAAGTATAACCGCACATTCAACTGTTTTGTACGTCCTGATTATGACGGTTCGCATCAAAGCTTTCCGGGGCTGGACTTAAAAGGACTCGGCATCCCGGATCTGTACAAGAGTCAAAAAGATGCCGTATGGATGGATATCCTCAACGGCGGAGGGATTATCGATCACGAAGTTGGCGGAGGAAAAACGCTAATCATGTGCGTAAGCTCATACGAGAAAAAACGGTTAGGACTAGTCAATAAGCCTGTTATCATTGCCTTGAAAGCCAATGTTCACGAGATTGCTCAAACCTACTGTACGGCTTATCCCAATGCCAAAGTGCTGTATCCCGGCAAAGAAGATTTTACTCCGGCCAAGCGGATAAAAATCTTCCATGAGATGAAAAATAATAATTGGGATGCCATTATCCTAACACACGAACAGTTCGGCATGATCCCTCAATCGCCCGAGATACAGCGGCAGATACTGCAAGCGGAACTCGATAGTGTGGAAGAGAATCTGGAACTCCTTCGGAGGGAAGGTAAGGAAATATCTCGTGCAATGGAAAAGGGACTTATTAAAAGACAACAAAACCTCGAAGCCAAGTTGGAGCGTATTGCTTTTCAGATTGAGAACCGGAAAGATGACACGGTCGATTTTCGCCTGATGGGTATCGACCATCTTTACGTTGATGAATCGCATCGTTTCAAAAACCTGACTTTTACGACCAGACATGACCGTGTCGCGGGATTGGGAAATGCCGAAGGTTCACAGCGCGCCCTCAATATGCTCTTTGCTCTGCGGACGATTCAGGACAGGACAGGTAAAGATTTGGGTGCGACATTCCTTTCGGGAACCACCATTTCCAACAGTCTTACGGAACTGTATCTTTTATTCAAATACCTTCGTCCGAACGAACTGGAGCGGCAAGGCATCACCACATTCGATGCGTGGGCGGCTATTTTCGCCAAGAAATCGATTGATTACGAATTTTCGGTAACGAATGAAATCGTACAGAAGGAACGTTTCCGCTATTTTATTAAAGTCCCTGAGCTGGCCGCGTTCTATGCCGAGATAACGGATTATCGCTCTGCCGAGGATATCGGTATCGACCGCCCGGCAAAGAATGAAATCCTGCATCATATACCGCCCACTTCCGACCAACAGGAGTTTATCGGAAAGTTAGTGGAATTTGCCAAGACGGGAAATGGGAAGATACTGGGGCGCGAGCCTTTGTCGGAAAAGGAAGAGAAGGCTAAAATGTTGATCGCAACGGACTACGCCCGAAAGATGAGTCTCGATATGCGAATGATTGACCCTGAAAGTTACGGCGACCATATAGACAATAAGGCTTCTCATGTGGCTAAAATGGTATCGGAATACTACAAAAAGTTCGAGGCTCATAAAGGAACGCAGTTTATCTTTTCGGACTTGGGAACATACAAGCCCGGCGAATGGAATCCCTGCTCGGAGATAAAACGTAAGCTGATGGAAGATTATGGCATTCCGTCGCACGAAATACGTTTTATTCAGGAAGCCAAAACGGACAAAGCACGTAAAACCATGATTAGGGAAATGAACGAGGGGAAAATTCGTGTATTGTTTGGCTCTACCGAAATGCTCGGTACGGGTGTGAATGCGCAGAAACGCTGCGTTGCCATTCACCATTTGGATGCTCCGTGGCGACCATCGGATTTGGAACAAAGGGATGGCCGGGGTATCCGCAAAGGCAATGAAATTGCCAAGCAATATGCCGGCAATAAGGTTGATGTGATCATTTATGCCGTGGAGAAATCACTGGATGCGTACAAATTCGGATTGTTGCACAACAAACAGCTTTTTATCCGCCAGTTGAAGAATAATTCATTGGGTAGCCGTACAATCGACGAAGGAAGCATGGATGAAAAAAACGGGATGAATTTCAGTGAATACGTGGCCATCCTTTCGGGGAATACGGAGCTGTTAGAGAAAGCCCGCTTGGAAAAGAAGATTGCCTCCCTCGAATCGGAAAAGCAAGCGTTTATGCGGGGTAAATCCTCTTCACGCTATAAATTGGAGGATGCTCTTATGAATGTGGAGAAGAACAACCGTTTTATCAGCCGCATATCCCAAGATATGGAAGCCTTTAGCGCTCGTGTACAGTATCAACCGGACGGTGTTACCCGTCTGAATCCAGTACTGCTGGACGGTCTGCAAGGGAGCACTCCGAAAGAAGTCGGCTTAAAATTGAATGAAATTGCCGATAACGCCCGCACACACGGAGCACATGAGAGAATCGGAACGCTTTACGGTTTCGATCTGCTGGTCAAATCCGAGACAACGGTCAAAGACGGTTTCGACCTGATTCAAAACCGCTTCTTTATCAAAGGCGCAGGCGATATTCTCTACAACTACAATCATGGGATTATAGCCTCCGATCCAAAGACGGCATCGTTGAACTTCCTGAATGCCCTTGACTCTATGCCCAAACTGAGGGACAGGTATCAGGCGGAAAACGAAAAGTTGCAGAAAGATATTCCGGTACTCAAAGAGGTGGTGGAAGGTTCATGGCGGAAAGAGCCTGAGTTGAAAGCCCTGAAAGAGGAGCTGGTGCGGTTAGACCGTGAAATCCAGCTCTCACTAAAACCGATAGAAGAACAGGAAGGAGAAGAGGTAACTGCCGACAAGGCTGTCTCTTTAAAGCCTCTTAATCAATTACAAGTAAAACGCGAAACATCCATAGCACCCGATGTTTCATTACCTAGTACTTTGGCGGGTGTGAAAGAAATCATGGGAGATAAGCTTGTTATCTCATCGGTGGGAGGCAGTATGCCGAAAGTAGAGAAAAGAGAGGTTGTTAAAGGTGTAAGATTATAAACCAAAAGCGGCTAATCTCACAAGTTAGCCGCTTTTATTTGTTATCATTCATCAAATAATTCCTGTAATTTTCGTTGGAGGATTTTCTTGTCGGGTAACTGGGTCTGGTACTCCGATACCATCGTGGGTGATAAATACCTGCTTAGCGCATATTCTACGACTTCACAGTCTTTGTCTTTACATAACAGAACGCCAATGCTCGGATTCTCATTGGGCTTCTTTACATCCCTATCCAATGCTTCCAGATAAAAATTCAGCTGTCCCAACTGTTCGGGCTTAAACTTATCAGCCTTCAATTCAAACGCCACCAAACACTGCAATCCCCTGTGATAGAAAAGCAAATCAATGAAAAAATCACTGTTGCCAACCTGTATCCGGTATTCCTCGCCAACGAATAGAAAATCCTTTCCTAATTCAAGGATAAAATTTTTCATCTGTCCGATCAGCCCTTTTTGAAGTTCTTTCTCATCATGATCTTTCGGCAATGCCAAAAATTCAAGCACATAACTATCCTTGAAACTGTTTTTTATGGAAGGGTGAGTTTCTCTCAACACTGTTGAGAGTTTTGTGTTTCCAATCATAGTTCGTTCAAATAGTCCTGAAGAGATTTGTCTATCCAATTCCCTTTTTGAGTACCGTTCATTTATGCTTTGATTGAGATAAAACTCCATCTCTTCAATACTTTTGCTACGTGAGAATATAAGCAGATTATTCGTCCAGTTAATTTCTCTCACCAGTGGTGAGAGTTTTGGATAATCCCTGTACGTTTCATAAAACTGTTTCATTCTCCAAAGGTTTTTATCGGAAAAACCTTTTAAGTCCGGTTCGGTTTGAGCCAAGAAATTTGCCAGTTCTTTAACGACGGATTCTCCCCATTTGGAGGTCTCCAATTGTTTGCTGATATACGCTCCGACGTTCCAATACAGGTTTATCATTTCCGCATTGACGGTTTTCATTGCGTTGTACTGAGCCTGTCGGATCATCAACACGACTTCTGAAAATTGCTGTCGTTTATCTAATTGCATCATAACCTTTTAAATTGTTTGCAAAAATACAAATAAAGATTCGGAACTCATGATAAATTACATCCTTAATCAATCGAAGCCCATACCAGTCATCACGACGGTACAGGCTTACTACTAACTCTAAATACATAATTTTTTATCGTCTAATCGGAACTGATATTTTTCCCATTCCGTTTCTTATTAAAATTCTCTCTGATAAATGTATGTACGTCGCTCTCCTTATAGAAAGTCTTTTGATAAAGTGTATGAAAAGGCAACTCCCCCGAACTTCGATAACGCTGCAAGGTACGTTTGCTCACGTGAAGCAATTGGCACAAGTCCTGATTGTCAAATAACAACTCTCCGTCCAACATATTCCGATGTTGCCCCATTTTATCGAGGGTCTTATCCAATCTGCTGAAGCGATCCATAATGCGTTCCATCCATGCTTCAAAATTTTCCTTGTCGATATACATAACCTTATGTTTTTTTTAGATGATGTGACCTATGATAAAGTAGTTTTGGTTCGAGGGATCTTTGATAATAATTTCTTTTTCCCTCATATATTTGATGTAACTTTTAGCGGTACGCTCCTTGACATCCATCGTCTGCTGGATGCGGTCGCAAAGATCAATATAAGTCAGATGCTTCTGCATACCGAATATCTCACGGGCAACATTCGCCAGTTCCTTTTCTTTCCGTTTCTCTTTCTCCTCTCTCGGTTTTTCTCCCAGATAGGTGTGCATGCCTATTTCCTTATTCCATGCAAACTGCATCAAGGGAACATCGAGCGGGCTTCCGTCCCTTACTTTCAATGCCTTGACAACCGATACCGACGGCTCGGTATCAAGTTCAATACTCAAAATTGCTGCTGCTTTACGTTGTAACTCCGAACCGAGATGTCCCCGAAGTTTCAGACCATTAGGTACATAATGCAGAACACAGACGATACACGTACGGTAAATCCCGGCCAATCGATATAACTCGTCTACTATACGAATGCTTTCCGCTTCATCGTTGGCAGACAGCACTAAGTCGGCAATCCCGTCGATAACCACCAAGCGAATGCCCTCGTATTCGTAATGGTACTTATCCATGCTCTGAACGATGGCTTGCAGTCGCTCTTTACGCGACATTCCTGTAAGTGAGAAAGCACGTAATTCTTCTGGTTTTTCTTTCAGTTTGGCTCGCTTCAACAAGTTGGATACGTTTTTGAAGAGTTGTACCTCGGATTGCTCCGTATCGTATAGTAGGACGGCTTTGCTGTCGGCATTGTTTCGGATATTGACACCAAGCGTGTCGATGACACGATCGTCTTTGATAATGGAACCGGCAATCAAAGAGGCAATATAGTTGCTTTTGCCTGTTCCTTCACCGCCCGTGATACAAAGAATGTTGCCTTGTGTCCCGAGTGGCACATCCCCTGCAGAAATTACCTCCTCAGCTTTAGCGGGAGGATTATTGAAGTCGATTTCACATGACTTGAGCATGGTCATGGTTTCATTATACAGGTTGTCAAGAAGATCAATGAATAGTTTTTGGAATTCTTTGTGACCGTTCCCCTTGTGAAAATAGTCCGTAACATCTTTGTCTTTTTTATCTCCGGAGAGCGGTAATATCAATCGTTTGACGTCATACTCCGCCAATGCCTTTTCATGTCTCAAGGCTGCCTCTCTACCGGTTTTATCTACATCATAGAGCAATACGATATGTTTGAAGCGAAACGTAAGCTTATAGATGATTTCCGGCGAGATAGTAGAAGTTTCACTATTGAAACAGATGGCGTGAAAACCATGTGCTGCGAGTGTCATCACATCTTTTTCTCCTCCTGTGATGAACAGCGTATCTCCTTTCGATGGAAGTTGCTCCAATCCGAGACAATAGCCCTCGCCGATCATTCCGCCGTACAGGAAACGGACTTCCGAAAAAGGACGATAGATTTTGATATATCGCTTGCCCATATAGCCAAATATCGGCTCACTATCTGACGAAATGTAACCAAACGGTCTGCTTTCCCGGTTTTCGCTTCGGAACTCTTTTAGAGAAATGACTTTATACTGTTTCAGTATTTCGGGAGTGATGCCCGACTGAAACCAAAAATCCAGTTCTTTCTGTGAGAACTTTTGTTGGATGATATGATAAGGTTTGCTCTTAGGAGGCTCGCTATGCAATGGCGTATTCTTTTGTGGTAAAGGAATGGCTGATGGTCTATAAGACATGCAACCGGCATCCTCCAGATGCAAAGACATGTCCCGGTTAATGGTTTTTAGAATTTCCACGAAATCCGTTCCGTTGTTACAGTCCAGACCTTTGAGTTTTCCGACAAAAAAGAAACAGTCTCCACTATACGTATCATTACCGAAGTCTTTGATCCGATAGATGTTATTATGCCGGTCGAAGTAAACATTGCAAGATGCTTTGCGGTCTTCATACAGCGGATTCAGAAAATTTCGTCCCACTCTCCATTGTACCGGAATGTAGTGCCTGAACACGTCCAGTCCGTTATTTGTCCGCCTTAATATTTCGTCTTTGCTGAGCATGGAGCTTATGATTATTGACAAGGTCGTTCATACATTCATCGGTACTGCGGATTCTCTTTTCGGCAAGCATCCGTTTGATCTCGGCAATGGTATAATACGATTTACCGGAGATAATGGAATAAGAAATCTGCCGTTTACTGCGTAAACGTTGCAAAGTGCGTTCGCTGATTTTAAGAAAAGTGCAAACATCATAACTGTCCACCCACATTTCGTCGGGGTTCATCTTGTCACCGTCCTGATGGTCGATGACAAACTTGGCTATGGCGTTTATTTTAGCAACCAGTTCTTTGTAAGCTTGACTGTCTATAGTGATGACTTCCATTGCTGTAATTTTCTTGATTCGGTGCAAAGTTCGGAAGCCTGAAAACGATACTCTGCCAAGTTGGTAAAAGTTTTTTTGAGTCAAAAAACAACGATTTCAGAGGGCTTCTGTCAGGTCTGAAACGAACAAAAAAGAACTACCAACTTGGTAGTTCTCAGGAAAAATAATAAGTTGATCTTCACTATCTTTCATCATCTTCATCCATTCGTCTGACAAGATTTTCAGTGATGAGATTCAAGTATTTTGTCCGGTCAATTTTTCGTTCCCGGATGGATACATAGGTTCTGTAATATTCGCCCAGATCAATATTAAAGACCGTTTCCAAAGCCATCATAATCTCTTTGATATCAGCATTACCTCGGTTAAGGTATTTGCTCGCATCCAAAGCATATCCCAACTCGACCAGAGCGACCTTGGGCCCTGTCCACTTCAAATCATTGACAGGATAGGTTGCCCTGTTTTTATTAATAACCGTCTGTTTTTCCAGTGCATGCATTTTCCTGTTAAGGAAAATACGTAACATCTCATTGCAGATGATTTTTGCAACCTTATAATCGTAACCTGTTGCAAATTCATTGTCCATGATATAGTGCACACTTTCGAGTCCCAGCTGATGGCAACGCTTGTGTCTGATGAAGTAATGCTTATCCAAATGGCTGGACTTAGAGCGGTAATACTGATAGAAGTCGAGGTTTTGCTGAAAGAAATAGGTCAGTCCATCCAATTCTCTCTGGTAATACGCTGCCAATGTGTCGTTGCTCCCATTAGGGCATTTCAACTCGATCGTATGTATTTTGTTGAAGTAAAGAAGAAATCCGAGAATCTCCGGCTTGATTTCTTTGAAAAAGACAATTTCATCTTCCTCTCTAATAGATTCAAAGGAAACAAAGCGGGTTCTTATCTCTTGCAAGCATCCTTCCAAGTATTCAATAATCGAAACCAAAGCTTTTACGGAGATATCACAGCTTTCCATGTCGATGGCCTCCAATTCTTGGTGAACTTCTTTTAGTTTCTGGGATAGGTATTCTTTCATCAATTGTTATAAGTAATACTTACCTGCTCGCTTTGAGGAATGTTTTTCACCATAATGACTTTATTGCCCATTACTGAAGACGATAGTGTATCCCACTTTCTAGCTGATTCAGAAAGTGGGGATAATATCGTCTTTTGATGATGCTGTAATAACTTACTTTTTATTTGACAGACTTGTCCAGAAAGCATCTTCCTCTTCAATTCTTTCGGAAAAAAGCCAGACCTCTTTGATAAGTCCGTCCTCCAAACGAAGTAAATCCACGCCTCTCATCGCCATAGAAACCCCATTTTTCTCCAAAGCGAAACGGATAGAAGCCACCACCATAGCCCCATTGTCGGCAAGGTAATCTACTTTAATACCCAAATCGCCACCGCTCCATTCGGCCAATTTCCCCAAGTGGGCAAAGACGGCTTGCTTCCCGGTGAAAGTACCCGACTGAACGCCCTTACCCGGCTGATGCCAAACCAAATCATCGGCGAAAAGCGACGCCACTTTTGCCATATCGCCATTTTCCAATGCAGAAAAATACTGCCGTACAATTTCTAAATTTGTCATTTTTAAATCTTTATTTTTAGTTGAATTCTTGTTTTCACCGAATTGGCAAGATGCAAATCCCATCAAAACAACTGCTAATAAAACTATCTTTCTCATTACCGATTGATTTTTATTTGAAAAGTTGAGAATTTGATGGCAAAATTATATCTTTGCTCTCTATTTGTCAAGTACCTACAATATTGTATGATACTTACCATATTGTTAGATTTGTTGATAATCAATAAGAAAAAAATGCAATGGAGAGAAAAAATTCAGACAATGAATGCCCAGTACGAAAGTCGATGCAGATTTTTGCAGGTAAATGGACTTTACTCATTATTTATCAAATCAACAGCAGAATAATTCGCTACGGAGAGCTCAAGCGTGCCATTCCGGGGATAAGCGAGAAGATGCTCATAAACGAATTGAAATTCCTCTGCAACAAAGGATTGATTGCAAAAAAACAATACCCGGAAGTGCCTCCGCGTGTAGAGTATTCGCTTACACCATTGGGCGAGAAAGTGCTGCCGATTATCGATGAAATTGCCAGATTCGGAATGGAAAATCTGTGAATCTTTGTTCTAATGGCACTCTCCGCTATATGCACGCCATGCGGAAACAGGTCATTTACCTTCGCCGAGTACTTCTTTTAATGCATTCATCCCGTTGATGGCGGAAGGGAAACCCGAATAAACAGTCATCAAAAGCATAATTTCCTTGATGCCTTCTTCGGAAAGTCCGACATTGAGGCCTGCTCTGATATGAAACTTCAACTGGGGGCGAGCATTGCCCAAGGCTGTTAACGCTGCAATAGTGGCTATTTGACGATATTGTCTATCCAAATTTTCTCTTGAGAAAATATCTCCATATCCGTATTCGAGTATGAACTGTGTCAATTCAGGAGCAAAACCATCGTAAGTGCTTTGCAGCTTTTCCACCATTCCCGGAGCTATCGCCGACAATTGTTGTTTTCCTAACTGCAATCGGTCTTGGGCGTTTTTTCTTTCTTCAAAACCCTTATTGTCAGAAACGCCATGCTGTTTTCGTTCCTGCAAGACTTCTTTTAATGCATTCATCCCGTTAATGGCAGAAGGGAATCCGGCATAAACAGACATTTGTAAAACAACCTCTTTCAGCTCATCGACAGAGCTTCCCGTATTGAGCGCTCCGTTGAGATGAACCTTCAGTTGCGGTCGGGCATTGCCCAAGGCAGTAAGTGCAGCAACTACCGCAATTTCTTTCGATTTCAAATCCAAGCCGTCACGAGAATAAATATCTCCAAACGAATACTCTATAATGAATCTTCCCAAGTCGGGAGAAATCTCTTTGAGACTTTCAATTACTTTCTTGCCAGCCTCACCATCAATTTCTTTAAGCTTTTGCCAGCCTCTATTAAAACGTTCTGACTCCATATTTCTTTCTTTTATTTGTGCTGTTGCACACGCTGAAATAAATAAAAACAAAATACCAATTATCGGTTTCATCTTTTTTTGGTTACAAAGATAATTCGGCAAGAATGCGTTCGGATAGGATTTTTCTCCTTTATTTGGGTGCTTTTACGACCTTTTTAGATATTTCTTTTGGAAAGCAGTCGGTGAGAAAGATGTTTTCCGGCGGAATATTTTTGCAAAATAAGAGTTGTCTTCAAATCCTAATTTAAAAGCGATTTCATTGATGTTCAGAGAGGTGTATAACAATAATCTTTTGGCTTCGGTTATTTTCATATCCAACTGCAACTGCTTGGCTGAAAACCCCGTTTGCACTTTGCATAATTCACTGAGTGTCTCAGGATTTGTTTTCAATCGTTCGGTATATGCTGTTATGGGTAGATTCGTATGGATATTTTCCATAAGTAGTTTTTTGTACTTAAAAATTAAGGTATCCTGACTCCTATAAATAGTTCTCCCTTTCTTAAGCAAAGAAATAAAATAGGAAATGGCTATCTCCTGCTTTTGCTTATCCTCTTCCGCAAGCATTTTCTTCAAAACAGTCTCCATAAAAGAGATTTCCTCTTTGTCAATATGCTGTACCGGCTCGATACTGTCTAATATGTCGCTAATTTTATAGATTTTCACTTGAAAGAGTTTTTCTTGCAAAATTACAATATATACCAACAAATACCCAACATATCAAATTCCATTCTTCCGATAACATTGATTCCCATTAGGGGATAAATAGAAATCAAAAGTTTCCTCAACGGTCGTACCTGAGATATTGAGCAAATACTTACAACGGATAATCACAGCCAGCACATCATTTGTATTTCTACTGCCATATCCCTGTAAGTTGTCAGGAAGTAAACTTTTAAGCGAGTCGATACGAGCATCCATTCTTTGAATATCTACCGCATATCTATCATATTCACTTTTAAGTTTTGTCTTGGTTTGTAACTCCTTGGTCATAGCTTTGGCAAGTTCGATACGTTTGATGACAACTTCCTTATCCTTTCTAAAATCGTTTGTCAGATAAGCAATACTGTCGGCAACCGTGACTGTGCCTTGTTCCGACATTTCCAATACCTTAAAGTCAATGCCGGATTGACCTTTCAATACATAATCACGAATGGTTTTCTCGTACTTGCTATTCATATTTGAACCACTGCAAGCAACGAAGAGAACCGCAATCAAAAAATAAATTGTCTTTTTCATAACTGAATTGTTTGTGAATATTCTACTTAATTTAGTTTTATATCAGCAAATCTTGACGATAAGTTGTATACCACCAAAACCTCTTTTTCTTTTTGGGGCTTTGTACGGATATATTCGGTCAAAGCCTTCATGACCCATTCCCTAAAAGCTCTTGCTTCAAAGGAGGCCGTCCGGTAGCTTACGAATATGAGAGCATCCAAATTATAGAGCTTCATTTCAGATTCGCGGCCATTATACTTATATTTATGTATACAGCTCACTTCGTCTTCACACAATAACCCGAATTTGAATATACTCCGAAGCTGATTGCCGATGCTACTTACATACACATTGAACAGACTCGCAATCTCATGCTTAGTCATCCATAAAGTGCAATTTACAAGTTTTGCTTCAACAACAAATTGATTTTCGCCGTTTTCTCGGATTTTGATATAACCTCGATTCATAACACAACATATTTAATCGGTTATTCCTCCTCTTGCTTTGCTGTGAAACCGATTCGCCGGCGAGGTTTGTTTTCCTGCTCTTTTTGTGATGCAAGTTTGGTGAGTGCTTGGTAGATGTCACTAAACTGCATATTCGTTTCAATCATAAATTCCTCCAGTTTGCGATTCAGTTCGGCGTAGCCTAAGGCGTATTGACGCAGTATTACGAATGCTCGCATGATAGAGATATTCACCTCGATAGCTTGGGGACTTCTCAATACGGAAGAGAGCATTGCCACCCCTTGTTCGGTAAATGCAAATGGAAGGGCTGGACTGAATTTCAGGTTCTGAGGCAGGTTGTCACAAATTGTGATAAGCTCTTGCCATTCACTTTTCGTGAGTTCAAACATAAAATCCGGTGGAAAACGCTTTATATTACGTTTCACGGCTTGTTTCAACGCACGTGTTTCGACCTCATAGAGCTCGGCAAGATTATAATCGAGCATTACTCGTTGTCCCCGAATCTCGAAAATCTTGTTTTGAATAAGTTGTAATTCCATATATTGAAACCAATTAGTTGATGTTTGCTATGGAGATTTCTGTCTTTACTTTTGAGTGAAGACCCATTTTCTTCTCAAATGTATGTGCCCAAAGGGAAGACTTCTCTTCTTCGGAAAGACTGTGCCACATTGTAGATATACGTTTAACCCTTTCCGGATCATGCGACAATGTATCCGGAAGATTAAACAATGCCATCTTCTCTCCCAAAGAAAGGCACTCGAATAATCTGTCTAAACATGAATTCGACCTTATTCTCTTTTCCTCCAATCGTTTTGCGAATGACGCCATATCGCTGCTTACCTTTGCATCGGTAATCCGAGCATAAATCTGTGTCGTTTTGATATTGGTGTGTCCCAACATTTTCGATACGCTCTCTATGGAAACTCCTTTTGTAAGCGTTAAAGTTGCAAAAGTGTGCCTTGCAAGGTGGAAGGTCAAGTCTTTGCCTATGCCACAAATTGTTCCGATTTCTTTCAAGTATTCGTTCATTTTCTGGTTACTCGCTACAGGAAGGACTTTATCATCGGGCAGTTTTCCTGAGTATTTTTCAATAATCTTCTTAGGAATATCCAGTAGAGGCACACTAAAACTCACTCCGGTTTTCTCCCGTTTACCCATTACCCACAGTCTGTCATCAAACGAAGTGCGGATATTGGATTGACGCAGGTTTTTTACGTCAATGTATGCCAAACCTGTAAAACAACTGAAAATGAAGATATCCCTGACTTTCTCCAAGCGTTCGGTCGTGAACTCTTTTTGCATGATAGTGTCTATCTCTTGCTGCGTAAGGTATCCGCGATCCGTTTTTTGGAATCTTATTTTGAAGTTGGCAAACGGGTCGATGTGTATCCAGCCGTTATTTTTAGCCATGATAATAATGGTACGGAAGCGCTGAAGAAATTTAGCTGTAGTGTTCGGAGCACATCGGCAGGTGGTCATCAGGTAAATCTCAAAATTGTGCAGAAACATGTGATTTACTTCTTTCAGAGAAATATCAGAGACGTTATAGTACTCTTTAATAAATCCAGCCATCCGCTTATAGGCTACTTCATATTTTTGAAGCGTCTCTTTAGATTTATTGATACCAACCAGTTTTGCCACATCCTTATTGTGCCGTTGAAAGAGTTCTAAAACTGTCTGGTGTTTTACCTCAATCCCCAGAAAGAGATTCTTTACCCGTTCGGCATTAACGTTATTCTCCTTGGTCTGCAAATCATGATATACGTTATGGATGCTTGTCTTAATAGTATCCAGAAGGGCATTGATTTCGACCGCTTCTTTCGATTTGCCTATGGCAGCACCGGTTTTGGCATTCCATACATTTAGATTCACATTTGTCTTCGTATAGAAACGGCTGGCCTGCCCGTCAATCGTGATGCGACACATAATCGGAAACGTGCCGTCTGCCCGTTGTTTGTCCTTTTTTACGTAGAAAAGGATGCGAAAAGTACTTTTCATAAACTCATTTTTTACTGTTACAAAACTACAATGAACTATCTCAAAATGAATCTTATGCGTACTGCCAAATCGGTACATTGTCCTGCCAATTTCGGACAAACTGTACCCCCTTCGTCTTAATTTACTGTACCCCCTTGTATTTTTCGAGGTAAGGGGGACAAATCACTTTGTATGTAACACGTGGATGAGTGAAAATGCAATGAAAGGCCGATGAATAGAGAGATTGACAATATTTTATCCGTGTAGGCAATAACAAAACGATTTGTAACATCTGTCTTACATGGGTATAACATTTAAACGGAATATAGGTGATTTCTAAACGGTAAATGTTACATCGGAATAAAGTTCGGGCTGAATTGACGCTTTTTGAGGCGTAATTCAGCCCGATTTCTGTGTGCGGTAAGGGGAACTATCCCTGAATGCAACGGATAAGGTGAGATTGGCGGATAATGGCTCTACGGGTTATCTTAACGCCTCCATCAGTGAGGCCGGCATGAAGTAATGAGTTTTGTTTGATGCCTATCTGGGCATCGTTTAAGACGGTGTAGATGGCACTGATGCTGCCGAAATAATAGTCCTTTTTCTCGAAAATGAGATGGACGTGAATAACCTTAGTCATATTGTTGCTATTTAGAAGTTTCTCATGCAAAGATATTCCAAATATATAATATATGGAGGTTTTACAAGGAAAAAGTCCTACCGTTTAAAGCGTTTAAGCGTTTCCTGCTAATTATGGAGGGAATAGATAAAAATAACCGGGAGGATGAGAGGCATCGCTGTGATTTGATTTGTTAAAAAGATGGTTAGGGATACCTTTAGGGATACCGATTAGGGATACCGTATAATGTGGGTTTATGCGTTGAAAAAACGAGTTTAGGGATACCTTTTTAACTTTTTACGGAGTGTGTTTTGACCGTCATATTTCTATTTTCGTATCGTTTTTTGGCGTTTTTGCCTATATTTATGGGGGGATAGTATAGCCTTTTGGGGGCTTGATAAAATATAATTGATTGTATAAATAGTTGATTTATAGTGCTTATATATGGGATATGTCGTATTTTAGCGTCAGAAACGTGTGCGCGCTGCACGGATATAGCAGAGGATGGAGCAGTAGGTAGCTCACATGGTTCATACCCATGAGGTCGCAAGTTCGAGTCTTGCTCCTGCCACAATATTTTGAATGGGTGTTTGGACGTCCCCACGAATAGGTGCTCCGGCTGTGGGAGTGGGACGTACGGAGAAAGGTTATTTGATTGTTGGAAGGAGTGCTCCCGGTAATTTTGCCGGGAGCGCTATTTAAAGAGAAGGGATTTATATGCTGAACGGCTATTTTGAAAAACCGCTGGTGGTTACATACAGGTATTCATGGATGTATTTCTTTAAAATGTATACAACGATCATGGTTAGATTTGGCGTTAACCATCCTAATACTCCCATCATTGCGACAGAGCAAGAGATAATTGAGAAAGTAATAAGCATTACCGGGCATAAGTATATTCAAATAATAGATTATTCGCCTATTTGAATAAGTTCTGCTTTAATGTTGTATTGCCTTTCGATCTGCTCTTTTAAATTCGTCATATATGTTTGATGGGATTTCGCTGGAGTAATGCGGTAAAGTTGTATTCCGGCATCTGTCAATGTGTATATAGAAAATAGGCTAACTCTCGGGGGAGTTTCCATCTGGGAAGTGAGCAGTCTTATAGAGTGGGTTTTTCCTTGAAGTTCCGTTTCACCCTCGTTAAGTGTAAATTGACATGCAGTGCTATTGATTAGTCCGCAATCCATAAGAGATTGTAGTTGGTTTAAACGGTAGAGTTTTTGCGTTATACAGGTACTACTAATTAGACAGTCAGCAAGTACAAATTGGCAAATTTCAGCAAACCATTTGGCCTCGAAAGGCTCAATATCTCTTAGGACAGATAAAGTTCTTTTGAAAAAACTTCCCGGCTTTACAATCTCCCCCGCCAATATTTTTGCCCAGACAGCTTGTGCCTCTTCATTTGAAATATCTTTAGCGTAATCAAAGAAACGAGCAGACCAGTCCGGATCAACCGGAGTTTTATCTATGTTGTCTATTATTTGAAGTTCCCGGGCAGCATCTGCGTAGATATTCACAATGTTGTCGAACTGTCTTTGTTCTCTGGCGGTTCGTGTCATATTGATTGTATCCTCGGCTAATGCTTTTTTTAAACTCTTTTTTAAGTCAGCATTAGCTTCAAGAGATGCTATATCAGATGAAACTGCTGCTATTCTTTTAATCTGATTTGGTTTGAATATCCAAGAACACCCACTTTGCATAGTTTCAATGAGCTTGCAAAGAGGTTCTGAAACTCCTAAAATATCTTTCATGTCCATAACATCTTTTATTTTAAAGCATATTCGTAGATTATTTTTGTCAAGAACTCGCGTATATTTCTTATTCTTACGGCTTATGCATCTTCCCAACCGAAGATTTCTTTGAGACTGGAGGCGGGTTCGTATTTGAGAAGCCGCCGCCATAATCTGGCGATGGCTCGGCGGCAAAAGTATCGACAACGCCACCGAATCCGGATTGATATTCCTTTTCTTTATTCCGTAAGGCTTTGAGGGCAGCAAGCTCAGCGGACTGCCGGCGGAGTTCTGATTGAAGCTCGTCGATCTTAGCATCTTTTTCTTTTAATAAAGCATCCTTTTCATCAAGTTTATCTATAAGACGGAGAATGACAATATCAGATTGAGAGAGTTCTTTAGAGACTACAGTAGAGTCGGAGGGGGCAAGAACGGTATCTGTACGAAGCATATTGCCTTTTTCCGACTCTATCCATACTTTGTTTATATTTTCATTCAATTCGCATAGCCTGTCTATGAAGTCGGCTGGTATTGATACTTTATTATTAAGTATCTGTGAAAATGAGGATTTATTGGAATAACCCATTAGTCTACCTATAGCCTCTTGATTATTAGCAACGCCTGTACCAATAAGCCATTTTACAGCCAATTTAATGCGATCGTGTACTGTCATACTAAACTTTTTTAGAGCCTTATGATAAAAAGTTTATATTTCTTTTTGCTGTTATTCTAAACTTGTTTATATTTGCAGCGTGTTCAACAAGAACACGCCTTAAAGATAGGAATAATTTTAATTCGATTTGATATATGGAAAGGAAAATCAGACAAAAGATTG
>NZ_SLXB01000001.1 GCF_004342845.1 Prevotella heparinolytica | reverse complement strand
CGGCAAGGCATACCGGTTATCATGTCTTCGCCTAAAAGCGGCGAACATCATGATACTCATGACATAAAAAACGTAATCCGCTCCATGATGCATGACCTTGGGATTGCAAAAGTCAGAACAGATGGTCTTTTCTTGAATGCGGATGCCGGATTTGACTGTAAAGCTCTTCGAAGTGTACTTGGCTGTCATGGAGTAGTCTCCAATATCTGCATCAATAAAAGAAACGGGACTCCCAATAATACCGTTGTGGACGAACTGTTATATGCTGAACGCTATACCATTGAGAGGACCAATGCATGGATGGACAGTTACAGGACTGTTTTAAATCGATTTGAAACAACGGTTAGGAATTGGGAATCATGGAACTATATTGCGTTTATGGTAATTCTGCTAAGGAAATGTTTGAGAAAAAGAAAAGTTTAAATCACTTCTTTTTATGTAATTCCAGCCCTCAAAGTGTACTTTCATAAATCACGAAGCGTGGAACTGTAATGCCACATCGTAAAGTTGAGGTCCTGAGAAACCCTTGATACAAATATGGTAATAGCAGCCCACGCTATAACGTGAGAACCACTATGCCAATCTCTTGTATCAAAATAGAAATTTCTCAGGTTTCCAACTTTACAAGATAAGCATAACGCTTCCTTCTTTATCTAATACACCTTGGGATGAGTTGCCCCAATCCGGTGGCAAAAATAATAAAATTCTGATAAAAGTTGCATATAGACATTGCACTAATGTGTCTTACATTAACGCGAATTCGACATAACTTAACCTGAGTCGGGATGAGAAGCTGGTCGACAACCTCACCCGGCGGCTTGTGTTTTAAGGTCAAAGCATATTGGTTATCAGGCGTTTGCCATGCCCCGTCAGACACTTGTCCCTGACAGCTCAAACACTTGCGTCTGTCGCGACAAACACAAGTGTCTGTCGGCTTGAACACTTGCCACTGTCGCGACAAAGGATTGCAGCTGTCAAAACAGGGCGAGGGCGGGTCGGCGTAAAAGGCCCTCTTCTGCCCGGCCACTGTAAACCGGTGCATTCAGGAAATATCCGTCCGATAGGATGCAACCCCTAAAATCTTTAGCAAAAGCAACCGCCTGTTCCGAACTCAAGTCACATTGAATACAATGAACCAACTTGGCAAAACAATAAAGCGTTTCTCTTCTTTATATTAATTCTGAAATTTATCCGTAAATTTGCGCCCAAACAGATTATAACCCCACAGCATTATGAACTACGATATACCCGGCCTGACATCAGAAGCCATCGGACTGCTGAAGTCGCTCATCAGCATCCCCTCCATAAGCCGCGACGAAGAGAAGGCCGCCGACTTTCTGCAAAACCACATCGAGATGCAAGGTATGGCAACGGGCAGGAAAGGCAACAACGTATGGTGTCTCAGCCCGATGTTCAATCTGGAAAAGCCTACCATCCTGCTGAACTCCCACATAGATACGGTGAAGCCCGTGAACGGATGGAGAAAAGACCCGTTCGCCCCGACGCAGGAAAGCAACGGAAAGCTGTACGGATTGGGCAGCAACGATGCCGGCGCAAGCGTAGTCAGCCTGCTGCAAGTGTTCCTGCAACTGTGCCGCACCACGCAGCCCTACAACCTGATATATCTTGCCTCGTGCGAAGAAGAAGTGTCGGGCAAGGATGGCATAGAGAGCGTCTTGCCGGAACTGCCTCCCATCCGGTTTGCCATTGTGGGCGAGCCTACCGAGATGCAACCCGCCGTGGCCGAGAAAGGGCTGATGGTGCTGGATGTAACGGCAACCGGCAAGTCGGGACACGCCGCACGCAACGAAGGAGACAATGCCATCTACAAGGCGCTGGACGACATCGCTTGGTTCCGCGGTTACCGCTTCCCGAAAGAATCTCCCCTGTTGGGCCCGGTAAAGATGAGCGTGACCATGATAAATGCCGGAACACAGCACAACGTCGTCCCCGACTGCTGCACGTTCACAGTGGACATACGCAGCAACGAATGCTACAACAACAGCGAACTCTTCGACGAGATACAGAAACATATCACCTGCGAGGCCAAAGCCCGCTCCCTCCGGTTGGGTTCGTCGCACGTACCGCTCAATCATCCCGTCGTACAGAAAGCCATTGCCATGGGGCGCACGCCTTTCGGCTCGCCTACGCTTTCCGACCAAGCCCTGATGCCGTTCCCCTCCATGAAGATGGGACCCGGCAAGAGCGCACGCTCTCACACGGCCGACGAATTTGTCTTCATCAAAGAGATTGAAGAGGCCATCGCATTGTATCTGGAACTGCTGGACGGGATAAGAATGTAAGCCCTCCCCCCCCTATCTGTTGAGCCACGGTTCGGGGTTCAGCTTCTCCTTCTCCTTTCTTAACTGGAAGTGAAGCACCGTGCATCCGCCATCAGCCCCGTCGGAAAAGATTTCGCCGAGCGTCTGCTTGGTAGTGACATTATCGCCCTGCTTCACCGAGGCGGAAGAGAGATTACAATATACGGAAATGTAGTTGCCGTGGCGGATAAGGATGTTGAACAGTCCGTTCAACCGGAATACCGCCGCCACCTTGCCGTCGAAGATGGCACGAGCCTGAGCACCCGGCCTACCTTGAATATCGATGCCTTTATTGTCGAGTTTGACGTTGCGCAACCCCTCTACGGCATACTGCCCGTAGTGGCTGACGATAATATAAGCACCGGTGAGGGGCATCGGCAGTTTTCCCCGATTATTGGCAAAGTTGCCTGAAAGCTCGCGGTCGGCCTTGCTCATCGAATAAGTCTCCAAAGGAGTGGCCTTAGGCTTCGAAGACGTGGAAGAAGCGGCACTCTTCTCACTCTTTCCACCTTTCTCATCGGCCTTTTTGCGTGCGGCGGCCTCGCGTCGCGCCTCTTCCTCGGCACGCTTACGGGCTTTCTCTATCTCTTCGGCTATCAACCGGTCGATACGGGCATTGAGGCGGTCAGCCTCGCGGCGTTTCTTACCGATTTCATCTTGCAAGCCCCGTTGCTTCTTCCGCAGATTGGCAACCAGCGTCTTTTTCTCTTTCTCTTGCACCTCCAAGCGGGCTTTCTCCGCCTCACGCTCCTTCAGCAAGCCTTCTTTGGCGGCCTTCACTTGCCGGAGTTCCGCCTGCTTGCGGTTCACCTGCTCCTGCTTTTTCAATACCTCTTCGCCTTGCAGGCGCTGATAGGTGGCGTATTCGCGCACATAGCGCATGCGACGGTAGGTTTGGGCCAACGTCCGGGCAGAAAAGATAAACATCAGCTTCTCCTCGATGGAACGGTTCTTATACAGATATTGGACAGACGATTCGTACTTCTGTTTTTTGTCCTTCAAATCGTTTTGCAGGCGCACAAGCTGACGCCCCAGCACGCCCAGCTCACGCTCTATCGCCTCAACATCGTTGTTGATGGCAAGGATATAACGTTTCCGTTCTTCTATCTGTCCGGTCAGTGCGGCAAGTCCGCTCAACTGGCTGCCCACATCCTTACGCGTATTGACCAACAGCGTCTCCGACTCTGCAATCTGCTTCTGCAAAGCCCCGCGCCTGTTTTCCAACTCCTTAATCAGCTTGTTGGACTGGGCAAGAAGCGGAATAGCCAGACAGAAACAACTTATAAGAATAGAAAAGAAACGTTTCATGCACATGACATATGTTGATTAAAGGTCCATCAGCATCTCCAACAACTCCTCCCATGCCACCTCTCTGTATTTTTGCGAGAGTTGAGTGGGAGACATCGTGAATCCCTTGTTAGAGAAGTCGGAAAAGACAAGTTTCCCTTTTGCCAGAGAGGGAATGCCCAGTTCTTTGCCGGTCAATGTTTTTTTGCCATCGGGTTTGGAAGCGGCATAGAGCAGTTTCTCCAACCGGGCAAAGTCCGCTTTCTTGGGCAATATGCGCTTCAGTTCCTTACGGGTGGCCTGCACGTAGCGTTTTCCCATACGGTCTACCAGCAGGATGTCGTCCGGTGTGACTTCCATGCGTGCCACTTCCGTGCGCAGGATGGGCATAAGGAAAGAGAGTTGCATGCGCTCGCCCTCTTTCAGTTTCATGGTTCCGTTCACCGTGAGCACCGCATCCTTATGGGGAACGGTCAGTTGCACTTTGGAAGAAAGGTATCCGGTATTCTCAACGCCCATGTGAGCCATGCGCGACGTCTTGCACCCGGCAAGGGCCACGGCCAGCAGAAGCAAAGGCAACATGCGGAGTGCCTTCGACACTGTTTTATTGAGCAGGTTTGTTTTCATCGGCTATGTATTTCTTTTTCTGGATTTTCTGTTTCAGCGTATCGGAGCGGCTGCCCTTCTCCCAAGCCTGTTTCCAATACTTCAACGCTCCTTCCACGTCGCCCGTCATGTAGTAGATGTCGCCGCAATGCTCTATCACCACGCTACTGTTTCCGGCATCGTTTTTCATGGCTTCGTCCATGTAGAGGCGCGCTTCGGCATAATTTCCCTTCACAAACAATATCCATGCGTAGGTGTCGAGGTAAGTGGGGTTATTCGGATCGGCCTTCACGGTCTTGTAGCTCATCTCTTCCGCCTTGTCCAGGTCGCGCCGCTCCAAAGAGAGGTAGTAGGCATAATTGTTCAGCGTACCGATGTTCGACGGATTGTAGACCAAAGACGAGTCGTAGGCGGCATAGGCATCGAGGTTGCGGTTCTTGGTGTGGTAGATGTCGCCCATAATAGCATAGAAGTTCGACACCATTTCCTTATTGCTCTCGTCGGTGACACGAGTCAGGGCTTTGAGGCAGACGTTCAGGGCATCGTCTGTCCGTTCCGCCTGATTGTATGCAAAGGCCAAATAGAAATAAAACTCCAGCATATCGGGATTCGACTCCACTCCGGCTTCGCACAAAGCCATCAATTCCTTATTGTCTTCCTTGCGCACGGCCTCGCCCACCAGCATCATGCGTGCCGCCGTGTTGGTAGGGTCGATAACCAGCACCTGCCTCAGCACCGGCCACGTCTGCTCGTTCATCTTTTTGGAAAGAAGATATTGGGCATAGAGCATCGGCAGGTTGGCATCGTCGGGGTCTTGCTCCATGATACGGTCGAAGAGAGTGAGCACGCGGGTACTGTCGCGCCCTTCCTGCTCGTTCTGCACAATGAAGCGGCGCATCACGTTCAGCTTGACGTCCGAAGCCACTTTTTTGTTCAGGAGCAGCGTGTCCAGTTGCTGTTCGTAAAGCTCTTTCTGCCCGGTCTGGTCGTAGTAAGAGGCCAGCGAATACATCGCCATCACGTTGTCGGGCTCTTCGGCCAGCACTTTCTTGTAAATGCCGTAGGCTTCGTCTTCCTTGCCGTGTTGCATATAGACATCGCCCAGCACCACTTGATAGCGCATGTCGTTGGGATACTCTTCCACCAGACTCTCTATTTCACGAAAAGCGCGCTTGTCGTCTTTCTTCTGCAGATAGATGCGGAACTTCTCCATGCTGAGCTGCTCGTTCTTGCCCGTTTTCTTCTCCAGCTTGTTCAGTATGCCTATTACCTTGTCATAGGCTTCTGCCTTGTTGTAGATTTCCAGCAGATTGTAAAGCGGGTCCATCTTGTCGGAGAAGCGGGCCGCCATCTGTTCCAGCAGTGCCGCAGCCTTATCGGTTTCGTTTTGCTGCATATAGAGATTGGCCAACGCCTGACTATACCAATAGTTGTCGGGAGCTTTCTCCACCGCTTTCTCCAAAGCGGCCTGTCCCGGCGGCACTTGCTTGAGGAAGAGGTAATACTGGGCTATCTCGTACAAAGCCGAAGGCTCGTCGGGGGCAATCGTCAGGCAGTGTTGCAGCAAGTCGAAGGCGGCGGCATACTCTTTCTGCACTTTCAGGCGTGCAGCCTCAAGGAAGAAGTAGTCGTAGCGCCGTTGCTCCTCGTCGGTAAGTTGCACCGGAGGGGAAGCCGGCTTTCTTTGTTTCTTCTTGTTTTTCTTGGCTGCCGCACCGGCGATGACAGAGGAAGCCGCTCCGGTCGCAACGCTTCCAACCAAGACTCCGTACGACGGGCCGACCGAAGAAAGGAGCAAAAGAAAAGCTATCAGTCTGATATATCTCATGTTTTCAATCTTAAATCCTTATTTTTTCCCGGTATGTCCGAATCCGCCGGCACCGCGCTCCGTCTCGTCCAGCACTTCCATTTCCTGCCAAACGGCCTGTTCGTGGCGGGCTATCACCATTTGGGCAATGCGTTCGCCGTCTTCTATCACAAACGCTTCGGCAGAAAGGTTGACGAGGATGACGCAGATTTCACCGCGATAATCGGCGTCGATGGTTCCGGGAGAGTTCAGCACCGTGATTCCCTTCTTCAGGGCCAACCCGCTGCGGGGACGCACTTGCGCTTCAAAGCCTGTGGGCAGGGCGATATAAAGCCCCGTAGGAACCAGACACCTTCGCATCGGAGCCAGCGTAAGGGGCTCGTCGAGGTTGGCACGGAGATCCATCCCGGCAGACAATTCGGTGGCATAAGCGGGAAGAGGATGTTTTGACTTGTTGATTATCTGTACATTCAGCATGATTCACAATTTAGGGGTTATTCAACAGCGAAAGGCAGTAGAGTCTTCGCCGGCCATCCAAGAGCCGCAAAACCTGCCTGTTGCATTTAATGGGCGAAAATACGGAATTTGATACAAAATAATGGTACATTTGCAGTTAAATAATAAGAAAGCTCGGGAAGAATGCCGGGTAAACCCCGACAGACCCTGAATTAATTTGACTTAATATGGACTGGAATACGCTTATATCCGCCAAACGTTTCGGATTGGAAGAGTTTCACCGCGAACGCCACGAAAACCGTTCGGAGTTTCAACGGGATTACGACCGCCTTGTATTCTCCGCCCCGTTTCGCCGGTTGCAGAACAAGACGCAGGTATTCCCCCTGCCGGGAAGCATCTTTGTCCACAACCGGCTGACGCACAGTCTGGAAGTATCGTGCGTGGGACGTTCGTTAGGCAACGACGTGTCCAAAGCCATCCTTGCCCGCCGCCCGGAGTTGCAGCACACCTACCTGCCCGAAATCGGTTCGATTGTCTCGGCCGCCTGCCTGGCTCACGATTTGGGCAATCCTCCCTTCGGGCATTCGGGCGAACGGGCCATCTCCACTTACTTTTCCGAAGGCAAAGGCATGGATTTGAGGGCGCACCTCACGCCTGAGCAATGGGAAGACCTGACGCACTTCGAAGGAAACGCCAACGCCTTCCGCCTGCTCACGCATCAGTTTGAAGGGCGGCGAAAGGGAGGCTTCGTACTTACCTACCCCACCCTTGCAAGCATCGTAAAATATCCCTTTTCGTCGAGTCTGGCGGGCAAGAAGCCGAAGTTCGGCTTCTTCACCACGGAAGAGGAGGGCTTCCGCCGCATTGCCGAAGAGCTGGGGATGAAGAAGCTGAGCGACGCCCCGCTAAGATATGCCCGCCATCCGTTGGTATATCTCGTAGAGGCTGCCGACGACATCTGCTATCAGATGATGGACATCGAGGATGCGCACAAGCTGAAGATTCTTACCTCGCAAGAGACGCAGGAGTTGCTGCTGGCCTACTTCACCGACGAGCGCAAGGAGCACATGCTGAAGACGTTGGAGATTGTGAGCGACGTCAACGAGCAGATAGCCTACCTGCGCTCCAGCGTCATCGGGCTGCTCATAAGCGAATGCACCGAGGCTTTCCTGAACAATGAAGCGAAAATCCTGGAAGGAGAGTTCGAGGGAAGCCTCATCCGGCATATATCCGAACAGCCTGCCGCCGCCTATAAGCATTGCGCCGACGTTTCAATGCGGAAGATTTACCGCTCGCGCGACGTACTGGACATCGAGCTGGCGGGTTTCCGCATCATCAGCACGCTGCTCGAACTGATGATAGACGCCGTGCGCTCGCCCGAGAAGGCATATTCGCAACTGCTCATCAACCGCGTGTCGGACCAATACAACATAAAAGCACCCGCACTCTACGAAAAAATTCAGGCGGTGCTGGACTACATTTCGGGTATGACGGACGTGTATGCCCTCGACCTCTATCGAAAGATAAACGGAAACAGCCTGCCGGCGGTGTGAGCTGCGGTGAAGGGTGAGTGGAGGAGGCATGCCGCGCGTTTCGGCCGGAAGCATCCACGTAGCCACCTATAAATCAAATGGTTGACAGGCACAAGTGTGCGAGCCGATAGAGACAAGTGTTTGAGACGACAGACGCAAGCGCCTGACATGACAGAGACAAGCGTCTGCGAAACCGCCCAACCGCCCGCCGCCAACCGTAGGCCACCGGCCGCTAACAGCTGCTTTTATACACCACTTTGTTTGCGCCCGACGTCAGCCTGCACGCTTCCGGTTCGCTCTCGATGAACGATTGGATGTGACGGATGCGCTTCTCTGCCAAGATTTCGTCCACGGCAATCAGGATGCCCGTTTCCTCCACTTCGCCGAAGCCGTAGTTGATGGCTGTACCGAACATGCGCATCGTTGGACTGAGTCCCATGTAAGCGTTCACTAAAGGAGGAATGTTATATCCCAACCTGCGTATCTCACTGTTCAGGATTTTATAATCTTCTTTGAATGTATCTTTACAGAACAAAGCCTCCAACTCTCTCTCGTCCGACTCCAAAACCAACGGTTTCATCGGGGTAATCAGGTTGTCTTTATCGGCAAAATGCTTTCTGAGAAAATAAAGAATCATGTCGCGCCCCTGCCGGTGATAGCTGGGATACATGGTAACCTTCCCGAAGAAGTACTTCACATCGGGCATCACCACCGTCAGTGCGCCCAAGCCGTCCCACAAATTGTCCAAAGCAAAAAGCCCCTTGCTGTCGCTACGTGTAGACTGGTATTCCAACGTGACGAACGAACGCCCCAACTCGATGGTGGTAGGAAGATACTCCTTCAGGAATTTTTCGGAGAAGTTAAACATATGTGCAGTAGCCAGCACAGGCGCGCCATGCCCGTCCAAACGCACATCCGTGCCCAAGATATAGCGATATCCGCCCAATATTTCTTCGGCCTCCGGATTCCATACAATCAGTTGCTTGTAAGGGTTATCCATCACGTCATACTCATCTATATCCATGGACTTCCCAGTTCCCCCTCCTGCAGCACGAAACGCAATCTCACGCAAACGCCCTATTTCCCTCATCGTGTTTGGCGAGTCTTGAGCCGTAATGATATATATTCGGTTGTTGCTTCTATTCGTCATGCGCAAGCGCTTAGCCTCAGTCAACTCTGCTTTCAGCAATTCCTTGCTCACCGGTGCAATAATATCTTCCATATCCTTTGTCAGTAGTACTTCTTTAAGTAAAATAACGGTCTTTCTACAATTTATATACAATGTCCTTCACATACTGCGCCCATGCGGCCGGCGTTTTCGACTTATCGAACGTCTGCCACGGTATGGGCTTGCCAATAGTAATGGTAAAAGTTTTGTGGCGGTTTTTCAGCATCTCGTCTGCCAGATAAAGCATGGCTATATTGAACTTGATGCCCAAAGCCTTGCACAGGTTGGCAAGGTTGTAAAAAAAGTTGGAGTTGCGTCCCTCGAAATGGATAGGAACCACATCGCGTTGTGCCTCGACACTCTTTACAATGAACGTCTTTTTCCAGTCCAAGTCACGAATCACACCGTTCTGCCTGCGCGAACACAACCCGGCCGGGAACATAATCAACTGGTCGTCCGAGGCGAAACCCGCTTCCACCATTTTCGGGAAGTCTTTGGATTGCTTTCCGGTCTTGTTGATGGGTATGCAGAGCGGTGCCAGTCCACGCAGGTTCATCAGCAGGTCATTGACCATATATTTCACCTTGCCATCGTAGAAAGTGCCCAACACATAGCCCAATGCCACTCCATCTTGCCCACCCAAAGGATGATTGGAGACAAAAGTATAAAGCCCCTCCTTGGGCAAGTTCTCTTTCCCTTTCACCACGATGTGCGCATCAAGGAAATCCAAAGTCGATTTCAGGAAATCCACCCCGACTTTATCTTTCGATTCGCGCAAAAAGACATTCAGTTCCTCTTGATGTACAATGCGCTTCAGATAAGAAACAACGAACTTAGGAATGTAGCGGACTTTCCCCGGAGCTTTCTCCCGGAGTATCTTGTCTATATCAATCAAAAATAAAGAGTCGTCAGTCATTCTTCGTTTGGGTGAAATGAATGCGCAAAATAACTCATCTTTTTAATCAATCACAAAAAAAACAGCAGAAAACTGCACCCGAACACTATCAAAAAACACCCGAAATCTATCAATTGACAATTTATCCCCCAAAGAATGTCTGAAATCCGTCGGTCGAAACGGAAGATAGTTCATAAACTTGCAACATCGAATTAAAAAAACAAGAAAAGAAAATACAGCACTTATGAACAGCATCACTTTTAAGACAGATTTAATAAAAGTTCAAGACGACTTGTTACGCTTTGCATATAAACTCACTTCCAACCGCGAAGAAGCCAACGACCTGCTTCAGGAAACCTCTCTGAAAGCCCTGGACAACGAAGACAAATACACGCCCGACACCAACTTCAAAGGATGGATATACACCATCATGCGCAATATCTTCATAAACAACTACCGCAAAGTAGTGCGCGACCAGACGTTCGTCGACCAGACCGACAACCTCTACCACCTGAACCTGCCGCGCGACACTGCTTTCGAAAGTACCGAAAGCGCATACGACCTGAAAGAGATGCACCGCATTGTCAACGCCTTGCCGCGCGAGTACAAAATCCCGTTCTCCATGCACGTTGCCGGCTTCAAGTATCGCGAAATCGCCGAAAAACTGGAACTTCCCTTAGGCACCGTGAAGAGCCGCATCTTCTTCACCCGCCAAAAACTACAACAAGAATTGAAGGATTTTGTTTAGTCTTTACGAACCAAACTGTTCCGAACAACCCTTATTCCGCACAAGACCTATGGTGCGTGGCAAGGTTGTGGTTCAGTAGCCCGCAGAGAGAATTACATAACCGTTTTTTCATCTTGATAATTATAGGGGGGGGAAGGAGAAGCCCTTATATATCAGACCTTATCCAACTCACTTTACAATATTCACCGAAAATAAAGTTATAGAAATATTCTTTATGGCAGATGGGTTCTGCAAGTTTTTTGACCAAATGATGGCAAAATACACTATCAAAGAACGTTTAATACGAAATGTAATAAATTTCCGCATCATTGCCACACAACATCACGGCTTTTTCATTTAAAACCGGGAAAAAGTTCCGGCAAAGGCTAAATATGTCACTATTTTTCCTGCATAGTCGCCCCTTCTCTACCATCTTCCTACCAACTCCTTATCATCTTCTTATCATGTCCTTATCATGTCCTTATCATGTCCTTATGATACCCGACCCATTTCTATATTTTCTTTCTCGCTATAAACAAGGAGATTACACGAATTTGATAAAAAAATATACACCCTCTTTGGAGAGACGGAAAACCATTTTATTTGGTGAGATTTTTCATAAAACAGCTATGAATTATTTGCAAAACATCGCTTATCTCCCCACTAAAAAAATCACCGAATTAAGATTGTTCATTATCAAACAAATAAACAATCAACAAGATGTTGATAACTTCTCCATAAGATTTTTATAAAAACATGGTGGGGAATTGTGGGGAAATATGTATTTTTACCGTCGCTTATTATACTAAGGTAAGAAATGGTGCAATTCTTAGGCAACATAGAGGCCAAGACGGATGCAAAAGGAAGAGTTTTCATCCCCGCCGCATTTCGGAAACAGCTCCAAGCCGTTTCCGAAGAAAGACTTGTGTTGCGCAAAGACGTGTATCAAGACTGCTTGGTGCTCTACCCCGAAAGCGCATGGTTTGCCACGCAAAACCTGCTCAGAAACAAACTGAATAGATGGGACGCCCGGCAACAAATGATTTTCCGCCAGTTTGTGAGCGATGCCGAAGTCGTGATTCCCGACAGCAACGGACGTATCCTGATACCGAAACGATACTTACAGATGGCAGGCATTCAAAGTGACGTCCGCTTCATCGGCATGGACAACACCATGGAAATCTGGGCGAAAGAGCGTGCCGACAAACCGTTCATGCCGCTCACAGCATTCAGTGAAGCCCTCGAAGAACTGCTTGGAAGTTCAAACAGCAGCCCGGAAAAGGAAGAAGCGACAGCAAAGGATTAACCAACCACCGGATTTATACCGGGGCGACAAAGAAGACAGAAGATGAAAGAAGAAACAACATATCACATCCCCGTATTGCTGAAACAAAGCGTAGACGCAATGGACATCCGCCCGGACGGCACATATGTGGACGTCACCTTCGGCGGAGGAGGACATTCGCGCGAAATCTTGTCCCGGCTGAAGGACGAAGGACGCCTACTAAGTTTCGACCAAGACGAGGATGCAGAACGCAACATCGTGAACGACCCGCACTTCACCTTCGTACGCAGCAACTTCCGCTACCTGCACAACTTCCTACGGTATCACGGCATAGACCGCGTGGATGCCGTGCTTGCCGACCTCGGCGTTTCGTCCCACCATTTCGACGACAGCGAACGAGGCTTTTCTTTCCGGTTTGAGGGAGCACTGGACATGCGGATGAACAAGCGTGCCGGAATCACTGCCGCCGATGTGGTGAACACATACGGTGAAGAGCAATTGGCAGATATTTTCTACCTGTACGGCGAATTGAAGAACAGCCGGAAACTGGCATCTGCCATCGTAAAGGCACGTGCCACCGCAAGAATCACTACCATCGGCGATTTTCTAAACATCATCAAACCCTTCTTCGGACGCGAACGCGAGAAAAAGGAACTGGCAAAAGTATTCCAGGCCCTGCGCATCGAAGTCAACCAAGAGATGGAAGCACTGAAAGAGATGCTATATGCCGCCACAGAAGCACTAAAGCCCGGAGGCAGGCTGGTGGTAATCACCTACCATTCTTTGGAAGACCGCATGGTAAAGAACATAATGAAGGCCGGCAACGTGGAAGGCAAAGCAGAGAAAGATTTCTTCGGGAATGTGCAGACTCCGTTCCGCCCGGTGAACAACAAAGTGATTACCCCCGACAACGACGAAATAGAACGCAATCCACGCTCACGAAGCGCCAAGCTGCGAATTGCAGAGAAAATAAAACAATGATATGAAACAAGAAAAAACAGAGAAAACGAAAAAAGGCCCTTCGCTGACAAGCATCATCGGAGGAGATATTCTCGCCACGGACTTTTTCCGCCGGCAGGCAGGATTGCTGTTTCTCGTCACCGTGCTTATCATTATCTACATCAACAACCGCTACGAATGCCAGCAGCAACTCATCGAGATAGACAACCTCAAAAAGGAATTGACAGACATCAAGTATGATGCCCTGACACGCAGCTCGGAACTGATGGAGCGAAGCCGGCAATCGCGCATCGAAGAGTACATTGCCACCAAGGAGAGCGACTTGCAGACCTCTACCAACCCGCCGTATCTCATAAAGAAAGAACCTTAAGATAATCTGCGAACGCATTTCCTGATATAAAAGATTAGTAACCCCTTAAACAAAATCAGATTTTGGCCGTAAACAAAAGCAACATAATGAACCGTTACTCCCTCGTACTCCTTGTACTGGGATTGATAGGGATAGCTGTTATCGTAAAAGGCGGCATAATCATGTTTGTCGAGAAGCAGTACTGGCACGATGTGGCCGATAGGTTTGTGAAAGAGAATGTAGCAGTGAAGCCCAACCGTGGGAACATACTCTCAGCAGATGGCAAACTCATGGCAAGTTCATTGCCCGAATATAAAATCTTCATGGACTTCATGTCCGGCGAAAGAGATGAAGAACGACGCAGAAAAGACCAGCACCGCAAAGACTCCATCTGGAAAGCCAACCTCGACTCCATCTGCATTGGCCTTCATCAGATATTCCCCGACATCAGCACAGCCACCTTTAAAAGCCACCTGCGCAAAGGACGGGAAATGAAAAGCCGCAACTACAATATTCTGCCCAACCGCAACAGGCGCATCTCTTACATTCAATACAAAGAAGCTAAACGGCTGCCGGTATTCAAGATGACCAAATACAAGGGAGGCTTCCACGAACAGATATACAACCAGCGCAAGAAGCCTTTCGGCTCTTTGGCCGCCCAAACGCTGGGACGCTTGTATGCCGACACGGCAATGGGAGCACGCAATGGCCTCGAACTGGCTTTTGACACCTTACTTAAAGGACACGACGGAATCACCCATCGGCAGAAGGTGATGAACAAATTCCTGAATATCGTGGATGTTCCGCCCGTAGACGGCTGCGACATTATCTCTACCATCGACGTGGGCATGCAGGATATCTGTGAGAAGGCATTGGTAGACAAGCTGAAGGAACTTGACGCCACCGTGGGTGTGGCTGTATTGATGGAAGTAGCCACCGGAGAGGTGAAAGCCATCGTCAACATGATGAAGGCAAGCGACGGCAACTATTACGAGATGAACAGCAACGCCATCAGTGACATGATGGAACCGGGTTCTACTTTCAAGACAGCCTCCATCATGGTGGCATTGGAAGACGGCAAGATTACGCCGGACACAGAAGTAGATACGGGTAATGGTGTCATGAGAATGTATGGCAGCAACATGAAAGACCATAACTGGCACCGTGGCGGCTACGGAAAGATAAACGTGACGCGTATTCTGGAAGTGTCTTCCAATATCGGTGTCTCCTACCTCATAGACAAGTATTACAAAGACAACCCGCAGAAATATGTGGACGGACTGAAGCGGATAAGCATCGACCAACCGCTCCACCTACAAATACCGGGTGAGGGAAAGCCCAACATCAAGGGACCAAAAGAACGCTATTTTGCCAAAACCACCTTGCCATGGATGAGCATCGGCTATGAGACGCAGGTGCCGCCCATGAATATCCTGACATTCTACAATGCCATAGCCAACAACGGCGTGATGGTGCGCCCCAAATTCGTAAAAGCCGCCATGAAAGGCTCCGAAGTGGTGAAAGAATATCCCACCGAAATTATCAATCCGAAAATCTGCTCGGACCGCACGCTGACACAAATCCGCGAAATACTCCGCAGAGTGGTAGCCGAGGGATTGGCTAAACCGGCAGGGAGCAAGCAATTCTCGGTAGCTGGAAAAACGGGTACGGCACAGATTTCACAAGGAGCAGCCGGATATAAATCCGGCCGCGTGAACTATCTGGTAAGTTTCTGTGGTTATTTCCCCTCCGAAGCACCCAAATACAGCTGCATCGTGTCCATACAAAAGCCGGGGCTTCCCGCCTCAGGCGGATTGATGGCAGGTAGCGTATTTGGTAAAATAGCAGAAAGAGTATATGCCAAAGACCTGCGCTTCGACATACGCAGTGCCATAGACAGCACCACCAACGTAATTCCTTCCGTGAAAGCGGGAGAGATGAACGAAACGTTTCTGGTACTGAACAAGTTGAAAGTTCCTGTCCGGAAAGAGTTCTCCGAACAGAAAAAGAAAGAAGTTTGGGGACATGCCCAAGCAGCCCCGACGGCCGTTATCTTACAAGACCAGACGCATTCTTCTTCGCCCACCGCCGTGCCCAGTGTCATCGGCATGGGAGCCAAAGATGCCGTCTACTTGCTGGAAAGCAAAGGTCTGAAAGTAAGGCTGAGCGGTGTGGGACAAGTGAAAAATCAGTCGATAGCCGGTGGTACCCGGACAGTGAAAGGACAGACCGTCTCTTTGACGCTGCACTGACATCTGAAAAGAGAATGATAAGATTAGTATATACTATATATAAGAAGGTAAGTACACTTGATACAAAAACAAATAAGAGAACAGACTTATGAAATTAAGTGATTTGTTGAAAACGATACAGCCGGTTCGGATAATCGGAAGTACGGATGTAGAAATTACGGGAATAAACATTGACTCCCGTTTGATAGAAGCCGGACATCTGTTCATGGCTATGCGCGGTACGCAAACCGACGGACATGCTTATATCCCGGCCGCCATCGGGAAAGGTGCTGTGGCAGTGCTATGCGAAGAACTGCCGGAAGAACCGGAAACCGACATCACCTATGTTCAGGTAAAAGATAGCGAAGATGCTGTGGGGAAAGTGGCTACCGTTTTCTATGGCGACCCCACTTCGAAAATGGAACTTGTAGGAGTGACCGGAACCAACGGGAAGACAACCATTGCCACTTTACTATACAATACGTTCCGCTACTTCGGCTATAAAGTGGGGCTGATCTCTACCGTATGCAACTACATAGACGACCGTCCCGTGCCAACCGAGCACACCACCCCCGACCCCATCACACTGAACCGCCTGCTGGGTGAAATGGCCGACTCCGGATGCAAATATGCTTTCATGGAAGTAAGTTCTCACTCCATTGCACAGAAGCGAATCAGTGGTTTGAAGTTTGCCGGAGGTATCTTCACCAACCTGACCCGAGACCATCTGGACTATCATAAGACGGTAGAAAACTACCTCAAAGCCAAAAAAGAATTCTTTGATGATATGCCTAAAAGTGCTTTCAGCCTGACCAATATCGACGATAAAAACGGACTGGTAATGACCCAGAACACACGTTCAAAGGTTTACACCTACTCCCTGCGCAGCCTCAGCGACTTCAAAGGAAAGGTTTTGGAATCGCACTTTGAAGGGATGTTGCTCGACTTCAACAATCACGAACTGGCCGTGCATTTCATCGGAAAGTTCAACGCAAGCAATCTGCTGGCCGTATTTGGCGCAGCGGTATTGCTGGGAAAGAAAGAGGAAGATGTTTTGGTAGCACTCAGCACCCTTCGCCCTGTGGCCGGACGTTTCGATGCCGTCCGTTCGCCCAAAGGATTTACTGCCATCGTGGACTATGCTCACACTCCGGATGCATTAGTCAATGTGCTGAATGCCATCCACGGAGTGCTGGAAGGAAGAGGCAAGGTCATCACTGTATGTGGTGCGGGCGGCAACCGCGACAAGGGTAAGCGTCCCATCATGGCAAAAGAATCGGCACGCCTGAGCGACCGCGTCATCATCACCTCCGACAATCCGCGCTTCGAAGAGCCACAAGACATCATCAACGATATGCTGGCCGGACTCGACAAAGACGACTTGCAGAAGACAATCTGCATCGTAGACCGTCGGGAAGCCATTAAAACCGCCTGCATGCTTGCACAACCGGGAGACGTGATTCTCGTTGCCGGAAAAGGACATGAAAATTATCAGGAAATAAAAGGTGTGAAACATCATTTTGACGATAAAGAGGAACTGAAAGCCATTATGTGTTGAGCATAACAGAAAAGTGAGAAAAGCCTCTCGACGTACAACGCCCATGCGTTTTCATTTATAAAAAACGAATCTACAAGAAGTCTGATAAATTAGAAGAGATTATGCTGTATTATTTATTTCAATGGTTAGACCGATATGACTTTCCCGGCGCGGGAATGTTTGGCTATACATCGTTCCGGTCGCTGATGGCAATCATTCTGGCGTTGCTCATTTCGAGCATTTGGGGAGACAAGTTCATCGACCTGCTGAAACGTAAGCAAATCACCGAAACGCAACGCGACGCCAGCATCGACCCGTTCGGTGTAAATAAGATAGGCGTGCCCAGTATGGGAGGTGTCATCATCATATTTGCCATTCTTATTCCCTGCTTGTTGTTAGGCAGACTGGGAAACGTGTACATGATACTGATGCTGGTTACAACCGCTTGGCTGGGTTCGTTGGGATTTGCAGACGATTACATCAAAATATTCAAGAAAGACAAAGAAGGGTTACACGGAAAATTCAAAATCATCGGGCAGGTGGGTCTGGGTCTTATAGTAGGGATGACACTCTACCTCAGCCCGCAGGTGGTTATCCGCGAAAACATAGAGCAGCAAAAGCCGGGCGGACAAATAGAAGTGGTGCATGCCGCCAAAGAAATCAAGGCCACGCAAACCACCATTCCGTTCTTCAAGAGCAATAACTTCGATTATTCCGACCTTGTAGGCTTCATGGGCGAATATGCCCAAACTGCCGGATGGATATTGTTTGTCATCATCACCATCTTCGTTGTCACTGCCGTTTCCAACGGTGCCAACCTGAATGACGGTATGGATGGCATGGCCGCCGGGAACTCTGCCATCATCGGATTGACGTTAGGAATTCTGGCCTACGTATCCGGCCATATCGAATATGCCGGCTATCTGAACATCATGTACATTCCCGGTTCGGAAGAACTCGTAATCTTTATCTGCGCATTCATCGGTGCACTTATCGGTTTCCTTTGGTATAATGCTTATCCCGCTCAAGTATTCATGGGCGATACAGGCAGCCTGACCATTGGAGGAATCATAGCTGTATATGCCATCATTATACACAAGGAATTGCTGATACCTATTCTTTGCGGCATATTCCTCGTAGAGAATCTGTCGGTCATCCTGCAACGTATCTACTACAAAGCAGGCAAACGAAAAGGCGTGAAGCAGCGCCTCTTCAAACGAACACCAATACATGACCACTTTCGCACCGGCATGAACCTGGTGGAGCCGGGATGCAAAGTGGTATTCACCAAACCGGACAAGTTATTTCACGAATCGAAAATCACCATTCGTTTTTGGATCGTGACCATCATGTTGGCAGCAATCACCATTATAACATTAAAGATAAGATAAAAGCTAAGAAGCAAAACAAAATAAGTTATGAGTAGAATTGTAGTTTTAGGAGCCGGCGAAAGCGGTGCAGGAGCTGCCGTATTGGCTAAGACGAAAGGATTCGACACGTTTGTATCAGACATGTCAGCCATTAAAGACAAGTACAAAGAGCTGCTGAACAAACATGACATTGCGTGGGAAGAAGGCCGGCATACGGAAGAGTTGATTCTGAATGCCGACGAAGTGGTGAAAAGTCCCGGTATCCCCAACGATGCTCCGCTCATTCTGAAACTGAAAGAAAAAGGCACGCCCATCATCTCGGAAATAGAATTTGCCGGCCGCTACACCAATGCCAAAATGGTGTGCATCACCGGCTCGAATGGAAAGACCACGACCACCTCGCTCATCTACCATATCTTCAAAAGTGCAGGATTGAACGTGGGGTTAGCAGGAAACATAGGCAAGAGCTTAGCTTTACAAGTAGCCACCGAACAGCATGACTATTATGTGATTGAACTCAGTTCTTTCCAACTGGACAATATGTATAACTTCCGTGCCAACATAGCCGTACTGATGAACATCACCCCCGACCATTTGGATCGCTACGACCACTGCATGCAGAAGTATATAGATGCCAAATTCCGTATCACACAAAACCAGACACCTGAGGATGCTTTCGTCTTTTGGAACGACGACCCCATCATCAAGCAGGAGTTGGACAAGCACGGATTGAAAGCTCATCTCTACCCTTTCGCCGCTGTAAAAGAAGATGGAGCCATTGCCTATGCCGAAGACGGAGAGATAGAGATTAACGAACCGATAGCTTTCAACATGGAGCAAGAGAAGCTGGCGCTGAGCGGAAAGCACAATTTATATAATTCGCTGGCCGCCGGTATATCTGCCAATCTTGCCGGCATTAAAAAGGAATATATCCGCAAAGCCTTGTCCGACTTCAAGGGAGTGGAGCATCGTCTGGAGAAAGTGGCTACAGTGCGTGGCGTGCACTTCATCAATGACTCCAAGGCTACAAATGTGAACTCCTGCTGGTACGCCCTGCAAAGCATGAATACAAAAACGGTATTGATTCTCGGCGGAAAGGATAAAGGCAACGACTATACGGAGATAGAAGACCTTGTTCGCGAAAAGTGCTCGGCCCTTGTCTACTTGGGACTGCATAATGAAAAGCTGCACGACTTCTTCGACCGCATGGGCTTACCCGTAGCCGATGTGCAAACCGGAATGAAAGATGCCGTAGATGCGGCTTTCAAGTTGGCAAAGAAAGGTGAAACCGTGCTACTCAGCCCTTGCTGCGCTTCGTTCGACCTTTTCAAGAGTTATGAAGACAGAGGAGACCAATTCAAAGCTTGCGTAAGAGCTTTGTAGCAGACAAATGCCGCATTGCCTCCAATAGAGGAATATAATGTTTGACTTTTTATTATAAACTTTAAAATAGAGAAGTATTGGACTTATTAAGAAGCATATTCAAGGGCGACAAGGTGATTTGGATTATCTTCCTTTTCCTCTGTCTCATCTCCATCATAGAGGTGTTCAGTGCCGCCAGTACACTGACTTACAAGAGCGGCGACCATTGGGGGCCCATCACCCAACACAGCATTCTTCTGATGGTAGGTGCGGTGATTGTGGTATTGGTACACAACATCCCCTACAAATGGTTTCAGGTATTCCCTATACCTCTACTGGCCATTTCTTGCTTGTTACTGGCCATTGTCATGGCGACGGGTTTCTTCACAGGCGACCGCGTGAACGGTGCCGCCCGATGGATGTCCTTCATGGGCATTCAGTTCCAGCCATCGGAAATAGCCAAAATGGCCGTCATCATAGCTACTGCCTCCATCCTTGCTCGTGGGCAAAATGAGGACGGAGCAAATCCAAAAGCCTTCAAACGTATCATGCTGATCACTTGCCTCGTCTGCGGGCTTATCTTGCCCGAAAACTACTCGACAGGGATGTTGCTATTCGGAACCGTATATCTGATGATGTTCATCGGGCGAGTACCTGCCAAAAAACTGATAATACTGGGCGGAGGAATTCTTGCCTTTATAGTCCTGTTCGTAACCTTCCTGCTTGCCACACCGAACGATACACTCGAAAAAATACCGATGGGACACCGCTTCACAACCGTGAAATCCCGTATCGCCGACTTTAGCGGCAAGGAAGAAATACCTGCCGCCAAATTCGACATAGACGGAGACGGACAAGTGGCACATGCCCGTATTGCCGTAGCCACAAGCAACTTAATTGGCAAAGGACCGGGCAACTCCGTACAACGTGACTTTTTAAGTCAGGCATTCTCCGACTTTATCTATGCCATCATCATCGAAGAGCTGGGACTGCTGGGCGGATTCTTTGTCGTATTCCTCTATATCTGCCTGCTAATACGCGTAGGACGCATCGCCAAAAAATGCGACCGGACATTTCCGGCTTTCCTTATCATCGGGATAGGGTTGCTACTCGTCACGCAAGCATTATTCAACATGATGGTTGCCGTAGGACTCGCACCTGTTACCGGACAACCGCTACCTCTCATCAGCAAGGGTGGTACATCCACCTTTATCAATTGCGCCTATATCGGCATGATATTAAGCGTCAGCCGCTATACGGCCAAATTGGAGGAACAGCGTCTGCACGATGCACAAATCCCTATGCTGATAGATACCGGAGATATAGGAAACCAAGCATCTACAACAATCAGTGACGCACAGACGGCAGCCGACCCGACAGCAGAAATGCTGAATAGGGATGCAGAATTCAAATAAATCCGACGGCAAGCAATAACTAAAAAAGACAGTATAAAGAAAGGAACCTAATATGAATCAAAACAGCAACAATAACAACCTTCCACCTCTTTCTGCAGATGAAAAGCAAAAGATCAGGCTCATTATCAGCGGTGGTGGAACCGGAGGACATATTTTTCCTGCAATTTCCATAGCCAATGCAATAAAAGAACTCCGCCCCAGTGCCGAGATTTTATTCGTGGGAGCCGAAGGAAGAATGGAAATGCAGCGAGTTCCTGATGCCGGATACAAGATCATAGGACTCCCCGTTGCAGGCTTCGACCGCAAACGACTGTGGAAAAACTTTGCCGTACTGGTGAAGCTGGTACGCAGCCAATGGAAAGCACGCTGCATCATCAAGGAGTTCCACCCACAAGTTGTTGTAGGCGTAGGTGGTTATGCCAGCGGTCCCACGCTGAAAATGGCAGGAATGATGGGGATTCCCACGTTGATACAGGAACAGAACTCTTATGCCGGCGTCACCAATAAACTGCTCGCCAAGAAAGCCGACAAGATTTGTGTGGCTTATGAAGGCATGGAGAAATTCTTTCCGGCAGAAAAAATCATCATGACCGGAAACCCTGTACGCCAAAGTCTGCTCACGCACCTCACCTCGCACGAAGAAGCCATAGGAAACTTCGGGCTGAATCCGGCAAAGAAAACCATTCTTATATTGGGCGGCAGTTTAGGAGCACGCACCATCAACCAAACACTGACCGCAGAGCTGGAAAGCATCCGTGCCAACTTCGACATACAGTTTATCTGGCAGACAGGGAAGATATATATCAATCAGGTCAGAGAAGCAATCACTGCTGCCACAGGTGAACCCGTGCGCCAGCCTCACATCCCTGCGATCCCCAATCTATATGTAACGGATTTCATCAAGGACATGGCACAAGCCTATGCAGCAGCCGACCTCGTAATTTCACGTGCCGGTGCCGGTTCCATTTCCGAATTCTGTCTTCTACACAAGCCCGTCATTTTGGTACCCTCGCCCAATGTGGCAGAAGATCATCAAACTCAAAATGCTTTGGCTTTGGTGAATAAAGGTGCTGCAATCTTTGTAAAAGATGCAGAAGCCAATGAGAAATTGTTACCTACTGCGTTAGAAACCGTCACCAACGCAGAAAAGCTGAAGAACCTGAGTGAGAACATTGCTGCGCTGGCACTGCCAGACTCAGCTACCATTATTGCAAGAGAAGTATTGAAACTAATTAAGAAATGAATATAGAAACTATCAAATCTGTCTATTTCGTCGGTGCCGGAGGCATCGGCATGAGTGCCTTGATACGCTACTTTCTATCCAAAGGAAAGATGGTGGCGGGATATGACCGCACCCCCAGCGAACTGACCGAACGCCTGATGAAAGAAGGAGCGCAAATACACTATCAAGAAGATATAGACCTTATCCCCGAAGCATGCAAAGACAAGGCCGGCACTTTGGTGGTTTACACTCCCGCCGTTCCGCAAGAGCATGCAGAGCTGAGCTATTTCCGTGAAAACGGGTTCGAAATTCACAAACGCTCCCAAGTATTGGGAATCATCACTCGCAGCAGCAAAGCCCTGTGCGTGGCAGGCACACACGGCAAAACAACTACCAGCACCATGGCCGCCCATTTGCTTCATCAATCCCATATAGGTTGTACGGCATTCCTCGGAGGAATATCAAAGAACTATGGTACCAACCTGTTACTTTCTCCAACCAGTCCTTACACCGTTATCGAGGCAGATGAGTTCGACCGCTCCTTTCATTGGTTGTCACCTTGGGTAAGCGTGATCACTTCCACCGACCCCGACCATTTGGATATATACGGAACCAAAGAAGCTTATCTTGAAAGTTTCCGCCACTATACCACCCTTATCCAACCGGGCGGTGCATTGATTATCCACAAAGGACTGGAACTACAACCCGATGTCCGTCCCGGCGTGACCACTTACACCTATTCGCGCAACGAAGGCGACTTTCGCGCCGAGAATATCCGTATCGGGAACGGCGAAATCTTCATAGACTTCGTGGCACCGGACACCCGCATCAACAACATCCAATTAGGTGTCCCCGTCAGTATCAACATCGAAAACGGCATAGCCGCTATGGCACTTGCCCATCTGAGTGGTACCACAGACGAGGAAATCAGACAAGGCATGAAAAGCTTCAGTGGAGTAGACCGTCGTTTCGACTTCAAATTGAAGACCGATCAGATTGTTTTCCTCAGCGATTATGCCCATCATCCGGCAGAAATAGCGCAAAGCGTGAAGTCCGTTCGCGAACTGTATCAAGACAGGAAGATAACCGCCATTTTCCAGCCTCACCTCTATACCCGCACCCGCGATTTCTATAAAGAGTTTGCCGACAGCCTCTCCTTGCTCGATGAAGTCATCCTGACCGAGATATATCCTGCCCGTGAGTTACCTATTCCCGGAGTAACCAGTCAATTGATTTATGACCATCTGCGGTCGGGCATTGAGAAGTGTATCTGCAAGAAAGAGGATATACTGAAACTGCTTTCCGAGAAAGAAATAGAAGTGCTGATAGTATTGGGAGCCGGCGATTTGGATAATTACGTACCCGAAATCACCCGTCTGCTTGAACAGCGCAGCAAACAGTAAACCGTAAAATGTAATTAGAGATATGATTAAAAGGATTCTGCTTTCTATCGTTCTGCTGCTTGTCATTGCCTACCTGGTAGTGGCAGTCACCACTTTCAACAGGCGACCATCCTCGCGGGTGTGTCGTGAGGTGGAGCTGGTGATAAAGGATACGGCATACGCCGGCTTCATTACGAAAAAGGAAGTAGTGGCCCTATTGGAGAAGAAAGGCATCAGCCCTATAGGAAAGGAGCTGGAACGCATACGTACCAAAACCTTAGAAAAGGAACTTGCCAAACATTCCCTCATCAATCGGGTGGAATGTTACAAAACGCCAAGCGGTAAACTCTGCGTCGAAGTAAGCCAGCGCATCCCCATTCTGCGGATAATAGCCGACAACGGCGAGAACTACTATCTGGACAATGAAGGCACCGTGATGTCCCCCGACGTGAAGTGCGTTGCACACCTTGCTGTAGTGACCGGAAATGTAGAAAAGTCGTTTGCAATGAGGGATTTATATAAGTTTGGTGTATTTTTGCAAAATAATTCATTCTGGGATGCACAAATAGAGCAAATCAATGTGTTGCCCGGCAAGAATATCGAATTAGTGCCACGCGTAGGCGACCATCTTATCTATTTAGGCAAATTGACGGATTTCGAGAAGAAGCTGAAACGCGTCAAGGCATTTTATGAAAAAGGATTGAATCAGGTGGGGTGGAATAAATATTCCCGCATCAACGTAGAATTTGATAACCAAATAATTTGTACGAAAAGGGAATAAAGGATTTTACCATCCGTTCATTTTTCAATCACGATTCAATTGTCGGATGGTATCGTGCAGCAAATAATTAATTGTAAATAGTCTAATAGTAAATAAAAAGATATGGCAACAACAGATTTTATCGCCGCCATCGAGTTGAGTTCTTCCAAGATTTCCGGTATTGCAGGAAAGAAGAACAGTGACGGAAGTCTCCAAGTGTTGGCTTACACACGCGAAGATGCCTCCTCGTTCGTCCATAAGGGGGTCATCTACAACATCGACAAGGCTGCTCAGGCACTGACTTCCATCGTCAATAAGCTGGAAGGACAGCTAAACAACTCCATTGCCAAGGTATATGCAGGCATCGACGGACAGTCTTTGCGCACGGTCAAGAATGCGGTAAGCCGTACGTTGGAGGAAGAAAGCATCATCTCGCAAGAGTTGGTAGACGAAATTTGCGATGAGAACCGCACCATACCTCTGATAGAGATGAGTGTGCTGGATGTAGCCCCTCAAGAGTATAAGATAGACAATACACTACAAGTAGAGCCGGTGGGTGCTACGGGACAATACATCACCGGACAATTCCTCAATATCGTGTCGCGTGCATCGCTGAAGAAGAATCTGGAGCACAGCTTCGAGCAAGCTAAGATAGAAATAGCCGACGACTTACTTGTGCCCCCCATAGCATTATCCAAAGTGATGCTGACCGAAAGTGAAATGCGTTCGGGATGTGCGCTGGTGGATTTTGGTGCCGATACCACCACCATTTCTGTCTTCAAGAACAACATTCTGCGCTACCTCAGTGTACTGCCATTGGGTGGAAACACCATCACACGAGACATTGCCTCGCTGCAAATGGAAGAAGAGGATGCCGAGAAACTGAAAATACAATACGGAAACGCACTCTACGAAGAGGAAGAAGAAAGCGAAACAACCGTTGCATGTACGCTTGAAGACGGACGCACATTCGAGTTGAGCTTGCTGAACAACATCATCGGAGCACGTGCCGAAGAGATTCTTGCCAACGTATGGAACCTGCTGCAACTTTCGGGCTATGAGGATAAACTCTTCTCCGGTGTTGTATTCACCGGTGGAGGCTCTAACCTGAAGAATCTGGAAAAGGCCTTCCGCAGGATAAGCAAGATGGAGAAGGTGAGAATCGCCCCATTCATATGTAACGCCGTGCACGGCCGTGTCGAAGGACTAAAGAAAGATGGCATGCAGAATACGCTGCTCGGTCTGCTGGCCGCCGGAAACGAGAACTGCTGCTTGCAGGAAGTAAAGCCTGCGCAGACCTCCGATCCCGGAAGCGCTTTTTCCCAACAGACTGACATGTTCGATAATGACGAAACATTGAAAGAACAGGAAGCTGCCGCACGTGCCGCCAAAGCACAGCGCGACAAGGAAGAGAAAGAACGCAAGGAGCGTGAACGCAAAGAAAAAGAAGAGCGTGAGAAAGCAGAGAAGAAGAGAAGGCCCGGTTGGATTGAGAAGGGCATTAGCAGATTTTCCAATGTAATCTTCTCGGACGACGACATGAACTAAAAAAGTAATCATCAAATTGCCAATTGTCAGTCATCAATTGTCAATTATCAATTTATAAAAGATATGGATAATATAGTACAATTCGATTTCCCCACCGATTCCCCGAAAATCATCAAAGTAATCGGTGTGGGTGGCGGTGGTGGCAACGCCGTGAACCACATGTATCGGGAAGGCATACATGATGTGGCTTTCGTGGTGTGCAACACCGACCGCAAAGCTCTTGAAGAGTCACCCGTACCGGTGAAACTGCAATTGGGGCACGAAGGCTTGGGAGCCGGCAACCTTCCCATCAAAGCCAAAGAAGCTACCGAAGAGAGCATCAGCGACGTGCAGAATATGCTGAACGATGGCACCAAGATGGTATTCATCACTGCCGGAATGGGTGGAGGAACCGGAACCGGAGCCGCACCGACCATAGCCAAGATAGCCAAGGACATGGACATACTGACGGTGGGCATTGTCACCATCCCGTTTCGTTGGGAAGGCGATAAGAAGATAGACCAAGCGTTGGACGGCGTAGAGGAAATCAGCAAACACGTGGATGCGTTGCTCGTCATCAACAACGAGAAATTAGGCGAGATATATCCCGACCTCTCCGTGAAGACAGCCTTTGCCAAAGCCAACGACACCTTGCTGGTGGCCGCCAAGAGCATTGCCGAAATTATCACTATGAGAGGTATCATAAACCTCGACTTCAACGATGTACGCACGGTGATGAAAGATGGCGGCGTAGCCATCATGAGTACCGGCTACGGCGAAGGCGACAGCCGCGTAAGCATGGCCATCCGCAACGCCCAACACTCGCCGTTGCTGAACAACAACGACATCTTCAACTCCAAGAAAGTGCTGCTCAACATCTCGTACAGCAGTGAGCACGAACTGATGATGAGCGAAATGGACGAGATAAAGGAATTCATGAACCGCTTCAACCGCGACTTCGAGACAAAGTTCGGCATGGTGGAAGACGACAAGTTGGAGCAGAGCGTAAAGATTACCCTGCTCGCCACCGGGTTTGGTATTCAGGACATCCACATGAAGGAGATGGACGACCGCATCAACCAGCGCACCGCCGAAGAACAGCAGCGCCTTGCCGAATTGGAAGAAGAGGAAGAACAGAAGCGAAGCCGCCGCGAAGTGTACTACGGCAAAGACGTCAATGCACGGTCGCAGCGTAACCGCCGTCGCCACATCTACCTCTTCAATCCCGAAGACCTGGATAATGCCGACATCATCGGCATGGTAGAGAACTCGCCCACTTACTTGCGTGACAAGAGTACGCTAAATGCCATCAAGCAGAAAGCCGAGAGCAACGCCGAAGAAGCACTTGCTGCCGAGGCTGCCCGCGAGGCGGAAGCTAACGAAGGGGGAATTATCCGGTTTAGCATATAATGCCCAACCATGTGCCGGGCCTGATACAATCTTGCCGGACACACAAACCATTCTTTAAATAGTAAATAGTCAAAATAGCAAATAACAAGATGGATTTATTTGAAAAAGTCAGCGAAGACATAAAAACCGCCATGAAGGCTAAAGATAAAATAGCCCTCGACACCTTGAGAAATGTAAAGAAAGTATTCCTCGAAGCAAAAACAGCCCCCGGCGCCAACGATACCTTGAGCGACGCAGACGCTTTGAAGATTATCCAAAAACTGACCAAGCAAGGCAAGGATGCCGCCGAGATCTATGTACAGCAAGGCCGGCAGGACCTGGCAGATGCCGAACTGGCCCAAGTGAAAGTGATGGAAGCCTATCTGCCCAAACAGTTGTCTCCCGAAGAGTTGGAAGCAGCCTTGAAAGAGATTATCAGTGAAGTAGGCGCCACCGGCGGTAAAGACATGGGCAAGGTGATGGGCGTAGCCAGTAAAAAATTAGCCGGACTTGCCGAAGGACGCGCCATCTCTGCCAAAGTGAAAGAACTGCTGGGATAAAAACAGCTCCACCCGAATCATACTGCTTGTTTATAGAAGCGTGCTTCAACCCTATTGCTTTCTCTCTATCGGATAGAAGAGAGACGGCAGCGGGTTAAAGCACGCTTTTTCTATCCCCGGACGCTACCAACAGACTATCCGGGCGGCATAGACAGGATGGGGGCAGAAATGCTTGTATCTGCCTTTAAAAAAGAAGATGATTTCATGAAACATAGGGAAGAAAGCCCGCAATGTAACAATCGTTTACCTTACTGAAAACCTCTTCGAGGAAAAAAGAAAAAGCAAAAGCACCCTTGCCAGAGCACCCTCTGACGAGGGGGTACATAAGTATACGACTGATGTACCATCAGTATACGACTGAGGCACCATCAGTATAGGACTGATGTACCATCAATATACGTCCTATCCGTCCCATCTTTTTTTTCTCGGCCCTCAAAAAAGAAAATTTGGCAAGATTTTTCAAAAGGAAAGCCGAAATGTCCGTTCATAGGCGGACAACCGTTCGAAAACGAACAGTCAAGCAAACCATAATCACGCTGATTTACAGACAATTACCTGTTTGGCACAGCTATTGACCATTATCTTGCGAAGACGCAGGAGCAAAAGAGAGGACAGGCATGCAACTTTCCAACCGGCTGCAGCGTCTAAAAGTAAAACAAGGAAAGTAATAACCCTAAAAAATAAAAGAGTATGAAAACAACAGTTTTATTCAAGGCAATGGTATTCGCAGCAATGATTATGGCAACTGCTATGAATATGAAAGTGAAAGCACAAGAAGAGAATTTCATCACCAACGAAGAAGTAAAGAACGGACTGGTGACGGCCAAAACCATCTTCAAGCAAGAGGGAAGCTACCTCAGCAAACAGTTCCGCTATGAATTTACGTACGATGAACAGAATCGTCTCACCGGCAAACAAGCCAGCAAATGGAACAGCATAAAGGAACAATGGATGCCCTATTATAAGATAACCTACACTTACGGCACCGAAAAAATCATCATGGATTATGCGCGCTGGAATGAAAAACACCGCGCCTACGACAAAGATGTACAAAGAAGCCAATACGAGCTGAACGAAGAAAACATGCCGGTGGCACAGAAAATCTACCGGCAAAACGCAGCAACCCATGATTGGACACTGGTCAGCTTCAACAAAAAAGACCGCCTGGCCAACGGATGGGTATAAGAGTAATGAAGTCAGTCGAACAATTCTTTCAACACTTCGATTGACTTCAGCACCGGGAAATCAGGAAGATGCAACCGATAATACTCGTTCATGATGATCAGGCAACGCATGCGTTCCTCGCGGCTCATGGCAAAAAGATGCATCGTCTCATAATTCATCCGCATCAACCGTGTCAGCCGGGCGGCTTCTGCCGGAACGATATAATTAGAATGGACCTGCGGCCGCAAAGAGGTGAAGCAGGCATTCCGCAAATCGAAATAGTCGCCCGGACGATAATCTTCCAAATTGGGATAGAGCCCCAGGAAACGGGAAAGGCGCATCAGGAAAACCAGATGAAAATTGGCAAACCCTGTTCGGCATTCATCCAACCAAATAACAGAATGCTGCAAATAGGCAAACAATGGGCGGTTCTCAGCCTCCTCACGAACTGCACGATAAAGAAATTCTGACAGAAACATGGCTATGGCCGACTTATAGGGGTTATAAGGCAAGGAAGAGAACGGATAATGCGACTTCGCCTCCCTCACTTTATATATGGTGGAGGTAGGACGAAGTTCAACCTCCAAATCAACCAACGCCAACGGCTGGAAAAGCACCGACTTCACCATCGCCTTGCGCGAACGGGGAACAGACACCAGGAACGAAGCCCTGCCAAACGCCTCTGTATAGACATCGACTATGAGTGAAGTATCTTTGTATTTCAGGGTGTGCAGCACAATCCCCAACGTTTTCTGTAACATTCCGTCCGCTCTTGTTTGGTTTCAATCGGATAACAAAGCTACGAAAAAAGCCCGAGAAACAAAGAGCGAATAAAAAAGAATAAGAAAAACAGCAAAGGACAAAAAAATAAAGCATTAATACCTTATTGATTATCAGCCCATAAAATAAGAAAAAACGAAGATAAAGCAACTAAGCCAAATTATTTTTTAGCAAGAACATTTTGCCAATTCAAAAATAGTTTCTACCTTTGCATCCGCAAACGAGAGAAAAGGTGTTTGCACAAGCGGAAACGCTCGACAAAGGATGGCCCGTTCGTCTATCGGTTAGGACGCAAGATTTTCATTCTTGAAAGGGGGGTTCGATTCCCCCACGGGCTACAAATAAAAATAAACGAATTAAAAAGATTAGTCGAGATGGCAAATCACAAATCATCACTGAAAAGAATCAGACAAGAAAGAGCAAGAAGACTTCACAACAGATATTATGGCAAGACCATGAGAAATGCTGTTCGTAAACTTCGCAACACCACGGACAAGGCCGAAGCAATCGCCATGTATCCCGGTGTTACAAAAATGTTGGATAAATTGGCAAAGACCCACATCATCCACAAAAACAAAGCGAACAACTTGAAGTCCAAATTGGCAATCTACATCAACAAGTTGTCATAATCTGATTTGTCGTGCACAGAATACAAGAGGCTGAGCTTTTTTAGTTCGGCCTTTCTTATTTGTACCCGGTTCACCTTCCCCACTCCCCCCCTATTATCACCACTTCCTGTACTAAAAAGCTGTAAACTAATCGAATTTATCCACGCAACAAACGTCATATCTCAATAAAATTCAGTATATTTGCTCTGTTATTACAATAAGAAAAAATATTATGACTGAAGAAGAAAAGATAATTGGCGAGAACAATTATTCCGCAAGCAATATTCAGGTTCTGGAAGGATTGGAAGCTGTGCGGAAACGTCCCGCCATGTATATCGGAGACATCAGCGAGAATGGTTTGCACCATCTGGTGTACGAAGTGGTGGACAACTCCATCGACGAAGCCATGGCCGGCTATTGCGACCACATCGAAGTTACCATCAATGAAGACAACTCCATCACCGTACAGGACAACGGTCGCGGTATTCCGGTAGACTGGCACGAAAAGGAACAGAAATCCGCTTTGGAAGTCGTTATGACCGTGTTGCACGCAGGCGGTAAATTCGACAAAGGGTCTTATAAAGTATCCGGCGGTCTGCACGGCGTGGGTGTATCTTGCGTAAACGCACTTTCCACACACATGACCACTCAGATATTCCGTGGCGGGAAAATCTACCAGCAGGAATACGAATGCGGAAAGCCTCTTTATGCCGTCAAAGAAGTTGGTGTTTGCGACACGAACCTGTCGGGAACCAAACAAACCTTTTGGCCGGACGGCAGCATCTTCACCGTCACCGAATATAAATATTCCACCCTCCAAGCACGCCTGCGCGAATTGGCCTACCTGAACAAAGGCATCTACATCACACTGACCGACCTTCGCCAGAAAGACGAGGAAGGCAATCCGATAAACGAAACATTCCACAGCGAGGAGGGCGTCAAAGAATTTGTACGCTACCTCAACAGCAACAACACTCCGCTCTTCGACGACGTCATCTATCTGAACACCGAAAAGGCAGGCATTCCCATCGAATGCGCCATCATGTACAATACCGGCTATCGCGAGAACCTGCACTCTTATGTCAATAACATTAACACAAGAGAAGGAGGTACGCACGAAGGAGGTTTCCGCGCCGCACTGACCCGCGTACTGAAGAAATATGCCGACGACAACTGCGCCAAAGCTTTGGAAAAAGCCAAAGTGGAGATTTCCGGCGAGGACTTCCGCGAAGGGCTGATTGCCGTCATCTCCGTAAAGGTTGCCGAACCGCAGTTTGAAGGACAGACCAAGACCAAGTTGGGCAACAGCGAAGTGAGCGGCGCCGTGAACCAAGCCGTGGGTGAAGCGCTGACTTACTATTTGGAAGAGCATCCCAAAGAAGCCAAAGTAGTGGTAGATAAGGTGCTGCTTGCCGCAACCGCACGTGTTGCCGCACGCAAAGCCCGCGAGTCCGTACAACGCAAATCCCCGATGTCGGGCGGCGGCATGCCGGGCAAGCTGGCCGACTGCTCCAGCAAAGACCCTGAAGAATGCGAATTATTCCTCGTCGAGGGTGACTCCGCAGGCGGTTCGGCCAAGCAAGGGCGCAATCGTGCGTTCCAAGCCATCCTGCCGTTGCGCGGTAAAATCCTGAATGTGGAAAAAGCCATGTGGCACAAGGCATTCGAAAGCGACGAGGTAAACAACATCATTCAGGCATTAGGCATCCGCTTCGGCGTGAACGGAGAAGACAGCAAGGAAGCCAACATAGACAAGTTGCGCTATAAGAAAGTGATTATCATGACCGATGCCGATGTCGATGGCTCTCACATCGACACGCTGATTATGACACTCTTCTTCCGCTACTTCCCGCAAGTCATCCAGCAAGGCATCCTCTATATCGCCACCCCACCGCTTTACCTCTGCACCAAAGGCAAGGTGAAGGAATATTGCTGGACAGACCAGCAGCGTCAGAGGTTTATCGACACTTATGGCGGAGGCTCGGAGAATGCCGTTCATACACAACGCTACAAAGGTTTGGGTGAGATGAATCCGGAACAGTTGTGGGAAACCACCATGAATCCGGAAAACCGCATGCTGAAGCAAGTGCATCTTGAGAATGCCGCCGAAGCCGACTACATCTTCTCCATGCTGATGGGCGAAGACGTGGGACCACGCCGCGAATTTATCGAAAAGAATGCAACGTATGCAAACATCGATGCATAACCTCGGTGACGAAAGTCGCCAAACCATACATCTTTATTAACTAACTTCGCATCTTACAACGAAGAAGCTCCGGACGGGCAGGAATTTCCTGCTGACCGGAGCTTTTCTTATTAACGTGAGTTCGATATAAGAAATTTCTCTAATATGTTATCTATAAGGCACTTAGAGATTTATAAACCCTAAAATAAAGAAATAATCTTGTAATTCGAGTATTTATTACCACTTAAAAGGGTTATAGTGAGCTATTTTATCTAATCAAGTCCATTTTAAGAAGAATTGATAATAACTTAATGTACTTATAATCAATAAGAAACGGAATATTTTCATTTAATTCTTATATCGAACTCACGTTCTTATTACAGCGCATCTTGTTTGTTTATAGAGCCGGAGGATTACAGCATCTTCTGCTGCCTCATCTCATCTGCCACCAATTCCAATTCGGCATACCAATCCTCGCCGAATTTGCGAATCAACGGCGCTTTCAGAAACTTATATACCGGGAGGCTCTCCCTCTGTCCAAGCAATACGGCAGCTTTGCACACATCCCAACGATGGTAGTTCACAGCCTTGTAAGGTCCGTAATTACCTACTCTGATAGGATATAAATGACAGGAGACCGGTTTATAAAAATCGGTTTTCCCTTCCCGGTATGCCTTCTCGATGACACAATAGCAACAACCTTTCTCGTCATAGCAGGTAAAGACGCAATCTTTGCCGTTGACGATGGAAGTCACCAAATCTCCTTCTTCATCCGTATATACCACACCTTGCTTCTCTATTACGGCACGAGCTTCGGGAGCCAGCTCATCCCAAATCACCGGCAAGGCTTCTTCCAGTTTCCCCACCTCTTCCGGCTCCACCGGTGCTCCGGCATCTCCTTCTATGCAACATGCTCCCTTACAGGCGTCCAAGTTGCAAAGAAACTTCTCGCGCAGCACATCAAGGCTGACCACTACATCATCTATCTGAACCATTTCTCTATCGCACATTATAAAATGAGGTCGCAAAGATAACACTTCCATCTGACTGAAACCGGTCTTATCATCAAAAAACAAAGGTAAAGAACCTGCTTTTTTAATATATTATTTATCTTTGCCCCCGGTATCTAACTGATATCCATTCGAAATCAACTGAACTATTAAAGTAAAAAAGACATGAAAAAGAAAATTATGTTAGTGCTATTTGCACTGGTAGTTTCCATGAGCGGTTTTGCACAAGTATCATGGAACGTAAAAGGAGGTCTGAACATGAGCACCTATGTAGGCGACAACACAGACGATGCCAAGTTCAAACCGGGCGTACGCATCGGCGTGGGTATGGAGTATGCTTTGAGTGAGATTATGTCATTGCAACCCTCTTTATACCTTAGCTCAAAAGGAGCAAAGTTTTCCGGTTCCGCCAATTTCCTCGAAGAAAATATCAAAGGCGACATCACCTTCAATCAAACCTATCTGGAATTGCCTGTCAACCTACAATTCCGCTTCAATGCTGCGGGGAACACCAACATCGTTGTGGCCGGCGGTCCTTACTTTGCTTACGGCATAGGCGGAAAGACGACCGCTACAGTTACTGCCGGTGACAACTCAATAAAGAAGAAAGCCGATACATTCGGTAAAGATGGGGTTGACTTGAATCGTTTCGATGCCGGTATCAACATTGAAGCCGGTCTTGAATTCGGTGCCATCCTCGTTGGCATCAACACCCAATTGGGAGTTTGCAGACTTGGAGAGAGTGGATCGCCCAGAAATGCCAACATCGGTGTTACCGTAGGATATAAATTCTGATAACAGACTCTCAAAAACAAAAAGACCGTAACCTCTTTGAAGATTACGGTCTTTTTTTCTATTTATAGATTCTAAGAAACGCTCTTACTTTATCAAGTCCTTTCCTGTCATCTCCTCAGGCTGTTTCATGCCCAAGATGTGCAGGATAGAGGGAGCTACGTCGGCAAGTACGCCGTTCTCCACCTTCGCACTCTTGTTTTCAGTGACGTAGACAAAGGGAACGGGATTGAGAGAGTGAGCCGTATTCGGCGTTCCGTCTTCGTTCAGCGCATGGTCGGCATTGCCGTGGTCGGCAATGATGATTACCTCGTAGTCGTTTGCTTTGGCAGCCTCCACTGTATCTTTCACGCATGCATCGATGGCTTTCACCGCCTTCTCGATGGCTTCATAAACACCGGTATGTCCCACCATGTCGCCGTTGGCAAAGTTCACGACGATGAAGTCGAACTTCCGGGTACGGATGGCTTCCACCAATTTGTCTTTTACTTCGTAGGCACTCATTTCCGGCTTCAAGTCGTAGGTAGCCACTTTCGGTGAAGGAACCAGAATGCGCTCCTCACCGTCGTACGGAGTTTCGCGGCCTCCGTTGAAGAAGAACGTGACATGAGCATATTTCTCGGTCTCGGCCATGTGGAGCTGCGTCTTGCCGTTGGCCGAAAGATATTCGCCCAACGTGTTCTGAACGTTTTCCTTATCGAAAAGGATGTGCACGCCCTTGAAGCTTGCGTCATACGGCGTCATGCAATAGTACTGCAAACCCGGCACGGTGCTCATGCCCTGTTCCGGCATATCCTGCTGGGTCAGAACGATGGTCAGCTCTTTGGCGCGGTCGTTGCGGTAGTTGAAGAAGATAACCACATCGCCTTCCTTGATGGTACCGTCGAAGTTACCGTTCACAATCGGCTTGATGAACTCGTCCGTAACGCCCTCGTCGTACGACTCCTGCATGGCCTGCACCATGTCCGCCGCCACCTTGCCTTCACCGTTTACCAACAAATCATAGGCAACCTTGACGCGCTCCCAACGCTTGTCACGGTCCATTGCATAGAAACGCCCCACGATGGAGGCAATCTTGCCGGCCGACTTTTGGCAATGCGCCGTCAGTTGCTCGATGAAGCCCTTACCGCTCTTGGGGTCGGTATCACGGCCGTCCATGAAGCAGTGGATGAACGTATTCTCAACGCCATATTCCTTAGAAATATCGCAGAGTTTGAACAAATGGTCGAAAGAGCTGTGTACACCGCCGGTAGAAGTCAACCCCATGAAGTGAATGTTCTTTCCCTTCTCTTTTGCATAAGAAAAAGCCGAAACGATTTCCTTGTTTTTCAGGATGCTTCCATCGGCACAGGCACGGTTTATCTTCACCAAATCCTGATATACGATACGTCCGGCACCGATATTGAGATGGCCTACCTCGGAATTGCCCATCTGTCCGTCGGGCAAACCCACATTCTCGCCGCTTGCCTGAAGTTGCGAGTGCGGGTAATCGGCCAGCAGACTGTCCCAATAGGGAGTAGGCGTATTGAAAATCACATCGTCTTTGCCTTGATCGCCGATGCCCCAGCCATCAAGAATCATTAAAAGGGCTTTCTTGCTCATAATATCAATCGAATTTTAATTGTACAATCCTTTTACATCATAAAAACAAACTTTGCGCAAAGATGTTCTTTTTGCGGATACAAAGGTACAAAAAACAGGAGTTAAAATCTATGATTTCAAAAGAATTATATACTTTTGCCACGTGTTTATACCACCCGTAAACCAATGAATAAACTCATAAACAGCCATTCGTCATGAAAACACGCTTCCTGCTCCCATTGCTCTGCTTCGTTTCTGCAAGCCTGCTTGCCCAAGTACAACCCGACACTGTTTCCATCGGGACAAAAGCCGACGGTACAGAGTTGCGCGCCATCGCCTACTCATTGCCGCAACGAGCCGAGACTTTCTCCATGAGCGAAGAGGGAGATTACCTCTGCGTCAGCTTCCGCGAAACGACCAAGAGCGGGAAGTATCTGCAAAACAAAGGAGAAATAGGTTTCTACGATTTAAACCGGAAAGAGCTGTTGTGGAAAAGTCCCATCAACTACCTTTCCACCGCCACCAGATGCCTCTCGCAGGGTGTGCTTATCAACCGCAACGGCAAGGTGTGGCTGCTGAACAAGGAAGACGGAACGAAACGATGGGAAACCAAACTGCACCCCATCTACATAGACGATTCGCTGGGGCTGATGCTGGGCTACCAATCGGCCACCTCGAACAAGCTGTGCGCCATCGACCTGAATTCGGGCAACGAGCTGTGGCAGACAAAGATGCCCCACCAATACGGTTGGAGCCGGATAGAGGAGTTGGCCGACGGACGGCGGCTCATCGTGGCAGACGAACTGCACCGGCTGAATTTCCGGACAGGCGAGATGGAGACATTCCCCGGAAGCCCCGGCGCCTACGACACGAAAGCCGCCATATTGCAAGGATTGGCAGCAGTGGCTATGGGAACGATGGGTGCGGCAGTGAGTGGAGGAAACATGTACTACGCCTACGTTCCCGTAGCGAACAACACCATCACCTCGCTCTCATCGAACATCCTGCAACACGAAGGCCGGTATTATTGGGCCGACCGTGAGCAGATAGCCTGCATCGACTCGACAATGAACCTTGTCTGGAAGCGGGAGTTTCCGGACGTGAAAGCCGGGCGTTCCATCCTCTTCGTACAAGACGACAAGCTGTACATGCTAAGCTACGGGTACGGATTGCGTGCAAATGGCAGCCGAAAGAAGTACGGACGTCCTTTCATTGCCTGCTACGACCTGCAAGAGGGCACGGAACATTTCTTCAACAAGCTCAGTATGAAGAAAGACATCGTAGAAGATGCGCTGCACACCAAGGATGCGCTTTACATGCTTTTCGACGATGGCCTGGCCTATCAGGAGCTGACCGACTCCGTCGTGAACATCACCCCTTGGGATACCGACCGGAACGGACACCTCTACGCCATGCGACCCGATACCCTTTATGCCGCCAACAACGACTGCACCGCTTTCACACCCCTGTATTTCGACGGGCAATACTGCCCGGTATATAACGATAAGGGAACCTTTTACGAAATAGACAAGGAGTTGAACATCGGCCGCACTTACCACTTGTCAGAAGTGTACCCCATCCGCATCCGTCTTCGCGACTACCTCTGTATAGGACTCAACGGCAATTACCACTTCATTCACCGGATAGGCATGCCCGTAGCCCGGATGCCGCTTTCGCTCCGCAAAGGCGAAGCAATCGGCAACAAGCTGTTGATGCTGACCCAAGAAAACCGCCTGCTTTTCCTCGACATGAACGAGGCCGTCCGGTAACCGGCCGGTGATAGGGAGCGGCAGTGACAGACAGCCGCCCCAAGCACGACGCATATCCGGAGAAAAGAAGCATTAAAAAAGGCCGGAATCCAAGACCGGAATTGTTTTGAAAAATATTACCAAATCAAATCTTTCGGAGAAGCGATGAAAAAGGAGAGGCAAAATCAGTCCTATATCGAGGCTACCTAAGTCGTATACTTAGGGGGTCTAAGTCGTATACTTAGATACCCCCCCTGTCAGAAGGTGTTCTGGCAGGGGTATTCCGGTCTTCGTTTTCTTTATCGGATACAAGCTTCAAGGCGGTAAATAATAATTACGCATAAGCATCCCTGCAAGCGATTCATGCAATTTCCTCTTGAAGGGCAGACGGAAAGAAAGCTTATTATCCCCGCCCCGTATTAAAGCAACCGCTTTCCTGCCCGAAAACCGCCTTGATTCTGTTTTCAGCCTTCCTGCCGGGCAACGACAGGGCTTCTCCCCGAAAAAGCCGTTTTGCAGGTCGACAGCACAAAAAACAGCGACTAAAGCGTACATTTTGAAATGATTTATGTATTTTTGTCACGCTTAAAAAATCTAAAAGAAGAGAATATGGACGATTCAAACCCACGAACGTGCAACAATATTAACCATTAAAACAAACGGAGACGTTGCCCGCAATGCCTCTGTTCCAAACCGAAAGGAGGCAAACAATGAGAAAGTATCTGTACAGCGAAAACGGCTTTGTGGAAAAAGCCGAGTGGCAACCCAACTGCTGGGTAAACGTGGAATGCCCCGACGATGACGATTTCCGGTTTCTCACCGAAGAACTGAAAGTTCCCGAATCTTTTCTGGAAGACATTGCCGACGTGGACGAACGCCCGCGCACGGAGAAAGAAGACAACTGGCTGCTGACCATCCTGCGCATTCCCATGCAGAGCAACCAGCGCGGCGTGCCGTTCATCACCGTTCCCATCGGCATCATCACCAACAACGACATCATTGTTTCCGTATGCTACCACCACACGGAACTGATACCGGACTTCATCCAACATACCCGACGCAAAGGCATCGTCGTGAACAACAAGCTCGAACTGATTCTGCGCATCATCTACTCTTCGGCCGTATGGTTCCTGAAATACCTGAAGCAGATAAACAACGACGTGACCGCCGCCGAGAAAGAACTGGAAAAGAGCATCCGCAACGAAGACCTCCTGCAACTGATGAAGCTGCAAAAGACGCTGGTATACTTCAACACCTCCATCCGCGGCAACGAAGTGATGATAGGCCGGCTGAGAAACATCTTCCAGGGAACCGGCTATCTGGATATGGAACTGCTGGAAGACGTTATCATCGAGCTGAAACAGGCCTACAATACCGTGAACATATACAGCGACATCCTTACGGGAACCATGGATGCTTTTGCCTCCATCATCTCCAACAACGTAAACTCCATCATGAAACGCATGACAAGCCTCTCCATCACCCTGATGATACCCACCCTGATTGCCAGCTTCTACGGCATGAACGTGGACATACATATAGAGGAGTTTCCCCATGCCTTCGTGTTCATCGTCCTGTTGTCGGCCCTGCTGTCGACAGTGACGTTCGTATGGTTCAGGAAAATCAAGTGGTTTTAGCCTGTCTCCGAAAGGGGATATCTTCTTAAAGAAAGTCGAGCGACAGTTGTCCGTCGCCCAGCAGATTGAACGTCATGCGGTGATAAGGAGTTGCGCCGTGGGCTGCAATGGCGGCACGGTGCTTCTTGGTGGGATAGCCCTTGTTGCCGTCCCAACCATATAGGGGATACTCTTTGTGCAGCCCGTTCATATAGTCGTCGCGATACGTCTTGGCCAGTACGGAAGCGGCGGCGATGGAGAGATACTTCCCGTCGCCTTTCACCACGGTGGTATGCGGCAAATCGCGGTACTTCCTGAAGCGGTTTCCGTCGATAAGCAGATGTTGCGGACGCACGGAAAGGCGGTCCAAGGCACGGTGCATGGCCAGAAACGAAGCGTTGAGGATGTTTATCTTGTCTATCTCTTCGGGAGAGACAATGCCCACCGCCCATGCCAAGGCTTCCCGTTCGATGACTTCGCGCAGTGCATGACGCTGCTTCTCGGTCAGTTGCTTGGAATCATTCAGCAGCTCGTTCCTGAAATCCTTGGGCAGAACAACGGCGGCGGCATAAACCGCACCGGCCAGACAGCCGCGACCGGCCTCGTCGCAACCCGCCTCCACCAAGTCTTCATGCAAATAAGGTAATAGCATAGTTCGTATATCGTTATCTTTGAGAGGCAAAGATAAAATAATTACTGCGTAGTTACCCTCTATTTTATGTTTTTCATCTCGCCGAGACTATTCTCTTTTTTCAGTGGAAAAATGTCATCTTTCAAACTGTAGCCCATCGTATATTTTTCAATATACTTCACTCGTCCTCCATCTGGATGTTCATTGGTCAATTGGAGTTTACAGCCTTTTCGCAATGCTATGTCGAGATTCTCAATTGCTTCCATGGAGATATTCAAATCTGCCGGAAATGCAAAATTTGCACACTTCAATATTCCATTCAAATCGAAATCAAGCCACATAAGGAAAGTGTCGTCATTGATGTGTTCCAAAACATCCTTTTTCAAATATGGTTTAAGATAGATATATAACGCTTGTTTTAAATAGCGACTGATTTCATGCTTATTGTCAATTCTGTAAAAAAATTGCCACTCTATTTCATTCTTTATACCCTCAAAAGGATCATGGACATTAGAAGTAATCACTACTCTATGATCTCCTGATTCATCCGAACCATAATAATTCACAATATATCTGTAAGTTTTCCCTATATACAATTCTGTTTTTGATGGGATATTATAGATATTCGATTTAGCAGAGTCTGTCTGTGCATAAACGTGTATGCTTAATAATAAGATGAATAATAAAAAGAAGTGTTTTTTGCATTTTGTTTTCATAACCATATTATTTAGATTAAATACAATTCTGGGATAAAGATAGAGCTTTTATTATCGCATTACTATTATAATGGGAAGGAAAATTCTTATGCATGTATGCACGACTGCATGTTTTGAAAACCTCTGCCCACTTGGAGAAGTCTTCGTTAGGAATGGATGTGGGAACTTTCTTTCTGTTTTTTGTAATATATTTCAGCCAATCTCTATATTCTTTGGATACTGCTCCATTCGCTCCATTATCTATCCATGGACTTCTTCTATAATCTCCATTATCCCCATATTGGATGTAATACATTATATCAGTGAACAAAGTTCTTTCATACTCCATCATTCCATCGGATTCTATTCCCCAATTTGAATGTTTTTGCTGAAATAAGTGGAACATTTCATGAAATAAAGATTCACCATCTATGGTAGAAGCGTTCCTAAAAGTGAGACTAGCATTCGAAAAGTTATATCCAGCATTTCCTAATAACGAAGGATCAATACTAACACTAGTGAACCTATATCCATTATTAATTAAGTAGTTATAAATGGCACTACTACTACAAACTTCCAACATTTCATCAAAAGCTCTATCAAGAGATTGAAGTGCAGCCCCATTAAGATTCTTATTTTTGAAAATCAATTTATTAAACTTAGCGGGTAAAGCAGGTATGTCTCCCCACTTTCCTCCTCCATTATATATTCCAGAATCATTATTATCTTCCATACCACCACTTTTTCCTCCATCTTCTTCAATAGTACAACGTAACCATGTATCGGAAGTTAATTTATATTTGAGACAATTAATTGGACATACACTTACACACTCTCCACAGCAGTTGCATAAAAATGTGTCTACAAATGTATTTTTATATTCCTCGTTGACAAAAGCCAATTTAATAGCTTTTCTAAGACATATATCACTACAAGCTCCACATCCTATACAATCAAAGAAGATTCCCATATTTTTATTTGATTTAAACTACGCGTATTCGCATTTGCAACAATAAAATTCTTTTTAAAAGTATCTGCTTGCATAATACAAGGCAATGAGAATTCCTTATCCAGAATAAGTTCCGGGTAAAATCTTTTTACTCTAATAAGAATTCTCAGGACAGTCGGCTCCGGAAACTGAACATAACTTATAATATCTTCAGGAACATCTGTCTCTATTTTGAATGTATGAAAGTTTATTTGCTTGATATCAATTATCCTATTCTCGAATTTATAAAAATCAAAATTACATTTCATAATGGCAAATGTTGTAATAAATAGTATATAGTCTGCCTTATTCTTTCTGAGAATTTCTTCATCATTCACAAAGTCAATTTTATCAGCAATTACTATGGAGCGTTATTGCCTGAATACATCAGGGTTTCTTTCGTAGTACCCCTTATTGGATTCCCTTAAATATCGTAAAAGCTCAGGTTTGTATTTATCACTTTCACTTAGGAACGACATCTCATCCGGCATACAACTATGAATGATGTAGGCTAAAGTTAGGCCTTTTATCCCCTGCCCCATCTTCAAAAAAAATGTGCGTCTATCCATTACAATAAAACATTAAAAATAGTTCAATACAGACATTTATTTTTAGTTCTCTCTATTCGAGGGAAAAAAGTAGCATAAATTTAACCTGTGAAATCTATTGTATTCTTCCCCATGATATTGGAAACCAACAAAACACAAACGATATTCGCCATGATTATTAAGAACAAGACTACTAAAAAGTTATGTATTATCAATGGGGTTAACAAAAAAATAAAATAGTAAACTTGAAAAATCAGTGTTTGCCAACAGAGTGGGAACTTTTCAAAATATTGTTTTGACCCAAACAGACACATTAGCACATGGATTAAAGGCAAATATGAAGAACAAGATTGCATCTATATAAAAAGTTATTATCAGAAAAGATTTATCAGAAATATATCAATAAATAGCTCAAGAAAAAGTCAAATCCGATCACCTATGACATCAGTCAGAGCACAACATGAATTTATACTCCCCACTTACTGCATACACTCCTTCTACAACAATTTGGGAAAATTGTTTGTGCATATCCAGAAAATAAGATAACAAGTGCTTTTCTAAACATTAATTTTCCCGAACTCATAAGAACTGTTTTTCAAATCTTTTCAGAGGCAGACGGGAGTTTTGAGAAGAAATAATTAAATTTGCAGAAATAAGACGAGACGATGAAGAAAGCCTTTTATTTATTACTCACATGCCTTCTGTGGGCAACGACACCCCTGCAAAGCCAAGATACAAAGCAAGCCCAAACCCTGATCGGACAAGCACAGAAATACCTGTACAACAACCCCAAACAAGCCTCCTACTACGCAACCCAAGCTTCCGCCTTGTTTCCCGAAGAAAAACCGGACGAAACCCGTGCAAAAGCCATGATTCTCTACTGTCAGGCCGAACAATTATTGGGCAACTTCGACCTGAGCATCAAGAATCTATATGATACCCAGAAATATATCCATCCCGCCAACAAGAAGCAAATGGCACAGCTCTACTCTCTGATGGGGCGCGTATACAGCAAGCTGGGCGATTACAACAAAGCCATCGAACTGAACGACAAGGCAACCTCCATCTTCAAGGTTATCGGCGACTCCGTTTCCGTGGCCGGGTGCTACAACGAGCGTGGAGTGATGCACCATTTCATGAATGAATTTGTCGTTGCCGAACGTTTTTTCCAACGCGCGCTGGTCATCAACCGGGCACAGCGGAATCTGAAAGAGATTGCAGCGAATCTGAACAACCTCTGCCTCTACCGGGGAAATACGGAAGAAAAACTCACTTTCATCCGGGAAGCCATCACCATCAACAAAAACCTGGACGCACAATGGGCGCTCGGAGAAAACTACAACAACATGGGAAAACAGTATTACTACGGCAAACAATACGCCAACGCCTTGGAAGCATTGCACAAAGCCTATGAATATGCCCACAACATCGGTGCCCGCGAACTGATATGCGACAATTACGAATATTCATCTATGGTATATGCTGCCATAGGAGACTATGCCCAAGCCTATAAGTATCTGGGCAAAAGATACCATCTGGGCAAGGAACTGCAAAGCAGCAACAAGCTACGTAACATCGAGCAGGAAATCTCCTACAAAAGATACCAAGACCAGAAGTATGCCACCGAATTGCAAGAGCAGGCTTACAGGATAGAACTGCTGAAGCGCAACATCTGGCTGCTGGGCAGTGTCCTCGTTCTGGGTGTGGCTTTTTGCATCTTTCTTTATAAATGGTATAAACGTAGGAAAGACCTGCAATTGGTAAAGGCGCGCTACCAGCTCGAACTGTCGGAGCGCGAGGTCTCCGAACTGAAGCTGCATCAGCAGGAACTGGAACTGGAGCATGTGCAAAACGCGCTCAATACCAGCCGTCAGGAAGCCATGAGTTTCGCCGTATTCCTCAGAAGCCGCAACGAACTGCTAGACAAGATACGCGAAATGATAAAAGAAGGGTATAAGATGGACAACCAACTTCTCATACCCCATCTGAAAAAGGTGAATGCCTTCATCAGCCAGTGCCAAAGCGGAGACAAGAACAACAGCGCCGTACTGACAAATGTGGAAGACAAGAACAAGGAGTTTCTGCAACGCCTCGTCGCCCTCCATCCCAAACTGACACAAGGCGAAAAGTATCTTGCCACCCTGCTAAGAGTGAACCTGTCTACCAAAGAAATATCCATGCTGACCGGCACCACTCCGAAAACCATCAACATGAACCGCTATCGCCTGCGCAAGTCGCTCAACCTCTCTTCGGAAGAAGATCTGACGGACTATCTACAGAATATATAATCCGGCGCTCAAGCCCAAGACGCGCTGAATATTTATATTGCATTTCCACCCTCACCATCCTCACTGCTTGCCTGAAAATCTTTGTTCATCGGGCTTGCAGGGGTGGATGAGAGCAATTTTAAAAAGAGGTTGTGTCAAAACTCTGGCACAACCTCATCTGCAAGGGGTATCTGCAAGCCTGTAGCTTATTATATAGTAATGCGATAAGTACCAAATCCTCGCAGATGGCAGATAAAATGAGAAAAAAACTCTGTGCAGGCTGCCTCGTAAATGCGACTTTATTATTTGAATCTTTACCTTTGCATATACTTTTCAAATTGCCTGATATTTCTAAAAGAGTTGGTTTCCTTCTTCATCTAATCACCGTTTACTTGCGCAACTCAATAATTAATGTAAATCGGGAAAGTTGATGTGGATATAGTTTTGTAGATATAGAATATCTCATTTAGCCCCTATTAGTCAGACGTTTACAGAACCATTTGTAGATAATAAAACAAAGAATATCCCTCTTTTGTAGTCCGTTTATAGATAACATTCATTAGCGTTTCTTGTTTATGAAGTTTAATTTAGCATTGTGAAAAGCCAATAGTATTAACCTTAAAAACTTATTCAAATGAGTAAAAGTAACTACTACAGAGAAAGAGTCATTCAGCTACTTCTCTTCTTTGCTTTTATGCTGCCTATGGGCGCATTGGCACAGAACATTCAGCTGAACGGTACCGTAACCGATGTTTCCGGTGAATCTGTCATCGGAGCCAGTGTATTAGAGAAAGGAACAACAAATGGAGTAATCACTGACATCAACGGTAACTTTACTCTCAGCGTTTCCCCCAAAGCTATTATTATTATCTCTTACGTGGGCTATGCTCCACAAGAAATCGCCCTCAATGGTCGCAAGGAATTGAAAGTGGTGCTGAAAGAAGACACCGAACTACTGGACGAAGTAGTCGTTATCGGTTATGGCACACAAAAGAAATCGGATGTTTCCGGTTCGGTAAGTTCCGTATCGGGCGATAAACTAAACAACATACCTACCGCTAATGCCGAAACTGCCCTGCAGGGTATGGCTCCCGGTTTGATAGTTAACTTTGGTAGCGGTGCTGCCGGCTCCACTCCCAGCCTGCAGGTGCGCGGTGTAACCACTTATGGAACAGACAACTCTCCGTTGGTAATTATCGATGGAGTTCCGGGTGATATGAGTTTTCTGAACCCCGAAGACATCAAGTCAATGTCTGTATTGAAAGACGCTTCCACCGCCGCTATTTACGGAGCACGCGCCGCCGCAGGCGTTATCCTGATTGAGACTTACCGTGGTGCCAAATCCAAACCCAAAATCACGTTCTCAGCTTATTGGGGAGTGGATCAGATAGCCAAAAAGCTTGACGTCTGCAATGCCGAAGAATTTATCCACATGGCAAAGATGGCCCGCACAAACGCCGGTCAAAACCCCAAAAACTGGCCTGCTTACATTGCGACTTATGAGCAAGACCCCACACAGTTTGGAGACACCGATTGGCAGGACGAATACTACCGCAACGGCTTCACACAGAAATACAATGTGGGGTACACTAGTGGTAGTGAGAATGCCAACGTAGCTTTGTCCGTATTCTATTCAAAGAACGAAGCCATCGTGACCGGCACGGGTGACGAGAAGTATGGCTTCCGCTTAAACTCAGACATGAAACGCGGCAAGTTCAAAGTGGGCGAATCGGTAAACTACAGCCGTTGGGAATCGGAAATGGAAGCCAACTCAGGTTTTCCCGGCATATACCAAGTGACCAACATGGAACCTATCGCACGTCTGTATGACGAGAATTGTGACGGCGGATACGGTGGTGCCATCCCCGGCATGAACATGAGTGATGCTGCCAACATGGTAGGTTACAACAACTTGATTGAGAATACCCGTGCCACCGATTACATCAAAGGATCGGGCTATATGCAATATGAGCCCATCAAGGGACTAGTAATCAAGGCACAGGCAAGCCGTAGCCTCCTTTTCCGCGAAACCCGCGTATTCAAACCTACTTACGAACTGGGTGCCATGAAGTGGAACGAAAGCGCCTCACTATCACAAACCCGCACCAGAAGCGTCAACGACCTGCTGGAACTGACTGCCAACTACAACTTCACCATCAAAGACAGTCACGACTTCGCCTTCCTGCTGGGAGCTTCACAAGAAGAAAGCACTTACGACCTATTGGGTGCATCGGGTTCCGAATTCGAGAACAACGACATGGGCATTCTGGGCCAGGCACGCAAAGACTATGGTGTGCAAGGTGAAAAGACCCGTAGCGGCTTGCGTTCCGTATTTGGCCGTGTGAACTATAGTTGGAAAATGCGCTACATGTTAATGGCCTCGTTCCGCTATGACGGTTCTTCACGTTTTGCCGACGGTAACCAGTGGGGGTTCTTCCCCTCTGTATCAGTAGGTTGGAACATTGCCAACGAACCTTTCTGGGAAGATATGAAAGAAACAGTCAGCTCCTTCAAATTGCGTATGAGCTACGGCGCCCTCGGTAACCAATCGGTACCTCTCTATCTCTACATTCCCAAATTGGACTCCAACGCCGACAACATCAACTACCCCTTCGACGGCAAAGTCGTAAACCAGGGATATGCAGTACGTAGCCTTCCCTCAAGGAACATCAAGTGGGAAACTACCTTCTACAAGAACATCGGTGTGGACATGAGTCTATGGAACAACAAACTGGAATTCTCGATTGAAGGTTACATCAAGGACACCAAGGACATGCTTTCCGAAAAGAACATCAGTCTGTCTACCGGTTACGGTGCACTGACGGTGAACGACGGTGAACTGCGCACCACCGGTATGGAAATGCAACTGATTTACCACGGTAATGCAGGTAAGGACTTCAAATATGACCTTGACTTCAACCTGAGCCACTTCAAGAGTAAACTGAAATCAATGGCAGACCCCAACTATATGTACGAATATGGTGCTTCACGTACCTACGTGGGTGGTTACTTCGGTGAATTCTGGGCTTACGAAACCGCAGGTATCATCCAAAATGAAGCAGAAGCCAAACTTTGGAAAGAATCACACGGACGCAAGGACAGCAAAGGCAACTGGATTCCCATGCAACCCAACGCAGAACCCGGTGACCTCCGCTTCGTAGACCAAAACGGTGACGGCATGCTGGACAGCGATGACAAGAAGCTTCTGGGCAACGGTTGCCCCAAGGTCTCTATCGGCTTCAACGTAACACTGAATTACAAGAACTTCGATTTGGTAGCCAACTTCTACGGTGACCTCGGTGTAGACCGTTACAACTATACCAAATACCAATTGGAACGTATGGATACCAAGTTCAACTATGGCAGAAACGCACTGAAAGCATGGACTCCAGAGAACCCCAACACCAACATTCCACGTGCTGTATACGGCGACCCGAACAAGAATGCCCGCACTTCCGACCGTTTCATCGAACGAGGCGACTTCTTCCGCCTGAACAACTTGCAACTGGGCTACAACCTGCCCTCTACGGTTTGCGGTAAGTTGGGTATCAGCAACCTCCGTTTCTATGTAGGTGGTACACGCATCTTTACCATCACCGGTTACAGTGGTTATGACCCCTCTACCAACAGTGGTATTGACCGCATGGGTTACGACTATGCTTCATCACCTCTATGCCGCACTTTCATGGCTGGTATTAAATTCGGATTTTAATTGAACCAAAACTTAAAAAACAGATGATTATGAAATTAAAGAATATATTATTGTGCGCCTCAGTCTTAGGAGGCCTGGCACTCTCTTCATGTACCGGGAATTTCCTGGATGAAGACAGAAACCCCAACTCACTGGACCCCGAAAACTTCTGGAAGAGCGAATCCGACATCCTCAAAGGACTTACCGCAGCCTACGCTGGCCTACAGCCTACCATCGAATGGGCGCAACCTTTCGAACGCTACATTGTGATAGACAACTACCGCAGCGACGAGCTGGACTACCGCCCCGACGTGACCGCCTGGATGGAACTGGCCATGTACAACAACGAATCGACCAACTACGTACCCAACGACGAATGGACCAACCTCTATACCAGCATCAACTATTGCAACCAGTGTCTGGACAACATTCCCAATGTGCCCGACAACGATGACGAAGGCATCAAGCAGACCAAAGCGACCAGTATTGCCGAGGCACGTTTTCTGAGAGCCTTCTACTACTACCGTCTCTTCATCAACTTCGGTGAAAGACTACCGATGTTCGAGCACGAACTCGAAGGTACCGAAGAGGAATTCTATCCTCCTCAGGTAGAAGCCGGCAGACTGAAGACTTTCATCGAGACAGAACTGAGTGAATGTCAAGCCAACCTTCCCGAAAAGCGGAATACAAACATGGTCGGACGCGTCACTAAATATACTGCCGCAGCACTCTTAGGCAAATACTATATGTTCATCGGCGAAAAGGCCAAAGCCAAAATAGAATTCTGGAAAGTCATTGACAGTCACAGATATGAACTGATGGAGAACTATGGCGACAACTTCAACGGACTACACGAGAACAACAAGGAATCCATCCTTGAAGTACAGTTCACCGGAAGTCTGGAAGGCGGGCACAACGAATACAATCTCTTTACCTTGCACTTGGGTCCCGACAGTGGCTGTGGCGCATACGAGGAAGCATATCCATCCAAATGGTTATTCAATACACTGAAGAAAGACCTCACCGAAGATGGAGAATACAGCGACCGATTGTATGAGACTATCATTTTCGACAATCCCAAATCCCGTCCGTTCTATTACGAAGACGGCAAAGGATTCAGTGATTACCACCAAGAAGACAATATCTACTGGCGCAAATATGTGACTTACGACAAGTCATTGGGTGATTACTGGGATTATTCCGGTTTCAACATCCCCCTCATCCGCTATGCGGACATCTTGTTGCTCTATGCCGAGTGTCTGAACGATGAAGGAAACTCTAAAGAAGCCATCAAATACATCAACAAAGTACGTGACCGTGTACACGTAACGCTACTGCCCGACACCCTAAGTAAAGAACAAGTGCTGAAGCACCTGCAGGATGTGGAACGTCCTTGCGAACTGGCCCTCGAAGGCTCACGCTGGTATGACCTCATCCGTTGGGGCATTGTGGAAGACGCACTTAAGAGTCATGAAAAGCCTTTCGCAAGCAATTTCATATCGACCAAGCATATCAGACTCGCTATCCCTCACAAAGAATTCCTGATGAATCCTGATTGGGTACAAAACGAAGGTTACACAAAATAACCGATAACCCTACAACTCAGTCTCTATCGGAAGCGAAATGCCGGAAACGGGCTCCCATCCGATAGAGATTGCCTTTAATAGAACTCTCTGTTTCAAAACTTCATTTCATCATATACTTAATTTACCATGAGACATCCAAATAAAAACATCGCTTTGACCGGTATCGTTGCCTGCATACTGGCCTCGTGCCTCAAAGTTCCCACTTCCTCAGAACCGCTTTTATCCAAGCAAGCGGACTTCTGTAATCTTATCAACATAAAGAACACTCCCGCCGGAGCCGTAGACTGGGATGCCTACGTCTTTGCCGACAAAGGTGCTTGGATGGCATACTCACTGCCCGACAACGAAAACCGTCGCCATGCCGGTGCTTTCATGGGACCTATGGTCATGACCGGACGCGGATGGATAGCTGCCGGACTCGCCGAACCTACGCTGTGGGTGAACGGCGAACAGTATAGGATGGTGTACAATGTACAGACCACCCAATACCTCCCCGGCAAACTGATACAGGAATACAACGATGAGAATTTAAACTTCACTACCGAATTGTGCTACCTCACCTCACGTTCCGTAGCCATACGTTCAATCGTGAAGAATATGAGCCAAAAAACGGTAAAGGTCAGCTTCGACTGGAACGGAGGCGTATACGAGCCTACCTCTGTCGTAAGCAGCATAGATAAAGGTCTCTCTTTCATCCGCCCCAAAGATTCCACGAACACGGTAATCCGATTCCTCACAGCAGACAAGATTCAGGCTGTGGGGAGCGATAGCCTGCACGTCACAGAAAAAAGTGAAATGACCCTGGAACCCGGCAAGACTTATCAGTCGGAGATGACCCAAACCCTGACGCTGCGCGGTGAAGACACAGCCAAAGAACTGGCTGCCATAGCAACGCTGAATATAGACAATTGCTTTGAACTAAACGAACAGCAATGGAACGCACAAATCGCTTCGCTGCTGAACGGGAAAAGCAAGTATCTCCACGACAACAAATACCGCAAAGTACTGGTAAAGGCAATGATGACCCTGAATACCAACTACCGCACTCCTGCCGGTGACATCCTGCATGGCGGCAGCAACCCGTCGTACAACGGATTCATCAACGGCATCTGGTCGTGGGACTCCTGGAAGATTGCTTCGGGCAACGTACATTTCAACGAGGAGATAGCCAAAAGCGAAATGATTACCCTCTTCGACTATCAAGCCGACAACGGCATGGTACCCGACTTCATCAGCTACAACAAGAAATACAATAACTGGCGCGATGCCAAACCGCCCGTAGCCGCCTGGGGAGCCATGAACGTGTATAAAGCTACCGGCGACAAGAAATTCCTCGAAACAATGTTTGACAAGCTCTATAAGTTCCATCAGTGGTGGTATGCCGAGCGCGACCACAATCACAACGGTATCTGCGAATACGGTTCCACCGACGGCACTCTCATTGCTGCTTGTTGGGAAAGCGGCATGGACAACGGCGTACGCTTTGACGATACCGTGATGCAGAAAAACAGCGAGAAGGCATGGTCCATGAACCAGGAGAACATCTGCCTGAACTCGTTCCTCTACGTAGACAAAACCATCCTCGCCGAAATGGCAACCCTCCTGAACAAGCCCGAACTGGCGGCACAGCTTAATGCCGAAGCCAAAGTCATCAAGGAATTCGTACAGACAAAGATGTGGGACAAGGAAACCGGATTCTTCTACGACACCCGTATCGATATCGGCGAGCACATCAAAGTGATGGGTGCCGAATGCTGGCTGCCACTCTGGGCAGGCATCGCCACTCCCGAACAGGCCAAACAGGTGATGCAGAAGATGATGGACCCGCAGAAGTTCAACTCCACCCTTCCATTGGGTACCTTGGACATCAGCCATCCTCGCCTGCGTCCCGTGCGCGGCTACTGGCGCGGCCCGGTCTGGGTAGACCAAGTGTACTTCGGTATCACCGGCCTGCGTAACTATGGTTTCGACCGGGAAGCCGACATACTGACTGAGAAGTTCATCAATAGCGCTCAAGGACTCACCACCGACGGCCCTATCCACGAGAACTACAACCCGCTGACCGGCGAAGCGCTCAATTCGCCTAACTTCGGCTGGAGTTCGGCATGTATCATCAAGATGCTGCTCGATGAGTAACTCTCACGCAAAACAGCTCTCAAAAGTCTGAAAAGACAAACGATTATACATCATTAAAAGCATACGAATATGAATAAGATACATTCAATCTGCACCCTCGCACTGATGCTACCGTTATGCGCATTTGCACAGTACGACGGTACACCCATGAACAAGACGGGCGACACCAAGAAAGCGGAAACCGCCGTAAGAACCGACAAATATCCTCACTCGGACAACGATTGGGAGAACTTTGATGTGTTGCACATCAACCGTCTGCCTTCCGCCGCCACCTTCATGGCCTACACCACCAAAGAGAAAGCAGTGAAGAACGACAAGAGTCAATTGGAATATTTTCAGTCGTTGAACGGTACCTGGAAGTTTCAGTTTGTTCCCCGTTCGGACCAGCGCCCGATGGACTTCTTTGAAAAAGGCCACGATGTAAGCGGATGGGGCAACATCAAAGTGCCCGCCAATTGGGAAATGGAAGGCTATGGCCATCCTTTCTATGTAGGTGCCGGCTACGGCATCAAGCGCAACCCGCCACTCATTGCCGTGGAAAACAGTCCCGTAGGCTCATACAAACGCACATTCAACATCCCTGCCAACTGGAGAGGCAAGCAAATCGTCCTCCACTTCGGAGGCGTGGCCTCAGCTTTCTATGTGTGGGTCAACGGTAAAAAAGTGGGGTACTCTCAAGATTCCAAGACCCCCAGTGAGTTCGATATCACCCCCTATGCAGTAACCGGACAGAACGAGATTGCCGTGCAGGTATTCAAGTTCAGCGACGGCTACTACTTAGAGGATCAGGATTACTGGCGCTTTGCCGGTATACAACGTGACGTGTACCTTTATGCTCGTCCCAACATCCACGTGCGCGACTTTGAAGTAGTGACCGACCTCGACAACGAGTACAAGGATGCCGACTTCCACCTCTATGTGGAACTGGACAATGCCCAAAGCTCCCAACGTACTCAAACGCCCAAGGTAAAAGGTGCCGAAGTGGAAGTGAGCCTGACGGACAAAGAGGGAAAAGTCATCTACACCGAACGTCAATGCGCCAAAGACAACAAGCTACACTTCCTGAAACACATCGAAGCGCCCCTGCTGTGGAGTGCTGAAAAGCCCAACTTATACCAGATGATGATTACACTACGTGCCAACGGCCAGACACAGTACATCTGCCGCAACATCGGATTCCGCAAATCGGAAATCAAACATGCACAGTTACTCGTCAACGGGCAACCCGTCTACATCAAGGGCGTAAACCGCCACGAACACGACCCTTACCACGGCCATGTAGTGGACGAGGCCTCCATGATACGCGACCTGGAACTGATGAAACAAAACAACATCAACAGCGTGCGCACCTCCCACTACCCCAATGACCCGCGCTGGTATGAACTGTGCGACATCTACGGCATGTATGTAGTAGACGAGGCTAACATCGAAAGCCACGGCATGGGTTACAAACCCGTCCAATGCCTCGCCAACCAACCCGAATGGCAGAAGGCTTTCATCGACCGCACAGAACGTATGTTTGAACGCGACAAGAACCACCCCTGCGTCATTATCTGGTCATTGGGCAACGAAACCGGCTCAGGCTGTAACTTCCAAGCCACCTATGCTTGGATTCATGCCCACGACCGTTCCCAACGCCCTGTACACTCCGAGGACTCTGGCAAAAACCGTCCTTTCACCGACATCTTCTGCCCCATGTACAAGAAGATAGACGTATTGATAAACCATGCTCTCTATCTGCCCACCATGCCCCTCATCCTCTGCGAATACGCTCATGCTATGGGTAATAGTGTGGGCAATCTGCAAGACTACTGGGACATCATCGAGAAGTACCCTTCTCTACAAGGCGGTCACATCTGGGACTGGGTGGACCAGGGCCTTTACAACAAGACCGACGACGGTAAGTTCTACTGGGCCTACGGCGGCGACCTTGCCCCCGAAGGCACTCCAAGCTCGGCCAACTTCTGCATGAACGGCCTGGTTGCCGCAGACCACACATTGAAGCCCCACATACATGAAGTGAAACGGGTGTACCAGAATATGGCTTTCAGATTGCTCAATTATCACGAAGGATTGGTAGAGCTTAGAAACAAGTTCTTCTTCACTAACCTGAATGACTTTGACTTCACTTGGCGTTTGGAAGGCAACGGCGAAGTATTGGCACAAGGACGCATAGATAATGTAGATTTGCCCGCCCAACAGACAGGCGTATTCCGGACACAGTTCCCCACCATCCATTCCTCCGAAGGAGTAGAATATTACCTGAATTTCTATGCCAGCCAGAAGCGCGACGAGGGTCTGCTGAAGGCCGGTACACAATTGGCTGCCGAACAAGTGAAGCTTCCATTCTATAAGGCTGTTACCCCCAAAGCTGCCTCAGGCAACGTGACGGCAAGCGACAGCGAAGCCCTGCTTGTTCTCACTGCCGGAAATGTCAGTGTAGGATTCGACAAAGCCACCGGAGCACTCTGCTCGTTCAAGGAAGGCAAGGAAGAGATGATTAAGGAAGCACTGCGTCCCAACTTCTGGCGTCCGGTAACGGACAATGACATGGGTAACGACATGAACAAGACCCTGCGCCCGTGGCGTGAAGCCGGACGTGGCGCCAAACTCACCTCATTGGAGAAAACAGCGCTCGACAAAGATGGCTATGAAGTAGTGTCACACTACCGTCTGCCCGAAGAAGTTGCCAGTTCGAAATTCATTGTCCGCTACCGCTTCTCACCGAGAGGCAGCCTCGATGTGAACTGTACTTTCATTCCTGCCAACGACACTTTACCTTTGATGCCCCGCATGGGTGTGAGCATCACCCTGAACAAGCAATACGACCAAATGGCATGGCTAGGTCGAGGTCCGCACGAGAACTATTGCGACCGCAACGGTTCTTCCTTCGTGGGTCTGTACAAAGGTAGCGTAGCCGAACAGTACTTCGCCTACGACCGTCCACAAGAAAACGGCAACAAGACCGATGTACGTTGGATGATCCTCACCGATTTGAAAGGCAATGGCCTGATGGTTATCGGTGCACCCACAATCAGCGGCAGTGCCTACCTCTTCCCGACAGAAGATTTGGATGAACCCGGCACACGCAAGTCACAACGCCATATGTCAGACATCCAACCCAAAGATATGGTGACTTGGAACATAGACTTCAGGCAGATGGGTGTGGGTGGAGATACCAGTTGGGGAGCCTACCCGCATCAACCGTACCTGATTCCTGCCCGTAAGATGGAATTCTCATTCCGCTTATGCCCTGCACAAGAAAAAGGAGTGAAAGAGAACCAAAGATATTTGGAAATGAAGTAATTTCGCAATTGTCAAACCTCAGGAGCGCCTCCCCCTCTTTGAACAGGAAGTGCTTTTGAGGGTAAGACAGCTTTCCATCTATTCACAAAACCATACAGACAATGTTTGCAATCATCGGACTGATGCTCACCGGAATGCTGCTGGGCTATCTCTTACGGAAACGGAATCTACGGAAAATCTCCCAAATCATTACCCTGCTCATCTGGCTGCTGCTTTTCATTCTCGGCATAGAGGTGGGAAGCAACGAACAAATTATCAAAGGCCTGCACACCATCGGCATGGAGGCCGTGATACTGACGCTGGGTGGAACGCTGGGAAGCGTCACCGCCGCATGGGCCTTGTGGAAGAGCCTGTACAGACAGAAAGGAGGCGAAGTATGAAAGGAAGCCTCGTCATCGTCGGCTTTTTCGTGCTGGGTGCGCTGTGCGGAGTTTCCGGTCTGATACCTTTCGACATTGCCGAAACCGACATCGGCTACTACGCCCTCTGCGCACTGATGTTCAGCGTGGGGATAAGCGTGGGCAACGACCCGCAGACACTGAAGAATTTCCGCTCGCTCAACCCCCGGCTGATATTTCTGCCCGTGATGACGATACTGGGCACGTTGGCAGGTTCGGCGGCGGTCAGCCTCATCCTGACTCACCGTTCCGTAACAGACTGTCTGGCCATAGGGGCGGGCTTCGGTTACTATTCGCTCTCCAGCATCTTCATCACCGAATACAAGGGAGCCGAACTGGGAACCATCGCCCTGCTGGCCAATATCAGCCGCGAGATACTGACACTGCTGGCAGCGCCTCTGCTGGTACGGTGGTTCGGAAACCTCGCTCCCATCTCGGCCGGAGGCGCCACGACGATGGACACCACGCTGCCCATCATCACGCGGACGGCCGGACAACAGTTTGTGGTGGTTTCCATCTTCCACGGCTTTGTGGTGGACTTCAGTGTACCGTTTCTGGTCACCCTGTTCTGCTCCTTATAGGGGCTTCGGACACGGTTGTGGACAGGCTTCGGCAGCCGTCTTGTCAAACACTTGTCCCTGACGCGTCAAACACAAGTGTCTGACAAATCAAGGAAAACAGCGCGTCAGCCATACCTTATTTATATATCAAATCTTATTCATAATGAAAACCAGACTTTATACCTTTCTCCTCGCCTCGCTGCTTTGCAGCAGTGCCCCGGCCGATAACGAGCCGTGGCAGAACCCCCAAGTCAACGAGCTGAACAGAGAGCCGATGCACGCCCACTTCATCCCCTTTGCCAGCGAAGCCGGCGCCATGAAACAACGCTCGTTGCCGCCCGAAGTGCGTTTCGACGTGAATTCTGCGGCAGAACGGCGCATATCGCTGGACGGCACTTGGAAGTTTCTCTTCTCAAAGAACAATGGGCTTTGCCCCAACGACTTCCACAAGCCGGGATACGACACACGGAAGTGGAGTAAAATAGAAGTTCCCGGCAGCTGGGAATTGCAAGGCTTCGACGCCCCCATCTATACGGACACACGCTATCCGTTCCCCGCCAATCCGCCGTACGTGCCCGCCGACTACAATCCGGTAGGCGCTTACGTCCGCGAGTTCAGAGTTCCGGCAGGTTGGGAAGGCATGGACGTCTTCCTCGATTTCGAGGGTGTGGAGTCGGCCTATTACGTATGGGTGAACGGCAAACTTGCCGGATATGCGGAAGACAGCCGCCTACCATCGCACTTCAACATCACCCGCCTGCTGAAGAAAGGCAACAACCGGCTGGCCGTGAAGGTGTTCAGATACAGCGACGGCTCCTACCTCGAAGGGCAGGACTACTGGAAATACAGCGGCATCGAACGCAGCGTATATCTCTATGCCCGTCCCGAAAGCCGCGTGAAGGATTTCCGGATGACTTCCGAACTCGTCAACAACTACAAAGACGGAGAGCTGAAACTGGATGTACTTCTGCACAGGCCGAAAACGGGACAAACCGTAGAGGTAAAGGTGCTGGACGCAAACGGCGTAATCTACAGGCAAAAGAAAACCACCGCTTCTGCCGCCGACACGCTCTTTGCCCTGCAACAGCAATTTCCCCGCGTGCGCGCATGGAACGCCGAAACGCCCCACACCTACACGCTGGTAGTGAACACCTACGATGCACAAGGCAAATCTTTGGAATCTTTCACCCACCTCTTCGGCTTCCGCACGGTAGAGATGAAGAACGGCATGCAGCTAATCAACGGGAAAGCCGTCTTGTTCAAAGGCGTGAACCGCCACGAGCACGACGCGCACAAGGGGCGCACCATCAGTACGACTTCCATGATACAAGACATCCGGCTGATGAAACAGTTCAACCTGAACAGCGTGCGAAACTGCCACTACCCCAACAACTACGCTTGGTATGAGCTATGCACCGAGTTCGGCCTCTACATGGTAGACGAGGCTAACATCGAAAGCCACGGCATGATGGACCATAAGGACGGAACGCTTGCCAACTATCCCGACTGGGAGCTGCCGTTCATGCAACGCATGAGCCGGATGATGGCCCGCGACCGCAACTGTTCGGCCGTCGTCACTTGGTCTATGGGTAACGAATCGGGCTACGGCAAGCACTTCGAGACGCTCTACGGCTATGCCAAGAAGGCCGACCCGACACGTCCCGTCCAATACGAAGGCGGCGGCTACGAGGGCAAAAGCGATATTTACTGTCCGATGTATGCACGCATCTGGGCGCTCCGCCGCCACGTGAACCAACGGGATGCCCGCCCCCTCATCCTTTGCGAGTATGCCCATGCCATGGGCAACAGTGTAGGCAACCTTCAGGACTACTGGGACTTGATTTACAAGTACGACCAACTACAAGGCGGCTTCATCTGGGATTGGGTGGACCAGACCTTTGCCATCAAGGATAAAGCCGGACGAGACATCTGGGCCTTTGGAGGCGACATGGGCTTCGTGGGCATCGTCAACGATTCCAACTTCTGCGCCAACGGTCTGGTGGCAGCCGACCGCACCCTGCATCCGCATATCTACGAAGTAAAGAAGGTATTGCAATACATCCACTTCGAGCCGCTTGCTTTCACCGCCAACCGGATAAAAGTAACCAACCGCCACGACTTCATCGGGCTGGAAGGATACCTCCTGCGCTGGTCTGTGGAGTGTAACGGACAGGCCGTTCAAAGCGGAGAGGCCGATTTCCCGGCCATCGCACCCCGCTGTACTGCCGACATGGAACTACCTCTGAAACCTCTCCCTGCCGACGGCAAAGAGTATTTCCTCACCCTGCGCGCATTCACCAAGCAGCCGATGCCACTCATCCCGAAAGGACACGAAGCCGCCATCGAACAATGGGCTTTACCCACTATCCCGGCAGCCAAACCCGTTCGCCCCATAACCGGGACACTGACCACACGCCGTAACGAGCAAACACTGACCGTGAGCGGCAACGACTTTCAAGTGGACTTCTCCACCCTGACCGGCGAGATGACCGCACTTGTCTACAACGGGAAGAACCTGATTAAAGAAGGCTTGCAACCCAACTTCTGGCGCCCGCTGACCGATAACGACATCCCCAACGGACACCTGACACGCTGCGAGACATGGAAACACGCCGGACGTGATGCAAAGCTGCAAGATATTAACTTGACAGAAACCGAGCACCTTGCCACCGTCACTGCCACCTATCGCATGGAAGCGCAAGACGCCACCTTGCAAACCGGTTATAAAATCCGTCCCGACGGCTCCATTCAAGTGACGATGCACTTCATTCCCGGCAAGAAGCCGCTGAGCGAGATGCCCCGCTTGGGCATGCGCATGGTGCTGCCTGCCGAATACGAAAGGATGTCATGGCTGGGACGCGGCCCGCACGAAAGCTATGCCGACCGCAAGACCGGTGCTTTGATAGGCCTTTACAACGCCACCGTATGGGAGCAATTCCATCCGTATGTGCGTGCCCAAGAAACAGCCAATCACTGCGATGTGCGTTGGGTGGCCCTGCGCAATGCAGCCGGAGAAGGTCTGCTAATAACCGGAGAAGAACCGCTCAGCATCAGTGCATGGAACTTCCCGATGGAGGACATCGAATATCGTCCTTCGCAAATGGAACGCCGACACGGCGGAAGCATCCAAAAGAAAGAGATGGTATGGTTCAACATCGACCACCGGCAGATGGGCGTGGGAGGCGATAACACATGGGGAGCTCAAGTGCATCCCGAATATACCATCACCCCGAAAGAGTGGAGGTATGGCTTCAGGCTGCAACCGCTTAAAGCGGTGGAATAAAAGATGTACTTTCTTTTTCCTTGACGCAAAAGAAAAAGTACACAAACATATCGTTATAAAACCATTAACCCCTTTAAATATATGAGATACAAATTTACATTCCTCCTTTGCTTTCTCCTGCTTGCGGCAGGACTTGCCTCCTGTACCTCCGACGTTCAAAGCACACAGCAAAGAAGGTACGCCTTCAACAACATACTCGACATAGCCTATACCCCCGACACCCTGCATCGTTGCCACGGCTGGTTCACCGATGCCGGCTCGTGGATGGGCTTCACCCTGCCCGAAAAGGAGCAATGGATAAACGGCTTCTGCGGCCCGTTCAGTCTGGACATGTTTCGACGTCAATGGATGGCACAGTCGGCCGTAACCGTTGGCTTCGCCAAAGAGCCGCAGGGACTCTTTGTGTCCGACTCCACCTGCTATTATCCCGGCGAGTTGTATATGTCGGCTCGTTCCGGCAAGGGAAGCATCACGCAACGCCTCAACTTCGCCGATGCCTCTACCGCCCTGCTGCGCATCGAAACCGACAAAGCGGAGAAACTGCTTCTGACAGGTAGCCGATGGGCCGACGACGTAAGCGTGACCGTAGAGCAAAGCTCCGTCATCGCCCGCCATCCGAGTGGAGAAAGCGTGACCATAACCTTCACGCCGGATGTTATGCTGACCGAAACGGAGCATAACTATACAGCTCTTGTCTCCGCCTCCAAACGCACCGTCAACGTGGCCATCTCTTTCTTTGCTTCTGAAAAGGAGATGACCGTGGGATTACAGAATCTCCCGGCATTGCTCAACAATCCCGAAAACGCCTTGCAAGCCAATGCCGAGCGTTGGGAAGGTTACTTCAGCAAAGTGCTGCGCACGGACATGAAGCCCGAATACGACCGCATTGCCGTGAAAGCCGTCACTACCCTTATCTCCAATTGGCGCACGCATCATGGCGGACTCTTGCACGAAGGCATCGTACCCAGCCATGCCGTAGACTACTTTGTCGGTTTCTGGGCATGGGACAGTTGGCGTTTCAGTGCCGGAACCGCCAAGTTCGCCCCCGAACTGGCCAAGAACAACATCCGCGCCATGTTCGACTATCAGCAGCCCGACGGCATGATTATCGACTGCATCTATACCAATCCCGCAGAGAACAACGCCCGCGACAGCAAACCGCCCTTGGTGTGCTGGGCAGTAGATGAAATCTTCACCCAAACAGGCGACACGGCTTTCGTTGCCGAGATGTACCCGCAACTCTTATCCTACTATAACTGGTGGTACCAGAAACGCGACCACAACCGCAACGGTATATGCGAGTACGGCTCCACCGACGGCACATTGGAAGCCGCCGCATGGGAAAGCGGCATGGACAACGCCATCCGCTTTGACAACGCCACCATGCTGAAGAACGAAGGAGCCGACGATGCTTGGAGCATGGATCAGGAGAATGTAGACCTCAATGCCTACCTGGCATTGGAATGCCGGCTGCTGAAAAAGTTCGCCGGACTGCTGAATACCTCCTTCTCCGGTCCGGACTATGGCGACCGAGTGGGCGATTACTTCTTTGACAAGCGCATCAACTTCTTCTGCGACCGCCGGCTGAAAGACGGTTCATTCATCGAAGAGCCGGGTTGCGAGGCTTACACCCCGTTGTGGACGAAAATCGCCACGCAAACCCAAGTAGACAGCATGTTGCCGATGTTGCGCGATACGGCCAAGTTCTCGACGTATATCCCCTTCCCCACCATTGCCGCCGATAACTCCAAATACGACCCGCGTGGCTACTGGCGCGGCCCTATCTGGCTCGACCAAACCTACTTCGCGATTCGCGGACTGCGCAACTACGGTTACAGCAAACTGGCCGATGAATATACCCTGCAAGTCTTCGACCGTCTGAGCGGACTGAAAGAAGGTGCCCCCATACACGAGAACTACGGAACCCACAACGGCGAATGCCTGAAAGCTCCCCACTTCAGTTGGAGCTCATCGCATCTGCTGATGCTGTACGAGGAGTACGGCAAGGAGTAGACCATAGCCACAAGAAACGCGAAACCTTGCAATCAGATAAAGCCTGCCCACTACAAAGGAGCAAAATCTCTTTTAACAGTCGGCAGGCTTTCTTTCTCGATATGTTCCATTATCTTTAGGCCGTTTAGGCGCATAATCAATTTAATACTATGGAGGAAGCTCTATTAATCACCCGACTTAGAAACGGCTCTTATTCGGCATTCAATACCCTATACCGAATGTACGCCAAGCGTTTATACGCTTATTGCCTGCAATTCACAAAGTCGGCCGAGGAATCCTGCGACATCGTACAAGAGACATTCGTCAAGTTGTGGGAAAATAGGAATAAGCTGCAAGACTGCCCTTCAATCCGCCCCCTGCTGTTCGCCATAGCCAAAAACGACCTGATAAACGCTTATAAAAGGCGTATCAACTCACCAGCATACGAAGACTATGTCTGTTTTCAAGATGCCTTAAAGGACGAAGACACGCATCTCCATATCGAATATCAAGAGTTTTTGGACAACGTAGAAAAAGCCATCGGGAAACTGTCGCCCTCCCAACAAAAAGTCATCCGGCTATCTCGCTTCCAAAACCTTTCCAACAAGGAAATAGCCACTCAAACCGGTTTAAGCGAACAAACCGTAAAGAACCAACTATCCATCGGACTGAAAAAACTGCGAGAACTCATCACCGAATTCATCAGCTTGGCACTCCCGTTATTATTAGTTAATTAAATCCGTGCCGAACGGTACTTTACATCTATTATATTGTACTATCCAAAAAAGAAAAGAATGGAAAACTTAGAAAAGAAATACAGGCAAGACCGACTGAGCCGAAAAGAGCTTGAGCTTCTTCGCCAGCAAGTAAATTCGGAAGAGAGGCAAAAGATGGAAGCCCGCTTGCTCGACATCTGGATGAACGAAGATACGGAAAACGAGACTGCCGTAAGCGAGACTGAAATAGCACGGATGAAAAAGGCCATCGACCACAGAACGGAACGGGAAACGAAACCTTTGCGCCGTCTGGGCATTGCCATGAAAGTAGCCGCCGCCATATTAATTCCCGTATTGCTCATATCCACCATTACATTATACAGACAGAACAGCCGGCTGAACTCGAAAGAGATAATCGTAAGCACCGGCAGTAATGAAAGGGCGCATGTGACCTTGCCCGACGGGACAAACGTTTCACTCAACGAAAAGTCGTCCATCCATTATCCGGCGGTCGCTTTCAGCTCCGGGCAACGACATATCCGCTTCGAAGGAGAAGGCTATTTTGAAGTAAAGAAAAATTCGCACATGCCGTTCAGCATCCACACCTGCCATTTGGAAGTGGAAGTAGTGGGAACCAAGTTCAACCTCAAAGCCCGTAAGGACGAACAACATGCCGTGGTCACTCTCGATGAAGGCAATGTCCGCCTGACCTCTGTTCTTTCCCGGCAGTCATTGGCTATGAAGCCGGGCAACAAAGTCACCTTGAACTATCAGACCGGCAATTTTAGCCTTGAGACGGAGCCTCGGAAAGAAACTCCGGACTGGAAGAAACGTCAATTCGTATTCCGCAACTCCAGACTGGAGCATGTGGTAAAAGTATTGGAAAAGAACTATGCCGTGACCATCGAGATTGCCGAACCGGCACGCTCGGAAGATTTGTTTACAGGAACCATCACAGCCTCCAACCTGCACGAAGCCTTAGATATTGTCGCTACCACCTATCACCTCATTATTCAATACACCCCAAAGAAAATACTATTGACAAATAAAAAACACCAACCATGAAAGCATTCATTTCAAGTCTCACAGCCATTATCTTATTTGCGTTTACAGAACCCGCACTCGGCCAGCGACAAACCTATTCGCTCAATCCCGACTGGCAGTTCCGCTTCTCACACCAAGTGCATCGGAACACGGAACAAAGAGTGGATCTTCCGCATACTTGGAATGCGCAAGACGCACTGTCAGGAAAGATAGACTATAAACGCGGCATAGGCAACTACACCAAAAAGATATTCATCCCCGAAGCATGGAAACAGAAACGCCTGTTCATCCGGTTTGAAGGAGCCAACAGCATAGCCAACCTCTTCGTCAACGGCAAACATCGGGGCGAACACAGAGGAGGTTACGGAGCGTTTATCTTCGAACTGACAAACCACGTCCGCTACGGAGAGGAGAACTCCTTGTTGGTAAGAGTGAACAACGCAGAGCAACTCGACGTAATGCCTCTGGTAGGTGACTTCAACTTCTATGGAGGCATTTACCGAGACGTAGAGTTCATAATAACGGACAACGTATGTATTTCTCCTTTGGATTATGCCTCGCCGGGACTTTACCTGACACAGCAGGACGTAAACGAAAAACAAGCCAAGGTACAAGCCACCGTAATGTTGTCCAACGTATATACCACCCCACAGGAACGAGCCATAAGATTACAGATAAAAGAAAACGGAAAGATTATTGATGAATACGAAAGGAAAGTGACCGTGCAGGCCCAACAGCATAATCAACCGGTATCTTTCACTTTCAAAATAGACAATCCGCACCTTTGGAACGGCACGCAAGACCCTTTCATGTATCAAGTCACTGCCTCCGTATGGGAAAAGAAACAACAGACAGACTGCGTGACACAACCTCTGGGACTGAGATATTACAGCGTCGATGCCGACAAAGGCTTTTTCCTGAATGGAAAACATCTGAACCTGCACGGTGTTTGCAAGCATCAGGACAGAGCCGAAAGGGGAAATGCCCTCCACCCTTGCCATCACGAAGAGGATGTCAGTCTGATGCGCGAAATGGGAGTGAACGCCGTTCGTCTGGCGCATTATCCGCATTCCACCTACCTATACAGCTTGTTAGACCACCATGGCATCATCGCTTGGGCGGAAATTCCCTTTGTAGGTCCCGGCGGATACGCCGACAAAGGATTCGTAGACATGCCCTCATTCCGTTCCAACGGCAAGGAACAGCTCAAGGAACTGATTCGCCAGCACTACAATCACCCCAGTATATGCTTCTGGGGATTGTTCAACGAACTGAAAGAAGAAGGAGATAGTCCGGTCGAATACATCAAAGAGCTGCACGAATTGGCACACCGGGAAGACCCGACACGTCCTACCACAGCGGCCAGTAATCAGGAAGGCGATATGAATTTCATTACCGATGTAATAGCATGGAACCGCTACGACGGATGGTATGGAGCAACTCCCGCCTCATTGGCCACATGGTTGGATAAAACACACCGGGAGAATCCGCAACTGAAAATTGCCATCAGCGAATACGGCGCCGGCGCCAGTCTATACCATCAGCAGGACAGCCTCCGGCAAAGCACGCCCAAAAGTTGGTGGCATCCGGAAAATTGGCAGACGTACTATCATATACAGAATTGGCGGATTATTTCCAAACGTCCCTACGTCTGGGGAAGTTTCGTGTGGAACATGTTCGACTTCGGGGCGGCGCACCGCATGGAAGGAGACCGTCCGGGCATCAACGACAAGGGACTGGTGACGTATGACCGCCGAACCCGAAAAGACGCTTTCTTCTTCTACAAAGCCAACTGGAATCCCGAACCGATGCTCCACATCTGCGGCAAAAGGAACAACCGGCGTACAAAAAAAGAAACAGAGGTATGGATATTCGCCAACGGAAAGGAAGTCACACTCTATGTGAATGACGAAAAGCCGCAGACAGTAAAGACCGACGAATGGAATACCGCTACATTCAACATCTCGCTTATGCCCGGAGTAAACCGACTAAAGGCACAAACCTATATTAACGGAAAAATAGAGGAAGACGAATGTGTCTGGACGCTGGAGTGATGCACGAATCGTCATAAGGTAGAAGTACATCATGTTATGGAAAAACAGACCGGAGATGCAATATGTTTTATAACACATTGCTTCCCCGGTACTTTTTGAAATCCGTTTTGTACTACCATTAAAACAAACCGTAATCTCATTAACCGTACTAATACATACCTGAGTTCGATGTAAAAAGAGACTCCGCCTATACAAAAAACGCTCCCGGAGGCATTCCCGGAGGGGTCAATCAGTGGTGCCAAGTCTCGTATATGCGACGTGTGTGGTCTCGTATATGCGACGTGTGTAGTCTCGTATATGCGACGTGTATGGTCTCGTATATGCGACGTTCAGCACCTCATATATGCGAGGAAAACGGCAAGATATATACAAGTATTTAACAGGCATATAACATCTTGTTTTATACCGAATTCAGGTTAATACATAATAAATATGAAGAAGAATAGAGTAAAACAGTTCTGCCTACTTACACTGTTCATGTTGTGGACAAGCTTTTACGCTTTCGCCCAAGAAGAACCGAAAGTCAGCATCCATCTGAAAAACGCTTCCCTGCAAGAAGTCTTTAGTTCCATCGAAGCGCAAACCTCATACCGTTTCTCTTATCGGGAAACCGTGATAGACAACCGGAAAGACATCTCCTTGCAGATGGAGAACACCTCGGTATCTTCTGTGCTGAACCAAGCCTTGAGAGGGCGAAATCTAACCTACAAAATAGTATCCCACACCTCGATTGTGATTACCGACAAAGTAAATCAAACAGGAAACCAAAACCGGTCGAAGAAGATAACCGGTATTGTTCGAGATTCCGGCGGAGAACCTGTTATCGGCGCCAGCATCTTGGCCGAAGGCAGCACCAACGGCACCACAACCGATATTGACGGACGCTTTTCATTAGACGTTTCACCCGGCAGTCTGCTGATATTCTCCTATATAGGATATCAGTCTCAGAAAGTAGCGGTAAAGGACAAATCGGTATTGGAAATCGTTTTGAAAGAAGACACCGAACTGCTGGATGAAGTGGTTGTTGTGGGATATGGCACGCAAAAGAAACAAAACCTGACCGGAGCCACAACCACTGTCAATATGGACAAAGTTTTGGGCAACCGCCCCGTAGCCTCTACCGGCACCGCTTTGCGAGGCGTCATTCCCGGATTGCAGATTTCCAATGGGAACGGCGAACCGGGGGCTTCCAATAAATGGTCGATACGCGGTGCCATCGGAACCATAAACGAAGGGGGAGGCTCTCCTCTCGTATTGGTGGATAATGTGGAAATGGACATCGACATGCTCAATCCCAACGACATCGAATCGGTGACGGTATTAAAAGATGCCGCCTCGTCGGCCATCTACGGTGCCCGGGCTGCTTTCGGCGTCATCTTGATTACGACGAAGAAAGGAAGCAGGGACGACTCTTTCCACCTCAACTTCAATGCAAACTGGGCCATGTCCACCCCCATGAACCTGCCCAAGAAAGCCTCTCCGCTGCAAACAGTGGAAATGTATAAGAACACCGGAGACTTCAGCGGCCCTCAAAATCTGGACAAATGGATAAACCTGATTAAGGATTATAATCAGTCGCCATCATCCTATCCAAACGGATATGTCATGGGAACAGAGGCCGAGGGTGACGCCGGCATCAAGTACTCCATGGCCGAAACAGACATGATTGAGGACATGATGTCGTCTGCCGGATTCCAACAAATCTACGACGTGGTGGCCGACGGAGGCAATAAGAACATGTCATACCGCATGTCTCTGGGCTATGTCAATGAAGACGGCATCCTGATAAGCTCCAAAGACTCCTACGAACGCTACAACGTCACCGGCTACATCCGCTCCGACGCCAAACCATGGATAAAACCCGAACTCGACTTCAAATACAGCAACTCTACCAAAAAATTGCCGGAGACCAATGCCAACTTTGGCATTTGGGGTGCAGCCATCGCTTTTCCAAGCTATTACTCCATCGGCAGCGGAAAAGTGGATAATACGGCCTACGACTACAACACCCCGGCCAATTTCATCAAAAACGCATACGCCACCAACGTGCAGCTGGATAACCTGCGCCTGACCGGCAGAATCACCTTAATTCCGTTAAAAGACTGGAACGTGGTAACCGAATATACGCTCGACAAGAAGTTCTATAACAAGAAATCGTTCAACCCCATTTATACTTATCTCCGTTGTCAGGACGACGTATTGGAACAGTCGGCCACGGAAACCACTTCGGCCTACAACGTGGCGGAAGAAAAGACAAACTACTCTTCTTTCAACCTTTACAGCACCTACTCATTCGGATTGGGCGAGCGACATTTCTTCAAGACAATGGCCGGTTTCTCTCAAGAGTCATACAAATGGGAACAGCTCCTCAGCCGAAAAGCCAATATGATTAACCAAGACATGCCAAGCATATCGGGCGGCGTGGGCGAAGTCTATTCCGATGACAATTTCTCATCATATACTTTGCGCAGCGGATTCTTCCGGATGAACTACAGCTATGCCGACAAGTACCTGCTCGAAGTAAACGGCCGCTACGACGGTTCTTCCAAGTTTCCCACCAACTCACGTTTCGGTTTGTTCCCATCTATCTCGGCCGCTTGGCGAATCAGCCAAGAGCCGTTTATGCAAGGCATGGAAAAGGTGTTGAGCAATCTTAAACTCAGATGCTCGTACGGAACCATAGGCAATCAGAATATTTTGCCCTACAAATGGTTGCCGGGCATGAGCATACGCAAAGCGGCATGGTATCTGAACGGAGGATATGTCTATACGTTGAACACACCCGGTTTGGTAAGCAGTTCCTTTACATGGGAGAAAGTGAAAACACTGGACTTGGGACTGGACGCTTCTTTCCTGCAAAACCGCCTGAACATGACTTTCGACTGGTACGTGCGCGACACGAACGGCATGCTTGCCGAAGGCAGCAAAAAGCCGTCGGTGCTCGGCACAACCGCGCCATTGGAAAACACGGCGAACCTGCGCACCAAAGGTTGGGAACTTGCCGTGAACTACAACGGAAGCATCAGCAAAGACATCGACTATACCATCGGGATAACCCTGTATGACAGTAAAACCAAAATCACCAAGTTCGACAATGTTTCCGGCTTGCTTTCGCAGCACTACAACGGGCAGTATATCAACGAAATCTGGGGATATGAGACAGACCGTTACTATACGGAAGACGACTTCAACTCCGACGGCAGCCTGAAACCCGGCATTCCTTATGTAGACGGTTATTCAAGACCTAATCCGGGTGATGTGCTCTATATAGACCATGACAAGAACGGAATCATAGACAAGGGACAAAACACATTGTCCAACCCCGGCGACCGCAGCATCATCGGCAACTCCAGCCCACGCTACCAGTATGGTATAAACGGAGGAATATCCTACAAAAACCTGTCGTTCTCTTTCCTGTTGCAAGGTGTAGGCAAGCGCGACTTATGGATTTCGAACGAACTGTTCTGGCCGTGGTTCGACGAGTATTCCACCCTGATGAGCAGCCAACGAAACTATTGGACAAAGGAAAACCCTGACGCTTACTTCCCACGCGTCTACGACAAGGCCAAGAAAAACACGAGCGCCAACCGATTGCCCCAAACCAAATACCTGCAAAACGGCGCATACCTGTCCATACGCAACATCACCGTGTCGTACAAGCTGCCTAAGAAGTGGCTGAAACCGGTCAGGATAGCCCAAGCCTCCGTCTTTGCAAGCGGAGAGAACATTGCCACATTCGACCACCTTCCCGACGGACTGGACCCCGAAGCCGAGCTGAACAGAGAAAACGCACGAGGATGGACTTATCCTTACCTGAGAAAATGGTCGGCAGGAGTAAAAGTAACATTCTAACAACCATATAAAGCTACAGATATGAAAAAGATATATTACATAATAATAGCATCGGCAATGACAGCCTTGTGCAGCGGATGCAACGACGGTTTCCTCGAAGTATATCCCAAAGACCAACAAACCGAAGTGACCGCATTCACCACAAATGCCAGTTTCAAGACTTACGCATGGAGCCTGTACGAGATATTCGAGGGATACTCCGACACGAACTTCAGCGATGAAATCAATGCCGGCTACTTCATCACGAAGAGCAACTCGGCCGCCGGAAGCCTGTCTAAATGGGCAACCGGCGACATCACCGTGCCTGCCAATCCCGAAAATTACGAAGACACGGAAAATCCCGATAAGGTGACGTATCATCACGACTGGGATTTCGCATTCATACGTCAGGTGAACCTGATGCTCGACAACATCGAATCCTCACGGATGGACGAGGCCGATAAAGAGCATTGGAGGTCGGTGGGCTATTTCTTCCGCGCATACCGCTACATGGAATTGCTTTCACGCTACGGCGACGTGCCTTGGGTGGAGCATGTGCTGAACACCCATTCTACGGAGCTGACCATGCCCCGGACACCCAGAGCGGAAGTGGCCGACCATATCTTGGATAACCTACAATATGCCGAAAGCCACATCCGCCAAGGAGGCGACGGAAACAACACCGTCAACCGGAACGTTGTCAATGCTCTGATTTCACGCTTCGGCCTTTTTGAAGGAACATGGAGAAAGTACCATAATCTGCCGGATGGCGAAAAGTTTCTGAAAGCATCAATTGAAGCATCCCGAAAAGTATTGGCCGCCGTGCCCGACGTACACCCGCAATACGACGCCTTGTTCAATTCCAACACCGACAACATGAGCAAAATAAAGGAAGTACTCCTTTATAAAGAGTATCGTAACGTAAAGGGAGAAGGACACTCCAGAGTGAGAAGCCTGCGCACCGGCGAGGCACGGACGGAGGCCACCAAAGACTTTGTAGACCGATTCCTCTGCACCGATGGGAAACCGATAAGCACCAGCGACGTATATGAGGGCTACAAAGAAACCGACGGTTCCAAGAAAGAGTACGCCAATTTCAGAAACCGCGACCGCCGGCTCTACCTGACCATCATTCCTCCATACATGACGGACAATGCACGTTCCGGCAATATCACCGCCTTCAAACGCTACGAGCCGACAAGCCCGAAAGCCTACGCCGATGAGTTCATCCAACTTATCAACGCCAACTCCGGTTCCGGATGGGCAGGCAACAAGACACTGCCCGCTTCCAACTTCAAAAACTACTACACAACGCGCATGCCCAACCTTTGGCAATCGAGCAATGGAGTGTGGAACTGGCAGAAAGCCTATATGGGCTATATTCCATGGAAGTTCTACAACACGTGGGTGATATGCCCCAGCAACGACTCATCCAACGATTCGGCAGCACCCATATTCAGGGTGGGCGAAGTGATGCTGAACTATGCCGAAGCGGCCTGCGAGTTGGGCGAATTTACCCAAAGCATAGCAGACGCCACCATAAACAAACTTCGTACGCGCGGCGGAGTAGCCCCGATGAAAGTAAGTGCCATTACAGACGGCTGGGACAAGTATCGCGAACCGGACGTTAATCCCCTATTATGGGAGATACGCCGCGAAAGAATCGTGGAACTTGCGTGCGAGGGCTTTGCCTTCAACGACATCAGACGCTGGAAGAAAGCCGAAAGCCAACTTTCAAAAATGCCGATGGGAGCCTATATAGTGAAAGCCGATTACGGAAACCCAAGCAGCATGAAAGTGGCACGGTATAATGAAGACGGCACAATCAACACCTCCAACACGCTGAAAGAAGGCCATCTGTATATCTTCACCATGCAAGGGCTGAAAGGATGGCAACCGCACTATTACCTCTATCCTGTGCCGCTGAGCGAACAGGCTTTGAATCCTAACCTGACACCCAACCCCGGATACGACAAATGAGACGAAGAATGAATGGTTTACGAACTTTGGCAACGGGAGGACTCGCCTTATCGGTTCTCCCACCGCTTCTGCATGCACAAGAGGCGGCACAGTCCGGACGGATGAACGTGCTGATGTTGATTGCCGACGACATGAGACCGGAATTAGGCTGCTACGGCATCGAAGCGATACACACTCCGCACATTGACCGACTGGCCTCCATCGGCCTACTCTTCCGGAATGCCTATTGCAACATTCCTGTCAGCGGTGCATCACGTGCCAGCCTGTTCACGGGCATGTACCCCCGTTACCCGCAACGATTTACCCACTACGAGGCATCGGCCTCAACAGATGCCCCCGACGCCATTCCCCTTTCCGGGTGGTTCACGGCTCACGGCTACCACACCGTCTCCAACGGCAAAGTGTTTCACAACATCACCGACCATGCCGAGAGCTGGAGCGAACATCCGTGGCGGGTGCACCCCGACGGATACGGGCACGACTGGGCGGAATACAACAAATGGGAGGTGTGGATGAATGCCGAATCGGGCAACAGCATCAACCCCCGGACCATGCGCGGCCCATTCTGCGAATCGGCCGACGTGGACGATGAGGCCTACGACGACGGCAAAGGCGCCACCCGTACCATCGAAGACCTGAAAAGGCTGAAGGAACTGGGTAAACCCTTCTTCCTTACATGCGGTTTTTGGCGTCCCCATCTGCCTTTCAATGTTCCTAAAAAGTATTGGGACATGTATCGGCGCGACGAGATACCTTTAGCCGCCAATCGTTTCCGACCACGATATTTGCCGGAAGAGGTTCAAGGCTCGCAAGAGATACTCTCGTATGCACGGGTCGATACCAAAGCGGAAACTTTTCAACGTGAAGCCAAGCACGGCTATTATGCCTCCGTGAGCTATGTAGACGCGCAGATAGGCAGAATCCTCACGGCGTTGGAAGAGTTGGATTTGGCCGACCATACCATTGTCGTACTTTTCGGCGATCACGGATGGCAATTGGGAGAACACGGTTTCTGGGGCAAGCACACGCTGATGCGGGAAGCCACGCGGATACCGCTCATCGTACGCGTGCCGGGCATGAAGCGAGGAGCAACCGAATCGCCCGTGGAGCTGGTGGATATATATCCTACATTGTGCGAGCTTTGCCGCATCGGTATGCCTCAAGGGCAGCTGGACGGAAGCAGCTTCGTTCCCATATTGAAGAACCTAAAAGTTCAAACCAAAAACCATGTTTACATACAATGGCAAGGAGCAGATAACGCCGTAAACAAAAGATACAGCTACGCCGAATGGCCTCAAACGCCTGGAGGGCAAAGCCGGATGTTGTTCGATCACCGTACCGACCCGACAGAGAACGAGAACGCAGTCGGGCAAAAGAAATACAGCCGGACAATCCTCAAATTATCCGGCTATATCCGAAAGAAGAAAAACGGCACAGAAGCAACAGCCCGATAGGCACATTTATGCGGATTGCGGGGGGATGCCTCAGAACAAGCTCCACGCCACCGTAAGCCCTGCCATCACGATGGCCACCATGCTCATCAGCTTGATGAGGATGTTCAGGCTTGGACCGGAGGTATCCTTGAACGGGTCGCCCACGGTGTCGCCCACCACGGTGGCTTTGTGTGTCTCGCCGCCTTTACCGCCGAAGTTGCCCTCTTCCACGTATTTCTTCGCATTGTCCCAAGCACCGCCGGCATTGGCCATGAAGATGGCGAGCACGAACCCGCTGCTCAGTCCGCCAATCAGCAAGCCCAGCACGCCGGGAACGCCAAAGATTAGTCCTGTGAGGATGGGAGCAACAATGGCTATCAGCGAGGGAACCACCATTTCGCGTTGTGCCCCTTTGGTGGAGATGGCCACGCAACGTTCGTAATCGGGTTCGGCTTCGCCCGTAAGGATGCCCTTGATTTCGTGGAACTGGCGGCGTACCTCATCTACCATGTGAGAAGCGGCGCGTCCCACGGCATTCATCGTCAATCCGCAGAACAGGAAAGCCATCATGGAACCGATGAACATGCCCGACAGCACCTTCGGGTTCATCAGTGTCACATCGTAATGGTGCATGAAGTCGAAGAACGTGGCATCTTGCACGGAGATGGTTTGGCCGCCGGAATGTATCTCAGTCATCCCAATCCGGGTAAGTCCGATACGTATCTCCTCGATATACGAAGCCAGCAGGGCCAAGCCCGTGAGGGCGGCGGAGCCGATGGCAAAGCCTTTGCCCGTGGCGGCGGTGGTATTGCCCAGAGAGTCGAGTGCATCGGTGCGTTTGCGCACTTCTTCGCCCAATCCGGACATCTCGGCGTTGCCGCCCGCATTGTCGGCAATAGGCCCGTAGGCATCCGTAGCCAGTGTGATGCCCAGTGTGGAAAGCATGCCTACGGCAGCAATGCCGATGCCGTAAAGTCCCAGTCCGACGTTAGAGAAATCGAAGCCCGAAGCGAAGAGATAGGAGGCGATGATGCCCGTCACCACGGCAATCACCGGGATGGCTGTGGAGAGCATGCCCAACCCGATGCCTGAGATGATGACTGTGGCAGGGCCTGTTTTCCCGCTCTCGCTCAGCTTCTGGGTCGGCCGGTAGGATTGAGATGTGTAATACTCTGTGGAACGGCCGATGACAATGCCCACTACCAGTCCCACTACCACCGAGCACGCAATCCAAGCCCAGTTATCCAGTTTCAGCAACCAAAGAATGAAGAAGGTGGCCACCACAATCAATATGGAACTAAGATTGGTACCCAACGCCAGCGAGTTCAGCAAGTCCTTCATCTTTGCATTCTCCTTGGTACGCACGGAGAAGATGCCTATGATGGAAAGGAGTATCCCGACCGCTGCAATCAGCATGGGCGCAATCACCGCCTTGAACTGCATCAGCGTGTCGCCCGAATGGATGAAGGCGGCAGCGCCCAGAGCAGCCGTGGCAAGGATGGAGCCGCAATAGCTCTCGTAGAGGTCGGCGCCCATGCCCGCCACATCGCCTACGTTGTCGCCCACGTTATCGGCAATGGTGGCAGGGTTGCGCGGGTCGTCCTCGGGGATGCCGGCTTCTACCTTGCCCACAAGGTCGGCGCCCACGTCGGCCGCCTTGGTATAGATTCCGCCGCCCACACGTGCAAAGAGCGCCTGCGTGGAGGCTCCCATGCCGAAGGTGAGCATGGTGGTGGTGATGATACAGAGTTTATGGGTGGGCGTCATCACGTCTGCCGGAATCACGGCGTTGAGCAACAGGTACCAGAAGGAGATATCGAGCAAGCCGAGGCCTACCACTACCAGTCCCATCACCGCCCCGCTGCGGAAAGCGATGCGCAAACCTGCGTTCAACGAGTTTCGCGCGGCATTTGCTGTACGTGCCGAGGCGTATGTCGCCGTCTTCATACCCAGAAAGCCCGAAAGTCCCGAGAAGAAGCCCCCGGTAAGGAAAGCCACGGGCACCCAAGGGTTCTGCACCCCGAAGCCATATGCCATGACGGAGAACAGGACAACAAGTGCGAAGAACACCCAGCCCACCACTTTGTACTGCTGCTTGAGGTAGGACATGGCCCCCTTGCGCACAGCGGCGGCAATTCTAATCATTTGAGGAGTACCCTCACTCTCTTTCATCATTTCGCGATGGAAATACCCGGCAAAACAAAGCGCCAGAACAGATGCGGCCGGAACCAGCCAGAATAGTAATTGGTCCATAGTATATATATTAAAAGGTTTTTTAACAACTGTCTAAAAATAAAGAATCGGAACGAGAAAAGCAAACGGGAAGGAGATATTTTTCAGAAAAAGAGATTGCGCGGAGAAAAAACAAAAAATCCCCTGAATGCATGTGTACACGTATCCAAGGGAAACAGACGTTATCTGCCGTCGTTTTTACTCTATCGTCACCGCCGTTCCGCAGGCCGTCATCATCAGCATGCTGCCGCTGCCGCCCACCGTTTCGTAGTCGAGGTCGACCCCAATCACGGCATTGGCGCCCATCATACGGGCATTTTCCTGCATCTCGTGCAAGGCTGTTTCTTTGGCTTGACGAAGCACTTCCTCGTAAGAGCCACTTCGTCCGCCCACCACATCCCGGATGCTGGCAAAAAGATCGCGAAACACATTGGCTCCGATAATGGTGTCTCCGGAAGCAATGCCATAATAACGGGTGATGCGTGTACCCTCAATCGTAGGAGTTGTAGTCACTAACATGATATTCTTCTTTTAAGTTATTCTGCTATATCAGATGCACGGCAGATAGGAAAAGTTGCAGCAGACACGCATTTTTTTATGTTTGCCCGCACTTTCACCCCCCCGATAATGATAGCGCAGTTTTTGAGTGTAGAAAAAAGATGACAATCGACACTTTGCGCATCCCTTTCTGTGAGTGAATGGATATTAGGTTGATTTTCAGTCGATAACGTCCCTCTTTTTTCTCTTCTCCGAGGTGGCGTATGAGAGGCACCGAGGAACGAGGCCTCCGACACCGAGGAACGCCCTCTTCCACACCGAGGAACGAGGCCTTCGGCACCGAGATACGATTTACCCCTATCGCATCCATACATTATATTTTACAAATGAGCGCTCCGGCAGAAGATGCCTACTATATGGGGGACTCAATCTCGAGAAAAAGAACCGTATCACTACTCAAAAAATAGAGTAATGATACGGCTTCTTAATATTTAAAAAGTCTGCTATTTCAAGTTTATTTTAGTAACTCCGGGTATGCGGATGCCGGGCTTCAGTTCGCCGCCGATGTAGAAGCAAGCGCCGTTGCCACCCACCAGCGCCGCGCCTGCACGGGCTGCATCGGCTACCTCGGCCACCTCCTGCCAACTATTGGCGGCGACATCATAGAGCAGGATGCGGCGGTTGAAACGATACCACTCTGCCGGATGGCGCAGGTAATCCTTCGCCGGGCTGCGCAAGGCGGAGAGGAAGATGTCCTTGTCCACCCCGCCCATGCAGAGGATGCGGCCATCGTCCAAGGCAATGGCAGTGCCGCCGCCCAATGAAACGGCCTCGCCATTGCGCCCCGTGGGGGTGGGCACCGGTATCCATGTATCAAAGGCGGGGCCATAGCAATACCCATTCACAGAAAGCGTTGCCTCACGCCCTTGCGAGGTGGGAGCGAAACCTCCCCAAAGGAAGAAACGATAAGCACCATCGACATGCACTCCTGCCGAAACGGGCTGTATACGGGGATTTCCGGGGAAAGGCGTCAGTTCTTTCCAGCCCTCGCCCGGCCGCTCCAAATCAAGACAGAGGAACGTGTTCGAGGCAGCTCCCTGCCGGTTGCCTCCTGCCACGTAGATGGTGTTTCCCATCAGGCTGCCCGTCAGGTTGTCCAGCGCATAGGGCAACGAGGGAAGCGTTTCTATCCGTACCTTTTTGTCTTTATTACCGATGACAAGGCGATAGACGTCCGTTGTACTGCCTTCGGCGTTCATGCCACCGATGCAAACCAGTCCGTCGGCCGTAGGCACGGAAGCGCCGTAAGCCAAAGGCATGGGCAGTTCGCCCACCTTGCGCCAAAGCAACACGGAATCGGCAGGCAGCGGGGCGGCATAGATGCCTCGATAGTACCGCTTCCGTCCACCATCGGCAGCCGGAACATCGGGGAAATTGCAACCGCCCGCCATCAGCAACCGGCCGTTCACCACACCGGCAAAGCAGGCGGAAACTCCGAGTTCAAATCCTTTCTCTCCCTTCGGAGAACCTTTCATCGGGCGCCAACCGACCTTATTACTCACCGGCAAAGCAGGTTGACAGAACTCCCGAGAGGTGTGCAGGAAGAACCGGAAAGCCTCTTCATACGGGTCCGGAGACGGTTTGCCCATCCAATCCAAATCTTCTGCACGGAACGTGGAAGCGGGAAGCCCGGCGTCATTCACCAGATTGGCTTGGGTAAAAGGCTGCCAGCCGTAACGCACGTAGTGCGGATGCTTCACCGCCTCCGACCATACTTTCAGGCGTCCGTCCTCCACGGTTGCTTCCGCAGGGTGGAACAGTCCGTCCGTCTCGGCCACTTCAAACGTGCGCAACGGCTGTCCGTCGGCGCTTCGCAATCCGTCACCGTAATCAAAAGTAAGGTAGACGGCTCCGTCACGGAACGCAGCCTTGCGCAGCAACGGACCCGAGGGTGTCAGTGCCCGATGATAGGTGTCGCTCAACGCCCAGCGTGCCAGCCGCTCGCCCACCGGTTGTTTCTGCATGGGGTGCACGTCCAGCAAGTCGCCCACATCGCTACTCACCGCCATACCTGTATAGGGCATCTCCCGCATCAATCTGCGCTGGCTGTCTCTGAACCACGGCCACGACGGACGGTTCAGACTCGACAACTGCACGTAGTAGAAAGGCAAGCGGGCGTTTTCCCACTTCTTGCGCCAACTGCCCACCAGCAGTTTGAACAGCCGTTCGTGAGCATCCTTGTTATGAGCGTTCGATTCTCCCTGATACCAGATGACACCTTTCAACGGATAACTTTGCAAGGGGACGATGCCCGCCTCGAACAGGTAGCAAGGCTCGTACGGATGGCGTTGATAGGGATTGGCAGACTTCTTGATGTTCAGTGCCGCGCGACCGCGCACCCAGTCTTGTATGAAATCGTTCCGTTTCCAATCTTTCAGGATGGCGGGAAACTCCTGCTCAAGCGTGCCCCGGTCTATCCAAGCTTCTGTAGGCGAGCCTCCTACGGCATTGCAAATCAGCCCTACGGGCACTTGCAGGCTGTCTCTCAGCATGCGACCGAAGTAGTAAGCCACTGCCGGGAAATCGCCCGCAGTACGGGGTGTGCAGGCTTCCCATTCCGCCTCCTCGTAATAGTGTAAGGCGTTGAGCGAATCCAGTATGGCAGAATCCCATTCCACGGCATTCGTACGCCAGCGGGCTTTTATATCATAAAATCGCAGTTCATCGTCATCGGCCTTCGGAATATCCCGTCCGGCGGTAGCCGCCTGCTTCAACATAAACTCCATGTTGGACTGCCCGGAGCAGAGCCATACTTCGCCCGCCAACACATTCCGGTAACGCAAAGTCTTGCCGGATGTCGATACCGTCAGTTCATACGGTCCGCTGGCTTTCAAGGGCAACAAGCGGGCAGTCCACCTTCCGTCCTTACCGGCTACGACACTGCAACGTTGCCTGCCGATGTTCACCGTCACCCGCTCGCCTGCATCGGCCATGCCCGACACATCCAGCGGTACATTACGTTGCAACACCATGTTGTCTGTGTACAAAGCCGACAGGCGCAAGCCCCCGTAATCGCCTGTCAGGGCGGAATAGACCGTACGTGCCAGCAGTGTTGCGCCTTCGGCTGTAGGATGGAGGGCATCTGGCAATAAATGAGGATAAGGATAAAGCGGCGCATGAAAGTCGATGAGCTGCACGTCGGCACAGCGTGCCACCGCTTCGATGGCTGTCTGTATTTCGGCATGCCAATCGCGCGTGCCGGAAAGGAAACGTGCGTGCCGGTCGGATATGGGCGAGAGCCTTGCTATCAGGATGCGAACATCCGGATTCGCACTGCGCAACGAATCTATCAGCGACAGATAGTCGCTTACAAAAGCGTCGCGATGATGGGGCCAGTTGCGTGGGTCGGTATCATTGATGCCGAGGTGTATCACCGCAATGTCGGCGGCAAAACGGAGCGCATCCCTGAACTCCTGCTGTTGCATATACGGCCTGTGCCCCCGATTGAGCAACGTGGCCCCCGACTTGCCGAAGTTGCCCACTTCATACCGCTTGCCCAGCATCTGTTGCAACTGTGCAGGATAGGCCTGCTTCTCCCTGTCGGGCAATCCAGCTCCGTAAGTGATACTGTTGCCTATACAAGCCACTTTCGTCTTTTGCTGCGCCAACGAGGAGAAACAAACAAATAAGACAGAAGACAAAACCAATAGTAAATGTTTCATGGCAAATAGAAATAAGATAAGTTACAGATTATCGGACAGGCAGTTTCCGTTCGGGAGAATAAACCAACCCGTCGACAGCTTTCTCGCCGCCGGGTGTCACGAAGACGCAGGTAAACATCCACTTCACCAACCTCACCTCAGGTGTGGTGAACCTGCCCACCGGAAGTTTCAAGAGCACCTTGTTCCACCCCTTGCTCAATTGCACGGAGAGGGGCGGACGCGCCACGCAATTCTCATTGCCGAGGGGTGTTTCATTGTTCTTCACCCCGTGGGTAGCCGTCCACACGGGCGGAGCAACTTCCCGGCCGTTAATCCAGATGCGGCTGCCTTTATGGTCCCACTTACCCGGCAAAGGCGGCAAATCGGGTTCCGAACGCGAATAATTCTGGAACTCCGCCCACAGACCCACCGTCTGCTTACGGGGAGAATATACATACGTATAGGCATAGGCCGTGCTATTTTCTTCGGGATGCTTATAGAAAGCCGGTACGGTTACCCCCCATACATGCCGCAGATAAATGCCTGCTCCCACGGCAGGACGCACGCCATAGGTCTTTCCGTCATACTCATAGCTGTCTGCAACGATGGTTTCGGGCGGAAAACTCTTGTCAAGACTCCCTCCGTTGGGGAAGGCGTCGGTGATGTGCCAGCGCACATCGGTCTGTCGCACATAAGCAAACGGATAGCCGGCGAAGGTATGTTCCTTGTGCCACAGCAGCCGGTGTTCAAAATCGGCAAAGCTCCTGAATGTATCTGCCTGCTCGTCGGCAGGAAGCACAGTGCCGTCTTTGTCGAAGTACTCCGTTCCCCCACCCAGCCACGCACGCTCGGCCATGGCCAGCATATTCGGGTAGAGGTGGTTTTCGAGGATGATGTTGCGCTCCGAGCTCAGCAGGCGGTCGTTCCAGATGGCCAGGATGCAGCCCGCCAAGTCGTCGGAACCCTGCGGCTCGTTGTAAATGCGGCTGTTGTACAAAGCCACGATGTCACCGAACGTATCGAAATGGTTCAGATAATGAAAGCGGGAATCGATGGCGGGAATGCCCGATTGCGCTTTCCCCCGATAACTCCACAACTGAGTCATGTCTATCTCACCCGGCTTGTAGCGCCAACCCGGATTCCACGAGATGACTTTCTTTCCTTTCGAGCGGACGTAGGCCACCATTTCAGGAACAAACTGCGGATTGGCGAACTTCACCTCATCCGTACCGATATGCAGCCAAGGCACGTCGAAAGTATCGCAAACCTCGTCTATCAGAAGTTTCATAATCTTCATACCTTCAAGACTTTGCATATCGTGCCCGAAGGTACGCACGAAAGCCGCGCTATGCCCCGGCATGTCTATCTCGGGAATGAGCGTCATGTGGTGCGCCTTGCAGAAGCGCACCAATTCCTTTGCCTCCTCCAGCGTGTAAAACTGTCCCGGCATACGGGTCATGTTCGCACTTTCGTTCAATGCCGGAAAGACCTTGCTTTCCAACCTCCATGCCTGATTCTCGGTGAGATGCCAATGAAACGTGTTGATTTTGAACTTGGAGAGCACGGCGATTTCACGCTTCAGCTCTTCCATCGAGATGTAGCTGCGCCCGGTGTCGTGCATCCAACCGCGTATGCGGAAAGCCGGCCAGTCAAGTATCTCGCAGCAGGGTATTCGCACGCCTTCCGCTATCTTCCCCGCCAACTGACGCAACGTTTGAACGGCTCGATACACGCCGCACTCGGTGACGGCCTCCACCCGGATGCCACGCTCGTCCACCCGCAGGCGATAGGCTTCGTCCTGATTCAAGGGCACTTCCTCCAACTCAGGCACCAACACAACGGAAACGGCAGAAGCGGCATGTTCACTCACCTTACCTCCCAGCTCGACGATCAGTGCCTCCCAATCATTCAAAAGCACATTTGTGGAAAGTTTCACCCTATCCAGTGCCAACGAAGACGAATGCCACTCCACACGCCGGGGGCGAGGCAACAAACGTGCTCCGGCATCATCCGCATTCCGAGCCGGAAAAACAACACTCAAAGCAGGAGAAACCGCCTGCAACATCAGGAAGAGCAGAAGCACACAGCCCCGCACACACACCATATTCATAGGTAAATGAAAGTTTAGATATCGGTCATTCAACAGACGAGGACAGATGAAAATCCTCAAAAACAAGTCTCCGGCGAGGTTATACCTGAGTTCGGGACAAGAAGCGGGTCGACGATATCACCCGACGGCTTATCTTTAAACCATACAACGCTGGCTATCAGCGATTTACTTCCGCATTGTCAGACACTTGTCTCTGACGGCTCAAACACTTGTGTATGTCACGTCAAACACTTGTGTCTGTCGGCTTGGACACTTGCCTCTGTCATGACAAAGGTTTGCAGCTGTCAAACTTAGCAGAAGCAACCGTCTATCCCGAACTCAGGCAGGTTATCTCTTCTTGATAATGTCTGTCAGCTTCACGCTTTGGAAAGCCATGTGCGCCACGCTGCTCTCATACAAGATGCCTACCGTTTCCTTGTCAATCATCGTCAGGCAGGAATATCCCCAGCTCTCTCCCTCATCGAGCAGCAGTTGGTTTTCGGGCAACCAAGTAAGCCCGCCGTCCAGACTGGCCTTAATCGTGATATGATGACGTCCTTTCTTGGTATTGGGGTTGGAGAAAAGCAGCAGGTCTTTGCCCAAAGCATTGTCCTTGGCCTTCACGCTGATAAGGCTGGCCATACATACCGATTCCTGCAAAGCCTTGCGCGAAGAAGGGTGCTCCGTCCAGGTGCGACCCAAATCCTCGGTCACGGACACGGCACGGCTTCCACCTCTGTTGTCGCGCATGTTCAGCATCAGCACGCCCGGAGCCACTTCGGCCACCTGCGCTTCGGTGGTGTTGGTGCGGGCATGGTTATGGATGGTCCACGTGTTGCCACGGTCTTTGCTGTACATGATTCCGGCGTTGGGCACACGTGTAGAGTCGATGTACTGAATGGGGAAGACCAGCGTGCCGTCTTGCATGGTGATGCCCCGGCCCGGTCCTTGCAGCAGGAAGTACCACGAAGGCTCTTTCACCTGCTCCGTGATGTTGAAGGGTTCCGACCAAGTCTTGCCGTCGTCCGTACTCTTGGCCATGACAAGCTGTGCCGTACGGCTTCTGTCCATGCCCGGATGCGAACTCCACCACGCACGTTGGTTGCCCATGCCATGCGTCCAAGCGGCCACCACCCACACGTCGTTCGTTCGTGTGTCTACCAAGATGGAAGGGTCGCCCACCCCGTTCTGGGCGGCAGGCAGGCCACCTGTCTCGCCGAACGCCAGCGGCAGACGCATCTCTTCCCATGTGCGGCCACCGTCCGTGCTGCGGCTGAGCCCCACGTCTACATGTTCCTGCAAATCGGCACTGTTGTTGTAGCGCACATCGTAAACGCCAAGCAGCGTTCCGTTGTTCGTGGTGGCCAGTCCCGGAATGCGGAAAGCCGCCGAGCCGTCGTCGCCCGCATGGCGCACGCCTACTCCCATCCTGTGAACGATGCCTTCAGGAGTCGCCATCTGTATCGGAGCTTGTTTTCCGTCCACCTTTACCGAAGCCACAGTCGCCGTCACCTTACTGAAAAGAGTCGCTTCCGGTTTCATCTGCAAACTTACCCAGAAGTAATTGATTCCCGGAAAGAGTTCCTGATTGACCGTCATCACCACCTTGCCGCGTGGTCCGTCCACCTGCGCCTTGCAAATGGAATAAGACGGGTTAGCCGCCAACGTGCGGCCCACCGTGAAGGCAGAAACATAATCCACCGGTGCGAAAGGCTTCTTGGCATAGTTCTGAAGAGCTTCCGTACCGCTGTAATAGAGTTTCACCGAACGCACCTCGGAGAGCTTCACCTCCTTGCCGAAGTTCAGCACCACCTCGTTCAGCCTCTTGGCGGAAGTTGCCTCCAGCCGCATCCTGAACAGCACATTGTCCTGACGTTCTATCAGCACGGGAATTTGAGTTTCGTGCACAAAAACTGTGTCCGCAGCCTGCGCATAGGCCGCCTTTCCCGCCAGCAGCAGGAATACAAATAACAGGATTTTCTTCATTTCTTTCTTCTTTTTCTATGTTATAACTTCAAAGATAGGGCTTTATTTCAAATCCCCATCCGCTCATCTCCTCTAAAATTAAAAGAGTCCGCTCAAGAAGATTCGTATCCTCTCCTCAAGCGAACTCTTCACGTTATTTTCAGATTGAGATTATCAATTCTTATAACCCGGTGTTTGGTTCAACAGGTTATTATTCGTCAATGTATTTTGGTCAATCGGCCACAGCAATTTATCGGCAGACGCAGTAGAATACTTCGAGGTTAAACTGAAAAGGCGAATATCATACCAGCGACGACCTTCAAACAAAAATTCTCTGAACCGTTCTTTCAAAACAGCTTCAGACGGATCTTCATCCCCCGAAACAAATTTATTGTCGGTGTAGAAATCTCCCTTATCGTTTGGATAAGCCACTGTTTCCGAATAATTACTGCCATAAGCACGCTTACGCACTTCATTGATTTCGGCCGCAATATCCTCATTCAAAAAAGCCTTAGCTTCGGCCAACAACAACAAACAATCCGAGTAACGATAGATGGGATAATCATCGAGCATACTCCGAGTAGAACCACCAGCAAGCATGGTACCCTGAAATTTGTAAGCAAATGGAGCTACATACACCAATTCTCCCGCCGCATTTTTATTGTAAACAGCTTTCAATGAAGCAGCTTTTCTCGAATCTCCTTCTCTATACAATTTAAAATACAAATCTTTCTTGATAGCCAGGCGAGTCAAGCCGTTGATCTGACAGTCTTTCGTCTCCTTGATATTCGTTCCGGTTTCATCGTAATACGAACCATTGTTCATATAAGCCTGTTGAGGCAGAAGATTGCCATTGTAATATCCATTCCACAAAGTAAACTCATTCTCATTGCTGACAAAAGCAAAGATAATCTCGTTATTCACCTTATTATTAAAGCTGAATACATTGGCAAAATCCGACAATAAAGCTACATTCGGACAATTCTTCACTTCCTGAAGTGCCGCCTTCGCCGTCTGATAATCGGACGCTCCTCCATTCATCTGCTTACCGCTCCAAAGATAAACCTCTCCCTTCAGCATCTTAGTAGATCCTAACGACCAGTAATATTTACCTTTTGTAAAGGCATAGTTCGTTCCGAAAGCATCTTCCGAAGCCTGTATATCCTTCTTTATTTGCGTCATGACTTCCGCAGCGGCATCTTGCTTTCTGTTCAAATTCGACAAGTCCAGAGTAGCACCATTGGTATAATCCAGATAGATAACGGCATCGCCCCATGAACGCAACAAATGGAAATATAAATAGGCTCGTATACCGTAAGCAGCACCCAAGAAATATTTACGATCAGTATCACTCAAAACGGACGTATCCGTGGTCTTACTAATCATCAAGTTACATTGGTTAATCACATTATACAATCCGGCATAGTTGCTGATTCCCGGCTGTACTTCGGAAATGGTGTTATACGGAAAACGTTCCATGCCTTGTGTGGCTTCACCTCCGAAAGGAGTATCGCCATAAATATCGGCACGCGGTTCACCCAACAGAAAAAAATTATAGGAATAATTCCTAAAGTAAGAGTGAATGCCCACATTGAACGCACTGAAATGATCGGTCGTCCGCCAATAATTGGCATCTGTAATTTCACTTTCCGGCTGCAAGTCCAGAGAGTCGCAAGCAGCCACCGCAAATAAAGCTGCCCCAAATAATATATTGCTAAAAAACTTTTTCATACTTAATCGTGTGTTTAATTAGAATGTCACTGATAAACCGAACAATAATGTGCGAGGTGTGGGATAACGGCCGTCATCGACACCTGCCGCATTAGTTCCTGCAACAGCCGGTTCGGGAGATATACCGGAATAACCGGTAATATAGAATAAGTTCTGACCTGTCACGTAGACAGAAGCGTCACGTATAAATGCACCCTTTATAAGGTTCTTCGGAAGATTATAACTCAACGTGATCTCACGACATGCCAAATAATCACCTTTCTCATAGAAACGGGAACTGTTGTTATTCAAAGTCAAACTGGCATTGTTAGAACGCGTAATGTTATATTTGGCCAACTGATCGGCATAGTAGAATTTAGGCAGATCGGCATCAGGATTTGCTTCACTCCACGTATTCTTCACTTCTGAGATCAGATTGAATGTTCCTTGATACTGTCCGAGAGAACGAGCCAACAAGTCATTATACAATGTATGTCCCAACGCATAATCGAAACGGGCATACAGTGAGAGTCCCTTGTATCCGAAAGTGGTAGAGAAACCACCCGTCAGGTTGGGGAATATATTGCCTATCACCTTGCGGTCATACGAAGTAATCTTTCCGTCTCCGTCCATATCTTCCCAATAAACGTCTCCCGGCTCAATAGGTTTGTATCCGGCTTTTCCTTTGTACTCATCGGCTAAACCGGGACCATACAATTTACCTACGTCATCATACAACATATTGGCATTCGCTTTTACATCGTCCCAATCACGATAGATACGTTTTTGCTGATAGGCTACAATTTCGCCCAACTTACCGCCTTCCTGACGACCGCCTACCCATTTTGTATTATACGTCCACGTACCATCGGCATTTTTTACAGCTTGTCCGGCTGCCACTTCATAACCACCTACGCGGTTATTGTCATTGCTGTTTTTCGGCAACTTAAGGATTTTATTCGACACAGTAGTGATATTGGCCGTCATGTCCCAAGTAAAATCTTTTGTTTTAATCAGGTTGGCACGAATTTCAGCCTCAAATCCAGAGTTACGCAAATTACCCATATTGGTTGTAATGGAACCGAAACCTGTATAACCCGGAAGGTCAAGCGATGTCAGTAGATCTTGCGTCTCCCGATTGTAATAATCCAGAATGAACGAGAATTTGTTATGGAACAAACCTACATCCAAACCGACCTCGAACGTCTTACTTTTTTCCCACCGTAAGCCGGTATTCAACAGACCTATATTTACGATAGATGTAGCATTTCCGTAATTAGGCAGCGTGAAATTGCTGTTTACCTTAGAGCCATAAGCTCCATAAACCGTATAGTTTCCCAAGCCGTTTACATTACCGTTTGTTCCGTAGCTGACACGCGGTTTCAATGTAGTAATCACGTCTGCAACTTTCATCTCTTTCCAGAAGTCTTCCTCAGTTACATTCCAACCCAATGACACACCCGGGAAGAATCCCCAACGATTGTCCTTCAAGCGAGAGATACCGTCATAACGTCCTGTCAATGCCAGCAAATACTTCATTTTGAATTGTATTCGGCACGACCGAACGCGGACAAAATGCGATAAGCCGTTTTCTCCGTAGAAATGCCATCGTATTCCGACGCAACATTCATCGTAGCTATATCATCAGTGGGTGCTCCATGCGCACTTCCCTTCAATGTAAAACGGTCATAGGTATAATATTCACCGCCCAACATTACGTTCACGTCATGAACACCGTTGAACAGGTTGGTATAATTCAAAGTCGTGTTCATCTGCAGTTGGTTATATTTATCAATCTCGACGCTTGATGAACGGGTAGTATTGGGACTACCCTGATTCTGTTGCTGGTATGCCTTATTAAATGTTTCTTTCTGATATTGATAATTCAGTAAAGAGATATTCCCGTTCAGCACCAACTGTTTTTTGATAATATCAAGCGCAAACCCCGTGCTGAAAGTATAGCGTGCGGTACTGTTGTCTCGTTGTAACTTTGAAATCCAATATTGGGGATTACCGTCGGCCGACCCAAAGCCGCTTGCCGGTGAGCCATCTTCCCGATACGGATTCCAAGTGGGACGCTGCGAACGAGTACGATAGAATAAATTGTAGTTGCTGGAATAGATTTGCGGAGTAGTAGACCATATATAATTGGCACTTGCCTTAACCAAAAGAATAGGTAAAACTCTATACGAACCAACTAAATTGCCACTAAAACGTCTGAATCCGGTACTTTTCACTTGTCCGTCTTCATCATAATAGCCGAAACTGGCAGCAAATGTACCTTTATCATTTCCACCCGAGATATTCAGGTAATGTTCTTGAGTGGTGGCACTGTTATTAAATACCGCATCATCCAAAATACCGGAATGGTCTTTATATAAAATCTTCTTCCCGTCGTGATAAGGATCGTCCATCAATGACCATCCTTCATTTTGCAGATGTGAGGTTTCATCGGTCAGATAGCGTATATCGAAATTCGTATTACCAATACCATATCCCATTTGCCCGTCTACACTATAACCTTTACTGTTATATGCACTTACCGCCTCATTGGTTCTGCGCATACCCAAACGATTGTAATAAATATAATCGTGGGCATTCAAAAAGTCATATCCTTTGCGGGAATAGTTCTTACCATATTTGAAATTGTAGGTCACGGTAGCCTTGCCTTCCTTGCCGCTCTTCGTTTCAATCAAGATTACACCGCCATTGGCACGAGCACCATAAATAGCCGTAGAAGCAGCGTCCTTCAGCACCTGAATAGATTCTATGTCTTGCGGATTCACATCGGCCATACTGTTACGCACAATACCATCGACAATCACCAACGCATTATTATTACTGCCTGTGATAGTTGCTCCACCACGCAACACCATATTCGGAGTTGTACCGGGTTGACCGGAAGTATTGATAACACGAAGTCCCGTCACAGAACCTTGCAGTGCCTGACCGGCATTGCTGAATGCAGAGTTTTTAAGTACACTATTATCTACTTTTGAAATAGCTGTCGTCAAAGCTGCTCTTTTCTGCGAACCTCCATAACCAGTAACAACCACCTCTTCAAGTGCCTGTGCATTATCATGCAACACAATCTTCAGTGAAGTTCCGTTCCAAACAACCTCTTGCGTTTCATAACCCACGAAAGAGATTTGAATCACATCTCCTTTCTTTACACCTGCCAATGTAAAATCACCGTCTAATCCGGTAATCGTACCGTTGGTAGTTCCTTTCACTATCACCGACGCTCCGATTACCGTTTCACCGGTTGCATCGACCACCACACCCTTGCAAGTACCACTCTGCTGCATTATCTGCGCATGGGCACTTTTGCTTTCATCCGCTGCATAAACCGCACTCGACGACATCGCCAATGCCAGTAACAGCGTACAAACTGATTTCACTTGTTTCACCATAGCATTTATATTATTAAAAAGGCAATTTATTAAAGCGCAACCATAAAACAAATTCTTTAATATAAAGGTTATATTTTCACCGCAAATATAATTTAAAAATTGAGAATCTCAAAGATTAAATAAAAAAATATAGGAAGTTTGGGTGAATTATTAAAAACAAAACGGGAAAGAGGTAGATTCAGTAGATTCTGAACTACGCAAAACATCCCCAAGGCCTTACAGAAGGTTTCCGAAAAGCAGAGAAAACGATACGAAGAAAAGAGGTACATGTTGCTTTGCTTCCGAATGCAATATACCTACTGCGCACAAGTTGGCATCTTATGCTACTCAAGATGGCGTCTCGTGTTGTTCAAGATGGCATCTTGAGCATGGTATAACGCCGAGGCGAACAGGACTGGGATATATCAGGGGCTGGGGAATCTTAAGAATAGCCCCTATTATATAATCAGCCTTTAAAGGAATATACCGTTCCTGCCAAATCCACAAGTTTTTCTGTGTTTTTTTGCATATTTCAATCTAATCAACTATATTTACACACAAGTTGTATTTATGGTGTTTTTATCCAAAGTAAGCATATGTCTATTGACCTATAATCGACAATAGCATATACAATTCTTGTGTATAATTTGTTTTTAAGGGCATTCCAATCAACGGATTTCTAAAAGGATATAGAATTCCAATCTATATAATATTGTATAAACCTTTAATTAACATTATTATGAAACAGAAAACCTTTTATCTTATTTTCTGTGCATGCATCATAACCGGATGTATGGACTCCACACTTATAACAGAAAACAATCCTGTCCAAAATGAGTCAAAGGCATGTACTGCTGGCTCTCGCACATTTCAATTTCCCGTCCTACAATGGGAAAACTTTGAAAATTATGACCAAAAAATTGCGGCCTGTCAAATCCCTGAAGCCATCCTACCTAATATTCCTACCGACGAATTGATAGAAATTTGCATGGAATACCCCTTACTCTTTGATGCCTATGCCTTCAACACACCTTTGGCAGGGCTTAAGATTGTAGTCTCACGCTTCAATGGGTTTCAAGAACTGATGAGTAGAGAAGATAATTGTCTTTGCACATTCAACTTCTTAAAAGAACAAAACTTTAAAGAAACAGATTTCTCTAAGCTAACCAAGGCTGAAGAAGGGAAAATAACATTGAACTATGCCCTTTGCGAATATTTGATATCCTTTGATGAAATATTGCATAATGCGACAGACGCAATAAGAAAAGATATTGCAAGATATGCATATCAGACTTTAGAATTTAAAGAATCTCAAAAACAGAATTTCGCATGGAATGACCTCACAGCATCGGTATATCTTTGCGCAAAGATGTCTTCCATCAATAAATGGCAGACAAGAAGTACAAATCCTGCATTAAACGATTTTCTTGCAACAGGAGTATTGCAAGACATGAAACAATTCAATGACATTAAACAACAATGTCGAATATTAATTCAAGACTAAGGCTTTACGCCCAAGTTAAAGATATTATTTTTTCATAACAAGTTTCACACTCCTTCCATAAGAAGGAACATTATTACAAATTACCATGAAACATAATAAGACTCATATCAGAATCATACTCGGAATGGCTGCATTGTTCATTATGCTGCTAAGCCAGAGTTCGTTTGCCCAAATTTATACACCTCAAGGATCTCCCGTAACAGTATATAATATAGGTGAACAATTTACAAATGCGCAAAAAATCGCAATAAGACAAGATTTACAAAGAAGATACCCTAATGCCATCTATGTAGATGAAGCTACAACAACCTACAATTGTCATGCTTATGCGTGGAGCGTAAGCGAAGGAGGAAGCAAATATTGGATGAATTCACCTAATGACGACATCTATATGACAGATGGGAGCTATACCCAGACTTACCTATCTGATTCAAAGGCTACAAAAGTTTCTTACGCTGACGATGATCACTCAGCCATAGTATCATACGGAGGATATCTCATCTCTAAATGGGGGGCTTTATGCTTAATGAAACATAGACCCAACGATTGCCCCTACACTTCTAATAATCTAAAATATTACAAACTCAGCATGAGTATTTCTGGTGAAGAGAACATTCAACTACCTAGTAATACAGCTACTGTAACGAAACAATACACTTTATCAAATATTCCTGCAAATGCTACCGTAAATTGGAGCGTCAGTCCTGGAGCCTCTATCCTCAGCGGGCAAGGTAGCCAAACGATTCAAGTCGCATTTACAGGAACAGGAATAAGAAATGTAAAAGCAGTAGTGCATACCTCAACTGGTCAGAGTTTAAACATTCCCCCTTTAACGGTCACTACATCAATTGCCCCTATTGTTACAGATATAGAAATTTTTAAGTACTTTCAGGGTACAGGAGAATTCACATTAAAAGCCGTAACAAACAACCCCAATGGTATATTTACTTGGACCATAGAATCTGGAAATGCCGAACTATATGAGCTTCCTTATCCTGACGACGCTTCATTCTTAGAGTTTCCCAATATTTTCGCAGCAATTCGTTTCTATGAGTATGGCTGGTGCACAGTTACTGTAACTAGCACAGATATAAACGCCATTCAGAGCTATACTTATAGCAAGTCTTTCAGCATATCAGAAATATACGAAACGCAAAATTTTTATTAACCAAACGTGAATTCGATATAATTCTTATGCAATAAATCTGCTTTTGTCAATAATGTCAATATTCATGGACGGCTTCTTTGGCAGCAGGTTATAAGCTGTCAGCCCTGACAAGAGGAAACTGTTTATTCTTATTTCCGGGAAAGACATTACCCGATAAAAGCCCCTCCTTCCTTTGAAAAAAGTTGACACTCACTCTTATCATCTTCGTATTTTCTTCGTGTCTATAGCGAGCAACTCCACACGAACATGATACGAACTTGATACGAACATGGTACGAACATGGTACGAAGATGGTAAAACGAAGATGATGGCATTATAGCCCTTACAGAATATCTTTACAATCGACAGGGATAAAGGATTTGTTTTACACAGTTATCGATATTCAACCATAAATAAGTGAGATTACCAACTTTTAGTACACTTTTCTTATCTCGAACTGACGTTAAGTTATATCGAACTGACGTTAACCAATAACCCTGCACCACAATCAAGTTCATACCGGTTCTGTATCTTCCGTTCATGTATAGGAGCAGATATGGACTTGGCATGAATCACACTTGAGCATATTATGAACAAGGATTTATTTATAATGAGAGTGTGTCGCAATAAACGATACACTCTTTTTTGCATCTCACATAATTCAGATCATATATAACAATGTGTAAACACCCGTATGCCTCCAAGCTTGTTAAAACAGATTCAAAAGAAAACCATCCTACATATATTAAAAGCAAAAAGTGATAAGCAGTGAGAGCATACGTATAAAAAATGGAAAAGTGTAATATTTCAACGCTTTTAATGATGGAAAAAATGTAAAATATACAATGAATTCACGTTGGAAAAGTGTAAATTCTCTAAAGACCTCTCGCTTATTTGAGGAAAAAGCCATACCTTTATCGGCGAAAAGTGCAGACTTTATCAACTAATAAACAACGAATTATGATAAAACGTAAAGTTAACGAACAAATACGCGACTTTCTGTTGAACGACAGACGTTCCTTGCTGGTGACAGGATCCAGACAGGTTGGCAAGACTTTTTTGATCCGTAAAGTGGGGAAAGAGTGTTTCGACAATGTTGTGGAAATAAACTTTGTAGAACAACCCGAAGCCGTGGAACTGTTCAATGAACAGAAAGGGGCAAAAGACTTACTTCTACGCCTCTCTGCTTTCGCCCGCAAGCCTTTGATGCCTGGAAAGACCCTGATATTCTTTGACGAAGTGCAGAAATGCAAGGAGATTGTAACCGCCATCAAGTTCCTTGTGGATGAAGGAAGCTACAAATATGTCATGAGCGGATCGCTTTTGGGCGTGGAACTCGACAACCTGCGAAGTGTACCCGTAGGCTATATGGATGAGATTGAGATGTATCCCCTCGACCTGCTGGAATTCTTTGAGGCCATAGGTATCGGCAATGAAGTTATCGCCCATTTGCGTGAATGCTTTGAAGAGAAACGCCCTGTCGATGACTTTATCCATCAACGAATGCTGGAAGCAGTACGTTTGTTCCTTATTGTAGGTGGAATGCCTGCTGCCGTCCAAAAATACTTAGACACAAACAACCTAAAAAAGGTGTATGATGAACAGCGTGGCATCATCCGCACTTACAAGAGAGATATTACACAATATGATGTCAACCGCAAATTGCAGATAGAAGAGATTTATGACCTCATACCCTCGGAACTGAATGCCAAGAACAAGCGTTTCATCCTAAAGGAGTTAAACGAAAAAGCCCGCTTCAGCAAATACGAGGATAGTTTCCTGTGGTTGAAAAACGCAGGTGCGGCCATCCCGACATACAATCTTGAAGAGCCGCAAATCCCACTGCTATTGAGCAAGCAACGCAATCTATTCAAACTGCTTCTGAACGACGTAGGTCTTCTTGCAGCCATGTATGGCGGAAACATTCAGACCAAACTACTCAGCAAGGACTCCAATATCAACTACGGCTCCGTTTTTGAGAATCTCGTGGCGCAGGAACTCTACGCACACGGCTTTGCTGTAGAACACTCCTTGTACTACTTCAACAGCAAGAAGCAGGGCGAACTTGACTTTGTGGTAGAGTACGACAATCATGTACTGCCTATAGAAGTAAAGTCAGGCAAGGATTATGCCCGGCATAATGCGTTATCCAATGTGATGGACAATAAAGGGTACGATATTCCGTATGCCTTTGTTTTCTGCCAAGAAAATATAAAAGTAAAGGAGCGTGTTACTTACCTCCCCATCTACATGATTACTTTTTTAGAGCAAATACCCGTAGAGGATAATGTTTATAGATTTGATTTGACTGGATTAAAAAAACCTCATTCGTAGAACTCCTCCGGGAAGCGTGCACGAGCCAACTGGGCGAACAGTTCGGCGTACTTGCCGGCAACGGCTTGCGCAAAGCGTTCGCCTTTCTCGGCTGTGGAGAGTGACGGGTCGCCGATGCCCGTATCTTCGGTCGCCCGGCTCCAGTCGCGCGGCATCCAAGCTACTTTCTGGCGCAAGGCAGGCAGAGAGAACGGCCTGTAAGGTCCCGGACCGGCTGTGGAAAGGTCTACCAGCTCCGGATGATAATGCATCATGGCAGAAGTTTCCATTTCGTCGGCATGGTCGCCGGGATTATCAAAATAGTCTTTGGCAGGAAGCACAGCAAACCAGTCGCTCACCGCAATCAGAAAATCGGGATAGTCCACCGCCAAGTCGCGAATCATGTTCTTGAAGCTATTGCCACCGTGCCCGTTGATGAGGACAAGCTTGCGGAAGCCCTGCGCATGAAGCGAGGCCACTGTATCGGCGAGCACAGCCTTTTGCGTTTCATAGCGGGCATGGATGCAGAACTTGAGGTTTCGCTGTCCCGGATTCTGAGAACCCAACGTGACGGGAGGCAACACCATGCAACGTACTCCGTACTGCTGCAAAGCCTTCTCGGCGGCATCCACCGCCACGGCATGCGACAAGATGGCATCGGTCAGATAAGGCAGATGGAGATTGTGAGGCTCGGTGGCTCCCCAAGGCAGCACGACCAAATCGTACGTCAAGTCCCTGACTTCGCCATAGGAAGCCAGGGACAGGTTCAAGTGATTTTTATTTTTCATGGTAAATATCGTTACAGATGTCATTACACAACGAATAACTGCGAATCATCATGCGGGGAATGTGGAAAGGCCCTTTAAAGATATTGCCTTTGGCGGGTTGCGCCACCGTGCCGTCGCGATGCAGATAGCCGTACCACTCTCCGTGCTCCCGGTCGGGGAAGTGCGCATAGGTCCAGTCGCTGATTTGCTTGTGCATGGCCAGATACTTCTCGTCCTTCGTGGCCTGATAAGCATAGAGCGTGGCTATGATGGCTTCGGTCTGCGGCCACCAGAATTTCATGTCTTGCGAATAGTCCTGCACCGGCAGGTTGCGGCAGTCGCGGAAGTTGATGATACCACCGTATTGCTCGTCCCAGCCCCACTGCCACGACCAGTCGAGAATTTGCAAGGCCATATCCGTCAAATCCTTGTCCCCCCCCCGGTGCCGGGCCTCCTCCAGAATGAACCAAGCCGTTTCAATGCAGTGGCCGGGGTTTATCAGGCGGCCGTTGCAGGTATCGATGAATTCTCCTTCAGGGCCTACCATTTCGAGCAATGCCTTGAATTCGGGATGGATGAAGTAGCGGCGGATGGCGTCGAGCGATTCGTCTATCTGTGTGTTAAGTACAGGGTCGTCAATGGCTGCCCGGATGCGGGAAGCGGTGTTGATGAGAATCATGGTGATGGAGTGTCCGCGTGCTTGCAAAGCAGGCAGATACTTGGGTTCCAGAAAGCCGGGGGTAGCAAGGAACCTCTGAATCCGTTTGAACAGCTCAAGTGCCTTTTCGGCATAGCGTTTGTCGCCCGAGGCAATGGCATACTCGGACATGGCTATCGCCGCGAAGCACTCGGAGAACACATAACGACGCTTGCGCAGCGGAGTGCCGTCGGCAGCCACTTCGAAATACATGTGTCCGTCGGCATCGGCGCAATGAGCCTCGATGAAGTCGATGCAACTTTTCGACGCTTCCAGCCACTCAGGGTTGCGTTCCATCTGATTATAGGCATAAGCAGCCACAAAACCGAAGCGGCCTTGAAACCACACCGACTTGGTGCTGTCCATCAACCGTCCTTCGCGGTCGAGACAGGTGTACACACCGCCATGCTTGCGGTCGAGACCGTTGGCCAACCAGAAAGGCAGGATATCGGCCGTCAGGTCGTGCTTGTAGGAGTCTGCCCAGACCTTTAAATATTCAGTCACATTCATATCATCCATACTTTAGAATTTATTGCAACGGTCAAAGAAACCGATGGCTTCCAGCTCGGCTTTCATCTGCGCTTCTTCCTCGTCGGTCATGTTCTGGAAAGGCGTGCGGTTTTTACCCAAATCCAAGCCGATGAGTTTCATGATGCGCTTACCGCCGACAATGTTGCCGCGATAACGGCAGATGACGTTAATCACCTCTTGCGAGAAGTTCTGGCGTTCGCGCGCCGTCTCCAAATCACCGGCTTTCCATGCTTCGATGATGCCTACCAGTTCGCGGCCGTTGTAATTGGTGGTACCGCCTATGCCGCCCTGTGCACCGCCCATGGCAAGGCTGGGCAGGATGGTTTCGTCCTGTCCGTGCAACATATCGAACTTACCGCCCTTGTACATGCGGCATTGATTGTATTCGTAGATGCTCTCGAACGTATATTTGATGCCCGCAAAGTTGGGCACGCGGCCGTCTACGGCCTCCAGCAGCTTCACCATCGGCAGGAAAGCACCGTTGAATGCCGGGATATGATAGTAGTAGAACGGCAGTTGGGGAGCGCCCGAAGCAATCTCTTCGATGTACTTCACCAACTCTTCGATGCGGCCTATCTTAGGGAAAGGAGGAGCCATGGCTCCGATGCCCCATGCACCGATTTTAGCGGCATGTTCGGCCAAGGCACGGCTCGACTTCACGCAGCAGCTGCCCACATGCACAATCACTTTGAAGCCTTCGGGGGCTTCGGCCACCCAACGCTCGGCCAAGCGCATGCGCTCTTCGTCGGTCAGCATATAGCCCTCGCCCGAAGAACCGTTGATAAATACACCCTGCAACCCGTTCTTGTGCAGCATCTTGGCATAAGCCGCAATGGGTTCGTAGTTCACCTCACCATTCTCGTAAAAAGAAGTAAACGGCGCATCAATCAATCCAATGATTTTTTCCATATTCTTATTTATAAAGTTAGCTATTAAAATTCACCTCTCTGTCTTATTCCATATTATCCGTCGTGGGGCGTAAGAAAAGCACCTGAAGCGCCAAGGCCACCAGCACCACGCCACCCAGCATGGCAAAGCCTTGTCCCAAGCTTCCTCCGTCGGTCCACTTGCCCAGCAACTGCGTCACGGCAGCACCGGCAAAGACCCCCGTCATGTTCATGATGCCATAGGCCGTGCCACGAAGCCGGGCAGGCACAAACTGGCAAAGAATGGGCATGTTGTTGGCATCGAAAATGCCATAGCCCACACCGAACAGCAATCCGGCGCCAACCACAGCCACGAAGCTGTGTCCGAATCCCAGCAGAACAAGTGCGGGGATGGTCATTCCCAAACCGATGGCGCCCGTATATACGCGTCCGCGGATATTCTTCTGCACCCAACGGTCGGACAGAATGCCGCCCACGATGACACCGACGAAGGACGACACCGCTATGGTAATGGTGGAAATAGGTCCGGCTTCGGACATCGGAATGCCCAGACTATCGGCAAACAGTGTAGGCAGCCAATTCTTGGTAGCCCAGCCCGGCAGACTGGGAACTGCGAAGTAGAACAAGATAATCCAAAACGCCCACATGGAAAACAGCATGCCCAGTCCGCCCAACAACGAGGGTTTCGCGACTACCGGCGCATCCGTCGGCTTCTTCTCGACGCGCACAGGGTTTTCGCGCAAGGCCAGCATCAGCACTAACGAATAGCCCATGCCGATGAAACCGAACCAATGAAACGTGGTATGCCACGAGAACAGCGCCGCAATCGTTGCGCCAAAACCTCCGATGGCCTGCCCTACGTACAATCCCGTCATGTGTATGCCGATGGCCAGCGAACGAGACTTGCCCTGATGCCAGTCGGCAATCAACGAAAGTGCCGCAGGTATATAAAGCGCCTCGCTGACGCCCATCAGCGCACGCAGCCAGTAGAGTTCCCCGAAGCTGTCGGCATATCCCATCAGTGAAGTGACAGCCGACCATACGAACAAGCTGCCCACTACCAACCACTTGCGATTTACGCGGTCGGCAATCATACCTGCCACGGGACTTAAAAAGCCATAAATCCAGAGGAAAATCGCCATCAGCGCTCCAAAAGCCTCTGCTTTGTTCAACTCCGCAATATCTGCCTTCATGGCTTCCTGCATGGTGGAAAGCATTTGCCGATCCATGTAATTGAGCAACGCCACTACCCACAACAAACCGACTACCACCCACGGATATACATTTTTATTCTTCATGTGTAGATGTTTTATATTCGCATAGATTATATCAACGGGACAAATATATAAATATTTTCAATAACAACCGCAGGGTTTGATAAAATATTTAATTAAATAGCTCGACCTTTTCTAAACAACCAAGAGACAGCATTCCAACAAACGCGAAAGTCCATGCCGTTTTTAGCTTCGAGACAGAACGGATACTTGGAAAATTTATTACAATAAAAACCCTTTCGGACACAGTCCTATACTTAAGGGGCATCAGTCGTATACTGAAGCACCTTAAGTATACGACTGATGGTACTTCAGTATACGACTGATACACCCTCCCGATAACCTTTTGATTACAAGGCTATTACGAAATCAGAAGAGATATCGAAAAATCAGGACAAACCGAGTATGAAAAAGACTTTTAAAAAACGTTTCCGCCAAGATCAGAGCTTCACCTTCGCAATGAGCTTGCGAATCTTCCCTGTTCCAATCAGGGGGGCATGCGGGTCTTCGGGATAGACAATAAGAAACTCGCCGGGTTTGAGGTCGACAAAGGCGGAAGGCATGTCGCCATAGAGTGCACAGTCGCCCTCCTCTGCATACGGCTGCTTTTCGTCGGCCACATCCTCCAAAGCCTTCCAACCAATCCGTTCGGCACCTTCCAGCAATATATGCACGTCGATATAAGCACGATGGGCCTCAAGCGGTTGTTGCTCCTGAGACACACATGCGGGATTCACATTATTGATAAACAGATTGTCGCCGTCTATCTCAATCCTACCCAAAGGGGCATGAAGCAAGTCGTGTGTTTTCACATACTCGAAAAGTCGGGGGAACAACGGATGAAGTCCTTCTATCCGACTGCTGTTTTGCAAATTAGAAACAATCATTCGTCTTTCTTAATTTAGAGAATTTATAATGTGGCACAAATATATAAAATATTTAATCGCAGACCTCTTCTTTAATAAAACAATACAGAAAGTTTTTAGAATTGACGGAAAAATAGTATTTTTGCAATATTCCAGTAATCAAACAGAAAAAAGAAGAATTATGCATCAACAGCTTTTAAAGGAGATAGAATTGGGCAGTAAAAACGCGCTCATCAAGAAGAAGTTCGTCAAATACTATATTTATAACGGGAGCGCGACGATTACCGACCTTTCAAAAGAGTTGGGACTCAGTGTGCCTACCGTCACGAAGTTCATCAGCGAAATGTGCGAGGAAGGCTACATCAACGATTACGGCAAACTGGAAACAAGCGGCGGACGTCATCCCAGCCTCTACGGCCTGAATCCCGCATCGGGCTACTTCATCGGGGTAGACATCAAGAAATTCTCCGTCAACATCGGCATCATCAATTTCAAGGGAGATATGGTGGAACAAAAGATGGGCATCCCTTATCGTTTTGAAAACACGCCCGAAGCACTGGAAGAGTTGTGCCGCCTCATCAGCAAATTCATCTCCAAAACAAGCATCGACACCGGAAAGATACTGAACATCAACATCAACATATCCGGACGCGTCAATCCCGAATCGGGCTACAGCTTCAGCCAATTCAACTTCTCCGAACGCCCGTTAGCCGAAATCCTGACCGAGAAGCTCGGCTTCCAAGTATGCATCGACAACGACACGCGCGCCATGACCTACGGCGAATTTCTGCAAGGATGCGTGAAGGGCGAGAAAAACGTCATCTTCGTCAACGTCAGTTGGGGACTGGGCATCGGCATCATCATCGACGGAAAGATTTATAACGGAAAGTCGGGTTTCTCCGGAGAGTTCGGCCACATACACGCCTTCGACAACGAGATTCTGTGTCATTGCGGCAAAAAAGGCTGTCTGGAAACACAAGCCTCCGGGGTGGCCATGCACCGCATACTGCTTGAACGTATCGGGAAAAACGAGAAGTCCATCCTGTCCAGCCGCGTCGCTTCCAAAGAATTGCCATTGACGCTCGACGAGATTATCGAGGCGGTGAACAAGGAAGATATGCTCTGCATCGAAATCATCGAAGAGATAGGGCAAGAGCTTGGCAAACACATCGCCGGACTGATTAATCTGTTCAATCCGGAGATGGTTATCATAGGCGGAACCTTGTCGCTGGCCGACGACTACCTCATACAGCCCATCAAAACCGCCATCAAGAAATACTCGCTGAATCTGGTGAACAAAGACTCCATCGTGACCGCCTCCAAACTGAGAGAACGGGCGGGAGTAGTGGGCGCCTGCCTGTTGGCACGCAGCCGCATGTTCGAGGATTGAACGCAAAGGGGCACCTATTCTTCCCAAACCAAATAGGCCGAAACCAGCCAATGGTTCAATTCATCGCCCTTGGCGGGTTGTGCGTGCGGAATGCTGAAAGTGAAGGTATGGATGCCCGGCTTCAGATGCTTCAGGCATGCCGTTGCCGGCCACACGTCCGAACCGGGACACCAGTTGGAACGCGACAGGTCGGACGAGGCAAGCGGTTCTTCTATCTCTTTCATCTCATACCCCTTCTCGCCTATATAGGCCGCCTTGCGCTTCACCAGCCAAACGCCCGACGTGGGATTGAAACGACGGAAGGAAGCGCAATCCGTGCGCCAAGGCACAAAATGGATGACGGTATCCCCGTCTGCCTTCACGATATTGAGTTGCTGCGTAAACTCATCGCCGCCCGAATGTCCGCCATGCCCGGTGGTGATGTATTGCAGACGCAGGTTCTTCGCCTTTGCAGGCACCTCGGCATCTACCGTCACGCCGCGACGGGCAAACAGGTCGGGCAACGACTGCCCCACGTATGGCACGGTATTGATGAGCGGCAACACCCGTGTACGGAGCAAAGCATCCTCCGGAACGGCCGACTCTTTCACTTCCAGCGTCAAAGAAGCCACATACCCCTCGGCAGTCCATGTGTCGATGAGGATTCCCACATATACATCGCCTTCCAAACAGGAGTAACGATCCGTAATATCCTGCGTCCACTCCACCTTGGGCGCCCATCCGTCTATATAGACCGGCCTGCGCAATGATGCCTTTTCATCGTCGCCACCACTGTAAAAGCCTACGCCGAAAGGTGTCATGAAGCGCATCAGTTCTACGGCAGGACGATAACCGTCAGCAGAGACTATGCCTTTGAACGACTCCACACGGGCGGTATCCGTCTCCGGATAACGTTGTTCGTCGCGCGCTATACCCAACATGTTGATGACCGACTCCTTGGGCAATACGAAGCACGAACCGGTCTTGTCCCAACGGTCACCGTTGGACTCCACGCTCACGGTCGCCGTCAGCCTGACGTTGCGCCGATAAGAGGGCAAATGGATTTTCTTCAGGATGATGCGCCCGTTCACCAGACGTATCACTCCGTCGGCATCCGGTTCGTTATAGCCTTTCAAGCTATCGGGACGGAAACAAACGGGTGTCTTATCAAATACACGAAGTGTCAGATCGCCCATAGCCGGATGCTTCTTGGCCGAAACAGACAAGACGGACGACAATAAAAAAAGAGACAGCAGGAAATAGGACGTTTTGTTCATAAATGATAGTTTTATAAGGTAATGCCGCGAAAATAAGGAAAAAAGAGGACAAATAATAATAAGTCCAAGATTTAGGAGCAAAAAACCGTAAAAAACTTTTTCCAGACGTACTACTTGAACCTATTTGCTTTTATATGGAGCATAATCTTCCGGGTAGTTTATTCTATGGATGACCTTACCATCGTGCAGGCGAATCCATGTAGTAAAACTCCGCACGCCTTCCGTCAGTTCGATGACCCGCGCGCCGTTGCCTCCGGGAATGTTGCAATAGACGGTATCGCCTCCCGTGAAACGTCCGTAGCACAGCAGTATGTTTTTCCAGTTCGCCGCATAGTCGTTGATATGGTCGTGTCCTACGAATGTGGCCATCACGTCGCCACACTGAAGCATGGAAGCAAACAAACCGTAGTTCAATGAAGAGGAACAAGCCCGCTCTTTGCGTGTACCCGTCAGGCTTGTATTTTCGTTCTGTGCAGCTTCATTGTATTCCGGAAAGGGAATGTGGAAAAACGCCATAGCCGGATAGGGAGTACCCCCATTGGCTTTTGTATACGCCTTGCTCCTCTCGATATACCACTGCACCTGATCCGGTTGTATACCTGCATAACCTTTGGCATTGGGCAACTGGGTATATGCATTGCTGTCAAAGACATACAAGAGGAAAGAAGTGGTGTTGCCGGCTGACGATTTCAACGGTAAAATATAATTGGTTATCCCTGTCAAGCCCTCCGTCCGGGCGGTACAGTTGCCGGGCAGGTCTTTTATTTCATCAAAAAGCGCCTGTCGGTTCAAGTCCTGCTCGTCGTCATGGTTTCCCCAAGTCACGGCAAACGGTATTTTACGGTCTACGGCAGGCTTTAAGCATCTTTGCAGGGCTTCTGCGGCAGGTTTGCCATAGACCAGATCGCCCGTATAAACAACCAAATCGGGTTTCTCGGCATCCAATACGGCATTCATGCACGCATACGCATCTTCCGAAGCAGGATTGCCAGGCACCCAGTGTATATCAGTGAACTGCACAATCTTGAATTTCTTGTCCGAGCGGAAACGCAAATCGGGTTGTTGGGCAAGCATCGTGATGCTATTTGCCATTGCACAACACAAAAAGAAGAGTTCGATAATTTTTTTCATACTGCATATTCTTTAAGATTATTGAATCATAGGCCGTTCATTCAACATTCCGGCTTCATTGTATCGCTGGTTATTGGGCAATCCTTTCCGGTTCACCCCTTTTTGCATGAGTGCTTTCAGATCTTCGAGATGATGCCAATAAATGCCACGCGGACCCACATTGTATTTCTTGCATAGCGAAGCCGCCATCCCTACTACTTCGCCCATCATGCCCGTGGTGCGCATCACCCGAACCGAACCCAAAGCCACATGCGTAACGCTGATATTCCTCCCTGCCATAAACAGATTCGCCACATTGCGCGAGTAGAGGCAACGGTATGGTACTTCGTAAGGGTAGATAAGCGTATGCTCGGTGACTGCCTTGAACTCGTTTCCCGGAAAGTTTCTGCCATTCTCCGGATCGGGCGAATGCAGGTCAATGCTCCACGATGCGGTGAACGAAGCGTCTTCATGGACCACATGCTTCGTCATGTCTCCCTCTTTCAGGATGTAGTCGCCCAACAGCCGGCGCGACTCTCTTTTCCCGGCCACATAGGCCACCCACCCCAGACGCCTGTTGCGAAAGGGGGCATTATCCTTCAGCCGGTTTTTCAAATAGCTCCAATTGGCATAAATCACCAACATGCCGTAATCGCGGATCTGCTCGAAATCGTAGATCTGATGTTTGTTCATTCCCGTCTCCCATGTCCACTCGCCGAGAGTGACTTTCTCGCAAGTCCGGTCGTTGAACGTTACACCATAATTAAATTCCGGAAAAGCTGTAGGTTTATCGGTTTCAGTCGAATACCATTGTACGGATGCCCCCATCGTGAGCAGATCCGGTTTATCGGGAGCTCTGCTCTCTCCAAACTCATCTTTTCCTTCGCGCCCCATCCGGTAATGTGCCCCTGCCAGATAACCGACCGTACCATCGCCTGTGCAATCGACGAACAGAGGGGCAACGAACTTCATCTCTTTTCCTGTCTCTATGTGCCTGCCGATGACGGAAACAATCCGGTCACCTTCTTTCTCCACAGCAATAACACGGCAGTTGATAAACAAGGCCAGATTGTCCTCTCCCGACAACCACTCCATTTTCTTTGCGTCTTCATAAATTTCGGCAGGTTGGGCATTCCCTCCTCTTGACGGGCCGAATTCTTTTTGTAAACCTCCCAATTCCTTGTATTTGCCTATTTCGATATTCCCTCCTAAATGCACGCGTATCTCGGAGCTATTGTTGCCTCCCACAACAGGACGATCGTTAATCAATGCCACCTTGCATCCCAAACGGGCTGCCGACACAGCAGCCGACATCCCGGCTATTCCGGCTCCTACCACAACAAGGTCATACTGCCCTGCCACAGGCACTTCGGAAGGAAGATGCAGTTTGCTACGCCTGAAGGCAGCCAACTCTTCCGCAGTTTCAGGAAGCACCGGTTCTTTCTCGGTAGTGAGGTAGATAGCATCGCACCGTCCGTCAAACCCGCTCAAATCGTGTATGGCAAGCTTTGTCTTTCCCGCACGGAGTTTGACACTGCCGGCAGATTGCCACATCCACGCCGATCCTTTCGTGCCCAGCACGGTGTTCAGTTTTTTGTTCCCGATTCTCAGCACGAACTTTCCCGGCCCTTCGCCACGATGCCACGGAGATGTCCAGTTGTAGGTACGCACATAGACATGGTATGTGCCCGCTTCCGGGATGGTTATCTCGGTGACAGCATCTGCAACGGGAGTTCCCATTCCATGAGCTATCAGATAGGGAGACCCCATCAGATCCATAAATTGCTGGTCGACTGCCCATCCTCCTTTCTGCTCGAAGCTTTCCGCTTCAACCAGTATGTCTTTGGCAAGGAGAGGACTGAAGGTGATGATGGCAACCAACAATAAGATATATCTGTGTTTCATTGTCTTTATTATTATTTTAACCTGAGTTCGATGTAAAAAGAGACTCCGCCTATACAAAAAACGCTCCCGGAGGCATTCCCGGAGGGGTCAATCAGTGGTGCCAAGTCTCGTATATGCGACGTGTGTGGCCTCGTATATGCGACGTGTGTGGTCTCGCATATGCGACGTTCAGCACCTCATATATGCGAGGAAAACGGCAAGATATATACAAGTATTTAACAGGCATATAACATCTTGTTTTATACCGAATTCAGGTTATTTTATTGTTTTTGAACAGAGGATTCTTTCAATATGATTTCCCGGATAGACAAACGAGCCATATGAGTAGCGGTAAGCACTATTTTCACCGCTTTCACCGGTGAGGGCTCCATCTTCACTTCCGCTTTACCTTCTTTAGTAAAGCTTCCCACTTTCCTGAATTCCTGCCCGTCGGCACTGATGAGTATGTCGGCATTGGTCGGATATTCTTTAGACATGTCGCACAAAATCCGAATATCCTCGATGAGTCGCAGTTGCTCTGTAACGACCATAAAATAATCACCTTTTATCAAGGAATAAGGAGTGGCAAAGAAAGAGAGCGTATCGCCATCGAAAGCATATTCGGGTGGATATTGTTTAATGGAAGCCATGCTCGTCTCGATTTTAGCCGGCACAGCCAATGGCGGAAGCGTGTCTCCCGGAACGAACCATCGTTTCTGCTCCGATTCACCCGCATAGTAATCGATATGAAGTGCTTTGAAGATGTTATCAAAAGACTTGATTCGTTGAATCATGGAAGCCCAATCTTTCTTTTCCTGCCGAACCCACAATACTTCCGCAAGGGCGCAGAGCCTCGGATAGAGCATATGCTCCACCTCGCTTTGAGTAGTGACAAATTCAGTCCACAAGCATGCCTGCCCACCTTTAACAAGATGTGTTCTGTCGGGAGCGATGTCAGGGCTGACAGGTTCCCAAGCATATACTTTGGCTGTGGGATTTCTGGCATATCCATAGTCGAAATAGCACGGATCGTTAGGACAGATGATGACCGACAGGCTATCTTCCACCGCTTTTCGCTGCCGCTTATGGCCATTGTCTTGCCAAACGGTGAGCATATCGCTTTTGTCCGCTGCGCCTCTGTCGTTTATTTCATCCCAGCCTATCATTCTACGTCCTCTTTTCCGCACCATCAGGCTGACTTTCCGCGTAAAGTAATCCTGCAACTCGGAAAGTTCCTTCATACCTTCCTTGCGAAAGAGAGCCTTACATTTAGGGCATTGCGCCCAATTCATTGTGGCCACTTCATCACCTCCCATGTGAATGTAGGGCGAAGCGAATATGTCGCATAATTCGCCAATGATATCATCCGCCACGGCATAGACCTTCTCATTGCCGATGCACAGCATATTCTGCCATGTGCGCTTCCGTTTGTCTTGCTCCCGTTCGTCCGGATAAGGTTCAAAAGGGCCGTCGAGGCACGAAAGTTCGGGCATGGCAGCCAACAACGAAAGGCAATGACCGGGCATATCCACTTCGGGAATAATCTCAACACCGCGAAGTGCCGCATAAGCTACCAGCTCTTTCAGGTCTTTCTTGGAATAATGGTTGCCCGACAAAGATGGGAAATCAGGATAATGAGTTCCTTTAACCACCAAATCAGGATATTTATCGACAGCCAGTCGCCATGCTTGGTTATCGGTAAGATGAAGATGAAGTACATTCAGCTTGAAAAAAGAGAGTTGGTCGATGGTTTCTTTCAATTCAGCCACTGTCCAGAAGTGGCGGCTGCAATCCAACATCACCCCTCTGTATTCAAATCTCGGCTTATCTTGTATGGTAAGCAACGGAATGCGCCCGTTATCTGCCTGCATCATCAGCTGCTGCAAAGTAACAAAGGCATGTATCACTCCCCTTTCATTGCCGGCGGAGATGACGATCTTCTCTTTCCGGACTTCCAGCAGATAGGCCTCTTCTGCCATATCCCTCCGGAATGAAATCTGTATATCGGCACCGGAATGAGTAAAGTCCAGCTTCTTCCCAAGCCGGCTGTCCACATCCTTGATGAACAATGAAGACACGGCTTCCCACTGTTCGGGAGCGCTGACTGTGTGCAGCGAATTCAAATCCAGACTACCTCCCAGAACAGAGACGGAGTCCGCAGCCGGTATCAGCCGAACGGTTGCGCAAGTTTCACGTTTCGCACAGGAAGCCAAAAGCAGGGCAGTAAACAGCGTTGCCAATAAGATTTGTTTTTTCATGAGTATTTCTTTTATTCAAGCAAAAAAGGATGGGACTTCTCTGTATATCGGACGAGAAGTCCCATCATATATAAAACTACCTATTGAAGAATCCACATATTCTTGTTACAGTCGTCAGTCCCGTTGAATTGACGCTGCAAAGCCTCTTGCAGGTTTGCTTTGTTATACTGCGATTCGCTTTCGGGATACATCCAGCGCAACGGAAGCTCGTCCTTGATTTCATTCAAGGAGGTCTCAGGATTGATCGGCAGCTTAGGATAGCCCGTACGACGATATTCGTAGTAGCTATTCCACGGGGCATGCATGAATCCCGTCAAGTAGCGCTGTGTAAGAATCATCTCTATTCCACCTTCCGCTCCTTGGTTCAACTGAATATCCGGATTTTGCAGAAAGTCGGCAATCACCTCATCGGTAATCACACGCCTATGAGCATATTTGGCATCCGTGCAACCGGCAATAAAACGCATACCGGCTTCGATACCTTTCTTATAATAAGCATCGGCACTACCCGAAATCCAACCACGAACGGCTGCCTCGGCCAAGATGAAACATTGATCGGCATAACCTATGGTGATGAACGGTTCTCCGGCCGGATTGTCCTTGTATCGAAGATTCAAATTACAATATGCCCCGGTGCTGTATGACTTGGTTATCAAGTCGAACGTCAAAGACGGATTAACGCCCAAATACGCCTCCCAATCAGCCGGGGAAAGGCCTTCTTTGATTTTGGCTTCGGCAGGTTCGGCGATATAGAACAAGCGATAATCCCGGTTCTTCTTCATGACATCGACAATCGTTGTGGACAATATGGGATACATATACCAGTTGAAATCGTCTTTAAATATGGGATAACGCTGCCCCTTCTTGTCGGAGAACACCAACTGGTAGTTATCTTCGTTCGAAGCAAGTATCTTCTTTCCCGAAACGACACGCGCAAAACGTTCCTTTACTTTCAGATCGGCATCTCCGGCCACTCTCGAAAGGCTCATCAACACCTTTAACTCGAAAGAGGCTACCACTTTCTGCCATTTCTCCGTATTTCCCTTTAAGATAGGGTCGCCCGTGAAGTTATCGGCTTGGCCGAACAGATCATACGCCTCTTCCAAATCGTCCAAGACCTGCATCATTACTTGCTTCTGGGTGTCGTAGCGCGGCGTAACGTTTCCCGCTTCTCCCTGCAACGCATCGCTATAAGGAACATCACCCATCTCCATGGAGATGTAGTAGATGGTAAAAGCCTTTACGAATTTATTCAGAGCCTGATATGCCTTTACATTCTGTCCCTGCGCCAACTCCACCATCTTAACACCATTGATTAACCTCGTGTAGCCTGAAAAGGAAGAACGCCCCATCTTATTGTAGTGATAGTCGCTGGGACCTTCGCCCCATGCCAGTTCCTTCATCAAGAAACTGCTGTGGAAGAAAGCCTTGCTATAAAAGGGAGTAGCCGTAGCGAGAATTAACTTCGTGGCCAACATCGTAGGCGTTACGGTGGTGGGTGAGTCGGGATTAGTATTCAATTCATCAAAGTTGCTGCAAGAAGAGAGTAGTCCGCTTGCCAGCACAATGCCAATTAATGCTTTATATATCGTTTTCATTGTTATCATTGGTTTAGAAGTTCAACTTGACATTAAATCCTATGTAGCGAATGGAAGGAGAGTTCAGATTCTCGCTTGCCTGATCGGGGTCGGAGAACTTAAAGTCTTTCGTCCAAATCAACAAGTTCTGCCCCACAAGACCCAGCTGCATACCCGTCAGTCTGAATCTGTCGCAAATGCTCTTAGGCATTTCGTACGTAATGGAGAGGTCGCGGAGCTTAATAAAAGTCTGATCCTGAACTGTCTGATAAACCGGATAATACGCATTCGGATAAAAACGTCCTATATAAGTTTCATAAGAAACGGGAACGTCATTGGGAGCAAAAGTCCGGCTATCCTTCACGATATTTCCGTCCACATCATATTCCACCGTTCCGGAAACCACCTTGACACCCTTGCCGATAAAAGTTTTTTTCCCATTCACCACCTCCTCATAACGCCACTGATTGTCGCTGTCGGGATGCGCACCGGTATTCCACAGAGCCTGTTCCATCATATTGTAAGCAACGCCTCCCACACGTCCGTCGATGGAGAAGTTCAAGGTAAACGCTTTATATTTGATTGTGTTGATGACTCCCCATATCCAGTCGGGAGACTTATAGCCGACTACGGATTGGTATTCGCTCTTCTTCGGCAAGCCATTTACGTGAACGATATTTCCCTCCGGGTCACGTTCCCAGTCTTTCAACGTAAAGGCGTCATAACGGTTTCCTGCTGCTACCCACGGTCTTTGTTCGGAATAGGTTTCGTCTACCTTCGCATAGTAATAGCGGTCGCGTGCCCAGTTGAAGGTTGCACTCCATTCCCAGTCGGAGGTTTTGATGATGTCACCGGTGAGAGTGAGTTCCACACCACGGCGTTCTTGCTCTTCACCATAATTAATCATCGTGCCCGAGAAGCCGGAAGCCTCGCTGACAGTAGCACTGCGGGTAAGGTTATACTTCAACGTATTGTAATAGGCAAAATCTACACGCAGCCTGTTATTCAAGAAGTTAAGAGCCGTACCTACTTCCCATGAGCGGGTTGCGGTGGGACGTATCAGAGTGCCACGGATGGAAGTGGGATAAGTTGCTGCGGAGAGATTGTCCCAAGCATCGGTTGTAATGCTATACACATTGTTTATTTCATAGATATCCACATCCTTCTTGGTTTGCGTCCACGAACCACGCACTTTCCAGAAAGACATCCATTGGGGCAGATGGATGAATTCGGACAAGATGGCGCTTCCCGAAAGAGAAGGATAGAAGTAAGAACGTGTCTCGGAAGGCAAGGTAGACGACCAGTCGTTACGAGCCGTTACATCAAGGTACAAGGTACTCTTCCATGAAGCAGAGAAACGTCCGTACAAACTGTTCACCTGCTTGCGCTTATAGTTGCTTGAGGTCGTGGCCTTATTCACGGAAGCCTTCAACGAGTAATAGCCCGGGATGGTCAATCCGCCGGCCGTCTGGCTTTGCAGCATGTCGTCCTGATAATAGTACAATGTTCCGCCGGCAATACCTTCTACGCTGAAATCACCGAATTTATGGTTGGCCGTCAGCATCAGGTCGTGGTTCATACTCAAACCGCCGTCGCGCTCTATTTCAAAGTAACCGTTCTTGTCCCAACCCGAATTGGCCGACTTGGGATTGCGCCATGTTTTTCTTTCGCTATACACATCTATACCCGAACGCAAGTTTGCCCGCAACCAAGGGGTGAACTCATATCCTACGTTCATATAGCCGTTTGTGATGGAATAGTCGCTGGAACGAAGCACCTCGTTTGCCACAAAGTAAGGATTGTCATACCAGCCGGAATACATCCAGTTCTGTTGTTCGTCTTTCTTGGCCCAATAATCCTTGAATTCGCGCAAGTCATAGTCGGGTCCGGTCCACACCAGCAGGTTATACAGATATCCTCCCTTACCATATCCCGTACCGTAATTCTGCGGGAAGAAACGCTTGTTGAAGCTGATTCCGCCATCGAGCGAGAACTTGTTCCATTTCATGTCTCCCGATACAGAGTAGGTAATCTTATTCAATTTCGTATTTGGATATTGCCCTTTGTTGTAGACATGGGTCAACGAAGCTCTCACACTGCCATATTTTCCTTTTTGGCTGATGCTTACGTTGTTGTTCGTGATAAATCCGGTCTCCAAAAAGTTCTTGAAGTTATTCTTTCCTCTGGACGTTAGCGGCATCACTTCGAACTGATGGGTCTGCGGATTCCACTGCTCGGCCGTGCGGCCAATGTCGAGCTTATCGCCCCAGACAAAGTCATAGTGATTGTATTTCCCACCTTCTCCGGAGCTATAACCCGATTGCACCTCAGGCAACTTCAAGTATCCTGCCTGAAACATGGTGCTGCTGTTGATGCTTACATGCAGTCCTTCTTCTTTACTTTTCTTGGTCGTGATCATAATTACTCCTACTCCACCACGCTCTCCATACAGTGCGGCGGCCGTTGCTCCTTTCAGCACGTCGACGGTCTCGATGTCATCCGCCGGAACATCGCGCAAGCTCATGTTCTTATAAGGCACTCCGTCAATGACCAGCAACGGGGTCTCGCCACGCAACAGCAAGGTGGGTGCCTGATTGAACTCGGTGCTGTTCTGCACATTCAAACCCGCGATTTTTCCAGTAAGCGATGTGCCTACATCCACCACCTTCACCGTAGCCAGTTTGTCGCCTTGTACTTTCTGAACCGCATATCCGAGGGCTTTTTCCTCACGCTTGATACCCAAAGCGGTCACCACCACTTCATTCAGCAGTTTCGTGTCTTCTTGCATCTGAACCTTCAGTGCGGAACCGTCGTTCACTCTGATTTCCTGATTCCGGAATCCGATGTAGCTGACTTGCAGCACTTCTCCTGTATGCACCACCAATTCAAATTCTCCATTCGCATTGGTTATCGTGCCCTGAGCAGGATTACCTTTCACCGTGACATTGGCACCGATCACAGGTTCTCCGGAAGAGTCCACCACTTTACCGGAGACCTTCACTTGTCTGCCCGATTCTTTGCCACTCTTGCCGGCAGCTTTCTTATGCAGCGTAATGTAATTATCGGAAAAACTGTAAGAAAGTCCGTGGGCGCTTAGCAGATTCAGCAAGTCTGTGATTTCCTGCTTTTCTTTTTTCACCGTCACGACACCGTCGACGTTCACTTCGGATTCGCTATATACAAACAGATAATCTGTTTGCTTTTCCACCTCGGACATGATTTGCTTTACGGTGGTCTGCCCTACCTTCAAGCGCACTTGGCTGTTCTGTGCTTGCACCGAAACGAACCGGATCTGCATGAACAGGCAAACGATAAATAAAAAGATGATTTTTGTTTTCTGAAAGTTTATGTTTGATTTAGTTTGTTTACACACTAAATCAGAATGAAGTCTATTTTTTTTCATACCTTTGTGTTTAAGGTTCACTACTTTAGTTGATTTCCCAACAGAATAAGGTTTTGAGCCTCTATCCCGGGGGAAGCAATGTTGGCGCATTGTTTCCCTCTCTTTTTTATATTCTTCTTTATTCAATCATAGGCAAATATAGATTTAAGGGTTAACGATAGATTCTTATATGTTTCTCATCAATGATTTCATAGTGGAACCTGACGACGGACTGCAAGGCTCTCAATATACTTTCCAGAGAGTCGCTTTGCCTGATTTTTCCGGTCACCGGATAGTTTACATCCACTTCGCTGTCGATGGTGAGTCCGACACCTTGCCAGAGAGAGACTTTTTTCAAGACCTCGCCCAGCAGGCAACGTTTGAAATGTACCACCCCATTCTTCAGGTACTCTTCATTATCGAAGTTGGATATTTTCTTATATAGACGATTGTTCTTGATGATGGCTTGTTCCAGCGGCTTCAGCACCAACCGGTCTGTGTCATCCGACAGGTTGTCTATTTGAACCGAACCCTCTATCAAATCCACCTCAAAGTGTTCGTTCTCCGGATAGGCCATCGCATTGAAGCGCGTGCCCAGAACGGTAATCATATAGCGACCGGTAGATACTCTGAACGGTTTGTCCGGATTGTGGGCGACATCAAAATAAGTAGAGCCGCTCAACTCCACGTTACGGGTTTCACGGTTGAAGGAGTTGGCATAGCGCAGCGTGCTGCAAGGGCCTATCCAAGCGGTTGTTCCATCGGGCAAGGTCACCTTTACACGCTGTCCGCTCGGTGCGGATATTTCGGTGAATTGCAGGTTTCGCTCTTTGTTCACCCAGTGCAGGGTCAGGAAATAGGCCGAAGCGGCCACCAGGCAGACAACGGCCGCATAACGCCACGCATGCAGGAAAAGCTGTTTCATTCTCCGCTTTTTCAGTCGGGCGGCAAAGTTTCTGTAGCTGTCGGCTCCCGTAGTTCCGTCCTTTTCTTCGGGCAGAGCCTCTGCCAAAGCCAATATGTTCTGCATGGCGCAGAAGTCTTTCTTCAGCTCATCGTCACAGCCCAACTCACGGAAAAGCGTTTTTTTTTCTTCTTCGGTGATGTCTCCTGTAAAGTATTTGGCTAACAAATCTCTCATTTCCATTTTCTGTTCTTTACAGAGAAGACGAAGAAACGGGCAAAAAGTACCAAAAGAAAAAGATTTTTTTTATAGAGGAAAGAGAAACACAAATTGTTACCGGACAACGCAAAGTATAAAAAGAAAAGCTATATATAAAGAAAAAATTTTACCTCCTGAAAGATTCTCCTCTCCTCCCCGACTCACTATACAGATGCCCTTTACTGGAAATATAGATGCAGCGCGCTCCACATATACATCCAGCACGGTGGAGATATATCTCCACTAAAGCCCGTCTACAGATATCTCTCGCAAGGGGTACCCTTCAAAAAACATATCGTATTAATTCTTAACAAAACAGGATTATGACGAAACAGGACACCGAAAGATAGATGGCAGCATGTTATTTCTCGGAAAGGAAATCCGCCATTGATGTGAACAGCCCAAACAGCAGGCAGACTATGATAAGCCAACTTTTATAGCAAGCTCACATTATTTCAGGAACACAGGCACTTACCAAAAACGAATGTCAGAAAAGGCAGAAGTTTCCTCAATTCCGTTTGCAGTTTGCCAATCGCTATTGTCATCTGGTTTTTAATGGTCTGTATGGAGAGTCCGGTCTCGTCCGCTATTTCCCGGTACTTCTTATGATTGATTTTGGCTTGGATAAAAATGTAACGGCATTTCTCGGGCAACTGTCCAATGGCTTTATGCAGCATACGTTGCATTTCTTCATCGGTAACATTGTCTTCATCAAGAGTCTCTAAAGAATATAACTTGTACTCCAGCTCGCGATTCTCTATTTCGCCGAGAGAACCGATAGAAGCCAGACTGTTTATTTTCAAACGCAGGAAATCAATACAACGCCGTTTCACCAACATAAACAGAAAAGCCTGCAACTGCCTGACTTCTTTAAGCAACGAGCGATTTCCCCATAAATAGGTAAAAATGTCCTGAACGATGTTTTCCGCATCTTCCTTATTAATCAAATACACAGAGGCAAAGCGCAACATACGTGAATAGTAGTTGACGTATATCTCCGAAAAGATTTGTTCATCCATATCTTTTTTCCCCGGTTTCACTTCGCTATATCTTAATGATTAAAGCCCTTCTGATTTTTCTCTTTCAATGCATATTATAGGCTCCTTAACAAGCCACTTTCGATGTCTCTTTCTGCAAATGTAGGAAAACTTCGGTTATCGGCAATATGATGGAAGCAGATAACCGCTCTTTTTCATACGTTTGTAATATGGCATTGAATATCAGGGAAAGGCAACCGCATTATCCGGATTTTATGATTACATAAGTAGCTCGGAAGAATAGCTTTTATTACTCGCATCGCTTGCATACGAGGATCCTAAAAAGTGAGAAGTTTTTAAAATATTCTGCCTATCCTTTGCCAACTGAGAAAAAAAACTTATTTTTCACTCCTGAATTATTAAATCCATACTGATGACATGAAAAAAACAAAGAAATGGGTAGCTGTCCTTCTCCTGTTGTGCGTGGGAAGCGGTTTATCGGCACAGCCCCGGCCGACGGAAGAGGGAAATGAAACGTATAACCGCCGTATGGAGTGGTTTGGCAAAGCCAAGCTGGGGATATTCATCCATTGGGGCATCTATGCCGTCAGGGGGGTGTCCGAAAGCTGGTCGTTCTACAACGACTACCTGCCATACGAAGAGTACATGAAACAACAGAGCGGCTTCAAAGCCGAAAAATACAAACCCGAAGAGTGGGTGAAACTCATCAAAGAGAGCGGAGCGAAATATACAGTCATCACCACCAAACATCACGACGGCTTCGCCCTGTGGGACACGAAAGCAGGGCAACTGAGTGCCAAGAAGACATCCGCTGCCAAACGCGACCTGCTTACCCCTTTCACCGATGAAGTGCGCCGCCAAGGGCTTCGCCTCGGACTTTACTACTCGCTGCTTGACTGGAGCCGCGACGACTACCCCAACAAGACCAAGACCACGAAGCGTTATGACATCAAGGACGACCCGGCACGGTGGCAATCGTTCTGCACATTCAACTTCGCACAACTGAAAGAATTGAACAGTGCCTATAAGCCCGACCTCTATTGGTTCGACGGCGATTGGGAACAGTCTGCCGAAGACTGGAACTCCAAAGGCATCGTAGAGCTGCTGCGAACACCCAATCCGGATGTCATCATCAATTCGCGCATACAGGGTTACGGCGACTATGCCACCCCCGAACAGGGCGTACCCGTGGTACGTCCCAAAGAGAAGTATTGGGAACTGTGCTACACCATGAACGATTCTTGGGGCTACCAACCCACCGACACCAACTACAAGACCCCGCAGATGTTGCTGCGCTCCTTCGTGGACTGCCTCAGCATGGGAGGCAACATGCTGTTGGACATCGGTCCTAAAGCCGACGGGAGCATTCCGCCCCAACAAGTAGCGATACTGAAAGAATTCGGCCGTTGGACATCCAAGCACAAAGATGCCATCTACGAAACCCGTGCGGGCATCCCGGCCGAGCATTTCCACGGAGGATATACCACACTGAACCGCGAAGGAAACATCCTTTACCTTTATCTGCCCAATCGTCCCAACGGCCCCATCGAGCTGAAAGGCATCGCCAACACCGTGCACCGTGCATGGGTGGTGGGCAACGGCAGCATGCTGAACCATAAGGTGTACAACAAGCTGTATTGGAGTTCCGTTCCCGGCATCGTCTACATCGACGTGCCCGAAGAGTGCTTGGACGAGCAGATTACCGTCATTGCCGTATTGCTCGACGGCCCTGTCAAACTCTATCGAGGCGAAGGGCAGGTGATTTCGGTGAACTGATTTCTCAGATGCAGATGAAACGGATGACGCGGATTTATCCTTATTCTTAACCAAACTCTTTTTTCATAATGAAAAAACTCTTCTTATCATGCTGCCTTTTATTGACAGCCACAATAATCTCTGTCACGGCACAACCGCTGACCGAGCGATACGGCAGATTCCTGACACAACCCGAAGGCTACGTATGCCTGCGCACCGCCGATACGATCTGCATCGACGGCATCCCCGATGAAGCGGTATGGCAGCATGCCCCTCTCATCACCCGTTTTACGGACATCAGCGGAGAGGGATATCCCACCCCACGGTTCCGCACGCAGGCAAGGATGCTTTGGGACGACCGCTACCTATACATCGCCGCCGAGCTGCAAGAACCCGAAGTATGGGCCAACCTGAGGCAGCGCGACACCATCGTCTACTACAACAACGATTTCGAGGTATTCATCGACCCCGATGGCGACGGACACCACTATTACGAAATCGAGGTGAATGCCCTCTGCACCGTGTTCGACCTCTTTCTGGAGAAACCTTATCGTGCGCCACGCCGTCCCCACGTGCAGTTTCAGTGGAACTGTCCGGGCTTACGGATAGCCACGCACGTGGACGGCACCCTCAACCTTCCGGGCGACACCGACCGGGGCTGGAGCGTGGAGATGGCCATCCCTCGCGAAGCCATCGCCGCAGAGTTCGACAACTACCTGCAAGCAGGCAACTACCTGCGCATCGGCTTCTCGCGCGTGCAGTGGCAGCACAGCACGGACAAGGACGGACGCTATCACCGTAAGCAAAGAGCAGACGGCACATTCCTGCCCGAAGACAACTGGACGTGGGGAGCTACGGGTCAAGTGGCCATGCACATGCCCGAACGATGGGGATACGTGTATCTCTCTGCCCTCACCGCAGGCAGCGCCGCTCCGGAAGCTTTCCGCTATCCGGACTCATATCCCGTAGAACGTTTCCTGTGGATGCTCTTTTACGCACAAGAAGCACAATATGCCGCACACGGACGCTATCACGCCACCATCGAAGCTTTCGGTCTGACAAAAGAGGAACTAAACGCACTGCCTTCGGGCAGCCACGTCAGCGTAGAAGCCATCAGCCATAAGTATGAGATCACAGTCACCCTACCCGATGGCAAGCGGATGAGTATTGACGAGATGGGATGCCTCGCCGGTGAAACAAAGTGAACCTACTTGAACACTATGACACAAAAAGCGGAGGGTGTGGTTCTTTTTCTTGAACCGCACCCTCCGCGTTATTTACGCTTGGCATTAGGATATATGCCGGCTGCTTACCTTCTTATTTGTTCGGCGTTTCCCACTTCTTGGTGTCCGTGCAAACCACATTCAGGATGCGGTCGCCTGCCTGTATGCGAAAATCGCCTTTCTCCAAGATCCACTTGCCGTCATAACCCACAAAGGCAAGGTCGGAAGCTTTCACTTTCAAGGTCACGGTCTTTGTCTCGCCCGGCTTCAGCTCCACCTTCTCGAAAGCGCGCAGACGGCGGATGTCGGGGGTGAGTGAAGCTACAAGGTCGCTGCTGAACAGCAGAACACTTTCCTTGCCAATGCGGTTGCCGGTATTCTTCACATCGACGGTGAAGGTCAGTACGTCGTCGGCCGTGAAGTTTGGCTTGTCCACTTTCAAGTTGCTGTATGCAAAAGTGGTGTAGCTCAACCCGTAGCCAAATGCCCATTGTACAGAAACCTGCGCATCGTAGTTATAAGCACCTTCCATCTGCTGACCGATATGTTCGCACGGCTTGTAATCATACGTAATCAGCGAGTTAATCTCCTTGGGATACGTGAAAGGCAGCTTTCCGCTGAAGTTGGCATCGCCTGCCATAAGGTTGGCCAACGCATCGCCGCCGTAGTTGCCCGGAAGCATGATGTTGACAACTGCTTTAGCCAGAGGCTCGATGTCGGCTATCAGGCGGGGACGTCCCTCGTTCAGAATCAGGATGATGGGTTTACCGGTTTTTGCAAGCGCCTTCACCAAATCGAGCTGATTTTGAGAGAGCGTGAGGTTCGTCAGGTTGCCCGGTGTTTCGCAATAAGAGTTCTCGCCGATGCAAGCCACGATGTAGTCGGCATTGGCGGCGGCAGCCACCGCTTTATCAATTTCGGGAGCATTCTCATCCCACCAGTTGCCGCCTTTCTTGTAGGTGACACCGGCTTCGTAGATGATATTATCGGCACCGAATTTATGGGTGAAAGCTTCGAGAATCGTGTTGTAGGCAACGGCATGTTCATCGGCCTTATCGCCCTGCCAAGAGTAAGACCAGCCACCGTTGAGGGTACGCATGGAGTTGGCATTTGGGCCTGTAATCAGCAATTTCTTGCCTTTGGCCAACGGCAGGATGCCGTCCGTATTCTTAAGCAGCACCAACGATTCTTCGGCAGCCTGCAATGCGGCTGCGGCATGTTGTGCGCTACCAAAGAGCGGGAAGTCTTTTGAATCATAGTAGGGTTTCTCGAACAGATTGAGACGATACTTCAGACGCAGCACGCGGCTCACGGCATCATCAATGCGGCTCATGGGCACCTCGCCCTCTTGCACCAGTTCCTTGAGGAGCGTGCAGAATTTCCAGTCGTAGGGATCCATGGACATGTCGATGCCGGCGTTGATGGCAAGTTTAATGGCCTCTTTCTTGTCTTTGGCAATGTGGTCGCGTTTCCAGAGATTGTCGATGTCTGCCCAGTCGGTGACGATCATACCGTCCCAGTTGAGGTCTTCCTTCAGCCACTTGGTCAGCAACTCGTAGTTGGCATGGAAGGGCAATCCGTTGTTCATGGCAGAGTTCACCATGACAGAGAGCGCACCGTTTCTTACCATTTCGAGGTAAGGAGCAAAATGTTTCTCGCGCATGTCCTGCACGGTGATGGAAGACGGCGTGCGGTCTTTGCCCGAAACCGGCACACCGTAGCCCATGAAGTGCTTCATGCAGGCTGCCACACGGTCTGCTCCAATCAGATTGGGATTCTCTCCCTGAAATCCGAGAACGGACTCGCGTCCCATTTCAGCATTCAGGTAGGCGTCTTCGCCATAGTTCTCCCACATGCGCGGCCAGCGAGGATCACGTCCGAGGTCGGTCACCGGAGCATACGTCCAAGGAATGCTTCCTGCCTTTGTCTCGTATGCCGAGATGCGCGAGCCTTCGCGCGTCAGTTCGCGGTTGAAGGCAGCTCCCATGTTGACGCCTTGCGGAAAGAGAGTTCCGCCCAGCGTATAGGTGGTTCCGTGTATCTGGTCCACACCGTATATGCAAGGAATGCCCATCACCTGCATGGACTTCTCCTGAATGCGCTTGATGATTTCCTGCCACTTCTCCACACTCTGCGCCACGCCGGCGGGTACATTCAGGATGGAACCGACTTTGTATTTCCCAATCACAGAGTCGAGCTTCGCTTCATCCAACCGGAAGCCTTTGACGCCTTCTATTTCTTGGATACGCATGTAAAGTTTCATCACTACATCCTGCGCAGGCAGTTCCTTACCTATCTTGAACTCCTTTTCCAGCTTATATTGGCGGACAATTTTCTTCAGTAGGTCGGGCGTGATGTCTTTCGGATTGATGCCGGCAAAAGGGTTGGCACGCTTCTGCAGGACGTCGATGGCAAGTTCGCACATCTGGCCCACTTTCTCGTCCAGCGTCATCTTCTTCAGCAGCGTCTCGATCTGCCTTTCTATCTTCTCGTCTCTTGGGATGGCAGGCGCAACGGATGTCTGCGCCGCAGAAGCCAGTACTAACCCGGATAGGGCTAAAGATAAGATTAACTTTTTATTCATGGTCATAATATTGGTTTGATGTTGGCAAATATAGCAACATCCTGCCATACCGAAGGGTATAACAGGATGCTTTTTAGGGTAGGTTTTGTTATCTTTTCAAGGTGGTGATGGATTCTCGCAACTTCAACACATTGTTTGTTTTCTGTGTCAAGGCGGCCACATCGGCACTCAGCTCCGCTTTGATGTCGCGCGAAGAAGCACCTATCAGGAGTTTATAAGTTCCACCGTCTACTACCCACGAAGCAGACGCCTCGTCGTAAGAAGCCAAATCGGCTGCTTTCACCTGCAAAGTGACGACTGCCGTTTCTCCCGGTTTCAGTTCTCTTGTCTTGGCAAAGGCTTTCAGTTCCTTTTCCGGCTTATTCATCTTGGCACTGTTGGGGGCAGCTGCATAAAGCTGAACCACCTCTTTGCCGGCAAACTTGCCCGTGTTCTTCACCTCTACGGTAACAGTGAGCAGTCCGTCGTCCTGTTTCACCGCCGGATTGGCATACTCGAACGTGGTATAAGAAAGGCCATAGCCGAACGGATAGGAAACCTGCTTGCCGAAACTGTCGAAATAGCGATAACCCACGTAAATGTCTTCCTCGTAACGGGTGTAATCCACATCTTTTAAATCGTACTTCTTTTCGCCTTGATTGGCTGTGACAATATCTATATTAGAAGTTAAATTGATGGGAAAATTACTCGTAGAAGCATGGTCTTCAAACCATATGGGAAATGTCATGGCCAGTTTTCCACTGGGCGAAACCTTACCGCTCAATACATCCATCACACTATTGCCACCTTCTTGTCCACCCTGCCAAGCACAAAGAATAGCATCCGGCCAAGCTTTCCACGAAGCAGTTTCGATGGCACCACCTATATTAAGGATAACAACCACTTTCTTTCCGGTAGCATGGAAAACCCTACAAACATCTTGTATGAGCTGCTGATTCTCTTTACTCAAATAAAAGTTCGATGACTCCCGGTCAAGAAATTCACCGGAACCACGGCCTATGGTAATGAAAGCAATATCCATCTGTGCCGCTAAGTCCTTTAGGCGTGAAGTTTCAAACACTTTTTCGACCGGCAGTATCACCGGCATGAAAGCGGAATATTTCTCTTTTTTCGGTGTCAACCGAATCTTTTCGGCAGCTATATGCATTTCATACTCTTTCTTTAACTGCTCATCAGTTTCATATCCTGCATTCTTCAACCCTTCAAATAAAGATGCCGTATAGGCACGATTCACGTTACCCGAACCGGTACCTCCCGCTATATAATCGTAAGAAGCACAACCGAAGAGAGCAACACGCCTTATTTGAGCAGATAACGGCAGAGTGGCATTCTCGTTTTTCAGCAGAACCATACCTTCCGTAGCACTTTGGCGCGTAATGGCGGCATGTGTTTTCAAATCAGGTTTGTTAGAGAATTTATATCCCTTAAAACGAGGGGTTTGCAGAATCATTTCAAGAATGCGTTTGACATTCCGATCGAGTATAGCTTCATCTAGATTACCGGTCTTGACACCTTCTACAATGGCTTGATACTGTTTATCATAACCCGGTTGCAACATGTCGTTGCCCGCTTTCATCTGCGCTACAGCATCCTTACCGCCAAACCAGTCGGTCATCACCATGCCTGCAAATCCCCATTCATCACGTAGAATTGTGGTCTGCAACTCCGCGTTCTCAGAAGTATAAACACCGTTCAGATAGTTATAAGAAGACATCACCGTCCACGGCTGCGACTCTTTCACGGCTATTTCAAATCCTTTCAGGTAGATTTCGCGCAAAGCACGGGGCGATACTTGCGCATCGTTTCCCATGCGATTTGTTTCTTGATTGTTTACCGCAAAGTGTTTAACAGAAGTTCCCACTCCGTTGCTTTGCACGCCACGCACGTATGCTGCAGCAATCTTTCCGGAAATCAACGGGTCTTCCGAATAATACTCGAAGTTACGCCCGCAAAGCGGGTTGCGCTGAATGTTCAAAGCCGGAGCAAGCAGCACATCCACACCATATTCCAGCACCTCGTTTCCGATAGCTTTGCCCACGTTCTCTACCAAATCCTGATTCCAAGTAGCTGCCAACAACGTTCCGATAGGGAAGTGAGTACAATAGTAAGTAGCCGAATCACCATCCCGCTTCGGATTGATGCGTAATCCGGCAGGCCCGTCCGCCAACACCACGGCAGGAATGCCGAGACGTTCGATCGGATAAGTCGTACCCGCAGCGCCGGGAACCAAACTGTGAGTCTCGCCTACTACAGCACTGTCACCACCATCAAAGCCCGCCATACCGGTTCCTATAACCAGATGCGCCTTTTCTTCCAAGGTCATGGCAGCAATTACATCATCGAGGGATGATTTTCCGAGTTGCGGCACTTTCGGACCGCAAGCCGACAACACAGTGATGGCACACGCCATTGATAATAAATGTTTCTTCATGATATACGTTTATTGAATAAGGTTTATTTGAATAACTGCGGTGCAAACTCCGTCAGGTAGATACGCCAGTTCTTCCAGATATGCCCCTCTCCGGTCTCATAATAGGAATATTTATAGCCTTTCTCATCCAGCATCTTGCGGTAGTCTTCATTGGCCTTGTACAGGAAGTCGGTCTTGCCGATGGCAATCCAGTAGAGAGCCGGTTTCTTGGAGAACTGCACCTTCAGCTTGCCCTCTATGTCTTCGTACACCGGAGACTTGGCATCCTTATTGGGCATGATGGCGGCAGAGAACAGACCTACATAGTCGAACATGTCGGGATATTGCTTGGATATGTGCATGGAATGGAAACCACCCATCGACAATCCGGCAATGGCACGGTTCTTCTTGTTGGCAACAGTACGGAAATTCTTGTCGATGAACTTCACCACATCCGGAAAAGCGGCCTCGAAAGAGCCTTCCATCGTTTTAGGCAGCTGCATGTTGGGAGCAGCGAAGCCCAGAGACGATTCGCCCGGTGCAGCTTCCTGCGCGGCATTGCCGTTGGTCATCACAACAATCATAGGTTTGGCCTTGCCTTGCGCAATAAGGTTATCAAGAATTTGCGAAGTGCGTCCAAGAGCAATCCAAGCTTCTTCATCTCCACCCATGCCGTGAAGCAGGTAAAATACGGGGTAACGCTTGCCGCTCGTCTCATAGCCGGCAGGAGTGTAGACTGTGAGGCGGCGATTGATGCCCAGCGTAGGGCTGTCATACCACATACGTCTCACTGTTCCGTGGGGCACTTTATTCACCTTATACAGGTCGGCACGGTCACCACCGATGATGAACACGTTGGTCACGGAAGCAACGTCACGAATCATGTAGACATTACTCGGATCCATTATCTTCAAATCATTCACGATAAAAGAGTAGCTGTAAAGCTCCGGCTTCAAAGGTTCGGGAGTGGTAAACTCCCACACACCGTCCTTGCCTTCCTTCAGGTCGGCCACACCCGGTCCGTCGAACTCACCGAACGGAGTCTTGATCTTCTGCGTAGGCAGGAAATCGCCGGTAACCTGTACTTTCACCGCTTTCGGCGCTTTCAGGCGGAACGTTACGGTGTTGTTATCATGAATCTCCGGCGAAACGACCGGAGCGCCTCCCCAGAGGGCTTGCTGTGCAAAAGTCATTGCACACATCAGCAACAAGGCTGACAAAAGAGAGATTCTTTTCATTGTGTAATATTTAATCTTTAGATTCTTGATATTATGGGTTTATAAAGTGTCATCGTATCAGCCAGTCAGGCAAACAGCCCGTTCCTCCTATCTTCCAAAACTGCGGGAGACAAAAGGCAGGCAAGTGTAGAGCGCCGAATGCCAGTACTCGGATGTATGTCCGCCATCACGCACACGGAATTGGCACGGTATCTGCGCCTTGCGCATGGCTTGGAAGAACTCAATGTTGCGGTCGAGCAGGAAATCATCGTCACCACAATCTACAAACCACTGCACGGAGCGCAATTGCTCTTTACGTGCATCGTCAGCTTCTTCTACATACTTCACGCAACTATGCTCCATCACCGACTTCGTCAACAGGCTCATTTTATCGTCCGGATTCGGTGACGGATTCTCCGAACCTGCCGGGATATTCATCAAGGCACTCATCGCATAAGCGGCGCAATACATATCCGAATAACGTTGTGCATAGCTCGTTGTTCCGCCTCCACCCATGGAAAGCCCGGCAATGGCACGGTGTTGTTTATCGCCAACCACCCGGTAATTCTTTTCAATATACGGAAGGAACTCTTTGTAGAAGAAGTCTTCATACGCCCACCCCGGCATGTTGAAATAGCCGTTCCATACACCTGTATAGATATTGCCTCCGGCGTTGGGAGAGACGATGATCATTTCACAAGCTTCACCGGAAGCCACCAACCGGTCCATTACATCTTTCACCCGTTGATCAGTAAACCAGCTGGTATTGACTCCCATCATGCCATGCAACAGATAAAGTATAGGATACTTTCTTGTAGCATCTGTTTCATAACTCTTAGGAAGATAAATGGTGAACTGCCGGTTTGCACCCAATATCTCACTATAGATACTGTCGGTCACGACCTTACTTTGCGCCCCCCAATCGGGGAATTGCGCCTTTGCCCCCCATAACATACAAAGGGCCAAAATGGAAAGGATTAATCTTTTCATGATATAATTTTAAGAAATATGCTACAAAGAAGTTAACTTCCTTGCTAAAACCAATTGATTTATATCAATTTCTTGTATAAATTCATATTGTGGCATCACCAGCCTTCGTTCTGTTTCATCTTAGGATTCAAACGCATTTCTGTTGCCGGAATAGGTAACAAGTAGTGCTTGCTCTTAAATCCATAACGATTATGGTCGGTATTGTACTGTTTATATTCTACTACTACGTTGTCCGGACCGTCCCCCATGCCTTTATTTATCAATAGAGGCGTCTTAGAACCTTGATCTCTCAATAAAGCCTCAGCATCTTTCCAACGGATAATATCTTGGTAACGAGTGTACTCACAGCAAAGTTCCAAACGCTTCTCCAACTTGATGGCTGTCATGTCGGCTGTTTTGGCGGGCAGTTTGGCACGGGTGCGCACTTCGTTCAAGCAAGCATCCGCCTCAGCCTGCTTCCCTGCTTTCAGGTTTGCCTCAGCGGCAAGCAACAACACTTCGGCATAACGCATCCAGCGGTAATTGTTGTAGGAGCACCAAAAAGTAATGGGTGCTTCCGATGAAGAGTAACGACGTTTCCACAAGAAATATCCCTCGTTAATAATACTATTTCCTTTGGGAAGCCTTACTCCTAATTTAGTCATTTGTTCGTATGTCTTCATCGTCTGATTCAGGCGATAACCATCTACCCCCTCTTCAGCCACAAAAGCATCATACAGTGATTTCTGAGGAACCATGAATCCCCAACCGGTATCTTTATAATCAGCAAAAGCCGGTGACGATGCCGCCAATTTGTCCATACGCCAATGATTCATCACTTCATAGAAGCTGAATTCATCCCAAGCATTGCTTGGATCGAAGATACGGTTACTTTCCAGCATGCTCTCGCTATTACCTTCGGCCAGATAGGTCAAAATATTCTGATAATCGCCTTTATAAAGAGCATATTTCCCACTGCTGCGAACCTCATTCAAGACTTTAGCAGCATCTTCATACTTCTCTTGCCACAAGTAAGCCTTTCCTAAAATTGTTTGAGCCACTTGCTTGGTGATACGCCACGTAGTGTTGTCGTTGACGTCTTTCTTTTCTTCCAAATAACCCGAAGAAATTGATTCTGTCAAATCCGTCTCTACCAAGTTCCACAAATCGGCCTTAGATGATTTGGCAATCTGATATTCGCTGGACGTCAATTCATGATCGACCAATGGCACCTCACCCCACATGGAAATCAAGTCGAAGTAGGCAAAAGCACGGAAGAAATGAGCTTCCGCACACGCTTTCTTCTTAATGTCGGAGTCCGGCTTAACATGGCCTAAAATGACATTCGCTTTATAGATCTGGCTATAATAGCTCTCCCACACACCGCGGATAAAGTCTTGATCTGACCCGAACGAATACTCATTACAGCCTTCCAACTGGGCATTATCGTTGCGACCTCCGCCACCTGCCCATACATCATCGGACAAAGAGGATTTCAACATGGTATAATTATAGTATGTACTCTTCAGCTGAATATAGAGCGCATCGGCAGCCGTCTGTGCCTGCACATCCGTCCGGTAGTAGGAAGAATAGTCCAACACCCCCTTTTGAGGAATATCCAGTTTGTCTTCACACGAAGTTGTGCCCAGCGTAAACAAAGAGGCAAGTATCAAGGTATAATGTTTTACTTTCATATTTTAGATTGCTTTTAGGATTAGAAACGATTAGAATGTCACACTCAAGCCAAGTACCACTTTCTTTGAATTGGGATAACTTCCCTTATCCAATCCAAGTGCATTGCCCACTCCCGTTACTTCAGGGTCAAAGCCGGGATAGTTGGTGAAGGTGAAGAAATCTTCCAACGAACCGTAGATACGGAGATTATCGATCGCCGCCTTTTTGGTCAGAGCCTTCGGGAAAGTATAGCCCAGCTGCATCTGCTTTATTTTGAAGAACGAGCCATCGAATACAGAACCGGAAGAAGTCATGAACTTGGTATAGTCGGTAGCATTGGCTCTCGGCAAAGTACCGCCTTTGTTCTTATCGGACCAGCAATCGTTCGTAAAGTAAGTAAGCTTATTCAGGTTATAATCTACACGGTTCAAACCGCAATAAACGTCGTTCCCTTTCGAGCCTGTACCGAAGAGGATGAAGTCGAAGCCTTTCCATCCGGCTGTCAATGTGATACCGTAAGTGAAATCGGCAATACCTTTACCTATCTCTGTTTTATCATTGTCGGTGATCACTCCGTCGCCATCCTGATCTTCGAACATCGGTTCACCCGTAGCTTTATCCACGCCCGTGTACTTGTATCCATAGAAGTACCAAGCCGGCTTGCCTACCTCAAAACGGGTAACGGCACCATAGGTTATCAAGGTCGCTCCATCAATGGCGGCCAACGATTCGTGGATATAAGTCACCTTATTCTTCAAAGTGGCTATATTACCACGAATACTATAATTCAAATTGCCAATCCTGTCTTGCCATCCAAGTTCCAATTCAAGACCTTTGTTGGTGATATTACCGGCATTGACCGGAGAGAATGTGTTACCAACCACGGTAGATGCTTTTGTTCCGGACACGATCAAGTCCTTGGTCTCTTTATTGAAATAGTCGGCAGATAATGACAGGCGTCCGTTGAGGAAACGTGCATCAATACCGATATTGGTCTGTTCGGATGTCTCCCATTTAAGCTGGTCGTTACCGGTAGCGGTAGGAGCATAACCGTTGATGTAATGGAAGCTGTTATTGTTGCCAACGGCCAAATGACCGGTGCTGTTCACTGATACATTCCAAAGATAGCCTCCCAAAGAAGCGGTCGAACCGTTCTGTCCCCAGCTTGCACGGAATTTCAATTGTGACAGCCAGTCCTCCGTACCTTTCATGAACTCTTCCTGAGAAACCACCCAGCCCAACGATAAGGCAGGGAAATATCCCCAACGCTTGCCTTTAGGCAGCACGGAAAGGTCGGCAGCATCGGCACGCAGAGAGAACTGAGCCATATACTTGCCTCCATAGTCATAATTGAAACGACCGAAATAGGCCAACTTACGGATATAGGAAGGTTCGCCTCCTTCAATTTCCTTAGATGCGTCCGAAGTGGCATATGCAAAATAGTAGAAGAGAGGATCGTCCTGCAGGAAGCCCAGATTCTTGTCATCGCCTTTCTTGTTACCATTGACACCGAATGCGCGGCTTTGGCTATAAGAAGTACCCAACATCACCGTTCCATGATGCTTGCCAAAAGTACGTGAATAGTTCAGGAAGTTCTCCCACTGCCAATATACGGCATTGTTGTCGGCGGCATTCACCTGAATATAGTCTTGTTTGGCCGTACCGTGGTAATAATAATCTTGTGCCACTCCATAAGAAGAGGTGGAAGCCAGACGATAGCCTAAGCGAGAAGTAACGGTCAGCCCTTCGAAAGGCATAAAGTTCAAGTAAGTAGAACCATTGATGTTGAAACCTCTGTTCTTTGTGTAAGAGCGGTCGCGCATCACAAAAGGATTGATGGCCTCTGCATTGCCAGTAAAGGCTGAAATGCCATACAGATTTCCTTTTCCGTCGCCCATCATATTGCGGTGAAGAGCGTAGACGGTAGCCATGTGCTCCGGCAATTGGTCAATGGCATAAACCGGTTTTGTCAACGGGTCGAGTTGCAATACAGAGAGCAACAGACTGCCATATTCGTTGCCTTCGGCCACAGACTGGCTCTTATAATGCTCAATCTGATTGTTTGTACCTACTTCCAGCCAAGGCTTGATTTTCCAATCGGCATTCACCATACCTGTCAGACGTTCATACATATCGGAATTGCCCACTACCATACCGTCATTGTTCAAATGTGACATGGACAGATAGAACGAACCCTTTTCGCTACCACCTTGGAAAGTGACATTGTGACGCATCATAGAGCTTTTCTCAAAAGCCACGTCCGCCCAGTCCGTATCGGTCTTTCCATCCCAATGCAAGTCGAACGCACTTTCAGCAATCTTGCCCGATGCGAGGAAGTGTTCTTTATATTGTTGCGCATTCATCACCTCGGGCACTTTTCCAAGGCTCTGCGAAGTATATTGGAAATCATACGTGATCTTACCGTTACCTTTTCCTTTCTTGGTAGAGATCAGGATGACACCGTTACCGGCTGCCGCACCGTAAATAGCTGCCGATGCACCGTCCTTCAGTACTTCCATAGACTCGATGTCGTTAGGATCGATACCGCCTATGTCCGAAGCGATACGTCCGTCAACAACATACAATGGGTCACTGGCGCCATTAGAGCTTACACCACGGATACGAACCGAAGGCGAAGCACCGGGTTTGGCCGAAGCACTGAGCACCTGCACACCCGCAGTCTTTCCTTGAAGAGCCTGTTCGGCGCGAGTGATGGTACGCGCTTCCATATCTTCTGCCTTAACCGAAGATACCGCACCTGTCAGCGAGCTTTTCTTTTGCACACCGTAACCTACGACCACCACTTCTTCCAATGTTTTGGAATCTTCTTTCAATGTGATATCCATCACTCCGGCCACCGCTTTTTTCTCTTGCGTGATATAGCCGATGTATGAATAAATAATGATAGCACCCTCGCGCACCGATAACGCATAGTTACCGTCCATATCGGTGATCACACCGTTGGCTGTTCCTTTCTCAAGGACACTCACGCCAATCATTGGTTCGTTCAGCTCATCAGTAATCCTACCAGTCACCTTTATATGCCCCTGAGCCAGCATAAAAGGTATGCACATCAAAAGAAAAGCTACTGATACCACCAGCCTTTTCACTGCATTGTTTTTCATAAATTTTCTCATTGTTTCTAATTAGATTGGTTAATAAAAGATGTTGCCCCTTATCAAAAGCCACGTGTAGGAAATGCCCTTACCACTTCCAGCAAATTCTTGTCGTGGTTGTATTTTATTTCGGAGGTATTATTAAAGAACATGGTAGCACCTTTCTCTGCAGTAAAAGGTTCCCATGCAGGCAGTCCATCGGCATTCGGGTTGCCCGTTTTAGCAAAGTTAATCCATGCGCTACTCATCTTCTCGCCCAAGGCTTGCGCCTCGGCACCGCCACCGGTCATGCCTGCATGGCGCACCACATTGTTGAAGACAAAAGGTATTTCCATGCAGTGGGTACTGCGAAACATGCCATCCAATACAGGCGATTCCCAAGCGAACAGGTACATATAGACAGGTGCACCCTGCTGAGCGGCTTTCAGCTTGGCTTGCTCCACGGCACCCGGACGGAAAACGAAATCCACGTCTATCAGATCTTTGGGCTGATAAGAAGGATAGGCTTTCTCAAAAGCTTTCAGGAAGTCATCGGTGCGGCCGGCGTATTTCTTCTTTAGGTGTTCCACAGCTTCTTCCTTGCTGATGGAACGGAAAGAAGGTACATAGGTGCTCATCGTAAACTCGTGCAGCGTAGTACCTATCATCATGGGGATGTTCTGCGACTGCGCCGGTGCCTGCGGGTCGAAAGGCTGTGCGGGAAGCACGCTGCCATCCACCGTCGGTGCCCAACCGAAGATAAAGGAAGCTACTCCTTCCTTCTCGGCTTCGGCACGTACTTTGGCAATGGCTTTCTCTCCGGCTGCAAGAAGGGTCTCATAAGAAATCTTCTGTATCTCATCGATCCGTGAAGCTTCCAATCCCAATGCCTCGACCGTGGCCGTGCCTATGCGACGCGAATATTTGGCCTCCATGGTGCGCAACATGGAACCACTCTGCACAATAGCCTTATGGAACAGGCCGGCAGCCGAGGGAGTGGCCAATAAGGTAGACACCTTTCCTCCACCGCCCGACTGCCCGAAGATGGTCACATTAGAGGCATCTCCACCAAAAGCGGCAATGTTCTTATTGAGCCATTGAAGCGCAGCTACCAAATCGAGCAGACCGACATTGCCCGACTTTAAATACTTCTCGCCATAGGCCGACAAGTCCAGAAAGCCCAATGCATTTAAACGATGGTTCAGCGTCACCACCACAACGTCGCCTTTCTTTGCCAGGTTCGTCCCGTCGTACGAAGGCAGTTCCTGACCGGAACCGGCCGCATAGCCTCCTCCGTGCAGCCATACCATGACGGGGCGCTTCTTGCCGTCGTTCACGCCCGGTGTCCAGATGTTCACACGCAGGCAGTTCTCGTCGGGATAGCCGTCATCCCAGTTGAAGGCAAACGCCTGCTCATCACTATACCATCCCATACGCTTGCCTTGCGGACAAGTAGGCCCGTAAGCACGGCTGCTGCGGATGCCCTCCCACTTGTCGGCTGCCACGGGTGGCATGAAACGTTCGGCCTTGGCATAGGGAACACCTTTATATATATAGATACCGTTTTCCACATATCCGCCCACTTTGCCCGATTCGGTTTCGGCAACAGCTATCGTCGAAGAGGCTGTTATCTCTCCGCCTTGCATGCAAGCGTCTGGTTTCTCTATCTTGGATGTTCCTCCGCACGAGGAAAGAAGAACGGCAGAAAATGCCAATGCTGATAAGAAATGCTTTTTCATATTATGTATTAGTTTGTTGTTGTTTTACGATTGCAATATTAGCGCATTCTTTCCGAGCCGACTTGCTATTGTATTCAAACGGCTTTCCTCGATGTTCAAAACTACTTTCCTTTGTGTTCAAATGTTTACAGATTTGTTCAAAACATGCTGTCCGACAATATCTGTCTCGTTTTTTATGGTTATTTTCGCACTCCACATCAAAGTGCATCACCGAAAAGCTACGGGATGCTTTACCTTGATAGCTTTAGATAGATATGAAACACATTCAGTACTTGTTTTTATTGTGTTTGATTGCTGCTTGTCGCCCGTCGAGCACGAAGACCGCTCCTGATAGCGGAATAGAAAGTCCTGTCATTACCAACGACCTCTCCAACCAGAAAGTCACCGCCTTTGCCGAAGATGCGCAAGGACATATATGGATGGGAACGTTCAGGGGACTGAACAAATACAACGTACATGAGTATCACCAATATTACTGTACGGACGACTCGCTGGACCTGCCCGACAATCAAATAAACGACCTCTTCCGCGACTCGAAAGGAAGGTTGTGGGTAGTGACCGTAAACGGTACCAGCCTATATACCGACAAAGACAATTTCCGCCGCATCCCGATCAACATCACCAACAAGAACGGACTACAAATACTCGAAAATAAGGAAGGACGGATTTTCTTGAACATGATGCACCACCTGGCCGTGTACAACCCCGAAACGGAAGAGTTCGACATACCCATCACAAACTTCGACCACCATCACACCTACAACCTGTTCTGCTTCATAGACCAAAGCAACAAGCTTTGGGCAGTGAACCCGATAGCGATGCGTTGCTACAACTCGTCCACATTGGCTCAGGAAGACTCCATCCCGTTAAACAATACCTCCGCTTATTTCTTCATGAGAGACAATGGAGAACTGTGGTTGGCAGGAAACCATCAACTGACCCTGTTTGATACGCACACGCGCAAATTCATCGAAACCCCTAAAGCCATCCGCGAACACCGGCTGCTGGCACACGCCAACATCAACTACATACATCCTTACGGTAGCAACAGCCTTTTGCTGAATACCGCCAAACAAGGGATGTTTCTCTACAACCATCAGGAGGGCCGAGTGATACATCAGGATGAAAACGGATTTCCTTTCGAGGCACCTCGCTTCAACATAAGCAAGATGTTCACCGACTCGCAGAAGAACCTCTGGATAGGTTCCGTAGATCAGGGTTACACCGTGTGCTACAACTACAAGGAGCGTTTCAACACCAACAACTACCTTAAATCGTGCTTGGAGAACAAGTCGGTGAAATCCGTGGCTGTGGACAAGGAACGGAACCTCTGGATAGCCACCCTGTCGGACGGAATGTATATGTACAACATGGACAGCAAGGAGGTGAAACGGATAGACATGCGGCAGCTCTTCAAACAGGACTATTCGGAGAAAACAGATGTGACGCACATCTTCGTGGACAACGATAACAACATCTGGTTGGGCGCACTCCTTGCAAGCAAGGTGCTGAAGTGCCGTTACCTGAACGGCGTGTTGCAAGCCGAAAGCACCTACGACGTTTTTATGCCGATGTCTTTTGCCCAAGACAGCCGGGGCACGCTCTGGGTGGGGACATTGAGCTATCTGTTCTATGCTATGAGGCAGAATGAGAAAACGTTCACACCGGTGCAGACGTTCCCGCAGATGGGCACGTTCATCCCCGGCATACTGCCACTGAGCAACGGGAAGATATGGGTGGCCTCTTTCATGAATCCTATAAAGCAGATAAACCCGGACACTTGGAGGAATGAAGACAATCCCTTCGGCGAAGAAGAGTGGAAGGCTTGCATACGGCGTTCGGTCTTCATCCCGACGGCTCTCGTCAAAGACAGCCGGGAGGATATTTGGATAGGTACCGTCAGCAACGGATTACTGCATTACTCTCCAGCCACCGGCAAACTGCGGACGGTGGAGGGAACGCCTTGTCTGGACATATCGAGCATTGAGGAAGACGCACAAGGCAATATCTGGGTTGGCACACAATACGGATTGGGCAAGTATGACCGCACGGTAGAGAAATTCACCAATTACTATGCTGCTGACGGCATAGGCGGCAACCAATTCTACGACCGTTGTTCGTGCCGACTGCCCGACGGGACACTGGTATTCGGCGGTACGCACGGCCTGACTTTCTTCAATCCCATCGACGTGAGCAGCAAGCGAAGCATACCGCTGCTCTTCGAGGATCTGAAGATTCACAACCGAACAGCACACCCGCAAGACGGCAAAAACATCGACAAGCACCTTTCGTACAGGCCCGACATACGGCTGAATCACAACGAAAACGGGTTCAGTATCTCCTTTGCGGCATTGGACTACTGCGAGCATGAACGCGTGCACTATTATTACTGTATGGAGGGTTTCGACAAATACTGGATAGACGCCCGCAACAACCGCGAGGCCTATTATGCCAATCTTCCCGCAGGAACTTACACCTTCAAAGTGAAGATTACCAACAACGACAAAAGCATCGTGGAAACGGAAAACTCCATACGCGTCATCGTGAAACCTGCCCCATGGATGACGTGGTGGGCATGGTGTCTCTACCTGCTTGTTGCCACCACCATCATCGGCTTCTTCATCCGCTTCGGGCTGCGCATCAAACAAGAAAAAGAAGCAGCCCGGCGCGCCCAATTGGAGAAGGAACAGGAACAACGGGTGAACAAGATGAACATGAGTTTCTTTGCCAACATCTCGCACGAATTCCGCACACCGCTCACCATGATTTCGGGCCCGGTGACGCAATTATGCGAAAATCCCAAGATAGAGGACGAAAACAAGCAGTTGCTCTACATCGTTCAACGCAGCGTGAGGCGCATGCTGAGGCTCGTAAACCAACTGATGGACTTCAACAAGTTAGAGAACGATACCCTGAAACTACAAGTGAGGCGGACGGATATAATCTCGCAATTGCAACATTTCGTGGACATTTTCCGCATCAATGCCAACGAGAAGGGTATCACCTTGAATACTTACGGGTTAGAGGACAGCTTCCTAATGTGGTTGGATGTGGATAAGCTGGATAAGATTGTGGGCAATCTCCTTTCCAATGCCTTAAAGTTCACTCCTAACGGAGGAAAGGTGGAGCTTTGCTTCGACGTCGTGACGCGCGAAGAGGCCGGACGCATCTTCTCTCTGACGGAAAAGGACGTCGATACGCAATACGTCAAGATATCCGTGGCAGACAGTGGCAACGGCATTCCTCAAGAGCAGTTGGAGAAGGTATTTGAGCGTTACTACCAACTGAACAACCAAACCGGCGGAACCTACAACTGGGGCACCGGCATAGGCTTGTACTACGCCCGCAGCCTGGCTCTGCTTCACCACGGCTACCTGAAGGCCGGCAACCGCAGTGAAGGAGGTGGAGCCGTCTTCACCCTGCTGCTGCCGGTGAACGACCTTGCATATAGTCCCGAAGAGCGCACCCCCTCCGAAGAAGAGCAGAGCATGGCATTCCCGCTGCAAACCCAAGAGCAATTCCGATTGGAAGATACGGAAGATGGCAAGAAGCAGACCTTGTTAGTGGTGGACGACGACACCGAAGTGGCTCATTACCTGAAAGCCTTGCTGTCGCCCTTCTATAAGATTGTCTGCCGCTTCGATGCCGACAGCGCTTTCAAGGCCATGAGCGAAGAAGCCCCCGACCTTGTGCTGAGCGACGTGGTGATGCCCGGACGAACCGGTTACGACCTCTGCCGCCAGATAAAGGAAGACTTGCAGCTCTGCCATATCCCCGTGATATTGGTGACAGCCAAAGCCACGGTAGAGAGCCAAGTGGAAGGGCTTGACACCGGAGCGGACGCATACGTGACGAAACCTTTTGAGCCTAACTACTTGCTGGCGCTCATCAAGTCGCAACTAAAGAACCGGGAAAAAGTGCGCAACCTCCTGAGCCGATATACCCAAACGGACAAGATAGAGGAGAACGTGCTGTCGCCCCAAGACAACTCGTTCATGACGGAGCTTTACCACCTGATGGAGAACGAGCTGTCGAACCCGGAACTGGATGTGGCACGTATGACCGAACTGCTGAAAATCTCGCGCACCAAGTTCTACTACAAGGTAAAGGGACTGACGGGCGAGAATCCCAGCGTCTTCTTCAAGACCTACAAGCTGAACCGCGCCGCCGAGCTGATAAAAGAGGGCAGATATACCGTTTCGGAAATAGCCGACATGACGGGATTCAGCACACTGCCGCACTTCTCGACCAGCTTCAAGAGACAGTTCGGGATAGCACCGAGCGAATATGGCAAATAAACAAAAAAAGCGAGAAGCGGGAGGCAACAGGAATCACAAATCATCTTCCAATGCCGTGCTTTTGGCATAGGCCGTGCTTTTAGCTTCAAAGAAGTCGGTCTTCACCATATTGGCATTGGAGTATTGCGACACCCAGCGCATGCTCTCAGGCTCCTTGCGATGGTCTTCGTACAAGAAGCCGAAGCCCAAGCTGTGCCAACGCAGGTTGCCGAGATAAAGGATATATTCCTCCAGCATCTGCTTGTTGAGTCCCTGTATGTCGTCGCCTATGACGTATTGCCCCCACTCGATCTCCTGCCTCACGCCTTCGCGCATCATGCTTTCGTACACGCCTATCTTATCGGGAGTGAAGAGTTCGGGTTCTTCTTTCTTCAGTTCCAAGATGATGTTGCGGAACAGCCACAGATGGGTGTTCTCGTCGCGGTTGATATAGCGTATCTCTTGGGCCGAGCCCGACATCTTGCCGTTGCGGCTCAGGTTATAGAAGAACATGAAGCCGCTATAAAAGTAAATGCCTTCGAGGATGTAGTTGGCAATCAGCGTCTTCATCAGCGTGAAACCGTCCTGACTATTCTGAAAATCATTGTAACAATTGCCGATAAACGTGTTTCGCTTCAGCAGATGTTCATCCGTTTTCCATTGATAGAGGATGTCGTTACGTTCTTCCGGACTGCAAATAGAGTCGAGCATATAGCTGTAGCTCTGGCTGTGTACGCACTCCTGAAAGGCTTGTATGTGCAGACAGAGATTCACTTCGTTTGCCGTGATGTATTCGCTTATGGTAGGCAGGTTGTTGCTTTGAAGCGAGTCGAGGAAAACAAGGAAACTCAGAATCTTGTCGTAGGCCGTGCGTTCGGCTTTCTCCAGATGGGGATAATCCTTTATGTCTTGAGTGAGATTGATTTCTTCGGGTATCCAGAAGTTGTTCATGGCCTGCCGGTACCAGTCGCTCACCCACTTGTAGCGCATGTTGTTGAAGTCGTTCAGATTGGTCGTATTGCCGCCAATCATTTTCCTGAAGCGGAGTTCGATATCGCCTTCGGGATTAAAAAGAGCGTTCTTTTTCAGTTTTTTTATTTCCATAATCGTTCGTTTTGGTTAGGATGCACAACTTTCACATTCTTCTACTTCCAAGGACTTGCTGCGGACGTAATATACGGTCTTCACTCCGCACTCCCAAGCCAGCAGATAGAGATTCAAAAGTTGGCGCATGGTGAATTCGTTGGTGATGTACAGGTTCATGCTTTGCGCCTGGTCTATATGCCGTTGGCGGATGCCCGCAGCACGCACGCTCCACGATTGTTCCAGCAGATAGGCGTCTTTGTAGAGCCAATAGGTTTTGTCGGAGAGGCCGGGCGCCACCCGCGGAAGCATGGCTCCTTTTTTCTCTTCGAGGAAGAAACGTTTCATCACCGGGTCGATGCCCGCCGTGGTTCCGGCAATGATGCCGGTGCTGCTGGTGGGGGCAACGGCCAGAAGATAAGCGTTCCGCATCCCCTCTGTGGCAACGGACGCCGCCAGTTGCCTCCATTGGGGCGAATCGTATCCGCGCTTGACGAAGTAGCTGCCCGTCTGCCAGTCGCTTCCTTCAAAACAGGCGTACTTTCCTTTCTCCTTGGCCAGCTCCATGCTGGCACGGATGGCGGCATAGTTGATGCGCTCGAACACCTTATCCATGAAGCGGAGATGTTCTTCGCTCTCCCAACGGATGCCGCGCAGGGCGAGCGCATGGTGATAGCCGCTGACGCCCAGACCGATGCTGCGGTAGCGGTGGTTCGTGATTTGCGCGAAAGGCAACGGGTAGAAGTTCAAGTCGATGACGTTGTCCAATGCCCGGACCACGGTTGCCACCTTTTCCTGCATGCGCTCCTCATCCTCCAAAGGCAAGTGCCCCAACGAGAGGCTGGCAAGGTTGCAGACCACAAAGTCGCCGGGGCGGACCGTCTTCACCACCACCGTATCGCCATCCGTCGTCCGGATATCGGTAGAGACGGATTCGATGGCCGACATGTTCTGCGCTATCTCCGTGCAGAGGTTGGAGCAGTAGATGATGCCTTTATGGGGATTGGGGTTGGCCCGGTTCACCGTATCACGGTTGAAAGTAAAGGGTGTGCCTGTTTCCACGGCGGAACGGAGTATCAGCCTCACGATGTCTTTCAGGCTCATGCTGCGGCGGGATAGGCGCGGGTCGTTCACGCAGTCCCGATACCTCCGCTCCCACTCTTCTCCGTAATAATCTTCGAGGCAATAGCCTTTCACGGTCATGATTTCATTGGGGCAGAACAGGTGCCATTGGTTGTTCAGGTCTTCTTTCGCCATCTGCCAGAAGAGGTCGGGATAGCACACGGCGGGAAAAATGTCGTGCGCCTTCATGCGGTCGTCTCCGTTGTTGGTGCGGAGCTGCAAGAATTCGGGCAGGTCTTTGTGCCAAACATCGAGGTAGACGGCCACGGCACCCTGCCGCATTCCCAATTGGTCGACGGCCACGGCAGTGTCGTTCACCAGCTTCATCCAGCGGATGACACCTCCGGCCACGCCTTTGAAGCCCCGGATGTTTCCACCCGTGGCGCGCACCTTGCCGAAGTACATGCCCATGCCGCCGCCGAACTTGCTTACGGTGGCAAAGTTGTCGATGCTGCGGTATATGCCTTCGAGGCTGTCGGGCACGGTATCGATGAAGCAACTGGAGAGCTGATGGTAGGGCTTCCGGGCATTGGAAAGGGTGGGCGTTGCCATGGTCACTTCCAGCAGGCTCAGCATATCGTAGAATTTCCTCACCCACTCCAGCCGGTCGTGCTTTTCGGGCAGGGCCAGATGCAAGGCGATGCCCAGAAACATCTCCTGCACCGACTCCATCAGTTCCGCCGAACGTGTGCGGATGAGGTATCGCTTATAGAGCAAGTCCAGCCCCGAATAGTTGAAGAGCTTGTCGCGTTCGGGACGGATAAACCCGAAAGCCGTTTCTATCTCCTGCCGCGAGTAGGAGGCGAGAATGTAACTGCCGTACAAAGCCGCGTCCGTGAGGAAACTCAGTTTATCGTAATAAGATTGAATGCCGGTTCTCTCCGCCTGCGCTTTCAGCTCTTTCGCCATACGGAAGCCGAGCAGCCGGGCGGCGATAAACTCCCAGTCGGGGGCTTCCTGCGTGGTGAGTTCCACGGCTGCCTTAATGAGCATCGCCAGCCGTTCTTCGGCCGCCATGTCGGGCTTGCAGAAACCTGTGAACTTCTCGGCCAAGATATTCAGGCTGTATTCACTGCCCGTAAAGTCGTTTTGTATCTCTTTCAGCACATGGGCCACGGCCTCTTCTTTCGCTCCGTCAACAATCTGCGTGAGGGCTTTCCTCCGCTCGGTGCGCTGCCAGCGATAAAGTATGTAGCTTTTGGCCTCGGCATAGAAGCCGTGTTCCATCAAACTGCGCTCTACCTCGTCCTGAATGCACTCCACCGCACGTTTGTCTTCGTTCCGGTTCAGGAACTGCTCCACTTCATCGGTAATGGCGCGGAGGGCTTCGTCAGTAATGTCCTTGCCCGTGCCGACAAAACTTTTGCGTATGGCAATGGCTATTTTTTCTCTGTTATAGGACTCCACAGTCCCATTCCTTTTAACTATCTGCATGTGATGTTTTTGGATTTGAATAAAAAATACTCGTACACTTTTGCCGCCGTTCCCTAATCCCACGAGCGGAAGCGGCTTTTCGAGAATGGCAGGTCTTCTGACTAACTCCTCGTTTCCGGCGCCTTCCCGCAATCTCAAACGCAGTTTTCAAGAATGCAGTGGCAACAGGTTGTGCCGGAAATTTAGGCGGAGTTTCACAGCAGCGGGACTGTTCGGGATTTCCACCCGATTCCCTTTTAATCCGGACGGAGGGAAAATCCGCCCGAAACCATTTCAGGGACAAAGATAGCACAAATTGGAATTATTACATTATCAAAACTGCTTAAAAAAGCATCATCTGCCGGTTACTTGAAAATGAGCGGGAGGCTTCCCGAAGCACATCTTTCTTTTCAAAAAATCATACCAAAACAGATTCCGGTGCAACCATAAAAAATCAAAAAAAGAAGGTTAGGCAAGCTCAGTCCCATATCGAGGCTACATGAGTCGTATACTGATGTATGATCAGTCGTATACTGAAGCCACATCAGTCGTATACTGATCCTACCCCCTCTCAGAAGTACTTCTGGGCGGTCTTTTTCCCACTCTCCCGACTCGTTGCCGGAGACAGAAACCAAACGGTAAACGATTGTTACAGATACAGCATTCTTGCAATCGCGTCGCTCGTCTTTTTCCATCCGCTATTCTCCGGCAAAAAAGCGGCCGGTACGAATTTATTCGCTACATTTGCAGCATTCTCTAAACACATTCCAACTATGGCACACCGTCTGAACACCAACAAGCAGTTTATGGTAGGTAACGGCATCCTTGCTTTCGCCGTGATTTTTGTAGTCGTCATCTTCGTTTACATGAGCATGAGGTTGCAACAACAGAAAAACGAAGAACGGAACTTCACAGAGACATACACCATCACACTGACCAAAGGATTTGCCGGAGATTCGCTCTCACTGCTCGTCAACGACAGCCTGCTGGCAAGGCTGAAAATCACCGAAGAACCGTTTGAAATGGAAGTGAAACGCTTTGCCGAACAGAGCGCGCTGATGATTGTGGACAACCTCACCGACAGGCTCTCCCTGTTTGAATTGAGCGAGAAGGGAGGCAACTACCGGTTCGAGAAAGAGAACGGAGAGGTGAAGCTGCTGCCGCAGACGCAGCATTAACAGCCTGAGGCACGCACACGTCAAAACTCCGTGCGATATTGCTTCAATTCCATGCGCAAGGCTTCCGCTTTGCCCTCCGTCAGCTTGTCCAATAAAGCCCAAAAGCGTTCGCCGTGGTTCATTTCGCGGGTATGCGCCAACTCATGAAGCAATACATAATCTATCAGATGCTTGGGAAGAAGAACCAAATAATAGGAAAGATTGATGTTGCCACGCATGGAACAACTGCCCCAACGCCCGCTGCTGGAGTTAATCTTCACACTCTTATAAGGCAGGTTGTGCTTCACGGAAAGCATATACAGACGTGGAGGAAGAATAATCTTCGCATTACGGCGCAGGGCCTCCTCAATCACCTTGCGCAACCAAGATTGCAGGTTCCTGTCCGAGAAATCCGCATCCGGCGGACAGATAATCTGCATCTCGCCTAACTCCGAACGAGACAGGAAACGCGCCCTCTGCCCTGCCACCAGAGTAAGCTTAAAGAACTCCGTATCGATACGGTAATCCAAATCTATCGACTTGCGGTTCTGTTTCTCTCCGGCAGCAGCCCTCAGGCGCGGACGAAGCTCCTCCAAAGCTCTCTTTACCTCGGCAAGAGACGTTCCGGGAGGCACCGTGACGTGGACACCGTCTTCCCTCGTCCGAAAGATGAGACGACGCGCACGGACATTGACACGAATAAGCATAGGCCCGAACTCCTTGTCTTCCAATATGTGTTCCTTATGTTCCATAATGACAAGGCAAAAGAACGAAGATTTGACCGGAAAAACAAGTATTCGCCCGCTAAAAGCGAACAGAATGTCCGATAACGGACACATCCTCAAAAAAGTATCACACTAATACACAACACTTTAGTGTCATGGCATGAAAATTGAATCAAGTATGCCGACGAAGTTCCATTCAAAAAAAGCGCATCTGCATGCAACTTTTACGAAACGAGCCGCGTCTAACAAATAAAGACGAATACCAAATCAAAAAAAGAACGAATATGAAGAGCTTAACAACAATCATTACAATCGCTTTCTTGGCTTTCTGCACCACCGCCTGTTCGCAACAGCACAGTTATTATTCGAAAGGTTTCTTCAAAGGGAAAACCGTAAAAGCCAGCAAAAACTATGTGACGAAGGTCATCAAGACGGACAACTTCACCAAGTTGAGCGTAGCCGGCAGCCCGGATGTCACTTATACGCAAAAAGCCGGCAAACCGGAAGTGAAGATATACACCTCGGACAACATCGTAGACCTGCTGGACATCCATGTGAAGGACAATACGCTTCACATCGGCTTCAAGAAGAATGTAAGCGTAACCTACAACAAGCTGGAGATTAGCGTTTCAGCAGAGAAATTGAACGGAATTGCCGTGGCAGGTTCGGGAGATGTGGAGCTGGCCAACGGACTGAAAACAGATGAACTCAAAATCTCCGTGGCAGGTTCGGGCAACATCAGCGGAGATAACATTTCCTGCACAGACCTCAGCATCTCCATCGCCGGTTCGGGCGACATCAACAGCAGCAACATCACTTGCAATAACCTCAAAACCTCCATTGCCGGCTCAGGCGACATGAAACTGAACAATGTGACGGCTGTATCGGCCGGCGTATCCGTAGCAGGTTCGGGCACCGTCATTCTGAACGGAAGCACCCCGGAGGCCGCATACAGCGTGACTGGTTCGGGTGACTTATTCGCATCCGATTTTGTTGCCAAGAGGGTTTCCGCCAATGTAACCGGTTCGGGCAGCATCAAATGCCATGCCACCGACTTCCTGAAAGTGCGCACCAGTGGCAGTGGAAGCGTAGGCTATAAAGGCAATCCGGAATTGGACTACCCGAAAAAAGGATTGTACAAGCTTTGATTAAGAGGATAACGGTCATGAAATCAGCGCCTGATAATAGCAGTGCAGGTGGCTTTTCTGCGACACATTCTCTTAAAAAGAACAGGCTTCTAAACAAAAATCTCTCTTAAATTACCTATATATTAAGAAACAGCATCTAATATGGAGAATGGCAAAAGGTTTCCGTGAGGAAGCCTTTTGTTTTTTCATCCCAATGGAGAGGAAGCGCATGAAAACATAAAAGGGACACCGCATCTCGCGGTATCCCGTCTATCTTAGTTAGTTGCTATAAATGTTTTGAGAGAATTGAAACTTCACAGCCTCAACTTGTTTTAATAAAGCACACTAACTATATTATGTTTAAAGCAAATGAAAATATTATTTTATAATTGCAAAGAAAAATATCTACTCTTTGATTTCCTTCTCCTTATCCACAAGGCGCAGGCTGTCTATCACCTGACTTTCCTTAGCAACGGTCGTCTCTCCGGAAAGAGCCACCGAGGGAGCGGAAATCTGTTTACCTATGGTATCGGCCGAGGCCACTTCCTTCACATCGGAAAAGAATGAATGTTGCATCACATTGCCCAGTGAAAGAATCGCCGCCACTACCGCAGCAGCCTTGAACAAGGGTATGAAGCGTGCCGCCAGCGTCAAACGCTTTGCCTTGACTACCGGGACTTCTATTTCGGCCAATACCCGCGCATCGAAATCTTCGCCCAAGTGCACCTCCTGCTGAAGTTGCTCGTATACGAACAATTCTTTATATCGAAGCAGATGTGCGGGAACATCGCTTCCGCTGAAGAAAGCGCGCAGTTGCGCTTCCTCTTCGAGGGAGGTTTCGCACTGCCAGTAGCGCTTCAAGAGTTGTTCTATATATTTAGAGTCCATAACCTTCTGTATCTATAAACTTTTGTTTTACTTTTTGCCGTGCCCTGAAGAGGTTCACTTTTACCTGCTCCTCGGTCAAGTTCAGGACAACCGCTATTTCTTTATAACTCTTGCCTTCGACATCCCTGAGCTGCATAATCAGCCGTTGTTTTTCGGGAAGCTCGTTCATCAACCGGTGTATCAATGCCATCCGTTCTTTATTCACCAGCTTGTCGTAAGGGCTCGATGCATCGGCGAGCTGCTCCATGTCAGGGGTGAGTTCCACGGTGCGGGCATCCTTTCGCTCGCTCCGGTCTATCGCCAGATTCTTTGCCACTGTCAGGCAGTAAGCCTCGACCGAACCGAACTGCGCCCATTCATCACGCTTGTTCCAAACCCTTATCAGCGTTTCTTGCACAATATCCTCTGCTTCTGCCCTATCGAACGTGATTCGCAGAGCCAGCCGGAAGAGCTTGTCTTTCAGCGGAAGAATATCATTACGAAAGCTGAGTTCTTGCATCTCTAATAAGTTGACGGTTAAGTATCCAGAAAGTTACAGGCAAATACTATTTTTTTTTGCTTCTGATGTACTTTTTCTTTTGCTTGCCCAAAAGAAAGTACATTAACGCACCATCCTCGTCCCTCCCTCTTCTCCGATAGCCGCAACCGAAGTGATGATTACTTCGGAAACCCCGGAGGTAATTGCCTCGAAAGCATTTTCGAGCTTCGGAATCATGCCGCCTTGAATCACTCCCTCGGCCACATATTGTTTGAACTCGTCGGGAGTTATGTGTGGAATCACGCTGTCATCATCGTTCTCATTGCGGAGCACGCCTTTCTTTTCAAAGCAGAACACTAAGGTGACATCGAACAGCGAAGCAAGGGCTTTGGCGGTTTCTCCGGCAATGGTGTCGGCATTCGTGTTCAGCATGTTGCCTTCGCCGTCGTGCGTCAGCGGAGCCATCACCGGAATGATGCCTTTGCAAATAAGGTCGGCCAGCAAAACGGCGTTGACTTGCTTCACATCGCCCACAAAGCCGTAGTCCACCTCTTTCACCGGTCGCTTCACGGAACGGATGGCATCCATGTCGGCTCCCGTGAGTCCCAATGCGTTGACGCCACGTGCCTGCAAACCGGCCACGATATTCTTGTTCACCAATCCGCCATACACCATCGTCACTACTTTCAGGGTTTCGGCATCGGTGATGCGGCGGCCGTTCACCATACGGCTTTCGATACCCAGACTTTCAGCCAGCTTGGTGGCCGAACGTCCGCCTCCGTGCACCAATAGCTTATGCCCCCCGATAGCCGCAAAATCATCCAACAACTTACGGAGGGTGGCTTCCTCCTCCACTATTTTGCCGCCTACCTTGATAACAGTCAGTTTCTCTTTCATTGCTTCCATATAATTCGATTATCCGCAAGATGTCCTTGTGCCGGCTTCCGGCAGACAGTCGCAGACACGATGCGGATAATCAGTTCTCATATATAATAAGGTGTATACGCTCCGGTTTCTTGAAGAAAAAAAACGTATGCATCAGCGATTAACGATTAGGGGTTAGTGATTGGTAAGTGAAGGTATTCTTTGGAGGCTGGTTCGCTTTGCAGATACACCCCGCCCAACTAACCGCTAACCACCATACGCTAACCGTTCTATTCCAAATACGTGTATCCGTATAGTCCGGAGCGGTAGTTGGACAAGAATTCCTTGCCCTCCTCTACCGAGATGCGGCCTTCCTTGACGGACTGCGTAACCCACGTTTCCAGTGTGCGCACCAGTTTCTTGGGGTTATATTGCACGTAGTCCAGCACTTCGGCCACGGTTTCGCCGTCAATCAGCTGGTCGATGGTGTAGCCCTTGGAGTTGACAGACACGTGTACGGCGTTCGTATCGCCGAAGAGGTTGTGCATATCGCCCAGAATCTCCTGATAGGCTCCTACGAGGAACACGGCCAGATAGTAGTTTTCCTTGTCGCGGAGCGAGTGCAAAGGCAGCGTGGTGGTATCGGAACGCGAAGTGACGAAGTTGGCAATCTTACCGTCCGAATCGCAAGTCATGTCCTGCAAGGTGGCTTCGCGGTCGGGACGTTCGTCCAGCCGTTGGATGGGCATGATGGGGAACATCTGGTCGATGGCCCAAGAGTCGGGCAACGACTGGAACAGCGAGAAGTTGCAGAAGTACTTGTCGGCAAGCAGCTTGCTTAATTTGCGGAACTCATCGGGAGCGTGCTTCATGTTGCCGGCAATGGTGTTGATTTCGCGGCAGATGCTCCAATAGAGCTTTTCTATTTGCGCACGCGTGTTCAGGTCGACAATGCCGTGGCTGAAGAGGTCGAGGGCCTCTTCGCGAATCTGTTGCGCATCGTGCCAAGGTTCGAGCATGCTGCGCTGGCTCAGGTTGTCCCAGATGTGATACAGTTCCTTCACCAGTTCGTGGGCATCTTCTTCCGGTTCCCAATCATCGTCCATTTCGGGCAGGGAGGCCGTCTCCAGCACTTCGAAGATAAGCACGGAGTGGTGAGCGGTGAGGCTGCGGCCGGTTTCGGTGATGATGTTGGGATGCGGAAAGCCGTGTTTGTCGGCAGCGTCGACAAAGGTGGACACCACGTCGTTGACGTACTCCTGAATGGAATAGTTGACGGAGCTTTCGCTGTTAGACGAGCGTGTGCCGTCGTAGTCCACCCCCATGCCTCCGCCGGTATCCACAAACTCGATGTTGAAGCCCGATTTGTTGAGCTGCACAAAGAATTGCGAAGCCTCGCGCAAGGCATTCTTGATGCGGCGTATCTTGGTTATCTGACTGCCGATGTGGAAGTGTATCAGCTTCAGGCAGTCTTTCATTTCTTTCTTCTCCAGAAAGTCGAGCGCTTCGAGCAGCTCGCTTGAGGTAAGGCCGAACTTGCTGGCATCGCCTCCGCTTTCTTCCCACTTGCCGCTTCCGCTGGAGGCCAATTTAATGCGAATACCGATATTAGGTCTCACTTTGAGTTGCTTCGCCATCTTGGCGATAAGATTCAGTTCGTTGAGCTTCTCCACTACAAGAAAGATGCGTTTGCCCATCTTCTGCGCCAGCAGTGCCATCTCGATGAAACTCTCGTCCTTATAACCGTTGCAGACCACCAACGAGCCGGGGTCGGTATTGACACCGATTACGGCATGCAGCTCCGGTTTGGAACCTGCTTCCAGCCCCAGATTGAACTTCTTGCCGTGCGTAATCATCTCCTCCACGACGGGACGCATCTGGTTCACCTTAATGGGATAGATAATAAAGTTCTCGCCTTTATACCCATATTCATCGGCGGCCTGCTTGAAACAGCAGGACACCTTCTCGATGCGGTTGTCCAGAATGTCGGGAAAACGAACCAGCACGGGCGCCGCCACGTCGCGTAGCTGCAACTCGTCCACCAGTTCTTTCAAATCGACGGCTACGCCGTCTTTGCGCGGTGTCACCACTACATGACCTTTGTCATTGATACCAAAGTACGAAGTGCCCCAACCTGTTATATTGTACAGCTCTTCTGAATCTTCAATACGCCATTTTCTCATCTACTTCACCAATATGTTTACTATTTGACATTTTACTATTTGCTATTGGGGACAAAAATACACATTAATCCAATATCTTCAGCCTTTTCAGCCGAGAAATGCACATTTACAGGGAATTAAAGTTTCAGGAGGTTGCGCAGCCGTTGCACAGAATCGGATATCTGCCTGCGGCTTTCCAGACGGCCGGCATCGAACCGGTATTGGGCCTGCGAGTAAAAGGGGGCACGCTTCTCCAGTGCCTCCAGAATAAAGGCACGCAGTTCTTCGTCCGTCTTGCCTTGCAGAATGGGGCGTTGCTGCGTGGCCACCCGGAGGCGGCGGAACAGGATGTCGGGATGCACATCGAGAAACACCGTCTGCCCGCAGGCATTCATGTAGTCCATGTTGTCGAAGAAGCAGGGCGTGCCGCCGCCGGTGGAGATGACGACGTCTTCAAACTCTCCCACCTCGTGCAGCATGTTCCGCTCCAGCTGACGGAAAGCATCTTCTCCACGACCGGCAAACAGTTCGCGGACGGATTTGTGGAAACGCTCTTCAATGTACCAGTCCAAGTCGATGAACGGCACATGCATTTCGCGGGCAAAAGCCTTTCCTAAAGTAGTTTTTCCGGCCCCCATGTAGCCGGTCAAGAAAATACGTATCATATCTGCTTCCCTTATGCGCGCAAAGGTAAACAATTTATTTAATCTCCCAGCCCACGGTGAAGGAAGATTGACGGACACAAGTGTCTGTTTTCACAAGGACTTGTGTTTGTCGTGACAGAGGCTTGTGTCTGTCAAAACCCCGAACAGCCACCGCCCGGACTCGTGCAGCGAGGGGATGCTCCGACCGGCAGAAGCCGTGCCACCTGCATACGGAACACCTCTGCGCAAGCCCTTAGCCATCAACACCCGGATGAAAAAAAGCGCAGGTGGCACGGCTCTCTAAACCAAAGAACCATACCATCTGCGTTGTGCGCGTCCGGAAAAAGCCTCTCCGCAAACCGTTCTTTCATCTTCCCGGCCAATCCGCCGGAAGAGTGCGATCAAGAACGGAACACCTTGAAACGCTTGTCCATGTCTTCAAAGCTCTTCTCGCCCGGCTCGCCCGTAGGTGTGCCGAAAGGCATCTGAGCCACAAGCTGCCACTCTTCGGGCAGATTCCAGGTGCGGCGCACTTCCTCGTCAATCAACGGGTTGTAATGTTGCAGAGAGACGCCCAGGCCGAGGTCTTCGAGCATCGTCCAAACGGCAAACTGATGCATGGCAGAAGTATGGTGCGACCAGATGGGGAAGTTATCCTTGTAAGAAGGGAACGCTTCCTGCAATTTCTTTATCACAGAAGTGTCTTCAAAATAGAGCACCGTACCGTGTCCGGCGGCAAAACAGCCGTCTATTTTGGCTTCCGTCCTGTCAAAGTCCTCGGCAGAGACGAGTTCCTTCAACGTGCTCTTCACGATGTTCCACAACTTCTTATGCCCATCGCCCAACAGCAATACCACTCTCGCCGACTGCGAGTTGAAAGCCGACGGCACGTGCTTCAGGGCTTCGCGAACCACGCGTTCTATCTCGCCGTCCGATACCGGCGAACCGCTGCCGATGGAATAATACGTACGGCGGTGCTTCATGGCTTCAGCAAATGTTCTTCCCATTTTTCTTTCCTTTCTTTTTTATATTTGAATAATCCTTTCGCAGCGCCTGTTCCGAACTTACCACCCGCCTGCCAAACTATCTTTCCTGCATGTTCCATGTTCATCCTTGCAGGCTTTGGTCAGGGTGCAAATTCATCAGTGCGCGAGAAAGAAACAACCTGAAGAGGGATTTTGTTCGGATTTTCTTCTTTACCTTTGTCCTCAGTTATGAAGAAAGAGAAATTTTACGTTGTATGGTCGGGTGTCACGCCGGGCATTTACAGCTCCTGGACCGACTGCCAACTGCAAACCAAAGGCTACGAAGGGGCGAAATTCAAATCGTTCGACACGCGCGAAGAAGCCGAAAAAGCCTTTGCCTCTTCGCCCTACCAATACATCGGGCGAGGGGGATCGCCCACCCGTGCGGCCGCCCGAAAGCCGCAGGACGCCCCCCTTCCGGCAGCCGTCGTGGCAAACAGCCTTGCCGTAGACGCCGCTTGCAGCGGAAACCCCGGCGCCATGGAGTACAGGGGAGTGCACGTGGGCAGCCGCCGGCAGGTATTCCACTTCGGCCCCATGTACGGCACAAACAACATCGGCGAATTCCTTGCCATCGTACACGGCCTTGCCCTCCTGAAACAGAAAGGAATAGACATGCCCATCTACAGCGACAGTGTGAATGCCATCAGCTGGGTGAAGCAGAAGAAATGCAAGACGAAACTGCCGCGCAACGCCCGGAGCGAAGCCCTCTTCGAGTTGATAGAACGTGCCGAGAAATGGCTGCGCGAAAACACCTACACCACCCCCATCCTGAAATGGGAAACCAAACAATGGGGCGAAGTACCCGCCGACTTCGGAAGGAAATGACGGAACAGGCAACGGCTCTCAAAGATACCCCTTTCCGTTTCTTCCGGCATATACCTCACCTGAGTTCGGAATAAGTGATTACTTTGCTAAAGATGCGGGGCTTCACCCTGTCGGGCGGATATTTCCCGGATGCACCGGTTTACGGTGATTGGGCAGAAGAGAAGAGAGCCTTTCAGGCCGGCCGCCCCCGCCCTGTCTGACAGCTGCAAGCCTTTGTCGTGACAGAGGCAAGTGTCCGAGCCGGCAGACACAAGTCTCTGACGTGACAGACACAGGTGTTTGAGCCGTCAGAGGCAAGTGTCTGACAAATCAATATTAAATATCTGATAAGCAATGGGATTCGACTTTGGAGCACAAGCCTCCGTGTGAGGCTGTCGACCTGCTTCTTATCCCGAACTCAGGCAGAGTTCAGACTCAGGTTCTTTATCTTTCTCGCCAACGCATTCGATATTCGATATAAGGCTTTGGATATGGGTTTCGTCCGTGCAAGAAAGAGTTTTCATCAGCGGATAAAACCTCTCTTTGCCTTGTCTGAAACAGGAAGAGATTAGGAGGGGAGTTCTATCTTAGCGCTTGCGATGTATATCGCAGGCGCTAAGATATATATCGCAAGGCGCAAGATATATAACGCAAGCGCTAAGATAGAGTTTTCTCCCGTTGGCGGCGAATGTTTTCAGGCAGGTCTCATCATCTTTCGGACGGCATCCCGTTTACTTCTCATCTTCGCGACAATATTGCATCTGCCGGTGTTACGGACTCTGTTTTTTTCCGACAGGCATAGATGAAGTCCGGTTTTCTTTTCCTATTTTTGCACATCACAATCATTAAGAAACCATGAACAACCGGAAAACCTTTTTATGGGGATGTATGGCGCTTGCGGCAACCGGCGCCAACGCCCGGCAGGCGGAAAAGCCCAATATCCTTTTTATTTTGTGTGACGATATGGGCTACGGCGACTTGGGTTGCTACGGGCAACGCTATATCCGGACTCCGCACATCGACCGGATGGCCTCGGAAGGAATGCGCTTCACGCAGGCCTATGCGGGCAGCCCCGTCAGTGCGCCGTCGCGTGCGTCGCTCATGACCGGACAACACACAGGACATACCGAAGTACGGGGCAATAAGGAGTATTGGAAAGATGCGCCTCGCATCATGTATGGCGACAACGAAGATTGCAGCATCGTGGGGCAGCATCCCTACGACCCCGGACACATCATCCTGCCCGAAGTAATGAAGAACAACGGCTATACCACCGGACTTTTCGGTAAGTGGGCGGGAGGCTACGAAGGTTCCGCCTCCACACCGGACAAACGCGGCGTGGACGAGTTTTACGGGTATATCTGCCAGTTCCAAGCCCATCTTTACAATCTGGCTGAAGACATACACGAAGACCATGACGTCGCCGCCTCGTATCCTGACGTAGTGGAACAGCTGGTAAGCATCATACGGAAGGAGCACCGTCCCAGCAGGTTCTTCAAAGTGACACTGCCCGAAGCGGCGAAGCGGCCGTTGCCTTGACATGCGACATTTATGTATAACCCCAGAGCTTGACAGGATGCTCCTTTGCGATGTCATTTGCAAGCTCTTAAAAACACTATCCCTGATGAAAAAAACACTACTCCTTGCCTGCCTGCACCTATGCCTGTTGCAGGCGGCAGCCCAAGAAAAAGAACATTACCATGTGAAGCAGGTGGAGTTTCCGCAAAATGCCTCGATAGAGCAAAAAGTGGAAATGGCCGCACGGCTTGTGCCCACTACGCAACAATACGAGTGGCAGAAGCTGGAGCTCACGGCCTTTCTGCATTTCGGCATCAACACCTTTACCAACCGCGAATGGGGCGACGGGAAAGAAGACCCCGCCCTGTTCAATCCCACCGGTTTCGATGCCGAACAATGGGTGAAGAGCCTGAAGGAGGGAGGATTCAAGATGGCCATCATCACCGCCAAGCATCACGACGGCTTCTGCCTGTGGCCCACCGCCACCACTGCCCATTCCGTAGCCTCCTCGCCATGGAAAGAGGGCAAGGGCGACGTGGTGAAGGAACTGCGCGCGGCATGCGACAAGTACGGCATGAAGTTCGGCGTCTACCTTTCGCCGTGGGACAGGAACGCTCCATGCTACGGCGATTCGCCACGCTATAACGAGTTCTTCATCCGCCAACTGACCGAGCTCCTCACCAACTACGGCGAGGTGCACGAGGTGTGGTTCGACGGAGCTTGCGCCGAAGGGCCCAACGGCAAGAAGCAAGAGTACGACTGGGAAGCCTACATGAAAGTAATCAACACGCTGCAACCCAAAGCCGTGGCCGCCATCATGGGTGACGACATCCGCTGGGTGGGCAACGAGGCAGGCGTGGGACGCGAAACGGAGTGGAGCTCCACGGTGCTTCCCCCATCTACGGCAACCGACTCGGAAAAAACTCTTGCACAGCTCGGCATCAACAACATGTCGAAAGACTTGGGCAGCCGCGACATGTTGCAAAAGGTGGACAGGCTCTTCTGGTATCCTTCGGAGGTAGACGTGTCCATCCGTCCGGGATGGTTCTACCATACGGCGGAAGACGACAAGGTGAAGCCGCTCGCCCACCTCGTGGATATTTACTTCAAATCGGTGGGCTACAATTCCGTGCTGCTGCTCAACATTCCGCCCGACCGCCGCGGACGGATTCATGAAAACGATGCCGCACGCATCAAGGAACTGGCCGATTACATCGCAGCAACATTCGCCACCGACTACGTGCGCAAAGGCAGCGCACCGTGGCAACCTGCCGAGGGCGAAAGCCGCGTGTACAAACTGAAAACGAAGGCAAGGATAAACGTCGTGATGCTGCAAGAAGACATCCGTCGGGGGCAACGTGTGGAGGCCTTCAAGGTAGAAGCCCTTACATCCGAAGGCTGGACGGAAGTGGCGCAAGGCACAACCGTGGGCTACAAACGCCTGCTCCGTTTCCCCGCCATAGAGGCGAAAGCCTTGCGCGTCACACTGATGGCATCGCGCCTGAAAGCCAACATAGCCAAAGTGGGGGCTTATTTTGCCGGGCCCGTGAAAGAGGCATCTAAGGCGAAAGAGCCTGACGCAATGAAACGCGACGGCTGGAAGCTGCTCTCAGAGGCTCCGCTCACGGTCGATTTGGGAAAAAACTGCCTGCTGAAAAGCTTCACCTATGCCCCTGCCAACGGCGAAGCCACACCCGACATGGCCTATAAGTTCTGCTTCTTGGTGAGCAACGACGGCGAGCACTGGACGGAAGTACGCACGCATGGCGAGTTCAGCAACATCATGCACAACCCGCAACCGCAGACCGTGGTCTTCGACAAAGCCGTGGAAGCCCGGTACGTCAAGCTCGAAGCCACTTCGCCCAACGGCCGCAAGGCAAAAGTGACGATGGGTGAGATAGCGTTGAGCGATTAGCCATCATCCCAGCGACTGCATGTCGTTCAGCCGCTTGTAGTAGCCGTTCTTTGCCAGCAGCTCTTCGTGCTTGCCGCGCTCCACTATTTCGCCTTCGTAGAGCACGCAGATTTCATCCGCATTCTTGATGGTGGAGAGGCGGTGGGCAATGGCAATGGTGGTGCGTGTCTTCATCAGACGCTCCAAAGCCTCCTGCACAAGGCGTTCGCTCTCGGTGTCGAGAGCGGAGGTGGCCTCGTCGAGGATGAGGATGGGCGGGTTCTTAAGGATGGCACGGGCAATGCTGATGCGCTGGCGCTGGCCGCCCGAGAGTTTGCCTCCACGGTCGCCGATATTGGTTTGGTAGCCCAGTTCGGTTTCCATGATGAAGTCGTGGGCATTGGCAATCTTGGCCGCTTCCATCACCTGCTCCGGCGTGGCGTTCTCCACCCCGAAAGCGATGTTGTTGAAGAACGTATCGTTGAAGAGGATGGCCTCCTGGTTCACGTTGCCTATCAAAGCGCGCAGATCGTGGATGCGGAAGTTCTTGATGTTCACGCCGTCTATAAGGATTTCACCCTGATGCACATCGTGGTAGCGCGGAAGCAGGTCTACCAGCGTCGACTTTCCCGAACCCGACTGCCCCACCAAGGCGATGGTCTGTCCTTTGGCCACGGTGAGGTCGATGTGCTTCAGCACTTCACGCTTTCCGTCGTAGCTGAACGACAGATCCCTGAACTCGATTTGCCGCTCCATACCGGTCAGGGCAACGGGATGGGCGGGTTCCTTGATGGGATTTTCGGCATTCAATATCTTGTCCACACGCTCCATCGAGGCGAGTCCCTTCGGGATGTTATAGCCCGCCTTTGCAAAGTCCTTCAACGGGTTGATGATGCTGTATAGAATCACCATGTAGAAGATGAACGTGGAAGCCTCCATCGAAGTGCCCTCGCCCAGAATGAGCAGACCGCCGAACCACAGTACGAACACGATGAGCAGTGTGCCGAGGAACTCGCTCATGGGGTGCGCCAACGCCTGACGGGTGGCCACCCTGTTGGTTGCGTCGCGCAGTTCGTCGCTGCACTGCTTGAAGCGGTCCACCATCTTGTCTTCGGCAATGAATGCCTTGATGATGCGCAGTCCGCCCAGCGTCTCTTCCAATTGCGACATGGTGTCGCTCCACTTTCCCTGCGCTTCGAGCGACCTGCGTTTGAGTTTCTTGCCCACCTTGCCCATGAACCAGCCCATGCCGGGCAGCACCAAGATGGTGAACAGCGTCAGCTGCCAACTGGTGACAATCAGCGTAGAGAAATAAAGTATTATCAGGATGGGATTCTTGAGCAGCATATCCAGCGAGCTGGTGATGGAATTCTCTATCTCGCCCACGTCGCCGCTCATTCGGGCGATGATGTCGCCCTTTCTCTCTTCGGAAAAAAAGCCCAGCGGCAGATGCATCACTTTGGAGTAGACCATCACCCGGATGTCGCGCACCACGCCTGTGCGCAACGGAATCATCACGGCCGAAGAGCCGAAGTAGCAGGAGGTCTTCAGCATCGTCATGAAGGCGAGGAAGAACCCCAGGAAGAGCAACGTGGTAGACGGCCCGTAGACTTCAATGAGACGGGTGACGTAGTAGTAGAAGTTGTTCACCGCCACCTCTTTCAGGCTTCCGGCACCCCACTCCATGAAGCGGTAGGCCTGCGCATTATCTCCCGTCTTGAAGAGGATGTTCAGAATGGGAATCAACAAGGTGAACGAAAAAACGTTGAAAATGGCAGACAATACATTGAGCACGATGGCCCGGCCGATATACTTCTTATAAGGCGTCACGAAACGCCGCATCAGTTGCAGAAATTCCTTCATTGCTAATTGTTAGTGGATTGCAGGGACAAATATACGACAATAAACGGAAATACGGGACAAAGGCAACGCCTTTAGTACGCCAAGTCCACTTTTTCCGGAAAAGCCGCCAAGCTTTCTCTCCTTTTTATTTACCTTTGCGCCGTGACGGGAAAAATGCCTGCACAAACCAACGCTTAAACTCTTATTTCGTATGACAAGACCACGCTTCACGCGTTGCCCCGCCAACATCGACCGGATGGTACTTTGGTTCGGCACCGCCCTGTTCTTCAAGTTCCTGCTGTTCGATTTCATCTGGAGCATACCCACCACGTTCGCCTCGTTCTCCACCGTAGAGTTCTACGCCACGAAAGTCATCGCCACACTGCTGCTGCTCGTGCCCTACCGTTTCTTCCGGCTGTGGAAGACGCAAATCGCCGTCATGCTGCTGATGGACATGCTGCTGGTGGCCAACCTGATGTATTTCCGCACCTACTACACGGCCATCCCCCTGAGCAGCTATGCCCTGTCGGGCAATCTGGCCGACTTCACCGGAAGCGTGTACGACTCTTTCCGTTGGTACGACGCCTTTTTCCCCCTCTCAACCCTTGCCTGCATTCCGCCGGCACTGCGCCGCAGGCAGATGCGTGAGCGCACGTCGTACCGCCGCTACGCAGTGCTTTCAGGCACCGCCATCGTGCTCTTCGCCACAACCACCTTGCTGAAGGGCGGTTTCGGCGCGGCCTATAAAGCCGTCCGCCAAGACGCCTACATGTGCGCAAGCACCACCTCCATGTACACCGTGTTCGGAGATATGTGCCACGACCTGATGAGCCGCAAGCAGACGCTCACCCCCGAAACACGGCAGCAGATAGAGGCGTGGTTGAGCCGGAAGCCCGTGCACCGTGCCCTGCCCGACTCCATCGGCACACGGAACAACTGCATCGTCATCCTTGCCGAGTCGCTCGAAAGCTGGGTATTGGAGACGGAAGTGGAAGGGCAGGAAATCACGCCCTGCCTCAACAGGCTGATAAAGGACTCCACCACCCTGTATGCTCCCCGTGTGCTGACGCAGGTGAAAGGAGGACGATCCATCGACGCGCAGCTGATGCTCTGCGCCGGACTGCTGCCCATCAACAGCGGCACGTACAGCAGCCTCTACCCCGACCATACCTACCACACCTTGCAGAAAGCCATGCACCAAAAGAAAGCCTCGCGCAACTACCTCCTCACCATCGACAAGGTGTCCACATGGAATCAGGGCGTCATTGCTTACAGCTTCGGCACGGACACCATCATAGCCTATCACGACTTCAAGCTGGAGGAAGCCTTCGGCACGCACAAGCGCACGGGCGACGGCGCTTTTCTGGCACAGTGCCGCCGCAAGATAGAGAACGGCGAGATATGGAAGCAGGGCGAAAACGTGTACATGCAGCTCGTCACCTATTCGGGACACGCCCCCTTCAAACTGCCCGAAGAGCTGAAAGAGGTGCGTTTCTCCCCGGCCATCCCGCAGAAGATGAACGACTACATGACCACCGCACGCTACACGGACAAGGCCATAGGACGGTTTGTGGAATACCTGAAGACGCTGCCGCAATACGCCGAAACCCTCATCGTCATCACCGGCGACCACGAGGGGCTGGCCTCGCACCGCGAGGAGTTGTGCAACGCCCCCGGCGGCAAGGGTGTCGTGTCCGACAAGACGTTTACGCCCTTCATCGTGGTGAACTCGCCCGTAGGCATGCGCTACGACAAGGTGATGGGGCAGATAGACATGTATCCCACGCTGCTGAACCTGCTCCGCCTCGACGATTACTGCTGGAGCGGGCTGGGGCAAAGCATCTTCGACCCCTCGAAGAAAGGGTTTGCCGTCAGTTCCCAACTGAAGGTGGAGGGAGAAAGCGTCACGCCGCAGGAAGCAGCCTATGCGCAAGAGGCATACGAAATCTCCGACCGCATGATACAATTCGACTATCTGGGGCGATATGCCGGGGAATAGCCTTTTTCGGTAGACGATCATCCTTACCGCCTCATAATCAGCAGCTTTCCCGGCATCCGTCAGAGGCTTGTGTGTGACGCGACAAAGGCTTGTGCCTGACACGACAAACACTTGTGCCTGCCGGCTCAAAGTCCGGTGTTTGTCAAGACATAGACTTGCGCCTGTCCTTACGGGCACAAACCCTCGCTCTCAACCGGCAAGCAGGCATGCCTCTACAAAGCCCCGGCAAAACACGATGGGCAAAATTAATTATAGAAACTTGGCTAAATATTTGTTTCTCTAATATTTAATCTGTTATTTTGTAATAATATCTTTTGTTGGCTTCTGTCCATTACACTGCGCAAAGATGGTCGAGCCACATTCTTTAATATAAACCTCTAAAAACCTTACCGCTATGAAACATTTTATTCCTTTCAGCATCCTCTTTTGCCTGACGCTCTGCCTCGGTTGCAGCAAAGAAGAACCCACCACAAGACGGATTTATCCGGAGAAACCGCAAAAGCCCATCGAACTGAGCGCGTTCGAAGGAAGTATGAAGTATCACAACGAATTAGAAAAGTGGGTTATCTATGCGAGAGTTGAACCCGGAGATGAAGTAGTAAATGTGCTCATGATAGAGAACATGAAAGACGAGTACAAGGTGTACGAAAATCAGCGGATTGTCTTTAGCGGCACAGCCCAGCACTTGTACACGGATATTAATTTGCCGGATAATGGAGCAAGAGGATACACAAAGTATTACTCTCTAAAGCTAAAGGATATAAAAACACGCGCAAAGTGTGGAACGCCCGCCCCTCCCCCTCCCGCATGGTTCTTTGAACCGCAATCACGTGCCATAGGAAGTGGCAACTATCTTCTGAACGTTTATGTGCATGTCATAAGAAGCTCCGCCGGAAATGGACTTAATAAAACTACCGTTTCACCGGGAGTGATAAGTTCCTTAAACAACTACTATTCCGGATCTAATATCAGTTTCTGTTTATCCGGCGATGAATATATTGACTCTGACGCGCATAACAACACGCTCGGAACAATGGCAGAGTTAGCCAATATCTTCAATACCAATCCTCACCCAGATGCTATAGACATTTATATTATTAGTTCAGAAGAAAATTCAGACAAATTCATAGGACAAGCCAAGAACATTCCTTCCTCCGCATGCATTATCAGATCACGATACCACGAAGGTTCTACCCTGCCACATGAGGTAGGACATTGCTTAGGCTTGTATCATACACATCATGGGACATGGGATGAAGAACCCGGAATAAAAGAGTTGGTCAACGGAAGCAATGCGACTACGGCCGGTGACTATATAGCCGACACCCCAGCCGATCCGCAAAAGTGGCATCCATATTTTTGCGAATACATAGGAACAAGCGTGGATGCAAATGGGGACAGCTACAACCCAGACCCTACAAACATGATGTCATATTCCCATAAGCCATGCCGCACTAATTTCACTCCCTTACAGATACAACGGATGCATGCATCCATTAACCAGAGCAGCATTCTCCGGCAAGTGATACATCACAAGAAAATAGAAGGACCGAAAATGTTTTGCAGCAATGCCTCCTATTCCATTTCCGCACTATCTCCGAATGAAAGCGTTTCTTGGACAGTGAAAACCTTCTTCCCCTCTTCAGTAATGGATGACCAGCCTTTATCGAACTCGACAAATACATATAACGGGCCGACTATCACACTGAACTCCAACGGAATGAATTCCCGATACCATACAATCGAGGCTGAGCTGACTTCTCCGGCAGGAACAACTTCTCTGACAACCTTTGCCACAAGCGGTCCTCCATCGCCCTACATAGGAAATTTGTATTGGTTTGTAAACGGACAATCCGGAATGACTACGAATATGAATCACGGTAATCCTATTTACGTTTCGGACGACTTTACGCTAAGGTTAGAATATACCGACAAAGCAAGTAATAACTCTTCTACCAACAACACATCGAATTATTTCACTTTTAAAATGGTAACTTCCGCACATCGCTATTTGCAGGGAAACCCCACGTTTAATTTAAGGGTAGGCGATTGTACCGATGGTTGGCTGAAAATCAGAACAGAAAACAATTGCGGAACCTCCGCCAATTTCTTCACAATTCCTTGTGAGATAATCGTTCCTTATTACAATATCTCTTTTGATGACAGTAGAGGGGAAATCACAATACGAGTGGTGAAACCTGAAGTAACGCAGAAAACGGAAGTGACAAACCGCAATCTTTCAATAAGTAAAGTTGAAGTATATACGGGTCGAGGCGTAAAACTCTTTTCTGACACCAAGAAAGAGAAAACCTACGAAATGAAAATAGATACACGTACATGGACTTCGGGAGAGTATCGCATTGTCGTTTCTGACAACACCTACACTCAAGAACGAAGAGTGATTATTGAGTAGCACTTCAGTTAGAATTTTAAACAGCGATTTATGTTATACTTAAAACCTTACCATTATGAAACATTTTATTCCTTTCAGCATCCTCTTGTGCCTGACGCTCTGCCTCGGTTGCAGCAAAGAAGAACCCACCACAAGACGGATTTATCCGGAGAAACCGCAAAAGCCCATCGAACTGAGCGCGTTCGAAGGAAGTATGAAGTATCACAACGAATTAGAAAAGTGGGTTATCTATGCGGAAATTGAGCAAGGAGATGAGGTAACAGATGTACTCATGATAGAGAACATGAAGGACGAGTACAAGGTGTACAAAAATCGGCGGATTGTCTTTAGCGGCACAGCCCAGCACCTGTACACGGATGTTATTTGGCCTATTAATGGAGCAATCACAATTTATTACTCTCTAAAGCTAAAGGATATAAAGCTGAATAAGGATGCGTCTAATATAAGTCATTAGAAAAGTACGGGTTGTAACAGATAAATAATAAAGAGCCCTATCACACTCTATTTCTTGAGTAATGATATGGCTCTTTTTTTCTGAAATTGAGTTTTCCCATATAGGCATCTTCCGCCGGAACGCTCATTTGTAAAATATTATACATAGATACGACAGGTGCAAATCGTATCTCGGTGCCGAAAGCCTCGTTCCTCGGTGAGGAAGAGGGTGTTCCTCGGTGTGGAACGACGTGTTCCTCGGTGCCGAACATACGCCATCTCGAAGAAAAGAGAAAAGGAGAGTATTATCCACTGAAAATCAAGCCAATACACACTCTTCTTCTGAAAGGCACACACAAACTGTCTATTGTCATGTTTTTTCCACGTCAATCGAGCAAAAATGCACGAAACAAAACACTGCTAAAAGCTGTATTTGGCCTTGACCCACACTTCCGAGTTGCGTTTGTACAGACCAAGCACACCCTCATCGCCGCCAAACCAAGCAAAACCGGCAGAAAGACGGACGAGGTCGTTTAGGGCATAATCGGCGGAAAAGCGGCTGAACCGTCCTCGATGATTCAAGTCGAAACAGGTAAGGGCAAAATTAATCGGGCCGCGAATTGGATATGCAAGAAAGTTTGCTTAGCTTTGTTCTTCTTAACAACAACGCTTTCTTTCTCATTCGAGAGGCGTAACAACAGATGCTTATGAATTACTTTATAGCCATACAGTCGGCCAACAAGGCCAAAAACGACATTGACGACATCGTAGAAGGAATGGGATTCCGGAACCTGACGCCGACAAGGAAGCAGAACGGCATGATGGCCCGTTTCACGGCCAAAGTGTGCGGGGTGGCACGCATCCTCACGAAGATGAAACGCGGAGACATCCTGTTCCTGCAATACCCCATGAAGAAATTCTACAAAACGGCTTGCGTCTTCGCACACCTGAAAGGAGCGAAAGTGGTAACCGTCATCCACGATTTAGGGGCTTTCCGCCGCCACAAGCTGACGCCGGAGCAAGAGAACGCCCTCCTGTCGCGCACGGATTTCATCATCGTGCACAACGAGAAGATGAAAGAGCACCTGCTTCGGCACGGTTGCTTGTCGCCCCTGCATTGCCTCGGCATTTTCGACTACCTGTCGCAGGCCGAACCCGCCCGATACGCCACACCCCACCATCCCCGGTCGGTGGTCTATGCCGGCGGACTGGGGAGATGGAGAAACGAATTCCTGTACAAACTGGATCCTCACATCCGCAACTGGACTCTGGACATCTACGGCAAAGGATTTGAAGAAGCTTACGCCAAAAACTGGCGGCACATCGCCTATCACGGCTTCCTGAACTCCGAAGAGTTTGTAAACCGTGTGGAAGCCGACTTCGGGCTGGTATGGGACGGTGACTCCGTCGACGAATGTTCGGGCAACTGGGGGGAATACCTGCGGATAAACAATCCGCACAAGACATCGTTCTACCTGCGGAGCGGACTTCCCGTCATCGTATGGAGCCAAGCCGCCATGGCGCCGTTCGTGTCGGAACACCGCATAGGCATAGCCATAGACTCGCTGGCCGACATCGACAATGCTCTGGAAGCACTGACCGAGGAAGAATATGGCATAATGAAAGAGAACGCCCTGAAGATGGGCAGACAGCTGGGCGAAGGCTACTTCATAAAGCAGGCACTCGACGAGGCTTTCAACGCATTGAACTAAAGGGAATGGAAACAAAGAAACAATACGATTACCTCATCGTGGGGGCAGGCCTGTTCGGCAGTGTCTTTGCCCACGAGGCCAAAGCGGCCGGGAAACGCTGTCTGGTGATAGACAAGCGTCCGCACACCGGCGGAAACATCTACTGCGAAGATATCGACGGCATTCATGTGCATACATACGGCGCCCACATCTTCCATACCGACCGGGCCGAAGTGTGGGAGTACGTCAACCGGCTGGTAAAGTTCAACCGCTACACCAACTCTCCCCTCGCTCTTTTCGACGGCAAGCTGTACAACCTGCCTTTCAACATGAACACGTTCTACCGGCTGTGGGGCGTGCGCACTCCCCAAGAGGCCAAAGCCAAGCTCGAAGAGCAACGTGCGGCGTATGCCCACATCGAAACGCCCCGCAACCTCGAAGAGCAAGCCTTGAAACTTTGCGGAAAAGACATATACCTCCGCCTCATCAAAGGATACACGGAAAAACAGTGGGGACGCTCCGCCACCGAACTTCCGGCATTCATCATCAAGCGCATCCCGTTCCGTTTCACGTTCGACAATAATTACTTCGACGACCCTTATCAGGGCATTCCCATAGGAGGATACAACAAACTGACGGATGCGCTGCTGGAAGGGATAGAAGTGCGTACAAGCACCAACTACTTTGAACAACGTCAGGAACTGGACCGGATGGCCGGCAAGATTCTCTACACGGGGTGCATCGACGAGTATTTCGATTATTGCTTCGGACGCTTGGAATACCGCAGCCTGCGCTTCGAGCACAAGCGGCTGGACGATACGGACAACCATCAGGGCAACGCCGTGGTGAACTACTGCGAGCGCGAAGTGCCATACACGCGTCTCATCGAGCATAAGCACTTTGAGTACGGCACGCAACCGTTCACCGTCATCACCTACGAGTTCCCCGACTCCTTTGAACCGGGCAAGGAACCTTACTACCCCATAAACGACGAACGGAACATGCGCATCTTCGGGCAATATCAGGCATTGGCACGGCAGCAAAGCCGCGTGCTGTTCGGCGGCCGGCTGGCGCAATACACCTATGCCGACATGGACGACACCGTTGCCGCCGCCCTTGCGCTTTGGCGGACTACCGCTTCAAAAGATAAAAACGGATAGTCAGCCAGACGTGCTTGACGAAGAGTTCCAGTTTACGTCCGAACTTCCGCTTCCTCCAACTCCCGTAGATGCGATGCTCTGCAAACGTATCGGGTGTGGAGGGGTATTTGTGACGGGGAATCACGTAATGCGAGGGGTATATGGTGATGTCATCAGTCGGATGCTGCTCCCTGTCTTCGGGAAGGCAGCCTTTCTTGCTCGCCATGTCGAACATCACCACCGGTGATATAATGGTGTTGTAGCTGCCGTCGGCATTCAGGAAAGGAGTTGCCTGATAGTGCTCGAACATCTCCTTGCAGAACAGGTTTCCTTTCTCTCCCATGAAGAAAGCCGCCTGCAACTGCGTGTTCTCATTCTCGAAAGTGGTGACAAATCCGCGTTCGGGTATGAGGTGGTCGAAACGCTTCCTGATAAAGATGTCGCTATCCATATAGATACCGCCTTCGCTATACACGGCATAAAAACGTACGGCATCGGCGGCAAAAGCCCACTTCTTGGCTTCCAATGCTTCATCTATGAATCGGCAACCGATGGCTTTGGCATCCTGATATGTCCAACGCCTCACCCGGAAATCGGGCAACAGTCGTTTCCATGTCTCGAGACAGAGTTTTATTTCCACCGGAAATGGGTCGTCACTGAACCAACATAAATGAATTACTTTAGGTATCATAAGCTGTTAGAGTTTGCTTTCAGGCTACAAAAATACTATTATGCTACATTATATTCAAAAAAGAAAGAAATAAAAGTCAGTACATACTCAAAGAACACTATCTTTGCAACATTTTCAGAACTATATGTTCTGATTGTATCAGAAAACCCAACAGGCTTACACTATGATTATCTTTGATTGTGAACGAATGAGGCATGCCAATTGCGGATTCTTCTCTTTCTGCAATTATCTGGCACAGGCATTGCACGAAGAGGCTCGCCAGAATCCTGAATATCCTTTGAGTTTTTACATGCCCAGAAAGCTTATCGGTTTGTGGGGAGACGACTACCGGTATATGAAAACAAATCATTTTCTTCATAAGCATTTCCTCTACAACCCGAACATCACCCTGTGGCACTCGTGCTGCCAGCTGACGCGCTACATGCCGCTCCGCACCAGAATCGTACAAACCATTCATGACTTGAACTATCTGTACGAGCCTGTTCCGCAGGAGGAAAAACAGCGCATCATCAAACGAATAGGGAAACATATAGAGAAGGTTTCGCAAATCGTTGCCATATCGGAATGGACCAAGAAAGACATCCTGAACAATTTCGACGTGAAAGATAGGCCGGTCAGGGTAATATACAACGGATGCAACGTATGGAACGGTCCTGTCGAAGAGCCCAAACGAAAACCCGCCCGTCCTTTCCTCTTCTCCATCAGCTCCATGTATCCCAAAAAGAACTTCCACGTACTGGCATGCCTGCTGAAAGACAATGATTATGAACTGATACTTGCCGGCGCTCACAACTCTCCGGAGTATGTACGGCAGATTTACGAAGAGGCTGCACGATGGCAGGTGACGGACAGAATCCATCTGCCGGGTGCCATTCCCGAAAGCGAAAAGCACTGGTATCTGCGCCACTGCACCGCTTTCCTGTTCCCCTCCATAGCCGAAGGGTTCGGGCTTCCCATTATCGAAGCCATGCAATACGGCAAGCCGGTGTTCCTCTCCACACACACCTGCCTGCCCGAAATAGGAAAGGAGCACGCCTACTATTTCAACCACGACTTCGACAGGGAGGTGATGAGAAGCGAGTTCCGGAAAGGGCTCGACGACTTCTACAACGGCCATAAAGATCCGGAGAGAATCAAAGCCCACGCACTGAGTTTCTCATGGGAAAATACGGCGAAGCAATATTGGGAAGTCTATAAAGAAGTGATTAACCGGTAAGAAACGCTTCTTTCCCCCGATAAAACAGACCCCGAAAATCGGATATAACTCTTTTAGGATGTACCTCAATACGGACATCGAAAAAGTAAGAAAGTACGGAGACCTCGGGTAACCTCCCTCGCCCGAAATCACCGGAGAAGAAACCATCGCTTTTCAAAAGTATGCCGAAGGAAGCCGGAGAGCCTGTTTTACTTTTGCCCGATATTCTTTTGAAGAGAGTTCGGACAAACTCTTAAGCAGGCTCTGAGTTTTGGATATGTAAGAAACTTTGCTTAGTTTTGTCCATCAATAAACTGTTTATCATTTAATCCCTGAAGTTATGAGCTTTACAACACTCGGCAACCGCATCTTTACAGAGTCCATTCTTGAGTATCACAAGAACGACCATGTGGACACCCCTATCCGGAACCCTTACCCACTGAAAAGCATCGAGTACTACCTGTACCTGAAGAACTGGATCGACACCGTGCAGTGGCACTTGGAAGATATCATACGCGACCCCGCCATCGACCCGGCGGAGGCTTTGAAGATTAAAAGAAGAATAGACAAGTCCAACCAAGACCGCACGGACTTGGTGGAACTGATAGACAGCTATTTCCTCGACAAATACAAGGACGTGCGGGTAAGCCCCGAGGCCATCATCAACACCGAAAGTCCGGCATGGGCCATCGACCGCCTGTCCATCCTCGCACTCAAAATCTATCACATGCGTCAGGAAGCGGAGCGCACCGATACCACTCCCGAACACCACGCCCGGTGCGAAGCCAAACTGAACGTGCTGCTGGAACAACAAAAAGACCTCTCCTCCGCCATCGACCAACTGATTGCCGACATCGAAGCGGGAAAGAAGTATATGAAGGTGTACAAGCAGATGAAGATGTATAACGACCCCAGCCTGAATCCGGTTCTTTACGGCAAGAAATGAGAATACTCGTCATCCGTCTTTCAGCATTGGGCGACGTGGCGATGACCGTGCCGGTCATCGACGCCGTGGCCCGTCGATACCCGCAGTTGGAAATCACCGTACTGAGCAAGCCTTTCGTGTCTCCCCTGTTCGGGCAGATGCCTGCCAACGTACGGTTTCAGGGTGTCGACGTAGGCCGATACAAGGGAGCGGGCGGACTGTTCCGCCTGTTCCGTAAGCTCAGGAAAGAGAGATACGATGCCGTGGCCGACCTGCACGACGTGCTCCGTTCCAAACTCTTGCGCACCCTATTCGCCTTGCGCGGCACGAAGACGGCACATATAGACAAAGGAAGGAAAGAGAAAAAAGAGCTTACAAGAGCGCGAAACAAGAAGCTGGTTCCGCTGACGTCCTCCTTCAAGCGTTATGCCGATGTGTTCGGGCAGTTGGGTTTCCCCGCAGAAGCGGCCTTCCGCTCCATCTATGGCGAAGGCAAAGGAGAGGCGGACCTTTTCCGGGCCGTCGCAGGTCTGCCCGACGGCAGGCATTGGATAGGCATTGCCCCTTTTGCCGCACACGCAGGAAAGATATTGCCCGAAAGCACCCTCACAAAACTCATCGAAGAAGTCGCATCGAACAAAGACCGGAAGATATTCCTGTTCGGAGGCGGAAAGGACGAGGCGGAGAAGCTGGAACGCTGGAGCAAGCCCTACGACAACGTGGTGCCGCTGGCCGGAAAACTGAAACTGAGCGGCGAGCTGGCCCTGATGAGCCACCTGGAAGTGATGGTGTGCATGGACTCGGCCAACATGCATCTGGCTTCGCTCACCGCCACGCCGGTCGTATCCGTCTGGGGTGCAACGCATCCCTTTGCCGGATTCATGGGATGGGGACAAAGCCTTGACAATGCGGTGCAGACCGACTTGCCTTGCCGCCCGTGTTCCATCTTCGGCAACAAGCCCTGCCTCAGAGGTGATTATGCCTGCCTGACGGAGATATCCGCCCAAGATATCGCAAAGAAGATAGAATCAATCCTGTGAACGCATGAAAATAATCGTCCTGCCCAAATACCGGTCGGCTTCCGACTTCGTTGCCCGCCTGCCCGAAGCGTTCGAGAAGGAGGGAGAAGTGATATATGCAGGCCGCAATGTGGTCAAGAGATTCGATACCGCCTACGGCGAGTGGATTGTGAAGCGATACAAAACACCGAACCTCATCCAGCGACTGGCTTATACGTTCTGGCGCAAAAGCAAGGCGGAAAGAGCCTTCCTGTATGCCGGGAAACTGAACTCCATCGGGATAGACACACCCGAAGGCATCGGGTATGTGGAATGCAGGAAAAACGGACTGTTCCACACCGGCTACTTCATATCCACGGCATGCCATTACCCATCGCTCCATCCGGCATTGGTGACAAGCACCGACTTCGACAAACGGCTGGCTTCGGCCTTGGCCTCTTTCCTTGTATCCATGCACCGCAAGGGGGTGATGCATGGCGACCCCAATCCGGCCAACATCCTCTATCACACCGATGAGGAGGGGCGATTCCGCTTTTCCGTCATCGACACCAACCGCTCCGTATTCAAGGCTTCGCTTTCACGCAAGGAGTGTCTGGACAACCTGAAGCGGGTGACCCACCGGCGCGACTTGCTGCAATACATCGTAGAGGAATATGCCACGCTGCGCCAATGGGATGCAGGGCAGAGCGTGGAGCAGGTGATGCACGCACTGGGCAGGTTTGAGAAAAGAAGACAATTCAAACGCTTCCTCAAGCCCAAGCGTCCGTCCTGAAAGTTCGGCACAGACAGACTCTTTACCGGCTCTCTTTACCGTTCTCCCCAACGCATTCGATATTCGACGTAAGAAAAGAAGTCCGCGGGATACTTTCCGAAAGTCGACGACTCCTGCCCGGAAACATTCGCCGCCAAGGGGAGAGAACTCCATCTTAGCACCTGCGTTGTACATCGCAAGCCCTAAGATGTACATCGCAAGGCGCAAGATATACATCGCAAGCCCTGCGATAGAGATTTCCCCCTAATCTCTTCCTACTTTAGATAAGGCAGCGACGGACTTTACTCGCAGACGACGAGATTTTCCTGTTGCGCATAGTTCGCGCGGCACATCTCGTACACCAGCTTCAGCCATATCACGAAACAGGGCAATGCCTTCAAGGCATAGGGACGCACGATTTCTTTACGGATAAAGGCCGGGAAGAGGTCGGACGACGACATGCTCGTCAGCACGAAGGCAAAAACCATCAACGCCACGTCCCACTTCGACCGCTTCCAAGGAGCCGACCAATACCAGTAGCCCACTCCGGCAAAGGCGATGATATAAGTACTCGACTCGCTGCCCGTGCTGAAGAGCACCACGAACAGCAGCACCGAAGCCAACAGCGCATAGCGGAAAGAGGCGTACTTGTATTGCTCGCGGCGCAGATAGGGAAGACCGAAAAGAAGCAGGGCGGGGACTATGAGCCAGAGGTCGGAATAGGCGGCGCAGCCCGAAATCTTGCGTACCATGCCCAGCAGCGAGATGTTCTGGTAGCCCGAAAACATGTTCTCCACGTTCTTTGCCGAAAGGCTCTCCCACCAGTCGGCATACTGCGACACGATATAGTCGGGGCTGCTGATGAGCATGGGAGCCGCAAACATCACCGCCGCCCAAAGCAGCAGCCACAGCACGAACCTGGCCTTATGCCGTGAGAAGAAGAAAAACGCCAGCCCCACGATGCCGTAGAGCTTCACGAACGTTCCCGCCATGATGAGGCACGCCGCCCAGAACTCCTTTTCCTTCTCTATGCAATAGAAAGCGGCAATGATGATGGCCGCGACGGCAATGTTGAACTGCGACATGAAGAGTGCCGACAACAGCTCGTGGGCGCAAAACCAGTAGAGGAAGATGCGCTTGCGGTCGGGGAAAGGAAGCAGCCGCATGGCATAGTAGAGGCAGAGCGACAAGGCAATGTGCCAGAACAGCATCCCCACCCACTCGGGCAGCAGGGCGAAGGGGGCTATCACCAGACTGAAGAAAGGCCCGTAGTGGTTCGTGTCCCAATACTCGTCATAGGCCGCATAAAGCGGTTTCTGCTCTGTCGTATGCCAGAAGACATATCTGAAGATGAGGTAATTGTTGTGTTTCGATATTTTCAGCAAAGATGCAATCACCGGCAGCAGGAGCCACAGAGCGAAGAGGGTGCGGCCGTCGCTGAAAAAGGGTTTCTGCAAGAAAGCGCGAAAACGCCGCAACCGTGTCATAACGTCATTTTTCATACCATCGTTTTATACCATTCACGCCGCAAAGATAGATAATTTAACGAAGCCGGACGCTCCACATCCAAATATTACCTATATTTGTGCCTAAAAAAAAGTTCCTATGTTTAAAATCGGATTCGACGCCAAACGAGCGGCACAAAACAAAACCGGACTGGGCAACTACAGCCGGTTCGTCATCGAGAGCCTTGCCGAGACCATCCCTGCGGGGCGGTATCTGCTATACGTTCCCCATCCCGGAAAGACAGCGTGCATGGACAACCTCCTTCAACGATACAACGTGGACATGCGTTGCCCCCGCACAGGCTTCTGGAAAAGGCTGCGTTCGCTGTGGCGCGTATGGGGCGTCACCGCCGACTTTGAGCAGGACCGCATACGGCTGTTTCACGGCCTGAGCAACGAGTTGCCCCTGAACATACGCAAAGCCCGCCGTGTGCGCAGCATCGTCACCATCCACGATCTCATCTTCCTGCGCCATCCGGAGTATTACCCGTACATCGACCGCAAAATCTACGCCTACAAGTTCCGCAAGGCCTGCCAGAATGCCGACCGCATCATCGCCGTGAGCCAATGCACCAAGCAAGACATCATAGACTTCTTCCACATCCCCGAGGAGAAGATAGACGTGGTGTATCAGGGTTGCGACGCCAGCTTCAAACGCCCCGTCGACGCCGAAAAGAAAGAGAGCGTACGCCGGAAGTACCGCCTGCCCGAACAATACATCCTCTATGTGGGAAGCATCGAAGAGCGGAAAAACCTGATGCTGCTGGCGCAAGCCCTGCCTTTCCTGCCCGATGAAACAAAGGTGATAGCCGTGGGCAAGCGCACCCGCTATGCCAATAAGGTAGAAACCTTCCTCAGGCGGAACGGGCTGGAACACCGCATGCGGCTCATCAGCGACGTGCCCTTCGACGACCTGCCCGCCTTCTATCAGATGGCCTCCGTGTTTGTATATCCCTCCAAGTTCGAAGGTTTCGGCATTCCGCTGCTGGAAGCGCTGAACAGCGGCACGCCTGCCATAGGCGCCACAGGCTCGTGCCTGGAAGAAGCCGGCGGGCCGCATTCGCTGTACGTGAGTCCCACCGATGCCCGCGCACTGGCCCAAGCCATTACCCGCACGCTCACCGAACCCGGGCTCAGGGAAAAGATGATTACCGAAGGAAAGAAATACGCCATCAACTTCGAGCCGGAGAGAATAGCCACAGAGATAATGACGGTGTATGAGAAAGTAATATACACATAAGAAGAAATGAAAGTCATCGTAGACAACAAAATCCCCTTTATCAGCGAAGCCATCGGGAAGATTGCCGACAGCGTGGTCTATGCCCCCGGCGCAGGCTTCACGCCGGAGTTGGTAAGAGATGCGGACGCACTCATCATCCGCACCCGTACCCTGTGCGACCGCCGTCTGCTGGAGGGTAGCCGGGTACGCTTCATCGCCACCGCCACCATCGGGTTCGACCATATCGACACCGACTATTGCCGACAGGCAGGCATCACGTGGAGCAACGCTCCCGGCTGCAACTCCTCTTCCGTGGCCCAATACCTGCAATCGACGCTCCTGCTGCTGCAAGAGTTGCGGGGCATGCGTCTGCCGGAACTGACGCTTGGCGTTGTGGGCGTGGGCAACGTGGGCGGCAAAGTGGCGCAAGTGGCTCAGAGGCTCGGCATGCGCGTACTGCTGAACGACCTTCCGCGCGAGGAGCGTGAGGGAACGGCCGCTTTCCGGTCGTTGCAAACCTTGGCCGAAGAGTGCGACATCATCAGCTTTCACGTACCGTTATATAAGGAGGGAAGATACAAGACGTTCCATCTGGCGGACGAGGGCTTCTTCCGCTCGCTGAAACGCCGGCCTGTCATCATCAACACCTCGCGAGGCGAAGTGGTCGAAACCCGTGCGCTCATCGCCGCTCTGGAGGACGGGCTGGTTTCGGATGCCGTCATCGACGTTTGGGAGCACGAGCCCGACATCGACCTTACCTTATTAAATAAGGTGCTGCTCGGCACACCCCACATTGCCGGCTACTCGGCCGACGGCAAGGCAAACGCCACACGCATGGCGCTGGATGCCCTCTGCCGCTTCTTCCACATAGAGGCCGATTATCAGATTTCCCCTCCCCCACCGCCGAACCCCGTCGTCACCGCCGCCTCGCTTGCCGAGGCCTGCCTGCAAATGTACGACCCACGGCGCGACAGCGACGCACTGAAAGCCCGCCCCGGACAGTTCGAGGCGCTGCGGGGCGACTATCCGTTGCGAAGAGAAGAAGAAGCGTATAGGGTAGTGGTGAACGGATAGCGGTAACGTTAGCGGCAGCACAGGTTCGTCTCGCAGATACACCTGTCTACTCATCGCCAATCCCTCATCGCTAAGCACTATATACACCTCGTTTGCTGGATATATAGATGCCGCTCGGTGGACATATATCTCCACCGTGCTGGAAGTATATATCCACCAAAGGCTGAAAAACAGTATGTTAGGAAAAGGCTTTTGAATGGAAGTACGAGATGCGGAAAGATGCTCGCATAAGGTCACCGCAACAGTTGCTCTATCACCCTCGGATAGTGCTCGTACTCCAGTTGATGGATGCGCTGCGCCAGACTTTGGGGCGTATCTTCGGGCAGCACGGGGCACTTCAGTTGGCAAATCACGGCGCCCTCGTCGTAACGCTCGTTGGTATAGTGAATCGTGATGCCGCTCTCCCGCTCGCCGGCGGCAATCACCGCCTCATGCACGCGGTCGCCATACATGCCCTTCCCCCCGAACTTGGGCAGCAGCGACGGATGTATATTTATCATTTTATCGGGATAAGCATGCAAAACATTGTCGGGCACGCGCGCCAAGAAGCCCGCCAGCACCACAAAATCTATATCATACCGGCGAAGCATGGCCAAAACAGCCTCCCCACTCTCCCACTCCTCCTTCGAGAGAGAGGCACAGGGCACTCCCAAGCCCTTTGCACGCTCCAGAACAAAGGCTTTCTGCCGATTTGTCAAAACCAGAGCCACACGGGCCGAACCCTTTTCGCGGAAATAGCGGATGATATTCTCGGCATTCGTACCGCTTCCCGATGCCAAAACCGCAATATTTTTCCCCATAAACCCTCCTTTTGCTGCACAAAAGCGTAAAAAATGTGCAAAACTTTGCATTTAATTCATCAAATATTTGCGAGGAAAGATAAATATTCATTCCTTTGCACCGCAAAATTAAAGAAATAAAACCAATTATTAATTAAAAACTTAAAGTTATGTCTGAAATTGCATCAAGAGTGAAAGCGATTATCGTCGACAAATTGGGCGTAGAAGAATCAGAAGTTACTAACGAAGCTAGCTTCACTAACGATTTAGGAGCTGATTCTCTTGACACCGTGGAACTGATCATGGAATTCGAAAAAGAATTCGGTATCTCCATTCCCGATGACCAAGCCGAAAAGATTGGTACTGTGGGTGATGCCGTATCTTACATCGAAGAACACTCTAAGTAACTTTATCCATCGGTTTATAAACATGGAATTAAAAAGAGTTGTAGTAACAGGTCTCGGTGCCGTTACCCCCATTGGCAACAGCGTTCCCGAATTCTGGGAGAACCTGGTGAACGGGGTCAGCGGAGCGGGACCTATTACTTATTTCGACGCATCGCTTTTCAAAACCCGGTTTGCCTGCGAAGTGAAAGGCTTCGACGCAACAAAATACATAGACCGCAAAGAGGTCCGCAAGATGGACTTGTACACGCAATACGCCATCGCCGTGGCCAAAGAAGCGGTGAGTGACTCCGGGCTCGACGTCGAAAACGAAGATTTAAACAGAATCGGTGTCATCTTCGGCGCCGGCATCGGCGGCATCCGCACCTTCGAAGAAGAGGCGGGAAACTATGCCCTGACCGGCAAGGAAAACGGTCCGAAGTTCAATCCGTTCTTCATCCCCAAGATGATTTCGGACATCGCTGCCGGACAGATTTCCATCATGTACGGTTTCCACGGCCCCAACTATGCCACATGCTCCGCATGCGCCACTTCCACCAACGCCATAGCCGATGCCTTCAACCTCATCCGTCTGGGTAAGGCCAACGCCATCGTATCCGGCGGCTCCGAAGCAGCCATCTTCGCCTGCGGCGTGGGCGGTTTCAACGCCATGCACGCATTGTCCACCCGCAACGAGGAACCCGAAAAGGCATCACGCCCGTTCAGCGCAAGCCGCGACGGATTCGTCATGGGCGAGGGCGGCGGTTGCATCGTCCTTGAAGAACTGGAGCACGCCAAAGCCCGCGGAGCAAAAATCTATGCGGAAGTGGCCGGCGTAGGCATGTCTGCCGACGCCCATCACCTGACAGCCTCCCACCCCGAAGGCCTGGGAGCCAAACTCGTGATGCTGAACGCGCTGGAAGATGCAGAGATGAAACCCGAAGAAGTAGACTATATCAATGTTCACGGTACATCTACTCCCGTAGGTGATGTTTCGGAAGCCAAAGCCATCAAAGAGGTATTCGGCCGGCATGCTTACGAACTGAACATCAGTTCGACCAAGTCCATGACAGGCCACTTGCTGGGTGCCGCCGGTGCGGTAGAAGCCATTGCAAGCATCCTCGCCATCAAAAACGGCATTGTGCCTCCCACCATCAACCACGAAGAGGGTGATAACGACGAAAACATCGACTATGACCTCAACTTCACGTTCAACAAGGCGCAGAAGCGCGAAGTGAACGTGGCCCTTTCCAATACTTTCGGATTCGGTGGTCATAACGCGTGTGCTATTTTCAAGAAATACGAAGAATAACATACGGTCGTGTTACGTAACCAAATAGATAAAATAAGGCTCTTGTTCCGCAAGGACAGAGAGTCTTATTTTTGTTTTTACAGAATCCTCGGATTCTTTCCCCGCAACATCAAAGTCTACCAGCAAGCCCTGCTGCACAAGTCCACCTCCCTGCGCTCGGAGAAAGGACGCCCCATCAACAACGAACGGCTGGAGTTTCTGGGCGACGCCATCCTCGACGCCATCGTGGGCGACATCGTCTACAAGCATTTCGAAGGTCGTCGCGAAGGTTTCCTCACCAACACCCGCTCCAAAATCGTGCAGCGCGAAACGCTGAACAAGCTCGCCGTGGAAATCGGTCTGGACAAGCTGGTGAAGTATTCCACCCGCTCCTCCTCGCACAACAGCTATATGTATGGAAACGCCTTCGAGGCGTTCATCGGCGCCATCTATTTAGACCGGGGCTACGACCGTTGCAGGCAGTTCATGGAGAAGAAGATTTTCAAAAACCACATCGACCTCGACAAAATGTCGCGCAAAGAGGTGAACTTCAAGTCGAGGCTCATCGAATGGAGCCAGAAGAACAAGATGGAGGTATCCTTCGAGCTTATCGAACAGTTGCTCGACAAGGACTACAACCCGATGTTCCACACCGAAGTGCGCATCGAAGGCCTGTCGGCCGGCACCGGCACGGGATACTCCAAGAAAGAGTCGCAACAGAACGCCGCGCAAATGGCACTGAAGAAAATCAAGAACGACAACGACTTCATGGAAGAAATCCTCGCAGCCAAAGAGCAGAACAGCCCGGCAGAGGTGGAGGAGGTTAAAGAAGAGATGGCGGAGACGGAAGGCGCCGAAAACACCGAATACGACTTCTCCAACCCCGGTGAAGAGACGGAGAAAGCACTTATGGCAGAACCGGAAGAAGAATCATCCGAAGCAAATCCCCATTCTGCGCCCCTGAACCACTAAGTCACACTCTTCGGTCACCAACTTCAGCTTGCCGGCAACCTCTTCAAGCGGCATAGAGTCTATTTCATTTCCTTTCAAAGTAATCATGCGGCCGAATTGTCCGTTGGCTATAAGCTCCGTGGCATGCCCGCCCATACGGGTGGAGAGGTTGCGGTCGAACGGTGTGGGCGAACCTCCGCGCTGAATGTAGCCCAACACAGTCTCGCGGGTTTCGATGCCTGTCTCATACTCTACCTCTTGTGCAATATACTCTGCCGCACGCTTCTTGCCATCGGTTTGGATGCCCTCGGCCACCACCACGATGGAATAAGGCTTTCCCTTCTTCAGCCGGTTCAGGATGGTGCGGCCTATGTTATGGATGTCATAGGGAATTTCGGGAATCAGAATCACATCGCCCCCACCTGCCATGCCTGAGTAAAGAGCTATCCAACCTGCCTTATGCCCCATCACCTCGATGACCATCACCCGCTTGTGCGAACTGGCCGTGGAGTGAAGGCGGTCAATGGCATCCGTGGCAATGCTGACGGCTGTGTCGAAGCCGAAAGAGAAATCGGTTCCCCAGATGTCGTTGTCGATGGTTTTGGGCACGCCAACGATGTTCATCCCTCTGGCGGCAAACTTGGCAGCCGTCTTCTGCGTGCCATTTCCACCGATGCAGACGATGCAGTCCAGCCCCAGCTCCTTGGCATTCTTCTCTATCAATGCGGGTTTATCCACGTCGGACATCACCCCGTTCTTCTTGAACGGCTTCTCGCGCGAAGTGCCCAGCATCGTGCCTCCCAAGTTGAGCAAGCCCGACAAGGAACTTTCCGTAAAGAGTTCCACGTCTTTCGTCAGCAGTCCCTGGAAACCACTGTGAATACCCATTACTTCCATTCCATAATGATTGATGGCTGTTTTGCACACGCCGCGAATAGTGGCATTGATGCCGGGGCAGTCGCCTCCTGCGGTTAAAATTCCGATTCTCATAAGATGTGTCAGTTTTATCTCTCCGTAAAGATATAAAAAAAAGAGAAAAAAGATAGAGAAGAAGATAAATAAGATTACTTTTGCACTTTAAAACAAGATTTCACCAAGAACGATGAATGTTACAAGAATCCTGAATAAAGTCTATTTTTCTCCCCGTTTGAAAGAAATCGAGCAATATGCCGACCATGCCGGCAAACTGCAGCAAGACGTGTTGCAACGCCTCATGGGCATGGCCACGGATACGGAATGGGGAAAGAAATACGGCTATGCTTCCATCCTCACTTACGAAGACTTCAAGAACCGCCTCCCCATACAGACTTACGAAGAGATAAAGCCCTACGTGACCCGCCTGCGTGCCGGCGAGCAGAATCTGCTATGGCCTTCGGAGATACGCTGGTTTGCCAAATCGTCGGGCACAACGAACGACAAGAGCAAGTTCCTGCCCGTCAGCCGGGAATCTTTGCAGGACACGCATTACAAAGGAGGCAGAGACGCCGTAGCCATCTATTTGGGGCAGAACCCCGAAAGCCGCTTCTTCTCCGGCAAGGGACTCATACTGGGAGGCAGCCACGCCCCCAACCTGAATACCAACCACAGCCTTGTGGGCGACCTCTCGGCCATACTGATAGAGAACATCAATCCGCTGGTGAACTTCGTGCGGGTGCCAAGCAAGCAGACCGCACTGATGGAGCACTTCGAGCCAAAGATGGAGGCGATTGCCAACGAAACCATCCGCGCAAACGTAAGCAATCTATCGGGCGTGCCGTCGTGGATGCTGGTGCTCATCAAGCACGTACTCCAGAAGACGGGCAAGCAGAGCCTCGATGAGGTATGGCCCAATCTGGAAGTGTTCTTCCACGGAGGTGTGGCCTTTACGCCCTACCGCGAACAATACAAAGAGGTGATCCGCAGCAGTAAGATGCACTATGTGGAGACCTACAACGCCTCGGAAGGCTACTTCGGCACACAAAACGACCCGAACGACTCCTCTATGCTGCTGATGATAGATTACGGCGTCTTCTACGAGTTCATACCGTTGGAAGACGTGGGGATGGACAACCCGCGTACCTATTGTCTGGAAGAGGTGGAACTGAACAAGAACTACGCGATGGTGATCTCCACTTCCGCCGGTTTGTGGCGCTACATGATTGGCGACACGGTGAAGTTCACGTCAAAGAATCCCTATAAGTTTGTCATCACCGGACGCACCAAGCACTTCATCAACGCCTTTGGCGAGGAGCTGATAGTGGATAACGCGGAAAGAGGGCTTGCCAAGGCATGTGCCGCCACGGGCGCACTGATTTCCGACTATTCCGCCGCCCCCGTCTTCATGGATAAAGACGCCAAGTGCCGCCACCAATGGCTGATAGAGTTCGCCCAGATGCCGAACAGCATGGAAGAGTTCGTGAAGACGCTGGACGCCACGCTGAAAGAAGTCAACTCCGACTACGAAGCCAAGCGGCAGAACAATCTGGCTCTGCAACTGCCGGAGGTAGTAGTTGCCCGCAAAAGCCTGTTCCACGACTGGCTGGACAGCAAGGGGAAGCTGGGCGGGCAGCATAAAGTGCCGCGACTGAGCAACACAAGGGAGTACATGGAGGAGATGCTGCGACTGAACAGGTAGAAACAGCACGATTGCGCCGCCGACCGAGTATCCAGAATCTGTTATTCTAAAATGAAACATACATTGCTTTACATACTATTGCTCGTTGCCATCTGTCCGCTTTGGGCGCAAGACTCCTCCAAAGCAGCAGATGCTTACATCCGGTTCTATCAAAAATATATCAGCGAACAGAAGAACAGCCATTGCGCCATGTATCCTTCTTGTTCGGCATTCGGCCGCATGGTTTTCAAGGAGCGCCCGTTTGCGGAGGCCATCACGTTGGTTGCCGACCGAATGATGAGGTGCAGCCACGACGCGAAGTTCTACGACATCGCCTCTCCGCATGGCTACAGAAGCCTCATAGACTACCCATACTACCATACCCCCCACCGAACAGACTACCCCCTTCCGGGCACCGACATACTGAAACGCTCAACAGGAAGAGAAGACACACGGCTATTCATCAATCACCTCATCAACAGAAAAGAATATCAGACTGCCTTGCTCGAAATAGAAAGAGTACTCTTCTTCAATCCGCAGGCAAGCGATACGCTTTTTGCGCAAAAGTTGCTGTGCCGCCGAGCCACGCAAGGCATGGAAAAAGGAATATTCGAATACGAGACTGAATTTCCTGAACACATCCGGCAGTCGGACTACGTGGGAATGCAGGCCGCCATGCTCTACTACATCATCGACAATCGCCCCTCTGCCGCCGACATCCTCGACCGCATCATAGAGAGAAAAGGGCATACGGAGACCACCGAAAAGGCATATGCGCTAAGGGGTATCATAGAGGCCGATGCCCAAAGGTTTGCAGAGGCACGACAGTACTTCGCAAAAGCTTCGGCCACACAACCGGAAACACTATCCGCCAAGAACCTCGAGGTACTGAGCCGCATGGAACGGCAAAAAAAGAAGAGCCCCGCGCTGGCACGGATTCTCTCCATCATTCCCGGCGGAGGGTATCTCTACACCGGGCACAAAGGAAGCGCACTGACGGCTTTCGTCATCAATTCTTTATTGGGATATGCCACTTACACCAGCATCAAACAGCAGAACTACGGTGTAGCCGGCTTATGCGGTTTCATGTCCTTGTCGTTCTATATAGGCAACATCAACGGTGCGGGGCGCAGCGCTTCAAGGCACAATCGGAAAAAGCACAATACGTTAATCAAGCAACTTGAGAACTCTAACAATATTTTTATTAACTAAAAGACTTAATCTCATTATGTTTATCAAATTCATGAAATCGGTATTCTTCAAGCCGGTAACTCTGTTGATGGCCATCGCCATGCTTACAATGTCATTCACCCTGCCTAACGGTACGGTAGTGCTGAAAGCGGGAACCATCGTTCCCATGGAACTCATGAGCACAATCACCAGTGCCGGTGCACGCAGCGGCCAGATCGTAGACTTCAGAGTGCCGAACGACATCAAAGTGGATGGAAAGACCGTGATCGAGGCAGGTTCCATCGCACAGGGACAGGTGGTAAGAGCCAAGAAGAACAATCTGCTGGGTATGCAAGGTGAATTGGAAATCGCCGTAAGAAGCGTGAAAGCCGTCGACGGCACCACTATCTATCTGACTGCCGGCAATCTGAACGACGAAGGCAACAATCAGATGGCATTATCTATCATCCTGACCTTCTGCTGCCTCTTCGGATTCCTGATAAAGGGCGGCAACGCCGAAATTCCTGCCGGTACACAAGTCAATGCCATGGTGGGTTCCAACGTGGAAATCGACGCATAGAGACGTTGTTTCTATTATTTGCGCTTTCCATGCACACAAACCGAAAAGGCTATCGAAAAGTCTTTCAGGAGGATTCCTTCTTACTTTGGGCGACGAGCATAGCTGCTCCATGCCGATGTGTCAATTAATAATACCGTAGAGCTTTTGAGAGGAATCCCCTGCGAGAGATACCTGCAAGGCGGTTTTGGTGGAGATATATCTCCACCAAACTGCATGTATATTCCGAGCGTGCTGCATCTATACTTCCAGTCGGGGACATCTATATAGCGAGCCGGAGCGAGGGAAAACATCCTCTAATAAGTAAATATTTTTCCTCCATCCCATCGCTGTTTTTCCAATAATCAGAAAAAGCGTTTGCGGATTATCCGGATTCGCGTTAAATATCAAAAGCGCCGTAGCGATAAAGAGACATAAATCGGAATTTGGTTATGCAGAATAGGCAGAATAGGCAGACAAACATGCAAGAATCTCAATAAATCATTCCGAAAAGTCTACGTATTCAATTATATATCTCTATTTTTGCAACCGAATACGATTTACAAAACAAGAAAGCGTTATGGAACATCAACTGACCGTCTACAACACCCTGAATAGAAGAAAAGAACTGTTCGTGCCCCTGCACGCCCCCCACGTGGGCATGTACGTCTGCGGCCCCACCGTCTACGGCGACCCGCACTTGGGACACGCACGCCCCTCCATCACCTTCGACCTCCTTTTCCGCTACCTCAAGCACTTGGGCTACAAGGTGCGCTACGTGCGCAACATCACCGACGTGGGCCATCTGGAGCACGACGCCGACGAGGGCGAGGACAAGATAGCCAAGAAAGCCCGTCTGGAACAGCTCGAACCCATGGAAGTGGCGCAATACTACATCAACCGCTACCACAAGGCGATGGACGCGCTCAACGTTCTGCCCCCAAGCATCGAGCCGCATGCCAGCGGACATATCATCGAGCAGGAGGAGCTGGTTAAGAAGATAATCGACAACGGATATGCCTATCTGAGCGAAGGTTCTGTCTACTTCGACGTGGTCAAGTACAACAAAGACCATCACTACGGCAAACTCTCCGGCCGAAACCTCGACGATGTGCTCAACACCACCCGCGAGCTGGACGGGCAGGAGGAGAAGCGCAACCCCGCCGACTTCGCCCTCTGGAAACGGGCGCAACCCGAGCACATCATGCGCTGGCCCTCGCCGTGGAGCGACGGTTTCCCCGGCTGGCACTGCGAGTGCACGGCCATGGGCAAGAAATACCTCGGAGCGCACTTCGACATTCACGGCGGCGGCATGGACCTCGTCTTCCCCCACCACGAATGCGAGATAGCCCAAGCCGTGGCCAGTCAGGGCGACGACATGGTGCGCTACTGGATGCACAACAACATGATTACCATCAACGGGCAGAAGATGGGCAAGAGCCTCGGCAACTTCATCACCCTCGAAGAGTTCTTCACCGGTTCCAACAAGCTGCTGGCACAGGCCTACACCCCGATGACCATCCGCTTCTTCATCCTCCAAGCCCACTACCGCAGCACAGTGGACTTCAGCAACGAGGCCCTGCAAGCCGCCGAGAAGGGACTGGCACGACTGATGGATGCCATCCGCGGACTGGAGAAGATTGTGCCCTCCGCCACGTCTACGGTAGACGCGAAATCGCTGCGCGCCAAGTGTCTCGAAGCCATGAACGACGACCTCAACTCTCCGATTGTCATCGCCCACCTCTTCGACGGTGCCAAGATGGTGAACAATATTCTGGCCGGAAACGACTCCATCACCGCCGACGACCTGAAGGAGCTGAAAGAAACCTTCCACCTCTTCAGCTTCGACATCCTCGGACTGAAAGAAGACAACGCCTCCAACGAAGCCCGCGAAGCCGCCTTCGGCAAGGTGGTGGACATGCTGCTCGACGAGCGTGCCAAGGCCAAAGCCAACAAGGACTGGGCCACCAGCGACAAAATCCGCAACGAGCTCACCGCCCTCGGCTTCGAGATTAAGGACGGCAAGGAAGGCAGCGAGTGGAAGCTGAACAAGTGATGAATTCTGCGTCATCCTCACATAAAACAGGGGCATTATGGAAGAAATTCTTTTAAAAGACAAAGTGGTATATATAACCCCACACACATACGAGATAAAAAGGCTGAACGGGAAATGGTTCAGATCTTTTTTTCAAATCGATGTCATAAACCATGTATATATCATCGACTTCATGCTGGCATGGATGATTGTACTGTTTTCCTTACTGCAAATAAAAACAGCCTCTTTACATCTGTCGAGTCTCTTTGGCGGATTTCTCTTCTCTTTAGTGCTTTCTTTTTTAAGGTATTATCAACCTGTCTCTATTCCTGTGGGCGGAGTACGGAAAACATACGTCAACAACAACAATCAGTTGGTGATAGATTATATCCGCAAGAAAAGAAAGCTGAGTAAAGCCGTAAATCTGCCGGCAGAAGCATCCGAAAGAGAAAAGGCAATCCATGAGCTGCAAGAAGCGGGAGTAGTAACGCAGAGCGGAGTCCCCTATCCCCTTCGTGATGAGACAACACGCGTACGCAAAACAGGTACATATACGACTGTCGTAAATACTTTTGTCAACATTGCATTCTACATCGTATTGTTTCATGTCGTTGCCGATGGACAGGTGCTTGGTGTCAGTTCGTTCAGTTTCCTCTTTTGTGTTTTTATCGGCATATTCAGTGTTTATAATCTGTATAAAAGGGTGAAAGCCGTTTGATGAAAAGCGGCCCGTATTAAAAGAGAGAATATCTTAGGCGCAACATGCCGTACCTAAGATATTCTCTCTTTTTTATCAACCTGTCAGTCAAGGCTTTTTTCTACCCTGCATACAAGCATTGTCAATACGGAATCATATCCGGCAAGATTCTCTCTTCATACCACGGGTCGCCAATCTCTTTCAGCACCTTGCCCATCTCTGCGCAAAGCTCTTTCACGATTTCGGCGTTCTGTTCGAGCGGGAGGTTGTGCATCTGGTAAGGGTCGTTCTCGTCGTCGAACAGCAGGCTTTTCACCAAGCGGCGGCTTTTGCGGTCGATGTAGAGCGCCAGCGTGTAGCGGGCCGACTTGAAGCCGCGCGACGAGGGGAAGTAAGAACGAACCAGCCCCTCGGCATCCTTTTCTCCATCCATGTTCTGAATGTAAAGCGCACCGGAAGGACGCACAATTTCGGCCTTTTCATCGAAGAAAAGCGGTGCATAGTTGCGTCCCTGCACCTCTGCGGGAATGGAGTCGGAAAGGCCGGATAACCCCAGCAGCGTGGGCATGATGTCGGGCGAAGAGAGTATCAGGTTGTCTACGCGCGGTTTCACCTTCTGCGGATAGCGAACCAGAAAAGGTATGTTCATGGATTCGGAGTAGGGCGAGTTCTTCGGGTCGTCCGTGCGCTGGCTGCACATGGTTTCGCCGTGGTCGGAGGCAAACACAACGATGGTGTTCTCTTCCATCCCAAGCTCTTTCAATGCGTCGAGAATCTGCCCGAAGGCACGGTCTACGCCGGTGACGGAGGCGAAGTAATAAGGCGCGCTTCCGGCTTTGTGCATCGTGGGGTCGGCATTCGGACGAACGAGGAGACTGTCAAGCGAGCGGTTCTTGTAGAGGTCGAAGTCCTGCTCCATGCAGTCGTCCAACGAGCGATACGGGCTGTGCGGCGGATTCATGCCCACCATGATGAAGAAAGGCTTCTTGGGATTGCGCACGCCGCCCTCGTTCTTCAGATAAGAGACCACTTTGCCCGCCTCGTGCAACGGCGACCACTCGTGCGGGTCGTGACGCCGGCCTTCGGTGTCCCAATAGTGCGGGTTCTTATGTTCGTCGAAAGTTCCGTAAGCATACCAATGGTTGAAGCCGTGGCGGCGCGACGGGGGCGTGTAGGCATCCCATGCGGGTACGCGGTCTTCCACATAGCGGCCGGGACGTTCGGGGTCGTTGGGCGTGGGGAAGTCGGCATGCAGCTTGCCGAAATAGGCACAATCATATCCGGCACGGGCGAACACGTCGCTCACGCACACGGCATCCTCGCGCAGCGAACTGATGGGGCGGCTTGCATTACAGTTCAGGGGCACACCGCTTTTGTTGGGATACATGCCCGTGAGCAACGAGCCGCGATGCGGACTGCTCAACGGGCAGTTGCTCATGGCCGAAGTCAGCACCATCGACTGCCGTGCGAAGTCGTTCAGCCGGGGAGTGTGCACCGGGTCGTTACGGAAGTTCACCTTATCCCGAAACCCTTCCTGCCCCCAGAACTCCATTGCCTGATTGCGCATCTGGTCGGGGAACACGTAGATGACGTTGGGGCGGACGGCTTCTGCCGCCTGCCGGGCTTTGCAGCCTTGCAGGGCAAGCAGTGCCACACTGCCTGCCAATATGCCGTATCCTGTTTTCATTTCTCCAAGTCTCTTTTACGTTTCAGTCCTTCCAGAAAATAGTAGTCGGCATAGTTCAGGGGCACGTCTATTTCGGCACCGTGGGGAATGCTGCCTACGGAGTGCATCAGGATGAAGTTCCCGTTGGTTCCCACTGCGGCACGGTAGGCAGGCGAAGCAAGGCTTTCCATCACCTTGTCTGCCGTCTCCTTGTAGCCCTTGCCGGGCAGGTAGGTACTCAATTCATACAGGGCGGAAGCCGTGCAAGCGGCTGCCGAAGCATCGCGAGGCTCATTGGGGATGCCGGGAGCGTCGAAGTCCCAATACGGAACCAAGTCTTCCGGAAGATTCTTGTGGTTGAAGATGAAGCCGTAAATCTTTTCGGCCTGCTCCAGATAGCGTGCGTCGCGCGTGTAGCGGTAGCACATGGTGTAGCCGTACAATGCCCAAGCCTGACCGCGTGCCCAAGCCGATTCGTCGGCATATCCCTGCGCCGTTTGCCGGTTGCGCACTTCGCCGGTTTCGGGGTCGTAGTCCACCACGTGATAGCAACTGTTATCGGCACGGAAATGGTGGGCCAGCGTGGTGTCGGCATGTTTCTTGGCTATATGATAATAGGTAGAATCGCCCGACAGTAAAGACGCCTCGAACAGCAGTTCCAGATTCATCATGTTGTCGATGATGACGGGGCACTTCCAGCCGCGCTCTGCCTGCCAGCCCTTGTCAGCATCCCACGACTGGAGCACTCCGGCTGCCGGACGGAAACGGGTGGAGAGCGATTTCGCCGCCTGCACAACGACCGGCTTGTAGACCTCTTTCCCGGCAAAGCGGTATCCGTTCAGGTAGCTGGAGCCTATCATGAAGCCCACGTCGTGATGCCACGTCAGGTATTGCACGGAGTCGAGCGCTTCGGTATACTTCTCGGCAAGCGGCAGCCATTTCTTGTCGCCTGTCAGCTCGTAGGTGTACCACATGTTACCGGGGAAGAAGCCCGAGCACCAGTCGTCGATGGGCACGTAGACGATGTTGCCGTCCTTGTCCACTGTACGTGGATTGAGGACTTTGCCCGACTGCTCGATAATGTCCGTCTGGAGCGTTTCCTGCTTCACGGCGTTGTCTATGTTCTCCCGGATGAAGTCGTTTCCGGTCTGCTTCCGGCTTGCGCAGCCGGTCAATACGAAAAGGGAAATACCCAATGTAGCGAGTACTGTTTTCATGATAAAATGGGTTATTATGGTTTATGACATTTTTTCTACTTGCAAAGGTAGAAGAAAGACACCGGCCGCACCCTCCTAAATAATCCAATAAATGGATAAAATCGTTATTTTGCACCCCGTGGATATGCCGCACCGCTCTTTTAGGGGCTGAAATTCCTAATAAATGAGGATTGCCCGTTTCTTTGCGGCTGTGGGCTTCTACGTCGACGGCATTCCCCATTTCGAGACATCGGCCTTCGATGCCAATATGCTCGACCTCAGGGCCGTCGAAGTGTTTCGAGGTCCGCAAGGCACACTGTACGGGCGCAACACCATCGGCGGAGTAATCAACCTATATACTCCCACGCCTTTCGAATATCAGGGCACGAAGGTCAGGTTGGGCTACGGCAACTACAACCACACGTTGGCGCAGTTCTCCAACTACACCCGTATGGGGAACAGCTTCGGGACACACGTAAGCGGCTATTACCAGCACAACGGCGGATACTTCGAGAACACCTTCCTCGGCAGGAAAGCCGACAAGATGAACCTCGGCGGCAGAAAACTGGGCTTTTACTGGAACCCTGCCGCACGGTGGAACCTGCGTCTGATTTCCTCGCTCGACTATACCAATCAGGGCGGCTACCCGTATGCCGTGTATGATGCCGCAAAGCAGGAGGCGGGCAACGTGGACTACAACCGCGAAAAGACCGACCACACGGACGGCAGGCAAACCCATCTGAAAGACTTCACATCGAGCCTTAACCATACCCGGCTGATTCCGAAAATAGGCGTACAATATAAGTTCGACAACCGCAACACGGCTTTCGCCAACATCACGCAGGGCTATAAAGCAGGCGCTTTCAACCAGACGTTCCAGAAGGACGAGGAGCGCAGCTATGCCCCCGAATATAACTGAAACTACGAGGTGGGTGTCAAAACAGGCACCCGCAACGGCAAAGTATCCGGCGAACTGACCCTGTTCTACATCGACTGGCGCCATCAGCAGATAAGCAGAACCGTGCCCGAAGTGGGAAATATCATCAGCAATGCCGGACACTCCGAAAGCAAGGGGATGGAGGCGTCGCTGCAACTGCGCCCCGCCGGAGGATGGCTCGTACAGGCCAATTACGGATACACTTACGCGCGCTTCCTCGACTACAAGAAGAACGAGAAGACCGATTATTCGCACAACATGATTCCGATGGTTCCGCGCCATACGGTGGCGTTGAACGCAGAATACAGCATCTGCCCCCGCCGCATACTCGACCGCCTGACTTTCAGCGCCAACCTCACCGGAACGGGCAAACTCTACTGGATAGAGGACAACGAGCAGGTGCAGGATTTCTACATGCTGCTGGGCGGAAAGATCATTGCACGCAAGGGCATCTTCAGCCTTGAACTGTGGGGCAAGAACCTGACGAACACCGACTATCTGAGCTATTACTTCCGTTCCTCGGCCAAGTATGCGCAAAAGGGAGTGCCCCTGACGTTCGGCATCAACGCCGCAATCGAATTGTAAAGGCAGACGATTGGTGCCGAAACAATCGGCAAGACATATCCCTGCCTGTATTACCGAACCTGTTTATATGAATAACCGCCAATAAGAGCGAACAAATGATTCCGATAGAGAAATACAACGTCTCCGTGCCGCGCTACACCAGCTATCCGCCTGCCAACTTCTTCGGGCCTACGGACGGAGCATCTTATATAGAGGCGGTGAAACGGAGCAACTCGGAGGGTAGCGCAAACATCTCCTTCTATCTGCACATGCCTTTCTGCCATCGGCTTTGCCACTACTGCGGCTGCAACTCGTACGTGATGCCCCGCCGGGGCGACACCGTGAGGCGGTATGCCGGGGCGTTGCACAAGGAGATAGACATGGTGGCCGCACACCTCGACAAGAGCCGCCCGTGGCTGGTGGATTTGGGTTATTCCATGAAGGAGATAGGATTCATGAGCGGCATCCTCGTGTCGGTGCTGAGCGGACACGTGGCCGAGCAACTGGGCTACCGGTGGTTCTTCGCTTTCGCCACGGTCGTGGCATGCCTCGGTGCGGGGTATGTGTTCCTCGTGTTCAGGCGGAAATAGCGGTGAGTGGCGAACGGTTAGTAAGAATATGCAATTATAAGGTAGTAACTGCCGCCATCTCTTCTTGGTTCCAAAATAACTACATAAGATTCGTCTCTGTATTTTTTTCAACCAGTTTCATTTTAGGAATAGACTTTTTCTCTTTATCGTTTGCATTTTCATAATCAACGCCTTGAACTCTTCCTTGAAAATTTATATTTGAAAAGTATTGTTTCTTAAATAAAACCTTTCTTATATTTGCAAAGACAAAAACACATATTGTGACCATTCAGTGCAAAATAAAAAGAAAAGATTATATGAAAGATACACCCTGCATTTCCAATTCCGAAACCTTGCCAAGAAAGAAAAATAATTACTCGTCAGAGAAACCTCCGCCTCATTCCGGCTCGCCATACAGATGTCCCGACCGGGAAGTATAGATGCAGCACGCTCCGCATATATATGTATCACGGTGGAGATATATCTCCACCGAAACCCACCTACAGGTGTCTCTCACAAGGGATACCACAAGAAAAACTTATCGTATTAATTCTTAACAAAACAAAATCATGATGAAACAAAACACTGAAAAACGAACCCGCACCTGCGGATGTTGCCACCAAGAGCAACCCCTCGAAAACTTCTACGTGGACAAACGCACCCTCGCTGCCGACAGCTACTGCAAGGCCTGCCGACGGGAGTTGAGCAAAGCTCGGCACCGCCTCCGGGCACTGGCCCAAGAAGCTGACCGGCACTATCCCGTCATCACCGAAACGGCCGACCCCGAAGAACGCATGTCGCTCATCCTGAAAGCCTTGTCCGTGGTCCGAGAAAGCATGATGCGCAAGCGCACACGGCAAGAAGAAGAAGAAGCGTTGATAACGATGAGTGATTAACGTTTAAATCCTCATCCTAATCAACAAACGCTCATCATTAATCACTAATCGTTAATTCATTAATCACTTTTTTAAAACCCATGTCCAGAATCAAGAAACGGGGACTCGACTACTTCCCCATGAACACCGACTTTATGCACGACCGCCTCGTGCGCCGCATCATGAAACGCGAGGGCGACGGCGCCTTTGCCATCCTGCTGGGAGCCCTCTCCTGCATCTACGCCGACGAGGGCTACTACGTATGCGCCGACGAACTCTTCTACGAAGACCTCTCCGCCTGCCTCTACGAGAAGACGGCCGACGACGTGAAGCGCATCCTTGCCCTTGCTGTGGAATACGGCATCTTCAGCGCCCAACTCTTCGAGCAGTACGCCATACTTACCTCTGCCGAGATACAACGTCAGTACCTCTTCAGCACCAAACGGCGCAAATCGTCCGCCATCGACCCCCTCTACAGCTTGGTGGACGACACGCAAGCCGAAGAAGAGATGCCACAACCGGAGAAAAACGCCGAAAAACCCCGTCAGGAAGCTGTTTCGCAACCTGCGGAGGATGCCGTGACGCAACCGGTCTGCGCCCCTATCGAACCCCAAAATGTAACATTTAAGGGTCAAAATGCAACATTTGGTACACATAGCATAGCACAGCATAGCATAGCACACCCCCTCCTCAAGAGTTCCCCCGAAACCGGGGACACTGAAGGCGCGGCCGTTCCGTCCGCGGAGGAGGAATATCACCGGAAGATAGAGAAGCTGCAACCACCTGCCGACGGTATCAGCCGCAACCTCGACGGGCTTATCTTCAACCTGCGGCAGCTGCGCATCTCTCCGCAAGAACAGTACGCCATCATTCTGAAGAGCAACTTCGGCATCATCGGTCATCCGCTGTGGAAAGGATTCTACACCCTGCGAGAGAGTCGCGGCAAGATACGCCAGCCGGGCCGCTATCTGTTGAGCCTATGCGCCAAGTAGAGTTTACGCTGCGTAAACAAAGCCGTGACAGCGTCTGCATCGGAAACGTGATGAGACCGTGACAAGACCCTGTGGCGAGAGGGAACGGTAGGATTGTGATGAGGATATGGCAAGATTGTGATTATGCTGTGATGCGATTGTGATAAAACCACAGATAATTCCGCAGACAAAACCATCGGTGAAAACAGGATAAACCATCGGTGAAATCGTGGAAAAACATCGGGAGACACATGGAAATACGGCAACGGAAACATAAACGGATATGTGATGCAAGTGTGATTGATGTGTGATGCGGAGGCAAGCCGTATGTGATGAAAGCGTGATGAAAAACTTGAAGAAATTCTTGAAGAAAAACGGTGTTTATAATTTGCCCTCCTCTTCGGATGTCGTTATCTTTGCAATGTGATTAAGCTTGATACACATAAATAAAACAACATTCTATTCATTAAAAAAAGAGAACTATTATGCCAGTAATTTACAAATCATTCCAATCGGTTCTTGCCACCAAAAAGGGCAAGAAACTCTTCTACCCCCGTGTGGTGGTGACGGGAAACATAAGCACGACCCAAGTGGCGAAAGAGATAGCCGAACTCTCCTCACTCTCCACCGGCGACACGAAAAACGTCATCGACAACCTCGTCACCGTGATGACCCGCCACCTGCAAGCCTCCGAAAGCGTCACGCTGGATGGTCTGGGCACGTTCCGCCTTGCGATGAAGTCCACCATGAACGGTGTGGAAGAAGCCGCAAAGGTCTCCGCCGCACAATCCACGCTACGAGTGCGCTTCATGCCCGCCTCCAAACGCAAGCCCGACGGCACCGTCGCCACCCGTTCGCTGCTGAATGGTGTGAAGTGCGTGCGCTTCGACTTCAAAGATGCACCTCCCAAACCGGACGGCAACTCCCCGGCCGAAGATAACGGTTCATCGGAAAACCCTTCGGGCGGCTCTTCGGGCGGTGAAAATCAGAACGTAAACCCACTGGGCTGACGTTGAACACTCATCACTAAACACTATCTACGTATGAGAACAATCACACACATCGTGGTGCATTGCAGCGCCACGCGGGAGGGGCATGCCCTCACCCCCGAAGCCCTCGAAGCAGAGCACCGCCGCCGCGGCTTCCGTACGACGGGCTATCACTACTACATCCGCCGCGACGGGTCGGTGCTATCCACCCGCCCGTTGGAGCAGCCCGGCGCACACGTGCGAGGCTGCAACCGCCACTCCGTGGGCATCTGCTACGAAGGCGGACTGGATGCCGAAGGCCGTGCCAAGGATACCCGTACGCCCGAACAGCGTTCGGCCCTGCGCCTGCTCGTCTGCCAACTGCTGAAGCAGTTCCGCAACGCCCGTGTCTGCGGCCACCGCGACCTCAGCCCCGACCTCGACGGCAACGGCACGGTGGAGCCTGCCGAGTGGACAAAGCAATGTCCCTGCTTCGACGTGGCCCGCGAGTTGTAAGCCGGCGGCACACACAAACACAAAACACACACGCATTTTTTTATTAACCATCCTTCCGTCCCTCCTCCCGGCCGCAGCAAGCGACCGGCAAGCCTGCCCGAAAGCGCGCAGGTCCGGAACTGCAACTCCGGCAGGCCTGCCCCTCTGCTGCACGGTCGGGAACGGACGGAAAGAACTAAAAACACAAACATCATGAAAATAAGTAAAGACACCCTGAAAACCATTCTGAAAGTAATCGTCACCGTAGCCACCGCCATTGCCGGCGTGCTCGGAGTGAAGGCGATGACGCCGTAACGGCGGACTGACACCCTGCGGGCTGCCTGCCACGACGTGCGGACTGTTTGCCCAAAAGCATGCAGACTACTGCCTGAAACAGGCAGCCCCTTTTTCTTCAAAAACATCTCATTTTATAATTTACCGAACATGAAAAAAATAATCACTCTCTTATGCCTTCTGTTCCTGTCCGTAACGATTTGGGGACAGACCTACGACGTCAGCATACCGGTAATGTCACCCGAAGCAGCCTCTCTGGGCCGATTCGGAGCCTATCCGATATCTTATTATACGGGAACTCCCGATATCAGCATTCCGCTATATCAATTGAACGTGCATAATCTGGAAATCCCCATTACCTTACAATACGACGCCTCCGGCTTCATTCCCAACAAAGACTCGGGAAAGGTGGGACATGACTGGGTTCTGATGGCAGGCGGGGTCATCACGCGCAGCGTGAACAGCGTTCCCGACGAGCTATGGACAAACTTCGGCGAACGCCCCAACTACGGAGTGCACGGACATTGGTATGCCATCAAGGATTTGAACCGAAAACTGAATGAAGACTCGGTACGTACACTGAAATACATAACTACCTCGGCCGCTAAGGGCATCGATTTTGAGACTACACCCGATATGTTCTCTTTCAACTTCGGCAAACACCGGGGGCAGTTCTTCATAGCGCATGACGGCACACCCAAAGTAATAAGCGACGGAAACTACCGGATTGACCTGACAAACTTTGCCATTCAGCACATGGGGCAATTCACTGTGGACAGCAGTATTTCCATCACTACGGATGATGGAACCAAATATACCTTCGGCGGCAGCCCGGAATCTCTGGAGATTTCTTTACGTCTGCGTCTGGTAGAAGGAGAAGTTGACGACCTCATGGAAGATACTTACAACGGAGTCATCAATGCTTTCTATCTGACCTCCATCGAAACGCCGGACGGTGAAAAAGTGGAATTCATCTATAAGACCTATGAAAAACAAACCTCTCAATATGTGGATGATGACAATATTGTGAAGAATTGCTATTATGCCGATGGCGCTAATACAATCATGAACTACCCCGATAATTTTTGGTCGGGTAGCGGCATGACTCTCAAACGCCGTTACACATTCACCAAAGTAGCTTATTTGTCAGAGATCTGTTCGTCGGCAGGTACTGTGACATTCAATTATATGACTAAAGAGTACCCCTTCTGTGATACCCGAAAACATTTCTGGAATCAGAAAACTTTGCGCCTCGACAATATTCTCGTAACAAACAACAACGGCACCATAGTGAAAGGTATCAAACTATATCATTCTTACTTTGTTGCCAATGACAATACATCGTATCGGATGTTCCTGACAGACATCCTTTGCGGGAAAGAGAAATACTCTTTTACCTATACCGATCAGAAGAACCTCCCCAGACCTGAAACACGAGGAATCGATCTACGCGGTTATTACAACGGATACGACAATAATCGCTCACTACTAACTTCAAAATACGTATACAATCCTGATCAGGTTGACTTTTCTCACCGTCAACCGGATTTTAATTGTGCTTCTAAAGCCATGCTGAAAAGAATCACTTATCCCACAGGAGGATATACGGAGTTTACGTTTGAGAACCACCAATATGGAACCCGCATGCACCGAGTGTTTACTTCTCATGACATCGTAAACGACAGAGTATCGGGAATGGTGGGCGGACTACGCATCAAGGAAATCAGGAATGTGCCGGGAGAGGTACGTACCTTTACTTATGAAACCGAATCTCCGGAAACGAAAAAAACTATTTCCAGCGGTGTATTCAGCGACTTAAAGACGTATGCCATCCTTGCGCATTTCGAACACATCGGTCTCGGCATCAATGCATGGTTCATTTCAGAGGCCAGCAACGTGGTACATGCCAACTCTTTCTCCGAGTCGGAAATCGTTTATTCGCGCGTGACAGAGACACACGGAACCGGCAATGGAAAGACGGTATATGATTATTCCACATACCTCGACCATCCCGACTTGCCTACTTTAGGCAGCGGTACCTATGCTTACTATAAACAAACGGCATTGACAAACGATCAGAAGAACTTGCTGCGATACATGCTTGCCTATACCAGCCAACGCATCAAACGCGGAAAGCTGCAAAGCTTGACGGAATATGCCGAGGGAAACACACTGCCGAAGCGCAAGACCACTTACACTTACACTGTGAAGGGGAATATGGATGCGCAAGCTGTCTATGCCGCCGAAGTGCGAATGCTGATAGTTTCCCAATACGGCATCTGCAATTCACAGGCTTTTTATTATTATCCCTATCAACTGACCCGCGAAGTGGTCGAAGAATATTCCGGTTCTCAATGCCTCACCCGGCAAACGGACTATGTATATAACGACCACAACAAGCAACTGAAGGAGGTACGAACCATCGGCAGTGACGGAGTGGTGCATCGTACGGAATACAGCTATCCTGCGGATAATATGGGAGAAACGGCATGTGCTGCAATGGTAGGACGCTTTATGGTCGCTCCCGTTATTTACGAGAAGCAGTATGCAGGGAACGCACTCCTCAAGACCCGCCATAACAAGTATGCTTTGTTCCAAAATACATTTTATGCCCTTAGCAGTGTAGAAGAAGCTTACGGCAACGGACCTTACCATACACTTGTCACTTTTCACGACTATGACAAGCGACGCAATCTGCTTTCGTTTACTGAACGGGGTAAACCGACAGAAGTTTTTCTGTGGGGATATGGCTACCAGTATCCGGTAATCCGTATGGTCAACGCTTCGCTCGACGCTGTTCGCCATCATGCAGGTGCTGCCACACTGGACGTACTGGCCGATGAACCGATGCCGATGGGAAAAGACACTCTCCTTGCCGACCGGTTGGCGGCAGCCTTCCCCTCGGCGCAGATAACGACTTACGAATACAATCCGTTGGTAGGGATGACAGCGATGAAAAACCTACGCGGATTGCGGCACACCTATAACTACGATGTATGGGGCAGACTTCAAGAGCTCTATGTTGACGGCAAGAGAGTACAGGAACTGATATATAACCACACCCATACGGCTTCTGCTTTGTCGGCTTCGTTCGGCAGCAGCGCTTCCTCTTACGACCAAGGAACGCAAACATTCTCAATGAATGTATCGGGCGGCAGTGATGTTTACGATTACAAATGGGAACTGAAAGACAGTAACGGCAAACGGGTGGCCTCCTCTACCGGCAACACATTGACCTATACTTTCAAAGAAGCGGGTTCGTATACATTGACGTGCACGGTAAAGGATTTGATTACGCAGGAAGAGATAACGAAAAGCCGTAGCTTTACGATTAACAAATTCCAGGTAAAGTTCAGTAACATATCCGATTCTTCGTTTCCGTCTACCGGCGATGCATCGACCCGAGCTACCATCAATTGCCAGAAGCCTACTACGATAGAATTCAGGATGGAATATCGAGTGAAAGCGGCGTCTCCCACCACTCATTTTGAATGTCGTATAGGTAATTACTTCCATAGCGGCAGCGGAAGGGGCAAAAAAGATTTCACACTGACATTACCTCAAGGGAAGACGAATGTTTCACTAGACTTATTCAATATTTATGCGGAGAGTATGGTAGAACTCTATATAGTCAAAGTCACCGCCGAAGGCAGTCAAGTAGGTTCACCGAATTTTTTGGAAGTAGCTTTCTAACTTAAAAATGATGGATTATGAAAAAACTTATTCTTTTCTTATTATTGGCTTGCGGATGCTCAGCCTTGTGCGCGCAAGAGCCCACGCAGAATTATATCAATACCCGCACCATGCTGAACGAAGCGGGTACATCTCATTGGAACGACATTTCATATTATGACGGCATAGGACGCCCGTTTCAAACAGTGCAAAAAGCGGTAAAAAACGGGGTACAAACCGGAACGATGCTTGCCACCCTCCAAGAGTACGATGCCCTCGGCCGTAAAAGCAACAGTTGGCTACCTGTCCCGGTGACGGCGAATTATGTCGAACCTGCTGCTTTGAAATCCATTGCCGTCGGCCATAACGGATATGCCGACAGCCGCCCCTACAACGAGCCTGTTTACGAAGCCTCTCCGCTGGGACGCGTCGTGCAGCAGTACGGCCCCGGCGCGGCTTGGCACGATGCGGGTCGTCCGGTAAAGACGGAGTATCTCGTAAACGGCAGCTCCGCCCCGTTGAACTGCATCCACTACTCCGTGAACTCGTCTTATGCGTTATCCGCTGCCGGAGTCTACGCCCCCGGTCAACTCTCCGTGGTGAAAACCACGGATGAGGACGGGAATACGGGCTACGCCTTTACCGACAAGTTGGGACGTCTGCTGCTGGAACGACGCCTGAACGGCAAAGAGTCACACGACACCTATTATGTGTACAACGACCTCGGCAACCTATGCTTTGTACTCCAACCCAAGTATCAGGAGGAGGCTGCCTTAGGAAAGTTTGCCTTTCAATACCGGTACGACGACCGTAACCGATGCACCTGGAAAAAGATGCCGGGAGTGGAACACGTCGTATCTGTCTATGACGACGCCGACCGTTTGACGTTCTCGCAAGACGGGGTTCAACGTGCTGCCGGTCGCTGGACGTATTACAAGTACGACGCCTTCAGCCGCCTGACCGAACAGGGAGAGTGCAAGAACCAAAACTCCGCATCCGGCACCGTCGTACACCTCAGAAACTATTACGACGATTACAGCTTCGTGGGCAGCGCGGGGTTCCGGAGGTTTCCGAAAGACGCTTCCGGACACGGAAAGGGGTTACTGACGGGCAGCGTGATTACGGTACTCGGCAGCAACGAGAAAATATACGTCGCACAGTATTACGACCTCAAAGGGCGTGAGACGCAAAGGGTGCAGAGCAACTTGCTCGGCGGACATGACGTGACGAACACGGTCTATACCTTTACCGGAAATCCCGCCACCGTGACGCATACGCATACCGCAATAAAGAAGCCTACCCGCACGGAAGTCTATACGTACACCTACGACCACGCCGACCGTTTAAGCAAAGTGCAGCACCGTCTTGGCAACGCTACGGTTACACTGTATGAAGCCTTTTATGATGATTTCGGCAGAGTGTCGGCGAAGCAGCATCACGGGGCAGCAGCCAACAAGCTGACCTACGCTTACAATGTGCGCGGCTGGCTGACGGGCATCACGGGTGCCAAGTTCAACCAGAACCTGTACTACAACACAGGCGCAGGAACGCCAAGCTATAACGGAAACATCAGCAGCCTGACGTGGAAGTCGGGCAATGAGAGCGCCGTGCGCGGCTATAAGTTCACCTACGACGGTCTGAACCGCATGCTGAATGCCGTGTACGGCGAAACGGCAGCCCTCAATGCGAACGCGAACCGCTTCTCGGAAAACGTGACGGGGTATGACAAGAACGGGAATATCAGGGGTCTGCAACGCTTCGGGCAGACGGGTGCAAACAGTTACGGACTGATAGACAACCTGACTTTCAGTCTGGATGGCAACCGATTGAACCGTGTGGACGATGCTGTCACTACTTCCGCTTACAACGGTGGCTTTGAATTCAAGGACGGTGCAAAGCAGGCAGGCGAGTACGCCTACGACGCTAACGGCAACTTAACCAAAGATTTGAATAAAAAAATCACTGCCATTCAATATAATTGTCTAAATTTGCCAAGCACAGTTACCTTCAGTGACGGCGGCGCCATCTCTTACACCTATGCGGCGGACGGCACGAAGCTCCGCACCGTTCATAAGACGGGTGGCGCGGCCGTAACAACGGACTACTGCGGCAGTGTGATCTATGAAAACGGCACTCAAAAGCTGTTGCTCACCGAAGAGGGTTACATCACCCTTGCCGATGGCAAGTATCACTACTACCTGAAAGACCATCAGGGAAACAACCGGGTAGTCATCGACCCATCAGGAACGGTAGAGGAGGTGAACCATTACTATCCTTTCGGCGGCATATTTGCCGGAACTGGAAATGTGCAGCCTTACAAGTACAACGGCAAGGAGCTTGACGCAAGAAAAGGCCTGAACTGGTACGACTACGGCGCAAGGCATTATGATGCAGCATTGGGACGGTTCACTACGGTAGACCCGCTGGCGGAGAAGTATTACGGGATGAGTCTGTATGGGTATTGCAACAATAATCCTGTGAGGTTTATTGACCCAACAGGCAAATTTCCGATAGAAACGATTTGGGATATTGGAAATGTGCTTTATGATATTGGTGCTGTCATTGTTAATCACATAAAAGGCGACCACCAAGCGGCGAAAGCCAATTGGGCCGATTTAGGATTAGATGCTGGGGCTATGCTAATCCCTTATGTTCCCGCAGGAACAAGTAAAGTCTTGAAAGCGGGAGCAACAGGAGCCAAGGCTTTGGATAAAGCGGCTGATGGCATAAAAACAATGGATAAAGCAGTAGATGCGAGAAAAAGTACTAAAATCTTTGATGGTGGAGTATCTACTAATAGCAAAACGAGCAATGAGGCTCTTCGAAAAGCTAAAGATGCTAATGGAATACCTCGCTCACAACAACCTGATAAAACAGTTAAACCTAACACTCCAGAAGGCGAAAAAGCAGGATTAGATTCTCGTAATATTAAACAATATGAATATACAAATTCTAAAGGAGAAAAAGTTACTATTAGACAGGATAAACCTGCTAATTATCTAGATGGAGGTCGACAACCAGCTCATTATAATGCAGGGAAAAATAAAAAATTAGATCAACATCATAACTATTAAACCATATATGTATGGTAGAAACAAATGTAATAAAAGAAATTTATAAAGGACATTATCAAGTTGTTTTAGATTTTCCAACTCCAAGTGATTTAATAAATATCATAGATACATCTTATAAATATGTATGGAGTATTGAACATCATGAAAATTCATTAGAATGGCAGAAATACGATTATTGTTTATATGGTAAAAAGGTAAGCCCCAACTCTGTGTTCGCAAGAAATATAGAAATGGAATATTTAATGAAAACATCTGATTTTTTACAATTGATTTTCGATATTAGAAAAACTGTAAAGATTATACAGACAAATATTATTCCACCTCACTATATAAACATCAAACAATTATCAGGTAAAGGGAGGTATGATTTATTGAAAAACAAAATTGATTATTTATTTGAATTGGAAATACCTGGAGCTGTTGATTATGCTCCTATAATAAGTCCGCATGTTGATTTTTTAGAGACTGTTATTAAAAAGATCACTTCTGCAACTTTTCCAAATATTAAATAGATGGTGGTAATACTCCAAATCGGAAGTTCTTTCATAACAATCTGATAAACAGTATTAATATTTAAGATTAAGGCAAAAGGCAAGACTAAATTTCTTGCCTTTTGCTATTTAATGTCATTTATGGATAGCTTAGTTAATTTCAAAACCAATTCATCCATCCTATCACATATTTTCCTACATTTGCCAAGCACGGTAACTTTCAGCGACGGAAGTGCGATCGCCTACACCTATGCTGCGGACGGAACGAAGCTCCGCACCGTTCATAAGGCAGGCGGCGCCACCGTAACAACGGATTACTGCAGCAATGTGATCTATGAAAACGGCATCCAGAAACTCCTGCTCACCCAAGAGGGCTACGTAACCCTGAAGGACGCCAAGTATCACTACTACCTGAAGGACCATCAAGGAAATAACCGGGTAGTCATCACCCCTTCGGGAACGGCAGAGGAGGTAAACCACTACTATCCCTTCGGCGGCGTGTTTGCAAGCACGGGAAATGTACAACCCTACAAGTACAACGGCAAGGAACTTGACGCAAGGAAAGGCCTGAACCTGTACGACTACGGCGCACGGCATTACGATGCCTCACTGGGGAGGTTTACTACGGTAGACCGGCTGGCGGAGAAGTATTACGGGATGAGTCTGTATGGGTATTGCAACGATAATCCTGTGAGGTTTATTGACCCTACAGGCGAATATATAAGTCCTATCTATGATGAAAACGGAATATTGTTAGGAACAGACGATGAAGGGCTGAAAGGCAGACCTATCATTATGAGTGAATCGAACTTTAAGCAAGGGATGTCTCATAAAGAAGCATTAAAGCATAGCTTAGGTTATGAGGGCCTAACTAACGATGAAGCACGCTCTAATTATATAAAAAGCTATAATAGTTTGAAGGATAGACCGGATTATGATGGTCATTTGACTTTTAAAGAAGCAAATAAGTGGTATAGAGAAGGAAATGGAGAGCCTTTATTTGTGGATTTAGACAAAATTGATTTATCAGGAATTGTTTCTTTGGGAGAAAAATATGTTGGACAAGTTAAAGCTTTTAATCTTCTATTAGTTAGCAATTCGGTAAATGACGGTTTAGTTTATGGGCAAATCACATTAAAACGTTATCCTAATCACACAGTAAGAGCATTTGCGGATAAATATAATTTTGAAATGCACAGTTGGAAAAATCCTTTGAATTGGGGAAGAAATGCCGAGACAGTAATAGGAGGTATCGTAGCAGGAAAAGGAACTGGTTACGAGATTAACATTTATGGTAGTAAGAAATTAAAACCAATATTGCCGTGGATAAAATAAAATTTTTTGCTCTTTTCTTATTAATACTATGCCTTTTTTTGCTCTTTCCGCTGATGTGTGATACGGAGAATAAAAATTTAGGCAGTGGTTTTGTTTATAATGCAGAGCATAAACATATTTTAGGGAAAATAGATATACCACCAACAATTATCTCGTATAATTATGATGAACATTTTATTGTTGCCAAGCAAAGACCCCAAAAATATAACGAGGCAATTTATGATAAAACAGAATATGTATATCCATTAGGATGTGATACTATTTACTATTGGCTGATTATCAAGCATGAACAAAAAGTTTTTGGTGCTATGGATTATGAAAGTTTTCAGAAACTGAAAAAAAAATATAAGGTCCCTGATAAATTAGTATTAGAATAAAATTAAGGTAATACTCCAAATTTGAAATAGAATAGTATATTAAATTCTAACTTAAAGCGTAAAGGCAGGGATATATTCCTTGCCTTTTGCTATTTACCTCTTATATATTACTTCCATAACGGTAGCGGGAAGGGCACAAAAATTTCACACTGACATTACCTCAAGGAAAGACGAATGTCTCAGAACAATCTGCTCGGTGGCTATGAGGTGACAAACACGGTCTATACCTTTACGGACAATCCCGCAACGGTGACGCATACGCATACCGCAATAAAGAAGCCTACACGCACGAGCAACATCAGCAGCCTGACGTGGAAGTCGGGCAGTGAGAGCACCGTCCGCGGCTATAAGTTCACTTACGACGGTCTGAACCGCATACAGAATGCCATGTACGGCGAAACGGCAAACCTTAATGCCAATGCGAACCGCTTCTCGGAAAACGTGACGGGCTACGACAGGAACGGGAACATCAGAAGCCTGCAACGCTTCGGGCAGACGGGCGCAAGCAGCTACGGATTGACAGACAACCTGACTTTCAGTCTGGACGGCAACCGCTTGAACCGTGTGGACGACGCCATCTCCGCTTCTGCCTATAACGGAGGCTTCGAGTTCAAGGACGGTGCGAAGCAGGCCGGTGAGTACGCCTACGACGCTAACGGCAACTTAACCAAAGATTTGAATAAAAAAATCACTGCCATTCAATATAATTATCTAAATTTGCCAAGCACGGTTACTTTCAGTGGCGGCGGCGCCATCTCTTACACCTATGCTGCGGACGGCACGAAGCTGCGCACCGTTCATAAGACAGGAGGCGCCACCGTAACAACGGATTACTGTGGCAGTGTGATCTATGAAAACGGCACTCAAAAGCTGCTACTCACCGAAGAGGGCTACGTCACCCTTGCCGACGGCAAGTATCACTACTACCTGAAAGACCACCAAGGGAACAACCGGGTAGTCATCGACCCTTCGGGAACGGCAGAGGAGGTGAACCATTACTATCCCTTCGGCGGCACGTTTGCCGGAACAAACAGCATCCAGCCCTACAAGTACAACGCCAAGGAGCTCGACACAAGCAAAGGATTGAATTGGTACGACTACGGGGCAAGGCATTATGATGCAGCATTGGGACGGTTCACTACCGTAGACCCGCTGGCGGAGAAGTTTTATGGGATGAGTCTGTATGAGTATGTGGGGAATAATCCGGTAAGGTATATTGACCCAACAGGTATGATTTGGGAAGACCCACAAGAAGCGGAACGGCTAAAAAGAAATATAGATAATAGAATTACTTCTCTTAACAAAGACATAGCCAAAAATCAAGATAAACTTGACAAAGGAGGTTTGAGCGTAAAACAAGTCAGCAAACTTGAAAGTAAAATATTAGAAGCCAATAATCGTATATCAAACTTGAATGCAAGTAAGGCAGATATTGATGTATTAGGAGCAGACCAAAACAATGTGTATGTTTTAAGCTCAATTAGCGGTGGAGAACATAAAGTGCGTCAGAGTAGCGATGGAAAGGTTTATATTGAAACTTCTTCGGATGCTCTATCCATACATGAAATCACGCATGTTCGACAATCATTGGATGCAGGAGGCTTAAAGTTTTCCACTAATGGAGAATTGCTTAATGCAGGAGTTGGTATAAAAGGTGTAGCAAAAATGGAGATTGAAGCCTATAAAATGCAATACTCCTATGATAGGTCTTTCCCTGGTAGTTTAGGTGGAAGAGGATTACAAGGTATAGATGTACACTCTGTAGGTGGTATAATAAATGACGGAAAACATGTTTATCCGGTTATTTATCAGTATTCTTTTGACTTAAATAAATTCTTTAAACAGCAAAAAAAACTGATAAGGGGAGGAAAGTAATATGAAAACACGAGTTTTGTTATATCTTTATATTTGTTTTAGCCTTTACGCGTTTGGACAAAAAAAAGATATATCAGGAACCTATTTTAGCAAATCTGGAACAAAAATAGAAATTATAGGAAATGAATTAAATTACATTATACCTCAAATTCATTCTCCTGTTTGGAGTAATGATACATTGGCTAAATGTACTTTCAAGTGGATTGATGTTGATTTTATTGAATTAAATTCAACTTCGCCGAACATCCTTGCATTAAAAGGATTAAAAGTTGCTCAATTTTCAGATTCTACTATAAATGACAGTATAAAAGTTTCTTTTTTAATTCCTTATCAAAGGTCGAATCTTAAAATATCAGTATATACCAATACTTTCAAAACATTTGATTTTATTTACTCCAAGAGTAGTAGTGAGTTGATGTTGCCTAATAATATTGAATCAATAACATTTTATATTGTGCCTGAACATATGCTACCTCATACTTCTGATGGTCTATTTTATGGTATAATTGGATTTGATTCATTTCAGGAATATAAAATAAAAAAGAACATTAATCATATTTCGATAGAAATTCCCGCAATAGATGATTCTTTTTTTGAAAAATATTATGTTAAAGGCGATTACATTAAAATATCGAAAGACATCATTACTTGGAAAGGGGAAGTTTTTATGAAAGAAAAATAATTTATCACGAGGGTGTGTCAAAATAGGCACATCCTCTTTTTTTCTTTTTCGGTAGAGTTCGGAAACTGTTCCACTCAAGAAAAAACACAATCAATTTCTCCGTTCTATTACATAATTTTCTAAATTTGCCCAAGCACGGTAACTTTCGGCGACGGCAGCACCATCTCTTACACCTATGCTGCGGACGGCACGAAGCTCCGCACCGTTCATAAGACAGGCGGCGCCACCGTAACAACGGACTACTGCGGCAATGTGATCTATGAAAACGGCATCCAGAAGCTCCTGATCACCGAAAAGGGCTACATCACCCTTGCCGACGGCAAGTATCACTACTACTTGAAAGATCATCAGGGAAACAACCGGGTAGTCATCGACCATTCGGGCACGGTAGAGGAGGTAAACCACTACTACCCCTTCGGCGGCACGTTTGCCGGAACAAACAGCATCCAGCCTTACAAGTACAACGGCAAGGAGCTCGACGCAAGCAAAGGCCTCAACTGGTACGACTACGGCGCACGGCATTACGATGCCGCATTGGGACGGTTCACTACGGTTGATAGATTTGCGGAAAAATATTATTCACTTTCCCCCTTTCAATATGGGGCAAACAATCCGGCGAATAATATTGATATAAATGGAGACAGTATTATTATCAAACCTAATGAAAATGGAGTGGTTGATAAAGTAAAACAATTATTGGGATATGACACCAAATATCAGAAAGATGTAAAAGCGGATCTTTGGCAGCTTAAGCAAGATGATAGTGAAGTGGCCAAAATTATTTCCCAATTAGAAGAAAGCAAAAATATTCATTACATTACGATGCCTAAAAAAGGAGCATACAACTCAACAAGAATTGATGCAGAAAAAGTGAGAAGACAAATTTCACAAGGCAGTGAAATTTATTATAATCCTTACAGTCAACGAAAAAATGAGATTAACAAGGAAGTGAGATTACCCAGAATAGGCCTTGCTCATGAACTTCAACACTCATTCGATGTAGATAAGAAGATAGCTACTTATGAAAGTACTAAAAATGGAATCTTACTAATGGAGGTGCGTGCCATTAACACTGAAAATCGAATAAGAAGAGTTGTCGGTGCACCCAAAAGAATAACATATGGAAGTCAAAAAGTACCTGAAGAATTATTGGAGTAATTTGTTGATTCTGATAATGACTATTGTTGGAGCGATGTTCATATTCCGGAGTATAAAGTCTTATTCAGTGGAGAAAGAGGATTGTGATTCTTGCATGATGGTTACAACCTCGCCTCGAGTGGTGTCAGGAAGTGTAGAATGGCAAGACTCCATTTGTACGATTATATTAGATGAACTGAAGCTAATGTCTGCTTTGTATGAAAACGAAGACACCACGATACAACATCGTAAGGACTTGGCCGAACAGTTTGAAAAGGATACCTTAATTGTAGATAGTCTTTTGTATATGCAGTTGAGCAAGTACCGTGTTATTCCGCAATATCGTATTGATTCCATTTATAAGAGCAAGGGTATAGACGGTCTGCTGTTTTCTTTCTTTGACGGTGTATGGTTTATACCCCAATGCAGTACTGATAGTATGTTGACGCCACCGGAACAAAGATATGTGATTTACCTACTTCAACAGCACGGCTTTTCTGTAAAAATAGATTGTGAGTCGGGTTGCCTGTATATAATAAAAGCTACGACTTCTGAAAGATAAAATATTTAACAATCTAATCTGTTGATACCTTTCTCTCCCGATGGCAGTGGAAATTTTTACTGCTTTGACACGAAGGTAAAAACGAAGAATGGAGATTCTAATCAGATTGTATTCTGGTATTCGAATTATATATACTGAATCGGATTCTCCCGAGATAGCGCACGAGTGCTTGGCAGATTTTATCAACGAGTGTATAATCGGTTGGACATTGAGCGATTATAACTACGACGGAAGCGATAGGGAAGTTACTTCGGAAGAATAGACGTTCCCCGACGGACATCGGATAGTGAGAGTAAATAATCTGAGGCTGTGTCATAATGCCAAAAAATAAGAATTTACCCCTGCTACAGCTATCTGTGGCAGGGGTCGTTTCTTCAAAAAAGGCATTTTTACCCCTCATTTTCTTTTTCTGGTAATTGAAAAGGGGGTATATCGAAAGATGTAAACCTAAAAATCACCGGTTTATCATAGATTTGTCTAAATTTGCCAAGCACAGGAAATGTGTAGCCCTACAAGTACAACGCCAAGGAGCTCGACGCAAGCAAAGGCCTGAACCTGTACGACTACGGCGCACGGCATTACGATGCCGCACTGGGACGGTTCACTACGGTGGACCCGCTGGCGGAGAAGTATTACGGGATTAGCCCGTATGCGTATTGCGGGAACGAGCCGGTGAGAAGGATAGACCCGGATGGAAAGGATTGGCGCGTGCAGATTTACTATGATGAAGAGACCCGGAGAATGCAATATCTCTTGACAGTGAACGCTGCTCTTTATAATACCTCCAACGATCAGAGTCTTGATATGAAAGCTTTGTCCGACGCAATCACCAAGCAAGTTGCTGACGCTTATAATTTCTCAGGTAAAGATTTTGATGTGAAGATGAATTTTAATTTGAGAGTCATTGATTCGGCAGACAAGTTAAAGGAAAGGGAACATTTGATTCAAGTGGTGAATCAGAATGAAATTGGCAGTAGTAGTCCTAAGACTATGGGACGTGCTTATACATTTCTGCATGGCTTGGATATCAAAGTTGGCACAGTGGCCGTTTCCGATATGTTGAAAGGAAGCGATAATCGGACGATAGGGCATGAACTGGGACATACGGGAGGATTATTCCACAAAGATGAAAAAGAAAGTGACGACAATTTAATGTTACAGAAATCATCCCTCCAAAAAAATCAGATAGACCCTCTGACTGCTAACAAGCTGGAACGGAAACAAATAGAAATCATCCAGCAAAACTATATTCATGGCAAGTTAAATAGACGTATTCCACACAGTAAAACGAGGAAATAAGATGAAGAAAACATTTTTTATTATCATGTGCCTCTGCGTTTTAATAGGCAGTTGCGGCAAGAAAAATACGCAAAAGTCTTGTCTTGTAACCGTAGAGAACTATGCTGAACACGCCAATCTCGATGAGCGCGACAGTAAGGACTATATTAAGTTCTGGATAAACGACAGCTTGTATTTCAGCGGATTGTATCGTACCCCTTACGATTCCGTATGGATTACTAACTTTGGAACAGACGTTGCGAACTTTGTTCCTCAGACGGACAGTGTAAAGATGCGGATCAGAATCATCTCTTTGGACTCTGTGCTGTTCGGCAGCAAGAGGATAATCGACACGGTGTTTCATTACAAGGTAAAAGACATCCCGGCCATGATAATTGTTACCGTGAGACCTTATGAGAATTTCAGTGTATTTGATTTTGTTAATCATCCCGGGTGTTTTGAATTAGGAGGATAATGGACACTGTTTTCCCAATAAACAGACTTCATTTATAATCGCATCCTACGATTTGGAAGTGCTTTCATTCGATAAGCCGATTCTCAAATGCTCTTGATTTGGAAACCGAACAGATTCCCTGCTTATGTCTCTGACATGGGCAGGGAATTTTATTTCATCCCAAGCGCAAGAAGCGTGCAAACATCGGTTTACTCGCCTTCGGAGGACGGCATCCGAAAACGAATAGCAATCGGATTGTTTCTTTTTTTGCTCCCGGCTTTCCAAATAGTGTTAAAAAACGGCTTCCTTTTGATTTTTCAGACATCTTTTTTTATGTTTGTAAACAAATAAACCTGAAAAAAAACAATGTTATGATGACTTTTATTATTGTAGCAGTGGTTGTTGTGCTGCTTGTTATGTGGCTTGTAGGCATATACAACAATCTTGTCAAATTGAAGAACAATCGTGAAAACGCTTTCGCCAATATCGACGTGCAGCTTAAGCAGCGCTACGACCTCATCCCCCAGCTGGTGGCATCGGTCAAAGGGTATGCCGACCACGAGAAGGAAGTGCTTCAGAAAGTGACCGAAGCACGCGCCGCCGCGATGGGAGCAACGTCCATCAACGATAAGATACAGGCAGACAATGCCCTATCGGGCGCATTGGCCGGACTGAAAGCAGTATTGGAAAACTACCCGGAACTGAAGGCAAACCAGAACTTCCTGCAACTGCAATTCGAGATTTCGGATGTGGAAAACAAACTGGCGGCCGTGCGCCGTTTTTTCAATTCGGCCACCAAGGAGCTGAACACGGCGGTAGAGACTTTCCCTTCCAACATCTTCGCCAAAATGTTCGGTTTCTCAAAACAGCCGATGTTTGAAGTTTCCGTACAAGACCGTGTGGTGCTTGACAAAGCGCCCGAAATCAAGTTCTAATCCCCCCTCTCTCTCCTTCATTCCATCAGCAGTGGTGATTTACGCATGAAATACGTAGGATTGCAGACCCAGATCGATCGCAACAACCGCCTGAGCGTCTTGTTGTTGCTGTTGTTCCCGTCCATCATTTTGGGGATGGTGTGGGTGTTTCTGGCCTTAGCCGATTACTTCGGGACAGATTACCGGGACGAGTATGGCGAACCGGTGCGGCAGTTGGATGTGGCAACGGTCAACTATTATTTCATGACCTCCATACCGTGGGTGGTGGCGGGTGTGGCAATATGGTTTGCCATTGCCTACTTCTTCAATGCCTCGATGGTGAAGCGTGCCACAGGCGCACGGCCGTTGACCCGGAACGAGAACCCGCGCATTTACAATATCGTAGAGAATCTTTGCATGGCTTGCGGCATGGACATGCCTCAAATAAACGTCGTGAACGACCCGATGCTGAACGCCTTTGCAAGCGGCATCGACAAGCGGAGCTATACGGTGACCGTAACCACAGGGCTGGCCGACAGGCTGGACGATGACGAGCTGGCCGGAGTGATAGCGCACGAGCTGACCCACATACGCAACAAAGACACCCGCCTGCTCATCACAAGCATCATCTTCGTGGGCATCGTCTCCACCGTCATGAACCTCACTACGCAAATGATTTACCGCACGCTCCTTTCAGGCGGAAGCAGCCGGCGCAACGGTAAGAACAACGGCCTTTCCATCATCGTCGTGATGGCTGTCGCATTGATATGCATCGCCATAGCCTACTTCTTCACTTTGCTGACGCGTTTTGCCATTTCGCGTAAGCGTGAGTATATGGCCGATGCCGGCGGTGCGGAACTTTGCGGAAACCCGCTTGCTCTGGCATCGGCCTTGCGGAAGATTTCCGAGAAGCCCGGCTTGAAGAACGTGAAGAGAGACGATGTGGCGCAATTGTTCATCGTGCATCCGAAGTCCGTAGGGCAAGGCATCGTGAGCTTCCTGAATTCGCTTTTCGCCACACACCCCGACACCGCCAGACGAATAGAAATCTTGGAGCAGTTCTGACGCCCTTTCTTGCTGTAAAAGAGACCTCTTAGGTGAAAATACGCTAAACCATAGAGGAATATTGCAGGATAAACTTTATTTTTGCGGCATGATAAAGATTAAAAACATTTCATGCCGATGAAAAGAATCTTCCGTAAGCTCTACGTGCCGATGGCCGTGCTGGCAGTGCTCTACTCTTGTGCAAGCGTAGGCCGGATAGAGGGCGGGCCGATAGACGAGACGCCTCCCCGATTCGTTGGCGGAACCCCGTCGCAGGGTGCGCTCCATGCCCGAAAGAACAAGATTGTGCTTGAGTTCGACGAGTTCATCAAGCTGGACAAACCGAACGAGAAGATTGTGATTTCTCCTCCGCAGGTGCAGCAGCCGGAAATAAGGTCTAACGGCAAGAAGGTGGTCATCACACTGCAAGACACACTGAAGGACAATGTCACTTACACGTTCGACTTCGGCGATGCCATTCAGGACAACAACGAGAGCAATCCGCTGGAAAACTTCTCTTACTCTTTCTCCACCGGCGACCGTCTGGACTCTATGGCCGTAGCGGGAACGTTGCTGAATGCTTTCAACCTCGAACCGGTGAAGGGCCTGCTCGTGGGATTGCATTCCAACCTCTCCGACTCGGCTTTCACCAAGTTGCCCTTCGAGCGTGTGGGACGTACGGACAGTCGCGGGCATTTCTCCATCCGCGGAGTGGCTCCCGGCACTTACCGCATCTATGCCTTGCAGGATGCCGACCAGAACTTCGCCTACTCGCAACCTACCGAAATCATCGCTTTCAACGATTCGCTCGTAATTCCCTCCATGGAACGACGCATGCGCCAAGACACCACGTGGGTGGACTCGCTGACCGTGGATACAATCGTGGAGAAGGAATATACCCACTACCTGCCGGACAACCTCTTGCTGCGCAGCTTCAAAGAGCCCAACTTCTCGCAACGCTTCCTGAAGTACGAACGGCTGACGCCCGAAAAATTCTCCCTCTTCTTCACTGCCCCTGCCGCCGAACCGCCCCTGCTGAAAGGGCTGAACTTCGACGAGCGCGATGCGTTCATTGTGGAGAACGTCACCGGGCGCAACGACACCCTCTGCTATTGGATAAAGGACTCGCTGCTATACAGACAAGACTCGCTGAGGATGAGCATCACCTACCTCCACACGGACAGTCTGAAGCAGCTGGTTCCGCGCACCGACACGCTGAACGTGCTGGCCAAACTGACCTACGCCAAGCAGCTGAAGCAGAAGCAGGAGGCCAAAGAAAAGGAGCGGAAAGAGCGCGAAAAGAGAAAGAAGAAGAACGACAAGGAAGAGGCTGAGCCGGTATCTGCGGAATTCCTGCAGGCCGACGTATATGCGCCATCGTCGATGGACGTATACGATTACATCACGCTCTCTTTCAACGAACCGGTGACGAGGGTAGATACCGCCGCTTTCCACTTGAAAGAGAAGGTCGATTCGCTGTGGAAGGACATCCCGTTCGACTTGGCACGCGATTCGGCCGACCTGAAACGGTATAACCTCTATGCGGAGTGGGAGCCGGACAAGTCGTACAGCTTTGAGGTGGATTCTGCCGCCATAGGAGGATTGTACGGCCTGCACACGGACAAGATAAAAAAAGAGTTCAAAGCCAAGAAGCTGGAAGAATACGGACAGATTTTCTTCAACGTGCACGGTGCCGGTTCGCCGGCTTTCGTTGAGTTGCTCAACGGGCAAGACAACGTGGTGCGCACAGTGCAGGTGACGGACGGAAAGGCCGACTTCTACTTCCTCAACCCCGACAAGTATGGGGCGAGACTGATATACGATGCCAACGGAAACGGCGTGTGGGACACGGGAAATTATGCCGAGAAACGCCAGCCGGAAATGGTCTATTATTACCCGATGCTGCTGGAGCTGAAGGCCAACTTCGACCTGACACAGGAATGGGACGTCGAAGCCAAGCCTCTGGACAAGCAGAAACCGGAAGAACTAAAAAAGCAAAAACCGGATGAAGACAAGAACAAGAAGAGAAACAGGAGCGGCAATCGTGCCAACGACAACCGCAGCAACAACATTCGCGGCAACAGTGGCAGGGGTTACAGCTATTAAACGGAGTTCCCTGCACCTGCTACTGATGGCGGGGCTGCTCTGCCTGACGGCTTTCTCATCGGTACGCGCCCAATGCACGGCCAAGAACGAGGCCTTCCAGTCGGGCGAGCACGTGATGTACGACCTATACTTCAACTGGAAATTCATCTGGAAGAAGGTGGGTACGGCCAGCCTCACCACGAACGCCACCACTTACCAATCCAAACCGGCATATCGTTTCAACCTGCTTTCCGTGGGAAGCAAGCAGACCGATTTCTTCTTCAAGATGCGCGACACGCTGACCTGCTACGTCAGCGACCGCTTGGAGCCGCTCTACTTCCGCAAGGCAGCCGAAGAGGGAAGCCGCCACACGGTGGACGAGGCTTGGTTTTCTTACGAGGGCGGCCTGTCGAAGGTGAAGCAACGCCGCATCTGGCGCAATCCCGCACGCGAGACTCAGGAGATGGAGTACAGCGACAGCCGTTGCATATTCGACATGCTGAGCATTCTGGCACAGGCACGCTCCTACGACCCGAAGGACTACAAGGTGGGCGAAAAGATACGTTTCCCTATGGCCACGGGGCGCGAAGTAGAAGAACAGACCCTGATCTATCGCGGCAAGGAAAACGTGGAAGCCAATAACGACACCATCTACCGTTGCCTTGTATTCTCCTTCGTAGAGTACAAAAAGGGCAAGGAGAAGGAGGTTATCACCTTTTTTGTGTCCGATGATAAGAACCATCTCCCCATCCGCCTCGACATGTATCTGAACTTCGGCTCGGCCAAGGCATTCCTCAAGAGGGTACGGGGCAACCGCTCGCCCATGACGTCGGTGGTGGGACATGAGTAAATAAGCGGCACTTCACTTTTATTTCCGGACTTTTTTCGCACTGCGCGGATATTTGTCCGCACAGTGCGAACATCTGTCCGCAGGTTGCGTTTTTGTATCCGCACGGTGCGAACAGAGATTTATTCAAACAGTGAACAAGTTTACTGTTTACCGCAAACGATTTTATTCTATGAACACAAGATGTTTTTTCTATAAGTGCAACAATCCTCTTAAACATTCCAACGATCGACTCGGAATTACCTCTGTTGCCAAAGATTCCATCCGGTACATGCTGCCGATATAGCCCGGATCGGGAAAGGGCATAGGGCTTTTTCCGTCCGTCGCCCGATTCCCTGTCCGGCAAGAACTTTAAAAAAAAGGCTTAAAAGCAACGGCTTATGCAAAGAATGGATTATCTTTGTCTTTTGATACCACCGATAAACATTGTTCAGATATGCTGGAAGATTACAGAAGATTCCCGATAGGGATACAGAATTTTGAGCAGTTGCGCAACAACAATTGCGTGTATGTGGACAAGACGGAACTTATCTACCGACTGACGCATACCGACCAAGTGTATTTCCTCAGCCGTCCGCGCCGCTTCGGCAAGAGCCTGCTTGTGTCCACGCTCGAAGCCTACTTCCGGGGGAAGAGGGAGCTTTTCGAGGGACTGGCCATGGAGCGGCTGGAGCAGGAGTGGGACGCCTACCCTGTGCTGCACATCGATTTCAGCCTGACGAAGTACACCGAAGTTTCCGAACTGACGGGACAACTGAACCTGTTCCTCTCCCGATGGGAAGAAGAATATGGAAAGAATGAGGCCGAAAAAACAGCCGCCGAGCGTCTGCAAGGCATCCTGATGCGTGCATACAGACAGACGGGAAAGCCTGTCGTGGTGCTGATTGACGAGTACGACGCCCCACTGCTGGACAGCAATTCGGACGTTGCCCTGCAGCAACAACTCCGCACCGAGATGCGCAAGTTCTTCAGCCCCCTGAAAGGGTTGGGCCAATATCTCCGCTTCCTCTTCATCACGGGCATCAGCAAGTTCAGCCAGATGAGCATCTTCAGCGAGCTGAACAACCTGAAGAACATCAGCATGCGCGATGACTTCAGTGCACTGTGCGGCATCACCGAGAACGAGCTGCTGACCGTATTGAAGCCGGACATCGAACGGATGGCCCAAGCCAACGGCGAGACCTACGAAGAGGCCCGTGCGCACCTGAAACACCAGTACGACGGCTACCACTTCAGCAAGCAGTGCGAAGACATCTACAACCCCTTCAGCCTTTTCAATGCTTTCGATGCCAAGGAATACAAAAACTTCTGGTTCTCCACCGGCACGCCTACCTTCCTGATAGACCTGCTTCGGGAGGCGGACTTCGACATACGCTGCCTCGAAGGCATAGAAGCCACCGACGAGCAGTTCGATGCACCCACCGAGCGCATCACCAGTCCCGTGCCCGTGCTCTACCAGAGCGGCTACCTCACCATCAAGGGCTACGACCCCGACTTCCGCATTTACCGGCTGGCCTATCCCAACGGCGAGGTGCGCAAGGGCTTCATCGAATCACTGTTGCCCGCCTACGTCCACCTGCCGGGAGAGAACAACACCTTCTACGTGGTGTCGTTCATCCGCGATTTGCGCAAGGGTGACATCGAGAGCTGTCTGGAACGCACACGCTCTTTCTTCGCCTCCATTCCCCACGATTTGGAGAACAAGACGGAGAAGCACTATCAGACGGTCTTCTACCTGCTGTTCCGCCTCATGGGGCAGTACGTGGATGCCGAGGTGAAGAGCGCCGTGGGCCGTGCCGATGTAGTGGTAAGGATGAAAGATGCCGTCTACGTCTTCGAATTCAAGTTCGACGGTACGCCCGAAGAAGCGCTGGCACAGATTGAGAGCAAGCAATATGCCATCCCCTATGGGGCGGAGGGACGCCGGATAGTCAAAGTCGGAGTGAACTTCGACAGCGCCACCCGCACCATAGGAGCGTGGAAAATAGAATCATAGAGCGTAGGTCAGAACTTCACTTCCGTCTTACTTCCGTCGTAGGCCACGGCCATCACCTTGATGCCGGAGCCTGCCTCCGTATCCAGACTGAAAGAAGGCCTGTTGGATACGAATACCGGCGTATCGCCATCATACACTTCGTAGGCCGCCACGTTTTGCCAGCCCGTCATGGTAATGGTTTTACCGCTCTTCACGGCAGTTCCTTGGCGTACGGGCAAACGGTCCTTGAATACCTTCCAGTTGGAATCGCAGATATACTCTATCTTTTCGCCGGCCGACGGATAGTTTTTAGCTTTTATCTCGGCCACGGCTTTGTCTATCCGGTTCTGCTCAAGCAGGAAGCGTCTTTTCCCGTAGTCGTCTATCTCGCCGTCGAAGGGCGACAGGTAGCCCCACTTCCGGAAGAAATCGGTCAAGTCGGCCTGCGCAATGTCGCACACCATCTTCACGAATTCCAGTTGCTGGGCTCCGGGGTCCGGCCGGTCGGGCGAGATGCGTATCTTTTCATACAAATCCTTGTAGAAGTCCGTCTTGCCGCGCGCATTGGAGAAGTAGAGCTGCAACTGCCACAACGAAACCAGCTTGCAGAAGACATCTTCCTCGCCGGGATGGGGCACATGCTTCACGAACGAGTTGTAGTAAGCCTTCTCGTAGCGGTTATTGAAACGCTCCAACGCTTCCGTCTCGATGCGCGAGGCGTTGCCCCATTCGGTTTGCACGTAGAGAGAGTGGACGTTGTTCGTCACCTCGGTCATGCCGTGCCATTTAAATCCGGGACGGGTTTGAAACGAGTGCCCTTGCTCGTGTGCCGGACCCCACGGCGATTTCTTCAGTTCGTTCACGTCCAGCAGCGTCCGGCGTTCGTTTTCGCCCGTCACATTATAGGCCGTGCGATAGGAGGTGGAGTAGAAATAGTCATGGTACATGGCATGGAAATAGGCGCGGTTCACGGTGGGACGATTGTACTTCATCAGTCCCATGAACTCTTTCTCCATACGCACCAGCTCATCGTAAGCATCAATCAGTTGCTTGCCGTTGTTGGCCGCATAGGTCTTGAAGTGTGCGGTGGAGAATGTGAGGTGAGCGTGCTTGCCCAACACGTCGAAATACTCGTCGACGGCTGCATGGAGGTACTTCTGCCAATCGGACGCCTGATGCTTCTGCGAGTCGAAATATCCGTTCACCTTTCCGGTGGCAAAGTGAATCTTGACCTGAGGCGCCGACTGATAATCGGGGGTATGATAGAATACATAGACCAACCCTCTGTTCCTCATCTTCAGTTTGTTCACTCCCTCCGAAAGCGAATAGTGCGACGCGTTCCCATAACCGTCGCCTCCGGGTTTGTTCAGGTTCTGTACCTTCAAGCCGAGTTTATATCCTCCGGTGGGGCCTACGAAGACAATAAGCTCGTCGCTTTCGTCGACACTGATACCCGTGGGATTGTCGAGCAGGCTCAACGTGGAGGTCTTGTTCACACGTGCCCAGTCGTCGGGATGCGGCCAAGCACGGTAGTTCTGGATGCGGAACTCGTGCGGATAACTTCCTTTGTGCAGATAGTAGGCTATGTTGCGGTAGAGGCTGTTCGGCACTTTCTCAATCTCTTCGAGAGAGATGCCGGGTTTCAGTTCCGAGCAGGTGAGGTCGGTAAAGAGCGTAAGCGGGTCGAAGTTGTCGGGGTTGCGGCGATAGAACTCCATTTCGGCACAAGAGGCAAACCCTTGCCCGTCGCCGTGACCCGACTTCACGATGAACTTGATGGACAGCGGTTTTATCAGAGGCTTGTCCAGCATGACTTTTGCCGCCAGCGGAGAGCCTTTGAAGTCATAGTCCGTCACTTTCGCATAATCGGGGGCGGCCTGTGTGGACGCCCAAATCTCCACTTCCTTGAAATGGCCGTTGTAGCCCTCGGTGCGGGGATAGTAAATCAGGTAGTCGATGCTTTCCTGATGCTCGAAGAAATACTCCAGTGTGATGGGAAAATAATGCTCTCCCTTATTGTTCCACGACGAGTGGTAAATGCTTTTGTAATCGCCGTCGAACGATTTCTCTATTTCTCCGCCCTGCTGTGAAGAGCTTGCCGCGGCACGGCTTACGGGCACTTTTACGTCGTCCTTGATGTCGCCGGAAGTTTCTCCCGTATAGCCTGTTTGTGCTTTCTGCGTCACCGGAACTTTCTTTTCAAGTGTTCCGCCTTTCTGCTTTACAACCAGCTCGGTGGTGCGCGCCGCATCTGCGGCGTTGAACGACACGCTGAAGCGATGCGCCTTCTTCACCATCTCCACGGCGCGCGTATCGGCCATGGGCTTAATCCAAGCGGCATCTGCCGGAATGCTGATGTCGTACTCTACGTTGGCCGTAACTTCCAGATTTATCTCTCCGCCGCTTGCGGCAACGGTGAACATCTCGGAAGAAAGCAGCAGGGCCGGAGCCATGCCCAGTTGTTCCACAACGATGATTTCGGACAGTCTCCCGGCTGTTACCTTAATCTCTCCGCGGCGTTTTTCCATCTCCTCGTTGGCAGACACACTGATTTGCAGTATAGAGCCGCGGCCCTGCGTCTTGAGCCATGTTGCGGCATCGCCTTGCACGGTTGCCGTCCAATGGCTGTCGTTCGTCTTTATCTGAATGTCGGATGAGGAAGCCGTCTCGGCGAAGTTCACCGTTTTCTGCCCGATGATGAGGGACAAAGCTTCGTCTTCAGGTTTGTCACTGCACGCAGGCGTCAGGAAAACGGATATGGTTAAAAGAAAAAACAAGTGCAATCTCATGGTAAGTGTTTTTATAGGTTTTCTTAGAAAAGTCTGTTTGGATTTACCACGCCGGTTCAGGACAGAGGTCCTAAATCCTGCCGGCATCTTGTGCCCTTATTACGGTTGAATCCGCAATGGTTTCAGACACTTGCCCCTATCGTGACAAAGGCTTGTGTCTGTCACGACAGGGGCTTTTGCCTGTCGGCCTGAACACTTGCATCTGTCACGACAGGGACATGTGTCTGTCAAAAAGAAAATCAAAACAATATCTTGCTTCTAACCGGCTGCTACAATACGGTTGTTTCTCCGGTCTCCGGGTCGAACATCTCCAGCTTGTATTTGTAAAGCTTGATTTCGGCCAGGGCGAAGTACAGTCCGCTGCCGTGAGGCTCGAGAACTTCGAACCATACATACTGCATCGGAGACGGAAGAACGTAACCCGGAGATTCCACTTCGCTGCCGCTTCCTTCGGGCATGCCTCTGAACTCGGCCACCTTATGCGCCGAGAACCCGGCCGGGTTGAAAGTGGTTCCGTCAAAGGTTTCGCTCACCCAAAGATTCATATTCTTCGGACGATTGTTGTTGTTGGCATGCGTACGGTTTTTGAAGAAGAAGCTCAATGCGCCGATTGCCTCGGGGGCCTTCATCACAATGTAATGCGGGAAAGGCTTGGGGCTGCTCCAACTCATGTGAAAATACGTGTTATAATTATTATCCACCAAGTTTGCAATTACGCCTTCGCCATAGAGCGGCTCGGGATTGCTGGCCCAGATTTGGGTTGCATCTATCTTCATTTGCTCCTTGGAGTCGGAAATTACTTTGATTTTCTTGGGCAACGCGAGCGACTCGGCAGTTATGGTACGCACTTCTCCTTCGCGTCCTTTGGCGGTTACGGGCATCAGCTTGAACTCGATGGCCCCGTAGCGCTTGAGCAAACCGTCAATGACGATGTGGTCGGCATAGACGCTGGCCAGGCGGATGTGCTCCTTGCCCGTGCCGGGATGCGTATAAGTGACCCGGATGTATTCGTAGTTGGCCGCTTCCGGAATCTTCCAGCTTATTTTGACGGCTCCTTCCTGCGGCTCGGCAGTGAGTGAAGAAGCTTCGATTGCCACGGGCTGCGGACCCATATCTTCTTTCTGGCAACCCGAAAGTGCAAGCAGCGCAATGGTCCCTGCAAAGGCATACAAAAATAAAGGTTTCATATCGTAAAATAGATTTAAGCGTTAATAACCGGGATTGTTCACAAGTTTGGGATTTCTGTTGACGTCATCGCTCGGTATGGGCAACAGATAGTTTTTCGGCGCCTCGAATTTGCGTTCGAAAGAGATTTCCCTGAGTTGTGCAAATTCGTCGATGTCGTTCCCCTCGATATTAAGTCCCTGAGCTTTCTTGCTGAAGGTTTCTTGGGCAATCATCCAGCGGCGCATATCCCAGAAGTTCTGATTTTCGAGATAAAGTTCTATCTGGCGTTCCCGGCGTACGATTTGGCGCAGTTTGTCCTTATTGAGTTCGGCCACGCCCTCCCATGATTTCTCTACGGTGGGAATGCCCGCACGCGTACGCACTTTGTTCAGGTAAGTCTTTGCGGCATCCGGTTCGTCCGTCTCCACGCATGCTTCGGCGTAACCCAGATAAAGGTCGGCCAAACGGATGACCGGCCATGGATATACCGTGCGGTTGGGGCCGCTTTTTCCCATCACCATGTTGGGGTCTGTACCTTTCTTATTGAGGTATCCGCCGGGAGAATAGTTGTTGGTGCGGTTCTTGCGCCCCTGATTGCCATCCTTGAAGAAGTTCAGGAGGACACGTCCCCGTTCGCTCATGTAACCGGGAATGGGGTATGCGTTGTCGGTTCCGTTCAGCACTTCGAAATATCCGCCATGAAAACCCACCCAGGCATAAAAGCGCGGTTCGCGGTTGAGGTTGAAGGCGATGGTCTTCTCTCCCTCCTTGCCATAGGCGGCATGGCCGGCGTCTATGCTGACAACCGCCAGCTTGTTGTCCGACTTGAATTCAGGGTCTTCATCCCACGGCAGTCCGTTCTTCGTATAGAAACGGTTCAGCATGGTCCACGTGAGCGACACACCGTTGGCACCTTGCTCCACGGAGGTTTTCGGCATACATTTCAGTTGTATGTCGTAGTAGCCTTCTCCCCGCGTGTCGGCAAACAACACTTCGGGGTTGGCTGCGCCTTTCCAGTCGAGGGTCAGGGTACGCATACGTCGCACGATGCCTTTCTCCGGGAACTTGTTTGCCGAGCCGTCTTCGCCCCGGTAGGCGTCGTTGACGTAGAGGCTGTGACCGTTGCTCTCGGCCAGCTTGATGGCTTCCATCAGTGCGTCGCGTGCTTTCATCCACTTCTGCGCGTCGTATGAGGCGGGCATCAACGCTACGCCTTCTTTATCTTTGAAACCGGCATACGCACTGTTTCCGTTGAACAGGGGCGAAGCGGCGTAGAGCAGCATTTTGGCCTTTACCGATTTGGCCATGATGCTGGTGGCCAATCCGTATTGGTTCTTTATGTCCCGCTTGGCAGGCAGGTCTTTGGCGGCTTCGTCAAGCAGGTCGCAAATCCAAGCCACACACTCGTCGTAAGGCACACGGGTGGGATATTCGGAGGCAAGAATGTCTGTCGACGGCGTTTCCTTAATCAGCAGGATGGGGCCGTAGGCACGCGAAAGCAGGAAGTGATAGTAGGCGATGAGGAACTTGGCCTGTGCCCGATAATCATTCTTCTCGGCATCCGTGGTGTCGGGAAACCTGTCTATTCTTTCCATGAACATGTAGCACTGGCGTATTCCCTGGAAGAAAGTATTCCAGTATGAGATGACCGGTGAGGAGGCCGAATAATTCCCTTTGGGGAAGGCGGCGAACGTTTCGTGCTCGAAAGCGGTTATCACCTCATCGCCCGTGAGCAGATCGAGACCTCCGGGCGTGTTGGACGGGTTGGGCAGATAGGCATAGCAGGAATACAGATAGTCGATACCGTTGTTGCGCCCCGCATACGTGTCGGTGTCCGTAGTCCGCTCGTCGGGCACTACGTCCAGAAAATCGCAAGATACACTGCATATCATGGCCAGTGTCAGGGCAAATATTTTGGATAATAATTTCATATATGTCTATATTTAAGGATGCAAAACTTATTTATCATTGAAGCGGACTTGCACACCTACGTTGAACGTGCGTTGCAACGGATACTTCATTCCGCTTCCTCCTCCCAGTTCAGGATCCCAGAGCTTGAAGCCGGAGAGCGTGAACAGATTGGTTACGCTTGCGTAAACGCGCATGCCCTTATAAGTATAACCCACTTCGAGGTTTTTCAGCTTCAGGAATGCGGCATTGCGCAGCCAATGCGTGGAGGTTTGCTGGTTGTTATTGTTGTAATAGTGCGTCAGACGCGGATAGCGGGCACGGTTGTTCTGGTTGTCTTTGCTCCAGTAGTCATCGGCTATCCATTGCAGCACGTTGCGCCTCTCTTGTGTGCCGAAGGGGTGAAAACCGCTCATCATGAGCGACACGTTGGCCTGGCCTTGGAAGAAGAGCGACAGGTCTACGTTTTTATACTTCATGGAGGGGCCGAAACCATATACGATTTCCGGAACATGGGGATGTCCTATTTCAATCCGGTCATCGGACGTTATCTTTCCGTCATACTTGCCGTCGGCATCGGGCTGGTCCACATACTTTATATCGCCCGGAGCAATGGTGATGTTGCCCAGCGTGGAAGTGGGGTTGTTGGCTATATCCGCTTCGTCGATGTAAAGGCCGTCGGCCACGTATCCCATGTAGGTGTTCAGCCGTCGACCCACTTGGCGCAGGGCGGGACGCAGGCCGGGAGCTTCGTCGTATTCGAGCACCCGGTTGCGGGCAAAGGTAAACGTGCCTCTGAACTGCAAGGAAAAGTCCTTGGTGATTTGTTTCCCGTAATCCATGGAGGCGTCGATACCCCAGTTCTTCACTTTGGCGTAGTTTCCGAAGATTTTCGTGTCGGCCGTTCCGAACGAGTTCGGGATGGATTGCTTTTGCTGGAAGATGTCGCTGCGTATTTCCTTGAAGGCGTCGATGGTGAGGTTCAGCGAGTTGAAGAACTGCAAGTCCACCCCGACGTTGTATTTCCGTCCTATCTCCCAAGTGATGTTGTCGTTTTGCAGGCGCGAATAGGTGGGGCCTTTGCGTTCGCCCGTCCGGGCGTCGTCGTAGCCGGTGATGTATCCGGGCGTATTGTTCAATGAAACGATGCCCATGTAGATGAAGCGTTCGCCACCGATCTGGTCGTTTCCTACCAATCCGTAAGAAGTGCGGATTTTGAAATTGGACACGATGGACTTGAGCGGAGTCCAGAAATTCTCTTCACTGACGTTCCATCCTGCCGACACGGAAGGGAAGAATCCGAAGCGGTGCCCCTTTGCGAAGTTTTCCGAACCGTTGTATCCGGCATTGACTTCGAACAAGTATCTGTTGGCATAATCGTAAGTGATACGTCCCGCAAAGCCGAGCTTGCGTTTGGGAAGCGAGCCTATCAGATTATTGTTGCCTATCACGTTATTGTTGTACTCGCTCATGTTGTATAGCAGCATGGCCGACACGTTGTGATTGCCGAACGAGCGATTGTAGTCGAAGTAGCTCTGGAAATAGTAGTTGCGGTCTCCGGCCACGCCCGATCCGGCATTCAGGTTCGGTTTGGAGGGGTTTCCGTCTACGGGAGTCTGTACATATACGGTGTTGCCTTCGGCGTCGGTTTCCACTCTTTCAAGGATGTATCTGTTGCCACCCTGATAGCGGAAATTCGTAGTCCGGCTCCAGTTCTTGAACGAGAAGAGCGCTTTGAAACCCAGTCCCTTGGTGATGAAGTCGAGTTTCTGTTCGTAGTTGAGGATGGACACAACGGTGCTCTCGAACATGTCCTTGTAGCCCGCAGTGGCCACCACCATGGGGTTTTCTATGGGGGTGGAGCCTATCCGTGTGCCTCCCCAATGATACCACGGGTCGCCGCCTTGCGGATACATGACGGGGAAGTCGACGGCGTTGTTCTGCATGATGGCGTTGAAGATGTTGCCCACTCCTCCGCCGCCGTCGCTGGCCGTAATGGGACCGTGCAGGCTGTTGAGCTGCACATTGAGGTTAAGCCCTATCTTGGCGGTCTTGGAGAGGTTGAAGTCGATGTTGTTCTGGAAGGCGTACTTCATGTAGTTGATGTTGTTGTCGAACGAGAAGAACTCCTTGCTGCGTCCTCTCAGCATACCGGTTTCGTGCACGGTGTTGACATTCATGAAGTAGGTGATTTTGCTTGTACCGCCGCGAACGTTGAAGTTGGCTTTCTGGTTGAACGTAGAGTTGTTGAACAGCTCGTTATACCAGTTTACGTTCGGGTACAGATAGGGGTCGAGCCCTTTCAGGGTTCCGTTGATTTTGTCTTCGGAATAGAGCAGGGCGTCGGTTCCTTGGTTGGTGACCGCTTCGTTGAACATGCGCATGAACGTGACGGGGCTTACCACTTGCGGCACGTTGATGGGCTTGTTCACATAGCCTTCCACACGCACGCTTATCACCGGTTTGTCGAGGTTGGCGCCGCTTTTGGTCTTGATGATGAGCACTCCGTTGGCACCGCGCGTACCATACATGGCCGAGGCCGTGGCATCTTTCAGCACCGAAAAGCCTTCGATTACTTCCGGGTCCAATGCGTCGAGGTCTGCTTTACTCACTTCCACGCCGTCGAGGATGATGAGCGGATTGGTGGCGCCGCTCATGGTGGAGACGCCGCGCACAAAGAAATTGGCTCCGTTGCTTCCCGGTTCGCCGCTTCGCTGATAGGCGATGACTCCCGAAAGGCGTCCGGCAAAGGCGGTGGAGAGGTTCGTTGCCGGCACTTTCAAGTCGCTGGGGCGCAGTGTCTGTATCGAACCCGTCATGGTGGCTTTTTTCTGACCCATGTTGAAGGCCGTCACCACCACTTCGCCCAGCGCGGTCGCGTCTTCCGACAGGGAGATGCTGAGTATCTTCCGGTTGCCTATTTTTACTTCTTGGGACAGGTAGCCGATGAAGCTGACCACCAGCACATCGTCGGGCGACACCGAAAGTTCGAATTTTCCGTCCACATCGGCTGTGACGCCGTAGGGGGGAGTGGCGTTCTTCACGAGCACGGAGGCACCGGTCAGCGGGTCGCCCGTCACGGCATCTACCACTGCGCCTATCACCTTGCTGCGGCGCGAAGATTGTTGCTTGGCATTTGTTCCGGCTTTCTTCGGAGAGGTAATGATTACGTTTTTTCCTTTTATGGTTACGTTGTAGCCCGCAAAAATGGTTTTGGCCGCCGTTTCCACGGTTGCGTTCTCTATGTTTACGCTGATTTTGCGCGAAACGTCTACATCGGCATTGTTGTACACAAATTTGTAGGTGGATTGTTTTTCGACTGCTCTTACGGCTTCTACTACCGTTGCGTTATCCAGCTTTAAGGTTATCGGCTTGTTTTGGGCCACGGCCTCTATGCTGAAGGCGGAGGCAAGCAAGCCTATGACAAGCAGGCACAATTGTGTGCAAAACGTTATTTTTTTGCAACAGAATGAAAAGTCGTTCTGTTTTCCTATGTAATTCATACTATTTATTTATTTTTGTTGAGTAATTAGCTTCCTCCTCTTGCGCTCTCTCGGTTTTGGGCAAGAGTGGAAGAAATAGTTAGAACGAGGGGCGGATAGGTGAAGGCATCCGCTCCTTATTTTTTTATGTATGCTTCGTTTTTATGTTTTCATAGGCATTCAGGTTTTAAGGGGTTATTATTCGATTGTTATTTCGTTGGTTCCGGTTTTTTCCCATGTCAGAGGCGTGATGCTCTGCAAGATGCTCAGGATGTCGTCCACGGTTTCATTGTCGAGCGTGAAAGATACCGGTGTGTCCAGCAGTTTCGGGCTGCACGTCTTGCACGAGATGCTTATGTTGTACCACTTGCCCAACTGGATAAACACGTCTCTGAGCGGCGTATTCTCGAACAGGAGATATTCTTTTCGCCAGTTGGTGTAGTCCGAAGCGTTCACCACTCTCATCTCCGTGGATTTCTCTTTTTTATTGTAGATAAGCTGGCGGTCGGGCTGCATTTCCAGTTTCCGGCCCGTCTCTTTCACCGTCACGTCGATCTTGCCCGTCTCCAATACGGCCTCGGCATGCGGCAGTTCTTTCCTGTCGGTGACTACGAAAGTGGTTCCGGACACTCTTACGGTCATCGTCGGCGTATTCACCGAGAAGGGTCTCTTCTTGTCTTTCCTCACGTCGAAGAAAGCTTCGCCCTTCAAAGCCACGTTGCGGCGCTTGCGGCCGAACTTCTTCGGATACGTCAGCTCGCTTCGGGCATTGAGCCAGACGATGGAGCTGTCCGGGAGGATGACCTCTTTCTTGCTGTCGCAAGTGGCAACGGTCAGCATCCGCTCGCCGAACGGGAGTCCGGCGTCCCACATCTGCAATCCCAGCAGCAAAAGAAGCACTGCCGCCGCCGAACTTGCCACCCACCGATACAGCTTGCGGCGTTTCTTTGCCTGCATTCGTGCAAAGAACATATTCGCCGCTTTCCGGGCCGATTCTCTGTCTTGAAGTTCGATGGTCGATTCTTCCCACACTTTCGCCATCTGCACAAAGTAGTCTTCGTTCTCTTTCGATGCCCTTACCCATTGCATAAGCGCGTCTTTCCCTTCCGGCGTGATATGGCCTTCCAGATAATTGGCGATGAGTACATTATAATCTGTCATATTCTGTTTCATAATACCTATTCTTTTACTGACTTTATCTATCACGACTCACAAAGAAAATACCCTACCTCATGATTGCAAATTATTTTATTAACACACCTATCCGCATAACGGTTACGCACCACGCACTCCCGTTCGCGAGAGCTTTCAGGAAAAGAAAAAACGTTACTTATCAGAGAATTTCCCTCCTCGCCCCGGCTTGCTATATAGATGTCACCGGCTGGAAATATAGATGCAGCACGCTCCATATATACATGCAGCACGGTGGAGATATATCTCCACCAAAACCCTCCTGCAAGTATCTCTCGCAAGGGATAAGCCCTCAAAAGGCATACAGTATAAATTATTAACAAAGAAAGGTTCTGATGAAGCAGAAAGCACGCATGCTTCGCCCGCCGGGAAGGAACATCGCCGGAAAGCTAAATGGCGGCATGCCGCTTCCTTGCGCAAAGCGTGTTAAATACAGTTAAAAATGGGGGGGGGGGTAAAAGAGAGTGAGAGTATCAAAGCCACAACAGGCATATATCCGTTCTGCAACAGATGGGTACGAATATCTTTGAGCGCTTTCGAAATGTGCTTTTCCACCGCCTTTACCGTGATGTTGAGTTTCTCGGCTATTTCTCGGTTCTTAAGATCATGATAACGGCTCATCATAAAAACCTCTTTACACTTATCAGGCAGAAGGGACACACAATGCGCTATTTCCTTTTTTATCTCATCCGTACTCAATTGCTCGTCCACGGTGAACGAAGTGAAAAGCAGGTTATCCAGATAAGAAACGTCGTCAGACAATTCTTTTCGGGCGTATTGGGATGATTTCAGCAGGTCGAGACAACGATGATAGGTCAATGTATAGAGATAAGATTTTATAGGGATAGAGACGTCTATCCGTTTTCTATTCTCCCAGCAGTGGGTAAAAACCTCTTGAACAATATCTTCGGCATGCGACATATCGCCGACGATACGCATGGCAAAGAGGCGCAGTACTTTATAGTAATCGGCGTATATACGTTCGAAACATGCTCTATCCATTGTAGAATTAAAAAGATTTACTCAATAAGATAAGTAACAAATAGCAAAATTAGCAAAAAATCTTCTGTTGCACACGAATCTGTTTGAAAAAACAAAAAGAGAACAACGGCCGGCCCTTCCGGTTTTGTTTACGGTTTGCTATTTTAAGGGGATAAATGTAGTGATTTAATTCGCCTTTTTACTACTTTTGCACCCATGAACGCAGAAAAACGTGTATTGCTGGGCATGAGCGGCGGGACAGACAGCTCCGTGGCAGCCATGAAATTGCAGGAGGCGGGGTATGAAGTCACCGGCGTGACGTTCCGTTTCTACGAGCAGAACGGGGCCACGGAGTATCTGGACGATGCACGCGCACTGGCGGCAAGGCTGGGAATAGAGCACATAGCCTACGACGCACGCGAGGTGTTCCGTTCGCGCGTCATCCGCTACTTCATCGACGAATACCTGTCGGGGCGCACACCCGTTCCCTGCATCGTATGCAACAACGAGCTGAAGTGGGCGCTACTGGCAAAAACGGCCGATGAAAAGGGAATTTATTGGATTTCTACCGGACACTACGTGCGCAAAGTGCAGCAAGGCGGAAAGTGGTACATAGCCCCTGCCGCCGACCGCGACAAAGACCAAACGTTTTTCCTTTGGGGCTTGAAGCAGGACATCCTGCGGCGCATGCTGCTGCCGATGGGCGACATTACCAAAAGCGAAGCGAGAAGATACGCCGCCGACCGGGGATTCCGGCACGTGGCAACGAAGAAAGACAGCATCGGCGTATGCTTCTGCCCGCTCGACTACCGTTCTTTCCTGCGCCGTGAGGTTGAAGAGTGCCCAAAAACTGCCCAACCGACAACAGTCCACTGCCCAAATAGTGCCCAAAAACTGCCCAAAAACTGCCTAAGCAGTGCCCAAAAACTGCCCGGAAAGGGGAAATTCATTGATGAGAAGGGCGATTTCTTGGGATGGCACGCAGGTTACCCCTTCTATACCGTAGGCCAACGGCGCGGATTGGGCATACACCTGAACCGTGCCGTCTACGTCAAAGAAACAAGGCCGGCGACCAACGAAGTGGTGCTTGCCCCGCTCTCCTCCCTCTATAAGCAAGAGATGCTGCTGAAAGAGTGGAACCTGACGGAGAACAGCCGCGTGCTGGATGCCGCCGAGGTGATTGTAAAGATACGCTACCGCAAACAAGCCAACCGCTGCAAGGTGAGCCTCACGCCGGAGGGACTGCTGCACGTCGGCCTCACCGAGCCTCTGGAAGCCATTGCTCCGGGACAAGCGGCCGCTTTTTACGATGAGAACGGCTTGCTGCTGGGCGGAGGAATCATTGTTTGAGGAGTAACGAAACAAGCCGACAGTGCAAAACGCTTGACAGCATCCCGACCAAGCACATAGATCGCCTTTTATTTGCGTTTATAAAACACATCTCCTATATTTGTCGTCGGAATATATCTTTTGAAACCCTACGCACCAGTCCAACGAAAAGACTCAGAGCAAGCAAAGGATCGAATCTTACGCATAGAAAGCATAAATAAAGGACAAAAAAGATGAGCAAAGACAAAGACCTGATGTTCTGCGCCGCAGACATCGTGAAGCGCGCCAAGATGGTGATGGACTTCCGCACCGACGCGCAACTGGCCGCCTGGCTGGGCATTTCGCGCTCCACCCTGAGCAACTGGGTGGCACGAAACAGTATCGACTTCCCGCTGGTGCTGGGCAAGCTGAAGCATGTGGATTACAACTGGCTGCTGACCGGTAAGGGAAAACCTTCCAATCGTACAAAGCGCATAGAGAGCGAACTGGTGCAGGGCGAACTGGAAATCCTTCACAATCCGAAAACAACCGAAGCCATGGACGACCGCAGCGTAACGCTCTACGACATCTCTGCCGCCGCCAACCTCAAGACCATGCTGGCCGACCGCCCACAGTATGCGCTGGGCAAGATAGTGATTCCCAATGTGCCCGTATGCGACGGTGCCCTCTACATCTCAGGCGACTCGATGTATCCCATCCTGAAGTCGGGCGATATCGTAGGCTTCAAGTCCATCCAGAGCTTCACCGACGTCATTTACGGAGAGATGTATCTCGTCTCCTTCAGTCTTGGAGGAGACGAATACCTGGCCGTGAAATACGTCAACCACTCAGAGCAGCCCGACTGCATCCGCCTTGTCAGCTACAACACGCACCACGACCCCATGGATTTGCCGCTGGCATCCATCAGCGCCATGGCCATCGTGAAATTCTCCATAAGGAAGAACATGATTATGTGATGCCTCACTCCATCTTCAGGACTCCGAAGAACTCCGGACAGTGGAAGTTGGGTTTCTCCAATCCGATGGGACTCCAAGAAAGGAAGTGCGGAGTGCGGAGCTTATCGCCGCATTTATAGAAGTTGGCACGGATGGCCTTTCCCTCCAGCGAGGTGATGTGATGCAGGAAGAAAGTGGTGTAGGGAATCACCAGCGCCACCTCCCAACTGCAATCTCCTACCCGCTCTTCAAAGTCCTCGCAACCCAGAGACGACCAACGTTGCACCTTGTCCATCACCTCCTGCGGGGCATGGCGGCGATTCTCGCGACCGACACCGGCACCCACAAGCAACGTACCCACGCAGTTGCATTCTACGTTGTAATACACCCCGTCATCGGCAGGTATGGAAAAGAACTCCACACAAGCATCTTCCCAAACGGGACCGTTGTCGTGTCCTGCCACCGCACGCACGCTCTCTTCTCTCACCTTGAAGTGGAGCAAGATTGCATCCTGCGTATAGGCTATGCGGAATTCTACATCGGGACGGTAAGGGAATGCGGACCAATTCACCGTGTTGACAGGCTGAAAAGCCACCTTTTCTTTATCCAGAAGGGCGGGCACCGATTCCACCGGTATGTTTGCCGCGCTCACCTTCTTCACGCTTAATTCTTTCATTCTATTCTTTTCGGGGGTTATGGCAGACAGCGACAGCACGCAAAGCGCCGCCGCCGTCAAGGTAAGATACTTTTTTCAGATACATGAGGCAATGAAGCTTTTCATTTCCGGCGTATGTTCTTCCGCACTTTGCAGCAGTTTGAACTGCGCCTTGGCACGCACGAGGTTGTGCTCCGGATAGCGGATTTTATAATAGGTGTCGCCGTTGATGTAGTCGGCCAAAAAGCGCACGCACTGCATGTAGGGGAACAGGGCGGCAGCATATGGCAGGTTCTCTATCTCAATAGGTAGCAAGAAGCTGCGGGCAGACTCCAGATAACCCTTGGTGAAAGCACGGAAGATATCCATGTTGAAATTCACATTCGTGAGGTTTGGGTCGTCTTCCAGACCGGTATTGGCGGCCGAACGGAGAAAGTCGCCGTAGTCGGAGAAAATGAAGCTGGGCATCACGGTGTCGAGGTCGATGACGCAAAGCACCGTGCCGTCCTCATCGAACATCATGTTGTTCACCTTCGTGTCGCAGTGGCACACGCGCTTGGGCAGACGTCCCTCACGGTGCAGACGCTCGGCCTTGCACATCTCGTCGGCACGCTTCTCCAGTTCGTCAAGCAACGGACGTACCTCCTTCACCCGTCCGGCGGCATCGACAGCCACGGCCTCTCGAAGCTGCTTCAGGCGGAATTCCATGTTGTGGAAGTCGGGGATGGTTTCGCCCAACGTGTCGGGGATATCGGCCAGCATCGCCTGAAAGTGGCCAAAGGCACTACCTGCATAATAGGAATACTCAGGATTGACGGTCTCGTAGGTTTTGGCACGGGGAATGAACACCATCATGCGCCAGTAGTTCTCGCCGTCGTGCCAATAGGTCTTGCCCGTATCAGTGGGGAGAAAATGCAGCACTTTGCGCTCGATGTCGGCTTCGCCTTGCTGCCCCAGCTTCTTGCGGATGTGACGGGTGACAGCCTCGATGTTGCCCTGCAACATATCCACATCGCGGAAGATGGCATGATTGACACGTTGCAGCACATAGTCCGGGGCATCCGCCTCGACGGTAGTCACTTTATACGTGTCGTTAATCAATCCCGAACCCAAAGGGTTGACAGTTCCGGTCGTTCCCTTCAATTGAAAATGAGATACAATAGATAAAAGGTGTTTCATAATGATTTATTTATTAATAAACTGTTTACTAAAATGTGCTTTCCGATTCATATCAGAGGCAAAAAAGTACGGCAAGCATACAAAATTATATATTTAAGCAGACATAGACGCTAAAACCGGACGACAAATAAGCCTTTATGCACAAAATATAACTATATTTGTGACAGAAACCTTAAAAAACATCCGAAAAGTGCGAAAGTTTACTACCCGGCTGCTGATTGTCCTATTGAGCATGGTTGCCATAACCCTGCAAGGGCAGAACATCACCTTCAACCATCTGACTACCGACGACGGACTGTCTCAATTCTCCGTAAACAGCCTTTACATCGACGAGAACGGTGTGCTGTGGATAGGAACCCGCGAAGGACTGAACCGCTACGACGGCAGGGAGATACAGACCTACAAACTGCGGAAGAACGACCCGCACAGCCTCTTCTGCAACACCGTGCTGCGTCTGGCCGGAAACCGCAACGGGAAAATCTACCTGCTCTGCACCGAAGGCGTCGCCGAGTTCAACCTCGCCACCCGGCGATTCACCACTCTGCTACAAGGAAACATCAACAGTATCTACTACAAAAATGCCCTTTTCATCGGTAAAAAGAACGAAATATACCGCTACAACGAGCAGACCGGGAATTTCGATCTGTACTATCAACTGGCGGGCAACAACCTCGAAATCTTCTGCATGCATCTGGACAAGGACTACCTGTGGATGGGAACTACCGACAGAGGTGTGTACCGCCTGAGACTGGCCGACAAGGAACTTACCCACCCCATACCGGAAGGAAACATCACCAGTATCTACTGCGACAGCCGGAACGAGTTGTGGATAGGAAGCTGGGAAGAGGGACTGCACCATGTGAAAACCGACGGAACAATCGAGACCTTTACTTACGATGACAAGAATCCGCACAGCCTCTCGTCCAACTTCGTCAGGGCATGTTGCGAAGACAATCTGGGCAACATCTGGATAGGAACTTTCAACGGGCTGAACCGATACGACAGGAGCACGGGACTGTTTCAGAACCACACCGCCGACGACGTCCGTAACGACGGGCTGACGCACTCCTCCATCTGGTGCATCGTGAAAGACAATCAGGGCACACTGTGGCTGGGCACTTACTTCGGAGGCGTCAACTACTTCAATCCGGAATACGAGATATACACCCGTTACACCTACTCGCCCACAGAGAAGAAAGGACTGAGCTATCCCGTGGTGGGACGCATGGTGGAAGATAAGCACGGTGACCTCTGGATAGGCACCGAAGGGGGCGGACTGAACCACTACAACCGACGTACGCACGAATTCAAATGGTTTCGCCCCGGAAACGGACCCAACAGCATTTCGCAAAACAACGTCAAGGCGCTCTATTACGACCCTTCCAAGGAGATTATCTGGATAGGGACGCATCTGGGCGGACTAAACAGACTGGACATCCGTTCGGGACGTTTCACCCACTACCGGGCCAAACCCGGCAATCCGGAGACGTTGCCCTCCGACATCATACGCGACATCGCTCCCTACCGGGACTCGCTGATTGTGGCTACCCAAAACGGCATCTGCCTCTTCAACCCCGCCGACGGGAAGTGCCGGCAACTCTTCACCGACAGCAAGGAGGGGAATAGAATCAAGATGGTGGCCGACATCACTTTCGACAAGAAAGGAACGCTTTGGATTGCGGCCACCGGCGAGGGTGTGTTCAGCTACCGCTTCGACAACGGACAACTGACGAACTACCGTCACGACCCCGCCACTCCGCACAGCCTCAGCAACAACAACGTGAACAACATCATGCAGGACGGCAAAGGACATCTGTGGTTCGCCACATCGGGCAGCGGACTGGACTTGTTCAGCCCCTCGACCGGCAACTTCGAGAACTTCGACCGGGCAAAGAACGGGCTTTCCAGCGACTGCATATACGAGGTGCGCGAGTCTCCCGTAAGCGAGCAACTGCTGCTCATCACCAACGAGGGCTTTTCCATCTTCGACCAGAGAAGCAAACGGTTCAGGAATTACAGTGCCGAGAACGGTTTCCCACTGACGGCCGTCAACGAAAACGCCCTCTGTGTGACCCGCGACGGCGAGATATTCCTCGGAGGAACGCAGGGCATGATTTCCTTCCACGAAATGGAGCTGAACTTCACGCCGAAACCCTACAACATCATCCTCTCGCGCCTCATCGTGAACGGTACGGAGATAGAGGTGGGAGACGAAACAGGCATCTTGCAGAAAGCCCTCCGCTTCACACGGGAGATTACACTGAACGCCGACCAATCGATGTTCAGCATCGAATTTGCCACCTCCAACTACGTGGCGGCCAACAAGGACGACATCATCTACAAATTAGAGGGATTCTCCGACGACTGGAACAGCACGCGCGGCCTTCACAACATCACCTACACCAACCTGAATGCCGGAACCTACACACTGCTTATCAAGCCCAACGGAAAGGACGAAAGCCTCTGCCCGCAAGTGGGCCTGACCATCCGCGTGCTGCCTCCCTACTACAAGACACCTCTTGCCTACCTACTCTACCTGCTGGTGACGGGAGGCCTGCTCTGGTATCTGGTGCGCACGTACAAGACGAGAATCAAGCTGCGCGAATCACTGAAGTACGAGCAGAAACACATACGTGATGTGGAGGCGCTGAACCAGTCGAAACTGCGCTTCTTCACCAACATATCGCACGAGTTCCGCACCCCGCTGACGCTCATCGTGGCGCAGGTGGAGGCACTGATGCAACTGCAGAACTTCACGCCCGGCATATATAATAAGGTATTAAGCATCTACAAAAACAGCATACAACTGCGCGAGCTTATCACCGAACTGCTGGACTTCCGCAAGCAGGAGCAGGGGCACATGAAGATAAAGGTCAGCCCGCACAACATCGTGGACTTCCTTTACGAGAACTACCTCCTCTTCCTCGAATACGCCTCGGCCAAGCAGATAGACTTCCGGTTTGAGAAAGAGACGGACGAGCTGGAGGTGTGGTACGACCAGAAGCAGATGCAGAAGGTGATAAACAACCTGCTGTCCAACGCCATCAAACACACCAAGGCCGAAGGCAGCATCACCCTTAGTATCAAGAGCGAGGAGAATCGCGCCATTATCCGTGTGACGGACACCGGAAGCGGCATCGAAGCCGGCGAGGTCGACAAAATCTTCGACCGCTTCTACCAGATAGACCCCACGGACAGCACCGATGCCGACAAAACAGGCACGGGCATAGGGTTGGCACTGACCAAGGGCATCGTGGAGCTGCATCACGGAACCATCCGCGTGGAAAGCGAACCGGGCAAGGGAGCCAGCTTCATAGTGAGCCTGCAACGGGGCAACGCGCAGTTCGACGAGGAGCAAATCAGCAGGAACCCCGACAACGTGCAACAGATAGAAGCGCCCGTGGCGGAGAACGACGCCCTGCTGAAAGCCGAATTGGAGGAGAACGCCCCCAACAAGCGTCTGCCCGACGCCACGATACTGATAGTGGAGGACAACGACTCCATCCGCCGGATGCTGGCAGCCCTCTTCAAGCCTTTTTACGAAGTGCTGACGGCTGCCGACGGCGAAGAGGGGCTGGAGCAGGTGCAAAGCCGTATGCCCCACATTGTGGTGAGCGACGTGGTGATGCCCCGCATGTCGGGCACGGAACTGTGCAAACGGATAAAGAGCGACTTCAACACCTGCCACATCCCCGTGGTGCTGCTCACGGCCCGCGCTGCCGTAGAGCAGAACATCGAAGGGTTGCGCATCGGTGCGGACGACTACATCACCAAGCCTTTCAACACCGGCCTGCTGATTTCGCGCTGCAACAACCTTGTGAACTCGCGCATCCTCCTGCAAGAGAAGTTCAGCAAGCAACCGCAAGCCACAGCCCGGATGCTGGCCACCAACCCCATCGACAAGGAGATTCTGGACCGTGCCACCGCCATCATCGAGCAGCATCTGGACGACACGGGCTTCAACGTCAATGTCTTTGCCCGCGAAATGATGATGGCGCGCACCAACCTCTTCACCAAGCTGAAAGCCATCACCGGCCAGACGCCGAACGACTTCATCCTCACCATCCGCCTGAAGAAGGGCGCACTGATGCTCCGCAACAACCCGGAGCTGAACGTCACCGAGATTTCGGATAAGATAGGGTTCAGCTCTCCGCGCTACTTCTCGAAATGTTTCAAGGAGGTGTATCAGGTGAGTCCGTTGGCATACCGCAAAGGAGAGTGAAGTAATTTCTTCTGTTTTTTGAGTAAAATTACAGAGCCTTGCGTCTGACGTGTCAGAGGTAAGACTTTGTCATGTCAAACACAGGACTCTGTCGCGTCAGACACAAGACTTTGTCGGGACAGACACAGGCCTTTGTAACAAAGGGGAGTATGTACTTTTTCTTTTGCTTGCCCAAAAGAAAAAGATACCAAAAAGAAAAGGCCCGGGCTAAGCCTCCGGCGCTACTCCGACACTGCCATTCGCAGACGGGGTTATAACTCGCTTCGCTCAAACAATCGCCCCTTACCTGCGCCTGACAGCGCCTCCGCTTTACGCGCCTGCGACTATGCCCTAGGTTGCGCGGTGAGGGCGTTTATACCTTTTTCTCACTAACATTATTTATAAGGAAGAATAGAACAAAACCATCACGCCGCATGTTTTCGGCCTCATCGCAGGGACGTTAAGCGGAGGAAGCCTTTTACGCGTTAAAAAGGGCAGACCTGTTTGAGCGAAGCGAGTTTTCTGTCCTTTAGTGTAAAAGGTTTTCGGAGTGGCCCCGGAGGTGCAGCCTTGATTTTTTCTTTTGTATCAAGACAAAAGAAAGTACATCCGCTTTTTGTACGTTTTTACCTCTTCCCCGTACTTCCTTGTACGTCCGGAATCCACAAATCCCTTACCTTTGCCTGCCGAATCAGAATCTTAACACAAAGAACTATGAAGCAATTCTCCCCCTTATGGTCTTTAATACCCGGTGCCGTCTTGGCAACGGGATGCGGAAGCCGCCCGAAAGGCGAAGCCACCGACCACTCCCGGCAAAAGCCGAACGTGGTCTACCTGATTGCCGATGACCTCGGCATCGGCGACCTGAGCTGCTATGGCGCTACCAAAGTCAGCACGCCCAACATCGACCGTCTGGCCGGACAAGGCATGCAGTTCACCAACGCATACGCCACTTCCTCCACCAGCACGCCCTCGCGCTTCGGACTGCTGACGGGCATGTATCCGTGGCGGCAGCAGAACACCGGCATTGCTCCGGGTAATTCGGAACTCATCATCGACACCGCCTGCGTCACCATGGCCGACCTCTTCAAGGAAGAAGGCTATGCCACAGCCGCCGTGGGCAAGTGGCACCTTGGGCTGGGGCCGAAGGGCGGAACCGACTTCAACCGCCTCATCAAGCCGAACACGCACGATATCGGTTTCAATTACGAATACATCATCCCCGCCACGGTAGACCGCGTGCCCTGCGTGTTCGTGGAGAACGGACGCGTCGTGGGCCTCGACCCCGACGACCCCATCACCGTGAGCTACGAGCATAAAGTGGGCAACCGCCCCACCGGACTGGAAAACCCCGAACTGGTGAAGATGAAACCCAGCCAAGGACACAACAATACCATCATCAACGGCATCCCGCGCATCGGCTGGATGGCAGGCGGAGAATCAGCCCTCTGGACGGACGAAGACATTGCCGATGTGATTACCGCCAAAGCCAAAGACTTCATCAGCACCCACAAGAACGAGCCTTTCTTCCTCTATATGGGCACGCAGGACGTGCACGTGCCCCGCGTGCCTCACCCCCGTTTTGCAGGGAAGAGCGGCCTGGGTCCTCGCGGAGACGTCATCCTGCAACTGGACTGGACGGTGGGAGAAATCATGCGCACGCTGGACAGCCTGAACATTGCCGACAACACCATCTTTGTGCTTTGCAGCGACAACGGACCCGTGATTGACGACGGCTATCAGGACCAAGCCCTCGAACTGCTGAATGGGCACACCCCGATGAAGCACTACCGTGGCGGAAAGTACAGCGCTTTCGACGCCGGCACACGCATCCCCTTCATCGTGCGCTGGCCCTGCGGCATCAAGCCGGGAAAACAACAGGCACTCTTCTCGATGATAGACGTGTATGCCTCGTTCGCCGCCCTGCTGAACCATCCGTTGCCTCCGGGCATCGCCCCCGACAGCCGCGACCGGCTGGGCACTTTTCTGGGTACGGACACTGCCGGATGTCCCTACATCGTGCAGCAAAACCTGAACAGCACCCTCTCCATCGTTCAGGGAGACTGGAAGTACATAGAACCCAGCGACAAACCTGCATTGGAATACTGGACGCGGATGGAGATGGGCAACGCCCCCACTCCCCAACTGTACTGCCTTTCGGCCGACCCGTCGGAGAAAGAGAATGCCGCGGCAACCCATCCCGAAAAGGTGAAAACCCTCTCCACTCTGCTGGAGGAAGTGAAACAGGGAAAGAATCAAGCCGAAAGAAGATGACGAAGCACGGAACGCCGCACCCGTTATGTACGAATTCGTACTATTTGCGAACGATTGACTAACACCCCTGCATCGCCTTTCTTTTACCTTTGTTTTCCCATCCGGCAGGAAGAGCGGATGGGAAAACAAAGAACAACCTTTATTAATAACTAACAAATTAATATGTATGAAACAAAGAGTAACCTTATTCTTATTGCTGACCCTATTCTGCTCCGTATTGTCCATACAGGCACAGACGGGTGGTCAAGTTACGGGTAAAACGGTAGACACGATGGGAGAACTTCCCGGTGTAAGTGTCGCCGTCAAAGGAACCGCCAACGGAACCGTGACCGGGCTCGACGGCTCTTTCAAGCTCAACAACGTGAAGCCCACCGATGTCTTGCAATTCTCCTTTGTAGGCTATAAGACTCAGGAAATCAAAGTAGGAAACCGGAAAGTATTCAACATCACCATGCAGGAAGACGCGCAAGCCCTCGAAGAGGTGGTGGTAGTGGCCGTGGGCTACGGCGACGTGAAACGCCGCGACCTGACCGGCTCCATCGGCAAGGCCAACATGAGCGACCTGACGAAGACACCCGTAAACAACGTGACCGAAACGCTGGGCGGACGCATTGCCGGTGTACAAGTATCGTCCACAGACGGTGGTCTGGGCGACAATTACAGCATCGTGATTCGCGGCGCAGGCTCTCTGACCCAAAGCACCGCCCCGCTCTACGTCATCGACGGTTTCCCCAGCGAAACATCGGGCATGAGCGCCCTCAACCCCAACGACATCGAATCCATCGACGTGCTGAAAGACGCTTCGGCCACCGCCATCTACGGTTCGCGCGGAGCAAACGGCGTTGTCATCATCACCACCAAGAAAGGCAAGGCAGGAAAAGCCACGCTTACATACAACGGCAGTGTCACCATGAGCAACGTGAAGAACCCCATGAACCTGATGAACGGTTACGACTTCGTCAACCTGCAAAAAGAAATCATGGAAGGCAATACAAAGGAGGTAGACGGACAGACTGTTGACGAGTTTACCTACTTTTATCTGAAAGACGGCATCACGCTCGACGATTACAAAAAATTCAAAAGCTACGACTGGCAAGACGAAATCTACCGCACTGCCGTCAGCCACAACCACCACATGGCTCTGAGCGGAGGAAGCGACAAGATGAACTACTCCGCATCGCTCTCTTACAGCAACCAACAGGGTGTCATCATCAATTCAGATCTCTCCCGTTATCAGGGTCGCTTCAACTTCAGTCAACGAATCAACAAGCGGATAAAAATAGACGCTAATGCCAACTTTGCAAGCAACGTGCAGAGAGGTTCCAATCCTTCGTCTGCCACTTCAGGCCTCACCAACTCGCTGATGTATAGCGTATGGGGATACCGGCCGGTTTCTCCCTCCGGCTCCGACCTCCTTGCCGAACTGTATGACGACGACATCGACATGAGCAACGACTACCGCTTCAACCCCGTATTGTCTGCCCGCAACGAATACCGGCGCAACACCACCGACCACCTGCAAGCCAACTTGGGCGTGGAATGGGAAATCATCAAGAACCTGAAGTTCAAGACCACCGCCGGATACACCGGACGCGACATAAAAAGAGAAGAGTTCAACGGAAGCCAAACCCGCACCGGAAACACACATCCGAAGAACACGCAAAGCAAGGGCATCAACGCCTTCCTTGAACAGGCTCAGATGCGTAACTACCTGAACGAAAATACGCTGACTTACGTTTACAAGAAGAAGAAGCATAACCTGAATGCTTTGGCGGGTGTCACATTCCAAAAATACACCAGCTATAAGAGTTCCATCACCCAAGAGGAAATCACCAACGAGAGCTTCGGCATGTCCGGCATCGGGAAGAGTTCGGCAACGCCCGTCGTAAAAGCCTCGCAGGGAGAAAACGCCATGGTGTCTTATCTGGGACGCGTTCACTACAACTACGCTTCCAAGTATTACCTCACAGCTTCCATGCGTACCGATGGCTCATCCAAGTTTGCTCGCCAGAATCGTTGGGGATACTTCCCCTCGGGTTCGCTGGCATGGGCATTCGGACGCGAAAAGTTCATCACGCAGGCACTGCCTTGGCTGTCCAACGGTAAACTGCGAACCAGTTGGGGACTCACGGGAAACAACCGTATCGGCGACTTCGACTATATGGCGCAGCTCGTCACCAGCTCCGACGTTTACAAATATCCTTGGAACAGCACCTTCCACCCCGGCTATGTGCTCGGCTCCATGGCCAATGAAAAACTGAAATGGGAAACCACCGAACAATACGACTTCGGCCTGGACCTCGGATTCTTCGACGGACGCATCAACCTGACGCTCGACTACTACATCAAAACCACCAAAGACCTGCTGCTGAAAGCCGACGTTCCGGCAAGTTCGGGTTATTCGAGCGCAACCTTGAACGTGGGCAAACTACGCAACCAAGGTTTAGAGGTGACGCTGGAAACCACCAACGCCAAGACAAAGAACTTCACGTGGACATCATCTTTCAATATCGCCTTCAACAACAACAAGATTCTGGAACTCAACGACGGACAGGAAAGCATGATAAGCTACATCAACTGGGATAATAAATACCGCACGATGCCCGCCTACATCAGCAAGAAAGGAGAGGCGGCCGGAAAGATGTACGGCTTCGTCTACGATGGAACGTACAAGTACGATGACTTCAACACCTCAACAGATGCCAACGGCAACACAACCTACAAGTTAAAAGACAACGTGCCCCGCATAGCCAACAATGTGCAACCGGGTGACCCCAAATACAAGAAACTGACCAACGACGGCACCAATAAGATTACCGATGCCGACCGTACCGCCATCGGCAACGGACATCCCAAGCACACCGGAGGTTTCAATAACAACTTCACCTATAAGAACTGGGACCTGAACATCTTCATGCAGTGGAGCTATGGCAATGATATACTGAACGCCAACCGCATGATATTCGAGAACCCGCAAAGCAGGAAGAATGCCAACATGTTTGCTTCCTACAACAACCGTTGGACGGCCGAAAATCCCAACAGCAACATGCCGCGCGCCAAAGCCATCGGCTCTGAATATTACAGTTCGCTGTACATAGAAGACGGTTCATACCTGAAGCTGAAAACTATCTCGTTAGGATATAACTTTACCCGCAGGACATTACGCCCATTGGGCATCAGTGCCGCCAGAATCTTCGCTTCGGCCGAGAACATCGCAACCATCACCGGTTACTCCGGTTCCGACCCCGAAGTATCCACACGCAACAGCGTGCTGACTCCCGGTTTCGACTGGTCGGCCTATCCGCGTTCGTTCAACGCTTCGCTGGGCGTCAACATCACTTTCTAACCACCTGTAATCAAGACAATGAAATATGAAAAGTATCAATAGCATCTTCAAAAAGATTTGTGTCCTCACCATTGCCGCATCTATGGCCGGTTGCGACATGCTCGACACCAAACCTTACGATTTTGTGGCCCCCGAAACATTCTACAAAAACGAAACGGACTGCAGCATGGCTCTTGCCGGCATATACTGGACAATGGCCACCGAGAACGTGTACGGCAACCGCTACTCGTGCATGTTGTCCAACGTCGACGACCTGAGCTACTACTACCGTCAGAACCAGACGGGAGCCGTATTTGCCAATGCGCACAACACCGGCAACACCGACTTGTGGTACACGTGGACATCGCTCTACTCTGGCATCAACAATGCCAACGTGCTGCTCGACCATATCGACAATGCCGACATCTCCGACGGAAAGACAAAACAACGCATCAAAGGAGAGGCCAAGTTTCTGCGTGCCTATTATCACTTCCTGCTAGTACAAGGATGGTACGAAGTGCCCATCCGCAAAACAGCCGTGACCGACATTGCAACCGGTAGCCTGAAGGGAACTCCTCATGCCGAAGCGCTGGACTGGATTATCCAAGAAATGGAAGATTGTATTGACATGGTGGATAACAGCAGTTACGACTTGTCTCCGTCGCACGTGAAAAAGACTGTGGTGGAAGGAATCCTTGCACGCGTATGCTTGTGGCGCGCAGGCGAACCGTCAAATGGCGGAAAGCCCTTTTATGAAAAGGCCGCACGGCATGCCAAGAACGTCTGCGACTCTCAAAAGCACAAACTGAACCCCGACGTATCCGAATTGTGGAAATCCTTGAATTCCGACCGTTATGACAAAGTATACAACGAAAGCATGTGGGAAGTGGAATTCATCGGCACTCGCAATGACGGAAACTACACCGAAAGCCGCATCGGAAACGTCATCGGCAACCTGCAAGAAAACTCCTCTCCCACAGGTGCGGGATATACGTATGCTTTCTATGCGGGCAGCCTCATCCTTTGGGACCTGTTCGACGAGAAAGATACTCGCCGCGACTTGTCCATGGCTCCTTACAAGCTGAACAACAAAGACGTGCAAGTGGCATGGAAAAAAGGCCAAATCACCGACCGCCGTTGTGGCAAGTATCGCCGCGAATGGGAAACCAGCAATCCCAAGCACAAGAACTATACGCAAGAGAACTACTGCCTCCTGCGCTATGCCGACGTGCTGCTTATGTTGGCCGAAGCCGAGAACGAAGCACACCAAGGTCCTACGGAGTTGGCTTACAACTGCATCAACGAAGTACGCAAGCGTGCCGGTATCAGCGAAGTGAAAGGCCTTTCGTTCGCCGATTTCCGCAAGCTCGTTCAAGACGAACGCGGCAGGGAACTTTGTTTCGAGTCGCTGCGTAAGTACGACCTCGTGCGTTGGGGTATCTACTACAAGACCATCAAGGAAAGCCTCGGCACTGCCGTGAAAGATCCGCGCTGGTCTACCGCCAACAACGCCAAGGGAGCTGCGCAATACGTAGGCAACACGGAAGAGAAGCACCAGTTCCTCCCTATTCCCACCAAAGAATTGGGTGTAAACACCAAATTAGAGCAGAACAAGTATTGGAAATAAAGAACCGACGACACAACGATTCTAACCTTATACAAAAAGACCTTAATCATTTTGTGAAAGAAGATGCGTAAGAACATCTTCGTACTCCCCCAAGGCACGGACTACACAGCTCTCATAAATTTAGACCATACTAACCGAGTGAAGCTGTGAAATCCGTGCCTTTTTATTCGTATCTTTGTCCTCCGATAAAGACATATCCGCAATGAATCCACTTCCCATCCATTTCGCACCGTTGCAAGGTCATACCGAAGCGGTCTACCGGCAGGCACACGCCCGTGTCTTCGGGGGCGTAGACACCTACTATTCCCCTTTTGTACGCATAGAACACGGCGAGATACGTCGCAGAGATGTGCGCGACATAAGTCCGGAACACAACCAAGCCCTGCACCTCATCCCCCAACTCATGGCTCCGGATGCCGACAAGTTGGAACAGATAATGCCCCTTTTCATCGAGAAAGGCCATCGCGAAGCAAATATCAACTTGGGCTGTCCCTTTCCTCTGCTGGCCAAACGGCACAACGGCGCAGGCATGCTTCCCTATCCCGAGGAGGTGAAGGCGTTGCTGGAGGCGGCCATACAGAAGTACCCCGACGTGCATTTCTCCGTGAAACTGCGACTGGGATGGGAGAATGCCGAAGAATGCCTCGCCTTGCTGCCTTTGTTCAACGAACTGCCTTTGTCGCACCTCATCCTGCACCCCCGCCTCGGCAAGCAGCAGTATAAGGGCGAAGTGGATTTGGATGCTTTCGAGGCATTCTACAACGGATGCTCCAAGCCCCTGTACTACAACGGAGACCTGCACACCACGGCAGACATCCATACCATTGCCGGCCGATTCCCCCGACTGGCAGGCATCGTCATCGGGCGCGGGCTGCTGGCCAACCCCGCCTTGGCGCAGGAATATCGGGAAGGGAAGTCACTTTCCACCGATGAAATGGCTAAAAAAGTGGGGCAACTGCATGCGATGGTCTTTGCCGGCTATCAGGAGCAACTGCAAGGCGGAGAGGCCCAACTGTTGATGAAGATGAAGAGCTTCTGGGAGTATCTTTTGCCCGATACAGACCGCAAAGCCAGAAAGATTATTCACAAAACCTCCAAGCTGTCCAACTACCGGGCGGCGGTGAGCAATCTGCTCGGTTCTTACCGATAGAGGGCTTCCGCCTGCTTGTCATACGCTTTGGGCAGGCTCTCTCTCTTCACGAAGCAACGTTTTTATACTTCTTATGTACGATTCGCCCTCTTCCCTTTGAAGAAATGGAGGTTTCTTTGTACAATACCTATAAAATAACCAGATATGACGCAACTCAATAAATGGAAGACGGGAGCGGCAATGCTCCTTTGGATGTTATGCCCCGCGAACGGGCAAGCGCAAACAGTGAAGAACGAACGCCTGCTCTCTTTCGAAGAAACGCAAGTTCCGCCCTTTATAACGGGCACAGACTCTCAACTATCCGTCAGCGACGAACATTACAGAGACGGCGGGCACAGCCTGAGCTGGAATTACGCCCCTCATGCCGTGCTCTCCATCAAGAAAGACCTGAAGTTTGAGCCGAAAGACCCGACGGGACGCGATACCTATCTCTCTGCCTTCATCGTATGGATATATAACGAGCAGGCACAGGACAAAACCATCCGGTTCGAGTTCTTGAAAGACGGCAGATTGTGCACCTCCTTTCCCTTCGGCATCAACTTCACCGGCTGGCGCGGAGCGTGGGTGTGCTACGAGCGCGACATGCAAGGAACGCCCGAAGAGGGGATGGACGAAGTGCGCATCGTGGCTCCGGATGTAAAAGGCAAGCTCTTCTTCGACCATGTGCTGACTGCCTCGAAAGTGGATGCCCGCCAACAGACGCCCGACTTGCAAGTGCCCTTCGTCAATAAAGGCACCACCAACCACTGGCTGGTGGTCTACGAGCATTCGCTGTTGAAGCCGGACATTCCTCTGACACCCGTAACGGATGCGCAAAGGCAAGACATGCGGAAGATGGAAAGGCGCTTCCGGGATATGCTCTACACACCTGCCGCCCTTTCGGACAAGGAGATGGAAGCCATCCGCCGGAAGTACGACTTTTACAACATTGCCACCGTGGAAGGCAAGGTGACGGGACGCCCCATTTGGTTCGTACGCCAGTCCGAGGCCTACGAACGGCTTCTGCCCGACTGGGACAAGGACATGTTCACCAAGCTGGGAGTGGAAATCAGCGATTACTTCAATCTGATGAAGCGCATCTCCGTGGCCTACCACAACGCCGGCAATGCCACCCTGAAGAACGAGCTGAAGCAGAAATTCCTTGCCATGTACGCCAACGCCACCGACCAAGGAATCGTCTACGGCAGCTGCTGGGGAAACATCCACCACTACGGATACAGCATGCGCGGCCTGTTCGTCTCCTACTTCCTGATGAAAGACGTGCTGCGCGATGCAGGCAGGCTGGAAGAGGCCGAACGCACCCTGAACTGGTATGCCATCACCAACGAAGTATTTCCCAAACCCCTCGTCGACGGCATCGACATCGACACTTTCAACACCAAGATGCAGGGACGCATGGCCAGCATCCTCATCATGGAAGATTCGCCGGAGAAACTGCAATACCTGCGTTCTTTTTCACGCTGGCTGGACCACGGTTGCCGGCCTGCCGAAGGGCTGGCGGGTTCTTTCAAGAAAGACGGCGCCTGCTTCCACCACTGCAACAACTATCCGGCATACGCCGTGGGCGGGCTGGACGGCGCAACGAGCATGGTGTATCTGCTGAGCGGAACGGAGTTCAAGCTCTCGGAATTGGCGCACCGCACCGTGAAGAATGTATTGCTTGCCATGCGCTTCTATTGCAACCTGAAGCAGTGGCCGCTCTCCATGTCAGGCCGGCATCCCAACGGGAAAGGCGAGCTGATACCTGTTCAATATGCCACGATGGCACTTGCAGGCACACCGGACGGCAAGCAAGCATACGACCCCGAAATGGCCGCCGCCTATCTGCGCCTTGTCTCTGATAGCGGAACAGCCGGAGAGGATGCCCCCGATTATCTGCCCAAAGTCTCCGCACGGCAGGAGCGTGAATTGAAGGAACTGCTCGAAGCGCAAGGCTTCCGTCCCGAACCCGAACCGCAAGGCAACTTGGCGCTGGGCTACGGCTGTGTGTCCGTACAACGGTGCGACAACCGGGCGGCAGTGGTGCGCGGACACTCCCGCTACCTATGGGCCGCCGAGCATTATCTCCCAGCCAACTTCTACGGCCGCTATCTGGCACACGGCAGCATGCAGATACTGACCGGAAAGCCCGATGAAAAGGTCACTTTTGCCACCGGTGGCTGGCAGGAAGCAGGCTTCGACTGGAACCGCATACCCGGAACAACGACCATACACCTGCCCTTCGACCGGTTGCGCGCCCGCGTGCTCAACGTAGACGCCTTCTCCGGCATGGAGGAGATGCTCTACTCCGACGAGGCTTTTGCCGGAGGATTGTCGCACTTCCGAACCAACGGCAACTTCGGCATGAAGCTGCACGAACACGACAAGTATAACGGCTCGCACCGGGCACGCAAGTCGTTCCACTTCTTCAACGGTGTCATCGTTTGTCTGGGCACGGACATAGAGAACAGCAATGCCGACTTCCCCACAGAAACCACCGTGTTCCAGCTGGCCGCCCTCACCCCCGAAACCCGCAGCTATTGGAATGGTTTTCATGATAACGGACAGACTTACATCGACCCCAACGGCGTGGGATATTATATAGGAAAACCTTCGATGAAACGGGGCAAATTCGAGCGAAACTTCCCGCAAGTCACCGTGGGCGAGCGCAGCACCAAGCCCACCACGGGCAACTGGGTTTCGCTGGTGTTGCAACACGGCAAAGCCCCACGGGGCGCATCGTACGAGTATGCCGTACTACCTCGCACGGACGCCGCTTCGCTGAAGGCTTTTGCCAAGCGACCCTCCTACCGGATTCTACGGCAAGACCGCACCGCCCACATCGTTCGCTTGCAGGCCGACGGGCTGACGTCTTATGTTCTCTTCGAGACCCCGCAGCAACTTCCTTCGGAAGGCGTGTTGCAGAAAGCCGACACTTGCTGCCTTGTGATGACACACGAGAAAAAGAAGGACAAATTACTGCTGACCGTTGCCCAGCCCGACCTTGCCTTGTATCGCGGTCCTGCCGACGAAGTTTTCGACCAAGACGGAAAACGTATCGAGCGCAGCATCTACTCACGCCCATGGAAAGACAACGCAAGCGGCGAGATACCCGTCACCCTCACCTTAAAAGGCCGATGGACGGTTGCCGAGACACCATACTGCAAGGTACTGTCTGCCGACAAGAGGCAGACCGTACTACGCTTTACGTGCAAGGATGCGGCAAGCTTCGATGTGGAACTGACGGCGCAGAAGGAACGCTGAAAACAGGCTATATACATCCGGCAGGCTGCATCTATAGTTCCAGTCCGCTGCATCTATAGTTCCAGTCCGCTGCATCTATAGTTCCCGCTCACTGCATCTATAGATGCAGTGAACCGCCGACGGAAGCAGCTTGGGCAGGGGTATCGATTGCACGAAAATGACACAGGTTAGCATATAAGTGGCATCGTTTCTACTACGAAAACCCTATTTTTGTCCTGACATACGAACTCACTTCATTCTCTAAACAATATTCTATACTATGGTTCCATTGAGAAAACTTTTGTATTGCACCACGTTGGCACTTCCCTCCCTCTCGGCGGCAGAAGAACGTCCCAACATCATTTACATCATGACCGACCAGCAGACGGCTTCCGCCATGAGCTGCATGGGAAACCGCGACCTGCACACTCCCCACATCGACCGGCTGGCAAAGGCGGGAGTATTGTTCGAAAACGCCTATTGTTCCGCTCCGCTCAGCGGGCCGTCGCGTGCCTCCATGTTCACGGGACACACCTCGCACGAGGTGGGACTGGCCGTGAACGGCACCCCGCTACCCGACTCGCTACGCGTACGCACACTGGGCACACTGATGCAAAATGCCGGATACGAATGCGCCTATGCCGGCAAGTGGCATCTTCACACCTCCTCCATTCCCGATGGCGAATTCGGCTTCACCAACATCCATCCCCACGATGACAACGGTCTGGCAGAAGCGTGCGCAGGCTTTCTGGAACAGGAACACCGCAGCCCCTTCTTCCTCGTTGCTTCGTTTGACAATCCGCACAACATCTGCGAACATGCACGCAGCCAAAACCTGCCTTTCGCCACTCTGGAGGAGCTGCCGCAAGACGAATGGCCGGGACTGCCCACGAACTTTGCACGCAATCCCTACGACGCCGACGTCATCGCTTACGAGCAACGCTCAAACTATTCCGCCTATCCCACCCGAGACTACACTCCGGACGACTGGCGGCGTTATCGCAGTTTCTACTTCAGACTGGTAGAGAAGGTAGATGCCGAAATAGGAAAGATTGTCGACGTCCTCGACCGAAAGAAGCTCTGGAAGAATACGGTCGTTATCTTTACAAGCGATCATGGCGACGGTGTGGGCGCTCATCACTGGAATCAGAAGTCGGCACTCTATGAAGAGGTGGTGAATGTACCTCTGATAGTGGTCTCGCCCGAAAAGAAGAATGCGGGCGTAAAACTGCCGCAACCGGTGAACAACGGAGTGGATTTCTTCGCTTCGGTATGCCATTGGGCCGGCATCCCTCTGCCGCAGGGAGTACACGGAGTTTCGTTCAGAGAGCTTGCCGAAAAAGGTAATCCCGGCACACAGCATCAGCCATACGTAGTAAGCGAAACCACCTTCGACAAAGGCGTGAGCCGGGGCTGGGCCTTGCGCACTGCGCGCTACAAATACGTGCTCTACGATAAGGGCCGGTATCGCGAACAACTGTTTGACATGGAGAACGACCGAGGCGAGATGAGGAACCTGGCCATAGAAAAGAAGTATGCCGATGTACTACTATCGCACCGTGCTCTTCTGAACGAATGGATGAAGCTGCACCGCGTTACACAGATACGCAAAGGCCTTCACCTCATACCCGGCATGTAATTTCCTACCTGAATCCGGGATAAGAAGCAGGCCGATAACCTTACACGGGGACTTGTGTTTCAGAGTAAAATTTCATTGGTTATCAGAGGTTTAATCCAACCCTTTCAGACACTTGTGTCTGAAAGGCTCAAACACTTGTGTCTGTCGGCTTGAACATTTGCGTCTGTCACGACAAAGGCTTGCAGCTGTCAAACAGGAGGGGGGGAGGGCGCTTGACGTAAAAGGCTCTCTTCTCTTCTGCCTGACCGCTGTAAACCGCTGCATTCAGGAAATATCCGCCCGACAGGATGCAGTCCCTCATCTTTAGAAGAAGGAACCGCCTATCGCGGATTCAGGTAATTTCTTTCCCTTTTCGGGAGGACTCGTATCATACAAACCAATACGCTTATACACTCGACCGCCTCTGCCAAGAATCTTCTCGACAGAGGCGGTCTTTTTTCGATGCATCTAAGTTCTTAGAGCATCTCTTGTTTCTTTCAAAAAAGAAGAATGCTCAAGAAAATAACACAGAGCAGCCTTTCAACAGGCCCTTAATAGCCCGCGTTGTTGCTCCATCCCGTCAACTGAATCTGCTGATAAGGTATGGGCAGGTAGTAATGGTTTTGCGCCTTGAACAAGGAGTTATCCCATTGCGCGGCTTTCACTTCCTTTACCTTCTCCAAGCGTACCAGTTCGAACCAGCGTTTCATCTCTGCGAAGAATTCCCATCCCCGTTCGTCGGACACAGCTTTCAGGAAAGCGGCAGGCTCCGTGGTGTCCGTCAGCTTATCGGAGGCATATCCGGCACGCTTCTGTACGGCCTGAATGGCGGCCAATGCCTGGGCGTTGACATTGCCGGTGGCTCTTGTCGAGGCCTCGGCATAAGTGAGCAGCGCCTCCGCATACCGGTAAATGCAGGTCATGCCGTTTGAAAGCTGGCTCTTGCCCGGAGCTCCGTCATTGTAATCATAATACTTGGAGATGGCCGGGAGCTTATCGGCCGAGGCTTTATACTGCACGAGGCCTTTTTTTGTTTTCCATTGAGTCATGTAATTCCATGCCTTGCGCTCATCGTCCGGATAGTTCAGATAGAAAGCCTCGTTGCCGTAGTAGTCGGCCCATCCTGCATTGGGACTGAAGTCCGACGGATAGTAGGACTTTCCGTATTGGCTTGCGCTTTTGTTGGCCACGCTGTGCAGTAGTGCGAACATCACCTCGTCCGTGCTGTTCTTATTGCTCTCTTTCCAGATTTCGGCATACTTCCCCGTCAGTTTCAGGCCGGAATTGTCGATGATGTCTTTCGTCAGTTCGGCAGCCTTTGCATAGCATTCCGTTCTCTTCAGGGGCCATCCGGCCATGCTCATATAAGCATCGGCCAAGCAGAGCTTGGCAGCCCATCGGGTGGGTGTGGCAGGGTTGCCTTTCCGGGCGGTGGCAGGCAGCCATTCCACAGCCCTTTGCAGACTGGGAACAACGGCTTTGTCATACACCTCGGCAACGCTTGTACGCGGCATGCGGGCGTCTGATTCGTCTTCGTTCAAGACCAAAGGCACATCTCCGAAAAGACGGACTAAATAAAGGAAAGAGAAACCACGCACGAAATAAGCCTCGCCTACTATCTCGCGGAACTTGCGGAGCTGCTTCTCGTCATTGGGGAATACCGTTTTGTTGATAACGGCATTGGCATCGTTTATGGCTTTGAAGAATAAGTTCCACGTCGTACTTACGTCCGCATTGTTCTGCATGATGTCCGGAGAAAGGTTATTGAAATTCCCGAGACGATTGTCGGGTTTTGCGGCCCGGAAAGTCACATCGTCGGCACATACGTTGATGGACTGCATGCGGCAGTTGAAGCCGTAATTACCGCCCCAAAGGTCGTTGTAGAGGGCAGTGGTGAACTTCTCTAAAGAAGACTGGTCTAAAAGCTTAAAGTAGCTGTCCACGGTGGAAAAGGACTGGGGCTCTTGAGTGAGATCTACGCAAGAGGCAGTAAAGGCAAGACAGCCGGCAAGTGTTATGGAATAGAGTATCTTTTTCATATTATTCTTCTAAATGGGTTAATTGTTAGAAAGCAAAGTTCAAACCGACCAGATAGTTCCGGCTGTTGGGATAGTTGCCCCAATCCACGCCCTGTATCAGCGGATTTCCCAAAGTAGCTTCGGGGTCCAGTCCGGAGTATCGGGTGATGTGGAACGGGTTCTGCACGGAAGCATAAACGCGAAGATTGTTGATGCCCAACGACTTGCAGCATTTCTCGGGCAACGTATAGCCAAGTGTGACGCTCTTCATCTTGATGAAGCTGCCGTCTTCCACGTAGCGGCTCATGTATCTGTTGACATACGTGTTGCCGCCCTTGACGAAGCCCGGAATGTCGGTATCGGTATTCGTGGGTGTCCAGCGGTTCTGCAGCTTACGCAGAGGAACCACAGGGGCTTTGCTCTGCGCCCTGATGCCGCTGATGGCCATGTGTTCGTTGGCATTGTAGATGTCGAAGCCATGAAATCCCACCACGAAGAAAGAGAAGTCGAAGTTTTTATAGCTGAAGGTGTTGCTCCATCCCCAGTTGAAAGTGGGTTGGCCGCATCCTATCACGCTCTGGTCTGCCTCGTTGATTACACCGTCTTTGTTCAGGTCGGCCAGCTTCATGTTGCCCGCAACCACCTTATAAGTCTGTCCGTTGGTTTTGCCATTCTTCACTCCCTTGGCATCGACAAAAGGAGCGTTTACCTCATCTTCCTGCCAGATGCCGGCGGATTTATATCCGTAGAAAGTACCCAGCTTCTGCCCTTCTATCATTTGGAAGATTTGATTCTGGTATTCGCCGGCTTGTTGCTGACGGCGGTTTTCAGTCGGGATGTTCTCGAAAGTACCTTTATTGTGAGACAACGTGAGGTCTGAATGCCATCTGAATGTCTTCCCGGCAATCGGGTCTGCGCCGATGGTAAATTCCACACCGGTGTTCTTTATCTTGCCCGAGTTCCTCAATGCCGAGCCGTGACCCAAATGTGTGGGTTGGGCCAATTCCAGCAGAATATCCTTCGAAATCTTGTTATACCAATCGGCACTGATGCGCAGGCGGCCGTTGAAAATGCCGAAGTCCAAACCGATGTTTGTTTGGTCGTTGCGTTCCCACTTCAGGTAGGGAGCGGCAGGGCGGTCTATCTTGTAAGATGTACTTCCGTCGGAATTGCGCACGTTGACAAGCTTCGAATAGATGCGATAGGCCTCTACCGACTGGTTCCCTACCGAGCCGTAGCCCACGCGGAACTTCAACTGGTCGATGAAGTTGTTGTCTTTCAGGAAAGCCTCTTGTTTCAAATCCCAAGCCAGTGCGGCTGACGGGAAATAGCTCCACTTATCCGCCAGACGGGAAGAGCCGTCGGCACGGATGGAAGCCGTGAGCATATAACGGTTCATGAATACATAGTTCAACCGGAACATGCCGGACATCAGCGTGGTGATGATTCGATTTGAGCCGATGTTAGCCAAGTCGCCGGCAGACCATCCCAAGGCGTCCCATCCCAGTTCGGGCCGGTCCAAGCCATTGGCCACAGTCTGGTGGTTGTAGTCATTGTCATACGACTGCTCGAAAACGGCAGTGGCATTGACACGATGGTTCTTATTAAACTCCTTCACATAGCTCAGCGTATTGGTGTTGAGCCAAGACATGTTCCAATAGCTTTGAGAACGGGCCGTCGTGCGGTTGTTCTTGAATTTCTCGTAACTGTTCTCGCCGGCTGCGGATGAATTCATCCTGTTTTCGAAGGTCACTCCCAGTTGCGAGCGGAAATTCAGCCCGTCCATGAGTTTGAAGTCCACATAGCCCTGCAGGTTGTTGACCAACGTCTGGTTGGAATTGTTCGCTTCCCAGATGTGCCCCATGGGATTGTAGTTAGGCGAGCCGTCGAAGAAAGCGTTGTTGTACTCTCCCCGCTCGTTCCTGGGGTTGACGGTATTGGGGAAGAGTGCGGCTTGCTGTATCAGGCCGTCATATTCGGAAACGCGCGGATTGGCGCTTTTTCTGTAATGACCGTAGAGGTTCAGTCCGGCCTTCAGCCACTTGCGGATGTCGGTATCTACCTTCAAGCGCCAGTTGTAGACGCTGCTTTCAGAAGCCTTGATGATGCCTTCGTCGTTTTGGTAGCGGACAGATGCCAGAAAAGTGCTCTTTTCTCCGCCGCCGGCCACAGACAATTCGTAGTTCTGCGTCAGGGCAGGTTTCCTGAAAATCTCTTTCGCATATTCAAATCCCGCCTTTCCCGTGCGGAAAGCTTCCAGTTCATCGGCATTGTAGTAATGGTAATCTCCGCCTTTGAAGTATTCTTTGCCATAGTCGTTGACAAGTTGCGCATACTCGTAGGGAGAGAGTGTATCTATATACTTGGCCACCGTCTTGAAGTTGGCGAATGCGTTGAACGAGACAGTCAGTTTGTCTTTGGCCGGATTCTTGGTAGTGACGAGGATGACGCCATTGGCTCCGCGCGAACCGTAAACGGCTGTTGCCGACGCGTCCTTCAACACTTCGATGGAGCGGATGTCCGCCGGATTGAGAGACTGAAGCGAGCCGCCGATAAATCCGTCGATGACAACCAGCGGACCGGTTTCGGCCGTGATGGAGTTGATGCCGCGCACACGGATGGTGTTCTCTTTTCCCGGGTCGCCCGAACCGGACAGTACCGATACGCCTGCCATGCGTCCCTGCAAAGCGTCGGAGACATTGCCGGTAGGAGTGCTTTTCAAGGCATCGGCGGCTTTTACCGAGGCTACCGCGCCTGTCAGGTCGCTCTTGCGCTGAACGCCGTAACCCACTACGACGACTTCCTCCAGCAGTTGGCTGTCTTCCGTTAGTTTCACATCGATTTTAGATTTTCCGCCTACGGCAACCTTCCGTGTCTGATAGCCGATGTAGGAGAATACGAGGGTGGCGTTCGCGGGAACATTGTGCAAGGTGTAGTTTCCGTCGATGTCCGTGATACATCCGTTGCCGGTGCCGTCCACTTGGATGGAAGCACCGATCACCGGACCTTGGTTGTCGGTCACCGTACCTGTCACTGTGAGGTTCTGTGCCTTTGCCTGTATGGCAAAAAGTGCAGAAAGCAGCAACACGATACCCAATACTTTTAAAAAGCCGGTTGTTTGTTTCATAAGTATGAATTTTGTAGATTATTAATAAAGATTGTTTCACTACATTCGCCACTTTGAGCGAATAGCATTGCAAATGTAGGGATGAATGAGGGGGATGGGTTGGAGAATCGTTCGTGTTTTGTACGAATTCGTACAAAACACGGGCAAAAGATGGAACAAAACGTCTTCTGATACTCCGAAAGCCACAAACAAGAAGTACGTAAAAGTAAACGAAGAAAAACGGAACCGCCCGGAATCCAAAGGAGAGCGCACTGTTCTATAATCAAAAGATATTCAACTTCTTAACAGGAGAAAAGTGGAAACTCATCTTGAAAGAAACGTAAGCCCACATTTAATCAATCCTAAGCCCACACTTGAGCAGACACAAGCCCACACTTGGGCGAATGCAAGCCCACACTTCGGAGCACGTATGCCCACACTTCGGAAAGCATCAGCCCACACTTCAGGGAAGGTAAGATTTGCAGAAAGAAGATTCATGCAAAGGGGAACGAAGCAGAGCCGACAGAGGCTTGCAGCCGTGCCGTCAGACACAAATGTTTGTCACGACAGACAGAAGTGTCTGTCAGCACAAGGACTTGCCTTTGTCAGGACAAGGACTTGTGTTTGTGGGCGTGCGTTTTTCCGCTTGTTTGTTCCGAAGAAGAGGGGGAAAACACCCCGAAAGGCAGCAAGGCAAAGAAAGCTTACACACAGCAGGGATGATGAAGCGGGGAAAGCACACATTTAAGGATGCAGTTTCTCGAATGCCTTGTTCTCTTCCTGCACCATACGGATGGTTTCTTTGAGTTCGCTGATGGGGAGGTCGGAGTTATACCAGTCGATATAGCAGTCGGTGACGTACCATTTGCCGCCTATCCGCTCGAAGACCACACGCAGCGAGGCTTCGGACTCATCGTACCCGGCTTCGAACTCCTTATGGGCAGGCTCGTCCACCGTGAAGTGGGAGATGTAGACACCACCCTCCTCTTCCGTAATCTTTCCCTCTTTCAAGGTCTCCTCGTCCAGCAAGGCCCACTTCTCGCGGGTGAAGGGGAAAGTCTGTTCCGTCTCTCCGTCGTCCTTCAGCAAGACAATGGGCGACTTCAGCGGAAACTTGATGCGGGAATACTGGAAGGAAGCACCGGATGTGAAATTCCTGAGGAATGTATTGAAATCTTCCTCATCGGCTGCTGCCCGCCCACTCGAAACCGACAGCAAAAGCACTGCGAACAGGCACAGCGCATAGCGAATTGCCTTCATCATAAAACAGGTTGTTTTTATGGGCGCAAATATAAGATATCTTACCGAATTCCTAACAAAGAAAGCACATAAATCAACGCTTCATGAATTCCCTCCGCTCCTCTTCCGGAAACTTCTCGATGGCATAGCGCAGCATGGTGCGGGGCATCGTCTTGCAATGCTTCTCCAGAAATTGCACCAACAAGTCCTTGTCGCGCTTGCCCATTTCGCGAAGCATCCAGCCCACGGCTTTCTGCATCAGGTCGTGCTTATGGTGGAGCAGGCGCTCGGAAAGAGCCAGAATATCGATGAAATCGTGGTTTTTGATAAGCGTATAGGTGGCCACCACCGCTATGCGCCGCTCCCAAAGCAACGGGCTGTCCGCCAAGCGATACAATTCATCGCGCGATTTGTCTTTCAAGTACTCGCCCACGATGCCGGGAGCGGACAAGTCCACCAAATCCCAGTTATTGATGCGAGAGGTTTGCGAAAGGTAGAACTCGTAGATTGATTTTCTTCCCTTTTCATCGCTCTTTTTAAAGCGTTCCAGCAACATCAGCAAAGCACAGAGCCTGCATTCGTGCCATGGGCTTTGCAGCAATGCCGCCATCACCCCGAAAGGCTCGTCCTTGTGCATCTTGGCCACCAAACGCGTATTAGGCACAATCACACCCAGAAACTTGTCGCCTTCGCCATACTGCCCCTTTCCGATCTTGAAGAAACGGGGCAGAACCTCTTTCTTTACAGGGTCGATATATGCTTCCAACTCTTGCTGTATGCAGGCTACTCTTTCGGCCACTTCCTCCGCCGAAAGGAGACACTTCAAATCAACGCCTTCCGGTGTGTCACTCTTCTTTTTCATCATTCGCTATTTCATTTACACTTATTCCGAATACATTCGTCAGCAGACAAAAATACTATATTTATATAGAACTATCGAAAGTTATCCGTAATTTTGCAACTGATTATGTGTACCATCCATAAAACCGTACAACGATGTATAAAGTCTTTTTAGGAATAATCTGTTGCCTTTCCTTCACGTTGTCCTTGCATGCGCAATCACCGCAAGAAAAAGGACTGCAAAGCATCAACCGCGCTTCGGCCGAAGCCATTGTACGCTTTTTGGCCGACGACGAGCTGCAAGGACGCGAAGCCGGCACGCACGGTGCACGCATAGCGGCACGCTACTTGGCCTCCTGCCTGAAAGAAGCCGGTATTGAGCCGTTAGATAGCACGTATTACCAACCTTTCGAGGCATGCGGCAAAGAACGCCGGCAACGGGACAGATGGGAAGTACACCCCGACTCCGTCGTCCGTTTGAAACAAGGCGTGTACCGTTCGTTGCACATGAGCAACGTGTTAGGAGTCATTCCGGGGCGGCGTAGCGATGAGTATGTAGTGGTAGGTGCGCACTTCGACCATCTGGGCATGGACTGCACCCTTGCCGATGATGCCATATACAACGGCGCCGACGACAATGCTTCGGGCGTTTCGGCCGTATTGCAGATAGCACGCGCATTCCGGGCTTCGGGGCACCGACCGTTGCGAACGGTTGTCTTCGCTTTCTGGGACGGCGAAGAGAAAGGACTGCTCGGCTCCCGGTATTTCGTACAGACATCCCCCTTCATCAGCCAAGTGAAAGGCTACCTCAACTTCGACATGATAGGCCGGAACAACAAGCCCGAACAACCGCAACACGTAGTCTACTTCTATACCGCCGGCCACCCCGCTTTCGGCGACTGGCTGAAGCAGGACGTTGCACGCCACGGACTGAAGCTGCAACCCGACTACCGTGCCTGGGACAATCCCGTAGGCGGAAGCGACAACGCCTCCTTTGCCCTGCAAGGCATCCCCGTCATCTGGTATCACACGGACGGACATCCCGACTACCACCGCCCTTCGGACCATGCCGACCGCCTGAACTGGGAAAAAGTGGTCGAAATAACCAAAGCGGCGTTTCTCAACGCATGGAACCTCGCCAACGAGAACAACTATTAATCCATATACAAAACAACGTAACGATACATGGTTTTAAATTATATCTGGGTAGCATTTTTCGTCATCGCATTCATCGTGGCCCTTTGCCGGCTCATCTTCATGGGCGACACGGAGATATTCACGGAACTTGTCAACTCCACGTTCTCCTCTTCCAAAACAGCGTTCGAGATATCTTTGGGATTGACGGGAATACTCGCCCTCTGGCTGGGCGTGATGAAGATAGGCGAAAACAGCGGCATGATCAATGCGCTTTCGCGCTGGCTGAGCCCGGTGTTCTGCCGCCTCTTCCCCGAAATACCGAAAGGACATCCCGCCATGGGTTCCATTTTCATGAACCTCTCCGCCAATATGCTGGGATTGGATAATGCCGCCACGCCCATGGGGCTGAAAGCCATGAAAGAGCTTCAGGAGCTCAACCCCAAGAAAGACACCGCCACCAACCCGATGGTAATGTTCCTCGTGCTCAACACTTCGGGGCTGATACTTATCCCTGTCAGCATCATGATGTATCGCGCGCAGATGGGTGCGGCACAGCCCACGGATATCTTCATCCCCACACTGATAACGACCGCCGTCTCTACCCTTGTCGGTGTAATCGCCGTCAGCATAGCCCAGCGCATCAACCTGCTGAACAAGCCCATACTCATCCTGATAGGCTGCATCAGCCTCTTTTTCGCCGCACTGGTTTATCTGTTTACACGCATCGAGCGTACCGAAATGGGCACATACTCCACCCTGATAGCCAACATCCTGCTGTTCTCCATCATCCTGCTGTTCATCCTTTGGGGATTGTGGAAGAAAATCAATGTGTACGACGCCTTCATCGAAGGAGCGAAAGAGGGTTTCACCACCGCCGTGCGCATCATACCTTATTTAGTGGCTTTCCTCGTTGGAATCGCCGTTTTTCGCACTTCCGGAGCAATGGATTTATTGATAGACGGTATCGGCCGTGCCGTAGGGCTGCTCGGAGTGGACACGAGTTTCGTAGGAGCTTTGCCCACCGCCCTGATGAAGTCACTGAGCGGCAGCGGAGCCAACGGGTTGATGATTGACACCATGAAGCAGTATGGAGCCGACTCGTTCGTGGGCCGCATGAGTTGCGTGGCCCGTGGGGCTTCGGACACCACGTTCTACATCCTTGCCGTATATTTCGGCAGCGTGGGCATCACCAAAACACGCAATGCCGTGACCTGCGGTCTGATTGCCGACTTCTCCGGCATCATCGCCGCCATCATCATCAGTTATATTTTCTTCTTCGGGGAGGTTTGACAGATGGTAGAGGGAAGAGGCGTAAGATGTTAGACGTTAGAGAAACAAGACATAAGAGACGTAAGAGATGTCAGATGTCAGGCTGTATGTGGGCGATGAGGGATTATTAGAAACCGGAAAGGAAACGAAATATTAAAAAACGATATACAGACATGATTAGCTACCACGCTGAAGGCATCGAAATGCCCGCCCTCAAGAAACGCGAGACAACGGAATGGATCAGGTCCGTGGCCGCCTCATACGACAAAAGAATCGGTGAAATCGCCTATATCTTCTGTTCGGACGAGAAAATCCTTGAAGTGAACCGCCACTATCTGCAACACGACTATTACACGGACATCATCACCTTCGACTACTGCGAGGGAAACCGCCTCAACGGCGACCTCTTCATCAGCCTCGACACCGTGCGCACCAATGCGGAACAGTTTGCCGGCAATGATTATGAAAGAGAATTGCACCGCGTCGTCATCCACGGCATCCTCCACCTTTGCGGTATCAACGACAAAGGGCCGGGCGAACGGGAACAGATGGAGGCGGCGGAGAACAAGGCGCTGGAGATGAGAGCACCGAAATGATATGCTCGCACTTGCATCACAGGTAAATATTAATAACCTGAGGTCTTAGAATTCAGGTTAACAGATATCTTTGCCAATGATTACCCAACCGAAATTCTTTTATCACCATAATGAATAGAAGCATAGAATATGAATCGTTGTTCAACACCGTTTACCGCACATACAAAACGGCCTTTTTGCGGTTTGCATTCACTTATGTACACGATTACACAGTAGCAGCCGACCTTACGGCAGACGCTTTTTCCGATTTCTGGGAAAAGAATCTGCTCTGCTCAGAAAAAGAGGCTGCTTCTTACATACTGACTTCCATCAAGAACAAATGTCTCAACCATTTGAAACACCAACGTGTGGTAGATACCGCTTCTATCAGTCTGACAGAATATCAGAAGTGGGAACTACATGCACGTATCAATCAATTGGAAAGTTGTGACCCCACAGATTTCTTCTCAAATGAAATAAGACAAATAATTAACGAGACACTACAATCACTTCCGGCACGCACCCGCCAAATTTTCATAATGAGCAGATTCGATGGAAAGAGCTACTCCGAAATAGCCACGGCTACAAACATTTCCGTAAAAGGAGTAGAGTTCCATATAAGTAAAGCATTGAAAGCTTTTCGAATATCGCTAAAAGACTATTTTCCTTTCCTTTTCTTGTTTTTTCCTTTTTCTCACTAGGGGGACGATGGGGGTAGTTGTATTATAATAAACCCCCAAAATCTGCTTATAATGAAAAAACAATATGCAGACAGCACACAATATGTACAGAAAGAGGCTCTTTTTCGTTTTTTTAGCGGCGAAGCAAGTCTTGACGAAAGAATGGAAATAAAAGAATGGGTGGAGCGTTCGGAAGAGAACTTACGGGAATTCAATGCACAACGCAAACTCTTCGATATGATCAACTTCATACAGGAAGAAGAGAATGCCAAGCATATAAAAGCAACCCCAGCAAAGCGCATACAAATCCGTAATCTGATAAAAATAGCAGCAGCAGTAATATTGACGTTTCTCGTCACACAGATATATCACCAATATACCGCACACGATGAAATGATTCCGGCTTTATGCTCGGTATATGCACCGGCAGGACAACGCACGCAGGTAACCCTGCCCGACGGCACAACCGTATGGCTCAATGCCTGCACTACCTTAAAATACCCGACATCTTTTGCTTCCTCCGGTCTCAGACGTGTAACCCTGAACGGAGAGGCCTATTTCGAAGTGACCCATCAGGCGAAAAATCCGTTCATCGTAGAAACCGACAAATGCGATATCGAAGTGTTGGGCACTCATTTCAATGTAGAAGCCTATCCACATACAACAAAATTTGAAACCTGCTTGATGGAAGGTAGCGTAAAAGTAACTTCTAAAGGAAAAGAACCCGATTCTGTTATACTAAAACCGCACGAAAAGGTCTCATTAGAAAAAGGACGTCTGAAAGTAAGCACCGTGACCGACTATAATGCTTATCTCTGGAAAGAAGGAATAATCAGTATAAGAAACCAATCGTTCAGCGACATCATGCAAACTTTTGAAAAATACTTTGCCACCAGAATACTTGTCAAGAATCAGAATGTTTTAAAGTACTCTTATACCGGCAAGTTCCGTCAAACAGACGGTATCGACTATGCACTGCGCATCCTGCAAAACGATCTTCACTTTACTTTCCACTACGACATGGAACAGCAAACAATCACCATTGAATAAACACATCATTGCAGAACCCTTAAAAAACAATATGCCTATGAATAAACCATAATCCATTGCTAAAAAAGGGCAAGTGCTGCAACACCTGCCCCGACTAAGAAAGAACACTTAAAAACTTAAATGTTTAACCATAATCGAAGCTAATTTATGAAAAAATATCAGATTCAGCACTTTCTATTGATGAAAGGATGCCGATTTAAACAATCTTTTAGAGTTATGCGTATTTCCACACTACTTATCATGTTTTGCGTACTATGCTCTTATGCCGGAAATATAAATTCGCAAAATGCCAAAGTTTCGTTGAATATGAACAACGTATTATTAGAAAAAATACTGAATGAAATCGAGCTTCAGACAGAATATCTATTTATCTACAACCACCAAGTCAATATCAATAAAACAGTATCAGTGAATGTGGATAAACAAACCGTCAGTAAAGTTCTCGATAAAATTTTTGCAGATACAGACATTCATTACAGACTTAAAGGCAAACATATCATTCTGTCTCCGGCAACAAATGCGGTAAACGAAACATTGCAGCAAAACCTGACCATAAAAGGTTTGGTAAAAGATACCAAAGGATTGCCCATTATCGGAGCCACAGTGATTGAAAAAGGAACGACCAACGGAACGGCCACCGATATAAACGGGAACTTCACCCTTACAGTGTTATCAGCCAAATCATTACTGGAAATCTCCTATATAGGATATAAAAAAGAGGAGGTTAAAGCAATGATTGGCAAACCCATCTCTATCGTTCTGCACGAAGACAATGAACTGCTTGATGAAATAGTAGTAGTAGGATATGGCTCGCAAGTCAAAGTCAACCTTACTGGCTCGGTAGCATCCATTGATAGCAAAGAGCTGACAGACAGACCGGTTACTTCTGTTTCATCCGGCCTCCAAGGGCTTGTTCCGGGTATGACAGTTACTTCAGGTGAAGGGCGTCCGGGACAAGATGGTGCTTCTATCCTCATCAGGGGATTGGGCACGTGGAATTCCGCATCACCCTATATTCTGATTGACGGTATCCAATCCGGCTCAATGAATCAAATCGACCCCAATGACATTGCCTCCATCTCCGTACTGAAAGATGCCGCTTCGGCCGCTATCTATGGCTCTAAAGCCGCCAATGGAGTGATTCTTATTACCACCAAACGCGGAAAGACCGGACGCGCAACTGTGAACTACTCTGGTAAAATCGGGTGGCAAAAAGCCACAGGATTTGTTGAGCGCATGCACTCCGGCGATGCTGCCGAATACTATAATAAGGCTTTGGAAAATAGCGGAGCCGCCCCCCGATTCACCGAAGAAGAGATTAAGAAATTCAAAGATGGCTCCGATCCTTTTGCTTATCCCGATACCGATTGGAATAAATTGGGATTTGACGGCAGCGGCTTTATGAACCAACATAACGTAAGCGTATCAGGCGGTAACGAACATGTAAAATACATGACTTCTGCCGGTTTCCTCGACCAAAACGGCATCATGCGCAATTGCAACCGCCGACAATTCAATATGCGCTCCAATATAGACATTGTCCTATCCGATAAGTTTACACTACGCTCCGGCATGTCATATATCAACAATTATTATAAGGATGCCGACAATTCGTATATCGGCGGAGGCTCCGATCAAATCATACGCCAAATCAACCGCATAGCTCCATGGATTCCTTATAAGAACGAAGACGGCACATACGGAACCATCGGTGATGGAAATCCCATAGCATGGCTCGACCTGAACCAGACCATCAACCGGAAAAACCAGAACTTTGCAGGAAACATTGAGCTGGAATACCATATAACAGATGGGCTTCAACTCTCTGCAAAAGGTGCATATACGGGAAACAATCAAGAGTACGATGCTTTCCGTAAAGATATTCAATACAACAAGAACAAGTATCATGGCCCCAATAAACTTAGTTCGAGGGCATACTTTTGGGATCGCGAATCGATCGACTTGCTGCTGAATTATCAGAAGACTTTAGGCAGACACCATCATCTGAAAGCTTTGGCAGGGTATCGCATGGAAGACTACCACTACAAAGAGTTGAGAGGAGAACGCGAGAATTTCCCCAACAACACACTAACAGACCTAAATGCCGGAACAGAATCCACACAAACCAATTCAGGATATACCCGCGCACTGAGCATGATGTCGTACTTCGGACGCATCAATTACGACTACAGGGGACGTTACCTGCTTGAAGCCAACCTCCGTGCCGATGCCTCTTCCCGTTTCAGTCCCGACCATCGGTGGGGATATTTCCCTTCCGTATCGGTGGGGTGGAGAATATCTGAAGAAACGTTTATGAATTGGTCGAAGAAATGGATGGATTCGATGAAGATACGTGCCTCTTGGGGACAGCTGGGTAATCAAAGTGCACTGAACAGTGATAATAGCAATGATTATTACCCGTGGATGGTGACTTACAGCATCGGGCACAATTATCCATTTGACGATACGGTAGAAACCGGTATCGCACAAACGTCACATCGCATATCATCCATTTCGTGGGAGAAATCCACCACGTGGGGAGTGGGAATCGACATGGTTTTGTTGAATGCCGTCGACCTGAGCATCGATTTCTACAATCGTAAGACCACAGATATAATAATGAGCGTTCCCGTACCGGGTACTTTCGGTTTGAAAGCCTATAAGGATAATGTCGGAGCCATGTCCAACCGAGGTCTGGAAATCAGTGTCGGCTATCATAAGGAATGGAAAGACTGGAAGTTCAGAGTAAACGGCAATTGGAGCACCAACCATAACAAGGTTCTCGATTTGGGTGGGGTAGATAAAATGTACGACGGCAATAAGATACACCAAGTAGGGAAACCCTACGCCTCGTTCTACACTTACGAAGCCGACGGTTTATTCAAAACGCAGGAAGAAGCCGATGAGTATACCAAAACTTACGGCAATCCTTTCGGGCCGAAGTTCATGGCCGGAGACATCCGTTACAAAGATACGTCGGGTGACGGTAAACTGACCTCCGCCGACCGTGTCATCGGCAATAGCGAGAAACCGAAGTTTACCTTCGGGCTGAACTTATCGGCAGCATGGAAGAGTCTGGATCTTTCTCTTCTGATGCAAGGAGCTTCGGGTGTTCAGCGCTACTTTACCGAAGAAGTTTTCGGTACTTTTGAGGGAGACACCTCACATCCCTCTACAGCTTGGTTTGATGCATGGTCGCCCGAAAACCCCAATGGTTCATTCCCACGATTGTATTCTGATAAAAATTCATCCAGTCGCCCGGGCAACTACTCCACTTTCTGGCTGTTCTCTACCAATTATCTGCGAATAAAGAATATACAGCTGGGATGGACACTTCCCAAAGCATATACGGCCCATTTGGGTATAAGCAAAGCCCGTATCTTCTATTCGGGAGAGAATCTGCTGAAGTTCGACAATCTTCCGGTCAATATAGATCCGGAAGCACCTTCCGGCCGCGGTTCGCACTATCCGCAGGTAATGACAAACTCGTTTGGTATAAACATAACCTTTTAATTGAACTACCTATGAAATCATATAAACCGATAGTTTGGGCATCCATCGCCCTGTTATCCACCTCTTCGTGCGACAGCTTCTTGGATAAAGTTCCTCACGATTCCTTATCGCCTTCCACTTTCTGGCAGACAGAGAAAGATGTATACAGTGCCGTTACAGCCTGCTATGAAAAATGGTCGAACCCCGTCGGCTCCGATGACATTCTATTTGCCGATTGCATGTCTGACATTGCCTATAAAGCTTCATCATCGGGCAACTATAAGTTCGTGGCCAACGGCACCATGTCGCAAACCCGTACCATGGCATATTACGACTATTCTCTCATCCGTCGTTGCAACACATTCTTTGCCAAGGCCGATAAAGTGGACTTCGACGAAAAAGTAAAGAACGATTTGTTTGCTCAGGTACGCACCATTCGTGCTTATCGCTATTTCCAAATGAATTTCTGGTATGGTGGCGTACCATTGATTACCGATTTGCCCGAAACAGCGGCAGAAGCCCAGGTGGAAAGAAGTTCCGAAGAGAAAATAAAAGAGTTTGTCTACAATGAACTGGATCAAGCCATCCCGATGCTGAACATAAAACCTGCACAAAAAGGGCGTATCGCTCGAGGTACAGCTTTGGCCGTCAAAATGAGGGCTGCCTTGTATTGGGGAGATTATCAGAAAGCGCGCGAAGCGGCTAATGCCATCAGGCAACTGGATATGTACGAATTAGACCCTGATTTTCTCGAAATGTTCAGCCTGCAAGGACAAACTTCAAAAGAAATAATCTACGCCATGCAGCACGTGCCTACCACGTTTCCGTTCGAGAACTGCATCCGACTTTTCAACAACGCCGACGGAGGATGGGCTTCGATGGTGCCTACAAGCAACCTCGTAGACATGTTCGAAATGAAGAATGGCCTGATGCCTGACGAACCTGATTCCGGATATGACCCCGAACATCCGTTTGCCAATCGCGACCCGCGTCTTGCTCAAACCGTCATATATCCGGGTATGGACTGGTTAGGTAAAAATGGAAAAATCAGAGTTTTCAATACATTGGACAAGAAAATCAATGGAGCATCGAATCCCGATTTTTACAATGCCTCGAACAATGCTTCAAAAACAGGAATGATATGGGCCAAATACACCGTGCCAATTTCTCAATATTCAGCGTCGCTGAGCAACGAAGCCTTATGCCCCATCCTGTTTAGATATGCAGAGGTACTGCTCACCATTGCCGAAGCCAATGTGGAACTGAACGAAAACCTTGACGAAGCCCTCGATATAATCGATCAATTACGTGTACGTGGCGGTATGAGTAAGGTGAATCGTTCGAAATATGTGGATCAGAAGAGCATCCGTGCTTTGGTGCGCCGCGAACGTACCATCGAACTGGCCGGCGAAGGTATGCGCCGTGCCGACATTGTCCGTTGGAAAGACGATAATGGCAAAATGGTAGCTCATACAGTACTGAACGGAACGCTTTATAGAATAATAGGTACAGTGAATGGGAAAGAAAGCAACCCTGAGATGCGTGCCCGTATAGAACCGCGCACATCGGCCAATGAGAAGCAGTGCCGCATCGAAGACCGTGTATTCAACGACCACAACCGCTATCTGCCTTTCTCGCTAAGCGAGCTTGAAAAGAATCCGAAGTTAAAACAGAATGACGGCTATGCAAACTAGTAATTAACAACATGAGATGGCAGATGACTTACTCGTTTTTGGGATAATCTGCCACCTCTTCTAATTTTTATTTTATGAAAAGGATCTTTTTTCTCTGGATATACACACTGGTAACAGGCTTTGTATATTCGCAAACAATCGAACAAGTAATCACAGAAAACCGTTCGCTGACAGCCAACAACTATCAGGCATATCCCGAACCTACATGGCAACAGTCGCCCGCGCCCCGGGGGTATGTGCCTTTCTACATCAGCACGTACAACCGGCACGGCTCAAGGTTTCTAATCAATCCTAAAGACTACACCTACCCGCAGCAAGTGCTGGGAAAGGCGGATTCGGCAAACGTCCTTACCTCCGTAGGCAAGCAGACACTGGACATAGTGAACAGAATGAATGCCATGGCCGAAAAACGTCTGGGCGAATTGACTCCTGCCGGCGCTCGCCAACACAGAGGCATAGCCCGAAGAATGTATCATAACTTCCCCGAAGTCTTTGCCGACAGCGCAGGAATAGATGCGCGCTCCACCATCGTCATCCGCTGCATCTTGTCCATGATGAACGAATGCATGGAGTTGCAGGGACTGAATCCCGCTTTGCGCATATCGACCGACGCCAGCCTGCACGACATGCCTTACCTGAACAGGGATAACGCCAAACTGAACGAGCTCTCGCACCTGCCCGAAGCCGAAGCCACCCGCCGCTACATCGCCCAAAAGTACGTACACCCGCAAAGGCTGATGGCTGCGTTGTTCAGCGACTCACTCTTCGTGAAACAGCACGTAGAGCCCGCACGGCTGATGAACAACCTCTTCGACATAGCCTGCAACATGCAAAGCCACGACACCGATATGGAGCTGTATTCGCTCTTTACCACCCGTGAGTGCATTGACCTGTGGAGTAAGAACAACATATCGTGGTACCTCTATGGCGGCGCGGCTCCTCAAACCAAAGGATGGATGCCCTATAAGGAGGCGGAACTCCTGCGTAACATTCTCCGTACTGCCGACGAATTCCTCGCCACGGGCCGGCACGGTGCCACGCTGCGCTTTGGGCACGAGTCCTGCCTGCTGCCTCTGGTCGCCTTGCTTGAACTGGAACACTACGGCAGGACGTACACCGACATGGACAGTCTGGCGGAGCACTGGCGCTCGTTTGAGGTCTTCCCCATGGCTTCAAACGTCCAGTTCGTCTTTTACCGGAAACCCGGCAGCGATGATATCTTGGTCAAAGTCCTGCTCAACGAGAAAGAAAGGCACATGCCCGTATCCACCGACATGTATCCCTACTATCATTGGAAAGACGTCAAGCAATACTATGACGTCAAGTTGCGCAAATACGACGAGAGCGAATATAAGAACTGAATGAAACCGTACTTCCTCGATGACTGAGAAGTGTTGGACGAAGTTTCGTCAAGAGTATGTTATGAGTGGAGAATGAAAAGAAGTATCGGATAAAATTCTGTATCCATGCATAACATACCGCTTTCCAGTACTATTTCTTCAACAAGAACCGCTCGGCACGTCCCGGAGTGAAAAGCTCCCACAGGGAAGCAACCGTCCAGCCCGGCGCGAAGATATTGTTGTAATATCCCTTTCCGTTGCGTCCGTAATCCCAATTGGTGTGTTGCACTACTTCAGGGTAGTAGCCGGCCTTCGCAATGCCGCACATGTGCCCTTCATAGGGGAGCAACTGCCGCATGGAGGTGGAAATCACCCCGGCAAAGTCGGAAAAACGAGGTTCGTCGTACTGTTTGGAAAGCCAGTTCAACACATCGGCAAACTCGAAAACAAATACATCGATGTGGTTGTTCTCAACCGACACGTTGCCCCATCCACGGGTTTTCAAACCGATATCGCCCAGCATCTGACCTTGGGCAAAGGGGACATCCCAAGTGTAATACCAAGACAAGGCGAAATAAGCGGCTTTCTTGGCCAAGCCGGCATAGTGTGCACGTTCTTCGCCTTTGGTGACCAAAGCCAGGTAGTAAGCGGCCGTGGCAGCATACAGAGAAGCCTCCTTGTCCTCGCAATTAGCATCCAGTGTAGATGAGAAGTAATCGGCTTTGGATATCAGTTCTTTCTCTAAGTACTGCACCGTGCGTTTGGCACTTGCCAGATAGCGTTTGTCCTTGAAATACTTGGAAGCCATCACCAAGGGCAATGTGGCCGAGGGGGTACTGCCGCCGCTGCCATCTACAATGGAAAAATCGTCCTTGAACTTGCGCGGGAAACTGCCGTCCTCGTTCTGCAATTTGAGGAAATTGTCCAACATGCTTTTGATACGCTTCTCCCATTCGGGATGACTTCGTTTTTGCTGTTTCTCGTAATTCAGATAGTTCAGAATGGCATACACGCCTTCGGATTGACGGCGGATGCTGTGGTGAGGTTCTTTGAAGCCACGGTTGTAGTGTACCACCTCGTTAAAGAAGCCGGCCTGCGAAAATCCGTTTTGAAGATATGTATCGAAGATGTTGTTGGCATTCTTTGCCAATTCGGGGCGATTCTTCAACATACCGTATTCCAATGCATTGAAAGCATTGAGCAAAGTGCGTCCCACAAAACCGACTTCTGCCACATCCGTATTGGCACAAGTGGCTGTCTCCAGTTCAACACCCGAATAATAATAGGTGGGCGTATTGTCGACATAACTCTCCACAAAGAAGTTGCTCATCACTTCCTTCATCCGGTCTACGGTGTAAGGGGTTTCCACCGGTTTCGGACGATTGGTGTCATAACTGTACTCCCACGTGCGCTGCACGCATTCCGAGAAATCGGCCGCATCGCGTTCGGAAAGCTCCCAAGTCAGCGAAATGCTTTCGCCCTTACGAAGTAGTTGGAAAGCCTCAACGGCAGGAGCCAACGTCAATTTGCGGATATAGGTCTTTGGTGCCTCTTTATAAGGAAAGCCATAAGCAAGTACCGTCATTCCGTCCACATTCAGGAATCCGGTGTAGCCGATGGAGGTTTCTCCGGACAATATCACTTCGCCCTCTTTATGGGTGGACAAGGCTTCTTTGTCGAACTTATCAATGCGGATGACTGACATGGATTTCCCGTCGACGGGATTGAAAGCTGCCGTCAGCGGGCTGCTCAGACGGTCTTCGCGTACCAGCCAACTGTCCGAAGTATGGAACGAAGGCGCTTCTTTCGGCGAACGCAGATTGCGGCGATACCAGAAGCCGGGCATATAGAATTGGCTTTGGGCATGCTTATAGGCCGTTTTCACCTGTTCTCCATAATTGAAATAAACATCCTCCACGGCTTTGATAACCACCGTGAGGCGCTGCCTGCCATCCACATCCTCTACAGTACGGGTAATGGTCAACGGCAATTCTTCCGAAGCCCGACAGCTATACATACTGCCTTGCTGTTTTTCAAGAACCAATGAATATCGCTTGGCTGCATTTCCCGGAACTTTCAAGGAAACAGAGGCCGACACGTCTCCGACTCCAACATTCATGGCCTCCACACTTGTAATACTAATCAAAAGCACTATCCCTGCAACTAAATTTTTTAATCTCATCATAAGTATGTCTTTTTTATTTATTCATAATTATCGGCTGATATCTCTCTTATTCAGCGTTGTGTAAATACCGGTTTATGTGATTCTGTCGAAGGGCTGTTCCCCTCTACTGACGGCCACCCGTTTTTCCATTCTATTTGGTCCATCATCAGTACCCGCCCTTCGGGTTTCTTTGTACTCACGGCATGGTAGAAAATCCAATCGCTACCGGCATCGTCGGTCACAATCTCCGAGTTGTGTCCTGTTCCCACAAAGGAGTTATTCTTCCCTATGAGGACTTCGTGCTTATTGTCGAGCATGCGCCCGCCGTTCTTGTCCACATAAGGTCCGAAAAGGCTTTCGGAACGTCCTACAACCGTGGTATAAGTACTCTTCAACCCCTCGCAGCAACTGCCTATGGAGGCAAAGAGATAATAATAACCGTCTTTCTTATGGATATAAGTACCCTCGTAGGCCGTGCCCGCCACTTGACGCGGCACAGCACCCTCTTTCAGAAAAAGTCCGTCATCCGAAAGTTCGATGGCATAAATTCCCCGGAAACTACCCCAAAACAGATATTTTTTCCCGGCCTCTTCTATATAGAAAGGGTCAATGGAGTTTTGCACATTGATTTCATTGCTACGAAACATCTTGCCATGATCCGTGAAAGGGCCTTCGGGCTTATCGGCTGTGGCGCAACCTATGCCACACGTCCACTCGCCTCCCCATACAGACATGGAGTAGTACAACACATATTTATCGCCTATCTTATTGATGTCCGGCGCCCACAAACCGCCTTTCTCCTCGAAGGTGGGGCGGGTATGATTGGTAAAGGCAGTGCCCACATAATCCCAGTCGACCAGATTCTTGGAACGGTGAATGGGCAGGTTGCGGATATCTTCGGTGGCATAGAGGTAGAAATAGCCGTCATTGGCCTTTATGACCGAGGGGTCGGGCAGGCTGTAATCTATCACCGGGTTGCGGTACACATTCTTCGGCTGTTCGGCCGGTGTTTCTTCCTTAGCCGATGTTGACGAAGAACAAGCCGTCAGGCTGCATAGCAGGCATAATTCAAAGAAAATCTTCATACGCATGTTTCCTGTTTTTATACGATTTCATTTCACGACCTTGGGGGTCATATATTCCTTACTGATTCTCATACGCTCCACCCCATCCACTTTCTCAAAACAGACATCGCTGATATACATGGCACGCGGATGGATGTTGCTTTTATCCTTGTGCGCATGGAAAACGATGCGGAGCTTTCCGGCCTTGTCCGTAAACATGGCGCTATGCCCCACTCCTACCAGCTCGCCGGGTTTCTGCAAAAGCGGATTTTCATCGTACTTGGTCCATGTCCCCATCACGTCGGTGGCCGTGGCGCAACCTATGCCATAGAAAGGGCTCTCGTAGCTGTTGGCTGAATAGGTCATATAATAGAGCCCGTTGCGCTTCATTACAAACGGCCCTTCGTTGACACGCGGCCAGACCTCCTCCCATGCCTGCGAAACATGAATGCAAGGGTGCATGGTCTCTGTTTTAATCGTAACGAGGTCTTTTTCAAGCTCGGCCACCCAAATGTTAAGCCCGTCGTTGAAACGGTCGAAAAACAAGTAAGGCGTGCCGTCATCGTCGACGAACAGAGAGTTGTCGATGCATTTCTCGCCGGCAATCATAGGCTGCTTCTCGCTCTGTACAAAAGGCCCTTCAGGCTTATCGGCCGTGGCCACGCAGATGTGTTCGTCGGCGGAATAGTACATGTAGAACTTCCCATCGACCTCGTAGACCTCCGGAGCCCAGAACCAACGATCGGCCCATACATCTTTCTTGTTCAGTGCCATACCTTTGTATTTCCAAGTCTGCAAGTCATCCGAGGTATATACTTCAATGCCATCTGCGGCATTCGTGCCATAGGCATAATAAGTGTCGCCATGCAACATGATAAACGGGTCGCCGAAAAGCACCGGTGTTTCAACGCCCTCGACAACGATGTCGTCCACATTCTTGTATTCCGAAGAACACGACTGGCAGGAAGTCAGTACAGCCAGCAGAAACAGATACATACTTATAAAATTCTTCTTCATGACTATTTTCTTATGATATTCTTTTAAGATAAATAATTACTAAAAACGCGTTTCTCTATCTCCCTCGTATAGAGAGGGGGGCTAAGTAGTATACTTAGATACCCTAAGTCGTATACTTAGGCACCCTAAGTCCTATACTTAGATAGGCTCTATTTAGGTTTGCTGATAATCAATCTGTTACAAGAACGTCTCACGGTGTATATTTTTTAGGACAAAACACCGTCCCGACGCCCGGTTAAGGTTGCACCTAACGAAAAGGCTGCCCGATGTGGTAATACAATACTCCCTTATAGGTCGGAGCGCCGCTTTCCGCACAGAATCCGATGCGGGATGCAGGATACCGGATACCAATGGCACTCATTTCCTTGCCGTCGACCAAGAGATACAGTTTCCCGCCCCGGCGCACCACACGGAAATTGTAGGATGCCTTCAGCATCTCGTGTATACCGATTTTATAGATATGGCGTTTCAAATCTTCCGCATCCTTATTGATGAACCGGATTCTTTCAGCTTTCACCGGGGAAAAAGACAAACGGTTATAAGCCGGATGCCGTGGGTCGACCCCCGCACCCTGCACATCTATCGGATGCCACTCACCGTTACTCAAATAATCCACCGTGAACTTACTGAACATGTCTTCCACAAACCGGGACTTGTCATCGGCTTCGTGGCGATTCAAGTAGAGGGCATCCACCCATGCAGGTGTAGCAAAACAGTAAGATTTCTCGATGAAATCGGTATATTTCACATCCGGATAGACCGTTTGCAGGCATTCCAACGGGAAGTCTTCGCGCCAAGTGGTTTTTCCTTTTTTCACGGCAATCACCTCAAGCATACGGGTCGTGCCGTTGAACCGGGCCTTCACATAATTATCCTTGTCTACATAAACCGGATAGCAGCCTGCCACGTCTTGTTCGGAAAAGCCGGACAACTGAAAGCTGAACTCATAATCGTTCAGGAAATCCCCCTTCAACATCTCCGCCTCCTCCGCAAGCTGCCATTCCATATCGTCGAAACCGATAGTATAGACAGCGCCCTCGAACAAGGCGTCTCTCTTCTCGTCAAACACGCCGGGAACTCCCTCCTCCTGGGCGGGAATAATTTCCGTAAAGATATGTTTTCCCGGTGCAGGAATCTCGTCCAACCAGACTTTTATGCATCCTCCGTTACGCTCGATGCGCCAATGATGGTAAACACCCCAGCGAAAATCAGTAGGCAAGGTAAAAAAATCTTTCTTCTCTTCGCCATTGATACGGGTGCGCATATACCAGCATCGATGGCCGGCATCCAAGCCAACATAAGCGCAATTGTCGGCATCTTTCCACCATGCAACGACACCGGCTTCGGCTTTTGTCTTAATCCCCGTCTCGAACAGATAGGCAACAGACGCTTGCACCCCCTGCAACACACCGAACGAAGATGTTTCGGCCATTCGGGCAAAAGTAGGTAAAGCAGGCTTCGGATGATAGCCCTTTGTACGAGGCCCGGTTATGCCGTCCACATACATCGTTTTATCAAAAAACTGTATGCGGTCGATATACTGCCCGCGATGTTCGTTGTTTTTGTTTGCCATATAAATCAACCACCACTCAAACCCATTCGGCCCTCTCAGAATATTGGGCTGTCCGGGTGTCATCAGTATATCATCGGACACATCGTTCTTCATGTCGAACAAAGCGACATCAAAGAACTGCGAACTTTTTCCTCTCCTTGTCTCCACGGCAAGAAGGTTCGCTCCTTCTTTCAGGGCAGCACGCAATTTCCCATCAAGATTGACGATGCAATAATCACGCCCCTGCTTCTCATAAACCGGCGTACCGTTCAGATAAATCTTAGTATCTCCGTCGTGAGCCACCCGCAAAGCCAGATTGCCAACCTGCTTACCGGCGGAAAAGGCTTTACGCAACCACAGAGCAGGCGATTTCCACCAAGTACCCATGCGCCGAACCGTAGAACCTTTCACCTCGTCGGACGAAAAACCTGTTTCTCCTTTCTTCCAGCCCGAAGCCTCATAGGTTTCCTTTGTCCAGTCTCCTTCCGGCATGTTTTCCGTATAAGCAAACAGCGGCTCATACGCATCGCCATACCGCAATAAGTCTACATACTTCTCTTCGAGTTCTGCCTGATTGCATCCCACAACCGGATGACTATATTTACTACCATTTTGAAAACCTAAAGGAGAGTCGGCCTCGGCCACTCCCAACTGATAATTGCCCCATTCCGTAGAGGTGTGGTTGGCATTGTACATCATGTAATAACGTCCTCTGTATTTCATTACCCAAGGGCCTTCCGCCACCCTGTTATCCATCGTCTCCCATGTATCGGGCAACGAAGCGAACTGGCATACGGGCTCGCCGTCAAACTCTGCCGGGTTCTTCATCTTGCGCCCCCATATCGTATTCCCATCCGTGAAGCGCACCATATACATGTATAATTGTCCGTCGTCATCCTTAAAAACCATCGGGTCGATACGGTTATCCATCCAAGTTTTCTTATTCGGCTCGACATAAGGCCCCAAGGGCTCTTTGCTTTGCGCATGTGAGATATGAACGACATGCTTATCCTTCCCCCAGTAATTGACAGACCAATACAGATGAAAATCGCCGTTCAGGTAGCGGATGTCATTGGCATGAATCTGGTCATTCCCGGCTCCGGTGCCTTTTGTCCATTCATTATCCATCGAAAGGACATGGACAGGCCTCCCCCAATGAACCAAATCATCCGAAACATAAAAGTCTCCATTCGTATGCACGCCGCCGATATAATATTTGCCGTTGTACTTCATCACACCGGCATCCGCCACTCCGGGAAGTACCGGATTTAGGACGTTCTGTGCAAACAGTGTGCTGCAACAAGCAAAAGCCAGTAATAATATGGTTTTTCTACAAATAAGCATGTGCCACATAAAAATTAAGGGAAAAGGCTATGCCGGAAATCTCTGAATGAGCAGGAATTTCCAGACACAGCCTTCCTTGAATTATCAATAACCCGGATTCTGATTCAGGTGCATCACACCATCCACCGTGCTGTTCATCACCTCGTCTCTCGGAATGGGCAAACGTCTGTGCTTGCCAATGATAAAGTTGTTGAAATCCTTGTCACGAGCTTTCAGCTCATCGATACCTGCCTGAGAATCGAGCAATCCCCAACGCTTCAAATCGGCCCAACGCCATCCCTCGAAACAAAGCTCCAATGAACGCTCTGTCTGAAGACGTTTGATAAAGGCATCCTTTGAATTCAAGCAGTCTTTCCATTGGCTGTTTTGCAGTTTAACCAATCCTGCACGCTCTCTGACCTTATCTACATAAGCGGCGGCATCTGCTGCGCTGCTCCCTGTCTCGACCAAGCATTCTGCATAATTCATCAGGATATCGGCATAGCGCATGATGCGGTAGTTGTTGCGTGCAAAATAATCTTCCGCGCCACGATAATAGAAAGTGTTATACTTGCGGATATAACAATCCTCCGGGTCCGTTCCCCATCCGTCGTTCCAATCCGCATTCTCAAACTTGTAATATTTCTTAGAAAAATCGGGGAAGTCATGCGAGAATCCTCGATAAAGAATGCTGCTATACAAGCGCAAGTCGTTCTGCCCATCAGCACGCTTCTCTTTCAAGAACTCGTCTACCAGCCAACGACGAGCCTTTCCGTCGCCCCAACCGATACCGCCGGGAGCATAGAATTGGGTACGCTGAAAGCCGAACGCCATGCTGGCGTCATTGCCCGTACCACCTTTGTTCTTGTCATCGAACTGAATTTCAAAGATGCCTTCCTTGTTGTTCTCGTCCAAATCGGTAAAGTTATCTTCGCGATTATCGATAAGACCATACAAAGAACCTTCCTTGTCAATCAGCCATTGCAACTGTTCTTTTGCCTTGTCATATTTGTGTTGCTGCATATAGGCTTTGCCCAGCAGGGCTTTCGCAGCCCCCTTGGTGGCACGCCCCAGATTGGCCGCATCCCAAGATTCGGGCAAATATTGCATGGCAAAAGTCAAATCTTTTTCTATCTGGTCCCATATCTCCTGTTCGGAAGCGTCTTCCGGGATGTAGGTGGCATCCTTTGGCTCAAGAGGCATGGTGCCTTTGTCCCACAACAGATTGACTTGGAAATACCACAAAGCCCTCAGGAACGAGGCTTGTGCCAATACCCGGTTTTTCGTCGTCTCGTCCATCTCTATTTTAGGAACATAGGTCAACACTTGGTTGCAACGGAAAATGCCCACATAGAAATGTTCCCAATGGATGGTATTCCCTTCATAAAAATTATAGTTGTTATAGAGGAAGCGAGTCCAGTCGCCCAACTCAATCCACGGAGAAGAGCTCCACCCTTCATCAGAAGTCAAATCGTAACGGAACGAGAGCCAACGCATCCATGTCCCTTCCTTATAAAGAAAGCTGTAACAAGCATTTACACCGGCTGTAGCATCCTCCGGCTTGTTCCAATAAGTGACGTTAGTAACTTCGTTCGGATTATCGATATCCAGTAAATCAGAGTTGCATCCGGTGCAGAACGTCATTGCACCGGCCAGCATCAATCCGTAATATATCTTTTTCATAATTTCTAAAATGATTTAAAAGTTAAAAGGTCAAATCTAATCCAAACATTACCGAACGAGTGTTGGGGTAAGCAAAGCCATCCGTACCACTGTTCCAAACAGGATTCGCCCCCTTAAAGTCCGGATCCAAGCCTGAATAACCGGTGATTGTAATCAGGTTGCTTCCGGTGGCAAACAGACGAAGTTTCTCAACGCCCAGATTCGTCAGCCACTTCTGCTTGAAGTTATATCCCACAGAAATGTTCTTCATACGGAAATAAGAACCGTTCTCCAAGAAGCGGTCGGCATCGCGGGAGTTGCGGAAGTCGCCATATATGATACGCGGCGTATCGGAGTCGGGATTCACCTGATAGGGCTCTTCGCCTTTCTTGAAACGGATATAATTGGAGTTGTCGGCAAACAGACGTCCTTGCCAACGGGGAACATTGTATATCTTATTACCGAACTGGCCGTTCCACATCATGCTGAAGTCGAAATTCTTCCACTCGGCATTGAACACCAACGACATTTGCATCTTGGCCCACGGGCTGCCGCAATAATCGCGGTCGGCATCGGTGATTTCGCCATCATCGTTCAAGTCGAGGTATCTCACATCGCCCAACTTCGGACGCTTTCCTTCGATGATAATAGGAGTCCCTTTCGAGGTTACATAACGATCGATTTCTTCTTGTGTCTTGAAAATTCCGTCCGTTTTTCTCAGATAGAACTCGGCCAACGACCTGCCCGGTTTCGTTCTTGCCTGACCAGAGTCGATAAAGTCCCTTTCAGTATCGTCACGTCCGAGGCTCAACACCTCGTTGCTCATCGTTGTTACATTCAGCAAAGCACTGTATTTGAGGTCCGACACCTGATCTTTCCAGCCCAACGTTATTTCAAAACCTTTGTTGCGCAAGCTGGCTGCATTCTTCCACGGTGAGCCACCTTGATTACCGGTGGAAATGGCTATCGGAGTCTCGGCCAATACGTCGCTGGTCTTGGAGTTATAATATTCCGCGCTGACAGTCAGCCGCTGGTTCAGGAAGCTGGCATCAAAACCAATATTCACTGTTTCTTTTGTTTCCCACACAAGGCCGGTATTCACTAGTTTCACTTGAGTGGAACCGGGAACAATGGTTCCGCCAAACACGGTCACGATACTTTGATTGATGGTTCCGATATAGTCCCAATCGCCGATGGAGGCATTACCCAGCCGTCCCCAGTTTCCTCTAATCTTCAAGTCATTAATCCATGATACGTCAAAGAAGTCTTCTTTCGATATTCTCCAAGCACCAGAGAAAGATGGGAAGTTGCCCCAACGGTTTTCCTTCGCCAAACGGGAAGTGCCGTCGCGACGGAAAGTGGCAGTCAAATAGTATCTGTCGTCGTAGATATAGTTCGCACGTCCCAGATAAGAAATCATCGCATTCTTGCTGATGGCATTAGAATTCTGTTGGTTACTTTGTCCGGCATTCAATACGGTGAGATAACCATTGTTGCCAAGCATCGGGAAGTTCAGACGCGAAGCCCAAAGCCCTTCCCATTCATGGTGTTGATAGGTTGTACCCACCACAGCGTCCACATGATGTTTGCCAAAGTCTTTGTTGAAGTTCAACGTGTGCTCTATCAGCATGTTGTAAGTATTATCACGAGCTTTCTGGCTTTCCGGATCGCGATGCTCTTGGTTCTGAGTCCAGTTACCCTCACCGCGGAACCATGAATTCTCATAGAAATAGAGGTCGACACCGCCGTTGAATTTATAAGAAAGGAAATTGAAAGGTTTGAACTCCAACCATACAGAACCATTCAAGCGATTCTGACGATAATGGCGGTATTCCAAATCCTCACGCGCAATCGGGTTCACACCGAACGTATTGTATTTGGAAGCGTCGCCGTAACCATACCCTCCCGGATTATTCTCATCATAGATAGGAATGGTAGGCATCATACGCAAAAAGTCATTGTATGTATTTGTCTGGTTCGGGTCTGTGTTCGTCAGTGAATAAGCCATGTTTTCACCGAAAGAGAACCAACCCTTTTTGCCTTGCGTGTTTACGCGGAAGCTGTAACGGTCGAACGTATTTCCATAAGACACACCATTGTTTTTGTAATATCCGGCGGAGAGGAAATAGTTGCCGGAATCGCCTCCACCGGAGAGAGATACGTTGTAGTCCTGCACCAAAGCCGTCTTCAGTACTTCGTCCTGCCAGTTGGTATCATACGGCGAGTGCTTCTGGGTGCTGTTTACGGTGGCAATGCCATCCTTAATGGCTTCATTGTAGGCAATATCATTATATTTGATGTATTCCGCCGCATTCATCAGGTCGTACTTCGGACTCCATTCCAACGTTTCCTTTACACTGACATTCACCTTCATGGGGCCTTTTGCACCTTTCTTGGTAGTAACGATGATTACACCGTTGGCTGCACGAGAACCATAGATGGCCGCCGCAGAAGCATCTTTCAATATCTGGATGGATTCTGCATCTGCCGGGTTGAAATCAACGCCCGGATCGGTAATCATTCCGTCGACAACCCACAGCGGGGAGTTATTGCTTAAAGACCCTACACCGCGAATCTGAATGGAAGCATCCTCTCCTGCCCGTCCGCTGCTACGCACGTTCACACCGGTGGCCAAGCCTTGCATCTGGCTGACAAGCGTTCCGGCAGCGCTTTTTTTCATTTCTTTGGTGTCTACCACAGCCACGGCCCCGGTCAGGTCGGACTTCTTAACTGTCTGATAGCCGATGACAACGACTTCTTCCAAAGCCTTCGCATCATCTTGCATCACCACATGCAGCGCAGTTCCTTTGTAGACCACCTCCTGACTAATCATACCGATATAAGAGAAGACAAGCGTACTCCCTCTCTTTCCGCTTACAGAGAAATTACCGTCGATGTCGGTAATAGCACCCGTAGTAGTTCCTTTCACCACTACATTCACACCCGTCAAGGGTTCTTTATTTGCATCCGTCACCGTTCCCGTTATAGTCACATCTTGTGAATAAGCGGTAGCTGCAAACAAAACGAAGAATAAGAATAAGATTTTCTTGATCATTTTTTATAGAATTAGATTTTCAAACTGTACGGAAATCAAGATCCGCTTTCTTATTGCAAATATATCCGCATCAAGACAAACCGAATGCAAATATCGCTTCAAACAATACAATTATAAAACCAAAAAAGCCTCCGGGAGGTTACCCTGAAGGCTTTTGGCGGAATTGTTCTATTTTAGTGATTCCATTTTATCATTTACCTGAATTCGGGATAAGAAACAGGGTCGATAACCTCACCCGGAGATTCTTGTGTTTTCAAGTTAAATCTCATTGGTTATCAGGTATTTGTGTCCGTCTTGTCAGAGGCTTGTGTCTGACGGCTCAAACACAGGTGTCTGACGGCTCAAACACTGGTGTCTGTCGGCTTAAACACAAGTGTCTGTCACGGCAAAGGATTGTAGCTGTCAAAACAGGAGGAGGGCGGTTGGTCTGAAAGGCTCTTTTCTCTTTTGCCTAATCTCGTTGTAAACCGGTGCATTCAAGAAATATCTTTCCCACACAGGATGCAGCCCCTCGTCTTTAGCAAAAGCAACTGCCTATACCGAACTCGCTGTTCATTTCACAAAATCTTTAGGCAAAATTCCGAATTGTTTCTGAAAACATTTGGTAAAATAAGAAGGTGTATTGAAACCGGTCATATAGCAGACTTCATTGATTCGGCATTCTTCTTCTTTCAAGAGCTGTGCGGCCTTCTTCAGCCGTTCCAAGCGTATATAGTCGTTCGGGGTCATATCCAAGATGCCTTTTATCTTGCGGTTCAGGCTCGAACGGCTCATGTTCAGCAGCCCGGCCATGTCGTCCAGACAGAAATCCGGATTTTGCATATTGGCCACAACCACTTCCTTCAATGTCTTCAGGAAGGCCTCGTCCGCCTTTGTCATTGCCATACTGCCGGTCTGCACAAAAGGAGAGTTGACAAAAGATGCTCGCAGCTTTTCGCGATTATTCAGCAAATTGGCCACGCAGACCTTCAGGTATTCCACAGAGAAGGGCTTCTCTATATATACATCCGCGCCGAGTTTCATTCCCTCTATCTTGGCTTGCAGGGTGGTCTTGGCCGTCAGGAGGATGATAGGGATATGACTATAATCCAGTTCGGACTTCAAACGGTCGCACAACTCCAACCCGTCCATTTCGGGCATCATAATGTCCGTAACAACCAGATGTACGGTGTGCTCTTGCAGCACTTTCAAAGCCTCCACTCCATTCATGGCCGTCAATACGCGGTAGTCCGACGACAATTGTTTGGCGACAAATGCCTGCATCTCCGGACTGTCTTCCACTATCAAAAGGGTGTAGCGATGCTGATTGGCGACGAATCTCGTGTCGTTGTCTTCCGGAAGCTCTTCGGCTTTTACTCCTTCTTTGTGTTCCATAACCACCGTTTGTTCATGCCGAAGCGGAAGTGACAATAAGAAAGAGTTGTTTTCCGTTGTTTGCTCCATCCACAAACCGCCCTCATGAAGTTCGGCCAACGAACGGGCCAATGCCAGCCCTATGCCTGTGCCGGTTACGGTACGCAACGCCCCTGTCTTGTATTGGATAAACGGTTTGAAGATTTCCTCACGCATCTCGGCAGGAACGATAGGGCCATCGTTGCATACCGAAAGCAATAACCTTTCGTTTTCCGTGCGCAAACTGATACGTATATAGGTTTCTGAATACTTTATCGCGTTGGTAAGCAGATTACTGATGATTTTGATAAGCCCCTCGCGGTCTACCGAGGCATACAAGCTTTCAGGAACCTCTATGTTCAGTTCCAGTCCTTTTGCACGTGCCAAAGGAATAAAGCGTTTGTAGGTTTTTTGCAAAAGCTCCGATACATCACATTCTACAAAATTCAATTGGAAGCCTTGTGTTTCCGTTTTTCGGAAGTCGAGTAACTGATTTACTAAATCGAGCAAACGGTTGGTGTTTAGCTCCATCGTTTCCAAATCATCTCTGATATCTTCCGAAACGGCGTGCGAGGCAAGTACGTTTTCCAATGGGCTCTTTATCAGCGTAAGCGGTGTACGTATTTCGTGAGCCACATTGGTGAAGAAGTCTATTTTGGCTGCATAGAGTTCTCGCTCTTTCTCCCTTTCGAATTTATCCATGGCTCGACGGTGCTTCTGCATGGTTCGCCTTCTGAAATAAAAAACGATACCAATCAAGGAAGATAAAATCAACACGGTATAGATGACATATGCCCAGACTGATAAATAGAAAGGAGGACGGATGTGAATGGCAAGCCTGCGCTCGGCCTCGTTCCATTTGCCGTCGCTGTTGGAACCTTTTATACGCAGGGTATAACTCCCGTAAGGGAGGTTCGAGTAGTTGATGATGGAGTTACGCCCTACAGTGTACCATTCACGGTCGAATCCTTCCAGTTTATATTCCAAACGATTCATTTCGGGTGCCTGATAACTCAGGGCAGCCACTTGAAAGGAGAAGGAGTTCTGATCAGCATCCAGCTGCATCTCATCCGCACAGGTGATACTTTTCTTCAAAGGAGAGTCCGGACTGCCTACCGACAGCCGCTTGTTGAACAGAAAGAAATCCGTAATGACCACCGGGGGCAGAAACGTGTTCTCGACGAAGGTTTCCGGGTCGAACACGATGAATCCGTTGATGCTTCCCAGATAAATGCGCCCTTTCTTATCACAGTATCCGGATTGGAAGTTAAACTGGTTGCTCAACAGCCCGTTGGCCGTGGTATAAATGCGCTTGCTGTCCGTGTCGGGGTTAAAGCAGACCAGCCCGTTATTGCCGGTTATCCATAGGTTCCCGCGCTTGTCTTCAATCATCTTGTAAATGGTATTGCTCGGAAAGCCTTTCGACATGTCATAACGTGTAAAGTCGTCTGTTTTCGGGTTATAACGGCAAAAGCCCTCGCCCAATGTCATGAACCATAGCCGCTTCTTGCTGTCTTCATAAATGCTGATGACTTTATTGTAGGGCAGAGAAGATGGTTTTTTCGCATCGGGCAGATAGTTCTTCCACTGCCGGCTGCTGACATTGTAACAGAACACCCCGTTGGAAAAAGTGGCAAACCACAGATTGCCGTTGAAGTCTTCCAGAATATGGTAGGTGAACATATTCCTTAGCTGGGGAATGCGCGTAAAGTCGTCGGTGGAACGGTTGTATTTCAACAGCCCGGATGTGGTGCCAATCCATACATCGCCCGTGGTGGTTTTACAAATGGTAAAGGCATCGTTGGCAGGCATCGAGTTCTCGCTCTCTCCCTTAGCATAATGCCTCACTTGCCGGGTATGCAGATTTACCCGGTTCAAACCGCCAGAGAAAGTGCCTACCCACAACTCATCCCCATCCGGACAAAGACCATGTATGTTTTGATAGATGGCAGGATGCTCAAAGCGTTCTATCTTTCCGGTCTCCGGATTGAAGTTAAACAAGCCTTTGTCTTCAGTACCTATCCACAAACGGCCGTCGTTGCCCTCGCATATTTCGCGCACACGGCGTCCGAAATGTCTGAGGTCGTCTCGCGGGTAGAACTTCTCGAAATAGGTCCATTGATAGGGACAATAATTCACACCTCCAAAATAAGAGCCTATCCACATGCCGTTTTCTCTGTCGCAACAGAGTGAATAAATAGCATTGTCCGATAGGGCATACGAGTCATCTTGGTCGGGGACAGTCAGATGGGTCAACTTATTATTTGCCAGATTGTATATGTATAATCCGGTTTCCGCGCCTACCCACAGCTCATTGTCTGACCGAAACTGCAAGGCTCGCACATAGGTATTGAGCAACCTGCGCGCCTTGCCGGTAGTGAGGTTTACCTCGGTCAGTCCATTGAGCGAAGCGACATAGATGCAGTTGTGCGGGCCGTTGACCTGCCAGTTTATAATGTCATTTTTGAAGATTTCGTTTCCATCTGCATCTTTGAACGGTTGCATGGGTGTTTTGAAGTTATCTTTCGTATGATAGAGATTGTCTGCATACAAAGCCACCCAGCAGGTATTTCCGTTGAGCCAGAAACGTGTGACGTTGGCCAAGCCCGAATCGTACAGATGGTTCAGCAGTTTCTTTTCGTGCTGCCGGTAGCAGAAAAGCCCTTGATTTTCTACCGATATCCAGATATTGTCGTATTCATCACTTCCAATCATGGTGACAAAATCGTCGATAACACTTCTCTTGTCGCTCATCTCTTTGAAGGCTGCAAACGAGTCGAGCACAGGGTCGTAGATGAATACTCCTCCGTCGGTTCCAATCCAGATATTGCCTTGTCGGTCTTCATAAAGCGCAGTTATGAAATTCTTGCCCAAACCGGAGTTCTCTTTCTTGTATACCCGGAAAGAAAGGCCGTCATAACGGTTCAGCCCGTCCTTGGTTCCGAACCACATAAAGCCCCTCTTATCCTGAAGAATTTGGTAGACCGTGTTCTGCGAAAGACCGTTGCGGATATCCATCGTCCTGAAATAGTAGTGAACGGCCTTTTCTGCGTGAGCAGACAGTGCGACCAGTGAACAAAACCCCAGAAGAATTTTTATAATCATTCGTTTCATAACGCTGCGCTTTAATATAAATGACAATGATGAGTGACCGGCAATTTACACCCATCACTCATCATCAGAAAATAATTGCCCGATTATTTTTTCAATGTGCCGCAAATGCGTGCATTTATCTCTTTCAACCGTTTCTCGTCCAGCTTGATTACTTTACGGTCGTAGGTCATCAGGCCGTTCACTTCTATTTCCACATCGGTGGTCTGTGTATACACCGCCGCCGAAAAGCCCCTGTCGATGAGTTGGTACAGCATGTCGGCATACTTTGCGTATTCATCCGTCACTTCTTTGGAAGAGTTGAACTGAATATATCCCCAATTACGGTTCGGTTCCCAAAGATGGTCTTTCAGCACGAGGCCGATGCCGCCGTATTCGCCCAATACCGTGGCACGGCCGGCGTCATACAGATACATTTCGGGATGCGGATAATTGTGGAGGTCGAGCATATCGCCACAGGCATAATAGTTGCCTCCGCTCGCCGGATTGACAAGACGGGTGGGGTCATATTGTTTGGTCCATTGGGCTATTTCGGCTGTTTTGAACTGTCCCCAAGCCTCGTTAAAGGGCACCCATGTGCCGATGCACGGATAGGAATAGAGATAATCCATTATTTCTTTCCATTCCTTGCGATAGCAAGCCTCGGATTGGGCAGTGCGTTTCAGTTCCGTTCCGTCGAAATAGCTGCGGTTCTGCCACTGCGGATTACGGTCGCCGCTTGGCATATCCTGCCATACAATGATTCCAAGCCTGTCGCAATGCGTATACCAACGCGCCGGCTCCACTTTGATGTGTTTGCGAATCATATTGAAACCGAAATCTTTCGTCTTACGGATGTCATACAGCAAAGCTTCATCCGTGGGAGCCGTATAGAGTCCGTCGGGCCACCATCCCTGATCCAAAGGGCCGAACTGAAACAAGGGTTCGTTGTTCAGCTCCAGACGCACGATTCCGTCGGCGTCGCGGCGGGTGGAGTATTTGCGCATGGCGGCATAGCTGCTCACCTCGTCCACCACCTTGTCGCCGTTTTTCAGCGTCACCTTCAGCGTGTAAAGGAATGGAGAGTCAGGGTTCCACAGCTTGACGTCATCGGGCATAGCCACTTCCACCGCCTCGGTATGGATGCTTTTGCCGGCAGCCACCAGTCGGTTGCCGTCATAAACACTCACTTCCACCATGTCTGAAGAGGTATTCATGCTTAATTCAGCCTTTACCGTCAACAGGCCACGGTCTATATCGGGTGTAATGCGGAGGTTCGCGATGTGCTTCTCGGCAACCGGCTCCATCCATACCGTCTGCCAGATACCGCTTACGGGAGTGTACCAGATGCCATGCGGATTGTTCACCTGTTTACCGCGCGGCTGGGGGCCGTTATCGGTCGGGTCCCACACCTTCACCAGCAGACGGTTATCGCCTTTGGCAGACAAGGCGGCAGTGATGTCGAAAGAGAAAGGAGTGAACCCTCCCGTATGGCTGCCTACCTTGATATCGTTCACCCATACATCGGCTTTCCAGTCTACTGCTCCGAAATGCAGCAGCACCCGCCTGCCTTTCCAGCCGGAAGGGATGGAAAAACTCCGCTGGTAAACCAGCTCCCGGTTTTCGTCTATCCTTTTTCCCACACCGGACAAGGACGACTCTACGGCAAACGGCACAAGTATCTCTCCGTCGAATGCCGCCGGCATACGTCCGCCCTTATCAATGATGGCATAGCTCCATAACCCGTTCAGGTTTTTCCAGTCTTTTCGTTCCATAATGGGGCGCGGATATTCCGGCAATACATTGGCAGGGTTTATCTGCAATGCCCATTCGGTTTTGATTTTATCGCCTGCCGGTTTCCATTGTGCTCGGCTTCCGGTTGCAAACATTGCCAGAAAGGACGATAAGAGGAGTATTTTTCTCATGGTATGATTGTTTTATGGTTTTTCGCATTGACAAAGATAGGCAGGTGCAGAAGAAAAGAATGGAAATTCCGAACCAATAAATAGCATTATCGAGGATTTTCGCACACAACCCGGCATATCTTTGTTCGGGTATAAGAAGACATTATAGAAACAATCAATAACGGGAACAAAGAATCCCTCTGCCTTAGCAAAGAGGACTTTACTAAGGCAGAGGGATGAAAATGATACTTACGTCTGATTATAGCCAAACCATTGGCAACCTGTTCCTCATATCAAGGAGCTGGCGGCAATACAATATCAGCCGGAGAATCACCCCATTCTTCAACCGTAGGCTCGAACTTCATCGGTGTCAACATCACGGTACCATCTGCTTTATAGCCGCCACCGAAGTTGAGCGTATAGATATATTTCTTACCCGCTTCCCAAGCCGTACCTCCAAACGGGACATACACCTTGCCATAACCAGTTTCGCCTATCAAGAAAACACCGTTTACAATTAGCTTCAATTCTATCTCAAGATAGCATTGGTTGTTTGTATCTGCCGTAGTAATGGGAACAGCAGCTCCCTCAGTAGTTGTCCATTTCGTTGCTGTTTGAGGTAAAACCAGTAAAACCCCGTCAGATTTGGTAAGGTCAGTCAGTGTAGCGCCATTAATAGTGGCCTCATTCAGAGGAGGATTACTAACCGTGCCGACAACGTAGTCTGCATCAGCAGTTCCGGTAAGTGCCCAACTTCCCTGAGCGGAACCATCGGCTGTTTCGGTTGCAGGAAAAGTAAATGTACCGCTCTTCTTGAGATTATGCACTTTAATGCTCTTTATTCTTACAGTCATGGCAGAAGCCGCTTTTCCTTTAAAAACAATTTGAGACAACGCATGCTTGAACTTCAGAGGCACCGTAGCATCACCAGGCTTAGAAAAATTCAGTTTGGAGGCATACATCACGTCTGCCTGCTCCGTATTAGTCTCCGACGCCGTATAAGTAAAATTTAAAGCAGAACTGGTTCCAAACCCCGGAGTGAGATTGGTATGCACAGCCGGACTAACGGCATAAATATTCAGAGCCGACGAAGGCCAATAATAAACATCCGACGAACTTGCATAATCCCACTTAGTACCGTTATGCTTAATCTGACCCCCCCTCATATACTTTGTAGTACCGGTAAAAGCCCATACCTTGAAATCCGCAGAAGTCAAATTAGCCGAAGTAATCGGTGTAGCACGGGTTACAGCATTGTCCGATAGCACATTAAACGCTATCTTCGCTTCTTTACTTTGCTCCAGAATTTCCTCTTTGGAGCAGCTCGCCATCAGCAATAGCGCCGCAGCGGCAAAATAATACATTTTTTTCATACTTTCCTTCTTTTAAGTTTGTAAAACATTTTTATAAAAAAACAATATCATATATTAATATCAATATCAATGTACACGGCATCCCATTCCTCGGCATCCACCACCAGTCCGTCTTCATCGGACACGATAGGCGACGGCAACTCTATATCGCCCTCGATGACGACGTTCGCCTTGATGACATAGTGCCCGTCGTCTTCTTCTATCTCAATGCGATCGCCCACGTTGAATGAAAAGGCACTTATGCCTGCATCGGTGCGGAAGTAGAGCGTCAGCACCTTATCTTCGGGTTTTACGGCTTGGGGATGAAGCCCGAAGACGAGGAAATTCCCTCTGACCACTCCACCTTCCATCTCGCCATCGAAGTAGACGGTGGAGGGAGCGGCGGGAAACGTCCCCGTGCCCATGAAAAGCGAGCCTGCCACGCCGGAAAGCGTGCCTATGACACCCTTCACACGACCCGGATTCTTTATGCCGCGCACCTCGCAGGTGAACTTCGACACGGCAGAACGGGGAGTGAGCACTATCTGCTTCGGACTTTCGCCCTGTACACTGCCTATATGCACCTCATCAAGCGATGCACGGCACATCCAGTCGGGCGTACCCACCAACGGCAGCGTTTTGGTCGACGTCTTTCCCCCTTGCGAGGAGTTGAGGGTAAGCGTGCGCCCTTGGGTATAAGCTTCAAATTCCAAATGAGAATTTTCTTTTCTATAGAGAATGTATTCGGTATCTATGTTGAAACTCACCACTTGGTAGGTTCCTTCTTCGAGAAAGATTTCGGAACCTTCGGCACGGGTCAGGGCAGAGACATCGAACACATAGGGTTCAGTGCGGCGGCTGTTGTTCACGGGATAGAAGAATACGCGCATGGCGCCGGGCACGTCGTTGATGTACCGCCAGTCGAAGACAAGGCGCACGGTCTGCCCATGGGGATGCCCGTAGCAAAGTTCTTTGTGCCGGCAGGAGGCAAAGAAAAGGAGTGTCAGCGTGACGATGCAGGCCAAGGCGGTATACGACGTCGCTGTTTTCATCGGGCACCTCCTTTCGCCTTGCGATGACGCAAATCCTGCATGATGAGCCACACAATTGTAACTTCTGCCTTGGTAGGCCCCACCCAATGGCGGTTCTTGGTGGCTTGCCACACGTAGCATCCGTCCACGGGAAGGTATTCTTTATAGCGGCCGGTAAGATAGCCGATGCCGATGGAACAATCCAGATTGAGGTAAGGGGCAATGCGCCACGAGTAGCCGTAGGACAGTCCGTAGTGGCGCGTCCAGCGATCGGACAGGTTTCCGCGACGCCCCAGCTCGAAATCGTAAGTGAGGCTTCCGGCATAAATGCCGGCATGATGCCCAGTGAGTCGTTGCGCAGCTTTTGTTCCGAACCATTTACGCACTTCCAACTCGCCCCCGTAGGTGCGCCAGTAGTAATGCCGGCGGTCGGTCTTCCACCATGCGTGCATCCACGTAAAAGATATGGAGATGTTCTTGCCCACATAAAGTTCTGCCCCCAGATTGGGCACAAGCAGAGCGTCGTAAAGCAGGTTCGATTTCAGCGCAAGATTGAAATGGGAGAAAATCAGGGTAGTAAATCGCTGGTTATCAGCGATATAATCGTATGGGGGGGGGTAATTTTCTTCTGTGGATGATTCCTTTCCTACTTGTCGCAGTAGAAAATCATCTTCCACTTTTTGCCCGGCATAAAGGCAATTACAGATTCCAAATGTCAATAATAGTACAGAATGGAACAATTTCATTAAGTTAACCTGCTTTGTCTGTGTGGCACGAAATAGTTGTGATTAATTATGCGGCAAATATACAACTAAGTCCGACATCCTACAACTTTCCATTAGATATTTTCAAAAAATCAGCTTTTTAGAGCCGTCCATCTATCGGTCAGATAGGTATCATGGACGTAAGTGGTTGATTTTCAGCGACTCACCTTCTTTCGGCAAAGCTGTGGCCGGTTCCGCTTCTTCTTTCCGAAATATGATTACAAAAAAGTATTGAATGAAAAGTCATGATTTTTCCGGCACCGAGGAAAGGCTCGTTCCTCGGTGAGGAAGAGGGTGTTCCTCGGTGAGGAACGATGCCTTCCTCGGTGAGGAACGCATACCCCTGCCAGAACGTGTTCTGAGAGGGGTACGGAAAAAGGAAAGGAGATTTAAATAAATATCAACAAATAAGGGGCATACCGATTGCCGATAGCATAGGGAGCTTTCAACAAGACAGGCAGCCTCATTTTGCCATCAGGGCATCCAGCGAAGAAGTCAGAGCCACCAAAGCGGCACTCCAGTTGATGGCTATCTCATTGGAAGCATACGAACCCTCTACATCCGCATAAGACTCATCCGGCAGATTTGAAGGATAGGATACGCCGTCTTGCCTGCCGGGATTGGGCCCTCTCACCAAGAAGCCGGGCACGGGCATTCTGCACACCGCAAATTTACGAAAAAGCTGTTTGCCCCTCTTACCCTCCATCTCCTTTCAAGAGGCTAAATTGATTCCTATTGCGGCTCCTTTTGAGTCTGCGCCTTTGAAAAAATACATTTCATGACGTTATCGGCTACAAATCGCCACCCTCTCTTTCCGTCTAATTTCGTATTTTAGCGGAGTATTACATAACTTTAAAAAACAAATGCTGTGAAAAAGAGAGATTTACTATTCGCATCGGTCTTTGCATTGTTCTGCGGTCAAAGCGAGCTGCATGCGCAAGATTTTGAACTGACATCCTCGGGCTATTTCAGAAACCGGGGAGTAGACGTGATGGCTTTCGATGACATCTATCCCGAAGGGCATCAGGGCGGTGTATGTATCATCATGCACGGACACCGCATAGCCACCAACGGAGATATCCGGCTGGAAGCCACTCCCGGACAATGGCAGCCCGTACCGAAACAGCTCGACCGCCGGCTCGACGGCAACAGCATCATCACTACCTTATGCTACCCCGATTCCTCACGCCACCTCACGGGATTCAACCCCATGATTTATCCCGCCCTCAACCTGAAATACACCGTAAAGGTGGAAACGAAAGGAAAGCATCTGGAAGTAACCGTAGATTTGGATCGTCCCATTCCCGAAGAGTTTATCGGGAAAGCAGGCTTCAACCTTGAGTTCTTTCCGGGTTCCTTATTCGGCAAACCGTGGCTCATGGACAAGCAAAGCGGCATCTTTCCGCAACAGCCCAATTCACCCCTGATGACAACCCGCCCCAACCTTCTGCATACGGGAAATTACCACGACGGCAAACAGTCGCTGGCCGACATAAACAATCTGATAGGGAAAGGATACAGCCCGATAGTGGCGGACGACATCATCGCCCGGCCTTATGCCACGGGAAGCAAATTCACCGTCCGCCCCGATGATTCCTACAACAAAGTCACCATCGAGTCATTGAACGGCGACCTGCAACTGTTTGACGGCCGAATGAACCACAACAACGGGTGGTTCGTACTGCGCAGCCACATAAAGCCGGGCGTCACCAAAGGCGCCGTCAGATGGATCATCACCCCGAACGTGGTGGACGACTGGATGTATCGGCCGGTTATACAGACCTCACAGATAGGCTATCATCCCGCTCAAGAGAAGGAAGCCGTCATCGAAACGGATATCCGCGACCAAAAAAGACAAACGGCACAAATCATCCGCATTGACGCAGACGGCGAAAGCGTCGTCAAAACGGTAAACCCTGCCGAATGGGGTAAATTCTTGAGATATAACTATCTTAAGGTAGATTTCACCGACGTGAAGGAACCGGGGCTTTATAAGATAAAGTACGATACTTCCGTATCTCCCATCTTCCGCATCGACAATGACGTTTATGCCCGTGGCGTGTGGCAACCCGTCCTCGAATATTTCCTGCCCGTACAGATGTGCCACATGCGAGTCAACGAGAAATACCGCGTGTGGCACGACTGCTGCCACATGGACGACGCCCAAATGGCGCAGTCCCACAACCATATCGACGGATACGACCAGAAAGAGGGGTTGTCCGAATTCGCGCCGGGACAAGTGGTTCCCGGAGTGAACATAGGCGGCTGGCACGATGCCGGCGACTTTGACCTACGCATCGAGTCTCAAGCCGGAGAATCATACATCCTCGCATTGACCTACGAAACTTTCCGCCCGGACATTGACGTGACTTCCATCGACCAGATAAACCGTGTGACGGAGATTCACCAGCCCGACGGAAAGAATGACCTGCTGCAACAAGTGGAGAACGGCGCGCTCAGTGTGGTCAACGGCTATCTGGCGCTGGGACGCCTGTACAGAGGCATCATCTGCAACGACCTGCGCCAATATGTGCTTTTGGGCGATGCCGCCGCCATGACGGACGGGAAGACAGGCAACGAGGACGACCGCCGGATATTTACGGAGGATAATCCGGAGCGGGAACTGTCGACAGCCGCCCAGCTGGCTGCTGTGTCGCGCGTATTGAAAGGCTTCAACGATACGTTGAGCGTGCATTGCCTTGGCATTGCACGCAACATATACGCCTCCACCGCAAGCGGAAACGACAGGATATTGTCCTCCAAAGTGCAGGCGGCCGTGGAATTATATCTGACCACCGGCGAACAAACTTATATGGATTTCATCTTGGATAACCGGGAATTCATCGTCAAGCAGATAGAACACACCGGCTGGTACACGGCACGTGTGGAGAAACAGCTTGCGCAAATGAAAGACAAAAGAGCCAAAACCTTCTCTGCCGCATTTCGCAAAGCCTTGGCCGGATACGAACAAAAATTGGCCGTACTGGTACGGGAGACGCCTTACGGAGTTCCTTATCGTCCCAACATCTGGGGAGCAGGTTGGGATATACAACACTTCGGTTTCCGGCACTATTTCCTGACGACAGCCTACCCGGAACTGTTTTCGCAAGCACCGGTGTTCAATGCCCTTAACTTTATTCTCGGATGCCATCCGGGCTCCAATCAGGTCTCTTTCGCATCGGGTGTCGGCGCGCAATCGGCCACGGTGGGCTACGGCCTCAACCGTGCCGACTGGTCCTACATTCCGGGCGGTGTCATTTCCGGCACGGCGCTTATCCGTCCCGATTTCCCGGAGTTGCTCACGTTCCCGTTCCTTTGGCAGCAGACAGAGTATGTGCTGGGAGGAGGGTCATCCCACTATATGTTTCTGGTGCTCGCGGCACAACAACTATTGAAATAAGAAGACGTGGCGTAAAATGGTGTGCCCCCTGTCTCGTGCAGAGGCAAGAGGGCACACCATCTTCACTGCAAACTGCCATGCAGACCGTATAAACGTTCATTTGCAGACTATACTTCCATAAGAACCCAACCTGAAAAAAGTCTTGAAAAAAACGGGGGAAAAATATTTTCCGGGTTTTAGACTTGTGTTTATCTTTGCAATGTGATTAAGCTTAATACACGAATACAAAACAAAACTTTTTATTAATTATTTAAAAACAGAAACATTATGGCTATTTTATTTCGCAAACACGAACGTTTAAGCAAACCGACAGACAAAAACTCTGCCAAAAGGGTATATCCCATCATCACCTACAAGTATAGCAGCGCGGCAAAGCTGAAAGAAGTGGCAAAGGAAATCAGCGCCATGTCCGGCGTAAGCGAGGGTAACTCTTACAGCGTGCTGAAAGACTTCCGCACCTATCTGAAGAAGACTTTACTGGCCGGACGAATCGTAAATATCGACGGACTGGGAAACTTCTACCTTGCCGCCCAAAGCAAAGGAACGGACAAGGCCGAAGACTTCAGCAGCAATGACATCACCGCGCTAAGAATCTGCTTTCGTGCCAATAGCGACATACGCATCACCACATCGGGCACCACACGCTCCGAAGGTCTCGTGCTGAAAGACGTGGACCGCATCAACAAGGATGAAACAGGCAGCGATGCTCCCAAACCGAAAACCGAGAATGGGAATACAAGCGGCGGCGAAAGCGGCGACCAAAACGAAAACCCTTTGGGATAACGGCCGACGGCATAGATGCAAAACCACTGCAAAATAGCACATGGAGGCGCCACAGAAACGCCTCCATGTTTTTCTATCGGGCACGGATTGCATGGATTAACATGGATTTTGTTTATAAAAATCACGTTAGTCCGTGAAATCCGTGCCTTTTTAGTAACTTTGTGCGGTTTTTAACTTCATTGAATGAATGGAATTTAAGTACGACGTTATTGTAATAGGTGCCGGGCATGCAGGTTGCGAGGCCGCAGCCGCAGCCGCCAACTTAGGCTCGAAGACATGCCTCATCACGATGGATATGAACAAAATCGCACAGATGAGTTGCAATCCGGCCGTGGGGGGTATTGCCAAAGGGCAGATAGTACGCGAGGTGGATGCATTGGGCGGATACATGGGACTGGTGACAGACCGAACCGCCATCCAGTTCCGCATACTGAACCGCTCGAAAGGACCGGCCATGTGGAGCCCGCGCGCGCAATGCGACCGCAACAAGTTCATCTGGGCGTGGCGGGAAATATTGGAGAACATTCCGAACCTGCACATCTGGCAGGACACCGTGCGCGAAATCCTCGTTGAAAACGGAGAAGTTACGGGATTGGTCACTCTGTGGGGAGTAACCTTCCGAGCCAAATGCATCGTACTTACGGCAGGCACTTTCCTCAACGGACTGATGCACGTAGGCCGAACCATATTGCCGGGCGGACGCATGGCAGAACCCGCATCGTACGAATTGACCGAATCCATCGCAAAACATGGCATCGCCTACGGACGGATGAAGACGGGCACACCGGTGCGTATAGACGGGCGAAGCGTGCACTACGAGGAGATGGAGATACAGGAGGGCGAAGCCGACTTCCACAAGTTCTCGTTCATGAACACCGGCGTGCGACACCTGAAACAACTCTCCTGCTGGACTTGCTTCACCAATGAGGAAGCACACGGGGTATTGTGCAAAGGTCTGTCCGATTCTCCGCTTTTCAACGGACAAATACAGAGTATAGGGCCACGCTATTGCCCCAGCATAGAAACAAAGATTGTAACCTTCCCCGACAAACCGCAGCATCAACTGTTCCTCGAACCGGAAGGCGAAACCACGCAGGAACTCTACCTCAACGGGTTCTCTTCATCGCTGCCGATGGACATACAGATTGCCGCACTGAAAAAGATTCCGGCATTCAGAGACTTGGTCATCTATCGCCCAGGCTATGCCATCGAATATGACTTCTTCGACCCTACCCAACTGAAACACTCGTTGGAAACGAAGAAAATAAAGAACCTGTTCTTTGCCGGACAGGTGAACGGAACTACCGGATATGAAGAAGCTGCCGGACAAGGAATCATTGCCGGCATCAATGCACACATCAATTGCCACGGTGGAGAACCATTCACCTTGGCACGAGACGAAGCATATATCGGTGTATTAATCGACGATTTGGTGACAAAAGGAGTAGACGAGCCTTACCGTATGTTTACCTCGCGAGCCGAATATCGCATCCTGCTCCGCATGGACGATGCCGACATGCGCCTCACGGAGAAATCATGGAAACTGGGACTTGCCAAGGAAGACCGCTATAAGTTGCTGACGGAAAAGCGTGAAGCCGTGAACCATATCATAAACTTTACCCGCGAATATTCGATTAAACCGGCATTAATCAACCCGGTGCTGGAACAGCTCGGCACTACCTCGCTCCGCCATGGATGCAAACTGATCGATTTGATAAACCGCCCGCAAGTGACGATTGAAAACATTGCCGAACACGTCAACTCCTTTAAACGTGAACTGGATAAACTATCGGACAGGAAAGAGGAAATAATAGAAGCGGCCGAAATACTTATCAAATACGAAGGCTACATCGGACGCGAACGAATCATTGCGGACAAATTGGGGAGACTGGAAAGCATCAAGATAAAAGGAAAGTTCGACTATGCTTCCATCCAATCTCTCTCTACCGAAGCCAGACAGAAACTGGAAAAGATTGATCCGGAGACGATAGCGCAGGCAAGCAGGATTCCCGGCGTATCTCCCAGCGACATTAATGTGCTGTTGGTACTTTGCGGGCGATAAGGAACAAAGTTCCACGTGAAACAAGTAATTAAATAAATATATAAAACAGACTGATTATGAGCAAAGAAACACTTGCCAAGAGCATTCGGGAGATTCCCGACTTCCCCATACCGGGAATTCTGTTCTACGACGTGACCACACTATTCAAAGACCCGGCCACCTTGCAGGAACTTTCGGACATCCTGTATGAGATGTATAAGGACAGAGGTATAACGAAAGTAGTAGGCATCGAGTCGCGAGGATTCATCATGGGTCCTATACTTGCCACCAGATTGGGCGCCGGATTCGTGCCCATCCGTAAACCGGGAAAGCTGCCGGCAGAAACCATCGAAGAAAGCTACGACAAGGAGTATGGCAAGGACACCGTGCAGATGCACAAAGACGCCATCGGCGAAGACGACGTGGTATTGCTGCACGACGACCTGCTGGCAACCGGAGGAACCATGGAGGCTGCCTGCAAGTTAGTGAAGCAGATGCATCCGCAGAAGGTGTATGTGAACTTTATCATCGAACTGAAAGAGCTGCACGGGAAAGAGGTCTTTGGAAACGATGTTGACGTGGAAGCCGTGCTGACACTATAAACCAATGATTGACCCAAGGGCATCCTTACAACAAGATCGGGAGGCAAGAGGAGAAGCCCTGCGGCTGATTGTATCCAACCTGCCCGAAAGCCCCGGCATTTACCAATATTTAGATGCCGGAGGAACCGTTATATACGTAGGCAAAGCCAAGAACCTGAAACGAAGGGTTTCCTCGTACTTCAACCGCGAGCACGAGCCGGGGAAAACACGGGTGCTGGTAAGCAAGATTGCCGACATCCGATACATCGTGGTGAACACGGAAGAGGATGCCCTGCTTCTGGAGAACAACCTGATAAAGAAATACAAGCCACGCTACAACGTGCTGCTGAAGGATGACAAGACCTACCCCAGCATCTGCATGCAGAACGAATATTTCCCGCGCGTATTCAAGACCCGGAAGATAATCCGCAACGGCTCGTCCTACTACGGGCCGTACAGTCATGTTCCATCCATGTATGCGGTGCTCGACCTCATCAAACACCTGTACCCTCTGCGCACATGCAATCTGAATCTCTCGCCGGAGAACATCCGTGCCGGAAAATTCAACGTCTGCCTGGAGTATCACATCAAGAATTGCGCAGGCCCTTGCATCGGCAGGCAGAGCCACGAGGAATACATGAAAAATATCGATGAGATAAAGGAAATCTTGAAAGGAAACACGCAGGAAGTGGAACGGATGATGCTGCGACAGATGCAGGAACTGGCCGCCGAGATGAGGTTTGAGGAGGCGCAAAAAGTAAAGGAGAAGTACCTGCTGATAGAGAGCTACCGAGCGAAGTCGGAGGTGGTGAGCAACGTGCTTCACAACATCGACGTATTCTCCATCGAGGAAGACGGAGACGGCAAATCGGCTTACATCAACTACCTGCACATCACGAACGGAGCCATCAATCAGGCCTTTACGTTTGAATACAAGAAACGGCTGAACGAGACGAAAGAGGAGCTGCTGTGCTTGGGCATCATCGAGATGAGAGAACGGTACAAGAGCCTTTCGCACGAAATCATCGTACCTTTCGAGCCGGACATGGAGCTGAAAGACGTGACGTTCACCGTTCCGCAACGGGGCGACAAGAAGAAACTGCTGGAACTCTCCACCCTGAACGTGAAGCAATACAAGGCCGACCGGCTGAAACAATCGGAAAAGCTGAATCCGGAGCAACGAACCGTGCGCCTGCTCAAGGAAATTCAGCAAGAACTGCACCTCGAACGCCTTCCGATGCGGATAGAATGCTTCGACAACTCGAACATCCAAGGCTCCGACCCCGTGGCCGGATGCGTGGTGTTCGTGAAAGGAAAACCCTCGAAGAAGGATTACCGGAAATACAACATCAAGACCGTGGAAGGGCCGGACGATTACGCCTCGATGAAAGAGGTCGTCAGAAGGCGTTACCGGCGCGCCATAGAAGAGAACACTCCCCTGCCCGACCTCCTCATCACCGACGGCGGAAAAGGGCAAATGAGCGCCGTAAAAGAGGTGACGGACGAGTTGCGGCTGAACATTCCCATTGCCGGGCTTGCCAAAGATGGCAAACACCGCACTTCGGAACTGCTCTACGGCTTCCCTCCCCAAACCATCGGCCTGAAACAGAACTCTCCGCTCTTCCGCCTCCTGACGCAGATTCAAGACGAAGTGCACCGCTTCGCCATCACTTTCCACCGCGATAAACGAAGCAAGCGCCAGATAGCTTCGGCGCTGGACGAGATAAAAGGCATAGGGGAGAAAACCAAATCGGCGCTGCTCAAACACTTCAAGAGCGTGAAGCGCATACGGGAAGCCTCGCACGAGGAGCTGGCAGCCGTGGCGGGCAAGGCGAAAGCCGACATCATAAGGAAACATTTCGAAGACACAATTGATTGATTATCAGCAGGATAATCTTTTGATTTGCAGGCTGAGGAAAGTAAATTCTTCAGACGCAGATGGCACGGATGACGCAGATTTTTTATTTCGCCTCGCTGTGGTTCCCACATGGAAGCCCCGGTTTCTTTCTTCCGGTTTTCCGGTTTTCTCTTATATCCCCCTTGTATGTTTTTACTTTAAATCTGCGTCATCCGTGCCATCTGCGTCTGAAAATCCCCTTTCCTCCTCCTCACCTACCCCCTCCACAAGCCCCCTGCAGGCCGTTCCCGACAGATACAAGCCCCTGCCGTGACAAACACAAGCATCCAAGCCGACAGACACAAGCATCCGACAGAACAGACACAAGTGTTTGCCACGACAGGCACTTGCCCCTGTCAAAGCAGAAAACAGAGATGATAAAATCGTAGGGCAAAAGCCACGCAACACAACGAATTTATTTGTAACTTTGCCTGTTCAAAAAAGGAAAACAAACAGCATGAGAGTAGTGATACAACGCACCGGACACGCCTCCGTCAGCATAGACGGGGCTTGCAAATCGGCCATCGGAAAGGGACTTCTGGTACTGCTGGGCATCGAGGAAGCCGACGGAAAGGACGACATCGACTGGCTCTGCAAGAAAATCGTGAACCTGCGCATATTCGACGACGAACAAGGGGTGATGAACAAGTCCGTCATCGAAACCGGCGGCGACATACTGGTAATCAGCCAGTTCACGCTGCACGCCTCGACCAAGAAAGGCAACCGCCCCTCGTACATACGGGCAGCCCGGCCGGAAACAGCCATCCCCCTCTACGAGCTGTTCTGCCGGGAACTGAGCACGGCGCTGGGCAAAGAGGTGGGCACAGGCCGCTTCGGAGCGGACATGAAAGTGGAACTGCTGAACGATGGTCCGGTAACCATCTGCATGGATACAAAAAACAAGGAATGATGACACTGGAAGAAGCACAGCAACAAGTGGATGCTTGGATAAAGGAATACGGAGTGCGCTACTTCAGCGAACTCACCAATATGGCCGTACTGACCGAGGAAGTGGGCGAAATGGCCCGCGTCATGGCACGCAGATACGGCGACCAATCCTTCAAGGAAGGCGAAAAAAACAACCTCGGCGACGAAATGGCCGATGTGCTCTGGGTGCTGCTCTGCATTGCCAACCAGACGGGCGTGAACCTGACCGAAGCCTTTGCCCGCAACCTTGAAAAGAAAACCAAACGTGACCAAACGAGACATATCAATAACCCAAAACTGAAAGACCATGGAAAAAACTGAGTCTACGCAAAACAAGTACGAAGCCACTCTGGCCAAGTACAACACCCGGATGAACGATGCAGAAGTAGCTGCACAAGTAGCCAAAATCGTTGCAGAGAAAGTGCCTGCAAACAATACGCCCGACGTGAAGAAATTCCTCTTCAACTGCATCGACCTGACTACGCTCCGAACCGAGGACAGCGATGAAAGCGTCATGAAGTTCACCCGGAAAGTGAACCAATTCGACAACGAATTTCCCGACCTGAAGAACGTGGCCGCCATCTGCGTATATCCCAACTTCGCCGAAATCGTAAGGGACACGCTGGAAGTGGAGGACGTAAACATCGCCTGCGTATCGGGCGGTTTCCCCTCCTCGCAGACTTTCATCGAAGTAAAGGTGGCCGAAACGGCAATGGCCGTGATGGAAGGCGCCGACGAGATAGACATCGTGATTTCGGTGGGCAAGTTCCTTGCCGGAGACTACGAAACCATGTGCGACGAGATACAGGAACTGAAAGCCGCCTGCAAAGAAAAGCACCTGAAAGTGATTCTCGAAACCGGAGCCTTGCAGACAGCCTCCAACATAAAGAAAGCCTCCATCCTGTCCATGTATGCCGGCGCCGACTTCATCAAGACCTCCACCGGCAAACAGCAACCTGCCGCCACGCCCGAAGCCGCCTACGTGATGTGCCAAGCCATCAAGGAATATCATGCGCTGACCGGAAACAAGATCGGATTCAAGCCTGCAGGAGGCATCAACACCGTGAACGACGCACTGATTTACTACAGCATTGTCAAGGAAGTACTTGGCGAAGAGTGGCTGAACAACAGCCTGTTCCGTTTAGGCACAAGCCGTCTCGCCAATCTGCTGCTGTCCGAAATCAAAGGCGAGGAGATAAAATTCTTTTAACAGCACAAAACAGGTAAACGGTTTCAAAAGTTTGTTGAACAAAAATTTAAACAGCCGTTAAATAGGAATAATCAAAAAAAAACCTTACCTTTGTGACATAAGGGCCAATGGCGTTTTGGCTAATATAGTGTATCAGAGAACGTTTCATTTATTATCTTTTTCTCGGAATTCAGCAAAATTTCATTTACGAAAGGTAATAAGCAAACGGGTCTCACGTACTTTCACGTATATACTCTTGTTATATATCGAATAGCGCGTGAGACTGTTGCTTATATTTCGTAAAGGGTTTTTGCTGAAACCTCGAGAAAAATATAGGGCAACAGTTCTCACGCCTTTTGATAATAGGCTAAATATCAAGAGTATGGAAACAATAAATTCATTACCTTTCAATGCCAACCCGCAACCCGGAATTGCAGGCTCTGACAAGTTGCACGCCTTATTCACCGGACTGATGGCCGGAGAACAGTATGGATTTTATACAAACAGCCTGACTACCGGAGCCAATCGGCAATCGCTTGGAAAAATCCTGTCGGCCAACAACATCGAAAGCTCAATCCAACTGCCGCCCCTAATGCACTTCCTGAAAGAAGAAGGCGAACGAAGCGCATACGACATCATGCTCCCCTTATACTTGTCGCACTGCGACGAAACCCAACGGGAAGCGGCCATCAGGAAGAAGTTCATAGGCATTGAACGATTGGTACACTATTGCAGGAATCTGGACATCTCCTTCCGGCACATCCGGCTACACGGCAAAATCAGCATAACAAACGAGGACTTGCAGCGCGGCATATTGGCTTGGGACTTGGGCAAAATAATAAAGCTATCGCGCACGGCCTACGATTGCCGCCTGATTAGCGAGCAAGAAGCATGGGAATACATCGAATTTTCCGACAAGAAGTGCCGCGAATACTTCGCATCTTGGGAAGAGATAGGCAAAAGCTACCTATTGGGACAAGCGGTAAACTATCCCGGTGAGAAAAAATTCAGAAACGTTATTGAATGTTACTGCACTGCGACGAGAAATACAGAAAGTCCGTGGATGTGCACACCGTTCCGACGAGCCTATTTCTCCCGCTCCACCACATAATCCAGATAGGCGGCAAGTGCGGCTTTGACATCCGTATCGGGCATGGAAGCCAGCAGCGAAAGCGCCTTTTCTTTATAAGCATACATGGTCTGCAAGGCATATTCAATTCCGCCGTGCTGCTTGGTGAACTCAATCAAACGGGCTATCTCATCCGAAGCGGCCTGTCCGTTTTTAACCCTTACGGCAAGTTCGCGCATCGCTTCATCCTTCACGGTATTCAGCACATGGAGCGCCGGCAACGTCAGTTTGCCCTCCGACATATCGTTTCCGGTAGGCTTACCTATCTCCTTGCTATCGAAATAATCGAAAATATCATCCTTGATCTGAAAACAGAGACCGACATACTCGCCGAACAGACGCGCCAGCTCAACCTTTTCGGCATCGGCACCTACCGAAAGCGCGCCTGCCTTTGTACAAGCGGCAAAAAGCACGGCCGTCTTCTTACGTATCACATCGAAATAAACAGTTTCGGAAAATTGCGGATTGCTGACGTTGGAAAGTTGCAGAAGCTCGCCATCGGCCAAGTCGCGCCCCAAAGCGGAGACGATACCTATAATATCGTGGTTACGAGTCATGGCCACCTGCACCAATGCCGTTGCCAGCAGGAAATCGCCCGACAACACGGCCACCTTATTATTAAAAATGGCATTGACGGAAAGCTGCCCGCGACGTTCGGTACTCTCGTCCACCACATCGTCGTGCACCAGACTGGCATTGTGAAGCAGTTCCAGAGAAACTGCGGCATGGAGGGTTGCAGGGCAGACATTGCCATATAGCTTTGCAGACAAAAGCACCAGAATGGGGCGCATCATCTTCCCGTTCTTCTGCCGGATATGCGCGATGACGCTGTTCAGCAAAAGATTGGAACTGGAGAGCGAACTTTCAAAAAGCTCCTTGAAGTCTTCCAATTCCTCGGATATCGGAGATTTTATAAGTGAAGAATGGTCCATGCGTCGCTATTTGCCCACAAAAATAACAATAAAACGGTTAATACCGTATTTTTTTGTACTTTTACCATGAAAAAAGAGGAATAAATGTATGAAAACTACCGATAGACTGTTTCTGCTCGATGCTTATGCGCTGATATACCGGGCCTACTACGCGTTCATAAAGAATCCGAGAATCAATTCAAAGGGATTCAACACATCGGCCATTCTGGGCTTCGTCAACACCTTGGAAGAGGTACTGAAGAAAGAAAATCCCACCCACATAGGAGTGGCCTTCGACCCCGCGGGTCCCACCTTCCGCCACGAAGCCTACGAACAGTACAAGGCACAACGGGAAGAGACGCCCGAAGCCATCCGCCTGTCAGTACCTATTATAAAGGATATCATCCGCGCCTACCGCATCCCCATTCTGGAAGTGCCCGGCTACGAAGCCGACGACGTGATAGGCACGCTTGCCACCGAAGCAGGCAGGCAAGGCATCGCCACCTACATGATGACCCCCGACAAGGACTACGGCCAACTGGTATCGGACAACGTATTCATGTACCGCCCCAAGCATAGCGGCGGCTTCGAAGTGATGGGCGTGGAAGAAGTGAAGGCGAAATTCGACATACGGTCTACCCTTCAAGTCATCGACATGCTGGGACTGATGGGCGACGCTTCCGACAACATCCCCGGCTGTCCGGGCGTAGGAGAAAAAACCGCACAAAAGCTCATCGCCGAATTCGACAGCATTGAAAACCTGCTGGAACACACCGACCAACTGAAAGGCGCACTGAAAACCAAAGTGGAAACAAACCGGGAGCAGATCCTTTTCTCCAAATTCCTCGCCACCATCAAGACCGATGTGCCCGTAGCACTCGACATGCACTCGCTCGTGCGCGAAGAACCGGACGAAGAAGAACTGCGCAAGATTTTCGAGGAGTTGGAATTCCGCACCCTCATCGACCGGGTGTTGAAAAAAGGAAACGCAGCTTCTGCTTCTTCCCCATCCCCGGCCTCTGTCTCCGCACCCGACCTTTTTGCCGGAACGCTGTTTGCCCGACCGCAAACCGACACCGGTTCCGAAAACAACGCTCCCGTTCAAGGCGATTTGTTTGCAAATTCTGCGGGCAATTGGACGGGTGAATCTGAAAATTCAAATCTCGCACGGTTAGAAACGCTCGACACGGACTATCAACTTATTGATACAGAAGAGAAAAGAAGAGAAATTATTCAAAAGTTACTTACAACGGAAATTCTCGCGATAGACACGGAAACCACCGGAACTGAGCCGATGGAAGCCGAACTGGTAGGAATGAGCTTCAGCGATGCCGAAAACCGCGCCTACTACATCCCCGTTCCTGCCAATCGTGAAGAAGCCTTAAAAATAGTGAATGAGCTTCGTCCTGTCTACGAAAACGAGAAATCCATGAAGGTGGGACAAAATATCAAGTATGACATGATTGTCCTTTGGAATTACGGAGTCTGCGTCAAAGGTCCGTTGTTCGACACCATGCTCGCCCACTATGTGCTCCAACCGGAGTTGCGCCACAACATGGACTATCTGGCGGAAATCTACCTGCACTACCGCACCATCCATATCGACGAACTGATTGGGCCGAAAGGCAAAAACCAGAAAAGCATGCGCGACCTCCCACCCTGCGATGTCTACCGCTATGCCTGCGAAGACGCCGACGTCACCCTGAAACTGAAAAACGTGCTGGAAAAAGAATTGAAAGAGCAAGGCGCCGAACACCTGTTCCACGAGATAGAGATGCCGCTTGTGCCTGTACTCGTACACATGGAGACCAATGGCGTGCGGATTGACACCGAAGCCCTGAAGCAATCGTCCGAACACTTCACCGTGCGCCTGCAAGAGATTGAAAAGGACATCTACGAAATGGCCAAAGAAACGTTCAACATCAGTTCGGCCAAGCAGGTGGGCGAAATCCTGTTTGACAAGCTGCGAATCGTGGAGAAAGCCAAGAAGACCAAAACCGGGCAATACGTCACTTCCGAAGAGGTGCTGCAAAGCCATCGCGGCAAACATGCAATCATCGACAAGATATTGGAATACCGCGGACTGAAGAAATTGCTGAGCACCTACATCGACAGTCTTCCCCAACTCATCAACCCGCGCACGGGGCGCATACACACCTCGTTCAACCAAGCCGTAACAGCCACCGGACGACTCAGCTCCAGCAATCCCAACTTGCAGAACATCCCCATCCGCGACGAAGACGGGAAGGAGATTCGCAAGGCTTTCATCCCCGACGACGGCTGCGAATTTTTCTCTGCCGACTACTCGCAGATAGAACTGCGCATCATGGCCCATCTGAGCGGAGACAAAAACATGACAGAGGCTTTTTGCAGCGGGCACGACATCCATGCCGCCACCGCCGCCAAGATATATAAGCAAGACATAAACCGGGTGACCGCCGACATGCGCCGAAAAGCCAAAACCGCCAACTTCGGCATCATCTACGGCATCTCCGTCTTCGGACTGGCCGAACGTATGGACGTCTCCCGGCAGGAAGCCAAAGAACTGATTGACGGATATTTCGAAACCTATCCGCAGGTTAAGGAATACATGGACAAAAGTATCCAAGTGGCACGCGAAAACGGATACGTGGAAACCATCTTCCGCCGCAAGCGCTTCCTGCCCGACATCAACTCAAGAAATGCCGTTGTGAGGGGCTATGCCGAACGGAATGCCATCAACGCTCCCATACAAGGAAGCGCAGCCGATATCATCAAAGTGGCCATGTCGCGCATCTACGGGCGTTTTCAAAGTAACAATCTGAAAGCAAAGATGATTCTGCAAGTGCACGACGAATTGAATTTCAGCGTTCCGGAAGCCGAAAAAGAGCTCGTACAGAAAATTGTAATCGAGGAGATGGAACAGGCATATCGCATGCTCGTACCCCTGAGGGCCGATTGCGGATGGGGAAAAAACTGGCTTCAGGCACACTGAGCCACCCAATAACTTTATTTAACTTACAATCAGAAAGCAACGGAAGCAATCTTTTCAAAATACAGTTTGCTCATCAGAATATCCGGCAACCTCACTGCCGGATATTTTTTGTTCATCAATCTTGCCAAAAAGAAAGAAAAGGAAAAACAGAAATCTGACATATTGATAAAAATAACGCCTAATATTATATTTGTGTCAATTTATTCCATACCTTTGCGGCGAAATTAATGACATATTGATAGACAATAGAAAGTTAAACTCAAAAAACAAATAACCATGAAAGCAAAAGTTTCTTTAAAAACAGTGTTTCTCTCAGCATTTATTTTGGTTTGCGGATTAAGCGCATCGGCCGACAATAAAAGCAACCTCATTTACAATTCGGAAGAAGTAAACGGCGTGAAAGTGGCCGAAACCATTTACAAGATGGAAAACGGAGCATTGACCAACTACATGAAGTACAACTATAAGTACGACGGGCAGAACCGCATGACGGAAAGCCAAGCCCTGAAGTGGGACAGCATCAAAGAAGAGTGGGCCAACGACATGTGCATCCGCTACGCCTATCAGGGAAAGAGCATCACTACCACCTACTATAAATGGAACAAAAACAAAAAAGAGTATATCCTGATTCCCGCAATGACGGTAACGATGGACAATCCTAACATGTAATTGAAGAAATTTATTCTCTCTTAGAAATAAAATTGTTTTTCACTCCTAACAATTAACTAAACCTTTTCATAACACTGAGAGCCGGAATGCGCGACGCACTCCGGCTCTCTCATTTTGAGAAAAAGAGCGCCTTTTAAGGCAATAAGCGGAAGAATGCCTATCTTTGCAACCGGAAAAGCGGCAGTAACCGAATCTTTCGGCCGTCATAACCAAGAAGATAACTCTAAAATAACGAAATAGACAATGGCTTTACAATGTGGTATTGTCGGACTGCCGAACGTAGGCAAATCGACACTTTTCAACTGTTTGTCCAATGCAAAAGCGCAAGCGGCAAACTTCCCTTTCTGTACAATAGAACCGAACGTAGGCGTCATCACCGTGCCCGACGAACGACTGACCAAGCTGGCCGAACTGGTGCACCCCGGACGCATCGTTCCCACCACCGTGGAGATTGTTGACATTGCCGGATTGGTGAAAGGAGCCAGCAAAGGCGAAGGGTTGGGCAACAAGTTCCTTGCCAACATACGCGAGACGGATGCCATCATCCACGTGCTGCGCTGCTTCGACGACGACAACGTGACGCACGTAGACGGCAGCGTGGACCCCGTGCGCGACAAGGAAATCATCGACTACGAACTCCAGCTAAAAGACCTCGAGACCGTGGAAAGCCGCATACAGAAAGTACAGAAACAGGCACAGACCGGCGGAGACAAAGCCGCCAAACTGGCTTATGACGTATTGGTGCGATATAAAGAGGCGCTGGAACAAGGCAAATCGGCCCGCACCGTGCAGTTCGACACCAAAGACGAACAGAAAGTGGCAAAGGAACTCTTCCTGCTCACCAGCAAACCCGTGATGTACGTCTGCAACGTGGACGAAGCCGCTGCCGTAAGCGGAAACCGATACGTCGACATGGTGCGCCAAGCCGTAAAGGACGAGAACGCCGAGATACTCATCGTAGCCGCTAAGACCGAAGCCGACATCGCCGAACTCGAGACTTACGAAGACCGCCAAATGTTCCTCGAAGAAGTGGGTCTGGAAGAATCGGGCGTCAGCCGCCTGATAAAATCGGCCTACAAACTGCTGAACCTCGAAACCTTCATCACCGCCGGCGAAATGGAAGTAAAGGCATGGACGTATCAAAAAGGCTGGAAAGCTCCGCAATGTGCAGGCGTCATCCACACCGACTTCGAGAAAGGCTTCATCCGTGCCGAAGTCATCAAATACGACGACTACGTGAAGTACGGAAGCGAAGCCGCCGTGCGCGAAGCCGGAAAGCTGGGCGTGGAAGGCAAGGACTACGTGGTGCAGGATGGAGACATCATGCACTTCAGGTTCAACGTGTAAGCGTGTGAGGATAAAGACATACGATAATCGACATGAAACAGTTCCTATTTTTATTTATTCTGTTATTATCCGTAGCCACCTATGCGCAGCAAAAAGACTCTGTAATCATTAGAGGACGAGTGACAGATTTTAACGGGCAACCGATAGACAGTGCTTCTATTTGGTGGAAAACTCCCCGATTCAGTAACATCATAGAAGCTGTTACCGATAAAAATGGAGATTACATGATCTGTATTCCTAAAGGAAAGTATCAAAGTATAGCCTCCATCTACCTCCCTTCCTATGCACAAATTGCCATGAAAAACAACCTGCCCGAAGCCGACCACAGACTGGAGTTTTGGGCTTGGAATTTCATTGCCGACCGCGACACCACACTCAACATACGCTATCACCGCATGGAAGCATACGGTCTGCATGTCTTCCGCATTCCCGGAGCCACCCCCGCTTATCAGATATACGTGCGTCCCATAGGCCTGACACGTACCTATCAATGGATGAAAGGGATGAACCCGGAATCATCGGTACATAGTGAAATTTCCGGCATAGAGCAGCCCGAACAAGGCCAAAAGGCAAAAGAATGTCGTATGGCTCCTCCTTCCGGACAGCTAAAAGCCATTGTATGGATAGACGGTGAAGAAGTGCCCATACTGATGAAACAAGAAATAAAAGAATATTTTGCTGCCAATCAGTATGGGAATACTTATCTGTTGACCGTGGCACTTCCAAAACATCCGAAAACAAATCTTCCTTACCGCATTTTCAGAATAGAATTGACAGACTTGGAAAATGGCGATCAAGGAGAAGGGCTTTATTATATGGAGAAAGAGAATTACATCAAATAACCATTCCCTACAATATTCTCTGCAAATGACAAACAATAAATTAAGATACCTCATTGCAGGCACAGGCGGCGTAGGAGGCTCCATCGCCGCTTTTTTGTCTCTGGCAGGAAAAGACGTCACCTGCATTGCACGAGACGGACATCTGGCAGCCATACGCACCCGTGGACTGCAACTGCATTCCGACCTGAAAGGCGAGCATACGCTGAACATACCCACCTGCACGACGGAAGAGTTTCAAGGCAAGGCAGACGTCATCTTTGTCTGCGTCAAAGGGTATTCGGTCGATTCCATCACCGATTTAATCAAACGTGCCTCACACCGGCATACGGTGGTAATCCCCATCCTCAACGTCTACGGCACAGGGCCGCGCATCCGGCGGCTTGTCCCCGATGTCACCGTGCTCGACGGCTGCATTTATATCGTGGCATTCGTCTCTGCTCCGGGAGAGATCACGCAAATGGGAAAGATTTTCCGTGTGGTATACGGGGCACATCAAGGCACCGATGTTTCCCGCGAAACACTGGAGGCCGTGCAACAAGATTTGCAGGAAAGCGGAATCAAGGCCGACATTTCGACGGACATACGGCGAGATACGTTCGTCAAATGGTCGTTCATTTCGGCCATGGCTGTCACAGGTGCCTACTATGATGTGCCTATGGGCGAAGTGCAGAAACCGGGCAAGGCACGCGACACTTTCATCGGACTGTCGCAAGAAAGTGCCTTGCTGGGCAAAAAAATGGGCATAGAGTTCACGGAAGACTTGGTGGCGTACAATCTGAAAGTAATGGATAAACTGGCCCCCGAAAGCACCGCCTCCATGCAGAAAGACATGGCCAAAGGGCATGAAAGCGAAGTGCAAGGACTGCTGTTTGATGTAATTGCCGCAGCCGAAGAGCAAGGCATCGAAGTGCCGACATACAGAATGGTGGCGGAAAAGTTCGGAAATCCGACTTGATATTCCAAAATGGGATATCACAGACAGACCACCCAACCGGATTTTTTCATACCTTTGTCAAAACAAACTTTTGATATATATCATTAATATGCTATCACCACTGTTGCTCTCCATCAACTGGAACCCCGATCCCGAACTCTTCAGGCTCTTCGGAAGCATCCCCATCCACTATTACGGCCTGTTGTGGGTTGTGGGCATTATACTTGCTGGTTTCATTGTTCAACGCGAATACCGAGACCGGAGAATCAGTGACGAGAAATTTGCTCCACTCTTTTTCTATTGTATTGTAGGTATCACACTCGGAGCACGGCTGGGGCACTGTTTTTTCTATGGATGGGAATATTTTCAGAACCATCCTTGGGAAATAATATTTCCCATACATTTCCTGCCCGACGGCAGTTGGAAATGGATTGGCTATAGAGGTCTTGCCAGTCATGGCGGTACGCTGGGGCTGATTATCGCCCTTTGGCTCTATTGCCGCAAAACAAAAATACACTACATGGATGTGATGGATATGATAGCCGTAGCCGCTCCCATCGCCGCTTGTTTCATCCGCCTTGCCAATCTGATGAATTCCGAAATAATCGGCAAACCGACCGATGTGCCTTGGGCATTCGTCTTCGAGCGGGTGGATATGTTGCCCCGCCATCCGGCACAGCTATACGAAGCAATCGCCTATTTCATCTTCTTCATAGGAATGATTTATCTTTATAGGAAAGGACAGAAACAACAACAACGCTATCACCGTGGATTCTTCTTCGGGCTATGCCTGACCGAAATATTTATCTTCCGATTTTTTATAGAGTTCTTGAAAGAAAATCAAGCCGATTTTGAAAATACAATGGACTTCAATATGGGACAATGGCTCAGTATCCCATTCATCATTGCCGGAATATATTTCATGTTCTTTTACAGGAGAAAACAAACCATAAAGAAGTAGTCAACCATATCAAGAAATAAAAATATGATATCACCACTGTTACTCTCCATCAACTGGAACCCCGATCCCGAACTCTTCAAGCTCTTCGGAAGCATTCCCATCCGCTATTACGGCCTGTTGTGGGTTGTGGGCATCGGACTGGCTTACCTCGTGGTACGCCAACAATACCGCGACAAGAAAATAGGCGACGACAAGTTCGAGCCGCTCTTCTTCTACTGCTTCTTCGGCATACTCATCGGGGCGCGGTTGGGGCACTGCCTGTTCTACCAACCCGACTATTACCTCAATCATTTCTGGGAGATGATACTCCCCGTACACTTCCTGCCCGGCGGAGGCTGGAAATGGACGGGATACGAGGGACTTGCCAGCCACGGTGGAACGCTGGGCTTGATTATCGCCCTCTGGCTCTACTGCCGCAAAACGAAGATGCACTACGTGGATGTGGTGGATATGATAGCCGTGGCCACTCCCATCACCGCCTGCTGCATCCGCCTTGCCAACCTGATGAACTCCGAGATAATCGGCAAACCGACCGATGTGCCTTGGGCATTCGTCTTCGAGCGGGTGGACATGCTGTCCCGCCATCCGGCACAGCTATACGAAGCAATCGCCTATTTCATCTTTTTCTTGGGAATGATTTACCTCTACAAGCAAGGCCGGATAAAGCAGAGCGAGAAACCCCAAACAGACTTCAGCAAAGCAGCCGCCGGCAAAGCCACCGCCGGCATTGCAGCCACATCGCGCCATCACCGCGGATTCTTCTTCGGCCTCTGCCTGACGGAAATCTTCGTCTTCCGCTTCTTCATCGAGTTCCTGAAGGAGAACCAAGTGAATTTTGAAGACGGTATGACGCTGAACATGGGGCAATGGCTCAGCGTGCCCTTCATCATCATCGGTGTGTACTTCATGTTCTTCTACAGAAAGAAGAAGGGCTGAACACAATAAAACGAACGATATAACGTTTCAGGCTCGTATTGCGCGGATTTCGCAGGATAAATGTGGTCTCTATTGACCCAATCCGTGAAATCCGCGCAATACGAGCCTGATTCTTTTATTATGACAAGGTGGGTTCGGAGTAATAATATCAGACAAGGTATGCTTTTAAACCCCATCTGAAAATCAGTACAACAGAATCTTAAAACAACTCCGGCAAATTTTTACTAAGAACTCTACGCCAGTCTGCATAATCCGCTTTTATGGCATATCGTAATGTAGTCATATTTTATATTTACACGCCCTCACCTCTATCATCCAAAATTAGAAAAACATTCAGATTTCCAGATACATCTCCTCCCTTAATAAAGTCTAAATATTACTACCAGATATTCGCTTTTCCATTTTTTTCCATACATTTGTTGTTAGTGATTATAATCACCAACAACATTATTAAAATAAAAAAACATTGCAAATGCCTGCCTATAACTTCCTGCCGGCTATGAGAAAAAAGAATTTACCCCCCCCCGCCAATGTAAATATTATTCATCAAAACATAACCCTAAGGAATCATTCTGTTGATGTGGAGCACAAGCTTGATGTGTATATAAACAAACATTTTGGAATCCACACCTATTACCCTTTATTTTATAAATCATATTTTTTTACCACCTTTTCAACATGAATGATGAACCCAGATATCAGAAGAATGACCGCGTGTGGATAGAATGTTCCACAGAGGATGGATGCCTTCGGAAACGTCCCGCCATAGTGATAGCCTACCTGAAACGACTGTATAAATTCTATGCGAACGAAAACTTTGTAGCTATTCGATATGAAGATGTCAAGGAGGATGAGAATCCCGAAAATTGCTTCGAATGCGTACTCGAAAGCCGGGTCAGCCATCGGAAAGAAAAGGAGTGAACCGCTTTCTTCTTATTTCCCCTTCACTATCCTCTTGATGTCATTCAGCTTGTTCAGCGCCTCCAGCGGAGTGAGGTTGTTCACGTCCAGATTCAGTATTTCATCGCGTATCTGACAAAGCACCGGGTCATCGAGCTGGAAGAAGCTGAGCTGCATACCCCCTGCCGAAGAGGCTCCCTCGGTAATGGTCTTTCCGCTCACCGTTCCGGTCTGGCGATTCTCCATTTCAAGCTGACGCAGAATTTCGTCGGCACGCCTCACAATGCTTTTAGGCATGCCCGCCAACTTCGCCACATGGATACCGAAAGAGTGTTCGCTGCCTCCGCGCTCCAACTTGCGCAGGAAAATGACTTTATTATCCACCTCCTTCACCGAAACGTTGTAGTTTTTGATGCGCTTGAAGCTTTTCTCCATCTCGTTCAGCTCATGGTAGTGCGTGGCAAACAGCGTGCGTGCTTTGGCTCTGGGATGTTCGTGAATGTGCTCCACGATGGCCCAAGCAATAGAGATGCCGTCGTATGTGGAAGTGCCCCGTCCCAATTCGTCGAAAAGCACAAGGCTGCGCGGAGAGAGGTTGTTCAGGATATCGGCGGCCTCGTTCATCTCCACCATAAAAGTAGACTCGCCTACGGAGATATTGTCGCTGGCGCCTACACGGGTGAATATCTTATCCACCAGACCGATGTGGGCACTCTCAGCCGGAACAAAACTGCCGATTTGGGCAAGCAGGGTAATGAGCGCCGTCTGCCGGAGCAAAGCGGACTTACCTGCCATGTTCGGACCGGTGATGATGATGATTTGCTGCGTATTGCTGTCGAGCATCACGTCGTTGGCTATGTACTTCTCTCCTATCGGGAGCTGCTTCTCGATGACCGGATGACGGCCTTGCCGGATTTCCAGCACGTCATCGTCGGCAACGACGGGACGGATGTAATTGTTTTCGCGCGCTGCCGTGGCAAACGAGAGCAAGCAGTCCAACCGGGCTATCTGGTTGGCGTCTATCTGGATGGCGGGGATAAACTCGGCCAAAGACTGCACAAGTTCATTGTACAACTGCGTCTCCAACGCCAGTATCTTGTCTTCCGCACCCAGAATTTTCTCTTCATACTCTTTCAGTTCCTGCGTGATGTAACGTTCGGCATTGACCAGCGTCTGTTTGCGAATCCACTCCTGCGGCACTTTGTCTTTATGCACGTTGCGCACCTCGATATAATAGCCGAAAACGTTGTTGTAGCCAATCTTCAGACTGGGAATGCCCGTCTGTTCGCTTTCGCGCTGCTGCACCTGCAAAAGGTAGTCCTTGCCCGTGTAGGCTATCCGGCGCAATTCGTCCAGTTCGGCATTGACACCTTGTTTGATGATGCCTCCCTTGTTGACCAGCAGTGGCGGGTCGTTGTTGATTTCCCTATCGATGCGGTCGCGAATGGAACGGCAGATGTTTAGCTGTTCGCCGATGCGGTTCAGACTGGCATTATCGGCCTGCATACATGCTTCCTTGATGGGTTCGATGGCTTGTAAAGCCACCTTCAAAGCCACCACTTCGCGAGGAGAAACACGCCCCACCGCCACTTTGGAAATGATGCGTTCCAAGTCGCCTATCAGGTGCAGTTGCTCTTCTATCAAATCCTTGAAATCGGGCTGGCGAAAGAAATACTCCACCACATCGAGGCGTTCGTCGATAGGCCTCACATCTTTCAACGGAAATACCAGCCAACGCCTCAGCAGACGCGCGCCCATCGGACTGATGGTCTTGTCTATCACGCTGAGCAGGCTGCTTCCGCCGTCGTTCATCGACCCCATCAACTCCAGACTGCGCACCGTGAACTTGTCCAGACGGACGTATTTGTCTTCTTCTATGCGGGCCAGCGAGGTGACATGTCCTATCTGCGTATGTTGCGTCATGATGAGGTATTGCAGGATAGCCCCCGAAGCGATGACACCGTTTCTGAGATGCTCCACGCCGAACCCTTTCAGGTTTTTCACTTCGAAATGCTTCAGCAGTTTTTCGCGGGCGGTGGTTTCGGTAAACACCCAGTCGTCCAGCTCGAAAGTAAAGAACTTGCTTCCGAAGTTACCTTCGAACATACCCCTCCGGCCTCGTTCGAAAAGCACTTCTTTGGGCGAGAAGTTGTTCAGCAGCTTGTCCACGTAGTCGAAAGGACCTTCGGCTGTGAGAAACTCACCGGTGGATATATCCAGAAAAGCCACTCCGCAAGCGCCTTTGCCGAAATGCACGGCGGCCAGAAAGTTGTTCTCCCGATGGTTCAATATGTTGTCGTTGATGGATACACCCGGTGTCACCAGCTCCGTGATGCCCCGCTTCACGAGTTTCTTTGTCAGTTTCGGGTCTTCCAGCTGGTCGCAGATGGCTACGCGCTTCCCGGCGCGTATCAGTTTGGGCAGATAGGTGTCTAACGCATGGTGGGGAAAACCTGCCATTTCAACCGTCTTTTCTTTGCCGTTGGCACGCTTGGTCAGCGTGATGCCCAAGATTTCGGCAGCCACCACGGCATCGGTAGAATAGGTTTCATAGAAGTCGCCGCAACGAAACAGCATGACGGCATCGGGATGTTTCGCCTTCAAGTCAAGAAACTGTTTCATCATCGGGGTGAGGACAATATCTTCGTGGCTCATGTGAGTTTTTTATGTTTATAGGATTATAAGTCTGAAAGTTCATAAAGCACCGCAAAGAGGTCGGGGAAAACCGTAAAGATACGGGCCTTTATCAACTCAAAGGCTTGTCATGCAAAGATAATTCTTTTTTAGAAACAGATGCGGCGGGGCTTCAAAACCTTAGCAAGCCTTAACAAAGAGGATGATTTTGCTAAAACATGTTATTAAACACGCTTTTTTATTTGTTTTATTTGGAGGTAAGCAGAAAAGCCGTACCTTTGCAATGTGTTTTTCATAGTATTAGATTTAAGGTTAACAAAGGTTGGAGTACAGCGGTACTCCTTTTTTATGCCTGTACGTTTCGGTTCATGGGAGGGCGATACAAGGGATTTAATATCCCCAAATCGGAATAATTTCCGATTTTATCATTTTGATTTCACACATCTGAAAAGACAAATGGAGCGATTGTTAGATAGTTGCACATTCTCGCCGAACAACGAACGGAGTTTCTTCTCTACTTCAGAAAGAGTATAGTGCGGTGGCACAAAGTATCCCCTTCTGTTCAACACATTTCTCACAAACCAATCGCCCACTCCTCGCTCACCCTCCACATAGAAGCAGCCGCACAACCTTCCTGAAGGTTTTAACACTCGAAAAATCTCGGCAAAAGCCTTCTCTTTGTCCGGGAAAGCATGAATACCATTCATCGTAAGTACACAATCGAAACATCCATCCTCAAAAGGCATATCACCAACGTCACCACGAACAAGTGTCAGATTGTGCAGCTCATCACTTTTTTTCCGCAGCGATGCAAAGCGTATCATTTCTTCAGAATAATCCAAGCCAACAATCTCCGCATTTGTCATACGCTGATATTTGGCATGCGTAAACACCATTGTCCCCACCGGAACATCCAATATCTTTCCCTCAAAATCATCAGGAATAAAACTCAATACTTTACGAGCTATTTCATTATCATCAACCCCCCACAGCCAATGCATGTAAAGCCACGACCACCATTTACGTCCCGTCAGCACATCATCGTAACGAGACATCATACGATCATACGCATTTTTCTGTGCCATTTTCGCAACTGTTGAATTTAACATGAAACACAATATCAGTAGATAAATTTTATTGCAGTTTCAAGAACGGCAATGTATTTCCGCTTGTGGAAAGCGGCAATTTGCCATCCCATTTTTCCACGGCTTTGAGCTGAATCAGTTCCGGCGTGATGCTTTGCTGAAGGATGCGGTTAGCATCGGCCTTACCTTTGGCGGCAGCCACCACTTTCTCGGCTTCGGCAATGGCGGCTTTCTTCTCGTTCTCCACTTTCAAGGCGTTTTGCACGGCTGTGTTTTTCTCGTCGATAGCGGCTTGCAGCACGTCGTTAGGCTTCACGCTGGACTGTATGTTGGTGAACGTAAATCCGCGTGTGCTCAAGCGTTCTTTCAGCAACGCTTCCACCTCTTTCTCGAAGGCGGGGCGATTGTTGATGAGCGAATCCGTCTCATACAATCCGGCCACATCCTTATAGGCATTCTTCACTTCGGTCAGGATGACGGACTGTTCCAGTTCTTCGGTTGTTTTTCGATAGCGCAGAAAGACGATTTTCGCATTCTCGCGCTCGATGTAATACTCAATGGTAGGGTCGGTTTTGAAGATAGTTCCTTTCTTGTCTTGTATGTCGAAGGGTTCGTAATCGACAATCTGTGCAAAAGCAGGATATTCGAATAATTGTTTGGAGAACCGGTTGTACATCACCCATCCGGTTTCTACCTTTGCATCGTCCACGCCACGCTCGCTGCCGGCTAAATTAACGATGATTCCCGTCTGACCGGAGTCGATGCGCTCCACGGCAAATATTATCATCATCAACAATGCGATTCCGATGATTGCGACGCCTGCCGCTCCGAATTTTACGGTTGTTTTCTTTGTTACTCCCATGATGATATACTGATTTTTAATGAAACAATGCCCAAAGATATTTATTTTTGATAGAAAAACGACCGGCAGTATTGTTTTTTATTCTTCTGCCCGATGCGGACTGCATAAAACACGGCATAACTCCATTCGTTCACTCTTCGGATTGATGAGGGCATAAACAACAAATGGAGAGCGAAGCATCTCCATTGAACTTCGCCCTCCACTTCACAGTAGTTTTTACGATTTAGCAAGATTATCCCAACGGATTTCCCGTCTGACCGCTTTCACCGCTTTCCGAAGGCTTCGGGCCGGTGTTTTCGCTCTTCTTTCCGCCATCGGTATAATCGGTGTCGGGCATTGCCATCCGGGTGATGCTCATACTGTTCAGCATCTTGCTGAAGGCTTTTCCAGGAAGAAAGAGAATGCGCTTACGCACGATATTGCCCACCGAAACGTCTTTTTCCTTATCCGCGCTCTTCGCCTTAAAGGAAGGACGGAAACGCCCGAAGTCGCCCAAAGCGATGGTCTTCCCATCGTCAATCTCTTCCGTCATGATATCTACCAAGCCTACGGCCACCAAATCGACCACCTTACGGTGTACACCTATGATTCGGCTTACCTTGGCACACAACTTGTCAAAATCCACCTCACCGCTTCCCACGGATTTGGCTACATACTTTTCGGTTTTTGTCTTGTCAAAACCAAACACACGTTTTGCTACTACATACTGAAGTCCCATAGTTTTTCTGTTTTTAAATGATTAATAATATAAGATATCAAGGCTGATGCCCTTTCTCCTTCGAGGGAGCAGAAACGCAGCGTGAGGCCTCAACGATGCAGCATCTGTTTCTCAAATTCGATGTTGCAAAGTTAGCGCGGGAAAAAGGAGAAAGCAAGAAAACGACATCTACAACGGAAAATGTTAAAACGCTGTTTATCAGGGATTTTAAAAAACAGTGTCTCTACAACGCATAAAAGGAAAATTGGTGGAAAAGAAAACCGAAAGAGCATCATCTCTACAACATGAGAAGCTAAATATCTGATAATCAAATATGCGGTTTACGGTCGTCTCTACAATTTCACTTCAGGCCGTTTTTTCCTCGTATCTCCCCAAAGAACCATTCCTTTCCCGAATTTCCACATCGACGGTATGCTTCGCCAAGCAACGGAGCACATGGGGGCATGTAGGATATTAAGGGATAAAAAGCATGCAGTATTTTTGAAAAAATCAAGACAAAAAATCCGCCATCAAAAAGCCCTTTCTAACGTTTACTAAAAGTTGGCCGGATTTTTACTAAATTTCCACCCAAGATTTACTAAAAATCCGGTGAGTTTTTACTAAAAATTTTCAGCCCCCTCCAAAGCGCCTTGAAAGCGGGATTGAGAAGAGATTTTCGATTAAATAAAAAAAGCGGACATAACAGCCTGCAGAAAGAAAAGTGAATACAAAAAGCGTTGCGGAAAGTACATTCCTATTTTCGTATATCCACTTAAACCCACAAAAAGCACATTTTCATAAAAGAGTGTTTTGTTTGTAACTCTACAAAGCGGTTATAAGGCAAGATTTCAGGCAGCGATAACCGCCAAGACGGAAAAGAACAAGAGTGAAGAGATAGAGGTAGTCGAGAAGAATTAGAGGAAGCTAAGGGAAATTAGAGGGAAATTTCCTCTAATTTTTTCTATTGTCAACTAAACGATTATTTTTGCAGGCGAAACAAAACAGATATGCCAACAACGACTTATTTAGCATCCAAGCCTCGTTATGAGATATTGGACGGGCTTCGCGGCGTTGCCGCAATGATTGTGGTGGCCTTCCACCTTTTCGAGACTTACTCCGCCGGCCCCATGTCGCAAATATTGAATCACGGCTATCTGGCCGTAGACTTCTTCTTCGTGCTTTCCGGCTTCGTCGTCGGGTATGCCTACGACGACCGTTGGGACAGGATGGGCACGTGGGACTTCTTCAAACGGCGCTTGGTGCGCCTGCACCCCATGGTGATTATGGGAACACTGCTGGGCGCATTGCTCTTTTATTTCAGCGCATGCACGGCCTTTCCTTTAGTCGCCGACACCACATGGTGGATGGTGATACTGATGGCGCTGCTCGGCTGCCTGATGATTCCCACACCGACAACGTGGGACATTCGCGGATGGGGAGAGACAAATGCACTGAACGGCCCTACATGGTCGCTGATGTGGGAGTACGTGGCCAACATTCTTTATGCCTTATTCATCCGGCATTTTTCCAAACCGGCATTAACCCTCTTCGTGGTTCTTTCGGCCTGTCTTACGCTGGACGTCACACTGAACACCGACGTATTCCATCTGCTGGCAGGAAGAGGAGAAGCCACCCATACCCTGATAGGTGGTTGGAGCCTTACTCCCGACCAACTCTACATCGGCATTTCCCGCCTGCTCTATCCGTTCTTTATGGGACTGCTGCTATCGCGCATGGGCAGGCTGATAAAAGTGAAGCGCGGTTTTTACGTATGCGCCCTGCTGATTACGGTGATTCTCGTGATGCCACGCATAGGAGACGAAGCACATCAATGGATGAACGGCACTTACGAAGCCATAAGCGTGCTTGTATTTTTTCCTCTGATTGTGCTCATGGGAGCAGGCAGCAACGTCACGGGAAAACGTTCCGTGGCTGTATGCAGATTTTTCGGAGAGATATCCTATCCTCTTTACATTACTCACTTTCCATTGATATATATGCAGATAGCATGGGCAAGCAAGCATCCTGACGCATCGTTGGAAACACATGTGTTCATTGCAGTGTCTCTCTTCATCCTATCCATCGCCATTGCCTATGCTTGCTTGAAGCTGTACGACGAACCGGCAAGGGAATGGCTGAAACAACGGTTCCTGATGAAAAGAAGGTAGCCGTTTTCTGCCTTCCCTACTCTATTTCACAGGTACTTGAAACCGTGGCGGGCCGATGGTAGGTCCGCCTCCACCGGATCTACCGCTGTAAATTTTACTGCGAAGAATTTCATAGATAATTCCCCCTACATCCAATCCTAACTTGAACTTGTCGAAATTATAAGTAGGAATCACCATCGGAACCGTTTCCCAACGTCCACGCATGGCATTGTAGTAGCGCTGCACACCCACTTCCATGCTGAAACGTTCGGAAACGTCGAACAGCACACTGCCTCCATATCTGTGAGTTGTCATTCCATACGTATTGCCGATGGCATACGAACCGAACACTTTGAAAGCAAGACGGTCGGCAGCCTGATACATCAATGCTCCCGAAGCGGTAAATGCCTGTCCGCTGATGTGCGACATGTTCAGCTTCAGGGCATCCATGCCGAGTTGAAAACTCAGATTCCTGTCAATCACCTGCCGATAGAGCAGTGAAGCTTCATTGAAACGCCCTATGCCGGGCAAGGTCGTTTGTCCGCCTGCTCCCGATAAAGCTCCTCCATGAAACTGCATGATGATTCCGTTCGTGCGATAGTCACCTCTGAAGAGCGGCGAAGGATTGGTGTAATAAGGTATGCGGAACGTTTCTTTCAACGAAAAACGGGGCAGGCTGTCAACACCTTCGGAATGGAGAGGGGGAGCAGACAGGAGGGTTTCAGGAGAAACGTCGGACGAAGAATGGACGGGCCGGCTCATTTCGGGCGTTATGGACACTGCCCGGCGCACACTGTTGCCGACAAGACGCGTACTGTCTTCTTGCGCAGAGAGCCGTTGCGGAATGAAAACCGGCAGCAAGAAGCATCCTAAGCAGATTACTGTTTTCCGTATCATCATACACATAACTTAAATATGAGACATACCACAAATATAGCAAAATTTCAGAACCTTTTGCCTATTGAAATACGTTTACTTCCGCCCTGCCAGATAAACCCCGCTCAATATCAGCACACATCCTGTCAATGCCACCGCAGTAAGATGTTCGCCAAGCAGCAGTATGGAGCCCGTCAGCGTGAAAACCGGGTTAAGGTAAAGATAGTTGGAAGCCGTAATCATGCCGATGCGCTTCAATATGACGTTCCAAACCACAAAGCATATCAACGAAGCCAACACACCTAAATACAAAAGGTTGAACAAAATGGCAGGCTCAAGCAGCTTCGACACATCAAACTGCCACGGATAGACGGCAAAGAAAGGAAGAATAGTGATTACGCCATAAAAAAATACTTTACGAGTGATGAACACCGCAGAATAACGACTTGAAAGTTTTCTGATTATCAGACTGTAAAAAGCCCAAAGCAAAGCCGAAAACAAAGACAAAAAATCGCCGAGCGGAGAAATCTTCAGAACGAAATTTCCATTATACACCACCAAAGCCACTCCCAGCAAAGCTATCAGCGAACCGCCCACCAACCAGCGTGTGGCTTTCTCTTTTTTGTAGATGAGCAAAGCAAGAATCGTGGTAAGCAACGGAGCCGTACAGACAATGAACGACACATTGCTGACTAAGGTTATCTTTATCGCTACGTTTTGTGCAAGGAAAAAACCCGAACCGCCCGTGACACCGCTTGCCAGCAACAAAAGTTCATCCTTCCAGTCATAGGCGAACAGTTTGTGCGGAGAAATAAACCAAATGCCCACATAGGCTATCAGGAAACGGGCAAAAAAGATTTCTTGCGGAGACATGCCGCTTTCTATCAATACTTTCGTTGAAATAAACGTCAATCCCCATACCCCCACTATGAGGGCGGCGACAATGTGCCAAATATGATTCTTCACTTCGTTTTTGTTTTAAACATGCAAATGTATACAAAAACTCTGTTTCTTTATCAGAATATGAAGAAATTCAAAAATACCCTCCGCGTTTTTACGTTGGGATATAAAAGTCTATGTTTAAATTTTCCTCCATATCATGTAGGGTATTCTTTTTGAGCAAAATTAAAACAGACTCTGAGGTAAAAGCATGTTTTTTAGTCACTAACGATACAAATCTGAAAATAAACAATTACCTTTGCACCGCTTATAAACCGTATTTTAACCGATTTCAACAATATAACAAACAAGGTTTTCAACAATATACTAACAACTATCATCATGGAATACAATTTCAGGGAGATTGAAAAGAAATGGCAGAAAAAGTGGGTGGATAACAAAACCTACCAAGTGACGGAAGACGAAACGAAACAAAAATTCTATGTACTGAACATGTTCCCCTACCCCTCCGGTGCAGGCTTGCACGTAGGACACCCGCTGGGTTACATCGCTTCGGACATCTACGCCCGCTACAAACGACTGCAAGGTTTCAATGTACTGAATCCCATGGGATACGACGCATACGGACTTCCGGCAGAGCAGTATGCCATACAGACGGGACAGCACCCTGCAATTACCACCAAAGAAAACATCGACCGCTATCGCGAACAATTGGACAAGATAGGTTTCTCTTTCGACTGGAACCGCGAAATACGCACTTGCGAACCGGAATATTATCATTGGACGCAATGGGCTTTCCAGAAGATGTTCAATAGCTATTATTGCAACGATGCCAAACAGGCACGCCCCATTGAAGAACTGATTGAGGTCTTCCAAAAACAAGGTAACAAAGACTTGAACACGGCTTGCAGCGAAGAACTGCACTTCACTGCCGAAGAATGGAACTCCAAAACCGAAAAGGAACAGCAGGAAATCCTGATGAACTACCGCATCGCCTATCTGGGAGAAACAATGGTGAACTGGTGTCCGCAACTGGGAACCGTACTCGCCAACGATGAAGTGGTGGACGGAGTATCCGAACGGGGCGGTTTCCCCGTAGTGCAAAAGAAGATGCGTCAATGGTGTCTGCGTGTATCCGCTTATGCGCAACGTTTATTGGACGGACTGGATACCATCGACTGGACCGACTCCCTGAAAGAAACCCAAAAGAACTGGATAGGCCGCAGCGAAGGTGCCGAAATACAATTCAAAGTGAAAGACAGTGATTTGGAATTCACCATTTTCACCACCCGTGCAGATACCATGTTCGGTGTCACCTTCATGGTATTGGCTCCCGAAAGCGAATTGGTATCGCAACTGACAACCGATGCACAGAAAGCAGAGGTGGATGCCTACTTGGAACGTACCAAGAAGCGTACCGAACGCGAACGCATTGCCGACCGCAGCGTTACCGGCGTATTCTCCGGAAGTTATGCCGTGAATCCTTTCACAGGCGAAGCAGTGCCCATCTGGATCAGCGATTATGTATTGGCCGGATACGGAACAGGAGCCATCATGGCCGTTCCTGCCCATGACAGCCGTGACTATGCCTTTGCCAAACACTTCGGATTGGAAATACGTCCGTTGGTAGAAGGTTGCGATGTCAGCGAAGAGAGCTTCGATGCCAAAGAAGGCGTTGTATGCAACTCTCCGCGCAAAGATGCTGTTCCTTATTGCGACCTTTCATTGAACGGGCTCACCGTCAAGGAAGCCATCGAAGCGACCAAGAAATATGTAAGGGAACACAATCTGGGACGCGTAAAGGTCAACTTCCGCCTGCGTGATGCCATCTTCTCGCGGCAACGTTATTGGGGCGAACCTTTCCCTGTGTATTACAAAGAAGGTATGCCCTACATGATTCCCGAAAACTGCCTGCCTCTGGAACTTCCCGAAGTAGCAAAATTCCTACCTACCGAAACCGGCGAACCTCCGTTGGGACATGCCGTGAAGTGGGCTTGGGACACTGTAAAAAATTGCGTCGTAGAAAACGAAAAGATAGACAACAAAACCGTTTATCCACTCGAACTGAACACCATGCCGGGATTCGCCGGTTCGAGCGCTTACTACCTGCGCTACATGGATCCTCGCAATCATAAAGCATTGGTCGATAAAAAAACGGATGAGTATTGGCGCAACGTAGACCTTTATGTGGGCGGAACGGAACATGCCACCGGACACTTGATTTACTCCCGCTTCTGGAATAAGTTCCTGTACGACCTCGGTGTTTCCGTAACGGAAGAACCGTTTCAAAAGTTAGTGAACCAAGGCATGATTCAGGGACGAAGCAACTTTGTATATCGCATCAAGGACACCAACACATTCGTGTCTCTGAACCTGAAAGACAAATACGACACTACCCCACTCCACGTGGATGTAAACATCGTATCGAATGATGTATTGGACATTGAAGCCTTCAAAGCATGGCGTCCCGAATATGCAACTGCCGAGTTCGTCTTGGAAGACGACGGCAAATACATCTGCGGATGGGCTGTGGAGAAGATGAGCAAATCGATGTTCAATGTTGTAAATCCCGATATGATTGTCGAGAGATACGGAGCCGACACGCTTCGTATGTACGAAATGTTCCTTGGTCCGGTGGAACAGTCGAAACCATGGGATACGAACGGCATAGACGGTGTGCACCGCTTCATCAAGAAATTCTGGTCTTTGTTCTACGACCGCAACGGCAACTATTTAGTGACGGACGAACCGCCCACCAAAGAAGAACTGAAATCGCTGCATAAGCTGATTAAGAAAGTGACGGGAGACATCGAGCAGTTCTCTTACAACACCAGCATCAGCGCCTTTATGATTTGCGTAAACGAATTGTTCGGCATGAAATGCAGCAAAAAGGAAATCCTGAACCGATTCGTCGTCGTACTGGCTCCTTTTGCCCCGCACGTATGCGAAGAATTGTGGGAAACAATGGGAAATACAGAATTCGTATGTGATGCCGAATGGCCTGCCTCCAAGGAAGAATATCTGGTGGAAGACACTGTGAACTACACCGTTTCTTTCAACGGAAAGGCACGCTTCAACATGGAGTTCCCGGCAGATGCAACACCGGATACCATTCAAGCCGATGTATTGTCCGATGAACGTTCGGCCAAATGGATAGAAGGAAAGACCATTGCCAAGGTAATCGTCGTGCCGAAGAAGATTGTGAACATCGTTTTCAAATAACAGATATGCAAATTACAAAACCAACCAAAGCAGAAGTGACGAGAGAATTGCGAGACTATGTCTTCATCACTTTCGGACTCATCAGCTACGCACTGGGATGGGCGGCATTCCTCATCCCTTATCAGATTACTACCGGAGGCACTACCGGTATCGGAGCCATTATCTATTACGCCACCGGATTTCCAATCCAATGGTCGTACTTCATCATCAATGCCATTCTGATGACATTTGCCATTAAGATACTCGGACCGAAGTTCAGTATCAAAACCACATATGCCATCTTCGGACTGACTTTCCTGCTTTGGTTTTTCCAGTTGTTAGTGAACGGAGCGGACGGTGTTCCGCCGCAGATACTCGGTCCCGGACAAGACTTCATGGCCTGCCTGATAGGCGCCACGATGTGCGGAATCGGATTAGGCATCGTGTTCAACTGCAACGGAAGCACGGGAGGTACCGATATTATCGCCGCTATCATACACAAGTACCACGACGTCACCTTAGGACGCATGGTAATGGCATGCGACATAGTCATCATAAGTTCCTGTTACTTCATCTTCAACGACTGGCGACGGGTAATATTCGGTTTTGTAACTTTGTTTGTCATAGGATTCGTGTTGGATTACATCGTAAACAGTTCCCGACAATCCGTGCAATTCTTCATCTTCTCAAAAGAATATGAGAAAATTGCCGACCGAATCACCAAAGAAACCCATCGTGGTGTAACGGTACTCGACGGCATCGGCTGGTACAGCAAACATAACGTGAAAGTATTGGTTGTGCTTGCTTACAAACGCCAGTCGATAGAAATATTCCGGATGGTGAAAGACATAGACCCGAATGCGTTCATCTCGCAAAGTTCCGTCATCGGCGTATATGGAGAAGGATTCGACCGACTGAAAGTGAAGTAGTAATACAGGCGAGCCACAAATATAAAGGAGATATTCAATGAGTATAAAAAAGAAATTCGTATTTGCTACCAACAACACACACAAGCTGGAAGAAGTCAGCGCCATTCTTGGTAAGAAGATTGAACTTCTCAGCATGAAGGACATAGACTACAACGTCGATATTCCCGAAACAGCAGATACGCTCGAAGGAAATGCTTTGATAAAAGCAAGATATATCTTCGAAAATTATCACTTGGATTGTTTTGCCGACGATACCGGTTTGGAAGTAGAAGCTCTCAACGGTGCTCCCGGAGTATATTCAGCCCGTTATGCCGGCGATGCACACGATTCGGAAGCCAATATGAAAAAACTGCTGAAAGAGATGGAGAATGTAGAAAATCGCAGAGCCCGATTCCGCACCGTATTTGCCCTTATCATCAACGGAAAAGAACACTTGTTCGAAGGAATCGTCAAAGGAGAAATCATCAAAAACAGAAAAGGAACTTCCGGCTTTGGATATGACCCTGTATTCGTGCCCGAAGGTTATTCACAAACCTTTGCCGAAATGGGCAACGAACTGAAGAATAAAATCAGCCACCGGGCAATGGCCACCCAAAAGCTTTGCCACTTCCTATTGATGAAATAATACTTGAGTTTGGGATAAGAAGCAGGTACACAGTAAAGCCCCCTATAAATGGCAATCGTTTATAGGAGGCTTATATTTTAGATAACTACAATCCCAATTCGGCCGATATTTCCAACATCCTTTGTATGGGCTTCACTGCTTTGGCAACAATTTCAGCATCCACTTTTATTTCGGGCGACTCATTTTTCAAGCAGTCATAAAGCTTTTCCAACGTATTCAGACGCATGTAGCTGCATTCATTGCAGGCACAGGTACTGTCGTTGGGAGGAGCAGGAATAAAAGTTGTATGCAGACACTTCTTTTGCATTTCGTGCAGGATGCCCGACTCCGTAGCCACAATATAACTCTTTTCAGGATGAGCCACGGCATATTTCAGCAATGCAGCCGTAGAACCTACCACATCGGCCAGCTTCAGAACCGTGCTTTTACATTCGGGATGCGCCAATACCAACGCACCGGGATGCCGCATCTTTAATTCAACAATCTTTTCAACCGAGAATTGCTCGTGTACATGGCATGCACCATCCCATAGTAACATCTCTCTTCCGGTGATGGAGTTGATATAATTACCCAGATTCCTGTCCGGCCCGAAGATTATTTTCTCATCTTTAGGGAAGCTTTCCACAATCTGCCTGGCGTTGGTAGAAGTGACCACCACATCGGTCACTGCCTTCACGGCTGCCGTTGTGTTGACGTAGGATATCACCGTATGTCCGGGATGCTCTTTGACAAACTTACCGAACTTATCGGCTGGACAACTATCAGCCAGCGAACAACCTGCCTCCATATCCGGAACCAGTACTTTCTTGTCAGGACAGAGAATCTTTGCCGTCTCGCCCATGAAGTGCACACCGCACATAACGATAATGTCAGCCTCCGTGCGAGCTGCCCATTGTGCCAAGGCCAGACTGTCACCCACATAGTCGGCTATATCCTGTATCTCACCTTTCTGGTAGTAGTGCCCCAGAATGATCGCGCTCTTTTCTTTCTTCAGCTGTTTGATGGCTTCTGTCAGATTATCCATAATTATATTTTTTATTCCTCTTCTTTTAAAAAATCCTTTGATGGTGATGATAGTCGGTTAATAGTGTGGATAAATAAAAATGATTTTTCTTGCTTATTAAGTTATTAGTTACAAGCCATGTACTATCCTTAAGTTATCAACTCATTTTAAAGTATTCTATCAGCTGATTATAAGCTTACTACAGCTTTTATTATCTTTTCTATTAACAACAGTTCACAAGGCGCAAAGTTAATAACTTTAGAGAGATTAATGGTCGAAACAATGCTTAAAAATGTGTTGATATACCCTTAGAAGATTTTTGCTAACTTATTTGTTTTGTTAGTATCAGTATCGTAATATATTTTTCAATGAATAATGCAAGGATTACTTTTAAAAATGTTTCCACGCTGTATCGATACCTTTTCCACGGTTATTAACAGGGATGTTAACGGAAAGAATTATCTTTGCATCAGATAAATATAAATAGAGCGGCACATGAATCGAAAACTGAAGATAACGGAGTTGAATCGCATCAGTGTGGAAGAGTTTAAGGAAGCGGATAAACTGCCTCTGGTGGTCGTGCTGGACAATGTTCGCAGTCTTCATAACATAGGTTCTGTGTTTCGCACTTCGGACGCTTTCCGCATAGAGTGCATTTATCTTTGTGGCATCACTGCCACTCCTCCCCACCCTGAAATGCACAAAACGGCACTTGGAGCCGAATTCACCGTAGATTGGAAGTATGTTGATAACACTGTTGAAGTTGTTGATAACCTCAAGGAAGAAGGTTATACGGTCTATTCCATAGAGCAGGCAAAAGGCAGTGTGATGCTGGATGAACTTACGTTGGATAAGAGCGAAAAATATGCCGTGGTGTTGGGAAATGAGGTGAAAGGTGTTCAGCAGGAGGTGATAGACCATTCTCACGGTTGCATCGAAATACCCCAATACGGAACGAAGCATTCTTTGAACGTATCGGTCACGGCAGGTATCGTTATTTGGGATTTATTCAAACAATTGAAACAGCTGTAAGGCTTATTCCTGGTTTTGTGCATGTATATATGCAGTAGATTGGTTCTATGTACTTAAATTTATGCCTGTTCGGTACATTGATATGTTTTTATGTTTTCGTATATTTGCTGCATAAATATATAGATATATAATTCTGATTGATATGAAAAAAGTAATATCTTCGTGGATAGGTGTTTTTGTAGGTTGCATCATTATGGGAGCAGGGTTTGTATACTTTATCAATCCCTATAATTTGGTTCCGGGTGGGGTGTATGGAGCGAGTATTGTGCTTCATAATCTGGTTCCTTCCATTCAGGTGGGTACGTTCGGATATATGTTCGACATTCCGTTGCTTATTATTTCCGTGCTTTTTCTTGGAAAAAAACTCGGAGCGCGCACCATCGTTGCAGCGCTTTTCACTCCGCTTGTCATGAATACTTTGTCCATCTTGTCTTATCCTTCCAAGGAAGCACTCCATCGGTTGGATCCTACACAGTTACTGGGAGGTTGCATCGACATGACAAATCATCTGATGCTGACTTCCATAATCGGTGCGGTGGTCATCGGCATCGGTTGCGGCACCGTGGTGCGCAGTCAGGCTACAACGGGAGGCACGGACATTGTGGCAATGTTGTTGCAGAAATACTGTCACATACGTTTTTCAAAGTCCATTTTGCTGGTAGATGGCGTTGTGGTATTGTTCGGTCTGTTGGTCATCGGTTTCGGTATCGGCAATCCGGGCGATTCTGCCCAGCCTTCTTGGCATTTGTCTTTCTATTCGCTCATTGCCATTTTCGTCACTTCGAGGGTGATGGCCTATGTTATCAACGGAGAGAAGAACGATAAGATATTGTTTGTCATCAGTGATATGCGCCTGACTGCCTTGCACGACTATATTATCAAGGATTTGGACCGCACGGCCACCTGCATCAAGAGCAGCGGCCTGTATACAAAGTCCGATAAGGAAATGTTGTTTCTTGTGATGAGTTATAAAGAGGTGGCGGGCATTAAGCAAAAAATAAGAGAGGTCGACCCGAAAGCTTTCGTAGTGGTGACCGATGCTTACGATGCCTTTGGCGAGGGATGGAAAGAGTTGCCGATGGCGGGAGAACTGCAACCGGAATAAGGGGCGGGGGATAACAGTAAATAAAGCTATTCAATGATCAGGGGTGTCGTCGTGACATCCCTTTTATGTTTATAGGGGATTGTGAATATAAATCGTGCTCCTTGCATGTATTCAGAATCAATCCATATTCTGCCTCCCAGTTTTTTTATGGTAATCTTGCAAATGGAAAGTCCCAGCCCGGTGCCTTGTACATATTCGTCCAGTTTGTAGAATCTTTCGAATACGGCTTTCTGTTTGTCCAACGGAATGCCGCATCCGGTGTCGGTAACGGAAAATACCCATTCTTGTGCTTCATCATCGGGTTTCACACTCAGTTCGATGAAACCTTCCCGGGTGAACTTGGCAGCGTTTCCTATCAAGTTGATAAGGATCTGATTAAATTTTGTAAGGTCGGTTTCCGCGTTGGCGGTTAGCGTGGAGTGACGGAAATACAGCTTTGTATCTTTGTTGATGCTTGTCTGTATGCTGTTCATAACGTTTTGGCAATGTGGTATCAAATCTGTTTTGGAGAAGTTGAAATTCTGCTTGTCCGATTCCAGCCGCGAAAGGTCGAGGATGTCGTTGATGAGTTTCAACAACAAGTCCGAATTATAAGAGATGATGTTTACATATTCCTTTATATTTTTATTTTGTTTGGTCTCTTCTTGTAAGATGGTGGAAAATCCCACTATGGCATTGAGCGGAGTGCGTATTTCGTGGCTCATGTTCGATATGAACGCCGATTTCAGCCGGTTGCTCTCTTCGGCTTTATCCTTGGCTGAACGCAGTTCCTTTTCGGAATCCTCCAACCGTTTCTTGTCGTCCATCAGTTTGTTTTTCAGTTGGTGGATGTGCCAGGAATAGTGTATGGATATAATTATTCCCACGATAAGACTTATCATGACCACTGACATTAGCAGCAAATACCACCTGTAATTGTGTAATACTTCTTTCCAATTTAAGGTGGTGTCATTGATGTAGATGCTTTTATCGGGTAACATTTCTTTTGATAAATTGAATTTTTTCAATTTATCCATGTCAAAACGGAATTCATTGTAACAACGATGGAGGTATACAGGAAAGTCTTTCTTTTCTTTATCGATGTGTTGATAGACGTGTTGTGCAAGTGTCACTCCTACTTCTTCATTATATTTTGGGATGGAACCTCCGATGCACCAATAGCCTATACCTGTTCCGGTAAGGCTGAATACGGGTAGTTCGTTGTTGGCTTCCTTGAAGAGGTATTCGGCGTTTTTCATGTAGATTACATTCTTTTTGTCAAACCTCCAGATGCAGAGAATGGCCGCGGTGTTTTCGGGCAGTGAGGCCGTGGTGTGCAAAGCTTCTTCAAGATCCATCCGGCTGCCGTTTATGTAGATAAGGTTCATGTGCGGATAATTTTTCTCAAGCGTGTGTTTTACGATTCTCATCTCACTCAGTCCGAGGTAGGTATTATCGCTGATGATGGCTATGTTTTTGGTAGAGGGGAATAAGCGGGTGATCAGTTTGTAGTCGGAATCTGTGTCGTATTCATAGTAGTCAAAGAATCTTACGTTGAACTGTTCCATCACTTGTTTGTAGTCCACGATTCCTTGTTTTTGGGTATCAGCTACTTGCAGTGAAGGGATGGCATTGTCTGTGAATGTGGCACCGTATCGTTGGCCCATGATACATCCTAAAGGGATTTTCTTGTATTTCTCTTCGGTCAGCGAAAAGTAGCACGACCATGCTTCGGGTCCTAAAAGCAGGATGAATTTTGCGTCGGGATGTTTGTCGAGTATCTTTTTCATCCTGTTCATCCAATTGGTTCTTTCGTCCAAAGACAAGCAGTTGATCGATTCTACCACCGGTGAATATTTACCGTCCAACCGTGTGTATTCATTTACGAATTTCGTGATATTGCTGTATATATATTTACTTTCGTAACTATAGGAACTGATAATCAGTATTTCTTCCTTGTTTTTTTCTTGTTGTTGTGCGTATGCGGCTGAAAGGCAGAAATAAAGGAAAAAGAATGTTTTTATAATGCGTTTCATGGGAAATGGATTTGTTCGTCCGGACAAAAATAAATATTAATTTAGTAATAATGAAAGAATAATCCTGGAAAATGAAATTTTTACAAGTTTATAGCGAATCCTCCCGTAAAAGTCTTGATTTTTCAGTTTGGGGATGGTTCACAATTGTCCGTTTTCCACTAACTTTATTACTCGTTCGGTCAGCGCATCTTCTCCTGCGGGGTCATACTTTTTTTTCAGGCTGGCACCGAACAATGTGGCAAAGGTTTGGTAGAATCCCGCCTTGAAAGAGCCCATGAATGCCTTTACTAGTTCATAACCCGTGGAGTGCGTCTGTCGGTCTACCAGCTTTATCAGCAGCTTGCCCTGCGTAAGGGTCAGTTTCTTCAGCCGGGGGGTATATTGTTCTTTCATGCCTTTCTCTACGGCCTTGATGTGCTGCCGGCGTGCTTTCTCGTTGGGTAGGGTCATCATGTACTCGTAGGTTTCGATGATGGCACGGTTCACTTCTTTGGCGATGGGAAGCACTTTCTTCACGTCGCGGATAAGTTTATAGTACTTTTCCATCTCTCGCTTGTTCTTGAACGTTAGCGGCTTGAATATGTAGACGTTGGGCAAGTCGATACACGGAATGGTGTCTCCCTCGTACACGCACATGGGCACAAGGTAAACATTCTTTTGCGCATCGGCCCTTGTGGGCTGTCGCTGTGCAAGAGCTTTCGGGCCGATGCAGAGCAGAAACACAATGAATATTACGATATTAAGTCTAATGTTCATGTTACAAAAGTATATCATTCCACGGAATGTTGTTGCATTCGGTTGTTTTTTCCTCGGTATCTTAACTTATTTATTGAACTTTTGAGAATCGCGCAGCCAGCCTGTGCATTTGTGGGGATCGGTATTGCCGGAGCGGAAGCCGAGGGGGCATACGGTTCTGTTCGCCTGCGGATATATGCGCTCCATGCACAAGATGCCATCTTGTGTATCATGAGATGTGCATGTCATGCAACATAAGATGACATCTTGTGCAGCGTAAATCAATATCTCGTGTTCATTGATACGCTTGTCTTAGGGGCATCGGGAAATATCTGCCTTATTTTCCGCCAATGGGTTGCTTATGCAAGTCGTACTTTTACGTTAAGTTTTCAGGAGAGTTCTTTCCTATTTCCGTTTAATAGCCGTATTTTCGCATGCCGATGACCATCAACAACGAAACGAATATAGAGAGAATGAAATACATCAGATTGGGAGTTTTTGTGAGTATGCTGCTGACGACCGCTGTGCTTTGGGCGCAAAACACGCCCTTGTCTCTTTGGGAAGAGCATCTGGAACAATTATCTGCCGATGCCGGAGAAGAGCATGATTGGGAAAACGAGCTGCAAGAACTCTCCCAACTGCTGCAAGAACCCCTCAACCTCAACGAGGCGACCAAAAGCCAATTGGAGCGATTTCCTTTCCTTACGGATATTCAGATAGAAAACCTGTTGGCATACATCTACGTGCATGGGCCGATGCAGACCGTATATGAACTGCAACTGGTGGCGGAGATGGATAAACGCACCATCGAACTGCTGCTGCCCTTTGTATGCGTACAGCCGCTGAAAGGGGAGGGTAGGCGTTATCCCACCTTGAGAACCATCATGAAGTATGGTCGGCACGAAGCCCTTGCCCGTCTGGATTTGCCTTTCTATACGCGCAAAGGATATGCCAAGAACTACCTTGGCCCTTCGCCCTACCACTCCATGCGTTATGCCTTCCGCTACGGCGACTACCTGCAAGCAGGCATAACGGGCGAGAAGGATGCCGGAGAGCCGATGTTCGGCCTGCACAACGGCAAAGGCTATGATTCCTATTCGTATTATTTCATCATCAGGAACTTGGGCAGACTGAAAACGCTGGCTTTGGGCAATTATCGCCTCAGCTTCGGGCAAGGGCTGGTGGTCAGTACCGATTTCCGTTTGGGCAAGACCTTCTCCCTGTCCGCCGCCGAACATCGTGCCGGAGGCATACGCAAGCATGCCTCTACGGACGAATACAACTACTTCCGCGGAGCGGCGGCAACGGTGCAGGTCATTCCTTCGTTGGAGCTGTCGGCCTTCTGCTCGCACCGCCTCATGGATGGTGTGGTGAAGGAAGGAGAAATTACCTCCATCTACAAGACCGGCCTGCACCGCACGCAGAAAGAAGCGGACAAGGCAAATGCCTTTGCTCTTCAGCTCATGGGCGGCAACCTGACCTACGCGAAAAAGACATTAAGGTTGGGGGCAACGGGCATCTGTTATTTCTTCGACCGCCCTTATGAGCCGAAACGGGACGGTTATAGCCGATACAATCTGCACGGCACAGCGTTTTATAACATCGGTGTGGATTATCAATATCGTTTGGGACGTATTGTGTGGGTAGGGGAGGCGGCCATGGGCAAGCAGGGATATGCTTTATTGAACAAGTGGAAGTATGACTTCTCACCCGACTATCGGTTGTTGCTCGTTCATCGCTACTATTCCTTTGATTATTGGGCTATGTTCGCCCGCTCCTTTGCCGAAAGCAGCGCACCGCAAAATGAGAACGGTTGGTATCTGGTGGCAGAAACTGCTCCCTTTGCCCGTTGGAGGTTCTTCGCTTCGATAGACATGTTTTCCTTTCCTTGGTGGAAGTACCGCATCAGCAAGCCGTCGCAAGGAACGGATGTCATGTTTCAGGCATCCTATTCGCCCCGGCGCAATCTGTCCATGTATCTTAATCATCGATATAAGCGGAAGGAAAGAGACGTGACGGGCAGCGGCGGTGCAGTTACGTCGCCCATACGCCATCATCGGTTTCGGTATAGGCTGTCCTATGCGCCGGGGAGTTTTACATTCCGCACCACGATCGACTACAATCATTTTCGTCAGCAAGACAAAGCAGGCTATCACTTCGATGGGAAAGACGGATATCAGTTCACACAGTCTTGCGCCTACTCTCCTTCTTCCTTCCCCTTGTCGCTTGCCTTGCAAGCCACTTATTTTGATACGGACGATTACGATTCGCGCATATATGCCGCTGAAAGAGGCTTGCTGTACACCTTTTCTACGCCGTCTTTCTCCGGCAGAGGCTGGCGTTATTCCGCTGTTCTCCGTTACGACGTGGGCAAGGCCTTTATGTTTCTTGCCAAGTTCGGACAGACCGTTTACGGCGACCGCGAGACCATCGGTTCAGGCAACGAACAGATAGACAGCCATCGCAAGGCAGACTTGCAGATGCAGCTTAGAGTCAAGTTTTAGGCGGATTTCCATCCGTTGTTCCATTTATTCACTATATTTGCTCTTGTCTCAGGTTCATTCAGGTCAAAATAATAATTCATCAAATCATACGCTAACGATGACGGTCATTTATCCTTCTCCAATATTTGGTCCCGTTCATTCCCGCCGTTTGGGAGTATCATTGGGAATCAATCTGTTGCCTGCCGACGGCAAGGTGTGCACTTTCGACTGTATTTATTGCGAATGCGGCTTCAATGCCGACCGTCGCCCTAAACAGCAGTTTCCCACGCGCGAGGAGGTACGTGCCGCCCTCGAAGCGCGCCTGCAGAACATGCGGCAGAACGGCCCTGCGCCCGATGTGCTGACCTTTGCCGGAAACGGTGAGCCTACCGCTCATCCCCGCTTCCCCGAGATCATAGAAGACACGCTGACCCTGCGCGACCGCTATTTCCCACATGCCAAGGTAAGCGTTCTGACCAACTCCACCTTTATCCATAAGCCTGCCGTGTTCGACGCCTTAAATAAGGTGGATAACAACATCCTGAAGCTCGACACGGTGGACGAGGCTTACATCCGCGAACTCGACCGTCCAACCGGTTCTTATTCCGTGAATAAAATCATCGAAGGCATGAAAGCCTTCAAGGGCAACTGCATCATACAGGCCATGTTCCTGAAAGGCAGCTACGCAGGCAAGAATATGGACAATACCTCGGACAAATACGTTCTTCCTTGGCTGGAAGCAGTGAAGGAGATAGCCCCTCGTCAAGTGATGATTTATACCATCGACCGCGAAACACCCGGTCAAGACTTACGGAAAGCCACACACGAAGAGCTGGATCGCATTGCAGCCCTGATAAAGAAAGAAGGAATAGAAGTAAGTGTATCTTATTGAATTATCTCACATATTTGTCACTTTTACTCATTTTTCCTTTCGTTTTTATAGATAAATTAAAATAAAGTCCTATATTTGCTTACTATTTGATAAGAATAAAACTTTACTTATTTACTATTATGGAAAAAATAGACAATCTTGACCGGCAAATTCTGGAAATCATTTCCCAAAATGCCCGTATTCCTTTCAAAGACGTAGCTGCCGAATGTGGAGTATCACGTGCTGCCATTCATCAGCGCGTACAGCGTTTGATTGATCTTGGGGTTATTGTTGGATCAGGCTATCATGTAAACCCCAAGTCCCTTGGATACAGAACCTGTACGTACGTGGGAATCAAGTTGGAAAAAGGTTCCATGTATAAAACGGTGGTTGCCGAGCTGAACAAGATTCCCGAAATCGTAGAATGCCACTTCACCACAGGCACATACACCATGTTGACCAAAGTGTATGCCCGCGACAACGAACATCTGATGGACTTGCTGAATAACAAAATGCAAGAAATTCCGGGTGTGACAGCCACAGAGACACTGATATCCTTGGAGCAAAGCATCAAGAAAGAAATTCCTATTTGTCCTGAGAAATAAAAAAGAGTTATAAGTGATTTGTCATCAGCTTATAGTCAATAGCAAACAATAATGGATTTCTTGAACGAATATCATCTGTCTGGTCTTGTCATCGGTATCTGTACATTTATCATTATCGGACTGTTTCATCCCATAGTTGTAAAAGCCGAATATCATTTGGGCACCAAATGTTGGTGGATTTTCCTTCTGCTCGGCATCGGCGGCGTCATAGCTTCTCTTTGCACGGAGAATATTATGGTTGCTTCTCTGTTGGGCGTATTCGCTTTCTCTTCCTTCTGGAGCATCAAAGAAGTGTTCGAGCAGGAAGAGCGGGTAAAAAAAGGCTGGTTTCCTAAGAATCCTAAAAGAATCTATAAGTTCTGAGGAGTTGCTGGTATATTTTACCGGTCTTTTTCGCAAGGCTGTTTTTGGTGTGTTTTTCTTTTTTAAGCGAAATTCTTGCATATTTCAATGGAAAACACTACTTTTGTCCCCGCTATCCGTAGAAGGATACATCGGACTTGTAGCTCAGTTGGTTAGAGCAACAGACTCATAATCTGGAGGTCCCTGGTTCAAGCCCAGGCTGGTCCACACTGAAAACAAGCAGTTACGAATTTCGTAGCTGCTTGTTTTGTATAATCGGGTAAACAAACTGTTTGAGGCGGGAATTGATAGATGGTGATGTTCTATGGTGTAATCAGGCTTTCTCATCTTTTAATATATAGTTCGCAAAATACATTTCATTCATATTTTTTCTTTAATCCACGTTTATTGTACCCAATAAATAATTGGGTATTAAGCAACTTTCCAAGTCGATTTTATTATATTTGCAATCGGATGGGGAGGAACTCTATTCAATACATATTAGAAAAAGAAGAAGCGTTATGCTTATCTTGTAAGTGAAAACGTAGGAAATTTTCAATTGAGCAAGGATAGCATGGTGGTTCTCACGCATATGGCGTGGGCTGCTATTGTTACATCTGCTCAAAAGGTTTCCTACGACCTTCGCTTAAGACGTGGCATTGCAGTCCGCGTTTCTGCATTTAGTAATCCGCTCTATTGGACTGTGGGGCAAAAAGAAAAACGATATGGAACAACTATTCTGTCAGAGTTGCGGAATGCCACTGGTCGCTGACAATAAGGGAATCAATTCCGACGGCAGCCGCAATGAGGATTACTGCATTTATTGCTACAAAGACGGCAAGTTCACGCAAGACTTCAACATGAACCAGATGATTGAGTTCTGCGCGCAGTTTACCGACCAGATGAACGAGCAGACAGGCTGGAATCTCACTCCCGAACAGGCAAAAGAACGGATGCGCCAATTCTTTCCGAATCTGAAACGGTGGAAATAGAAGGGCGAGAGGACAATTCTTGAAAAGGCAATGGATTTGCTGGCTCAATGCAACGAGATGACACTGGCTTCAATCAATGCCGATGGAGTTCCTCGCCCCGTGCCGATGTCAAAAGGTCATACCGTAGGATACAATGAGGTATGGATGGCTACGGGAGCGGATTCGGTGAAAGTTGCCGATTTCAAGATGAATCCCAAAGCAGGACTTTGTTATTCTTTTTATGGAGACAGTGTTGCTTTGCGCGGAGCGGTTGAAATCGTCACTGATGACAGCATCCGCAAGAAAATGTGGCAAGACCGGTACATCAACCATTTTTCCGGTGGCCCGACAGACCCGAACTATGTGCTTCTCCATTTCATCGGAATCGAAGCTACCCTTTGGATAAATGGAGAGTTTGTTCATCGACACATTGAATGATAGCCAATATGGAAGTAAATAAAGAATATATAGCAGCCTGTGGACTTTATTGCGGAGCCTGTCGTAAATTTATATCCGGCAAATGTCCCGGTTGCCGCCAAAATGAGAAGGCTGCTTGGTGCAAGATTAGAACGTGTGTCATAAGCCACGATTTTCACACATGCGCGGAATGTGTTAAGGATGTTGCCGGATGCAAGACATATTCAAATCTCATAGGAAAGGTATTCGCTTTCTTATTCAGATCAGGCCGTCCGGCCTGCATCCGCTACATCAAGGAACATGGAGAAAAGGCTTTTGCCGAGGAAATGACGAAGCGCAAGTGTCAGACAATAAAGAGAAACTGTCACTATTAATTGCAGACTGGCAAAAAATAATCAGGTCTTGAAAGAGTAATCTTTCAAGGCCTGATTACAAGAAGTTGGACTACCAGGATTCGAACCTGGACAAACAGAACCAAAACCTGTTGTGCTACCATTACACCATAGTCCAAACTTATACGCTTTCTGTTAAAAAGCGGTGCAAAGATAGAGGTCTGTACCGAAATATCCAAATATTCCGGGACTATTTTTTCTATTCTCTCCTTATTTGACGATAATCAGGTAGTAGTTTTTCTTTCCACGCTGCACCAATAAATACTTTCCGTCCAGCAAATCGGCTGCTGTAATCGTTTGGTCGAAAGCGGTTAGCTTCTCTTTGTTCAAGGAAACACCGCCACCTTGCACCAGTTTGCGCATCTCGCCTTTGGAGGCGAATACAGCCGCATTATCCACAAAGAAGTCCACAGCCTTTACGCCTGCCGACAGTGCGCCGCGAGACACCTCGAACTGGGGAACGCCTTCGAACACAGCCAGCAACGTGTCTTCGTCCAACTTCTTCAAGGCCTCGGAAGTGGCATTGCCGAAGAGGATGTTTGAGGCATCTACCGCGGCATTGTAGTCTTCTTCGGAGTGCACCATGATGGTGACTTCCTTTGCCAGACGCTTTTGAAGCGCACGCAAGTGAGGGGCTTCGGCATGTTCCGTTGTCAAGGCTTCTATCTCTTCTTTCGACAATGAGGTGAAAATCTTGATATAGCGTGCCGCATCTTCGTCGCTGACGTTGAGCCAGAACTGATAGAATTTGTAAGGAGAGGTGTAGCGGGGATCGAGCCAAACATTCCCTGATTCTGTCTTTCCGAACTTGCCGCCATCGGCTTTCGTAATCAACGGACAAGTCAAGGCAAACACTTCACCGCCATTGGTACGGCGAATCAGTTCGGCGCCGGTAGTGATGTTGCCCCATTGGTCCGAACCGCCCATCTGTAGCTTGCAGCCTCTGGTTTCATATAAATGCAGAAAATCGTAGCCTTGCAACAGCTGATAAGTGAATTCCGTGAACGAAAGACCGTCGCGTGCTTCACCGTTCAGACGTTTCTGTACGGATTCCTTTGCCATCATGTAGTTCACGGTGATATGCTTGCCTACATTGCGGGCAAAATCAAGGAAAGTGAAGTCCTTCATCCAGTCATAGTTGTTCACCAGTTCCGCCCTGTTGGGAGCGTCGCTCTCAAAATCGAGAAACTTGGCCAGTTGCTTCTTGATGCATTCCTGATTGTGACGGAGGGTTTCTTCGTCCAGCAAGTTGCGTTCGGCCGATTTGCCCGAAGGGTCGCCTATCATACCGGTTGCACCTCCCACAAGTGCCAAAGGCTTGTGTCCGCAACGCTGGAAATGGCGCAACATCATCACTCCGCATAGGTGACCGATGTGCAAAGAATCGGCAGTAGGGTCGATGCCTACATAAGCCGTAACCTGTTCCTTAGCCAATAATTCTTCGGTGCCCGGCATCATCGTGTGCACCATTCCACGCCATTTTAGTTCTTCTACAAAATTCATCGAATGATTGTCTTTATTAATTATTTTCGCAAAAGTACGACACTTTATTGAAGAAACAAACTCTTATTGTTTAAAAAAGAGTTTGATAACATTTTCTTCCACAGAGTTTTTGAGTTCAGAGGAGGGGACACCTCGCACGGTAGCAGCCCGTGCATACAGCTCGTCAATGGAGACATCGCTTTCGTCCGTTTCGATGAACAATCGGTGGGCCGGCATCAGACGAAGCGCCTCCTCCTGGTATTTCTCTCCGAATGAAAGGAAGAAGCCGTGTCGCAGATATTCTTCGGCGAGTGCCGCCTTGCCACGGAAGCCGTGAATAATCCACGGATTGGTAGGACGCAAGGTGTGCTTCAGTGCCAACAGCTCGTCGGTGGCTCTCACCAGATGAATAACCAAAGGTTTGTCTGCCTCCATTGCCAAGCGAGCCTGACGTTCGAACACTTCCAGCTGCAAGGTCATGGGTGCGTCTGCCAGCTTGTCCAGTCCTGCCTCGCCCACAGCCAATACGAGGGGATGGCACACCTGTGTCTCAAGACGATTCATGCGTTCGCTCACGATGAGATTTGGGGTAGGGGAATTATTCCGGCAAGCATAGGGTGCGGTGATGCTCCAAGGGTGTATCCCGACCGAGTACCATCCTTCTTTCTGCGGAAGAAATGTTTCGGGTTCGCAGTTTACGATTGCCTTTCCGAAGGTTTGCGGCAGCCGGTGCGTATGTATGTCGATAGGGATGTTCATGGCACAGGGTCATAACCGGAACCTCCCCAAGGATGGCAGCGCAGAATGCGTCTCACTGCCAGATAAAGCCCTTTGAAAGGTCCGTGTTTCTTGATGGCCTCCACGGCATATTGCGAGCAGGTGGGAGTGAAGCGGCATGATGGGGAGGTCATGGGCGAGATGAACTTCTGATAAAAATAAATGGGAAGCAACAGCAGATATGAAAGTGCTCTTTTCATGGCTCCGAGGTCGTTACTTTCTCGGCAATGCGTGCCAAGGCCGTCTTTACGCGGTTTTCAATGACAGAAGAATCCTCCGGGCGATCGGAAAGATAGATGAAGGTAATGGCCAGACGGCATTGTTTTTCGGCCAGCACGCTCAGCAACTTGTGCTTGTTGACGCGATAGGCTTCGCGTATCTGGCGTTTCACACGGTTGCGTTTCACCGCGCGCTTGAAACGGCGTTTTGAAACGCTGACCAAGATGGAAGCGGTAGCCTCCAGTTCCTCTACCTGCAGATACACCACGCGCAAAGGGAAAATAGAAAACGAATGCGAGCCGCCCGCAAACATCTTCTCTATCACTTTCTTTTTATCCAACCTTTCGGACTTGCGCAGGGTATTTGCCACTTTTTTTAGAATTACAATAGGTTATAAAATCAAATTACGAACCACGAATTACGCATGCACGATTGTCTTCACACACTATGCCGCCGTAATCTGTGGTTCGTAATCTGTTATCCGTAACAATGAGGGTTACTTCCCTTTGTTGTTCTCTTTGATAAACATATCGAGTGCCGCCGTCATCGAAGGTGCTTGTACGCTGGGAGCTTCCAAATCCAGACGAAGTCCGGCGTCGCGGACAGCCTGTGCCGTGGTAGAACCGAACGTGCCGATTTTGATTTCTTTTTGGTCAAAATCAGGGAAATTCTTTTTCAAAGAGGTTACACCCGCCGGACTGAAGAATACCAGCATGTCATAGTCGAACGCTTCGTCTGCCCCGAAGTCGTTGCTGACGGTGCGATACATCACCGCTTCGCTATGTTGAATCTTGTGCTTGTCCAGTATGTTCTTGATGTCATCATTATGTACATCCGACATGGGTACCAAGTACTTTTCCGTTTTGTGCTTTACGATGGCCGGTATCAAATCGTCTATTTTTCCTGTACTGCCAAAGAAGATTTTACGCTTGCGATATTGCACATACTTCTGTATATACAAAGCAACAGCCTCCGTCACACAAAAGTACTTCATGGTTTCGGGGATTGTTACGCGTAACTCGCCGCAAAGATGAAAAAAATGGTCGATAGCATGACGCGAAGTGAAAATAACGGCGGTATGATCGAGGATCGCAACTTTCTGCTGTCTGAATTCTTTCGCTGAAAGGCTCTCCACTTTGATGAACGGGCGAAAATCTATTTTCACACCGTACTTTTCGGCGATGTCGTAGTAGGGAGATTTCTCCGATGCCGGTTTAGGCTGCGACACAAGTACTTTCTTAATTTTCAACGTCCTAAAATTTTATTATCAAATAATCGTTTAATTGCACCATGCCTTGATATAAAACCAGACAAGGGATGATTTCAAGGGCACAAAAGTATAAAATTAAAAGCAAACCGCCATGTAAATCATGACAAAAAAGCTTTATCCACTTGTAGAACATCAATATTTTAGCAAAAAAGACCAAAATGAGGCCGATTATTATTGCCGAATGCAGATTCAAATCAAAATAAACAATGAATAAACTAAACGGGAAGAGGGTAAAACCAAGATGATAAAGCAGCGTGGAATAAGATTCCAACCAAAGCGATGTGGTGCTTTCGTCAAAAAAAATCCAACCCAGTAAGGAGTAAAGCAGCCATTTTGTCACCAGATAAAAAACACATATCCCGATATATATGCTTAGCAAGATTCCGGGATAAATATGATGTACAAGTTCCGGCTGCGCGTCATTGAAATAATTGAAGATGCACACGCCGCCAAGCACGCAAGTTTGCAGAATCAGCAACAACATATAGCGCATGTCGGCTGCCGTGGAAGTAGCGAATATGCTGGTGCGTTCGCGATGAAGCAGAAAATCTTTCACTAACTGAAACAGGAACTTGCGGCTGCGAGACAGGACATAAGCCGACAGGAAGAAGCAACACAAAAGGATGACGGTGATGCCGTCGTCCATCCGCGGAGAATATGGAAGGGGAATTCCTTCTGTTACCCCCGTTGCCCAAGCCATCAACATCCCTATCATATCGCGGCGAATTTACGGATGGAAGCATCCCATAACGGCAGTGTATGTATCAGTTCGATTGCCTCTTGCGGTGTTTGTACCGTGTGCCAGATGGCGCCGTGCTGCGTACGCATGAAGTTCTCTTCCACCGCTTTGCCGAGCATATCGAGCAGAGGGTCGAAGTAGTTCTTGGTGTTCAGGATGACAATCGGGTTCAGATACAGTCCCAGTTGTTTCCAAGTGATGATTTCCAGCAGTTCTTCCAATGTGCCGCATCCGCCGGGCAGTGCAATGACGGCATCGCTCAGGTCTGCCATCGTTCTCTTTCGTTCGTGCATGCTTTCTACCTCGACGAGTTGTGTGAGTCCCGTATGGTGCCATCCCTGTTCCACCATGAACCGGGGAATGACGCCCGTCACTTCTCCTCCCGCACGAAGTGCGGCATCCGATACGGCCGACATCAGTCCCATGTTTCCCGCTCCGTTAATCAGGCGGAGATGTTTCCTGCCCAGCAAAGTGCCCAGCTCGCGGGCGGCATCGAAATAAACAGGGTCTATCTTTGTGCTCGATGCACAATATACGCATACGGAATCTATCTTATTCATCGTTTTTTCCAACCTTTTTTGCAGATACTGCAAAGGTACATGATTTCAAGAAAATCTGAAACGATCCGGAGTATCGTGTATGGATTCTAATTTCAGTTTTTGTTGGCACGTTTACGCTCCGTTTCATCCAGAATCACCTTGCGCATGCGCATGGATTTCGGAGTGACTTCTACATACTCGTCTTCCTTGATGTATTCCAGCGCCTCTTCCAAAGAGAACTGAACGGGCGGAATCAGGCGGGCCTTTTCATCGGAACCGCTGGCACGCATGTTTGTCAGTTTCTTGGACTTCGTGACGTTCACCACCAAGTCGTTGTCGTGCGAATGCTCGCCCACTACCTGACCGGCATATACTTCATCTTGCGGGAAGATGAAGAACTTGCCGCGATCCTGCAACTTGTCGATGGCATAGGCGAAAGCCGTACCTGCCTCCATGGCAATCATAGAACCGTTGGTGCGGCGTTCAATATCCCCCTTATAAGGCTGGTATTCTTTGAAGCGGTGTGCCATGATGGCTTCACCGGCCGAAGCGGTCAGCACGTTCGTGCGCAGGCCGATGATGCCGCGCGAGGGCATGTTGAATTCAAGGTTGACACGTTCGCCGGTACTCTCCATTTTCACCATTTCACCTTTACGGCGCGTCACCATGTCAATCATCTTGCTGGAGTATTCTTCGGGCACATTGATGGTCAACTCTTCGATAGGTTCGCATCTCACGCCGTCTATCTCCTTGAAGATAACCTGCGGCTGTCCCACTTGCAATTCGTATCCTTCGCGGCGCATGGTTTCAATCAGCACGGACAGATGGAGCACGCCGCGGCCCGAAACAACCCACTTGCCGTCTTCCTCGCTTTTGTTTACGCGGAGTGCAAGGTTCTTGTCCAGCTCTTTCATCAAGCGGTCGTGTATGTGGCGTGAAGTGACGAACTTGCCTTCTTTGCCGAAGAACGGAGAATCGTTGATGGTGAAAAGCATGCTCATGGTAGGTTCGTCGATGGCGATAGGCGGCAATGCCTCCGGATTCTCGTAATCGCATACGGTATCTCCGATTTCAAAGCCCTCTATGCCTACCAGTGCGCAGATGTCGCCGGAAGATACTTCCTGCACTTTCACGCGTCCCATGCCCTCGAAGGTGTGCAGCTCTTTGATTTTAGACTTCAACACCTTTCCGTCACGCTTCACCAAAGAAACATTCATGCCCTCCTTCAATGTGCCGCGGTGCACACGTCCCACGGCAATACGCCCGGTATAAGAAGAATAGTCCAAAGAGGTTACCAATATTTGCGGCGTACCTTCCAATTGCTCGGGAGCGGGGATATTCTCCAAAATGCAGTCCAGCAACGGATAGATGTTGTCGGTGGGATGCTGCCAGTCCGTACTCATCCAGTTGTTCTTGGCCGAGCCATAGACAACGGGGAAGTCCAGCTGTTCTTCGGTAGCATCCAAGCTGAACATCAAGTCGAACACCATTTCATAGACCTCTTCGGGGCGGCAGTTCGGTTTGTCCACCTTGTTCACCACCACGATAGGCTTCAATCCGATTTGCAAAGCCTTCTGGAGTACGAAGCGCGTTTGCGGCATAGGACCCTCAAAGGCATCTACGAGCAAGATGCATCCGTCCGCCATATTCAGCACGCGCTCCACTTCGCCTCCGAAGTCGCTGTGTCCCGGAGTGTCGATGATGTTAATCTTGGTGTCTTTATAATTGATAGAGACGTTTTTGGAAAGAATCGTTATACCTCGTTCACGTTCAAGGTCGTTGTTATCCAGCATTAATTCACCTGTGCTTTGGTTGCTGCGGAAAAGGTTTCCGGCCAAAAGCATCTTGTCAACGAGCGTTGTTTTCCCATGGTCCACATGGGCAATGATTGCAATGTTTCTAATATTTTGCATATAATACCTATTAATTAAGGCAAAGACAGGCTATGCAGAAAGCCGATACGATTTCATTTGCCGTTCGCATCCATGGGGCCTGTTTTTGCGGTGCAAAGGTACGAATTTTGCATCATATATGCAGATACATAGAAGAAAAAGCTGAATGTCATTGCAATATAAAAGATTATATCTATCTTTGCAGCCCCGAAAGGGAATAATCATAATAACTTTTTAATTAAACAACTATGTATTTAGACGCTGCTAAAAAGCAAGAAATCTTCGGCAAATACGGAAAGTCTAACTCTGATACTGGATCAGCTGAGTCTCAGATAGCTTTGTTTTCCTACCGTATTGCCCACCTGACTGAGCACCTGAAGCTCAACAGAAAAGATTATAGCACTGAAAGAGCTTTGACTATGTTGGTAGGTAAACGCCGTGCGTTGCTCAACTACCTGAAAGACCGCGACATCGAACGCTATCGCGCCATCGTCAAAGAACTTGGCTTGCGTAAGTAATTCTACTTGCGACGAAAGCATTAAGAAAGGGAAATTCTCGAAAAGAGGGTTTCCCTTTTTGTTTGCATAAAAGAAATGTGTAACTTTGTTTCTATGAAACAGAAAATATCAGCAGCTAATCACTCGGTAGCAATCTTTTTCCTTTTGATACTGCTATCGTTTGGCCTCGGATATCGCAACTATTCGCAAATGAAACTGCGCATAATCTCCGACTTGAATCAGGCACTGAGACATACCGTATTACAGCATAAAGGGAAGTGGTTGGAGGTAGATACCATTCAGACCTATTCCAAATTGCAGGAGGCAATGGGAGCTCCCGTTTTCATAAACAGTTCCAACGCCACTTTTTCCGAAGCATTGTCCATAACCGAATTGAAAGATGTATCCGGACTCTCTTTGCACATTTTGAAAAAGAACGACCCGAATGGAACATTCAACGAGTTTTCTGCCGGATATCTCGTCAGCGACACTTTAGTATGGCTTTCCGTCGCATCCGATACTTCAGAGCTGACACTTTCTTTCCGGGGATATGCCCGCTGTCCGGCCACAATGCTGTTCGGCTTATCTCAACAGACAATACCGGCGATATTGCTATTGGCTGCACTGTTATGGGGTGGGTTTGCTTTCTTTCGTCTCCGGAATGCACGAAACAATAATGACAAGAAACGTCGGAAAGAGCTTATTACTTTCGGTAATCTGTCGCTCTCTCTCCAAGAGACCTGTTTCTACAACGAACAACAAGGCAGACTGAAGTTGACTCCCATGCAGTATACATTAATGGAGATGTTCTTCCTTTCCTCCTCTCATCTGCTTTCCAAGCCCGACATCTGCCAATCTCTATGGCCGGGAAAAGAGAATGCGGAAGAAACGCTCTATACATTGATACGACGCCTGAAGCCCATTATTGAAGAAAACAGCAACTTAAAAATAACGACAGACCGTGGGCGTGCCTATGGGCTGGAGATAAGAGGTTGAACGCTGCAAACGGCATTGTCAGTCTGTTGTCAGGCAAATGTCAGATACTTATCCGCTTTCTGTTTCTTGCCTCCTCATGGAAAGCAGATACCTTCGTGTCCCGGAATCAAACGATAATCGGAACATGAAACAGATGGCATACCTTTTCATTCTGCTCTTGATGGGCACTGTGGCGACAAATGCGCAAAACGATTCCTCCCGGCTTTCCGTTCGGGGCAGAATTCTGAATGAGGAACGACAACCGATAGAATTTGCCAACATCGTTCTTCTTTCGACCGACTCCATTTTTATAGAAGGCACTTGTAGCCGTAGTGACGGGAGTTTCGAGATAGTTCCGCCAACTCACGAGGAATATCTACTGCAAATCACCTCCATCGGCTATAAATCTCTCTGCCGTTCATGCCGTAACGGGGATACGGGCGACTGGATGCTGGAAGCGGATGCCATAATGCTTGCAGAAACCGTTGTCGAGGCACAGCGTCCTGTTTTCAGGCTGAAAGGCGGGAAGTTAGAAACGAACGTACAACAGTCTCTGCTCGCTTCTCTGAACAATGCCAACGATGTGTTGAAACATATCCCCGGACTGCGTCATTCCGACGAGGGTTATACCGTCTTCGGCAAAGGTACACCTATTATATATATAGACCACCGGCTCTTGCAAGACAATTCTGAACTGGAACGTCTCTCGGCCGCCGACATCGAGAAAGTGGAACTAATTACCAATCCTGGTGCGGAATACAATGCCACTGTAAATGCCGTTGTGCGCATCCGCACCGTAAGGGGCAGGGAAAACGGCTTCGGCGGTAACGTCCGCGCAAACATCACACGACGCAGACGTACCACTCATTACGAACAAATCAACCTGAACTATCAGAAGAAAGGGCTTTCGCTGCTGGGCATGCTATATGCCCGATATGAAAATACCTTGCGGCATCAGGAAGTGCGATACCAAATACCGTCCGAAGTAGACTGGGACATCAACAGCCAAGCTCATTTGCATCATAAAGGTTTGATGGGCGGCGGAAAAGCAAGTGTCAGTTATGACTTCAGCTCCCGGCACAGTCTCGGCGCTTCGTATGAGTTTCACCGCACTCCCGACTTTCATACCGGCAACAGCTCGGAATATACCGTCAAGGAAGATGGGAAACCGGTAGACCGTACCGGCCACTCTTCTGAGAATTTGGAGCAAGACAGCAAACATCAAGTGAACGCTTATTATCAAGGTTCTTTAAAACAACTTCAAGTCAATCTTACGACGGATTTCGTATATGGCAAAACCTATAACCGTCAGGAAGCGCAAGAAGTCAGTCGGACGGAGGACTATCGCAACATTAGTTCTTTCAATCGTGCCGACAACCGTCTCTATGCTGCCAGACTGCTTCTGACGCATCCCCTGTGGAAAGGCGAGTTGAAGGCCGGTGCAGACTACACGTTCATCCGACGTAACGATCGGTTCCTGAACTTACAAGGCGTTCTTCCCGATACGGACAGCAGAATTGACGAAAGCAAAACAGCCGCCTTCGCCGAGTACTTCCTTGCATTCGGAAAAGTCAGCCTGCTTGCCGGACTGCGTTTCGAGCATGCCGTATCGGAGTATTGGAAACAAGGTGAGTTCATTTCCGGACAAAGTCGTACTTACAATGACTGGTGTCCCAACTTTTCCGTAGATTTTCCCATAGGCAAAACGCAAGCCAACTTCAGCTATACGGTTAAAAGCAACCGCCCCACTTTTTTTCAGTTGCGCAGCACTCTCAGCTACAACAACCGCTTTATCTACGAGGGAGGCAATCCGTTGCTTACTCCCGAAACAAATCACGATATGCAGTTCAGCGCTCTCTATAAATGGATGCAGTTCAGCATCAGTTACAAATATCGTCGTAATGCCATTGCCTTCATGACTAAAGAATATGCGGAAAATCCGAATGTGGTTATCTTCACTACCGAAAACTTCAAACGGATGCAATATCTCACCGCTTCTATCTACCTCTCACCCGCACTCGGCATCTGGAGACCCGAATTCGGCATCTATTTCGGACAGCCCTTTTTCAAAGTCACCAATCAAGGAGCTACCAAAAACATGAACCGTTGCAGCGGTTACTTCCTTTGGCAAAACAGCCTGAATCTGCCAGGCGGATGGATTCTGTCTTTAGATGCCGATTATCAGAGCGAAGGCAACTTCGGCCCCACATTGCAAGGTTCTTATTGGGGGATGGATGCAGGGCTTCGTAAAATGTTCCTGAATAAGAGGTTGAACTTCAACCTGCAAATCAATGATTTATGGAAATCACGTCACGGTTCTCTCATGTTGTTCGGTCCTCGGCTGACTTACACTAAAAAGGCAAATCCCGACTCGCGCAGTCTCTCGTTGAGTCTGAGCTATAGCTTCAATGCTGTAGGTAAGGCTTATAAAGGGAAACATGTATCGGATGAGGATTTAAAAAGATTGTAAAGCCGGTTTTGAGATAATCTTACCTAAGTTCGGGATAGGCTGTTCCTTTTGCTGAAGATGAGGGGCTGCATCCTGTCGGGCGGATATTTCCTGAATGCACCGGTTTACGGCGGTCGGGCAGAAGAGAGCCTTTCAGACCGGCCGCCCTTGCCCTGTTTTGACAGCTGCGATCCTTTGTCGTGACAGAGGCACGTGTCCAAGCCGACAGACACAAGTCTCTGACGTGACAGACACAAGTGCCTGACAAGGCAGGATTAAACACCTGATAACCAATGGAATTTGGCTTTAAAACATAAGTATCCGTGTGAGGTTATCGCCCTGCTTTTTATCCTGAACTCAGGTAATCTTTAAAAAGATTAAATAAAAGAGGATGTGCCATTTCCTGACACATCCTCTGCTTTGAGTGATAGAGTCTGTTTTATGACGAATGGCTCAAGTATATTCGAACATCAAACAGCTTCTCAATTAAAATCGTTTTTCCTTTATCTTTCGGCATGTCCACCACCCATAGTCGGCCAATAGATGTTCTGGTAGAGGTTGCTTGTTTCCACTTTCTTGTCCGGAGAGGCCAGACGCAAATCCTCGTTTCCGATGGGATAGAGATAATATGCCTCGTGCCAAATATAACCATCGCGCAGTTCGTTGGTGCTTTGCATGCTTCGGCTGTAGGGACGCAGATAAATGCTCAGTTCCTTGCCCGAAACAAAGGCTTCGGCCGAACCGTCGGCTTTCAAATCACCGTATTTCTTGTAAGCTTCGGTCCAGAAGTTGATACCTTCGGGAATCCATTTGGTAGTAATCATGCGGTCGAAAGCGCGCCAGCGTATCAGGTCAGGAAAGCGTTGTCCTTCGCTGAAGAGTTCAGCCATGCGTTCACGACGTATGTTGTAGAGTGTCTTGTCTACCATTGCCGTACCGGAATAGACAGCAAAGTCGTTTTCCTTCGCCAGATCGGTGGCAGTAATCGTGGCGTCGATGTCCGTGCTTACCCCTGCACGTGCACGCAGCTTCTGCCAGTAGGTTCTGGCTGTGGCATCCAAAGTCTTGTTCAGTTCATAGGAAGCCTCCATATAGTTCAGAAGCGCTTCGGCAGAACGGAAAATAGGACAAGCATTGGTACCCCGGCGTTCGTCATTCTCTGTCTGGTTATAGTCATAAGTATAGTACTTGCGCGGCTGGTAACCGGTGATGGCACGCTTCTCGCTTACGCCTGTGGTAATATCGGGCTTGGTGAAGGGAGTACCGACAGTGGGAGCCTTCGGATCGGAATCGAGCATGTCGCTCTCTCCCCATACGAAGAGTTGCAGGCGTTCGTCGCGTCCGGCTTTGGCATTGTCAATTGATACGTCGCCTTTGTATGTATTGTCAGCATAGATGGGAAGCCCGTTCTTTGTCAGGAAAGTCTCGACAAAAGTGCGGGTATAACCGTCGGCGCATCCTATTTTGACGCGGTAAGGAACTCCGTTCTTGATGTTCTGCGCTGAGCTGTACTCTTTCCACAGCAATACTTCAGGCACATTGGCCAATGAAGGCTGGCTGTACATCTCGAAGTAACTGTTCCATCCGTAAACGGTTCCGCTTTCAGGATTCATCGCGTGAGAGTTCTCCGTCAGTTGCGCATTGTCTGCCACTTGCTTTGCGGCATTCATCGCTTCGGTCAGAGTGAAATTTCTTGTAAAAAGCCATAATTTTAAAGTTTTAGTTTATTAATAATAATGTATTGGTTTCTCTTATCTCATCCGAGGAACAGAGTTTTTTCACCGCGAGGCCTCAACGGTTCCGTCCGTCCGCTTTTCCCGGATTCGATGTTGCAAAGTTAGGGGCAGACAAAAGAAAATGCAAGAAAACGGCATCTACAACCGAAAATGTTAAAGCAATGATAACCAATACATTAAAAAACAGCACTCTCTACAACGAAAAAATGGCCGGAGGTGCAAAAAAAGAGGTTTGGAACCGCAACATCTACAAAACAAAACGTAAATCGCTGATAATGAACAGGGGTGTTTGAGCGTATCTCTACAATAGAAGAAAATCGTTTCAAAAGCGGCGCGGAAGCAACACGTAAGAAAAGCCACATGTACTCTTTTTTTCAATAAATATAATTATTTATTACCATTACCCGGCTTATGCCGCAAGCCACTCATACCCCCATCGAGAAGGTGTTCTGAGAGGGGTACAATCAGTCGGCGACTGAATCCCGTTCAGTCAGGGAGTGAATAAAAAAGCATCGGGAAGGGGGTGGGATTTCTCTCGGATATGTAAAATAAAATCGAAAGAAAGGTCGGATTCTACTCGTACTGACATATACAATATATTCACCCCTGTTTTACCCTTTTCCATGCGCAGCGAACCAGCTACGGTGGTTACGCTGTTGGCATCGAACGTCACAAATACACTTGAAAGCAGAAAAAACATCAACAGATTTATCGGTTACAGATGATTTTCTCTTTATTTGTAATAAAATAATCGGTTATGAACGAAAGATTGCAGGCTGTTAGAAAATACAATCTATGGAAATGAGACGAAGCGGCTGACCGGCCTTGAACGGGCGAAACCCTATACTGACATCACTGAATTGTAACCTCGCACGATATGCCCCACATGCTCAAATTTTCTTCCCTTGTTTCCTGCAAACCCCAACTTTTTCCCTCAGAATGTTGCAATAAGTAAAAGTTTCCCTTATTTTTGCGGTTCAACAACTATAATTCATAACTTTTCAGACCGTAAACGCTTCATTATGGATACCAGCAAGATTGTAGGAGAGAAAATAAAAACTCTCCGCGAAAACCAGTCCATCAGTATGGAAGAACTGGCACAACGTTCGGGGCTTGCCATCGAACAGATTGAACGCATAGAACGCAACATCGACCTTCCGTCGTTGGCTCCTCTTATCAAGATAGCACGTGTGCTGGGGGTGAGGTTGGGTACATTCCTCGACGATCAGGACGAAAACGGCCCCGTAGTATGCCGCAAAGACGAGTCGCAGAACAGCATCAGTTTCTCCAACAATGCCATACAGAGCCGCCGTCACATGGTTTATCATTCGCTCTCCAAGTCGAAGGCCGACCGCCACATGGAGCCTTTTATCATCGACGTGGCAGCCACCAACGACAGCGACTTTGTGCTTTCCTCGCACGAAGGCGAAGAGTTTATCATGGTGATGGAAGGAATCATGGAAATAAGTTACGGAAAGAACACTTATCTGCTGGAACAAGGTGACAGCATCTACTACGACTCCATTGTTCCGCACCACGTGCATGCTTTCGAAGGAAAAGCTGCCAAAATCCTTGCGGTAATCTATACACCTATTTAATATAAAGAAAGTGGAAGGTGAGAACTTTCCACTTTCCTGTTTTCCACTCATACAAATATGCTATACGAACGTACGCTCGGCCAATGGCTGGAGCATTGGGCGGAGACTACGCCCGACAAAGAATACATTGTTTATTCCGACCGTAACCTGCGTTTTACGTGGAGCCGCTTCAACCGCCGTGTGGACGACATGGCCAAAGGGCTTATCGCCATCGGCGTGCAGCGAGGGACGCATGTGGGCATTTGGGCGGCCAATGTTCCGGATTGGTTGACACTGCTCTACGCCTGTGCCAAGATAGGCGCCGTCTATGTCACGGTGAACACCAATTACAAACAGTCGGAACTGGAGTATCTGTGCCAGAACTCGGACATGCATACCCTTTGCATCGTCAACGGCGAAAAGGACAGCGACTTTGTGCAGATGACCTACACCATGCTGCCCGAACTGAAGACCTGCGAGCGCGGACACTTGAAGAGCGAACGCTTCCCGCACATGAAGCACGTGGTCTACGTGGGACAGGAGAAGCATCGAGGCATGTACAACACTTCCGAACTGCTGGTCTTGGGCGAGAATGTAGAGGACGACCGCCTGAATGAGCTGAAGAGCCGAGTGACTCCGCACGATGTGGTGAACATGCAATACACGTCGGGCACCACCGGCTTCCCCAAAGGTGTCATGCTGACGCACTACAACATCACCAACAACGGCTACCTGACGGGTGAGCACATGAAGTTCACCGCCGACGACAAGTTGTGCGTCTGCGTGCCTCTGTTCCACTGTTTCGGCGTGGTGCTTGCCACCATGAACTGCCTGACACACGGTTGCATGCAAGTGATGGTGGAGCGTTTCGACCCGTTGGTTGTGCTGGCCTCTATTCACAAAGAGCGTTGCACGGCGCTCTATGGCGTGCCCACCATGTTCATTGCCGAACTGCACCACCCGATGTTCGATATGTTCGACATGAGCAGTCTGCGCACCGGCATCATGGCCGGAGCCCTCTGTCCGATAGAACTGATGAAGCAGGTGGAGGAGAAGATGTTTATGAAGGTGACCAGCGTTTACGGACTGACGGAAGCCTCTCCCGGCATGACCGCCACACGCATAGACGATTCGTTTGAGGTGCGCTGCAACACGGTGGGGAGCGACTTTGAACATACCGAGGTGCGGGTCATCAACCCCGAAACGGGTGAGGAGTGTCCTGTAGGCGTGCAAGGCGAGATGTGCAACCGTGGCTACAACACCATGAAGGGCTACTACAAGAATCCCGAAGCCACGGCCGAGGTGATAGACAAGAACGGTTTCCTGCACTCCGGCGATTTGGGCGTCAAGGACGAAAACGGCAACTATCGCATTACCGGACGCATCAAAGACATGATTATCCGTGGGGGAGAGAACATCTACCCGCGCGAGATAGAGGAGTTTCTCTATCAGCTGAAAGGCATAAAGGATGTGCAGGTGGCAGGCATCCCGTCGAAGAAATACGGCGAGGCTGTGGGGGCTTTCATCATCCTGCGCGAAGGGGTGGACATGCACGAGTCGGACGTGCGCGACTTCTGCATCGGCAAGATAGCACGCTACAAAATTCCGAAATACATCTTTTTCGTCAAAGAGTTTCCCGTGACGGGAAGCGGCAAGATTCAGAAGTTCAAACTGAAAGACGTGGGGCTGCGGCTCTGCGAGGAACAGGGAATCACGATTATCTGAGAGAGTTCAACTGACATCCGAACGGGCTTTTTGAATATCCTGCTCCGTCAAGAAATGATGAGTAGCACGCACAGACCTCTCCCATGCGTTTATAAGAGAATCAAGAAGTTTGTCCATTCTTGGCTTATCAATAGGGTAAAATTCTATGGTCATATTTTCAATTCCTTTCTAAGGTAAATCATATCTACGAGTTGTATATCTCTCTCAAAAATTGGACGATCGTAATTGTTCGTGAAAAAGTTCTCTATTCGATGAGACTTTTTAAAGCCGCAACCCTCATAAAACAATAGAATAGCAGGAACTTCGCCTGTACCTACAAGCATTGCCTTATAGTCTTTTTTGTAGAAGTCGGAAATATAATTTATCAATCTTCTACCGTAACCTTTGCCCCGATACTGCTCGTATGTCGCTATGTTTTTCAATTCACAAACATCATCATTTACAGGCACTACAACGCAAATACTTTTCAAGTCATCATCGTATAAGGCAAACAAGTCTCCACTCGACAAATATTTGTCAATCATATCTTCCTGTTCATCTGCTAATAATAACAGGTCGAGGAATTGCTTCTTGTTTTCGGTTACTCTTTCTATTCTAATCACTGCTTTATCCGTGGTTTTCCATAACAAATCCAACAGGCATATATCTTTCTCGGTCCCATTCTTCCAAGTTATTGATGTTTGATTTTCAGCAGACCGAAGAACGGGGTTATTTCTTGAACCTCCACAAGTTTCAAACGGACTTTTCTCAATGTCGCTTTCAAATCTTCGATAGAGTGGAACCAATATTCAGGAGGCGTATTCTCTTTCATGTCCTGCCAAGTATAGATATGTCCCTCTTGCAGATATGGCTTGATATGATTTTCATACACTTCTTTCGGGGCGGTATGTTCCAACAGATAGCGATAGACTTCATTGAACTTTTCGAGAAATGTGTCCGGATTGAACAAGATGATTTCATCTGCCATTATCATTTCGCCATCTGCTTTCAGCACCTGTTTCACGGCTTCAAACAGTCTTTCCTGCTCGTTCCATTCCACTTGGTGCAGAACCAGAGAGGAAATGATTAAATCCACACTTTCTGCCGACAGTTCCAAATCTTGAATGAAGCCACACTGAAAAGAAACATTATCATAATCCTTATAGACTTCTTTTGCCCGTGTGATATTTTCTTGACTCGTATCTATTCCGAGAGCGGATAGAAAATGAGGAACGAATGGCTGCAAAGATTTCCCCCAACCGCATCCCAAATCCATCACCTTGTTCCCTTTCTTGACTGTCGCAAATTCGAACATCCGTTCGCTCAATGCTTGTGTGGACTCAAACGTGTCTCTGCCGTCAGGACTAATTGTTCTGTTGATATATACGGATAAGTTATTCTCCCAATTCTTTTCCATACGCAATCATCTATTATCTCACGAAACCGTTTTTGTAAAAATCGTACCAAGCATCTATCTGTTCGGGACTGTTTGCTTCCAATAACAGAAGCATCTCACGAGTGAATTCTAAATGTCCTACACCGTTTGCCGTAACAATATTCCTATCACTGACAGCCTGTGCTTCCACATACCCTGCCTCATTTGTGTATTTTTCTCTACCCCAGTGTTTAAGTTGATCAAGACCGTTACCCGTATGCTTTACATCGTTTAGGAAGCCGTGCGAACATAGGAACGAAGCACCGTTGCATATCGCTCCGACGATTTTACTTTTATCCAAAGCCTCTTGTACCAATGGTGCGACAGGTTTTGCTTCGGGCGAGTCCCAACGGTTGCCACCGATAAGCACTAAGGCTGCATAATCTTTCGGCATATTCTTAAAAGAATGATCAGGTAAAGTCTTAACACCACCGATAGAACGGACAGCGTCCGATGTAGGGGCAACGGTATGCACTTCATACTTTATTTCACCGCCCGGTATCACGCCCACATGAAGAGCTGTAGAGAGAAATGCCCCTTCCCAATCTGTGTATTCATTCAATAAGATAAATAAAACTTTCTTTTTCATTGATATATCTTTTTTACTTCAATAACTTCGCTGCAAGTTTGTAAGTGAACAGAACTCGAGGATAGGATAAATCCCATTGCTGCACTTCCTGCCGGATCAATTCTGCGTGCTTCTTGCTTATATCCCTTAAAGCGTTTCCAACGGATTTCCTAAGATATTCGCTTTCGTGTGCCTTGTGCTTAGCGATTAGAGCAATAGCCACCAATGGGTTTTCTTTAAAGAACGGGCAACTTGTCCAAATTCTCAATCCCTCTGTTACAGCACGGATAACATTCGGATTATCGTCATTTATCCACTCTTCGACGAGAGGTAGAGACGCTTCGTATCCTCTGTGTTTGCAAATCTCATCAAAAGCCTTTGCAAGCATTTTTGCTACAATATCACATAATATCTTATCTATGCGCATCATTAAATTGATAATACCTTTAGAAACTGTTTTGAATTTATTTAAATAGTTATCTATGAGCATTTCCTAATCTTCTTTTTGGTCTTTTTCTCCTTTCACATCCGTCACATAGCCCGCTATGCTCCTCATGAGAAAGATGAAAAATCCGCAAAAATACCCCTTAGTAAATAGCGCAAATAAATTCAAAACAGTTTCTAAGTGTTTTAACCTCCCTCTTATCTTATTAAACTACGCCTATACAGTACGTTTTATTGCAAAAGCGCATATCGTTATAGAAAATAAGCTTATAAGTATACCTATCCATAAGCTACTTAAAGTTTGCATAATTTGATGGATATATAAATAAACAATTACCAAATTCTGTACAATCAGTAACAGATAACATCCCAAGGCTATTTCAAACGATTTGTTTTTTTTGCCTTTTGTTATTTTCTTTAGAAAGAGATATAGCATAGCTAACATCATGATATAAATGACTACAAAAAAACAGTAATATATCAAGCTATAGCCTTTATCTTCTTTAAGAAGATGACCTGCTATTATCGGTAACCATATAAAAGGTACAATAGCCAATCTTGCTGCAAGTTTGTTACCTGTACTAATGTCTTGAAAAAACTGAATATTCATATACACTAATTATAAACCAAATAAAATTCCTAAAGGAGGATATATAATTCCCATTGAAGTAGAAAGAGCGGTGCCATAAATTAGTGCTGCATCGGCTTCTCCTCTGGTCATCTCAGAACGATTCATCATTAATCCCCAAGCTTGCTGGCTGCTTAGAAACTGTTTTGAATTTATTTAAATAGTTATCTATGAGCATTTTCTAATATTCTTTTTGGTCTTTTTCTCCTTTCACATCCGTCACATAGCCCGCTATGCTCCTCATGAGAAAGATGAAAAATCCGCAAAAATACCTCTTAGTAAATAGCGCAAATAAATTCAAAACAGTTTCTTAAAATATAAAAGCTGTTTTTATACTTTACACTGTTTATGCACAAATATATAAAAGTTTTTTTATAATGTGCAGCCATATCGCACGTTTTTATTCCACAACTATTTCATTTAAAACCGATAAAAAGAATCAGCAAAGGCTATGATACCGTATTTTTCTTTCATCATCTTCATCCTGCTATATTCTTATCAGGTTCTTATCATCTTCTTATCAGGTTCTTGTTGAGGTGTTCGCTATAGACAGGAAGAAAACAAGAAGATGGCAAAAGTGCGTATCCGCTTTTTCTGAAGTGGGAGAGACTTTTATTTGTGATGTTTTCATAAAATAAAAATAAAGAAGAGGCTCATATCAAGTTGTCGCTCCAAATATCGGCCGTTTTTTTTTCTTAGATGAAAGAGCCCGTGCTGGGAAGTAAAAGAAATTTTGTTGAACGCTTTTGCCTTTTTTCATTTGCAAGAGAAAAACATGCGTCATATCTTTGCCGGCGTAACGGAAACACAAACACCGATACACGACGGACGGAGGAGGTAAGGAAATTGCTGCAGAAGTTTCTCAGGCATCCCCCCCGGCAACACAAACTTATTTTATTCACACACAAAAAAGAATTTCATTATGGGAACAATTACAAGAGGAATCCTCGGAGGATTTTCAGGAAAAGTAGGCACTGTGGTAGGCAGCAACTGGAAGGGCACCAGCTACATGAGAGCATTGGCCTTGAAGGTAAAAGACGCGAACACGGAAAAGCAACGGTATCAGCGAAACAAATTCATCATCACACATAGCTTCTTGAAAACGATGACACCGTTCATACGGTTCGGTTACCGGGGATATGCGAAAAGACAATCGGAATACAATGCGGCCACGTCGTACGTCATGAAGCATGCGATGGCCGACACCAAAGGCACTCCGGTCATAGATTATGACAAGGTGCTGCTGACGCGGGGCACCCTGACGACCGCAGCCAACCCCGCGGCAGTCATAGCCGAGAACAAGGCATCATACACGTGGAAAGACAACAGCGGCACGGGCGATGCGCAAGCCACCGACCGCGCCATGCTGCTGGTCTACAACAAGAAGAAGAATGAGGCTGTGTATGATGTCGATGCCGCCGCTCGCTCGGCCGGCAAGGCTCAGCTGGACCTGCCTGCGGCATGGAGCGGTGACGCCTTGGCCGTGTACATCGGCTTCCGGAGCGAAGACGACCGAAGCGTGGCCAACAGTGCCTGCCTGAAAAACGATGCTTTCAGCACCGGCAGCGAAGAGCAGGGAGGAGGCCAACCGGGCAGCGAATCGGGAGGCGGTGAGAATCCGCTTGGATAAACGCTAAGCCGGACACAGCAGCGGGAAGCGGCATTTTCGATATGCGGCTTCCCGCTTTTCCGTTATTCCTAAGGATTCTATGAATGTCCCTGTATGAGAAGCCTTATCTGCTGTTCTTCTTTTACCGCTCCGGATACTTCATGTTTTCCTCTTTCATCTGCTCCAGCACTTCGTGCAGATACTTGGCCGACTCCCATTTGGCCATAGGGAGGTCGTGAAGCAGGCAGTTGCCGCAGTCTTCCGGTGTGGTGCCCGGAATCTCACCCGTGTATTCGGCCACAAAACGGAATGTATCCTGCATCAAGGCTACAATATCTTGAGGTTGCAAGTCGCCTTTCATCAGCAGGTAATTGCCGGTGAGGCATCCCATAGGTCCCCAATAAATAATCTTGTCCTGCCAATGCGGTTCATTGCGCAGGTAAGTGGCCGCCAGATGTTCGATGGTGTGCAGTGCACCCTGTCCCAATGCCGGTTCCCGATTGGGCTCTTTCATGCGTATGTCAAAGGTGGTGATTACTTCGCCGTTCACTTCATCCTTGCGTGATACGTAGATGCCGCGCAGCATACGGATATGGTCGATGGTAAAACTGGGAATCTTCTTCATGTCTTTTTCTTCTTTATTTTTTTAAGTTTAGTAAGCAAGCGTATCGGGCAGTGAAGACAGGAACGCCCACGTGGTATGGAAAGAGCGTTCGGCCATCGTGCCCCAAAAGTCGAGGTATTGCAAGAACTGGTCTTCGCTTCCGGGCGTGTCGCTGATGATGCGGAAGCTCAGGAAAGGTACTTGATAGAGGTGGCAGGTCTGTGCTATGGCAGCCGATTCCATATCCACCGCCATGCCTTCGGGAAAATGAGTACGCACAGCAGCCAGTCCCGATTGCTCGGTGATGAATTGGTCGCCCGTACAGATGAGGCCGCCATGAATACGGCTTTCCGGTCCGGCGTCGTTCAGCTTCAGGGCATGTTGCAGCAACACGGCGCTCGATTCGAAAAAGAGCGGAAGGCCTTGTATCTGTCCGTAGGCATTTCCGTCGCCGCACCATACGTCGTGATAAACCGTGCGGCCGCCCGCCACCACGTCCGTCACCTTCAGGCAAGGGTCTATGCCGCCTGCCACTCCCGTGCTGATGACACAATCGGGATTGAAGCGCCGGATAAGCTCCGTGGCGCCGACGGCTGCATTCACTTTGCCTATACCGCTTTGCGTCAACACCACCTCGTTTTGTCCGATGCGTCCGGTTATATACTTGAAGCGTGCATCGCCTGTATCTTTCTTGTCCTGCAAGCGTCCGGCCAACTGCCGGTGCTCGCTGTCCATTGCGCTGATTATTCCGATTTTCATGAAAAAAAGTTCTTTATTGAAGATGAATCGGATGCAAAGATACATAAAATGCTGATTGCAAATGACACACCACAGAAAGAAATATCGTACCTTTGCAATCGCAAACCCTCAATCAAAACCATATAAAACAGCAGTCATGAAGAAGATTCTACCCGATTTGATTGCCATTCTGGCATTCGCCCTGCTTTCTTTCGCCTACTTTTTCCCGGCGGATATAGAGAACCGCATCCTGTTTCAACACGACACAGCCGCCGGTGCCGGTGCCGGACAAGAAATCAAAGAGTACTACGAACAAACGGGTGAGCGCAGCCGTTGGACCAACTCCCTGTTCGGCGGAATGCCGGTGTATCAGATAGCTCCTTCGTATGAATCTACCAAACCCTTGCAGTGGGTGCAAAAGACTTACCAGCTCTTTCTGCCCGACTACGTCTGCCTGACGTTCATGCTGATGCTCGGCTTCTACATCTTGCTGCGCGCCTTCGGCATACCGGCATGGCTGGCGGGATTGGGCGGAGTGATGTGGGCATTCTCTTCCTACTTCTTCATTCTGATATCTGCCGGGCACATCTGGAAGTTCATCACGTTGGCATACGTTCCGCCCACGATGGCAGGCATCGTTCTTGCCTATCGGGGCAAACTGTTGGCGGGAGGCATCGTCACGGCACTGTTCGTGGCCTTGCAGGTAACCTCCAACCACATACAGATGTCCTACTATTTCTTCTTCGTCATCTTGTTCTTCGTCGGTGCTTATTTGGAGGACGCATGGCGAAACAAGACGTTGCCCCGATTCTTCAAGGCAAGCGCCGTGCTGGTAGTGGCTGCCCTTATCGGTGTGGCCGCCAATCTGTCGAACCTCTATCACACCTATGCTTACAGCAAGGAAACCATGCGCGGTAAAAGCGAATTGGTGCAAACGGGAGAAACCGCCAAGCAGACCAGCGGCGGACTGGACCGTGACTATATCACCGGATGGAGCTACGGCATCGGCGAAACTCTGACCCTGCTCGTGCCCAACTTCAAAGGTGGGGCATCCGTCCCTTTGAGCCAAAGCGAGACGGCCATGCAGAAAGCGAATCCGATGTACGGCAGTTTATATAACTCATTGACGCAATACTTCGGCGAGCAGCCCATGACCTCAGGCCCTGTCTATGTGGGTGCTTTTGTTCTTTTCCTGTTCATTCTGGGATGTTTCATTGTGAAAGGTCCTCTGAAATGGGCGCTGATAGGGGCTACTCTTTTCTCCATCGTCTTGGCTTGGGGAAAGAATTTCATGCCTCTGACGGATTTCTTTATTGACCACGTGCCGATGTACAACAAATTCCGTGCGGTGTCGTCCATCCTTGTCATCGCAGAGTTCACCATTCCGCTGTTGGCCATCTTTGCTTTGAAACGCATACTGGACGAACCGGAGGTGCTGAAGCGTGAAAAGAGGGCTTTGGGCGTCAGTGCGGCTCTCACTGCCGGGGTAGCTCTGCTGCTGGTTGTGGCACCGGGTAGCTTCAGCTCAGGCTATGTATCCGTTCAAGAGGCCCGGATGCTGCAAAACGCCGTCGACCGGAATATGATACCCACCGAGGAGTTGTCCGGCATCCTTGCCAATCTGGGGGAAATGCGCGCCGCGCTTGTCAGCTCCGATGCGCTGCGAAGCTTTATCATCATTGTCATCGGTTGCGGCTTGCTTTGGCTTTACGTTGCGGGCAAGATGCGCGGTTCGCTGATTGTGGTGGGTATCACACTTCTTTGCTTGTTCGATATGTGGAGCGTCAACAAACGATACCTGTACGACGAGCAGTTTGTTCCCCGCTCTATCCGGACCGAAACGTTCAAGAAGACGAAAGCCGACGAACTGATTTTGCAGGACAATACTCCGGGATATCGCGTCCTGAACTTTGCCGGCAACACCTTCAATGAGAACAATACGTCTTATTGGCACAAGAGCGTCGGCGGATACCATGCCGCCAAACTGCGCCGTTATCAGGAGATGATAGAGCACCACATCTCTCCGGAGATGCAGGCTGCTTACAGTGCCATTGCCACCGCTGGGGGCGAAATGGACAGCGTGGATGCCGATAAGTTCAGGGTTCTGAATATGCTGAATACAAAATATTTCATTCTTCCGGCGGGGCAACAAGGGCAGACGGTTCCTGTTCTCAACCCATACGCCTATGGCAATGCGTGGTTTGTGAACAAGGTGCGGTATGTGAACAATGCCAACGAGGAAATAGATGCCTTGAATGATATCCATCCGGTAGAGACCGCTGTTGTAGACGCACGTTTCAAGAAAACTTTGAAGAGCGTTACGGAAAGCCACAAAGACAGCCTTTCGGTCGTTGAATTGACAAGCTATGCACCGAACCGTTTGACCTACAAGACGAATAATTCCAAAGACGGCGTTGTTGTATTCTCCGAAATCTATTATCCGGACGGATGGCATGTCACCATTGACGGACAGCCGGCTAAACTGGCACGTGCCGACTACATCCTGCGCACCATGTATGTCCCTGCCGGAGAGCATACCATCGAGATGTATTTCGACCCGGTGAGCCTGCATGTGACGGAAGGCATTGCATACGCTGCATTGGCTCTTCTCATCATAGGAGTGATGGTTGTGATTGTGAGGGGAAAGAATCTAAAAAAACTATAAATGCCCGGCGGAACAATATATTTCAGTAACTTTGCTTCTTAAATAAACAACTAAACTGTATGGAAACTACCAGACAAAACAAAATAGCCCGCTTGCTCCAGAAGGAATTAAGCGACATCTTTCTGATGCAAACCAAATCCATGTCCGGCACATTGATTTCAGTGAGCGCGGTACGTATCAGCCCCGATATGAGTGTGGCCCGTGCCTATCTCAGTGTGTTCCCTTCAGAAAAGAGTGAAGAAATCATCAGAAACGTCAACGCAAACATGAAATCCATCCGCTTTGAACTGGGCACACGTGTCCGCCATCAACTGCGCATCATACCCGAACTGAAGTTCTTTGTGGACGATTCGTTGGATTATCTGGAGCGGATTGACGAACTCTTGAAATAGTGAATCTGCCATTCTACATAGCCCGTCGTTATCTCTTCTCAAAGAAGAAGCACAACGCCATCAATATCATTTCCGGCATTTCGGTATGTGGGGTGGCATTGGCCACGTTGGCATTGGTATGTACCTTGTCCGTGTTCAACGGCTTTCAGGACATGGTGGCAGGATTCTTCACGGCTTTCGACCCGGAATTGAAGATTACCATCCGTGAAGGCAAAGTTTTCGACCCTCGCGAGTCGCGCATCCGGCAAGTACGTGCCTTGCCCGAAATTGATGTCTGGACGGAAACATTGGAGGAGAATGCGATGGTGCAGTACAAAGACCGTCAGGCAATGGCCGTGATAAAAGGGGTGGAAGATAACTTCGAGCAACTGACTTCCATCGACAGCCTGCTGTATGGCACAGGCCGGTTTGTGCTCAACGATTCATTGGTGGACTATGGCTTCATGGGGGTGGAGTTCATGTCCGAACTCGGTACAGGCATTCAGTTCGTAGACCCTTTGCTGGTCTATGCCCCCAAACGGAATGTACGGGTGAACATTGCCAATCCTACCGCCGCTTTCAATCGGGAGTACCTTTTTTCGCCCGGAGCCATATTTGCGGTCAATCAGAAGAAATACGATTCACGCTACATCCTGACTTCCCTCGGCTTTGCCCGTCGCCTGTTCAATTATGATACGGAAGTCTCCGCCATCGAACTGAAGCTGAAGCCCGGATTCGGCGTCGATGCCGTGCAGAAGAAAATAAAGCATATCCTCGGCGACCGGTTTGTCGTGCAGAACCGCTACGAACAGCAGGCCGATGTCTTCCGTATTATGGAAATCGAGAAGCTGATTTCTTATCTATTTCTCACTTTCATCCTTGTCATTGCGTGCTTCAATGTCATCGGTTCCCTCTCCATGCTGATATTGGACAAGCGGGAAGACGTGGAGACCTTGCGTAATCTGGGAGCGGACGAACGCCTTGTTTTGAGCATCTTCCTGTTTGAAGGGCGGCTGATTTCTGTTTTCGGAGCTACTGTCGGCATCGTGTTGGGATTGTTGCTCTGTTTTCTGCAACAGCACTTCGGTCTGATTTCGCTGGGCGGAGGAAACGGTGCGTTTGTGGTAGATACCTATCCGGTAAGCGTACATGTCATAGACATCGTTCTGGTGTTCATCACTGTGATTGCCGTGGGTTTCTTCTCTGTCCGCTATCCCGTGAGATACCTTGGCAGGAGATTGCTCAAGTCTTCGTCGGCAGAATAAAGTGATAGGTTGCAAAAGTCTGTTGAGGCTTTATTTTCCCCTTGCAGTTTACCGTTCACAAGGTGTGGGCTTACCTCTTCTAAGGTGTGGGCTAATGCCTTCTGAAGTGTGGGGATAGGCTTCTTAAAGTGTGGGCTTAGGACTGCTAAAGTGTGGGATTAGGTTTGCCGAGATGCGGGCAGACTTCAGCTCCTTTTACGAATAATGGTCAGCCCGTCGCGCAACGGAAGAATCACTTTCTCCACACGCCCGTCGCGTGCCACAATATCGTTGAACTCCTTGATGCAGATGGTCTGCCGGTCGGAAGCGTGAGGATGCTCTTCCAGTACATGTCCATCCCACAAAGTGTTGTCGGCAATGATATATCCTCCATCGGAAAGACGGGCAAGCACCATTTCGTAATAATCCGCGTATTTGCGCTTGTCGCCATCGATGAACGCCAAATCGAAAGTGAGGTCGAGGCGGGGAACTAATTCCAAGGCATCGCCGATGTAGAATTTGATTTTGTCGGCATAGTCCGAACCTTCCAGCCACGGACGTGTGAAGTCCTCCTGCTCATCATTGATTTCAATGGTGTGCAGCATTCCGCCCTCAGGCAACCCTTCGGCAATGCAAAGGGCGGAATATCCGCTGTAAGTTCCTATCTCCAGAACCCGACGGGGGCGTATCATACTGACAAACATCTTGAGCATGCGTCCCTGCAAATGCCCGGAAGCCATGCGGGGATAGAGCAACTTGACGTGCGTGTCGCGATAAAGCGCTTTCAGGTAGTCGCTCTCTTCATCGATATGTTGCAGGATATACTCGTCTATTGTCATTATATCAGGCTGGCGGTGAAGCTGTGCCGAAATGTATCTTGCTCTTCCGGCACAACCTCATTTACAAATATCGGTTGCTGTTGGGAAGCACGCTTTCGGGTGCATGTTTCAAGGCATCCTCCACTACGTTTATCTCAAGGAACGAGGTCTGCGTGCCTGCTTTGCCGCTACTCAAGTAACCCACCATATCGGTCGGTTGCAGGCGGCCCTCCTTCAACAGGCGGCGCAAGGCGGTAAAATAGTATTCCTGTCCGTTGGCAAGTTCGGGCATATAGATGGCCTCCACACCGTAAGAAAGGGCGAGGTGACGCATGGTCTTCTCCTTGTAGCAGATGGCGAGTACCGGGAATTTACCGCGAAACGCAGCCAGATTGCGGGCCGTCCGGCCACTGTAACTGTCTGTGATGATGGCGCGTATTTTCAGTTTTGTAGTGGCTTTTACGGCTTGTTTGGCAAGGAAAGCCGTCACGTCGTTGCTGTTCTCATCCAAAGGAATACGGATGTCGTTGTCGGCCAGTTTATCCTTTTCGGCTTGTGCCGCAACTTTAGTCATCGTTTTCACCGCTTCCAAAGGATACTTTCCGTAGGCAGTCTCGCCGCTCAGCATCAAAGCATCCGTACGATAATAGATGGCATTGGCGATGTCCGTCACCTCCGCACGGGTAGGACGCGGATTGGAAATCATCGTGTGAAGCATCTGAGTGGCAACGATAACCGGCTTCTTGGCCAGAATACATTTGCGAATCAGCACACGCTGTATGCCGGGGATGCGTTCCTGAGGAACTTCTATGCCGAGGTCGCCGCGCGCCACCATCACACCGTCGGCCACTTCCAGAATCTCGTCGATATTGTCTACGCCTTCCTGATTTTCAATTTTGGCAATGATGCGGATGTCGCTGCCATGTGCGTCCAGAATGGATTTAATGTCCAGAATATCCTGCTTGTTGCGCACAAAAGAGTGGGCGATGAAGTCGATGTCTTTCTCGATGGCATACAGAATGTTATTGCGGTCTTTTTCCGTCAGCGACGGCAAGTTGATGCGCACTCCCGGCACGTTGACACTCTTGCGGCTGCCGAGCGTCGTGTCGTTCTGCATTTCGCACAGCAGATAGTCTGCATGCTTCTCTATAACCACCATTTCCATGTCGCCGTCATCGATAAGGATGTGTCCGCCTACATTCAAATCCTGAACGAAGTTAGGATAAGAAACCGAGATGCACTCGCGGGTTGTCTGCAACTCAGGGTTACCTACAACCTTGACGCGGTCGCCGGTCTTGAAAGAAATCGGTTCGCCGGCCAAGGGGGTGGTGCGCACTTCGGGGCCTTTCGTATCCATCAAAATGGCAATGCGGTTGGACACCGCACGTACGTTGCCGATCAGCCGTTCAAAACCTTCACGATTGAGATGCGCGGTATTCATACGAACCACATTCATACCGGCTTCAAACAACTGCTTTATAAAATCGACGTCGCAACGTTGGTCGGAAATCGTTGCAACAATTTTGGTTTGCTTCAATAACATAATCTATACCTGTTTATTAAATAATGAATCATGGATAAAGGACCATGAACCGCCTATAATTCTTTCAGTGCCTCTACGGCCAACCGGTAGGAGTCTAAGCCGAAGCCGAGAATGACACCCTTGCAAGCGCAGGAAATCATGGAGACATGGCGAAACGCCTCGCGTGCATGCACATTGGAAATATGCACTTCGACCACCGGAGCAGTAACCGCACGGATAGCATCTTGCAGAGCGATGGAAGTATGGGTGTAGGCACCTGCATTCAGCACAATGCCGTCTGCCTCGAAACCCGCCTGCTGAATCTTGTCTATCAATTCTCCCTCGATGTTGGACTGAAAATAATCAATCTCTACATCAGCATATCTTTTGCGGAGGTCGGCAAGATACTCTTCAAAAGTAACGCTGCCGTAAACGGAAGGTTCGCGTTTGCCTAGGAGATTTATGTTGGGGCCGTTGATAATCTGTATCCTCATAACACATTTTTTTATACCTTTGTCTCTCAATTAAATCCGCAAAGAAGATGCGAATGGGTAAGGCGACGCAGATTTTATGATGCTTTTCGCCATGTCACGGCTCGTCTCTGCGGTGCAAAGGTAGAAAAAAGAAATGAAATCAGAAGAAAAAACAAAGAATAAGGAAAGGCAAGCGCTGATAATCAGAAAGTACCGTCAATACCTGAAGTTAGAAAAATCTCTTTCTCCCAATACGCAGGATGCTTATCTGAGGGACTTGGAAAAGTTGCTTCATTTCCTTGACGGAGAAAACAAAAGTTTTCTCGACACTACCTTGGACGATTTGCACCGGTTTGCTGCCGGATTGCACGATATTGGCATTCACCCCCGTTCGCAGGCGCGTATTCTGTCGGGTGTCAAATCGTTTTTCCATTTCCTTGTCATGGCCGATTATCTGGAGGGTGATCCCAGCGAATTGCTCGAAGGCCCTAAAATAGGATTCAAACTGCCGGAAGTGCTGACACTGGATGAGATAGACCTAATAATCAGTGCCGTGGACTTGAGTAAAAACGAAGGACAACGCAACAGAGCCATCCTCGAAACACTGTATAGCTGTGGTCTGCGCGTGTCGGAACTTTGCAACCTGAAAATTTCCGATCTTTATTTTGAAGAGGGTTTCATCAAAGTGGATGGCAAGGGCGGCAAGCAGCGCCTTGTCCCCATTTCTCCGCGTGCCATCAAAGAAATTAAGCATTGGTTCATAGACCGTAATCAGGGTAAAATAAAGAAGGAGTTTGAGGACTATCTGTTTCTGGCACGTTGGGGGAACAAGATTTCGCGCATCATGGTATTTCACATGATCAAAGAACTGGCAAGCAAGGCCGGTATCACCAAGAACATCAGTCCGCATACCTTCCGCCACTCCTTTGCCACCCACCTGCTCGAAGGAGGAGCCAATCTTCGTGCCATACAATGTATGCTTGGGCATGAATCCATCGCAACAACAGAACTTTACACACACATCGACCGCAACAGATTGCGTAGTGAAATCATTGAGCATCATCCCCGTAATATAAAGTATCGCGAGGAGCAAAAGATTCATTAAATTATGGTAAAAATGGCGTTAAGGTTAACAAGCTCTAAGAGGATTTAATATCTTTGCGTTGTTGTGTTCATGCTTGATGAAGCACAATTGCAGAATAGATAAATCCAATTTACAAACAAAATAATTTTATCTGAAATGACTAAGAAATTGTATCTGCCTTTTTTAATGGCAATGGTTGTTGCGTTAATGACATCATGTAGCAGTAAGATGGGTGAATTGTCATCGGACTATTTCACCGTAACTCCTCAGGTATTGGAAGCTGTGGGCGGTAAAGTTCCCGCTACTATCAATGGAAAATTCCCTGAAAAGTATTTCAATAAGAAAGCCGTGGTGGAGGTGACTCCCGTGTTGAGATGGAACGGTGGCGAAGCCAAAGGCCGGCCGGCCGTATTCCAAGGAGAGAAAGTAGAAGGTAACGACCAGGCTATCTCTTACAAGATGGGCGGCAACTATACCCTGAGAACTTCTTTCGATTATGTTCCGGAAATGGCCAAATCGGAATTGTATCTGGAATTCAAAGCCACCATCGGAAACAAGACGGTGAACATTCCTGCCGTGAAAGTGGCCGATGGCGTAATCTCTACTTCCGAATTGATTGGCAAAACATTGGGCAGCGCCAATCCGGCTAACGGCGACGACGCTTTCCAACGCATCATCAAAGAAAAATATGACGCCAACATCATGTTCTTGATTCAACAAGCCAACGTACGGGCCGGCGAGCTGAAGACCGCCAAAACATTCGGCGACGAAGTGAAGAGCGTGAATGATGCTGCCAACAAAAAAATCAGCAACATCGAAATCTCTGCATACGCTTCTCCCGATGGTGGCGTAAGCCTGAACACCACATTGGCCGAAAACCGTCAGGACAATACTGCCAAAATTATCAACAAGGACCTGAAGAAAGCCAAAGTTGATGCAGCTGTAGATACCAGATATACTGCTCAGGACTGGGAAGGTTTCCAAGAACTGGTTTCCAAATCGAATATCCAGGACAAAGAACTGATTCTTCGCGTTCTGTCCATGTATTCCGATCCGGAACAAAGAGAACAGGAAATCAAGAACATCTCTTCCGTGTACAAGACTTTGGCTGATGAAGTGCTTCCGCAACTGCGTCGTTCTCGTCTGACCTTGAACTATGAAATCATCGGCAAGTCCGACGACGAAATTGCAAACCTTGCCGACAGCGATGCCAAGCAGCTGAATATCGAAGAACTGCTGTATGCTGCGACTCTGACCAAAGATGCCGCCAAGCAAGAGGCTATCTTCACAAAGGCCGCTCAAATCTATCCTAATGACTTCCGCGCTTACAACAATCTGGGTAAGTTGGCATATCAGGCAGGTAACCTTGACAAGGCTGAAAGCTACTTCAAGAAAGCTGCTGCTATCAAAGATGCTCCCGAAGTGAACACCAACCTTGGCTTGATTGCATTGAACAAGGGCGACAAGAGTGCTGCTGAAAGTTTCTTAGGCAAAGCCTCGGGTGCTAAAGCGCTGAACGAAGCATTGGGTAACTTGTATGTTGCTCAAGGTCAATATGACAGAGCTGTAAACGCATTTGCCGAAACAAAGACCAACAGTGCCGCTTTGGCTCAAATCTTGGCTAAAGACTACAATAAGGCAAAGAGTACATTGGCTGCTATCGAGAAGCCGGATGCATATACAGACTATCTGATGGCTGTGCTTGGCGCAAGAACCAACAACTCTTCCATGGTGATCAGCAGCCTGAAGAATGCCATCGTAAAAGAGCCTGCATTGGCCAAGAAGGCGGCTTCCGACTTGGAATTCACCAAGTTCTTCACAAACCCCTCCTTTATGGATATCCTCAAATAATATAAGGTGAGAACCGAAAGGAAGATGCCCGGTATAGAAATATGCCGGGCATTTCTTTTGATGATAAAACTTGGGGAAAACACAAGTCCGCGCACTGCGAACAAAGATTCGGAAATAAAAGTTGAAGTGTGTAAGTCAATCGGTCGGAGGAAAGTTTTAGCGGACACGAATAAAAATAAACTTCAAACAGCTTCTCATTTATATCAAAAAGAAGTACTTTCGCAACGAGTATCAGAAAAAAGAATCGCAATGAAGAAAATCTATCTCGCATACTTTCTGCTTTTCACTTTGTCCGCTTGCAGCAGCAGGACAACAGATTCCGTCCGCCTTAGCGGTGAAATCAAAGGATTGGGAAATGACACTCTTTATATCTATGGTGCGGATAATCTGCATAACCGCATGGATACTTTGATTGCCAAGAACGATAAATTCTCTGCAACCCTCGCGATAGATACATTGGTGGCTGCATGGCTGCAATTCAGTGACGGCACCGAGTATCCTCTTTACCTGAATAAGGGAGATGAAATCAAAATAAGCGGCTCCGTTGCCGAACTTTCCTCGCCGGATATCACCGGCAATGCTCCCAATGAAGAGCTGACCGCCTTCCTGAAAGAACTGAAAAGTATAAGCCAATCTTCGGAGAAGGCCTTGCAGGAAAAGGCCGAAACTTTCATCAACAGCCATCCCGGCTCTTTGGCAAGTATCTATCTGCTGGAGAAATTCTTCGTGCAGAAGCCTCATCCGGACTTTGCGCTTATCAAAAGGCTGACAAACCGCATGAGCGGAGAGTTGAAAGACCGTCCTTACGTGAGCGAATTGATGACCCTTATACAGGAAGAAGAAAGGGTGTCTGTGGGGAAAGTGCTTCCATACATTTCTTTGCCCAATGCCAAAGGCGTACAAATCAGCCGTACCGGCTTTAAAGATAAATACCTGTTAATACACTTCTGGGCTTCGTGGGACTTGCCAAGCATGGAAAACAATGCTGCCTTGCGTCGAATCTACAAGAAAGAAGAGAAGAATAAGATGTTTGCCCTCTGGGGCATCTCTTTGGATGTGGACAAGAAAGCGTGGGAGGATGCTATCAGTAACGATACGTTGAAGTGGGAGCAAACCTGCGATTTCCTGGGCTGGAATACAATGCCGGCCAAACAGCTTTCCATACATGCCTTGCCTGCCAATCTGCTGATTGGCCCTTCCGGAAGGATAGAAGGCAAGAACCTGACTACGGCAGAGATTGAGAAGAAACTGGAGGAGTTGAAACAGAAAGCAAAATAGACCAACGTATATGCTCATAAAAGTTTTCGGGGCGGCTGTTCAAGGTATCGATGCAACTCTTATCACCATCGAAGTCAGCAGTTCCAGAGGTTGCATGTTTTATTTAGTAGGCCTGCCGGATGTGGCCGTCAAGGAAAGCCAGCAACGCATACGCTCCGCCCTGCAGGAGAACGGATACCGGATGCCCACATGTACGCTCACCATCAACATGGCGCCGGCAGACATACGCAAGGAAGGTTCTGCCTACGATCTGCCTTTGGCCATAGGCATGCTTGCCGCCAACGAAATCATGCGGGCGGACAAGCTGGCAGATTACCTCCTCATGGGAGAACTTGGTTTGGACGGCAACCTGCAACCTATCAAAGGAGTGCTTCCTATTGCCATCAAAGCGAGGGAACTGGGTTTCAAAGGTATGATTGTGCCCCGGCAGAATGCTCGTGAAGCAGCAGTGGTCAATAATATAGAAGTATATGGAGCAGGCAACATCAAGGAAGTCATCGAATTCCTCGACGGCAAGCGAGATTTGACGCCTACCATTGTCAACACACGCGAGGAGTTTTATAGCCGTCAAAGCAGTTTTGAGGCAGACTTTGCCGATGTGAAAGGGCAGGAGAACGTGAAGCGTGCCTTGGAAGTGGCCGCAGCGGGCGGACATAACATCCTGCTTGTCGGTGCTCCGGGCAGTGGAAAGTCCATGCTTGCCAAGCGGCTTCCATCCATATTGCCGCCCTTGTCGCTGGGCGAGAGCCTTGAGACGACCAAGATACATTCTGTGGCAGGCAAGCTGGGGCAGAATGGCGGACTTATCTCCCAACGTCCTTTTCAGAGTCCGCACCACACCATTTCCACCGTAGCCATGACCGGTGGCGGCAGTTTTCCGCAGCCCGGTGAAATCAGTCTGGCGCACAATGGTGTGCTCTTTCTGGATGAACTTCCGGAGTTCAACCGCAGTGTGCTCGAAGTGCTTCGCCAGCCGTTGGAAGACCGCAGAATCACCATCTCACGTGTGAAGTGCAATGTAGAATATCCGGCCAGCTTTATGCTCGTGGCAGCCATGAATCCTTGTCCCTGCGGTTACTACAATCACCCGACGAAAGCCTGTGTATGCAGTCCGGGACAAGTACAGAAATACCTTAACCGTATTTCCGGCCCCTTGCTCGACCGCATAGACCTTCAGGTAGAAGTCATTCCCGTGCCTTTCGATAAGATTTCCGATGCCCGTCCGGGCGAGGCGAGTGCCGCCATCCGCGAACGCGTGGTGCGTGCCCGGTCGGTACAAGAAAAGAGATATGCCGAACTTCCCGGTATCTACTGCAATGCGCAGATGAGCAGTAAACTTCTCTCCCTTTATGCCCGTCCCGACGATCGGGGACTGGCCTTGCTGAAAACCGCCATGCACCGTCTCAATCTTTCAGCACGTGCCTACGACCGTATATTGAAGGTTGCCCGCACCATTGCCGACCTTGAAGGCAGTGAGACTATTCAGCCGGCGCATCTGGCGGAAGCCATCGGATACAGGAACCTGGATAGGGAAGACTGGGCGGGATGAATGTAAAACCCATGGCTTATCGGAGGCGGTTTCTGCAGCAAACCGGTTTTCTTTATTCGTGGGCATGTTTGTGCTCTCCCAATATTCTGTGGGGTAGCGTTCCGTGGCCCAGCAGCTCTATCGGACAGTTGAAGTTCCTCTCCAGCCACTCTCCCGTGATGCCGGTATCGGGATGGTAATCCAGCGTCTCGTTGACGCAGGCGATGGATTTGACCTGTTGCAGCACAGTGCCGATGTCGTGGCTGACGAGGATAATGGCACACTCTTTATTGATTTCCGCCAGCAATTCGTAGAGGCGGGCCTCGAAACGCTTGTCGATGTATGTGCTCGGCTCGTCGAGAATGACGACTTGAGGGTCGGAGATAATGGCACGTCCCAACAAGGCACGCTGCAACTGTCCGCCGCTCAGCGCACCGATGGCGCGTTGCTCCATCCCTTCCAACCCCATGCGTGCTATTACATCGCGTGCTTTTTCTCGATGGCGGGAACTGAAACGGGAAATGAGCGTTTTTTTGCTGCTTAGTCCCGATAAAATGACTTCCTCCACCGTGATAGGGAACTTACGGTCTATGCTGTTATACTGAGGAAGATAGCCGATGGTTAGCGGTAAGCGATGAGTGTTTAGCGGTGAGTGCCGAGTGATTGTCTGCTTACCGCTCGTCGCTAACCGCTCACCGTTATATAAAATTTCTCCGGAAATTGGCTTTAACAATCCCAGGATACATTTGATCAGGGTTGTTTTTCCTCCGCCGTTAGGGCCGATTATACCCAGAAAGTCGCGCTCGTGAACGGTCAGGTTCACGTCGCGCAATACGATGTGCCCGTCATATCCGGCATAGAGGTTCTTTATCTCAATCATACGTTTTGTGATCTTTCTAATCGTTCTTAATGCAAATGACACCGCATTTCTTTATTCAAGCTATGTGTGTTACTATCTGCTTCCAGGAAAACGCTTTATTCAGGCATATTGTTTACTCTTGGGGTGTTTGGGTCGGGTTGGACGATAGATTCTTCGCCACATTCAGCATCTCTTCCTCCCAATCGTAGTACAGGGGATTGATGTTTACCACCTGTGTTCCTGTCTGTCGGGCTATTAGCTCGGCATTGCGGCGGTCGAACTCCGGTTGTACGAAGATGACACGTACTTTTTCAGCCTTGCAGGTCTTCATCAGCTCTTTTAAGTGAGCGGGCGAAGGCTCTTTGCCGCCTGCTTCGATGGGGATTTGGTGCAGGTCGTAGTCGCGGGCAAAGTATGACAATGCAGGATGGTAAATCATAAAAGCACGGTCGGCGTTGCCGGCAGAAAGCATTTGGCAGATGAGGTTGTCCGTATGCTTTATTTTTCGGATAAGCTCCTGATAACGCTTCATATAAAACGCTTCGTTATTCTTGTCAAGGGTGCAGAGAGCGTGCAGAATGTTTCCCGCAATGATTTGGGCATTGGTGGCAGAGCTCCAGATATGAGGCTCTATGCCTGAAGCATGGGCATGGTCTGTGTGTCTATGGTTGTCGCCCTCTTCGTGATGATGCGCATGGCTATCGTCCGAAATAAGCTCCACGCCTTTGGACATGTCATAAAACTGCAAGTGCGGAGCATTGTCCGTGAGTTTCTCTATCCATGCCAACTCAAAACCGATGTATCCGATGCGGAAGTAAGCTTTACTCTTGGCAAGGTCTACGAGTTGTCCCGGAGTAGGGTCGTAGGTCTCCGGACTCATTCCTTTGGGCACCATGCTGACAACGGTAAACTTATCACCGGCAATGGCTTCGGTGAAATATCGCAAAGGTTCGATAGTGACGGTAATAACAGTCTTGCCGTCGTTTTTCTCCGTTTGTCGGTTTGCCTGCTTGCAAGAAACGAGCAGAACGGCTATGAGGAATAATGCATAAACTTTTTTCATTTGGCAGAGTATTTTATTTGTTGTTAGTTGGTTAGCGATGGTTGGTAAACAGTGGTTAGTGATAAGTGCTTAACGATTGGCAAGGCGTTGACGGGGCATGCTAATCACTGATCACCCACCGCTGACCGCTATTTTCCTTCCTCTCAGTATTTCTCGTTTTCCACCGGGAGGACCCGGAAGACGTTCTACCTCGAACCCTATGCCTTGCAGCATGCGGCGTATCACTCCTTTGGAGCAGTAAGTTGTCAGTATGCCGTTGTCATTCATCACGGCATACAGACTGCGGAATATCTCTTCTTTCCACATCTCCGGTTGCTTTTCGGGAGCAAAAGCGTCAAAGTAAACGAGGTCGTATTTTAGCGATAACCGCTCATCACTGACAACCAACCACCCTCCGCTAACCACGTTTTCCTGTATTTTGAGCAGGGTGAAGTAGGGAGTGATGTTTACTTCTTCTTCCCACGGTGCTTGGTGCAGCATCTTGAACAGCGGGTGCTCGCTATATTTTAACGCATCCACTTCCTGCCATGCAAGCGGATAAAGCTCGATGCCGGTGTAGTGTATGTGTCGTTTTTCTTTCTCGGCAGTCTCCAAAGTGAGCAGCGCATTCAGTCCCGTGCCGAAGCCTATCTCCAGCACACGGGGGTGCAAAGCGGTCGAAGCCTTCAGCCCCATGTCGATAAAGATGTGCTGAGACTCGGTGCGTGCTCCCTTCACCGAATGGTAATGCTCATTCAGTTGGGGTACAAACAGCGTTGCACTTCCGTCTTCTGTCTTTTCAATCACACGTTTCATTTTCCTCTACCGTTTATTGTTTGTTTCTCAGTCACCCGCTTTGTTCCTCCCCTCTTTTCCAACCATTCGCATTTTCCTCCATCCGCCTTATCCTATCATCGAAACCGCTCCTTGCAGCGCCCATAGCATCACGACGTATCGTGCCAGTTTTCCTGCAAACATGGAAGTGGCAGTCAGCGCAAGGTTGCTGCGCATAAAGCCCAGCGCAATGGCTATTGCCTCACCCACAAAAGGCAGAAAAGTGAAGAAAGCCATCAGTGCACCTTTTCCTTGCAGGAAATGCTGCATCTTGTCTATCTTCTCTTTCTTCACCTTGAAGTATTTCTCAATCCGGTCTATCCGTCCCAGATGTCCCATGTAGTAGCACGTCAGGCCTCCTATCGTGTTGCCCAGCGTGGCTGCAAGGATGCAGAGTGCGGGGCTTAGCCCCACTTTGACCAATGCCACCATCACCACCTCCGAACTGAATGGCAGGATGCTGCCCGCCAGCAAAGCGGAGAAGAACAAACCGGGGTAGCCCCAGTCTATCAATAGCTGCACGAGTGTCTCTATAAAAGCGTCCATATATTGAATCCGAATAGAACGAACAGCCCGGCAAGGGCACAGATAAAGAAAAGGTTGGAACTGCGGCTATTGGTAAGCACAAACAAATGTCCCTCCAGGATGCTGACCCCGATAAGCAGGAACGACATCAGATGAATGGTTAAAGCCGGTTGCAGTCCGATACAGACAAAGATGCAGAAGTTCATCAGGATGAGGAATTGCAGGTAGCTTCGTGTGCGTATCTTGTCCTCGTAACCGGTCACCAGACAATGTGCCGAACTCACGATGAACAAGATAAGGAGGTATCCGAGGGTGGCTTGCTCCCACGGTGCGAAATCGAACCCGACAGGTGAGAAAGACGCCAATTCCCGGAAGGGATGGTAGAATGTCTCCATTTGTCCGTAGTAGAAAGCATGTCCCAATAAAAACCAGTAGGGTACGCTCCATCCTATCAATGAGGCAAGAAAGCTTTTGGGATGAAGCGATTGGAAGTTGTAGGCTCCTATCCAGAAGATGGGGATGAACAGCATGGTTTGCGGCAGTAGCAGGCTACCCAGCCCGATGAATGCAAAGGCATGGAAAAGACTATCCATGGGACGTGCCTGCTGATAGCTCCTGAACAGGAAGTACAATGCCACGAGGAATGCGGCAGCCGCCAAGTCTCCGGCGTACAGTGTATGAATGCAGGGACAGACGGATATCAGCAGGATATAGACGGAGGTTTGTACCGATGCCCGCATGCGGATAAGGGCGAACGTATTGTTGAGCTGTATCAGGAAATAACCGATGAGGGCATACAAGACAAAACCTGCGAGACGATTGGCCCAAGCGGGGATGCATAAGTCGCAAAACGTCTGCCAGAGCGGATATTCGTTTGAGTGCACTTGCAAGTCGGGCAACAGAACGCCTGACAGTAACCAGCAGGCCACCGATATCAGGATGGCCGCAGGCAACGTCAGTCGTCCTGCCGTTATCCGGCTCTGGAATCGTTTGGTTCTGTACATACCGCAAATTGCTTTTATAAGTCGAAGCCGATGTCGCGGCGGAAGTATTTCTTTTCGAAGTCTATCCTATCGGCCACTTTATAGCTCTTGGCAAGCGCTTCTTCTTTCGTATCTCCATAGGAGCATACGGCAATCACACGTCCGCCGTTGGTCACCGTCTGTCCGTCTTTCATGGCCGTGCCGGCATGGAACAGGATGCTGTCGGTTTGTGCAGCCTGCTCTAATCCGCTCATCACTTTGCCCTTTTCGTAGGCTTCGGGATAGCCGCCGCTTACCAGCATGACGCAAGCTGCCGTGCGCGGGTCGAACTCCAATGTACGGCGGTCGAGGTCTCCTTGTGCAACTCCTTCCAGCAACTCTACAAAGTCGCTCTTGATGCGCAACATGACGCTTTCTGTTTCGGGGTCGCCCATGCGCACGTTGTATTCGATGACCATCGGTTCGCCCTTCACGTTAATCAATCCCAAGAAGATGAAGCCCTGATATCGGATTCCTTCTTCCTGCAATCCGTTCACCGTGGGTTCGATGATGCGGGTGCGCACCCTCTCCATGAACACTTCGTCGGCAAAAGGAACGGGTGTCACACTGCCCATGCCGCCTGTGTTGAGGCCTTTGTCGCCTTCGCCGATGCGCTTGTAGTCTTTGGCCACGGGCAACACTTTATAGTGCCGGCCGTCGGTCATTACGAACACCGAGCACTCTATGCCGCTGAGAAACTCCTCGATGACTACCGTGGCGCTGGCATCGCCGAACATACCGCCCAACATCTCTTTCAGTTCGCTCTTCGCCTCTTCCAATGTGGGCAGAATCAGTACTCCTTTGCCGGCACACAAGCCGTCGGCTTTCAGCACATAGGGAGCTTCCAGCGTTTCAAGGAAATCGAGCCCTTCTTGCAGGGTGGCAGACGTAACGCTTTTGTAGCGGGCGGTAGGTATGTTGTGGCGCACCATGAACTCTTTGGCAAACTCCTTGCTTCCTTCCAACATGGCTCCTTTGGCTGTGGGGCCGATGACGGCGATATGGGCGGTGGCGGCATCGGCTTTGAAGTAGTCGAAGATGCCTTGCACCAATGGGTCTTCGGGCCCTACCACAATCATGTCGATTCCTTTCTCAAGAGCAAAGGCCTTGAGTGTGGGGAAGTCGGTGGCTTTCATGTTCACATTCTCGCCTGCTGCGTTTGTTCCGGCATTGCCGGGGGCAATATATAGTTTCTCTACTCTGGCGCTTTGGGCAATCTTCCATGCCAAAGCGTGTTCGCGGCCGCCTGAGCCTAACAATAATATCTTCATGGTTGCTGTCATATATGGTGTTATCGTTTATTTTAGTTCGATATAAAAGGCTGTCTGAAATGACTTCCGTTAGTCGTCACTGTTGACTTCCGTTAGTCATCACTGCTGACTTCCGTTAGTCATCACTGCTGACTTCCGTTAGTCGTAGCGATGACTCCTGCGTTTCGTTTCACAGACTGCCGGAAGGGTTTTGCAACGCCCTTCTGTATTAGAGATAATCCTCAAAATACCTTGTTATCTTTTCGTGCAGATGCACGCGGTCGCGTCCCAGCACATTGTGCTTGTGGCCGGGGTAGATGAACAAATCCGGATAGGTGCGGGCATCCACGCAGGCTTTCATGAACGAGAGCGTATGCTGGGGCACGCAGGTGTCGTCGTGGTCGTCGTGGATGATGAGCAGACGCCCCTTCAGGTTGCCGGCAAGGTTCTTCAGGTTGGTGGCCTTGTAACCTTCGGGATTGCTTTGCGGGGTATCCATATATCGTTCGCCGTACATCACTTCGTAATATTGCCAGTCGATGACCGGACCACCGGCTACGCCTACCTTGAAGATTTCGGGATGGTGCAGCATCAGGGCGGTTGTCATGTGTCCGCCGAAGCTCCAGCCGTGCACGCCGATGCGATTGCCGTCCACGTAGGGCAGGCTTTGCAGGAATTCGGCTCCTTTCACTTGGTCTTTGCACTCTTCGATGCCCAATTGGCGGAAGGTGACATTCTCGAACTCCAGTCCCCGGTTGCTGCTGCCCCGGTTGTCGAGCGAGAAGAGGATATAGCCTCTGTTTGCCATGTAAAGGTCCCAGCCGCGGGCATCGTTCATCCAGCCGTTGGTTATCATTTGGGCATGCGGACCGCCATATACGTAGACGATGGCGGGGTATTTCTTGTTCGGGTCGAAGTCCGCAGGCTTCACGATGCGGTAGTAGAGGTCGGTTGTGCCGTCGGCGGCTTTGATGGTTCCCGTCTCTATGCTTGGCATGTCGAAACCTTCGTATGGGTTCGAAGCCGTCAGCAGGTTGGCAAGCTGCTTGCCGTTCCGGGTGGCCGTCAGATGGATGGAGCGCGGCACATCGGGTGTGGAATAACTGTCGATGAGGTAGCTGCCCGATGCGGAGAGCCGGGGACGGTGCACGCCTTCGCCGTTATCCAGACGTGTGATTTGGCCGTTGCTTACGTTTACCTTATATATATTGCTTTGCAAGGGCGACTCTTTGGTAGCGGTGAAGATGATTTCCTTCTTCTTGACATTGAAGCCGAGCACGTCTTTCACTATCCAGTTGCCGGAGGTGAGCTGCATGCCGGCTGCTTCTTTCGGGCTCTTGCCTTTTCCGGCGGCTTTTATCAGCCCCCACATCTTTTCCATGCTTTCCGCAGTGAGGGGTTGGGGGTGCGAGGCGAGCTTGCCGAGGTCGTACAGATAAAGGTGGTCGTATCCGCTGCGTTGGCTGCGGTAGATGAATTTCGTGTCGTCCCACGGCAGGAAGAGGATGGGGTTCTGCGGTTCCACGTATTTGGGATGCGTCTCTTCTATCAGCACTCGCACGAGTTCGCCCGTCTCAACATCGTATTGGCAGAGTTTGGAGTGGTTCTGGTCGCGGTTCAATTCTATCAGGAAGAGGCTGCGGCCGTTCGGTGCCCATGCGATATTGGTGAAATAACGGTCGGTGGGGTCGCCGGTGTTGAGGTAGACGGTCTGTTCGGTAGCGGGGTTATAGATGCCCACCTGCACCTTATGGCTGGTCATGCCCGCCATTGGATAGCGGATGGCGTTCAGTTCGCCCACGCGTGCGGTGATGTCTACCAACGGATATTCCGTCACCATGCGTTCGTCCATGCGATAGAAAGCGAGGAAATCGCCGGCAGGACTCCAGAAAGTACCTTTCGAGATGCCGAACTCGTTGCGGTGCACGCTTTGCCCGCATACCACGCCGAGAGGTTCGTCGGTGATACGGTGGCCGTTGACGTAGAGGTTGTTCTTTACGGTGTAGGCCAGATTCCGGCTTTCGGTGCTCAGGTCGTAGTTGGCGGTGGGTTCTTTCGGCAGATTGTCTTTATAGGTCAGTTGACCTGTCTGCCAGTTATAGACGGCATACTTCTGGGCCAGAGGGAGCAGCAGCTCTTTCTTTTCAGCCCACGGCAGGCTGACGCTGTAAAGATGCGACAGTTCTTTCAGCCCGGCCTCTTTCAAGGCGCGGTTTACCGTTTCGCGGGTGACGAGCACGGTTTCCTTTCCGCTTTGCGGGTCGATGGCTTTCAGTTCGTCCATATCGGGCTTGATGCAGACATCGCCCCACCATTGCAGCCCGTAGAGGTTCTTGGTGTAGCGGTAGGTTTCCCCGCCGGGGATGAGGTCTTCCAGTGTGGGGCGTTTCAGTGTCTCGGCATTTCGTTCTTGTGCCATGATGTGGGTTTCGCTTGGGGCAGACATTGCAAACAGCAGTGCCAGCATGCCCTCGGTTATTGTTTTCTTGTTCATGAGTATGGTTGGTTTAAGGGGCTAAGATTCTTCTCGATGGCCTGAGGACTGCGCAGAAGGCCGGAAAGCATGGCTACTCCCTGTTCGGTAAAGGCGAGAGGGGCGTAGCGTGTACCGCCCCAACTTGAGGTCACAATTTGTGACCTCAAGTTGGTCATCAGCCATTTTACTTCCTCGTCAGTGAGTTGAAACATAAAATCTTGAGGAAACCGTTCGCTATTTCGGCGTACAGCTTGATTCAAACGTTTTGTCTCCACTCCATACATCTCAGCCAAATCAAAGTCCAGCATCACTTTCTGTCCTCTGATTTCATGTATCTTGTTTTCTATGATAATCAAATCATTCATTGCGATAGCTTTATGTTTCCGATACATCTACCGGTCGCAATTTGTGACCGGTTCGTAAAGGCGGGCTATTCTTCCGGCTTTTTCTCCCGTCTCTTCCTTTCCGGGTAAGACTCTCCCGACCGCGGTTTGCGTTCCGTGCGGAACTCCCTCTTCTCGCGCGGCTTGAACTCTGGCTTCTCGCTGTCGTTGAACTCTCTGCGTTCTCTTGGACGAAACTCTCGTTTCTCTCCGCCTTTGAACTCCCGACGTTCTCTTGGACGGAACTCCCGTTTTTCGTCACGGAAGTCTCTCTTTTCGCGGGGACGGAATTCTCGCTTCTCTCCATCTTTGAACTCACGGTGTTCTCTGGTGCGGAACTCCCGTCTTTCACCCTCTTTGAACCGACGCTTCTCGCCCGATTCCTCCGGTCCGGATTCTTTGTTCAATCCTTCTCCGCTTTCACGGAACTCCTTGTACTTCCCGTCGAAGATTTCGTATTGACGGAATTGGCACTCCAGCGCACCGTTGAACAAGGGTATCTTTGTAGTGGCCTTCAGACCGATTTGGTCGAAGCACTCATCCCGGTAGGAGAGCACCCACGCCGTATTGCCGGTGAAGGCATGTTTCAGCCGTTCGCCTATCATGGAGTAAAGACCCAGCAGGTCGTTCGTGGATATGCGTTCGCCATAAGGAGGGTTGGTGATGATGATAGACTTCTCGGCGGGCTGCTCGAACTGCTGGAAGGGTTGCAGCTTCAGCACCACATCCTTGCTGACGCCGGCGGCCTTTACATTGCGCATGGCTATCTCGTTTGCTTTCGGATTGTTGTCGTAGCCGTAAATCTTATGAGCGAACTCACGCTCCTGACTGTCGTCGTTGTAGAGGGTGTCGAACAGTTCTTGGTCGAAGTCCACCCACTTCTCGAAAGCAAATTCCTTGCGGAATACACCCGGAGCGATGTTGCGGGCGATGAGAGCCGCCTCGATGGGTATGGTGCCCGAACCGCACATGGGGTCTATCAGGTCGCATTCGCCTCTCCAGCCGGTCATCAGTATCATTCCGGCGGCCAGCACTTCGTTGAGCGGAGCTTCCACAGCTTCCTGACGGTAGCCCCGTCGGTGGAGCGATTCGCCGCTGGAATCGAGCGAGAGTGTGCAGTAGGTTTCGGCGATGTGGATGTTGAGCAGTACGTCGGGCTTGTTGACACGTACGCCGGGACGCTCACCCGTCTTCTCGCGGAAGTAGTCCACAATGGCATCCTTCACCTTGTAGGCTACGAACTTTGAGTGACGGAACTCTTCGCTGAAGACGGTGGGTTCTACGGCAAAGTTTTTGTCCGTGTCCAGATACTCTTCCCAACGGATGGTTTTTATCTGTTCGTAGACCTCGTCGGTGTCTTTGGCCTCGAAGTGCTTGATGGGTTTCAGGATTCGGATGGCTGTGCGCAGGCAGAAGTTTGCTTTGTACATCATCTCTTTGTCACCGCTGAAGGACACCATGCGGCGGCCTATCTCGATGTCGTTGGCTCCCAGTGCAGTGAGTTCTTGCGCCAGCACTTCTTCCAGTCCCTGAAAGGTTTTGGCAATCATTTCAAAAGATTGTTTGCTCATTTATTTTTTTACTATTTTGAGTATTCTTTGATTCTTGGTTTCGGTCTCTCGGTTCTGTGCTCCGTGGTCTGTGGCTCACTTATCTTCGGGCTTTTGTCTGTACGATTCTTGTTCCGGCCGGCACATCTTCGGTCACCCAGATATTGCCGCCCACGGTAGCACCTTTCCCGATGGTGATGCGCCCCAATATGGTAGCGTTGGAGTAGATAATGACATTGTCCTCCAGGATGGGGTGACGGGGAATGCCCTTGATGGGTTTGCCGTCTTCATCGAGCGGGAAGCTCTTGGCGCCGAGTGTCACGCCCTGATACAGCTTCACATTGTTCCCTATGATGCAGGTTTCACCGATGACGACACCTGTGCCGTGGTCGATAGTGAAATAACGTCCTATCTCGGCTCCCGGATGGATGTCGATGCCGGTTTCGCTGTGCGCCATTTCGGTGATGATGCGTGGAATCAGAGGGACACCTTGCTTGAGCAGTTCGTGTGCGATGCGATAGTTGCTGATGGCACGGATGGCCGGATAACAGCTGATGACCTCGCCGAACGAGTGGGCGGCGGGATCGCCGTTGTAGGCGGCTTCCACATCTGTGGCAAGTATGCGTCTCATCTCCGGCAGGCGACTGATGAATTTGGCGGCCAGCAGGGTCGCTTCTTCGCGTTGCATCTCGGTACAGCAACTGCATTCGCCACCGTCGCCGGCAAAGCAGAGGCCGGCAAGAATCTGTCCGGTCAGCAGGTCGAACAGACGTTCTACGTTGACGCCGATGTGGTAGGTCACCGTGCGGCTGTTTACCGTTGAGTTTCCAAAATATCCGGGAAAGATGATGGCTCGTGCCAATTCTATGATATCGCGCAGGATTTTCGCCGAAGGCAGTGGATTGCCGTCCGTATGCTGTTGGAACAGTCCTTTGTATGACTCGCTTTCCGATAGCTCGTCGACTGCCTGTGTCAGAATGTGAGTAAAATTGAGTGGACTCATTACGTGATATCCTTAAGTTTAAAAGTGGCAACAAAGATATGAAATACTCGTTAAATATCCTACATATCCCTCATTTATAGTATGTATTTACCATATTTGTGGTATTTCGGGCAAGGTGGTTTCGCACTATTTTTGCTGTATGAAAAATAAACCATTCTCGCTTCCTCCCGAAAAGGAAGAGCAATACCGTCGTTCGAGTATAACCGGGCGCTCTTCGTTTCAAGGAGATGAGATTAAAAAAGAAGAAGAATATGAAGAAAGTAGCGCAACGCCTCACCGATTTGGTGGGCAACACTCCCCTGCTGGAGCTGAACAATTACAATCGAAACAAAGAGCTGAAAGCCGATATCATCGCCAAGCTGGAATACTTCAACCCCGCCGGTAGCGTAAAGGATCGTGTGGCGCTTGCCATGATCGAAGATGCCGAGACAAAAGGCTTGCTGAAACCGGGCGCCACCCTCATCGAACCCACCAGTGGCAATATCGGTGTAGGGCTGGCTTTCGTGGCTGCTGCCAAAGGATATAAGCTGATATTGACCATGCCCGATACCATGAGTCTGGAACGGCGCAACCTCTTGAAAGCGCTTGGAGCCGAATTGGTGTTGACCCCGGGTGCCGACGGCATGAAGGGAGCTATTGCCCGTGCCGAAGAGCTGAAAACCGTCACTCCCGGCTCGCTGATTCTTCAACAATTCGATAACCCCGCCAATCCCGCGGCACATGAGCGTACCACAGGGCAGGAAATCTGGCGCGATACGGATGGAAAGGTCGACATCTTCGTGGCCGGCGTGGGAACAGGAGGTACTGTAAGCGGTGTGGGCACAGCCTTGAAAGCACATAACCCGAAGGTGAAGATTGTCGCCGTTGAGCCGGAAGATTCTCCCGTTCTTTCGGGTGGGAAGCCCGGTCCTCACAAGATACAGGGTATCGGTGCCGGATTTGTTCCGAGAAACTACAACAGAGCAGTGATAGATGAAATCGTACAGGTGTCCAACGACGATGCCATCCGCACCGGGCGCGAATTGGCGAAGGACGAAGGCTTGCTGGTGGGTATCTCCTCCGGGGCTGTCATTGCCGCTGCAACCCGCTTGGCGCAGTTGCCCGAAAACGAAGGAAAAACCATCGTGGCCCTGCTGCCCGATACGGGCGAACGCTATCTCTCAACGCTGCTCTATGCGTTCGAGGAATATCCGTTGTAGAGAGACTTTCTCATTTAAGGTTCACGCTGTATTTTTGCGTTCAAATCAAAGAAACGCAAAACCATGATACAGATGTTCAATATTCTATCTTATTTCAGAAGGGCAGACGGACTCCGAAGAGTAAGCTCCGCCGGCAAAAGAGAGAAGGAAAAGAAAGTAAGGAACGTAAGTAAAGAGCGGAGCACCGTCCTCACGCTTTCCGTTTTCATCAATGTGGCAATGAAAGGCTTAAGCCGCTCCACTGCCGACAACTACCGCACGGCCGTGCGCTCTTTCGTCCGCTTCAACGGCGGCAGGGACCTGCCGCTATCCGCGCTGGATGCCGACACCGTGCGTGCATACGAGCGTTGGCTGCGCGAAAGGGGCGTATGCCCCAACACCTCCTCGTGCTACCTGCGCTCCCTGCGTGCCATCTACAACAAGGCGGCGGCAAAGCGGCTCGTGAAGGACAGGACGCCGTTCAAGGGCGTGTTCACGGGCAACGAGCGTACCGTCAAGCGGAGCATCGGGGCGGAGGAGATGCGCAGGCTGGTCCTTTCCTCCTTTCCCCCTCCCTGCGGGGGAGGAAAGGGGAAAGGGGCCGCACCGGCTCCGGGTGCTTCCGCCCTCGACCTCTTCCTCTTCTCCTTCTACGCCATGGGCATGCCCTTCACCGACCTGGCGCACTTGAGGAAGCGGCAGGTAAAGGACGGGGTGCTTACCTACCGGCGCTGCAAGACGGGACGGCAGGTGAGGGTGAAACTCGAAAAGTGCATGCTCGACATCTTGGGGAAGTACAAGGCTGAGGGCACGGACTATCTCTTTCCTATACTATATAAGGTGAAGGACGGACGGATATGCCCTGTCTCCTACCCCTGCGCCCTGAACCGCTACAACCGCTCTTTGAAGCTGCTTGCCCGGCAGGCGGGGATTGCGGTCAACCTCACCTCCTACGTGGCACGCCACTCCTGGGCGAGCATCGCCTACGAACAGGGCGTCGACCTGCCCGTCATCTCCAAGGCGCTGGGGCATACCGATACCAAGACCACGCTCATATACATCGAAGGGATAAAAGACGAACGGCTGGCGGAGGCCAACCGCGGGCTGCTGGAGAGGATCGGGGCATGAGCCCCCCAAGGCATTCGCCTTACCGACAACGTTTTACATCCCACCTCTTACGAAGAGGTGTTGTCTTGCCCGTAAGTCTCTGCAAATAAACCACTTTTATCCCATATTAACAAGCTTTAGGATGAATATTTTATAAATATTATTTACACGAACGTTTGCGTCCCCCGCCATTTCGCCTCCGCATCCGCCGGGAAGCGTGTCCCCGCCATAAGGAATCCGCCCCGGAAAGTCCCGCCCATGCCCCCCTCCCTCCTTCCTTCCCTCACCTCTTCGTAAGAGGCGGCTTGCCCTGACCCCCTTGCCCACGGCCTTTGCGGGAGATTCCGGCAGGCCTCCTCCCCCTTGCCGTGCACAAGGGCAAGCAAGATGAAAAAGATGTATAACCCTTATTCACAGGCAATGAAAAGACCCTTCCTTCTCCTGCTTTTCCTGCTTTCCCTCGGGCATTCCCGGGGGCAGGAATCCGACTTCCGCGGCGGCACGGACTCCGTGCGCGTCTATTTCCGTCAGGGCGAATCGCGCCTCGACCCCTATTTCCGTGAGAACGGCGCGCGCGTTCGCGCCTTCACCGAACGTTTCAGCGCCCTGCTCCGGGACCCCTCCCGCCGCATCCGCGGCCTGCGTGTCACGGGGGGCGCCTCCCCCGAGGGAAGCACGGCATTGAACCAGCGCCTCTCCGAGCGGCGCGCGGAGGCCATCCGCCGGATGGTCTCCGGCTACTTCCCCCACGAGTTCGGCTGGCTCTCGACCGTTCCCAAGGGCGTGGACTGGGAGGGGCTTGAAAGGCTCGTGCTCTCCGACGAATACATGCCCTACCGCCACGAGGTGCTCGACATCCTCCGTTACACCCCCGAGTGGGTCACCGCCGGCGGCAAGGTGTCCGACGGTCGCAAGCGCCGGCTGGCCATGGCGGGCGGCGGCCACGCCTGGAGGTACATGGAAAGCCGCTTCTTCCCCGAGCTGCGCGCCTCCACCCTGCGCGTGTGGTACGAGTCCGAGGAGGCGCAGCAAGCCGTGAAGGACACCGTCTACATCCTTCCGCCCGAAAAGGAGGGAGCGGTCCCCCCCTCCCGCGACCGCAGGCCCTTCTACATGGCCGTGAAGACCAACCTGCTCTACGACGCCGTGGTGCTTCCCAACCTCGGGCTGGAGTTCTACCTCGGGCGCGGCTGGTCGGTGGCCGGGAACTGGATGTACACCTGGCTCAAGAGCGACAGCCGCCACCGCTACCACCGCATCTACGGCGGCGACCTGGAGGTGCGCCGCTGGCTGAGCTACGGGCGCAAGCCCCTGACGGGGCACCACATAGGGCTGTACGGGCAGCTGCTTACCTACGACCTGGAATGGGGCGGCAAGGGCTACCTCGGCGACCGCTGGAGCTACGGCGGGGGCATCGCCTACGGCTACTCCGCCCCGATAGGGCGGAGGCTGAACCTCGACTTCACCATAGGCATCGGCTACCTGGGCGGGGAGTACTTCGAGTACGTGCCCAAAGGTTGGTGCGAAACCCACCAAAGGGAGTGCTACCTGTGGCAGGCCACCCGGCAACGCCGGTGGTTCGGCCCCACGAAGGCCGGGGTGTCGCTGGTCTGGCTCATAGGACACGATAATGTAAACACAAAGAAAGGAGGCAAGAGATGAAAACCTGTCATACGATGAAAACCGGAAAGCACCCGTTCCCTTCCCGCACCCTGCGGGCCCTCGGCACCACAGTAGCCGCCATGGCGCTGGCACTCTGCGCGGCCTTAGCAGCCGCCATCATCGCCGGCACGCT